>JBCCRO010000039.1:0-53789 GCA_039201605.1 Actinomycetota bacterium
CCGCCGCCAAGAAGGCCGCCGCCAAGAAGGCCCCGGCCAAGAAGGCCGCCGCCAAGAAGGCCCCGGCCAAGAAGGCCGCCCCGGCAAAGAAGGCTCCGGCCAAGAAGGCCGCCGCCAACAAGGCCCCGGCCAAGAAGGCCGCCCCGGCAAAGAAGGCCCCGGCCAAGAAGGCCGCCGCCAAGAAGGCCCCGGCCAAGAAGGCCGCCGCCAAGAAGGCCCCGGCCAAGAAGGCCCCGGCCAAGAAGGCTGCCGCAAAGAAGAAGTGACTCGGCGTCGGGTCCACGCTTCGGCGTGACCTGCATCGACACGAAGAGCACGTGAATCGTGGGCCCCGGTCGGGGCCCACGCTCGCGTCGGCCAAGGCGTCGAGAGCCCCTCGGCGGCCGTAGCCTTATCGGTGTTATGGCTCAGTTCATCTACACCATGCACAAGGTCGGCCGCTTCCATCCGCCGGACCGACAAGTGCTCGAGAACATCTCGCTGTCGTTCTTCCCCGGGGCCAAGATCGGCGTCCTCGGCTCCAACGGCGCCGGCAAGTCGTCACTGCTCAAGATCATGGGCGGCATCGACGACGGCTACACCGGCGACGCCCGGCTGAGCTCCGGTTTCACCGTCGGCTACCTGGAGCAGGAGCCGCAGCTCGACTCGTCGAAGGACGTGCAGGGCAACGTGATGGACGGTGCCGGTGAGACGGTGCAGCTCCTGGCCGACTACGACGCCGTGCTGGCCGAGTGGTCCGACCCCGATGCCGACTACGAGAAGCTCGGCGTCCGCCAGGCCGAACTCGAGGACAAGATCGAGGCCGCCGGCGCCTGGGACCTCCAGCGCACGATCGACATCGCCATGCAGGCGCTTCGCCTGCCGGACAAGACCGACGGCGTGGAGCACCTCTCCGGCGGTGAGCGCCGTCGGGTGGCGCTGTGTCGCCTGCTGCTGTCGAAGCCCGACCTGCTCCTCCTCGACGAGCCGACCAACCACCTCGATGCGGAGTCGGTGGCGTGGCTCGAGCGCCACCTGTCGGAGTACCAGGGCACCGTCGTGGCCATCACCCACGACCGCTACTTCCTCGACAACGTGGCCGGCTGGATCCTGGAGCTCGACCGGGGCCGGGGTATTCCCTTCGAGGGCAACTACAGCTCGTGGCTCGACCAGAAGCAGGCCCGGCTCGACTCCGAGGAGCGGGCCCAGGCCGCCCGCAAGCGGACACTGGCCCGCGAGCTCGAGTGGGTTCGCATGGCCCCCAAGGCCCGCCAGGCCAAGGGCAAGGCCCGCCTGTCGGCCTATGAGAATCTGCGAACCGAGGCCGAGCGGTACGACCCGGCCGAGGAGCGGGTGCAGATCCACATCCCGCCGGGCAAGCGCCTGGGGGATCAGGTGATCGAGGTCGAGAAGCTGACCAAGGGCTTCGGTGAGAAGCTGCTGATCGACGACCTGTCGTTCACCCTGCCGCCGGCCGGCATCGTCGGCGTGATCGGGGGCAACGGCGCCGGCAAGACGACGCTGTTCAACATGTTGGTGGCGGCCGCCACCGGCGAGGGCGAGCAACCCGACAGCGGTTCGATCACCATCGGGTCCACCGCCGAGGTGTCCTTCGTCGACCAGTCGCGCGACATCCTCGACAACGACCAGACGGTCTACGAGGCGATCACCGAGGGCCACGATGTCGTCGCCGTCGGCGATCGCGAGGTGAACGGTCGGGCCTACGTCGCCTCGTTCAACTTCAAGGGCTCCGATCAGCAGAAGAAGGTCGGCGTGCTCTCCGGCGGCGAGCGCAACCGGGTCCACCTGGCCCGGGTGCTCAAGCGAGGCGCCAACGTGCTGCTGCTCGACGAGCCGACCAACGACCTCGACGTCGACACCCTCCGGGCCCTGGAGGACGCGCTGGAGAGGTTCCCCGGCTGCGCCGTGGTCATCAGCCACGATCGCTGGTTCCTCGACCGGATCGCCACCCACATCCTGTCGTTCGAAGGCGACTCCTTCGTCCGCTGGTTCGAGGGCAACTTCTCCGAGTACGAGGCCTACCGCCTGGAGGAGCTGGGCGAGAACGCCGGCCCGACCCGGGTGACCTACAAACCGCTCAGCCGCTGACGGCAACGTCCCTCCCGGACGTTGCTTCGAGTTCGCCTCCAGCGAACCTCGCAGCGCCCACAGACCGCCCAACCGCTGACGGCAACGTCCCTCCGGGGACGTCGCCGCAGATCGCTTTCTCAATGACGGCCGTGCACCGTCCGATACCCAGGGCATGGCCAGTTCTTCTACGACCGCCACCAAGCCGGAGACCGTCACCTGGAAGAGCCGAGCCGTGCTCCGGCTGATCGAGGCCGGTTGCTCCGCCGACTGCCCCCATTGCGGGGACCGGGTGAAGTTCCGGGCCCGCCATCGCGATCAGCAGGTCATCTGCAACGTGTACGAGGACGGGGTCTGGCAGCGGGTGGAGCAGTACCACGTCGACTGCTACACCGAGGCCGGCGAGCCCTACGGCGAGCCCACCTGACCATCCCACCCGGCCGGGCCCGCCGCTGGGTCGGCCCACCCAGGCGATGACCCTCGGGTAGCCACCTTCGGCGATCCCGTTAGGGTGAGCTGGTGAGTGTTACGCCTGACGATCACGCCCTCGCCTCCCGCCTCGCCGTCGAAACCGGAAAGATCCTGGTCGATCTGCGGCAGCGGATGGTCACCGAAGGCACCACCCATTGGGACCTGAAGGATGCCGGTGACGCCGCCGCCCACCGCTTCATCGTGCAGAGCCTGGCGACGGAACGCCCCGGCGACGCCGTGCTGTCCGAGGAGGGCGCCGACCGTCGGGAACGACTGACCGCCGAGCGCACCTGGATCGTCGATCCTCTCGACGGCACCCGCGAGTACGCCGAGCCCCCTCGCATCGACTGGGCCGTCCACATCGCCCTCGTCGTCAACGGCGACCCGGTCGCCGGGGCGGTGTCGCTGCCGGCCGAGGAGCTTGTCCTCGGCACCGATCCGGCCAGCGTGTTGCCCGAGCCCGCCGGCGACCGCCCTCGGGTGATCGTCAGCCGCACCCGTCGCCCCCCGGCGGCCCAGATGTTGGCCCAGGATCTCGGCGCCGAGTACATCGAGATGGGTTCGGCCGGGGCCAAGGCCATGGCCGTCGTCCGCGGCGACGCCGACATCTACGCCCACTCCGGTGGCCAGTACGAGTGGGACAGCTGCGCCCCGGTGGCGGTGGCGAAGGCCGCCGGTCTCCACTGCTCTCGACTCGACGGCTCGCCCATGGTCTACAACAACCCCGATCCGTACTTGCCCGACCTGCTCATCTGTCGCAGGGAATGGGCCGATCGGTGTCTGGAGATACTCAACGGCTGATCCGCCGTCACCTGTCGCCTTCCCCCAAACTGAGGTCCGTGACCATCGCAACCGCCCCCGATGACCTGCACCTCGGCTCGTTCTCCGAACAGCCGCCGTGGAGTGTGTCCGACAACGAGCTGCGCTGGCGGCGGCCGATCGAGGCCCTGCGGCGGGCTCAGCGGCGCGAGCTCCCCCGCCTGACCCGCCCACCCCGCATCCCCCCGCTGGGTCGTGCCTTCACCGTGGTTCGCATCCTCGGGCTGGCCATCGTCGCCTGGTACGTACGCGACCGGGGTAGCGATCGTTCGCGGGCCGGGCTGTCCCGTCGACTGCGGGAGTCGGCCGAACGACTCGGCCCGACCTACATCAAGCTGGCCCAGATCATCTCCGCCGGTGAGGGCGTGTTCCCCCGCGAGCTGGTCGACGAGTGCAAGAAGTGTCGCGATCAGGTGCCGGCGGTGCCGTATCACGAGATGATCGCCGTGGTCGAAGCCGAGATCGGTCGCCCGGTCCAGGACGTCTTCCGCTCGATCGAGCCCGAGCCCCTGGCCGCGGCCTCGATCGCCCAGGTCCACGCCGCCGTCCTCGTCACCGGCGAGGAGGTCGTGGTCAAGGTCCAGCGACCCGGCATCGATCAGCTCGTGCGCCGCGACCTGCGGGTCCTCAGCTGGCTGGCCCCGTTCCTGGTCGGCCGCATCCCGGTATCGGCCCTGGCCAACCCGCCGGCGCTGGTGGAGCTGTTCGCCGAGACCATCGTCGAGGAGCTCGACTTCCGCCTCGAGGCGGCCAACATGCTCGACATCGCCGAGGTGTTCGTCAAGCTCGACCGCCCCGGCTTCGTCGTCCCCCGCCCCCACCCGGTGCACGTCCACCGCCGGACGCTCGTCATGGAGCGGCTGCACGGCTTCAACTTCAACGACGTCGTCGGCATGACCGAGGCCGGCATCGACACCCACAACGTGATCGAGACCGCCATGCTCGGCTTCCTGGAGGGCGCCTTCCTCCACGGCGTCTTCCACGGCGATCTCCACGGCGGCAACCTGTTCGTCCTCGACGACGGTCGCATCGGCCTCGTCGACTTCGGCATTACGGGCCGCCTGAGCGAGTCCGAACGCACCGCCTTCCTCAAGATGATGATGACGGCGACGATGAACGACATCAAAGGTCAGGTCGGCGCCCTGCGCGACCTGGGGGCGCTCCCGCCCGACACCGACGTCGAGGCCGTGATCGCCGACCTCGGCCTCGACGGGCCGCCGCCCGACCCGACGGCCATGACCCCCGAGGAACTCATCACCGAGATGCAGCGCATCGTCAAGGCCCTCCTCGGCTACGGGGCCCGGCTACCGAAGCCGCTGATGCTCTACATCAAGAACCTGATCTTCGTCGACGGGGCCATCGCCACGCTGGCCCCCGAACTCGACATGTTCGCCGTGGTCACCAAGATCGCCACCCACTTCGCCACCACCCATGGCGCCTCGATCTCGGCCCAGCTCGGCATGGCGGCCGAGACGTGGGAGGTCGACGCCGACGGGATCAAGGCCGGCTTCGGGGTGGACCCCGACCAGTACGACTCGCTGACCTACGCCGAGTTGCGGGAGCGGCGGTCCCTGATCAGCAAGCGACTGAGCGGACGCGACCTGGACTGAATTCGCGGCCGTAGACTGTCGGCCGTGCGTCTTGTCGTCGCCGAGTGCACCGTCGATTACGACGGCCGCCTCACCGCCCACCTCCCCCGCGCCGTCCGCCTCATCATGGTGAAGGCCGACGGCTGCGTCGCCATCCATGCCGATGGTGGCGCCTACAAGCCGATGAACTGGATGACGGCGCCCAACGTGCTGCGGACCGACGACGAGGCGTGGGTCGTCACCAACCCCAAGGGGGAGACGCTCACCATCACCCTCCACGAGGTGCTGAGCGACGAGAGCCATGACTTCGGCGTCGAGCCGGCCCTGCAGAAGGACGGTGTCGAGGCCCACCTCCAGGAGCTGCTGGCGATCGAACCCGAGCGCCTCGGCGACGGCATGACGCTGGTCCGGCGGGAGTTCCCGACCGAGATCGGCCCCGTCGACCTGCTGTGCCGCGACGCCGACGGCACGGCGGTGGCCGTCGAGGTGAAGCGGCGAGGTGAGATCGACGGCGTGGAACAGCTCACCCGCTACCTCGATTTCCTCAACCGGCAGCCCGACCTGTCTCCGGTGCGGGGCATGTTCGTGGCCCAGGAGATCAAGCTGCAGGCCAAGACGCTGGCCAGCGACCGGGCCATCGACTGGGTCGAGGTGGACTACGACGAACTGCGCGGTATCGAGCGCCCTCAGCAGAAGCTGTTCTGAACCGGTGCGGCCCGGCACCGCCCGGCCCCACCGACCGACCACGCCCGCCGGCCCGGGCCCGAGCACGGGCGCTAGGGGTCGATCAGCATGCGGGGGCCGCGACCGTCGACCCTGACCCGGTCGCCCGGGTTGTAGATGCCGCACGCCTGCAGCGAGAGACACCCGCACCCGATGCAACCGTCGAGGCGATCGCGAAGCCGGCCGAGCCGCTCGATGCGACCGTCGAGGTCGTTGCGGAACGAGCGGGCCAGCCCGGCCCAGTCATCGGCCGTGGGTGAGGCGTTGGGCAGCCGGTCGAGGGCGGTGCGGATGTCGGCCAGCGAGTAGCCCAGCTGCTGGGTGATCAGGATGAACGACAGGCGACGAATCGCCGATCGCTCGAACACCCGCTTGCCGCCGCGACGGGCCGTCGGCTCGATCAGGCCCTGCTCCTCGTAGAAGCGGATGGCCGACACCGCAAGCCCGGTGCGCTCGGCCACCTCGCCGATCGGCAGCAGGTTGTCTCCGGTTGACGTGGACATCTTGACCTCAACAATACTTGAGGTACGACACTGAGTCCATGACAAGCTCCACCATCGACGACGCCACCCCCGCGGACGACACCTTCGACACCGCCCCCCTCGACACGGTCTCCCCGGACACCGCCCCGCTCGACGCCGCCCTCGGCGCCCTGCAGGCCACCGCCTTCAGCTACGGCCCCGGCTACGCCAACCACGGCCCGATGGCGGCCGAGGCGCTCGAACACCAGGGCCGCCCGGCCGACATCGAGACGTTCATCGCCGCCTACGCCCCGATGCTGGTCGAGAAGGAACCCACCGCGGTGGCGATGGACGACTGGGTCGGTTTCGTCCGACGCGAGGTGGCGCGCCTCGCCCCGGACGCCGCGGCGCTGGCGGGCCACGGCCTGCTGCGACTGGCCCACGCCGTGCGGGCGGTCGAGCGGGCCGACACCCCAGTGCGGCGGGCCGACCTGGCCGAGGCGGTGGACTACTGGTCGGCGGGGCGGGGTCTCGCCGGAGCGACCCCGTCCGGGCGGCGCTCACCGGCGGAGGCGGTCACCCTCATCCCCCGCCTCCGCCCGACCGACACCGCAGGCATGCTCACCCGGACCCTGGCCCTGGCCGCCGCCGACGACGAGGTGCAGGCGGTGCTGGCCTCGGTCGCTCCCCCCGACGACCACCAGAACTTCCTCGACACCCTGGCCCTGGCCTCGGTCGATCGCTACCTCGCCAACGGGGACGAGCGCTCGTTCGTCTTCATCCACGGGGTGACGGTGCCGACGATGGGCTCGGTCCTGCTACCCCACCTCGACCGCGACGGCCGCAACGCCCTGTGCGCGGCGTTGGCCGGCTTCGTCTTCTACGCCGTGGCCGGGTTCGACACCGAGCCCGAGCGCGACGGGTCGACCGTCGAGGGGCCGATCGACGTGACCGCACCCGGTGTGGTCGACGCGTTGGCCGCCCTGGCCGGGGCCACGCTCGACGATCACACGATCAAGTTCACCGACGCCTGCCTCACCCTGGCCCGCCGCACCGGCGCCAGGGAGCCACTGGTGGCGGCCGCCGTGCGGGTGGCGGCCACCAGCGAAGCCGGAACGTCAGTGTTCGACGCCATCGGCGGCGACGGGGGCGCCGACCCGCGGAGCGACCCGGAGGCCGACACCGAGGTGCGGCCGCTCCGGCGTCGCTACCCGATCTGAACGGCGCCGTTGTCGAGCACGACCCGACCGTCTCCGCCCAGGGTCTGGAACAGGTGACGACCGTCGCCCTCGTCCCACATGTTCACCGTCAGCGCCTCGCCCGGGAGCACCGGTGAGGAGAAGCGACCGTCCATGCTGCGGAACCGGGCCGGGTCCGAACCGGCGAGCTCGTGGAGCAACACCCGACCGGCGAAGCCGTAGGTGCACAGGCCGTGCAGGATCGGCTTGGGGAAGCCGCCGACGTCGGAGAACTGCTTGTCGGAGTGCAGCGGGTTGCGGTCGCCGCACAGCCGGTACAGGAGGGCCTGATCCTCGCGGGTCTGAGCGGTCACCGATGCGTCGGGCTCGCGCTCGGGGGCCATGTTCTCCTTGGCCGAGGGGCCGCGGTCGCCACCCCAGCCGCCCTCGCCCACGATGAACACCGAGGCCGTGGCCTCGTAGAGGGGCTGACCGTCCTCGACCAACGTTCCCGAGACCTTGGTGGCGATGACGGCACCCTTGCCCTTGTCGTAGACACCGGTGATCTCGTCGACCAGCTCCACCTCGCCGCTGATGGGCAGCGGCCGGTGCAGCTTGATGCCCTGCTGGCCGTGCACCAGCATCCGGGGGTCGAAGGTGCCGGCCTCCCGCATGGCCGAGGAGCCACCGGTGGCGTTGAAACCGAAGAGCACCACCTGGGTTGGGAAGACCTGCTGGTCGACCCCGGCGGTGTTCTCGGTGGTGAAGGCCAGCTCGGCCCCCACCGGGTCGGTCATGCCGGCCCCGATCCCGAGGGAGTAGAGCAGGCAGTCGTCGGACGTCCACGACGCCCGACGGGGTTCACCCTTGGCGCCGACGGCATCGGGGTTCACAGGCATGGGTTGTCTCCTCGCTTCGTCTCAGTAGGCGGTTGGGCGGCCGGGACCGGTCGCCGGTGCGCCCGACATGTCACTGTTGGGCTGGGCCTCGGCCATCATCTTCTGGACGAGGGGGCCGACCTCCTTCGGGTCGTCGACCGGGTCGACCGTCGGGCCCCGGTGCCACATGTTGGCGATGCCCAGCACCTGACCACTGGCCTCGAACACCCGACCGGTGACCGGGGCCGACTCCTTCGACACCAGCCAGGTGCAGATCGGGGCGATCCAGCGGGGGCTCATCGCCTCCCTGCCCTCGTCGTCGAGCTGGCCCATGCCCAGGTTCTCCGTCATGCGGGTGAGGGCGGCCGGAGCGATGGCGTTGACCGTGACCCCGTAGCGGTGCAGCTCCTGGGCGGCGATGACGGTGAAGGCGGCGATGCCGGCCTTGGCCGCGCCGTAGTTGGTCTGACCCGGGTTGCCGTAGATGCCGGACACCGAGCTGGTGTTGATGATGCGACCGTCGTTGGTCTCGCCGGCCTTGGCCCGCTCCCGCCAGTAGGCGGCCGCCCAGCGGGCGGGGGCGAACGTGCCCTTCAGGTGCACCTGGATGACGGCGTCCCACTCGGCCTCGGTCATGTTGGCCAACATCCGGTCGCGCAGGATGCCGGCGTTGTTGATCACGGCGTCGAGACCACCGAAGGTCTCCACCGCCATGTTGACCATGCGCTGGGCCCCTTCCCAGCTCGACACGTCGTCGCCGTTGGCGATGGCCTCACCGCCCATCCCCTTGATCTCCTCGACGACCTCCTGGGCCGGGCTCTGATCGCCACCGGTCCCGTCCATCTCACCGCCGAGGTCGTTGACCACGACGCGGGCGCCCTCCGACGCCAGCATCAGGGCGTGCTCCCGCCCGATACCTCGTCCGGCACCCGTCACAATGGCGACCCGACCCTCACACAAACCCGACATGGAAGACCTCCGTTTCGGCTGTCGATACTGTCACAGCTCCCGGCGGCCACCCAAGATGAGGCCAACTCACCTCTAAGACGTGGCACACTGGCTATCGGTGACTGAGGCGCACGAAGGACAGGAGGGGAGCGCCGCCGACGCCGTCGACACGGATCAGGCGACTGCTTCCACTCAGGGCGAGCCCGACAACCCGACACCGGGAAAGGTCGTCGGGTCCAATCGTGGTGCCAGCGATGCCACGGTCGTGGTGCACAAACCGGGCACCCGTCCCCCCGACATCAGCGACATCATCGGCGACGACGCCGGAGCCGGCGATGACGAAGCCGAGACCGCCGACGGAGACACCGACGATGGCGAGGCCGGCGTCGGTGCGGCCAGGGCTGCGGCTGCGGGTGGGGCTCCGGCCGATGAGGCCGGCGTCGACCTGAGCGATCTTCCGCCGCCCCCGCCTCCCCCCGGCGCGCCCGATGTGTCGACGCCCACCCCGACGGCCGCCGTGGCGGACGAACCCGAGGTGCCGAGCGAGGCCGGGCCCTCGGCGGACACCCCGGCGGTGCCCGCGCCGCCGTCGACACCACCCGTGACCCCTGCTCCGGGGACCACCCCCTTCGACGACCGGACGGTCGAGATCCCGGCCGGCGACGTCGACGCCATCCTCGCCGGTGACGTGAGCACCTCGCCGGTGCCGACCGGAGCGCCACCGCCACCCCCGACCGCCGACAACATCGTCGACGGCCCCGCCGACGCACCGGCCCCGCCCCCGACCGCCGACGCCCCGCCCCCACCGGCGCCACCGGCCACCGAAGTCACAGCAACCGACGCCCCGCCCCCTCCACCCCCCGAGAGCACGACGGCCGACGCCCCGCCCGCACCGGCCGCGGGGGACACGGCGGCCGAAGACGAGGTGGCCGCGGACGACACGGCCTCCGACGGCACGGCGGCAGAGGCCGACGCTGCCGACCGTACCGAGGATGCGGTCGGTGGGGACGCCCCCGCCCCACCACCGGGGATCGATGGGCCGTCGGCCGGTGCCATCGGCGCCGCTGCCGCTGCCGCCGGTGCGCCGCCACCTCCTCCCCCACCGATGGCGCCGCCGGTCGGACCGCCGCCCCTTGGTGGGTCACCCGTGATCGAGCCGCCGACCGGACCGCCGGTGGATCAGCCACCGATCGGCCGGCCACCGGTGATCGAACCCCCGACCGGACCGATGGGTGACCTCGACGACGGGCCCGTGTCGATCGACGGCAACCCGACGACGATCAACACCGCCATCGACCCGACGCAGCCGCCGCCCGGCCTGTCGGCCCCCGCCGACCGCGAGATCGGCGACGCCGCTGCCGACGCAGACACCGACACCGACACGAGCGCCAGCGCCAGCGACGGCGCTCCCGACACCGACGCCGCCGAGGACACCCCAGCCACCGGCCACGACGGCGACATCACCGCCGACATCACCCCCGGCATCAGCACCGACGTCGACCCGAGCACCCTCGACGACGGCAGCGTCACCGACGCCGATACCGGTATCGGCAGCGCAGGCCCGCCGGCCGCCCCCACCGTCACCATCCCGCCGTCGGAGGTCCCCTCCCCGGGCGACTTCAGCGCCGCCGGGGCACCGCCCGTCGGTCTCACCCCCGAGCCTCCGCCGCTGGGCGACACCCCGACGCCGCCACCGCCCCCGCCTCCGGTCGACGGGCCGACACCGCTCGACACGGCGGCCACGGTCGAGATCACCCCGGAGGACGCGGCGGCCGCCGCCGACTTCGGCGCCACCGTCCAGATCCCGGCGGCCGACCTCCCCGACGGCGCCATCGATCCGGGAGCCACCGTCCAGATCTCCCCCGAGGACCTGCCAGGCGGCGACGGTCCGGTCGGGTCGCCGGACGTGCCGGACGCCCCGCCGCCGAGCCCCGTGAGCGACGCCACCGTCGCCGCCCCGCCTCCTCCGCCGGCGATCGCAGCCGAGCCGACCGCCGTGGCCGGGTTCGATCCGGTGGTACCGCCCGTGGACGCTCCGATCGGGCCGTCGGCTGCCGATGAGGCAACCATGGTCAGCCCGTCCGCCGTTCCCGACATCGGCGCAACCCAAGCCATCGACGCCGCCACCGCCATCGCACCGACCGCTCCCGAGATCGGAGCCGAGCCGGTGGCGGATCAGGTGACCGGCGCCGCCGGCCTCGCCGCCCCGGTCACCACCGTGGGCGGACCACCCGATCTCGCCGGCACCCGACCCGACGGCGGTGGCGACCGTGTTGACGGCCGAGAGGGCGATGCCGAGGGCAAGCGCTCGGGTCGTCGCCGGGGCCCGCTGCTCGTGCTGGCGCTCATCGTCGGCCTCATCCTGCTCGTCGTCGCCGCCTGGTTGATCGACTCGGCCCGCACCGACGGCCAGGTCTCCCGCGGCACCGTGTTCGGCACGACACCGATCGGGGGCTTCGACGCCGCCGAGCTCGAGACCCTCGCCGATCAGCTCGACGAGGGCCTGGGCGCCACCGGCGTCGCCCTCACCGTCGGCGAGAACGAGATCCAACGCGACGCCGCCACGCTCGGCGCCGTCATCGACCGGGACCACCTCACCGAGGCCGCCTTCGATGCCCGCCAGGGTGGCTTCGTGCTGCTCCGCCCCGTCCGCTGGCTCGGCTCGTTCTTCACCGAGGAACAGATCGAACCGCAATACCTGGTCGAGCCGCCGTCGACGGCGGCCGCCGTCGAGGACATCAACGCCAACGACCTGCCCCAGCCCCTCGAACCCGATCTCGCCTACAGCGGCGATCGGTTCACGGTGATCGACGGCCGGCCGGGCGTGCAGATCGCACCCGACGAGATCGTGTCGGCCCTGCCCGAGGTGCTCGCCGGGGAAGGCCCCTTCGTCATCGACGTCACCGCCGACGACGCCACCCCCCGCTTCTCCAACGCCGACATCGACGCCGTGGCCGCCGAGATCACCGCCGCCACCGAGGGCATGGTCAACTTCCAGGTGCTCGACCAGACGGCCGAGGTCGAGGGCTCGTCCCTCCGGTCGTGGGTGCTGCTCGACACCACCGGCGACCAGCCGCAGTGGCGCATCGACGAAATCGTGGCCCTCGACGAGCTTCGGCCGCTGTTCCCCACCCTCGGTTCCGAGGACCAGCAGGCCCGTTTCAGCGTGGTCGACGGAGAGCCGATCATCATTCCCGCCTCCGAGACCGTGGTGTGCTGCACCACCGAGTCGCTGAGTGCGATCCGGTCCCAGTTCGACCAGCCCCTCCCGGAACCCGGCGAGGACGCCGACACCGACGAGGACGGCGACCCCATCCTCCCCGCCCGGGTCATCGCCATCGAGCCCGAGGTCGTCGGCAGCGACGAGGGCGTCCGCGAGCTGGAGTCCCTCGGCATCATCGAAGAGGTCAGCACGTTCAGAACCGAGCACGCCTGCTGCCAGAACCGCGTCACCAACATCCAGCGTTTCGCCGACCTGATGCGCGGCGTCGTCATCCGACCGGGCGAGGAACTCTCACTCAACGATCACGTCGGCCGACGCACGATCGAGAACGGCTTCGTCGCCGACAGCGCCATCGCCAACGGCATCCTCGAACCCCAGGTCGGCGGTGGGGTCAGCCAGTTCGCCACCACGTTCTTCAACGCCGCCTTCTACGCGGGCATCGACTTCAACGAGTACCAGTCGCACTCGCTCTACATCTCCCGCTACCCACGGGGGCGGGAGGCGACCATCTCCTTCCCGGCGCCGGACCTGTCCGTCACCAACACCACCGACTACGGAATCCTGGTGTGGACCGAGTACACGCCGACATCGATCACGGTCACCTTCTACTCGACCAAGCACATCGAGGTCGAGGACCTGCCGCTGGTCCGCAGCGCCAACGGGGAGTGCTCGGTGTTCACCACACCTCGGGTTCGCACCTACCCCGATGGTGAGGTCGTCGAGGACTCGGTGTTCGCCCTCTACCGCCCGGGTGAAGGCCTTGACTGCAACGGCAACTCGACGGTACCGGAGGAGCCCGAGGGCCCGACCGTGGCCCCCGGCGACGTGACGCCAACGCCCGAGCCGGAACCGACCCCGGAGCCCGCCCCGGAGCCCGAGCCCGCTCCGCTGCCCGATCCCGAGCCGATCCTGCCCCCGGAGCCCGCACCGGACCCGGCCCCCGCCGGCTGATCGTCCCGACGTAGCCATCGGCCTGCCCGAACGGCCCGCCCCTCCTCAGGGACGGAGACCCGGTCCGGTTGGCTGCACATCGGCGGCTGGCCTCTACTCTCGGGGCATGGCTTCTTCGCCGCCCTCACCGAATTCCCCCGACCAGTGGCAGTGCGATCTGCTCATCGTCGGCGCCGGCCCGGCCGGCTGCGCCGCCGCGATCGAGGCCACCCGTCGGGGTCTCGACGCCGTGGTGATCGACAAGGCCCGGTTCCCCCGCGACAAGTGCTGCGGCGACGGCCTCACCACCTCGGCGCTTCGCCAGCTCGACGACCTCGGCCTCGACCCGAGCACGCTACCGAGCTGGATCGAGGTCGACGGCTTCACCCTTCGGAGCCCCGACGGTCGCCACCCCCGGCTGGGCCTCCCCCGGGAGCAGGGCTCGTTCGCCGCCGTGTGCCGCCGTCAGGAGCTCGACGAGGCGCTGGTCGGCCTGGCCCGCTGCTCCGGCGCCACCATCCTCGAAGGCCACGAGCTCACCGACCTCGAGGTCACCGCCGACGGGATACAGGCCACCGCCAACGGCATCTCGTTCACCGCCCGCTACCTGGTCGCCGCCGACGGGATGTGGTCGCCCACCCGCAAGCTGTTGGGCATGACGGTCCCCGACTACCGCGGCGACTGGCACGCCTTCCGCCAGTACTTCACCGACGTCTCCGAGCAGGCGGCCCGGGAGCTGGTCGTCTGGTTCGAGCCCGACATCCTCCCCGGCTACGTGTGGTCGTTCCCGCTGGGCGACGGCTCGGCCAATGTCGGCTTCGGCATCCGGCGCGGCCATCACCACACGATCCAGGACATGAAGCGCCTGTGGCCGGAGCTCCTGGCCCGCCCCCACATCGCCGAGTTCCTCGGGCCCGACGCCGAACCCGAAGGCCCCCACCGGGCCTGGCCCATTCCCGCCCGCCTCGGCGAGCTGCCCCTCACCCGCCACCGGGTGTTCTTCGTCGGCGATGCCGGAGCCGCCACCGACCCCCTCACCGGGGAGGGCATCGGGCAGGCCATGGAGACCGCCCGCCTCGCCGTCACCGCCATCTGCGAGACCGGTCGACGCGATCCGGCCGCCGCCGCCACGCTCTACCAACGCCGGCTGCGCAAGGGCATGATCAGCGACCACCGCCTGGCCGGCGCCCTGTCGGCCGTCCTGGCCCGACCCCGGGCCGCCGAGGCCGTCCTCCGCCTGGTCGACATCTCCGATTGGACCCGTCGCAACTTCGCCCGCTGGCTGTTCGAGGACTACCCCCGGGCCGCCGCCTTCACCCCGCGCCGCTGGCATCGGGGCATGTTCACCGGGATCGGTGCCTTCGGCGACGGCGATGAGCAGGAGGCTCCGGCCGAGGAGCCTGTGCCAAACTGAGGTTCGTGACGGCAGCTGCGGACCACCAGGCCATCGAGGTACTCCAGGCGGGTGCCTCCCCGCTTCCCCCGGCCGACTACATCGCCGAGACCCGAAACCTGTACAGCTCACTCGGCTACGACGCCTACCGCTGGGCCGAGCGGGCCGATCCGCCACCGTGGAGCCCGATCGACAAGCCGCTGTCCGAGTGCCGGATCGCCCTGGTCGGCTCGGGCGGTGTCTACCGTCACGGCCAGATCGCCTTTCACACCAAGGACGACACCTCGATCCGGGTCATCGATGCCGACACCCCGACGTCCGAGCTCCGCACCGCCCACTTCGCCTACGACCAGACCGACGCCCGGGTCGACGCCAACTGCGTCTACCCGCTCGACCGGCTGCGGGAGCTGGCGGCCGACGCGGTGATCGGCGAGGTGGCCGGGGAGGCGCTGGCCTTCATGGGCGGCGTCTACTCCACCCGGCGCCTGGAAGCGGAGACGGCGCCGCTCCTGATCGAACGGTGCGCGGCCCAGGAGCCCGACCTCGTTCTCCTCGTGCCGGTCTGACCGGTCTGCCATCAGTCGGTCGGACTGATCGCACGCCATCTGGAGGCCGCCGGCCTTCCCACCATCGGCTTCACCTCGGCCCGCACCATCACCGCCTCGGCCAACCCGCCCCGCTCGGTGTTCGTCGACCTGCCCCTCGGCCACACCACCGGCCTGCCGGGCGATGTCGACGGCCCGCGTCGACTGTTGGTGGAGGGCCTGACCGCCGGTGTGGCCATGACGGCGCCGGGTTCGATACACGATCTGCCCTACCGCTACATCGACGACGACTGGAAGCGGGACCCGCTCAGCTGGAGCCGCCGCCAGCAGGACGAGGGCCGGAGCGGCAGCTCGGCCGGCGACACCCGCACCGGGCGCCGGGCCGAGCCCGTCTACCAGTCCGAGGCCGACCGGGAGGCGGCGGCATCGACCGACTGGGCCGACCAGTGCCTGAGCTGCCTCGGCGTCGACCAGCCCGGCAGCTGACCACGCCACTCCGCCCGGACGACCCGATCGCAAGCCCGCGCCACCCGATCGGGCGGCCGCCAGACCGCCACAAGCCTAGGCAAATATGCCCAACCTCGGCGATCACGGGAGGCCACCGATCCCATCCAAGGCGGGCCACTCCGGCCCTGCCCACCCTGAATCCCCTGGTCGCAGCCATTCGACCTCTATTCCGGCCACTTGGTGGCTCACCATGGTTCAGCGGTGGGCAACCTTGCTTGCCGATCGGCCATGAACCATTTACTTGTGTGTCCAGACGTGATCACTAGCATCTGACCCGGCGGCAAGGCGAAGTGGGGCCGCTTGCCCTCCGGCGGATCGGCGGGGCTGCTTTGTCGCGCCGGACAACGGACCAAGGAGAACAGATGCCGAACCATCGCCCGTCGTGGGTGCGCCGAATCGGCGGCCTGCTGACACTCTCGCTACTGGCGTCGCTCGTCGCCTTCGCCTCGCCCGCCGGGGCGACCGACTACCAGCCCGAGGGGGACGACTTCTTCGAGCGCACCGGCACCTTCGTCGTCGCCGACAACCTCGACGCCGGTGAGGACCCCGGCACCGAGACCTCGGCCGAGATCGTGGCCGCCAGTCCGGACGGCAAGACCCTCATCTACAGCGACTCGCCCGCCGGTCGGATCGGGTTCGTCGACATCAGCGACCCGTCGGACCCGAAGCCCGACGGTTTCGTGCCGTTGCCCGCCGACCACGAGCCGACCGCCGTCGCCGTGTGGGGTGCGTACGTGCTCGTCGGCGTCAACACCAGCGCCGACTTCGTCAACCCGTCGGGCTACCTGCTCGTGCTCTCGTTGGCCGACCGCTCCCAGCTGGCCACCATCGACCTCGGCGGCCAGCCCGACTCGATCGGGGTCAACGACGACAGCGTCTACGGCGCCGTCGTCGTCGAGAACGAACGCGACGAGGACCTCGCCGACGGCGACATCCCCCAGCTCCCCGCCGGGTACCTGGTGGCGGTGACGATGGAGGGCGACCCCGCCGACTGGACGACCGAGATCGCCGACCTGACCGGGCTCGCCGACGTGGCGCCCACCGATCCCGAGCCCGAGTACGTCGACGTGAACAGCCGCGGCGTCGCCGTGGTGACCCTGCAGGAGAACAACCACCTGGCCGTGGTGAACCTGCGCACCGCAAACGTGCTGCGCCACTTCTCGGCCGGGACCACCGACCTGACCGGCATCGACACCGTCGAGGAGGAGCCGGCCGTCATCGATCCGACCGGCTCCCTCGACGCCGTCCCCCGCGAGCCCGACGCCGTGGCCTGGATCTCCAACTCGCGCTTCGCCACCGCCAACGAGGGCGACTACCTGGGCGGCAGCCGCGGCTTCTCGATCTACGGCTCGTTCCGAGGTGAGCTCTACGACTCCGGCAACGACTTCGAGCATCTCGGCCTCTCGATCGGGCACTACCCCGACAGTCGATCGGAGAACAAGGGCACCGAGCCCGAGGGCATCGAGTACGGCGTCTACGACGGCGACCGCTTCCTCTTCGTCGGCGCCGAGCGGGGCAACTACGTGGGCGTCTACACCCTCCGCGGCGCCACCCCCCGGTTCCAGCAGGTGCTGCCCACCGGCGTCGGCCCGGAGGGCCTGCTCGCCATCCCCGAGCGCAACCTGTTCATCGTCGCCTCCGAGGTCGACGTGGCCGAGGCCGGTATCCGGTCGCTGATCACCATCTACGAGCGGGGCGCGGCCCGGGCCCCCTACCCGGGTGTGCAGTCGAAGGACGGGGCCTCGGGTGCCCCCATCGGCTGGGGCGCACTGTCGGGTCTTGCCGCCGACCCGCAGCGGGTCAGCATCCTCTACGGCGTCCACGACGGCGCCTACGGCGAGACCCGGGTGTACACGATCCGCACCCGCTACAACGGCACGGGCCGGATCATCGACGAGACCCCGATCCTGCTCCCCGACGGGGCCGATCTCGACCCCGAGGGCATCACCGTCGACGACGCCCGCAACTGGTGGATCGCCACCGAGGGCGACGACGACGGTCGGAAGAATCAACTGATCCGGGTCCGCCGCACCACGGGCGAGATCATGGACACCGTCGACCTGCCCGACGAGGTGGTGGCCAACCAGGTCCGCTTCGGCCTGGAGGGCATCAGCCACGTCGACAAGAAGCTATACGTCGTGTTCCAGCGGGAGTGGGCCGACGATCCCGCCGGCCAGGTGAAGATCGGTCGCTACGACCTCGTCACCGAGGAGTGGGACTTCACCCGCTACTCGCTCGACGCCGTCGAGTCGCCCGCCGGCGGCTGGGTCGGCCTGTCGGAGATCGTGCACGTCGAGGGAGACGTGTTCGCCGTCGTCGAGCGCGACAACCAGGCCGGTCCCGACAAGCGGGTCGCCCGCCTCTACACCGTGGCCCTCGACGACGAGGCGTTCGGCCCCGCCGCCAACCCCGGTTCGGTGGCCAAGAGCGAGCCGTGGGACGTGCTGCCGATCCTCGACGAGGCGTCGCAGAGCGGCTGGTGGGGCGACAAGCTCGAGGGCCTCGCCATCGATCGATGGGGTCGCCTCTGGTACGCGACCGACAACGACGGCCTCGACGGCTCGACGGGTGAGACCCTCTTCGGTCAGCTGTTCACCCGTGACTACCTGCCCCGGCCCCCGATGCCTGCCTACTCCGTGACCGTGTTCCACCACAACGACGCCGAGTCGGGCATCCTGCCCGATGACGGCATCGGGGGTGCGGCCGAGTTCAAGACGGCGCTGGACTCGATGCTGCCGGCGGCCGAGGAGGGCAGTGACCGGAGCGCCATCCTGGTCTCCGCCGGCGACAACTTCCTCCCCGGCCCCGCTCTCCAGGCCGGGATCGATGACGGCATCAGCTACGACGCCCTGGCCCAGGACACGTTCGGCTACGACGCCCTGGCCCTCGGCAACCACGACTTCGATCTCGGTCCGGACTTCCTGGCGGAGTACATCCGTCAGTTCGACTCCGAGGTCTTCATCTCGGCCAACCTCGACGTCACCGGGGAGCTCGAGCTCCTCGACCTGAAGCGGAAGGGTCGAATCGCCGCCAGCGTCGTCGTCCACGAGGACGGCCGCCGGATCGGCATCGTCGGAGCGACCACCAACGACCTTCCCTTCGTGTCCAGCCCCCGCAACGTGGTGGTGAACAGCGATGTCGCCGCCGCCATCCAGGCCGAGGTCGACGCCCTGCGAGCCGGCGGCGTCGAGGTGGTCATCGTCTCCTCCCACCTTCAGGGTCTCGACCAGGACCGGGAGATCATCCCGCTGCTCCGCGGCGTCGACGCCTACGTGGCCGGCGGCGGCGACGAACTCCTGGCCAACCCCGGCGATCCGCTGGCCCCCGGCGACGAGCCGCAGGGCGCCTACCCGCAGGTGGTGGCCGACGCCGACGGGATCGAGCGGCCGCTGGTGGCCACCCCCGGCGACTACAGCTATCTCGGTCGGCTGGAGCTGCAGTTCGATCAGTACGACAACCTGATCGGGTTCGGTGGCGGCTCCACCGTCATCTCCGGCTTCGAGCCCGACCCCGAGGTGAAGGCGGCGGCCCAGGATCCGGTGGAACAGGCCGTGGCCGAGCTGGCCACGACGGTCCTGGCCGACTCCGAGGTCGGTCTCGACGCCACCCGGCCCAACATCCGGATCGGTGAGACCAACGAAGGCAGCCTGATCGCCGATGCCCTGCTGTGGCAGGGTCAGCAGCTGGCGGCCTCGTTCGGGGTCGACGCACCGCAGGTGGCCCTGCAGAACGGCGGCGGCATCCGCAACGCCGACGTGCGAGGCCCGGGCGACATCACGGCGCTCGACACCTTCGCCATGGTGCCCTTCCCCAACTTCGTGTCGGTGTTCGAGGACATGACCTCGGCCGAACTCGAGCTGGTGTTGGAGAACGCCTACTCCCGCATCGAGTTCGTCGACGGGCGTTTCGCCCACATCGCCGGCATGACGGTGGAGATCGACGCCGCCGCCACGCCGCTGGTCATCGATGAGGAGACCGGGGAGGTCACCCAGGACGGTGCTCGGGTGCTCACCGTCACCCTCGACGACGGCACCGACGTGGTGGTCGACGGCGAACCGGTCGACGGGGTGACCGTCGACGTGGCCACCATCGACTTCCTGGCCCGGGGTGGCGACCAGTACCCGTTCCCCGAGAGCTTCACGGTGCTCGGGGCCAGCTATCAGCAGGCCCTGGCCAACTTCCTGGTCGCTCCGGTGGCCGACGGCGGGCTCGGCGGTGCCATCACGGCCGCCGACTACCCCGAGGGCGGCTCCGGCCGCATCGTCATCGACAACCCGCCGACCATCGAATAGGCGGACCGTCGCCGGCCGCAGGGTCGGCGGTATCCGACATCCGAGGGCGGTGGTCGGGCGACCGACCGCCGCCCTCGGCGCGTCCCGCAGCCGGGTTCAAGCCCACGCCCCCGATGTGCCGATGGGGAAGGAATGGCGGAGGGTCCGACGCGTGGCGCACAGGAGAACACGTGGGAGGCCCGCCCGGTTCACGCGTTCGCCGCCCGCACCCTGCTGTTCGTGGTGCCGCTCGCCGTGTCGATCGCCGTGGTCCGTCTGATCTCGCCGTCGTTGTGGCATCCGGCCGGTTTCCTGGGGGCGGCCGGCTACGTGGCCCAGATCGCCCTGGTCGGCATCGGCACCGGCCTTCTTGCGGAGCGGCTGCTCCGCAAGGCGCTCCCGCTTCCCGCTCTGCTGAACATGACGCTGGTGTTCCCCGACAAGGCCCCGTCGCGCTTCTCCTTCGCCCTGCGGTCGGGGTCGCTGAAGAAGCTGCGGGCGGCGGCGGCGGACGGCCGCAAGCTCGGCGACCAGGAGGCGGCCGAACTCGTGCTCGGTCTGATCACCGAACTCGGTCACCACGATCGCCGAACCCGGGGTCACACCGAGCGGGTGCGTGCCTATGCCGATCTGATCGGCGTCGAGATGGGCCTGTCGGCCCGGGACAAGCAGATGCTGAGCTGGGCCGCCCTCATCCACGACGTCGGCAAGCTCTCGGTGCCCTCCGACATCCTCGAACTCCCGACCAAGCCCGACGACGAGCAGTGGCGCATCCTCCGAGGCCACCCGGAGGCCGGCGCCGCCCTCGTCGAACCCCTCGCCCCGTGGCTCGGCGACTGGCGCCTGGCCGCCACCGAGCACCACGAGCGGTGGGACGGAGGCGGCTATCCCGCCGGCCTGGCCGGCAACGACATCAGCCTGGCCGGGCGGATCGTGGCCGTGGCCGACGCCTTCGACGTCATGACGTCGCAGCGCTCCTACAAGTCGCCCTGCTCCTACGAGGCGGCCCGTGAGGAACTGGTGCGCTGCTCCGGGACCCAGTTCGACCCGCAGGTGGTGCGGGCCTTCCTCCAGGCCTCCCTCGGGCTCTCGCGGTCCCGTCTGAACTACTTCGGTTGGCTGTTCGAGCTGGTCGCCGTCAGCGTTCCCCGCGGCGTCGGTCAGACGGTGGCCGCCGGCGGGGCGGCAGCCTCGATCGTGGTCGGGGTGGCGACCACCGGGCCGATCGTGCTCGCCCCCAAGGACGAGGTGGTGGCGGCGGTGATCGACCCGCAGCCCGTCGCCCTGGCCTTCGACGTAGACGACCTGCCCACCGCCCCGCCAACCACCACCGGCACGACGGCGGTCACGATCGATACGACGGCCTCCACCGAGGCGGAGACGACCACCTCCGCCTCGACCACGACCACCGAGACCTCGACCTCCTCCACCACCACGACCACGGCACCCCAGACCACGACCACCACGGCGGCCCCCGCCACCCAGCCGCCGACGACCCCCGCCCCAACCACCACGACGACGGCGGCCCCCACCACGACGACGACCGCCCCCACGACCACCACCACCGCTCCCCCGGCCGGGCAGGTGCTCTACCTCAAGAACCCCGGCAGCGGTAACAGCTCGGCCCAGTGGTTCAAGCGGTTGGAGGCGGGCGGACTCGACGACGGCTCGCAGCCGAACTTCGACACCAACCGGGACAGCATCCCGGGGTTGAGCCTGGCCGCCACCACCAACGGGTGGGGCGAGACCGACCTGGCCCGCATCCAGCGGTACGGCATGAACCCAAGCCAGGATCTCGACGGACCGGCCTCGGCCACCGTCTACCTCGCCACCGAAACCGACCGGACGGCGTCGCCGGTACCGGTCCGCCTCTCGATCAACGACTGCAACAACCTCTACCAGAGCTGCACGATCCTGGCCGACGGCGTTGTGTCGGTCGGCAACCCCGTCGCCGGTGGCTTCCAGCCGTTCACGGTCAACTTCGGCACCCTCAACCACAACCTCGGCGGCGGTCGACGCCTGGTGCTGATCCTCATCACCGAGGAGGGGGAGACGATCCACACCGGCTTCGACGCCACCCCGAACCCGTCGAGCCTCACCGTCACCTGGGACTGAGGGCCGGCCCTCACCGGCTCGCCGACTACGGTCGGGCCCCATGACCACCGGCACCGTCAGCGAGCTGAACCTGTTCCCGATCAAGTCGTGCGGCGGGGTGTCCGTCGACGAGGCCCAGGTGATCGCCACCGGGTTCGAGGGTGACCGCCAGTGGCAGGTGTCCTCCGACGGCAAGCCGGTGACCCAACGGCAGAAGTCGATCCTGGCCACCGTCCGGCCCCGGCCGATCGAGGGTGGGTTGCGGCTCACCGCTCCCGGCCGCGACCCCCTCGAGGTGGCGCGCCCGGCCGAGGCCGACGCCGAGACCACGGTGCTCATCGGGGTGCCGCTCCCCGTGGCCGATGCCGGTGATGAGGCGGCGGCCTGGTTCGCCGCCCTCCTCGACGATCCCGGGGCCCGCCTCCACGCCCTCCCGGCCGACGGCGGACTGAGCATCCCGGAGGCCATCGACGTGTTCGACCAGCCGATCGCCTTCGGCGACCTCGCTCCCGTGCTGGTGGCCAACACCGCCTCGCTCGAATGGTTGGTGGCCCGGGCCGGCGAACCCTTCGCCATGGATCGATTCCGAGCGAACGCCGTCGTCGCCACCGACGAACCCTTCGCCGAGGACACCTGGGCCCGCTTCCGCCTGGGCGAGGTGCAGATCCGTCACGGACTGGCCTGGCCCCGCTGTTCCATCCCTCAGGTCGACCAGGACACCGGCGATCGCCATAGGGAACCGGCTCAGGTCATGGCCACCCACCGGCGGGTGGCCGAAGCCCCCGATCTCCCGGAGGCGGTGCAGCCGATCGTGATCGGCAGTGCCGTCTTCGGCGTGGGCTGCGGTGTGGGCCCGGTCGGTGCCGTGGTGCGGGTGGGCGACGCCCTCGCGGTGGAGGAGACCATGACACCCCTGCTCGCCGCCCCCGTCGGGGCCTGATCCCGGCTCGGGAGCACGCCCGGCCGGCGCGACCCGCGCCGACGGCCCCCAGGTCGCACCGGATGGTCAGCTCCGTCGGATGGTCAGCTCTCCCGGATGGTCAGCTCCGCCGAATGATCAGCGCCGTCGGATGGTCAGTGCCGTCGGATGGTCAGTGCCGTCGGATGATGAGGGTCTTGCTGTTGACCTTCGGCGGTGGGCGGAAGGCCCGACGGGGGATCCCCGGTCCGGGTTCGATCCGATGGTGTGCGCCCCAGCGATTGCGCCCCGGGGGCGTCCGGCGCCGCCCAGCGGCGGACGACCTGGCTCTGGGCCACGATCACGGCGGATTCCAACGCCACGCCGGGACGCAGCAGCCGCCGGAGCAGCGGCGAGACGGCGCCGAACGGCGGGTTGGCCACCACGGTGAAGGGTCGTCGTGGGAGGCGCAGGTCGATGGCGTCGGCCTGCACCACGACGACGTCGTCGTGGTGATAGCGACGGCGAAGGAAGGCCGCCCGCTCGGGGTGCAGCTCGACGGCCACCACCTTGGCGCCCGCCGCCAGCAGGGCGTCGGTGATGGCGCCATGGCCGGCGCCCACGTCGAGTACCAGGTCGCCGGGACCGACGCCGGCCAGCGCCACCAGGCGTTGGGGCCACGGTGGGGTAAGTCGATGCCAGCCCCACCGGACGGTGGCGGTCCCGGTCGTCGACGAGCGGTCGCGGCGGCCGGCGGAGCGATCGGCGGCCGACCGACCACCGGTGGGACCCGGACGGGCGGACGGCGACCGGCGGCGCCTCGATGGGCCGGGCCCGATGGCCCGACGATCGGCGTCAGATGGTGATCGCCGCCTGGGTGGCTTCCGGCGAGCGGGAGCCACGGCGGCGCACCGTGATGAAGAACATCGGCATGGGGGCCAGCACAGTCGGTCGCCGCTCCCGGGGCAACCGAGTTTCGCCTCCGGGCCCGGGCGGAGGCGAGGGCCGCCGGCGCAGCGGCGTCAGACCTCGCAGTAGGCCTTGACCGCCTCCATGTCGCCCCGGATCGCCTTGGCCACGATGCCCTTGGTCAGCGGGTCGAGAATGCGAGCGGCGAAGGTGTGGGGTGTGGCGACCATGGTGAAGTCGAGCCGGGTGCTCTCGCCTTCGGCCGTGGTGGTGAACCGCGAGTCCCAGGTGGAGCCACCCTCCTCGGCCACCAGCCGGATCAGCGACCCCTCCTCGTACTCGGTGACCTCGAGCTCCGAGGTGGCCTCTCGACGGCCCATGACCCGGGTCTCCCGGAAGCGGGTGCCCACACCCGATCGCTGCTCGGAGATGAACTCGACGTCGGCGATGGCGGGCACCGCCTTGGAGAAGTTCTCGATGTGCGCCACCACGTCGAACACCTCCTCCACCGGGGCGTCGATCACGTAGCTCATCGTGGTGGTGGTCATCTGGCCGAGCCCGATCCGTCGTCGGCGCCGTGCTCGGCCTCACCGCGAACCGGGAGGCCGGCGGCGATGTAGATGGCGTCGATGGCGGCCATGTTGGCGATCGAGTCCTGACCTCGGGTCGGGAAGTCGGCGCCGTGGACGAGGTGGTCGACGAACGCCCGCACCATGTGGTCGTAGCTGACGCCGGCATCGACCGGGCCCGAGGTGGTCCCGCCGGCCGTCTCGATCGTGAGGCTGTTGCCCGCCTGAGGGGCCATCGGGTTGTCGACGACCACTCGACCGTCGGTGCCTTCGACGACCAGGCCGATGCCGCGTTCGCTGACCATCGAGCTGGCGACGGTCGCAGTGGCTCCGGAGGGGAAGGCCAGCCGGGCCTCGATGGCGGCGTCGACCAGCGGGTCGTCACCGTCGGCCTCCACCGTCGCCGCGGTGACCGTCGGCTCCTCCCCGACGATGTGGCGGACCCAGCTCACCGGATAGCAGCCGAGGTCCATCAGGGAGCCGCCGGCGGTGGCGTAGTCCCAGCGCAGGTCCGGCTTGCCGATGGTGATCTCGAAGCGGGCCTCCAAGTGGCGCAAACGGCCGAGGCGACCGCTGCGAACCTCGTCGAGGATGCGACCGAACAGCGGGTGGTAGCGGTAGTGGAAGGCCTCGCCCAGGGCGAGCCCGGTCTCCTCGGCCACCCGGATCATCTCCGCCGCCTCCCCGGCGTTTGCGGCGAACGGCTTCTCGCAGAAGACATGCTTGCCGGCCCGCAGGGCGGCGATCGTCCAGTGGGCGTGGTGCGACATCGGCAGCGGGTTGTAGACGACGTCGACGTCGTCGGCCTCGATCAGGTCCTGGTAGCCGTCGGCCACGGCGGCGATGCCGTGCTCGGCGGCAAAGGCCTCGGCCCGGCCCCGGTCCCGAGCGGCCACCCGGGTCACCTGCACGTCGGGCAGCTTGGCCACGGGGTCGATGAGGGCCTTGGGGGCGATGCGGGCGGCCCCGAGAACACCGAAACGAAGAGTGGAGGTCATACCGCCTGTCTAGCGGACGATGGTGCTTGTCGGCGCGCCTCCGGGGCAGGTGGCGGGCACCTTACACTGGGCCGCTTGCGAAACGCCGTCTCCACCTTCGACGATGCCGTTGACTCGGCCTTCGCCCGCATCCGCAACAACCGGGCGGCCGACACCGTGGCCTACGCGGCCAGCGAGGCCGCCGACTACTCGGTGGCCTGGCACGTGATCAGCCTGGCCATGGCCGTCGTCAGCCCGTCCCGGCGCCGCCACGCCGTGCGCCTGGCCGTGGCCCTGGGCATCGAATCGGTACTGGTCAACGGCATCTTGAAGCGAGCGACGAAACGGCCGCGGCCGGAGATGCTGGAGGAACGGGCCTTCGAGGTGCGCCGCCCCCAGACGACCAGTTTTCCCAGCGGCCACGCCTCATCGGCGGCGCTGAGCGCCGTGTTGTTCACCGAGGCCATGCCCCGGGGCCGCAGGCTCTGGGTGCTGCTCGCAGTGATCGTGGGCGCGAGCCGTGTCCACAACCGGATGCATCATGCGTCCGATGTGGCCGCCGGCGCCGTGTTGGGTACGACGTTCGGTGTGATCGCCAAACGCCTGTGGCCGTTGCGCTGAGTGGCTCAGCGGGACGCCGCCGTGGGGTGGACCGGGCCACGCTGCCCGGAGGATGGCCGACCCGAAGGGGTCAGCTCGTCGAGGTGTCGCTCAGGAGTGCACGAACGTCCAGCAGCAGATCGGTGACCTCGGAGGTCGAGACCAGCTGACGGTCGGTCATGACGCCAAGGCCCTGATCGATCAGGGCGAGGGCCTCTTCGATGGAGGTGATGTCGATTACGTCTACTGCTTCGACCTCAGTCAATGTTCCTCCTACAACCATGCGGGAACTGTTGGGGTGATGAAACGATCGGGAGTCCGCTGCCATTCCGCTTTGGAAGCCCGCCGTTTGGGTCACTGTAACCCACGGGCTCGGGCCACATGAAGCCGATAGGGCCTGACCAGGGAAAACGCCGTGTTAACTTCCACCTCGCATCGAGGGGCCCGGCTAGGACCAGGATCGACCCGGTGTCAAGGCATCCCGCCCTCGCCCGAGTCGGATCCGACTCGCCGTGCCGCCCAAGAACCAACTGCGGACTGGGCGAACGGCACCTGTGGGCAGATGCCTCGCCGATCTGGGCGCGGGCTGCTCAGCGGCCTTTGAACGTCGGCGTCCGCTTGTCGATGAAGGCCGACACCGCCTCGACGGTGTCCTTTGTGCCGAAATTCACCGTCTGGGCCATGCCCTCGGCCTCGAGGGCGGTGGCGAAATCGGCGCTGGCGTTCAGGGTGAGCAGCCGCTTGGTCATCGACAGTGCCAGCGGCGGGCCCGACGCCAACTTGTCGGTCCAGTCGTCGACGAAGGCGTCGAGCTCAGCCTGGGGGACCACCCGGTTGACGATGCCGAACCGCTCGGCCTCGGCGGCGTCGATCACGTCGGCGAAGAAGGCGAGCTCCTTGGCCTTGTGGAGCCCGATGAGGCGGGGGAGGATCCAGGTGCCGCCGAAATCGACCGACAGGCCACGGCGGGAGAAGATCTCGCTGAACCGGGCCTGGTCCCCGGCGACGATCAGGTCGCAGGCCAGGGCCATGTTGAGACCGGCCCCGGCGGCCACGCCGTTCACCTTGGCCACCACCGGCACCATGATCTGGTAGAGAGCCTGGACGGTCATGTGGATCATGTTCATCGCCTGCAGCTGATGCCGCTCCGGCCCGTCGGCCCCGCCGCCGAGATCGGCCCCGGAGCAGAAGGCGTCGCCGGCCCCGGTCATCACCACGCACCGCACGGAGGGGTCGAGGGCGATCGCCGACCACGTCTCCCGCAGCTCGTCCCACATCACCCCGTTGGCCGCGTTCTTCTTCTCCGGCCGGTTCATGGTCATGGTGACCACGCCGTTGTCGGCGACATCGACCAGCAGCGTTTCCAGCTTCTTCGACTCCATGGGCTGCGAAGCTACTCGCCGCCCCGCTCGGGGACCGAAACGACGCCGCCCCGACCGCTAGCCTCGGGCCATATGGCGGAGCGGGTACTGGTGACGATCGCGGGGCGTCAGGTGTCGGTGAAGTCGGGCGACATCTTCGGGCGGGGCCGCTACGCCGACGTCGAAGTCGAGGGCTCGGTGGTATCCCGCAAGCACGCTCAGGTCCACCGCGGCCCCGACGGCTGGTTCGTCACCGATCTCGGCAGCTCCAACGGGCTCTTCGACGCCACCGGGGCACGGACCGAGTTCCTGGCCCTCCCGGCCGGCACCACCCGCTTCACCCTGGGGCCGCCCGACGTCGGTCCCGGCATCGAGGTGACGATCCCGCCCGACATGGCCGCCCCGCCCACGGTGCGGGTCAACCGGTCGGCCGAGGGTCGGTCGTGGCCGCCCGCACCCCCGCACGCCACCATCGCCCCGCCGCGGCGGCCCGAAGCCGAGGCCGTCCCCTTCGCCGGGCCCCGAGCACCGGGCACCCCACCGCCCGATGCCGGCGCCAGCGCGTCCGGCGCCACTCTGCCCACCTCCCCGCCCGATGCCGGCGCCGCCGCGTCCGGCGCCACTCTGTCCACCTCCCCGCCCGATGCCGGCGCCACAGCGTCCGGCGCCACCCTGTCCACCTCCCCGCCCGATGCCGGCGCCACAGCGTCCGGCGCCGTCGAAGCCGGAGCAGCAGCGGCGCAGGCCTCGGCCTCGGCGACCCCTGCCGCCCCGCCACCCGCTCCGGCGGCCGCGGCGCCCCTCACCGCCAACCCCAACGGCGGGGTCGCCGTCCGGGCCGAGGCGGTCACCGTCGTCGTCAACGGCGGCGACCTCACCATTCTCCAACCGACGTCGCTGTCGCTCCCGGCCGGGTCGATGACCGCCATCGTCGGTCCCAGCGGGTGCGGCAAATCGACCCTGGCCAACCTGCTCAGTGGTCGGGGCGAGCCGACAGGAGGTGCGGTCCACATCGACGGCCGGCCGATGACCCCGGCGGTCCGCACCGGCATCGGGGTCGTGCCCCAGTACGACGCCGTCCACGAGCGCCTCACCGTCCGCCGGGCCCTGCAGGCCGCCGCCCGGCTGCGCCTGCCTCCCGACACACCCAGGGAAGACGTCGACGAGGCGGTGGAGTCGACGGCGGCCGTGCTCGACCTCGACGATCGGCTCGACACACGGGTGGCCAAGCTGTCGGGAGGCCAGAAGAAGCGGGTGAGCGTCGGCTACGAGCTGGTCTCGGAGCCGACGATGATGGTGTTGGACGAGCCGACCTCGGGTCTCGACCCGGGGCTGGAGGCCGAGCTGATCGCCGAACTGCGGGCCCTCGCCGACCGGGGCACGACCACGGTGGTCGTCACCCACAGTCCGGAAGCGGCGATGGAGGCCGATCTGGTCATCGTGCTGGCCCCCGGTGGCCACCTCACCTTCGTCGGCCCGCCGGACGACGTCCTGCCGAACTTCGGCGTGGACGACTGGTCCGACGTGTTCAGCCGACTCACCGGCGAGACGGCCATCCAGTGGGCTCGGCACTTCGTCGACACACCGCAGTACCGGCAGTGGGTGATGCAGCCACCGGTGGTGTCGGCCCCGCCGTCGGTGTCGGCGTTCGCCGGTGTCGCCGGAAGCGGTGTCGCCGGTGCCGCCGTGGCCGCCGGAGGCGTCGCCGCCGAGGTACCGAAACGGTCGCGGGGACGGGATCTGGCGGTGATGACGGGCCGCTACACCCGATCGCTGGTGGCGGACTGGCGCAGCCTGCTCCTCCTCTCGGTCCAGGCCCCGATCCTGGGGCTGCTGTTCGCCGCCGTGCTGTCCAAGCAGGTGTTCGCCACGCCGCTGGTGCCGCGGACCAACGCCCGGGAGTTCGTCCTGGCCGCAGTACTGGCCATGGTGTGGATCGGGGCCTCGAACAGCGTGCGGGAGATCGTGAAGGAGCGCCGCACCTTCCTGCGGGAACGGGCGGTCGGGGTGTCGGCCACGTCGCTGGTGGCCAGCCGGTGGCTGGTGCTGTCGGTGATCACGGTCCTGCAGGCCGTCGTGCTCTACTACACCGCCACCAGCCGCCAACAGGTGCCCCTGACCGACGGGGTGCTCCTGAGCGACGGCCTCGGCGGCGGCCCGGTGGAGATGATGCTGGCCTTCGCCCTGGTCGGTCTGGCCAGCGTCGGCCTCGGTCTGCTGCTGTCGTCGGTGGTGTCCGACGTGACCAGGGCCATGGCCGTGCTGCCCGTGCTGCTGATCCCGGTGGTGCTCTTCTCCGGGTTGCTGATACCGGTGACCGGTGAGGTCGGGGTGGAGCAGCTCAGCTGGGTCAACCCGGTGCAGTGGGGCAGCTCGGCCGCCGCCGTCGTGGCCGACGTGCTGGCCAACGAGGGCTGCAACCCCGACGGCCTCCAGGCCGCCCTGCAACAGGCCCTGCTCGGGCGGACGGTGTCGTGCACCAACCCGCGCTGGCAACCGACGACGACGACGCAGGCCGCCAACCTCGGCGTGGCCGTGCTTCAGGTGATCGTGCTGGCCGCGCTCTCCTTCGTCGCCGCCGACCGCTCCACCCGCAACCTGCGCGGCTGACCGCCCGCGACCCGTTCCGGCCGCTGACCTACGGTGGCGGCATGACCGGCACGGCCGACACCCACCGCTTCGCAGGGCCGATGGTCGACGTGCCCCGCTGGCTGGCCGATCTCCATCGACGCACCCCGGCGGACGGCGCGGTCGGCCTGCGGATCTCCGGCGAGAAGGACCCGACGGCGCCTTCGCCGCTCGACCTCATCGAGGGCGGCGGCTTCGCCCTCGAACCGCCCTCTGCCGAGTGGCCCCCGATCGACGACGGCCTGACCGTCCGACGCCTCCGCACCCTGCCCGACCGGGTCGGCCCCGGGATGCGGGCCCTCGTTGTCGGGCTCAACCCCTCCCCCGCTTCGGCCGACGGCGGCGTGGCCTTCGCCCGGCCGGGCAATCGGTTCTGGCCGGCGATGCTCGCCGCCGGGCTGGCCACGGTCGACCGCGATCCGGTCCACGCCCTCGATCACCACGGCGTCGGCTTCACCGATCTGGTGAAGCGCACCACCCGACAGGCGGCCGAGCTCGACGCCCTCGACTACCGCAACGGCCTGGCCCGTCTCGATCGGCTCTGTGCCTGGCTCCGACCGGAGCGGGTGATCATGGTGGGCCTCACCGGATGGCGGGCCGCCGTCGACCGTAAGGCCACCGCCGGTTGGCAGGAGCCCGACCTCGGCGGCTCACCCGTCTACCTGATGCCCAACACGAGCGGCCTCAACGCCCACACCACCCTCGACGGGTTCATCGAGCACCTGCGGGCGGCGCAGGGGTCACCGCCACCGGCCCCCTGATTCGGCCTGCGGCCCCGGTCGTCCCCCGCCGGAGGCGGCGACGACCGACTCAGCCCTCGGACACCTCGATCACCTCGACCAGCCTCAGCCTGAGCGAGCTCGCATCGGCGATGTACTCCTCCCGCTCGGTGATCTCGATGTCGAGCACGTAGGTGGTGCCCTCCTCCAAAAAGATGCCCTCGATCTCGTCCGGCCAGATCTTCAGCTCGTAGCCGGTCTCGATCACCCGCAGGCTGGCGTGGGGTTGTACGCCGGTCTCGCCCCCGTGAGCCAGGACGAAGTCCGGCGCCACCTCCACCCGGACCACGCCGCGCGGCGACTCGGTGGTGCCGGTCTCGGGCCGACCGGTTTCGATGCCGGCCTCGACGGCGGTGCCGCAGCCGCTACTCAGCGCGGTGACGATGACCAGCCCGAGCACCCACAGGCGCCGGGGTTTCGGTGTCGACACGTTCCTCATGTTGTTCCCTCCATCGCCGGTCGCCCTGCTGGCGGCCGATCGGAGGGTCCGACGAGGCTCGGACGGGGCCCGGTTCCCGCCGTCGCCAAGCTGCAACGTGGGCCTCAGGGGCGTCGAGGTAGCCGTTCGAGGCCCCGATGGGTGCGAACGGGGCCTGGAGCTGCAATCGTGTCGGTCATGGACCGACCTCCTGGCCATCTTTTCGTGGGCGACCGCATCGACGCCGACGGCGGCGACCGGCTGCAGCAGCCCGTCCTGCTCGACTCGGCCGACTTCACCACCCACGGCGTGATCGTGGGCATGACCGGCTCGGGCAAGACCGGCCTCGGCGTCGTCCTCCTGGAGGAGGCCCTGCTGGCCGGGATCCCGGTGCTGGCCATCGACCCCAAGGGCGACCTGGCCAACCTGTGCCTCACCTTCCCCGATCTGGCCCCCGGCGACTTCGAACCCTGGATCGACGAGGGCTCGGCCCGGGTCCAGCAGAAGACGGTGCCCGAGATGGCGGCCGACACCGCAGCGCTGTGGTCCAAGGGCCTCGGCGGCTGGGAGATGGGCGGCCCCGAGCTGTCGGCCCTCCAGGCCGCCGCCGACCCCATCGTCTACACGCCCGGCTCCACCATCGGCGTGCCCCTCGACGTGCTCGGCCGACTGTCGGCACCCTCCACCGACGATCCCGGCGCCCGCCAGGACGAGGTTGACGCCACCGTCAGCGGCCTGCTCAGTCTCGTCGGGGTCGACAGCGATCCCCTGTCGGGCCGGGAGCACATCCTGCTGGCCAACCTGATCACCCGGGCCTGGGACAACGGCACCGACCTCGACCTGCCAACCCTCCTCGGTCAGCTGCTCGATCCGCCGATCCGCAAGCTCGGCGTGCTCGACCTCGACACCTTCTTCCCCGCCGATGACCGCCAGACCCTCGTGCTCAAGCTCAACGGCCTACTCGCCTCCCCCAGCTTCGCCGCCTGGGCCGAGGGCGCCCCCCTCGACATCGAGAAGATGCTGTGGAAGAACGACGGCTCGGCCCGGGCCGCCGTCGTCTCCCTCAACCATCTGGAGGAGAGCGAGCGGCACTTCGCCGTCACCCTGGTGCTGTCCAAGCTGATCTCGTGGATGCGGACCCGATCGGGCACCGGCGAGCTGCGGGTGCTGGTCTACATCGACGAGGTGATGGGGTACGCCCCGCCGGTGGGCAACCCGCCGACCAAGAAGCCGATCCTCACCCTGCTCAAGCAGGCCCGAGCCTTCGGCGTGGGCCTGGTGCTCAGCACCCAGAACCCGGTCGACCTCGACTACAAGGCGATCTCCAACGCCGGCACCTGGATGATCGGTCGCCTCCAGACCGAGCAGGACAAGCAGCGCCTGGTCGACGGGCTCCGTTCGGCCGACGGCTCCACCGACCTGGCCCAGGTCGAGGCCACCATCTCCAACCTCGACAAGCGGCAGTTCCTGCTCCGCACCACCCGTTCCCCCGACCTGCCGCTGTTCACCACCCGGTGGGCGATGAGCTACCTGGCCGGCCCGCTCACCGGCGACCAGCTGACGGTGCTGATGGCCGACGAGATCGCCGCCCTCGAAGCCGGCTCGGCCACGGCGGCCGCCGCCCCCGCCGACGGCCCGACCCCACCGGCCCCCACCGCCGCCTCCGGGGCACCGGCGCCGGCGGCCGCGGCCGCCTCCACGCTGGCCGAGGACGAGTCGACGGTGGCCCCGGAGTTCCCCGACTCGCTGCCCGTCCGCTACGCCAGCCTGTCCTCGCCGTGGTTGGCCGAGGTCGGTGGTGACGCCGAGGGCGATCGGCTGATCCCGGTCCTCGCCACCCGGGTCGAGCTGCTGTTCGACGAGACCAAGGCCAAGCTCCGACACTCCCAGGAGTGGGAGGCCGTCATCCCCCTCGGTGCCGACGGGGTGGATGTCGACACCGCCATCGCCGTCGACCTCGACGACCGGGACTTCTCGGCCAAGACCCCCGACGGCGCCGTCTACGTCCTCCCCGAGGAGGATGTGTCGGCGAGCGCCGTCCGCTCGGCCAAGGCCGACCTCAAGGCCAAGCTCTACCAGGACCTCACGCTCTCCCTTCGCCACAACGCCTCGCTCAAGCTCTGGGGACGTCCGGGGGAGACGGCCGAGGCGTTCGCCGTGCGCTGCGAAGCCGCGGCCGACGAAGGAGCCGACGCCGAGGCGGAGAAGATCCGCAAGAAGCTGGAGGCCAAGCACGACAAGGTGTTGGCCGCCCTGGCCAAGGCCGAGGATCGGGTGGCCGAGCTCGAGGTGCAGTCGAAGGGTCGCCGCAACCAGCAGATCATCGACATCGGCTCCAGCGTCCTCGGCGGCCTCCTCGGCGGCCGCCGGTCGAGCCGCAGCCTGGCCTCGGCCGCCCGTCGGGCCGCGTCGGGCCGACGCCAGGCCAACAGCGCCGCCACCCGGCTGGAGAGCGCCCGCAACCGGGTGGCCGAGAAGGTCGAGGAGCTGGACGAGCTCGAGTACGACCTCCAGGACGCCCTTATGGAGATCGACGACGAGTGGTCGACCAAGGCCGCCGATGTGGCCGAGGTGGAGATCGCGTTGGAGAAGTCCGACATCGCCGTCGAGGACTTCTTCCTGGCCTGGATCCCGACCAGCCGCTGACGGCGATCGCCGGCGGGGGCCGTCGCCGCCTCGATCAGCGGGGGGCGAGGTCGCGCAGGGCCTGGCGGAGCGACTCGGGGGACCCGCCAACGCCGGCGAAACCCAGGATCGACAGCGCCGGGGTGGTGACCCCGGACTCGACGTAGCGGCCGATGTGCTCACGGCAGGCCTCGGGCGGGCCATGGATGATCAGCTCGTCAACCACCTCGTCGGGGATCACCTCCAGGGCCAGCTTGCGGTCTCCGTCGGCCCAGGCATCCCACATCGGCTGCAACCGCTCGCCCCGACCGATCCACTGGTGGAAGGCGGCGTAGACCGGCACGTTGAGGTATGCGGCGATGGCCCGCTTGGCCCCGGCCCGCACCGCACCGGCGTCGGTGCTGGGGCAGACGAAGATCCGGGCGGCGATCTCGGGGCCGCCGTCGGCGTCGGCCTTGCCCGCCTCGGCCGCCGCGCCGTTGACGATCGGGGCCACGGTCTTGACGTCGTCGGCCGAGAGCCAGTTGATGATGGCGCCGTCGCCCTCCCGGCCGGCCATGCGGAGCATGCCCTCCCGGAGGGCGGCCACCAGGATGGGCGGCTGCTCGGTCGGCACCAGCCCCGAGCGGAACCCCTTCACCTCGAAGGTGCTGTAGGTCTCCGACACCTTCTCCCCGCCGAGGGCGGCCTTGAGGAAGCGGACGGTGTCTCGGGTGCGCTTGTAGGGCTCGGTGAAGGCGATGCCGTTCCACCGCTCGACGATGACGTTGGACGACGACCCGACCCCGAGGACGAACCGGCCGGGGGCGGCGTCGGCCAGCGCGGCCGCGCTCTGCGCCAGGAGGGCCGGGCCCCGGGTGTAGGCGGGGACGATGGCCACGCCGAGCCGCAGCTCGGGAGCCCAGGCGGCGGCGAGGGTGAGCGGGGTGAAGCCGTCGGCCCCGTCGGCCTCGGCCGTCCAGACGTCGGTGTAGCCCAGGTCGACCAGCTCCCGATACCAGTCCCGATGCTCGGAGAGTGAGATGCCGGAAAAGGGGACGGTCATGCCGTAGCGGTTCATGGATCCGACGGTAGTGGACCCTCCCGACGGCCCGACAGCCTGGGCAACACGTAGCCCAGGCGCATCAAGCCGGCGCCGACCACGAGGAACAGTCCGACCCGCCACAGGGCGTCGACGGCGGCCAGATCGACGGTGAGCAGCTTGGTCAGCAGCAGGGCGAGGGTGACCAACCCGAGGATCCGGAACACCGCCCGATCCTCGGCCACCCCCACCAGCAGGGCGCCGATGGCGGCGACCGCCCACAGCAGCGACACCACGACCTGACCCTGGGGTCCGTGGACGAAGGCGGCGGCCAGCCACCACACCGCCGCCATCCAGGCGGCGGCGATCAACACCCACGACGGCACCTCGATCGCCGTCGCCGGCCGCCGCCCGCCGTCGCTCCCTCGACCACCCCATCGTTCGATTGCGTACGCCCCGGCGCCCAATAGGGCCACCACGATGGCGAGGGCCAGCAGGGTGGGCCACGACAGCGGATCGATCAGGCCCCGCACGAGCAGCACCACCGTCCACCACAGGGCGACGACGGCCTGGATGAGGGCATAGACGAGGCCGAAGAGGTCGTCGAAGAGGCGGGCGATCACCAGCCCGCCGGCGGCCGCCACCGACAGCGCCACCAGGAACACGGCGCCGTTGGCGGCCACGGCGATGGCGACGAGGGCCAGGGTGACCGCCCCCCACCCGTAGGCCATGGCCGAAGCCCGCGGTACACGGGCCCAGGTCACCACCACGAAGCCGACGGTGAGGACGGCGCCGACCAGCCCGGTGCCGACGAAGGCCACGGTGGAGGTGAACACGACGGCGGCCGACGCCGTGGCCCAGGTCCACAGCGGGACGAGGGCCACCAGCCGATGGTCGAGACCGGCCGCCAACCCGCTGCTCGGGGCGCCGAAGCGGGCGGCCCCGATCGGACCGAGCCAGGCGACCATGCCCACCACGAGGATCCCCAGCACGGCGATCGCCCGTTCCAGCGTCGACAGATCGGGACCGTCGACCACCAGGGCCAGGAGCATGAGGGCGGCCAGCGTCACCACCACCAGCCGTGACACCACCCATCGACGCAACCAGCCGATCGCCGAGGCGCCGACGGCGACGGCCACCAGCCACAGCCCGGGCACCAGCGGCGCCAGGTCGGCCTCGTCGGCGACGGCCAGCATGACGAACACGCCGAACACGCCCGTGACCCCGACGACGGCGCTCATGTCGAGCCGCCAGGCCACGGCCGTCACCCCGATGCCGACGAGGGCCAGGGCGACCAGGGCCACGGCCGAGGAAACCAGGTCGAGTTCGAGGTGGGCGGCACCGGCGCAGATCGGGAGCACCACGGCACCGCCGCAGGCCAGGGCCAGCGCCCACGGGCGGGCCCGGGGAGCCAGTCGGTGGGCCCCCGCCAGCAGCCCCACCCCGATGGCGGTGGCCCCGAGGAGCTGGAGCTCCGGGCCGATCCATCCCCGCGAGATGGCGGTGGCGACGAAGAACACGGCGGCCAAAACCACGAGCAGCAGCCCGGCCCAGCGGAGGACGGCCTCGGTGGTTATCTCGGGCGACGCCGTCGGCCGCGGCGGGCGCCGGTGGGCGGTGGGCGGCGGCGGGCCCGGCGGCGCGCCGGGGGCCGGGATGGTCGTGGCCTGACCGAAGCCCGCCGTGGGGGCCGGGGGAAAGCCGGGGGTCCCGGGTGGGGGCGCCGCCCCGGCGGCAAAGGTCGGCGGCGGTGGCCCGACGGGCACACCGGCCGGCGACAGGCCGGGTGCGGTCGGTGGCGACGGTGCCGCTGTGGCGGCGCGGAACGCGTCGAGCTGCCGCTCCAGTTCGGCGACCCGAGCCGTGAGTGCCGCCACCTCCTCCTCCACGCCCATGCGGTCAAGTGTGGCGCATCGCCGCCCTCATCGCCGGAGGTCGGCCCTCAGCACAGGGTGTAGGGCGTGGTCAGGTCGACGAAGAACGGCTCGATGATGTCCTCCGAGACCAGCACCTGGAGATCGGGGTCGATCACGTCGAGCGACCCGAAATCGGTGTCGACCTGATACAGGAAGCCCTCGTTCTCGGCCACGAACACCCCGAAGCCGGAGAAGCAGGCTTCGAGCGTGATCCCGTCGCCGGTATCGCGCCGCAGGCCCTGGTAGGTCGTGGTCCCGGCGCCGTCGGTGCAGATCCGCACGTCGAAGCGGGCGGTCTGCCCGTCGACCACCAGGATCGGGCACTCGGGGTCGACCGGTGGGGCGGTGTCTGGCGGGAGGGTGTCGGCCGAGGACGGCGTGGTGGTGACCTCGGTCGTCACGGTCGTCTCACTCGTCTGGCTGGAGGACGGGGTGGTCGACTCCTCGGTCGAGCCACCGGTCGGATCGTCGGGCTCGGTTGTCCCGCCCGGTTCGTCCTCGTCGGTGGCCGTGCTCGGGGTGGTGGTGGGGCCGGTGGCGGTGTCGTCACCGGAGCCGAGCACGAGCACGGCGGCCACGCCGATGATGCCGATGGCGAGCACGGCGAGGGCGAGGATCAGCGGCGTGCGGTTGCCGCTACCGCCGCTGGGGACGAACTGGCCGTGGCCGCCGGGCCCGATGGGCGGCTGGCCGGCCGCGGTCTGCTGGGATACCTGACCGCCGATGGGGGCGGTGCCGCCCTGGAAGCCGTGGGTGGGCGTCTGCAGGTGGGGCGGGGCGCCGTGGGCGCCGGTGGCCGGGGCGACCACGGTGCCCGGCACCGTGCCGGTCGCGATGTCGGCCTGGCTCGGCACCTGGCCCGGATCGGGCGGTGTGGGCGCCGAGTGACCGACCCCGGCCGGGCCCCGACCCAGACCCTTACCCAGACCCTGGGCGATCAGCTGGTCGGGGCTGGCGGTGGGGCCGCCGGCCACCACGGTCTGCGACGACGGGGGCTGGTCGGGAAGGGGGGCGACGATGGTGCCGGCACCCGGGTTGGCCTTGGCCGCCCGGAGCTCCTCGGCCAGCTGGGCCGCCGACCGCTGCCGCTCACCCGGGTCCTTGGCCATCGACTTCTCGATCACGGCGGCCACGGCGTGCGGCACGCCGTGGGGCCGCAGGTCGGGGGGTGGTTGGGTGAGAGCCCGCCCGATCATGGCCGTCACCCCGGCGTGGTCGCCGGGCAGGAACGGCGGGTGGCCGAGTACGAGGTTGTAGAAGGTGGAGCCGATGGCGTAGACGTCGACCGCCCCGGTGCTGGTGTCGCCGTTGAGCAGCTCGGGGGCGGCGTGGGCCAGGGTGGCCGTCGTGCTGGTGGTGGCGGTGGCGTTGCTGGCCACGGCGGCGATACCGAAGTCGGTGAGGCGGGGGTTGCCGTAGGCGTCGATCAGGATGTTGTCGGGCTTGATGTCGCGATGGAGGACGCCTTCGTCGTGGGCGGCCTGGGCGGCGCCGGCGATGGCGATCGAGACGTCGGTGGCCTCCTCCCACCCGAGGGGACCGTCGTTGTCGATCCGGGTCCGGAGCGAGCCGGCCTTGGCCAGCTCCATGACGATGTAGCCCTCGCCCTCGTCGGTGTAGCCCGACTCGTGGACCGGGATGATGTTCGGGTGGGAACCGAGACGACCCATCGTCTGTCGTTCGCGATCGAAGCGGCGCCGCTCCCGCTCCCCCAGCTCGCCGCTGAGGATCTTGATGGCGACCTGGCGGCCGTGCTCGGGGTCGTCGGCGGCGTAGACGGCGCCGAAACCGCCGCGACCGATCATCGTCGCCCCCGTGAACCTGCCGATGTCGCGCTGCTGCGGTGCCACTACCGCCCCTCTCTGGCCACCCGAAACCATACGTCAGATACCGGCTCGGTCGGCGTGCTCCTACCCGACCACGTCGTTGACCAGGAAATACGGAGAAATTTCGGGAATCGGCCTATCGGCGGCCGTTCGCTGTCACACCCCTTCGTGATAGTTGTCGACATGGCACACGCCCAACTCCACCTCCTCGATTTCGGCGACGAGCAATGGAAGCTCGACGACCGCACCATCAAGGTCGGCCGCAAGGGTCTGGCCAGCGCCCGGGCGGCACTGGCCCGTTCGGCCCGCCCCGTGGCCCTGACCGACGACAACGAGCGCCTCGCCGCCTGAGTGCGGCGCTTTCGCCCCGTACCGCACCTGAGTTCTAGGCTCGCCCCATGAGCGAAGTCGTCATCATCGATGCTGTCCGATCGCCAATCGGGCGCCGAAACGGTGGTCTGTCCACCGTCCACCCCGCCGATCTACTGGCCCAGGTCCAGTCCGAGTTGCTCCGTCGTGCGGGCGTCGATCCGGCCGAGGTGGGCCAGGTCGTCACCGGTTGCGTGAGTCAGGTCGGCGAGCAGTCGTTCAACGTGGGGCGCACGGCGTGGCTGTCCGCCGGTCTGCCCAAGGAGGTGGCCTGCACCACGGTCGACACCCAGTGCGGGTCCTCCCAGCAGGCGACCAACATGGCCACCGCCCTCGTCGGGGCCGGCGTGATCGACGTCGCCGTGGCCTGCGGGGTCGAGGTGATGAGCAGGGTCCCGATCGGGGCCAACTCCTCCAAGAAGCTGGGCCTCGGCGTGCCCATCCCCAAGACGTACTTCGGGCAATACGAGTTCACCAGCCAGTTCGAAGGCGCCGAGCGCATCGCCGACAAGTGGCACGTCACCCGGGCCGACGCCGACGAGTTCGGCCTCCGCTCGCAGACGCTCGCCGCTCAGGCCTGGGCCGAGGATCGCTTCGGCACCCAGGTCCTCCCGATCGACGCTCCCGACGTCGACGACGACGGCCAGCCCACCGGCACCACCCACCGGGTCGAGCGTGACGAAGGCCTGCGCGAGACCAGCCTGGAGGCCCTGGCCAATCTGAAGCCGGTCGCCCGCCCCGACGGGGTGCACACCGCCGGTTCGTCGTCGCAGATCTCCGACGGCGCGGCCGCCGTGCTGGTGATGTCGGCCGAGAAGGCGGCCCAGCTCGGGCTGACACCCAAGGCCAAGATCGTCGACACCTGCCTCGTCGGCGTCGATCCGGTGCTCATGCTCACCGGCCCCATCGACGCCACCAGGCATCTGCTGGAGCGCACCGGCCGCACCACGGCCGATCTCGATCTGGTCGAGATCAACGAGGCCTTCGCCTCGGTGGTGTTGGGCTGGCAGCGCGAACTCGGTATCGATATGGACATCGTGAACCCGAACGGCGGCGCCATCGCCCTGGGTCACCCCCTCGGAGGCACCGGCGCCTTCCTGATGACCAAGGCGGTGCACGAGCTCGAGCGAGCCGACAAGACCACCGCCCTGATCACGATGTGCTGCGGTGGTGGACTCGGTACCGGAACGCTTATCGAACGAACCTGAGACGGCCCGTGGGCTGACGGCGGCGGGAGTCGGGCTGGTGGGCCTGGCCCTGCTCCTGGCCGCCGCGGCGGCGACGGCGACCGCCGTCGGATCGACCGGGACGGCGGCAACGGTCGAGCTGGGCCGGCACGATCGGGGGCGGGCCGAGGTGATCGAGGTGATCGACGGTGACACGATCGAGGTCCGCCTCGACGGTGGGCGCCACCGGGTCAGGCTACTCGGGGTCGACGCCCCCGAGTCGGTCCACCCGACGGCCCCGGTGCAGTGCTTCGGGCCCGAGGCGTCAGCCCGGCTGACGGCCCTGTTGCCGCCGGGCACCGAGGTCGCCCTCACCCGCGACGTCGAGCGCCACGACCACTACGACCGGGTGCTGGCCTACGTCCACCGGGCGGACGACGGGCTGTTCGTGAACCGATGGCTGCTCGACCAGGGCTTGGCCGACGCCGCCTTCTACGAGCCCAACACCACCCACCGGGCCGAGCTCGAAGCGGCCGCCCACACCGCCCGCCGTCACGGCCACGGCCTGTGGGGCGTCTGCGATGGCCCCGATCAGCCGCTCGACCCCGGCTCCTGAGCCCGCTGGGCCCGGTGCCACTCGGCGATCGACACACCGGGCAGGAAGGCGGCGGCCTCATGCGAGGTGTAGAGGATGAAGCCCTTTTCCGGCCAGCGGTGGGCGTGGCGGCGCGACCCGAGGACGGCGGCAGTGTCGACCGCTTCCGGCCGGTCGCGAACCGTCCCCTTCCGCAGCCGCGGTTGGAACAGCCGTTGGTCGGGGGTGGTCTCGTAGTGACGGGGGCGCCACATCCGGCCGACTCCCCGCCGCTCGAAGTCGGCATCGTCCCCGTCGGTCTCCAGCAGGCCGTAGGCACCGATGGCCAGGTACCCCGGGTGTTCGGCCGGCACGTCGGGGGCGTCGTCGAGGTGGGCCAGCGCCGGAAAGGGCACATCGCGGATCGAGCCGTCGGCCAGGATCACGAACCGCAGCGCACCTCGGGGTGCACCCCCGATCAGCACGCTGCAGGTGGCGGGGATGGCCCGGGTCGCCGTCCACGTCTCGGCCTGGATTCGAGCCTTCTCGATCTTGGTCAACGGCGCAGTGCTGACGAGCAGGTCACGCCAGTCGACGTCGGCCAGTCGACGGGCGGCCCGGAGCCGGTCCAGACTGCCGCCGGCGTAGGTCACCATGGCGTCGTGGATGCGGGCCATGATCTGGCCCGATCGGTCGGTCACATACGGCGCGGCGGCGTCGAGTTCGGCCCGGAACGCCGCCCGCACCCCGTCGGGAAGGCCGTTCAGCCGTCGCTCCACCCGGTCGAAGAACAGCTCCGCCGCCGCCATCGGGCCCGGCTCGTCCGGTTCCGCCATGCCCCCAACCTAGGCACGACGGATCGGCTCGGGCGAGCGGCGACGGCCGGTCCGGCATGAGGGCGCGGCCGGTAACGTCGTAGGCATGTCGGCACTCCTCGACAAGCTCGGCCGCCCCGACGACGCCCGTCTCGCCATCATCGTGTGCGACGGACTCGGCTCGTCCAACGCCGCCAACCGGGGCGTCCACGCCGCGCTACGGGAGGGGGTGGCCACCTCCGCCGGGCTGCAGGTGCCCTGTCCGTGGGCCCGCGGCGCCACCGATCACCTCGGTGACGACATCGGTGTCGCCCTCACCGTCAACGCCGAGTACGACGTCTACCGGTGGGGGCCGGTCACCTACGCCCCCTCGCTGTTGGGCGGCGACGGCGGGTTCCCGACCACCCCGGCCGACCTGTGGGAGCACGCCGACGTGGGCGAGACCCGCCGCGAGTGCCGGGCCCAACTGGAGCGGGCCATCCTCTGGGGCTTCGACCCCACCCACCTGAGCGCCCACCTCAACGCGCTGTGCGCCCGCCCCGAGTTCTTCGACGTCTATCTGGAGCTGGCCATCGAGTACCGACTGCCGATCAGTCTCCCGGCGGCGACGGTCGATCTCGGCTTCCCCGCCCGCGCCCTGGCCGAGGCCGAAGGGGTGCTCGTCCCCGACCACGTGGTGGCGGCCCCGGTGGGCGTGGCCTCCCGGGCGACGTTGGACACCGCCATCGTCGACTTGGCGCCGGGGGTCACCGAGATCCACGTCCGGCCCGCCGTCGACGCCCCCGAGCTGCGCGCCCTCAATCCCGGCTGGGCCGCTCAGGTCGCCGACGCCCACCTCATCACGGCCGACTGGACGTTCCGCTCGGCGCTGGCCCGGGCCGGTATCGAGCTGATCGGGTTCCGCGAGCTCAGACGAGCGCAGCGAAGCGCTGACGGAAGCTGACGTCCTCGAACAGCTCGACCAGCGACAGCAGGTGCCCGGTCGAGCCCTCGGGCTTGATGTCGCCCCGCATGAAGGCCTGGGCCAACGACTCCGACCCGTCGATCAGGGCCGTCAGCTGCGCCCCGGTCAGCGGTACCCGGACCCCGACCTCGGCCTCGTCGTCGACCGGGCCGGTGACCCGCCCGCCCTCGATGCTGAAGCGGGCCTGCTTCGTCTTGCCGATGGCCAGCTCGACCTCGGCGGAACCGGAGCCCTCGCACTCGGCGCTGGCCTCGACCAGCGACGTGACCCATTCGGCGCTCAGCGGTTCCGTCATCTAGTCCGGTATACCGGCGAAGAGATCCGATTCCGGCGTGGTGACCTCGACTCGGGTCTGCCCGAGGATGTAGTCCTCCCACGGGTAGGCCTCGGCCGCAGCGTCGTCGGGGAGACCGAACCAGAACTTCTCCTCCGGATCGACCTGGGTGGCGTGAGCCAACAGGGCGGCCCGGCGGACGGGGTAGTACTCGGCGATGTCGACCTTGGTGGTGATCCGGTCGTCGCTGGAGGGGCGGGTGAACCACCGCTCGTCGTAGGGCGACTCCAGGCCCAGCTCGCCGAACTTCTCGTGGTGGGCCTGGAGCCGGGCCCGGCTCCAGGTGGAGTAGTACATCTTGAGCGGCGTCCACGGCGCCCCCGCCTCGGGGTACCAGGCCGGATCGCCGCACCGCTCCCAGGCCAGGGCGCTGGTGTCGTACACCCGCAGGTGATCGGGGTGGCGGTAGCCCTGCTGATCGTCGGAGTAGGTGATGACCACGTGGGGGCGCAGCCGGCGCCAGATCCCAACCAGACGGCCGGTGGCCTCGTCGAGATCGGCCTGGGCGAAGCAGTCCGGGTGGTTGTTGGACTCGCTGTCCTCCATGCCCGAATCCCGGTAGCCCAACCAGATCAGCTCGTGGTAGCCGATGGCCTTGACCGAGGCGGCCAACTCGTCGGCCCGGACCTGGGTGATGTTGTCGCGGATCTCCGGACGGTCCATCGCCTTGTTGAGAATGTCGCCCTCCTCGCCGCCGGTTGCGCACACCAGGTAGGCCTCGTGACCCTCGGCCACGGCCTTGGCCACGGTGGGAGCGCCCTTCGACGCCTCGTCATCAGGATGGGCGTGAACGCAGAGCAAGCGGGCCATCAAGCCACGTTAACGGCTCGTGTTCAAAAGGAACGAGCCGTTCGGGAACCACTCGGTGTGGATCGGCGTTGGAATCTGTAAGAGCATAGAGGTACGACCGATCGCAAGTGATTGCGAAGGAGGGAAGCATGGACAATCCAGGACTCTGGGCCGTCATCTGGCTGGCGATGATGGTTGGACTCGGTGTGGCCGAGCTTTCGATGGCCGGCACCTTCTTCTTGGCGCCGTTCGCCTTCGGCGCCCTACTGGCCGGAATCGTGAGCCTGCTCGGCGCCGGCCCCGCCATCTCGTTCCCCCTTTTCCTCGTCTCCTCGTTCGTCGGCTTCCTGGCCATGCGGCCTCTGGCCCGCCGCCTCGACGCCAACGCCCCGGATGTCGCAGGCATCGGGGCCAACCGTCTGGTCGGGGTCAGCGGCTCGGTGATCGAGGCCATCCCGGCCGGCGCCGAGGACGCAGGCATCGTCAAGGTCGGAGCCGAGGAATGGAAGGCCAACACCGCAGAGGGCATGCCCCTCGGTGTCGGCCATAAGATCCGGGTGCTCGACGTGCGGGGCACCCGACTCGTGGTCGAGCCCGAAGGCTTCGCCGACGACCCGACGCTCACCTGGCCGACGCCCGACCAGCCGCCGGCATCATGATCGACCCCACCGTGCACACGTTCTCCCCCACCCCATCAACCAACAGGAAGGCATCCCCATGGACGTGATCTTCATCATCCTGGTTCTCCTCTTCATCGCGCTGCTGGCGTACGTGGCGATGGGGGTCAAGATCGTCCGTCCCTACCAGAAGGGCGTGGTGGAGGAACTCGGCCGCTACAAGGGCACGGTCAACTCCGGCCTGCGACTGATCTTTCCCCTCATCCAGCGCATGCGCACCGTCGACATGCGGGAGCAGGTCATCGACGTGCCCCCGCAGGAGGTCATCACCGAGGACAACGTGGCCGTGTCGGTCGACGCCGTCGTGTACTTCGAGCCGACGGACCCCCAGCGCCTGCTGTACAACATCTCCAACTTCGTCCTGGCCGTGACCAAGCTGGCCCAGACCAACCTCCGTAACGTGGTCGGCGAGATGACCCTGGACGAGGCCTTCACCTCCCGTGAGCGGGTCAACGCCGCCCTGCGTCAGATCCTCGACGACGCCACCGACAAGTGGGGCGTGCGGGTGGTCCGGGTGGAGATCCAGCGCATCGACCCGCCTCAGGACGTCATGCACGCCATGCACGAGCAGATGAAGGCGGAGCGGACCCGGCGCGCCGTGGTCACCGAGGCCGAGGGTGCCCGCGAGGCCGCCGTCACCCGGGCCGAGGGTGAGAAGGCCTCGGCCATCCTCACCGCCGAGGGCGTGAAGCAGCGCGACATTCTCATGGCCGAGGGTGAGGCCCAGGCCATCAAGACCAAGGCCGAGGCCGAGCAGTTCGAGAAGGAGGTGGTCGCCAACGGTGAAGCCGAGGCCATCCGCAGCGTCTACGCCGCCATCAACGACTCGAACACCGACGATCGGGTGATCGCCATCAAGTACCTGGAGACCCTCCAGCACATGGCCGACGGCCAGGCGACCAAGATCTTCGTCCCGGCCGACATGAGCGCCGCCCTCGGCTCGATCGGTGGCATCACCGAGCTGATCCGGGGCGACGACGGCAACGGCAGCGGTGCCGCCGCCGTGACCTCCGGCGCCGCCGGGTCATTGGGTCGGGGTGGACGGTCAGCCACGGCGACGGCCGACGCACCGGCCGTGCCCAAGGGGCGACAGATGGCCGACCCGCCCCTCCCGCCCCGGTCGGACGACCTCCCGCCGCCCCCGGCGCCGGGGAGCTGACGTTAGGCTGAGGCCCCACGCTCGATGACGAGCAGCCCGGGTTCGGACACCACGTCCGGGCCCGGGCTTCGTCGTTTCGCACCACATCGGATCGCGCTGCATCGTGGAGGCGGCCGGCAACATAGCGGACTCAGGGGTCGATCAACCCGAGGTCGACACCCACTCGGCAACCAACTCTCGATGTCGGGCGGCCGCATCCTGACTGATTCGCGCCCGATCGAGAGAGATCAGCTCTTCGGCTTCATCCGGATACTCCTGCCGGAGCCAGGCCACATAGCCGGCTTCCTCGGTGCGGACCAGGTTGAGCTGCGCCCCCTCGGCCTTGTCGGGCAGCTTCTCGATGAACGTGACCCGACCGTCGGCCACGGTGTACGTCACCGTGAGCAGCTGCAGCTCTGCGCCGCTCTTCTCGGTGAGAAGATGGTTGATCTGCTGCGTACATGTCACGGTGGAGCCCTCCGTGGAGCAGCTGTAGTCGATCGCTCCGCCGAAGGAGTGCGCTCGAAGTGCGGCAGTCTCGTCCTGGTCGCCCAGACCTCCGGCCGCGTGATAGCCGTCGATGGAGTCCTGACAGTCGTCGGTGACGTTGCGATCCGGTAGAAACCGGAAGCAGAACGTTGCGCTGTCGGCGACATCGGCGTGCACGGCATCGAAGTCGAGGGCATTGAGCGCCTCGTAACGTGCCTCGACGACCTCCAACGGAGTCCGTTCCGGGGGCCGCGGAGCCGTTGTTGACGATGGGTCTTCGGCCAGGTCCAACGACAGGTCATCGTCGCCGCCGACGACGACAAGCATCAGGATCGCCACGACCACAAGTGCAGCGGCGCCGACGAGACCCCAGGCCCAGCGGTGACGGAGCAGCTTCATGTTCGTTTCCTCCTCGATCGGGGAGAGCCAGTCGATGTCATCGTCGGTCCCCTGCACGACGAGACCGTTGCGAGTTGACGATCCAAAGGTCTCGACGTCCGAGATCGTGACCGGCTCAACAAGACCGTTCACGCGACGAATCTCCCGAGCGAGTTCATCCGGCCAATGGTCAGGACTCACTCGTGACCTCCAGTCGACGACGAAGCGTGGTGAGCGCCCGGCGGACATGAGCAGCGACCGTTGACCGCGAACAGCCGAGCAGTCCCGCCGCATCAGCGAGCGTGTAGCCGAGACCATGCACGAGCCAGACACTCACCCGCTGCTGCTCCGGTAGCGACGCCATGAAGGCCCGCAGCTCAGGCTCGAACTGGGGCGCAGACCACTCGGGCTCGGGCATGTCCACGATCGGGAGATGGCTGTTGTCCGCCCTGTTGCGGAGGGCGTGGTTGCGCCCCACTCGGTAGAGGTAGCCGTCCGGGTTGCGCATCGCTTGGAGTCGAACCCAGTTCGACCAACCCCAAGCCAAGGCCTCTGCCGCAGCTTCTCGTCCATTCTCCGGCCCGAACGCAGCGACAAGGGCAGATCGAAGGCGTGGCTCGACCTCTGCAAAGAACGCGGTGAACGCCCTGTCGCCCGGAGATCGCATACCTGTAAGAGTCGCCACGGCCCAACTTGCGCGACAAGAAACCCGAAAAACCTGCGGGAATCCAGTCACCGTGGACGTGGCCGGCCCCGGGGCCCGCCAACCCAAGCGGGTTGGGTCAGGGCTGGAGCGGCTCCAGTTCGAGTTCGTCGTCGTCGCCCTCGATCAGGCGCCAACCGAACAGCTCGGCCAGGGCGGCCTGGCCCTCCTCGGGACCGTTGGCCAGGACCCGGTCGCCGACCACGAGCTCGATCTGCTTGCGGGGCCGGTACAGGTAGCGGCCCTCCCGCTCGATGGCGAGCACGTTGAACCCGGGCTCGATCGCCAGATCGAGGTCGCCCAGGGTGCGACCGGTGGCCGCCGCCCCCTCGGCCAGAGGCATGCGGACCACGATGTCGTCGGTGTCGCCCAGGGCCACCTCGAGCACGGGGTGGAGGTCGCTCGACTTCTCGATCAGCCACACCATCTGCTGGGCCTGGTCGCCGAGATCCTCGGCCGCCGCCCCGAGGTGGAGGAGCCCTCGGAGCCGGGACGGGTCGACGTCGTCGTCCGCCGCCCGGAGGACCCACAGTTCGAGGCGGATCTTCATCTCGTCGAGCCGGTCCTCCAGATGGCGGACCTCGGCCGCCAGGCTCCGATCGCGGAACACGAGGGCCGAGTAGGCCAGGCCGACGGCCACCTCGGACAGGTCCTTCATCTCGACGATGGTGTCGACGGCCCGGTCGAGGTCGGTGAGGGCCATGCCCTCCTCGGGCTCGGGCTGCATCCAGCGGGGGGCACCTGCCAACTCCCGGAGGCGCACGATGCCGTCGGGCGAGCCCCGCAGGAACAGCACGTCGCCGGGGTTGAGGATGTCGTCACCGCTCGGGTCGATGATCCAGCTGCGACCTCGGCGCACGGCCAGCACCCGCATCCCGGTCACCACCGGCAGCTCGAACGACGACAGCGGCCGGTTGGCGAAGTGCGACCCGGCCGCCACCTCCACCCGGTGCGACACCTCCTCCGCCGCCGACATGTCCACCACCAGCTGACGGGGGATGCCGAGACGGCGGGACACGATCTTGGCGATGTCGACGGCGTCGTTGCCGATGCCCTCGACGGCGCTGATCACCTGGAGCACGGCCGACATGGCTTCGGCCTCCCGGGGGTTGCGCACGGCGACGATGCACAGCGCCCGCATCTGGTGGACCAGCTCGCTGATCTGCTGCTCCAGGCCGTCGACCTCGTCGGCCATGTCGGCGTCGTCGAAGAACAGCGCGGCGTAGGCCAGGTCGACCATCAACTCGCTCGTGTCCTTGGCCTCGGCCAACATCTCGCGCAGATTGCGGGGTTCCACGGATGGCATCATGCCACCCCCCACAGCAACAATGCGCCGACGAGAGTGAGGGAGCCGACCACGTCGAGGCTGGCGCTCACCATGGGGATGCCGTGGTTGTCGGGATCGAGCCCGAAGCGGACGACGAGCAGCGTCCCGTAGTAGGCGATGGCGGCCACGAACGCGGTGGCCACCAGCCCGCCCGACACCGCCACCAGGATCAGCAGGGCGAGGCCGGGCGAGGTCCGGGCCCCGGTGGCGCCCACCGTGCCGGCCAGGGTGGCGAGCAGCATGAAGATCGGCAGCGCCAGGGTGAACGTGATGCGGATGTCGCTGCGGGCACCGCCCCGGGGGATTCTGGCGGCCTGGATCAGGCCGAGCTGGACCTTGGTCGAGAGGCGGCTCGACAGGATGCCGCCAAGGGCGCCGGCCGCCGCCAGGTAGCCGGGCAGCAGGATCAGCAGCACCGAGAAGGTGAGGAATCGGCCGATCGACCGTTCGAGGACGATGCCGGCCACCAGGCTGAGCGTGCCGGCCGCCAGGAGCACCGGCACCGATTCGAGCAGGATGCGTCTGGTGGTGGTCAGAGCGCTGCGCACGATCAGCACCACCACGCCGATGGCTATCAGGGCGAACACGATGGCGAAGGCCCGGGTCAGGTTGCCCCGCTGGACCAGGAGGGTGGCCAGCACCAGCGACGGCAGGGTGACGAAGTCGCCCGAGGCCGACACCAGCGGAGCCGTCACATTGTCGAGGTCCCACCCGAAACGGACCGAGGCCACGGCCAGGCCGAGGGTGATGCCGAGCACCACCACGGAGGCCACCGTCCCCCCGAACACCGACACCACCACGAAATCGAAGAGGTCGAGCGGTTCACCCCCGGCCGAGTCCAGAGCGCTCGAACGACCGGGGAGGTGGGCCACCAGATCGGCGATCACGGCCAGGCCGACGGCGGCCACCAGCGAGCTGGCCATCGCCCCGATGACGTTCTGCCCGAGGACGGAGTCGGTGCGCCAGCTCCAGCTGAACGTGCCGGTGTGGATGGCGGTCGACAGTCGGCTGCCGAGCGGACCGAACACGTTGCCCCGCAGGCCGATGGCGGCCGGGATGAGGAGCAGGAGGCCGGGGAAGAGGGCGAGGGTGTCGGTGACGGCGGCCAGGGTGAAGCCGGTCACCAGGCTGGTGGTGGCCGAGAAGGCCAGGGCTCCGAGGCTCTGGCTGGCGTCGCCGATGGCGGGCCCGAGGAGGCCCTCGAAGGGTCGACGGGCGCGCCGCACCGGCCCGAGTCGACGCCGTGCCATCGCTCAGACTTCCCCGCTCGTCCTCCGGGACGAGACCGGCCCGACGAGCGGGCTCGGTGCCGTCACCGAGGTGGGCACGGGCGTGATCTCGACGACTTGGGCACGACGCACTCCCCCTACGACTCGGGTAGGAGGGGCACTCTACGAGCTGGAGGGCGTCAACCGTCAGGCCGCCAACCGTGGCGAAGGACGCGCCGCTACCCTGATCGACCGTGAACCGGTGGCTGCCACTCCTCATCGTCTCCGTCACCGTCCTCGCCGTCGGGTGCGCGACCGACGGCCGGGAGCTGGCCGAGCCATCGGTCGACCTGACCACCACCACCCGGCCGCTGCCGCCCACCTCCGCTCCGGACTTCGAGGAGAGCGAGTCGGGCCTGACGCTGAGCAGCCCCGACTTCGACGCCGGGGACAACGCCCCCGCCGCCACCACCTGCATCGGCGGCAACAGCTGGCCTGCGCTGCAGTGGACGAACGTGCCGACCAACGCCGCCGAGCTGGCCATCACCCTCACCAACCAGACCAATCCCGACGAGCCGCTGCTGCTGTGGCTGATGGCCGGGATCAGCCCGAACGAGACCTCGCTGGCGCCGGGCCAGGTGCCGGCCGGGGCGTTCGAGACGCTCAACGACTACGGCAACCAGGGCTACGGCAGCCCCTGCATCGAGACCATCGGGGAGGAGGCCGGCAGCCTCGTCGACCTCCAGTTCCGGATCCACGTCCTCGAGCAACCCTCGGGCCTGGTCGGCGGTGGTCCCGGCAACGAGGCGTGGGACACGCTCTCGGCCGCCGCCACCGACTCCGCCTCGGTCCTCATGCGGGTCGGTCCCGCCCCGGCCCCCGAAGCCCTCGACGGCTGAGCCGGCCCAGCCGGTCGACACCGGTTCGAGGAATCGAGCCGGACGGGTGGCGGGACTAGGTTGGCGCCGGTGACCGCACAACCGGCCCCCGAGGACTTCGACCCCCACGCCGTGCCCATCCGGCCGGCGGCCACGGTGATGATCGTCGACGACCGGCCGGACCTCCAGGTGCTGCTGCTGCGGCGCACGGCCCGGGTGGTGTTCGCCCCCGACAGCTGGGTGTTCCCCGGGGGCAGGGTCGACCCCGGCGATCACGCCGATCAGATCGACGAACTGGTGGTCGGTCTCAGCGACGTCGAGGCGTCGGCCACCCTCGAACTCGACCGGGGCGGGCTGGCCTTCTGGTTGGCCGCCTGCCGCGAGACCCTGGAGGAGGCCGGGCTGCTGCTCACGGCCTCGGTCCCCGACGGCCTCGTCGACGACCTGCGGGACCGGGTCCGGGTCGACGAGTCGGTGTTCCCCGACCTCCTGCTCGACAACGGCCTCGCCGTCGACGCCACCGCCATCGAGCAGGTGGCCCGCTTCATCACCCCGCTCGGCTCACCCCGCCGGTTCGACACCCACTTCTTCGTGGCCCGGGCCCCCGAGGGTCAGCAGCCGGTGCAGGACGACGGCGAGATCGTGAACCTGGCATGGATGAGCCCGACCGAGGCACTCGCCCGCTGGCGCTCGGGTGAACTGGCGATGCTCAGCCCGACGGTGCGGATGCTGGCCTGCTTGGAACGGTTCGACTCGGCCGACGAGGTGTTGGCCATGGCCCGCCGCCGTCTGCCCTATCAGCGGGTGCGGGTCGTCGACCCCCACGGCGACTACCGGGTGGTGCTGCCCGGCGAGGACGGCTACGAGACCGCCGAGCTGGAGGTCGAGACCGGTTGGGTCCGCCTCTGGGGCGGCTGAGCGCATCGAACGCCCGGGGCGGGGGTCGAGTCGCCGCACGACCGGGCCGACGGGCCGACGGGCCGACGGGCCGACGGGCCGACGGGCCGACGGGGTCAGGTTCGCCGGAGGGCGGTGGCGGTCCGGTGGGGGTGGGCGCCGTCGACCGGACAGGCCGGGTGGTGGGCCCGATCGGTGCCCAGGCCGCCCGCCAGCGACGGGGCGAACAGCACGGCCGCCGCCAGTGCACCCGCCCCCATCAGCACGGCGCTGACCACCATGGCGGTCCGGAAGCCGTCGTCGAGCAGTTCGGGATCGGCCAGCGCCCCACCGGTGAGGCCGACCAGGGGCGGGATGGCGGCGACGGCGAGCAGCTGAGCGGTTCGGGACACGGCGTTGTTGAGACCGGAGGCGGCGCCCGACCGCTCCGAGGGCACACTGCCCAACGCCGTCGAGGTCACCGGCGCCACGGCCATCGTCAACCCGACGCCGTAGATCAGCACCGCCGGCAGGACGGCTCCGAAGTACGACGCGCCGGGACCGACACGGGTGAAGGCCAGCATGCCGGTGGCGATCAGGAGCGGCCCGAGGGTGAGCGGCACCCGGGGACCATGACGCTGGGCATAGTCGCCGGCCCGCGACGAGAACAGCAGCATGAGCACGGTGGTCGGCAGGAACACGGCACCGGCCTCCAACGGCGAGTAGCCGAGCGTGATCTGCAACTGCAGCGGCATCAGGAAGAACACCGCACCCATCGCCCCGTAGACCAGGAACGTGACGAGGTTGGCGGCGGTGAAGGTCCGCACCCGGAACAGATCGACGGGGACGACGGCACCGGCGTGGCCCGGCTCGTAGCCGATCAGTCCGGCCAGGGCCATCACCGCCAGCACCGCGGCCACGGCGGGGAGGCCGACGAAGCCGCTGTTCGGTCCCTGGATCAGGGCGTAGGAGGCCCCGCCCAGGGCCACCACGGTGAGCCCGGCCCCGACCCAGTCGATCGGGGTGCGACGGGCCTCGGGGTTGGACGTCTCGGGCAGGCGGGAGCTCATGGCCAGCACGGCGAGCCCGATCGGGATGTTGATCAGGAACACGGCGCGCCACGAGGTGTCGACGAGGAGACCGCCGAGCAGCGGCCCCAGCGCTCCCGAGATGCCGATCAGGCCCGACCACAGGCCGACCCCACGGCCCCGGTCATCGGGTCGCAGCGTGGCCTCGATGATGGCGAGGCTGCCCGGCGTCAGCAGCGCCCCGCCGACGCCCTGGAACAGCCGGGCCACGATGAGGGTGTTGGTGTCGGGGGCGAGGGCGCAGGCGGCCGAGGCCACGGCGAACCACACAATGCCGATCCGGTACACCCGCAGGCGGCCGTAACGATCGCCGAGGGTGCCGCCGATGAGGATGAGGGACGAGATCGTGAGCAGGTAGGCGTTGATGATCCACTGCTGCTGGGCCGAGGAGGCCCCCAGATCACGGGCCATCGTGGGCAGGGCGACGTTGACCACGGTGGCGGTGAGCATGGCCACCGAGGAGCCGGCGACCGTGGTGGCGACGACGAGGCGCCCCAGCGTCGAGTCGATCGGGATCTCGCCCACCGGTGCTGCTGCCGCTGTCATCGGGCCAACCTAGACCGCCTCGTAGGCTGAGGCCATGAAGAGCAGCCCGCCGCCGACGCTCGACGAGGTGTGGGGTGCGTTGGCGGTGCCGTGGTGGACGGCGTTCGAGCAGGCGTGGCAATCGTGGACCGAGGGCAACCTCGGGATCGGGGCCGTGTTGGTCGATCCGGCGACCGGCGCCACCGTGGCCGAGGGCCGCAACCAGGTCCACGTCGGCGGCGACGCACCGCTGGCCCTCCACGGCAACTTCATGGCCCACGCCGAGATGAACGCCTTCGCCGCCATGGCCTCGTTCCGGGCCGACGGGCTGCACCTGTTCACCACCCTGGAGCCGTGCTTCATGTGCGCCGCCACCTCGATCTTCCTCCACGTCGAGCACGTGAACTACGCCGTGGCCGACGAGTACTTCGACGGCATGCACGACCTGTGGCAGGCCCACCCCTACCCCCGCCGGCACATCCCGGAACGCACCGGACCGCTCCCGGCGCCGTTGGCCGCCTTCGCCCGCTTGCTGCCGTTGTCGGCTCAGCTCCGCACCAGCGCCGACGACGGCGTGCTGGCCGCCGCCACCGAGGCCTGGTCGGCCGTCGTGTCGCTGGCCCGGGAGGTCGCTGTCGACGGGACCCTGGAGGCCGTGGACGCCGACGACGGCTCGGCGGGCGACGCGCTGCGGGCCCTGTGGCCTCGCCTGCCGCAGATCGCGCCCTGGGATTAGGCGCCAGCCCAGCGCCCAGCGCCCAGCGCCCAGCGCCCAGCGCCCAGCGCCCAGCGCCCAGCGCCCAGCGCCCGAGGGGGATAACCCGAGTCGTGTCCACGTAGGTTCGAATCGGGCGGCTGTCTCGCCAG
>JBCCRO010000040.1:0-44553 GCA_039201605.1 Actinomycetota bacterium
CTGCTAAGGAGGTGGCCCTTCACGGGGCCCGTGGGTTCAAATCCCACCCTCTCCGCTCCACCCGAGACCCCGCCCGGCACCCGCTGGAGCGGGGTTTCGTCGTCTCAGGCCGAGCGAGGGCTGGTCAGGCTGACCTGGGAGCGATCGTGGCGGCGGACGGCTCCTTCGCCTCGTCGTCGGCGGCGGGCCGACCGGACCACCGCTGTGCCTCGGCCGCCATCCGGCGATGGCGGGCTCGGCTGCTGCGGCGGACGGCGATGCCCTGGCCGAGGGTCAAGCCGACGACCATCGTGAGTCCGGTGGCGAACACCGAGGCGTAGGCGGCGATGCCCCAGTTGCCGTTGGCGACGGCCAGCATCACCGACCCGATGGAGTAGAGGGCCAACGCCGCCTCGGCGATCACGATCCGGTCGACATCGAGCTGGTAGCGCTGGTGGGTCCAGCGGTTTGCGGTCGCTGCGCCGACCGACGAGTCGCTCTCCGATCCGAGCGCCGCCGGTGGACCGTCGTCGACCGGCGGCTCGGTTGCCAGCCCGTACTTGGCCGTCCGTTCGAAGGCGGGATTGGGCCGGGTGCGGATCTGGAACACCGCCCGCACCGTGTTCACCATCATCCCCGACCCGAGTACGGTCACGGCCAACACCGGAACGATCGACCGCCACCATCGACGTCCGAGCAACCGCTGCCCGGCCAGGAAGAACACCGCAGGTGTGAGTGACGACAGGGCGAACAGGTACCCGACGCCGAACAAGGTGCTCACGCCGGGATAGCGAGCGCCCGCCAGCACGATCAGCGGATAGAGCAGGGCCAGGGTGAACAGAAGCAGGTGCACGCCGTAGGCCGTGAGGTGCATGGTGGCCTGGAAGCGGGTGCCGATCGAGGCGTCGGCCCGCCACACCGCAGGCAGGAGCTTGCGGGCGCACTCGATCGAGCCCCGGGCCCACCGGTGCTGCTGGCGGCGGAAGCTCGACATCTGGGCCGGCAGCTCGCTCGGCACCTCGATGTCGCCCCGGAAGTGGCCGTGCCAGCCTCGCAGGTGCGCCCGGTAGGAGAGGTCGAGATCCTCGGTGAGGGTGTCGGACGTCCAGCCGCCGGCGTCGTCGATCGCTGCTCGACGCCAGATCCCGGCCGTGCCGTTGAAATTGAACCAGTACCCCCGATGTCGACGGGCCGCCTGCTCCACCATGAAGTGGCCGTCGATGGCCAAGGACTGGAGCCTGGTGAGCCAGGAGAACTCGCCGTTGAGGTGCCCCCAACGGGTCTGGACGAAGGCCAGCCTCTCGTCGGTGGCGAAGTGACCGACCGTGCGACGCAGGAAGTCCGCGGGCGGGAGGAAGTCGGCGTCGAACACGGCGACGAGCTCGCTGTCGGACACGGCGAGACCGGCGGCCAGGGCACCGGCCTTGTAGCCCTCCCGATCCGACCGGTGGAGATGGTCGATGTTCACCCCTCGCTGCCGCAGCTCGTCGACGACGACGCCGATGAGCACCGACGTTTCGTCGGTCGAGTCGTCGAGCACCTGGATGTGGAGGCGGTCGGCCGGGTAGTCGAGCTCGGCCGCCGCCCGCACCACCCGCTCGGCCACGTACAACTCGTTGAAGATCGGCAGCTGCACCGTCACAGACGGCCAAAGCACCGTGACCGACGCCGGATCGTTGCCACCGGTCGACGTCTCGCCGTCCGCCGTCGGTGAGCCGGGCTCGTCGCGGCGGCGGCCACCTCGGGTGGCGACGACGGAGAGGAACGTGAGGTTCGAGCCGAACACGAACAACCAGCCCGACGCCAAGAGGTAGACGCCGGCCGCCGCGGCCAGAAGGATCGTCAGGAGGTCGTCCATCGATGGGAGGTCAGCTCGTCCGGCCGCCGTTCACCACAGGAGGCTGGCGGGCGACGAACCGCGGGCCTTGTGGAGGAACTGATCGGCCCCGAGCCTGCGGCCGCCGTAGCCGAGGAACACGGTGATGGCGGCCATGGTCAGCAGGACGTAGGTCCAGATCCACTCCTCGCCCCCGAAGTAGCCGAGGAAGAGCGACACGAAGAAGCCGGCGGCCAGCAGGCTGCCGAGGCGGGTGAAGATCCCGAAGAGCAGGCTGAGGCCGAAGACCAGCTCGACCACCAGCTGCAGGCCGGCGAACAGCCCGGCGTTGGGCACCACCACGGAGTCGAGGATCGACTCGTAGAACCCGAGCGAGCTGCCGTTGCCGTTCTCCTCGTCGAACAGCCAGCCGATCAGACCCGACAGGCCGTCGCCGGTGTAGAGGTCCTTCCCCAGGTTGTCGAACCAGGTGACCATGACGATCACGCCGAGCGTGATGCGGAGGAGGGCGACCGGGATCGACCCCGTCGGCGTCTGCAATCCGTCCGTCGGTTCGGTGAGTTGTGTTTCGAGCTCGGTCATTCGTGGTTGCCTTCTCGTAGGAGTGGTCGGAGTTCACCGTCGTGCAGCTCGAGGAGGCGGTCGGCGATGGCCTCGGCGTCGTCGCGATCGTGGGTGACCATGACGGTGGTGATCTTGTGGCCCCTCTGGATGCGACGAATGGTGGAGCGGACCTCGTTGCGGAGTTCGGGGTCGAGGCTCGACAGGGGCTCGTCCAGCAGCAGGAGCCGGGGTCGGACGACCAGGGCCCGGGCCAGCGCCACCCGTTGACGTTGGCCACCCGACAGCTCGGCCGGCCATCGACGCTCGAAGCCCTCGAGGCGTACCTCGGCCAGGGCGTCACGCACGCGTCGGCGTCGGTCGGCCTTCGACACGCCCCGCATCCGGAGTCCGAAGGCGACATTGGTGCCGACGTCGCGGAAGGGGAAGAGGGTGTTCTCCTGGAAGACCAGCACCGTCTCCCGCTGCTCGGGTCGGAGCCCGAGCACCGATCGGCCGTCGAAGGCGACGTCGCCCGCCGTCGGTTCGGCCAGGCCGGCGATGATCCGAAGGAGGGTGGTCTTGCCGCACCCCGACGGGCCGGCCAGGGCCAGCAGCTCGCCGTCGCCCACCTCCAGCGTCAGTCCCTCGAAGAGGGGCGCCGACGCCGGGTAGGCCATGGCGAGATCGTGAAGCGACAGGGTGGTCATGATCGCCGGGCCCGCCTAGGGCCAGATCTCCATCGCCCCGCCCAAGGGGAGATCGATGATGCGGTCCGGGCCTTCGAACCAGCGCTCGTACAGCTCGCCGTAGGTGCCGTCGAGCCACAATTCCTGGAGGGCCAGGTTCACCTCGTCCCGCCACTCCGAGTCGTTCTCGGGGACGCCGATGCCGAACTGCACCGGGTTGTGACCGCCGGGCAGGAGGGTGAGGTCGGGGTCGCCGGCCGCCAGCGACAGCAGGGTGATGTTGTCCTCGGAGTAGCCCTCGACCGCGCCGTCGCGCAGCGCCTGCATGGCCGCCAGCTTGTCGTCGAACTCGACGATCTCGGGAGCGGGGCCGCCCCGGTCGGCCACGTAGCCGTTCCACGAGTCGATGACGGAGCTGCCGGCGTTGGCCGCAACCGTCTGACCGATCAGGTCGTCGATCGACTCGTAGGTGCCGGTGCGGACCAGGAACGACTGGTTGTCCCAGAAGTACGTGATGCTGAAGTCGATCGCCTCGTCCCGGGATCGGGTGTGGTTCATGCTCGCCACCGACATGTCGACCTCGCCCTGCTCCAGGAAGCTGATGCGGGTCGTGCCGTCGACCGGGACGAGCTCGACGTCGTAGCCCATCTGCTCGGCCATGGCGTTGGCCAGATCGACGTCGAACCCGATCCAGTCGCCGTCGCCGTCGATGAAGCTCATGGGCGGGTTGTCGTTGCGGACGCCGATCCGGACCGTGCCCGACTCGTTCACGCTGTCGAGCACGGACGCCCCTACGGCCCCGTCGGCGTCGGTATCACCGCCGCTGTCGCCGCAGGCGGCGACCAGGAGGGCTCCGGCGACGAGGGCGGCACCGAAGCGGTGGCGACTGGGGGGAGTTCGATCGTTCGTGGTGCGCCGCAACATCGCCGGCCGGGTTCCTTTCGTCAGGTCCGATCGGTCGGACCGGGAGCAGTAACCGACGCTATGTGCTCACCGTTCCGATAACCCCGAATCTGAACGACAGTTCAGAACCTGTTGATAACCACCGGGCGCTCACCCGGCGACGAGGCCGGTGGCGGAGGTGGTACGCCGCTCGATCAGCCAGGAGAGGGTGACGGCGGTGAGGAAGTAAAGGGCGCCGACGGCCAGGTAGGTGGCCACCCAGAACGGGGTGTTGGCGACGTCGGATCCGAGCACGATCCGAGCCGTCGTCGTCAGCTCGGCGACGCCGAGGATCACCACCACCGAGCTGTCCTTGAACAGGGTGACCCCCTGACCGAGGAGCGCCGGTCGCATCACCCGGAGGCCATAGGGCAGGCGGATCAACAGGTAGGCGCGAGCGGGGGAGGCGCCAAGGAGTCGGGCGTCCTCGACCAGGGTCCGCGGCACGGCCCGGAGGCCGCTGAGCACGATGTCGGTCTGATAGGCGCTGGCGTAGAGCACCAGGGTGAGGAAGGCGGAGCGGAAGGTCGAGCCCCCGACGCCGAGGAGGCCACCGGCGGCGAATTGGTGCACGATCAGCAGGAGCAGCAACAGCGGGACGCCCCGGATCACGATCACGTAGGCCCGGGCCGTCCACCGGACCGCGGCCCAGGGCGAGGCGGCGGCGGCGCCCATGGCCACGGCGACGACGAAGCCCACGGCCAGGGCACCCGCCGACAGGAGGATGCTCAGCAGCAGGCCGCCCGGTCGTTGGGCCGGTACCCCGATCAGCAGGTTGACGAGGTTGTCGAGGACGAAGTCGAGGCTGTCAGCCACGGGCCGGTTCCGATCCCGGGCCACGAAGGCGAGCGTCGACGGCGGCGAGGAGCACGGTCATCAACCAGGCCAACAGCAGGTACATGACGGCGGCGACCAGCAGGAGCCGGGTGGCGTCGAACGTGCGCGTGATCTCACCCTGCACCCGGCTGAACAGCTCGGGCACGGCGACGAACGAGGCGAGGGCGGTGTTCTTCATGTTGTGGATCAGCCGGGTCGACACCGCGGGGAACGCAGCCCGGATGCCGGCAGGCACGAGGACCGAGAGGAACGCGGCCCGGCGGCCCGCCCCGAGCGAACGGGCGGCGTCGACGTGCTGGCGAGGCACCGACTGCATACCGCCTCGCAGTATCTCGGCCAGGTGGGCCGAGGTGTTGAGCGTCAGGCCGAGGGCGGCGGCGAGGCCGTAGTACGGGAGCGGGATGCCCGTCACCGCGCCGAGAGCGTCGACGACGGCGTTGTCGAAGAACAGCCGCTGCCGGATCTGCATCGGGAACAGGGTGGGAAGGGCGAAGGCCCAGAAGATGATCTGGATCAGGGCGGGGACGTTGCGGAACACCTCGATGTAGGCGACGACGGGCCACCGCAGCCGACGGCTCGATGCCAACCGCAACCCGGCGACCGGTACGGCGACGGCGAACGACGCCACCCCCGTGAGCACGGTGAGCGCCACGGTGAGCGCCAGGCCGGCGCCGAAGGTGGACGGCAGCGAGCGCAACAGCTCGGCGTCGATCACGGGCGGACCTCGATCACGATTCTCGACCGTAGCGGGACGGGGTGATCCGGCCCCGACCGGGACCGGTGGGGGTGGCACGGCGTGCGGGGGAAACTAGGTTGCCCGGATGTCAACGCGCGCCTCTCGCTTTGCGAGCCGTACCCGTGCGTGGCGGCGGGGAGCGGTGGCGGTGGTCATGGTCCTGCTCGCCACCGCCTGCACCGCCGACCCCGATCCCGCCGGCGACGGCGCAGCCACGGCCGCCGAGGACGGGGCGGGCCGGGACGTCCGGGTGCTGACGACCGAGGTCTACGCCGACAAGGTCCGGGGGAGCTGGCAGGCGACGATGGTGGCCAATCACTCCGGCCTCGACCTCCAGGGGATCTGGGTGGCCGAGCCCGGTCCCGGCGACGAGATCGAGCTGCTCTTCCCCGAACAGTGGTCGACCGACGACGACACCCACGTCGAATGGCTCGACCTCCACATACTCGAGACTCACGGCCTCGACCCCGAGCCGGAGGACATACGCGACGAGTGGGTCGACCATCTGAACAACGACATCTGGGTGTCCACCCGACGTGCCCGCGACCTGATGGACGAGGGTCTGCTCCCGCCGGCGACCGGGTCGGCCGAGCACAACCCGGAGGGCGTGTGGTCGATCGACGCCCAGCTCCAGACCGAGCTGTTCGGCATGATCTCCCCGGCCGACCGGATGAGGCCCGGGCCCGCGCCGCCCGCTTCGCCCGCGTCACCAACAGCGGCCTGGCCGTCGACGTCAGCGCCTTCTACGCCCACCTCTACGCCGAGGCCTTCTTCGAGAGCGACCTCGACTGGCTGCTCGACCGGGCCCTGGCCGACGAACCCGTCGACTCCGAGGTGACCGAGATCGTCGAGCAGGTCCGGGCCTGGCACGCCAACGCCCCCGACGACTGGCGATGGACCCGGGCCCGCATCGCCGAGACCTACGACACCGACCCGGACTGGTGGGCCAGCCGGGTCAACTTCGCCACCACCATCATGGCCCTGCTGTACGGCGACGGTGATCTGGTGACCACGCTCCACATCGCCGGTCTCGCCGGATGGGACGCCGACAACAACATGACCTCGGCCGCGGGGCTGCTCGGGATCATCGACGGCTTCGAGGGGCTACCGGCGACGTTCCGCTCGTCGAGCGACGTCTACTTCAATCAGGACCTCACCGGCCCACTCCCGATGTTCGACTCGGTGACGGGCATCGCCGACCGCACCGTTCGCCAGGGCGAGTCAGTGCTGTTCTCGATCGGGGCCCGTCGGATCGACGACGGCTACCAGATCCCTCTGCCCGACTGAGGGCGTGCTCGAACCCGGCGCCGACGCCGGTCCCCCCTCGGCCTGTAGGGCGAAGTGGACCCAGAACACCACCGCGGCCAGGCCGAGCAGGGTGGGTGCCCACTCCAGCCAGAGCACCCATGTCCGCTCACCGAATCGGTCGGGGTCGAGGTAGGTGAGGTAGGAGAACGAGACGGCGGCGGCCAGGTAGTACCAGGGCAGGGTCAGCAGCCACCGGTCGGCGGCCTCGCCCGACGCAGGTGTCACGAAGGGCAGCAGCGCCATCAACAGCACGAGGTACCACGGGTGCATGACCGGGGTCAGCACGACGTAGGCCATCACCGGCACCACGACGAGGCGGAGGTCGGCCCGGACCCGGGCCGCGCCATCGTCGGCCCCACGGGCGATGGTGGCGCGGCCTGCGGCCTCGGCCCGTCGCCAGACGACGAGGAGCACGGCGGCCATGGCCCCGCCGGCGACGACGGTGGCCAGGGTCGACCCGGGCGTCAACACCCCGTTCAGCGCCCCGTTGAAGTGGAAGTCCCGGCTGTAGACCCGGGCCGAACCGAAGACACCGGTGCCCGTAGCTGCGGCGTCCAACCCCCAGCCCGCCCGCCCGAGCCCGAACGGAAGCAGAAGAGCGGCGACCGTGAGCGCGAAGGCCACCCGGCCACCCCACCGCCAGCGAGGCCACAGCACGGGCCCGGCCAACGCCGGAAGCGGCCGGGTCAGGGTGGCCAGGGCCAGGAGCACGCCGGAGCCGACTCGCCGCCACCGGTGGCCGTGATCGGCGAGGCCACCCCTCGCCCCATGTAGGCCGACGGCCAATGCGGCGACGGTCAGCATGACCATGAGGGCGTCGAGGTGGGCGCCGTGGGCGATCTCGACGATGACCAGTGGGTTCCACAGATAGAGCAGCACCCGCCGACGGGGGAGTCCGGCCCGAACCAGGAGCCCGCTGAGCAGTCCGGCGGTGGCCAGGTCGAAGCCCACCATCACCGTCTGCATCACCACCGCCGTCGACGGCAACGTGAACGCCGCCGCCGTGAACACGCCATGGGCCGTCGGCAGGTAGGGCGACGCCAGCCCGGGATTGTTGGCCAACCGACGGATGGGTATCTCCACCGGGTCGAGGGCGGCGGCGTTGATGGGATGGAGGTAGGGGCTGATCCCCTGCGTGGCGACGTGGCCGTCCCAGAGGTAGCGGTAGACGTCGTCGCTCAACGTCGGCTCCGTCAGCAACAGCAGCAGGCGGGCCGCTATCGGAACCGTCCACAGCACCCAGGGGTTGATGGTCCGCCGCTCGCTCCACCAGGCGGCCAGCCCGAAGCCGGCGAAGGCGACCAGGTACCAGGCGATTGTCCGAGGGGTGGTGCCGGCCCGGAGCGTGCCGTTCCGATCGTCGAGCAGCACGAGGGCGACGGCGGCCCCCAGGAGCAACAGCGAAGCGAGGAACAAATCCCAGTGGCGTTGAACGAGCCGCACCGGGATCATGCTACGGACATCGCCGTCCAACGTCGGCTGCTCGACCGGCTAACGTCCGCCCATGCGTGGGTTGACCATTCCTGATGCTGGCGAGGACTTCACCGCCGACCCGGTTGAGCTCTTTTTCGATCTGGCGTTCGTGTTCGCCTTCTCCCAGCTGGTGGCTCATCTCATCCACCACCCGACGTGGACCGGGGCGTGGGAGGCGGCCCTGCTCTTCGCCATCCTGTGGCTGCCGTGGTCCTGGTTCACGTGGTCGGCCAACGCCGTGCCGGGCAACCAGCGAGCGGTCCGGGCGGTGTTTCTGATCGCCACTGCGGTCACGGTGCCGATGGCGGCGTCGGTTGGCACGGCGTTCGGCCCCGGCGGCCGGACCTTCGCCTTCTCCGGCGCTGCGATCATGTGCATGTCGGTCGCCCTTCAGGTGCTGGCCAGCGAGCGGGGCACCGACGTGTTCCGCTCGACGGTGCGCCTGGCGGCTCCGGTGGCGGTGGCGCTGGTGTTGCTGGTGGCCGGCGGGCTGGTCGACGGCGACCTGCGGGTCGCCCTGTGGGTGGGCATGGTCATCGTCATCTTCCTCGGCACCGTCGCCGCCGGGTCCGGCACCTGGATCGTCCGCACCGGGCACTTCGCCGAGCGGCACGGGCTGATTTTGATCATCGCCTTGGGTGAGGTGATCGTGGCCATCGGCCTGGCCGTGGTCCAGAGTCTCGGCGAGGACGAAGGCCTCAGCAACGACACCCAGATCGGTCTGCTCGCCGCCGGTACGTTCGCCGGACTGCTGTGGTGGTCGTACTTCGATCGAGTGCTCCCGGCGCTGGAGCACAAGGGTGAACAGATCGAGGAGTTCCGAGGTCGCTACGCCCGGGACGTCTACACCTGGGCCCACGCCCCGATCATCGGTGGCGTCGTGACCGCCGCCGCGGCGGCGGAGGAGATCCTGCTCCACCCCAGCGAGCCCCTCGCCGCCGAGTTCCGATGGATGTTCGCCATCGGTCTCGGGTTGTTCTTCGGCGGCATCGTCCTCGCCGTCCGACGGGCCTACGGCATCATCCCCCCGGAGCGGCTTGTCGGCCTGGCCGTCATCGTCGGCCTGTGCGCCATCTCCGGCGAGTGGAACGCGGTGTGGCTGCTGGTGGCCTCGGTGGTGGTGTTGTTCGTGGCCCTGGTCGTCGAGCACATCCGGGTCGAATCGGTACGTGGCGACCGGACCGAAGCCGCCACCGCCTGACCGCATCGGACGCAGGCGGCGGCGAAGAAGGCCGCAGCGAAGCAGGAGGGCGCGGCGGACACCGCTACCCGCCTTCCAGCGGCCGCCACGTCGGCTCGGCGCACTTCCAGGCGGTGGGACTCCCCGGCTCGAGCGTGACGACGACCCGCCGATCCGGATATTGGGCGGCGCAGACGGCGGTCAGATCGATCATCTCGTCGAGGCCGGTGCCGTCCCTGCATGCCCAGTCGGCCGAGTCGTCGACGACGACCGCCGCAGCACCCGGACCGTGCTGCTCGGCGCAATAGGCGGCCAGATCCATCGGCCCCACCCTGCTGTCGGCACAGGTCGCCAGTCCGATGTAGGGGAGTTGGGCGACGGCGTGGCCGGGCACGTCGAGCGCCACCGCTTCGGCCGCGCCTCCGAGGCATTCCCAGACAAGGCCGTCCGGGATCCATTTGCGTTCCAGGTCGGCGGTGATGAACCACGCCGTGGCGTCGAGCTGACCGAGAATCCGCCCGGCGATAACGTCGTCAGGCGGTAGATCAGCCGCCGAATCGGCGGCTATCCACGTGATCGAACCGTCGAAATTCTCGGCCTCCAACCAGCCGGTCTCGAACTCCTGGCGCCAGCGACCATCCCGCACATGGAGGTTCGACGTCGGCAGTCCCATATCCCCCGCCGGCCCACCCTCACGCTCCCACGCCTCGCCGACCGGTGCGACGACGAAGAAGTACGGAGCCAGCATCTTCTCGGCGACGAGTTGCACCTCAGAGTCCAGCTCGAGGTAGGCCACCGAGCCGGTGACCCGAAGGCCGACGGGATCGCCGGCGATGGCGTGGGCGTTGTCTCCGCTCTTGCCCCCGATCTGGCGGTAGGAACCCCAGGCGGCGAACGGCAACGTGAGTGCCCCGCCATCGTCGAAGGCGACGATCACGTCGTCCGGCGTGGCACCCGGCCGACCGAACTCCTGATACGTCAACGGACTCTTGGGCAGCCGTTGCACCGACGTCAGCCCGCAGCCGTAGGCCTGCCGCCCACCACCCGCCTCGTACTCGGCCAGGATGTTCGCATCGAGGCCCCCGCTCTCGGCCACGACACCGGCCTCGTAGGGGCAGCCGTCGACGGTGGACGGGGCCGCCGCCTCGCCGGCGATCGGGTCGTCCTCCCCGTCGAGAAGGCCGAACCCCAGCGCCAGGACGATGCCGAGGGCCACGGCCGCCACCAGGAGTCGCCCGATGCGCCGCCCCGGCCCGGCTCCGGTGACGGGTCGGAGCCATCGGGAGGACGGCTGCTCCCCGACGGCGATCGACCCGTCATCGTCGCTCTGCTCCGCAGCATCGGTGCCGGTCACCTCCTCGACCCCACTCGACGGGGACCGGGCCGACGCCGGTTCTCCTTCGCCCGGTGGCGCCGCTCGATCGGCGGCCGGGCCGGTGGTGGCGGCGGCGGCGGCGGCGGTGGCGGTGGCGGTGGTGGCGGCGGCGGCGGCGGATCGCACCCGATCGAGGTCGTTCAGCCAGGAATCGACGTCGTCGACCCCGAGCTCGGTCAACAGCAGTTCGAGGACCGCCCGCTGCCTCGGGTACGGCACATGTCGCCCGGTCCGCCACCCGCTGAGTGTCGATGCGCTGGTACCGACACGTCGGGCGAGTTCCCGCAGCGGCACCCCGGCGGCGTTGAGCAGCTCGTCGAGGGCGGCGGCGAAATCGACCGGATCGCCAAATGGCGGACCTCCACTAGTGGACGTACTAGCTGGTCTCAATAGTCATCATGCGGCGGCCCGGCCACGACTCCCGTAGGCGATGGAGGCCGCCTCATTCTAGCTACGGATTTCGACCTGTTCGAAGTCTGTGCGGACTGTGTACGGACCATGGCTTTTCGGCCGGACAGCATCTACAAACGCCGGGTGGTCGAAGCCCCTCAAGAGGGAAAGAACGCGTGGTCGTATTCGAGATAAGGATCCGCCCGGTACGGCCGGATCGGTGAGATGTGGGCAGCCGAGCCATGGCACCGGTCATGGTCTCGACCTGGCCCAATGGTGCCTGAGGGGAAGTTGCCTCCCCTCAGGCACCACCCCCATGCTCGCTGCTGACCGAAGGCGGGACCGCGGTGCCGGTGGTGGTGCCTCGGGAGAGGCGGCCGGAGATCTCGCTTAGGCGAATCAGCTGCTGGATGACGAGGGGCATGGCGAGGACGGCCTCGATGTACTCGAAGACGTACATGATGGTGGAGAAGACGAAGCCGTACTCGGGGTCGGCGCCGTCGACGACGGCGATCGGGCTGTAGACGAGCAGGGCGATCACCCCGAGGTAGATCAGGCTGTAGTTGAGCGTTTCCAGGTCGGACAGCTTGCGATTCCAGCGCATCAGTGCGCCGAAGTGACGCCCGGCCGTCGTCGTCGACCGGGTGGCCAGCGCCTCTACCTGTCGTTCGAGTTCGTCGTTGTACGCACCGGTCAGGCGGAGGTTGTGGCGCGCCGTCGCCAGGTAGACGGCGGCCACGAGCGCAGCCAGTGCGAGCGATGCGGCGAAGACGCCGAGGTGGATTCCGGCCAGGATGGCCAGGGTGCCGACAATGGCGATGACGCCGTGGACGACGGTGGGCATCGAGTTCTCGAGGAACTCGATGAACTCGGTCATCAGGGTGGATCGCGCAGCGATCGTGGAGACGTCGGTGCCCCGCTCGTGTTCGGTGGCCGCCAACTCCGTGGCCGTCGTCTCATAGATGGTCGCATAGGTGCGGGTGTCGATCAGTCGCCGGAGGGCGCCGACGGCGAGGCTCGCCACCCCCAGCCCGCCGAGGAGAAGCAGACCGCCGGTCTCCTCCCGGAGAAGATCGTTGATGGCCAGGCCCACGAAAAGTGGGAACAGCAGGAGGGCGCCGGCCTCGATCACGACCAGTCCGAGCGTCACGGCGATGCGAGCCCGGAACCGTCGGATCAGTCCGCCGATCGTGACCGAGCCGGTCGGGGGCTGGGCGCCCGTGGGCGGGGCGGCCGGGGATGGGGCGCTCATCGCCGGCCGGTTTCGTCGGCCACCCACTCTGGATCGGCCGCGGTCGGCACCTGCCAGCCGGGCCGATTCCACAGCCGGGCCCAGCGCGTCCTCCAGCTGCGGTCGGCTCGAAGGTCGCGAATCAGGAGCCAAAGCTGGGAGAATTGGATGTCGATCGGGTTGGAGGACTCGATCTGGGTGGTCAGCCCGTAAACCGGCGTGTCGAGCTCGGGCTGGAAGGTGCCGAAGAGCCGATCCCAGACGATGAGGATGCCGCCGTAGTTGACGTCGAGGTAGGGGCGTTCGGCGCCGTGATGACCCCGATGGTGCGAGGGTGTGTTGAAGACAGCTTCGAACCATCGGGGCATGCGGTCGATGACCTCGGTATGGATCCACGTCTGATAGCCGAGGACGAGGGCGGTGGCGGCCAGGACCAGGCCGGGGGAGAAGCCGACTACGACCATCGGCAGGCTGAAGACGAGGGTCAACATGCCGTCGAAGACCCCGAGCCGCAGGTTCGTCGACTGATCGAACTGCTCCGAGCTGTGGTGCACCGAGTGGTACAGGTCCCACAACACCCGCTTCTCATGGGAAACCCGATGTTCCCAGTAGTAGACGAAGTCGGCGACCACGATCGCCACCGGAATCGTCCACCAGTTGGTCGGGACCGACCAGGGCACCGCCTCGGCAACGGCGTCGAACACCCTGATCCACAGTGCGACGCCGACGATCCCCGCCGGGAGATACAGGAACAGGTAGCCCGCCCCGTTGGCGAGCATCTCCTTGATGCGGGCCCAACCGAGCCGTCGGGCCCGCCGGAGAACGAGCAGTTCGATGAGGATCAGCGGGACGAAGACCGCCTCGAACAGAGCGGTGACGCCGTTCAGGTTTTCAATCATGACTCCGAGAATAGAAACAACTCCGACTTTGCGCATCCCTCTCAAGTAGGATCTTGTTACGATCGCGGGCATGAGCCTGCGCGAGCGGAACCGGCGAAACACGCTGGCGGTCACCCAACGGACCGCCGTGGAGATGTTCACCGCCGACGGTTTCGACGAGGTCAAGGTGATCGACATCGCCGCTGCGGTGGGAATGGCGCCGTCGACCCTCTATCGCTACTTCCCGACCAAGGAGGCGATCGTGCTGTGGGACGAGCACGCCGACGCCTACGCGCCGGCGCTCGAGGCTGCGCTGGTGGAGAACGACCCCTTCGCCGCCCTCCGTGAGGCCTTCATCACCGGCCTGGCCGGCATCTACGATGCCGACACCGAGTTCCAGCTCCAACGGGTGACGCTGATGTACCGCGTCCCGGCGATTCACGCCGCAGCGGTCGAGGCCGACATCGCCGATCGCCTCTCTCTGGCCGACCTCGTCGAACAGCATTTGACGCCGGCGGATCGGGCGGCGGCCGAGCTACTGGCCGGGGCGGCACTCCTGGCCACCGACTGGGCCTTCAACCAGTGGCAGCGGTCGGAGGCGGCCACACCCGTCGCCGAGCTGGTGGCCGTCGCCTTCGATCGCCTGGGCCATCTCGACTCGCTCCGCTGAGACCGGCGGACCGTCGAGCGCCGTCGGGCTGCCCACCCCGAGGTCGTGGCACTGCGGTCGCAACCTGACCCCGGCCGGCGAGGGGTGGCAGCGGCGTCGACACCCTGCGAGTCTGGCCAGCGGGTCCGGTGATCGCCGGTCCCGATGACCGGAGGTGCCGATGTCCGATTCCGCCGAGCCCGCAGCCAGCGCCGAACCGACCGGCGCCGGCCCCACCACACCCGACGGCGGTGAGACCGATCCCCTGGCTCGGGCCATCGGCGGGTTGGCGCTGCGCAACATCGGCCCCGCCGTGCTCGGCGGCCGCATCGCCGACCTGGCCGTCCATCCCCTCGACCGGGCCACCTGGTACGTGGCCGTCGGCTCGGGCGGCGTGTGGAAGACGACCAACGCCGGCACCACCTGGCAGCCGCTGTTCGACGGCGAGACGTCGTACTCGATCGGCTGCGTGGCCATCGACCCCACCCGACCGGAGACGATCTGGGTGGGCACCGGCGAGGCGGTCAGCGGTCGTCACGTGGCCTGGGGTGACGGCGTGTACCGGAGCCTCGACGGTGGGGCGACGTGGCAGGCCATGGGTCTCGCCGCATCCGAGCACATCGCCGAGATCCTGATCGATCCCCGGGACGGTGACACCGTCTACGTCGCCGCCGAAGGCCCGCTGTGGTCATCGGGGGGCGAGCGAGGCCTGTTCCGCACGACCGACGGCGGCACCACGTGGGAGCCGGCCCTCGTCATCGACGACGACACCGGGGTGACGAGCGCCGCCTTCGCCCCCGACGACCCCGACACGATCTACGCCGCCTCCTATCAGCGTCGCCGCTCGGTCCGGTCGTTCGTCGGCGGCGGCCCGGGCTCGGGCATCCACGTGTCGACCGACCGGGGCCACACCTGGGACCGGATCACCGAGGGTCTGCCCACCGGTGATCTGGGCAAGATCGGCCTGGCCGTCACCCCGGCCGCCCCCGAGATCGTCTACGCCACCGTCGAGTCCCACGACCCCGACGAACGTGGCTTCCACCGCTCAACCACCCGGGGCCGGTCATGGGAGCGCCGCAACGGCTACCTCTCCGGCGGCACCGGGCCCCACTACTACCAGGAGATCTTCGCCTCCCCGGTCGACGCCGACACCGTCTACCAGGTCGACGTGTTCGTCCACGTCACCCGGGACGGCGGCAAGACGTTCCGCAATCTGGAGGAGCACGGCGCGTCCAAGCACAGCGACAACCACGTCGTCTGGATCGACCCCGACCAACCCCGGCATCTCCTGGTGGGCTCCGACGCCGGCCTCTACGAGTCGTTCGACGAGGGGATCAACTGGCGCCACTTCTCCAACCTGCCGGTGTCGCAGTTCTACCGGGTGGCCGTCGACCACTCGCTCCCCTTCACCAACGTGCTGGGTGGGGCCCAGGACCTCGGCACCATCTACGGCCCGCTCCGCACCGGCCAGCTCGACGGGGTCCGCAATCAGGACTGGTCGGTGCCCCTCGGCGCCGACGGCTACCACGCCGCCTTCGATCCCGACGACCCCGATATCGCCTACCTCGAATGGCAGGACGGCAACGTCATGCGCCTCCACCGCCCGACGCGTCAGATCACCGACATCAAGCCCGTACCCGAGCCCGACGACCCGCCCGAGCGCTGGAACTGGGACACCCCGATCGTGCTGAGCCCCCACCGACCCGGCCGACTCTACGTCGCCTCCCAGCGGGTGTGGCGAAGCGACGATCGGGGCGACTCGTGGACGGCGATCAGCCCCGACCTGACCTCCGACGCCAACCGCTTCGAGCTCCCGACCGGGGGCCGGGTGTGGAGTGTCGACGCCCTCTACGACCACCTGGCGATGTCGACCTACGCCACGATCACCGACGTCAGCGAGTCGCCCGTGACCGAAGGGCTGCTCTACGTCGGCACCGATGACGGTCGGCTGCACGTGAGCGAGGACGGCGGCGGTACCTGGCGGGCCGCCGAGCGTCCGCCCGGTCTGCCCGCCGAGGCGTTCATCAACGACGTGGAGGCGTGCCGCCACCGGGCCGATGCCGTGTTCGTGGTGGCCGACGATCACAAGAGCGGGGACTACACCCCCTACCTCTACGAGAGCACCGACCGAGGCCACACCTGGACCTCGATCCGAGGTGACCTGCCCGACAACACCTTCGGCTGGTCCCTCGAGCAGGACCATGAGGAGCCGAACCTGCTCTTCCTCGGGGCGGAGCGCGGCGTCCACGTCTCCCTCGATCGGGGAGGCAGCTGGCATCGACTCGGCGGCACCGACATGCCCACCATCGCCATCCGGGATCTGGCCCTCCAGCGTCGGGACGACGACCTGGTGGCGGCCAGCTTCGGCCGCGGCTTCTTCGTGCTCGACGACTACGGCCCCCTTCGGGCCCTGGCCGCAAGCGCAACGGCGGACGCCTCCATCGACGCCGCCCCCGACCCCTCGACCGAGGGGCGGGCCGAGGGCATGCTCGACGACGGAGCGGCGCTGTTCCCGGTGCGGACGGCATGGCGCTACGTGCCATACCAGCCGATGCAGGCCAAGGGGCAACCCACCCTCGGGTCGACGGCATGGCGGGCCCCCAACCCCGACTTCGGTGCCGCCTTCGCCTACCACGTGGCCGACGGCCTGGCCGAGGAGCTGAAGCCGGCGGCCAAACGACGCCGGGCCACCGAGACCGATGCCGACGCCGACGGCGCCGATGTCGACTTCCCCGGCTGGGCCGCCCTGTGGGGTGAGCACATCGAGGACGCCCCCCGACTGGCCCTGGTGGTGCGCGATGGCGAGGGCCGAGCGGTGCGCTCGGTGCCGGCGGCGACCGCGGCCGGGCTCCACCGCACCGCCTGGGATCTGCGTCTGCCCGCTCCCGACCCGGTGCGGTTGACCGAACCGGAGTTCCAGCCCCCCTGGGCCTCGACGCCCCGAGGTCCACTGGCCCCGGCCGGGAGCTACACGGTGGAGCTGGTCCGGGTGGAGCCGGGAGGTGTCGGCACCGAGACGGTGGCCGGCCCGGTGCCCTTCGAGGTGGTGACGGCCCCGATCGGCATCGGCGATGCCGACGAGACCGCGCCGTCGGCCGACCACGCCTTCGAGCAGCGTACGGCCGCCCTGGCCCGACGGGTGCAAGGGGCGGCCCGCGAGGTGGAGGCGGCGCGGGACCGCGTCCGTCACCTGCGGGCCGGGCTGGCCGCCACCCCGACGGCGCCGGCCGACCTGGTGCCGCAGCTCGACGAGCTGAGCCGTCGACTGGAGGAGGTGGGGCGCACCCTTGTCGGCGACCCGGTGCGGGAGCGTCTGGGCGAGTCGGACACCCCGTCGGTCCAGGCCCTGGTGGGGCGGGTCACCGGCTTCCACTGGGACACCACGAGTCCGCCGACCGGCACCCAGCGGGCGGTCATCGATCGGGCCGAGGCGGCACTGGCACCCCTGCTGGTCGAGCTGTCGGCCGTGGTGGACACCGGGCTTGCGGCGGTCACCGCCGCCCTCGACGACGCCGGTGGCCCCTGGACGCCCCGCTAACGGGCCCGCTGACGGCCGGCACCTCGAGCCCGACTCGACGGGCCCGCCGGAAGGTCGGACGCGACACCGCCCGATGGCAGCGGACAGAGCTGCCACCGGGCGGTGGGCGTCGATCGGGTCGGCGGCCCCGTGTGTGCCGACCGTGCTCGATCAGCCGGGGTCGCCCCGGGGGGCCGGAGCGGGAGAGCAGACGGGTGGGACGGAGACGGTGGTCGGTGCGGGCAAGGTCGGTCCTTTCGCGGCTGGGGACAGGTCGGGACGGGAGAAGGGACGGGGTCCGATCGGCGAGTCAGTCATCCGGCGCCCACCGGGGACGGAGCCGCTCGATGCGCTCCGAGGCCTCGATCAGGTCGTCGGTGAGACCCGGATCGGGCGGCACCCATCGGGAGCGGAGGTCGAGGCGTTCGAGGGCGAGTACCAACTCGAACAGCTCGGTGACCACCGCCTCGCGTTCGTCGGGAGGCACCGCCGGCTCCCGGTCCCACAGCCAGCGGGCGTCGGCCATGAGTCGGTCGAGGTTGATGGCGTCGTCGTAGGCGGTCATCGAGGGTCGGATAGCGGTATGCAGCATTGCTTACCTCCTTTGAAAGACCTTATTGAAAACGCCTTTTTCGACAACCCTTAGTGTGGAGATTTCGGCGAGCGCCGTTGAGCCGCCGCCAGCTCGTCGGTCGCCAAGGGGGACTCGGCGCCGGTGCGATGGACGGCTCGGAAGAGCAGGTGCACCCCGACGGGCAGGGTGAGCACCAGCGCCACGGCGGCGAAGGCGAGGCGGGCCGAGGCCGCGGGCCCGAGGGCGATCCCGGCGGCGAGGGCCACCAGGAGGAAGGCGACCGGGCTCGCCTTGCCTGCGGCGTGGAAGCGGGCGTAGGGGGTGGCGAAGCGGAGCAGGCCGATACCGGCGAGCACGCTGAGTGCGCTCCCGGTGAGCAGGAGCAGCTGGGTGAGCGCGGTCATGACCCAGTCCGATTCTCGTGTTCGATGAACCGTCCGGCGGCCACGGTGGCGGTGAACCCGATGATGGCGATGACGGCGAGGAGGTTGAGGTAGGTGGTGTCGTCGGTGGCGACGGCCGAGGTGGCGATCGCTCCCATCAGGCTGATCAGGGCCACGTCGAGGGCGATCACCCGATCGGCCAACGCCGGACCCACGAGTAGCCGGACGATGGCACAGCCACCGGAGATGACGAACCCGGCGGTGGCGATGGTGGCGATCAAGGGTGCACCCCTTCGGGGTCGGCGTCCGAGCCGCCCGTGGTGGCGTCCGAGGAGATGGCGTCGAGACGGGGCCCGGACCGGGCCGTCGACGGCGGGAAGGCCGCGCAGGCGAGTCGGGCCAGCTCCGCCACATGACGTTCGAGCTGCCGGCGACGGTCGACGTGCAGGAGATGGAGGTAGAGGGTCCCGGTGTCGGCGTCGGCGTCGACCACGGCCGTGCCGGGGGTGACGGTGATCGCCACCACCAGCAACAGCAGGTGGCTTCGGGTCTCCGCCGGCACCCGGACGGCGATGATGGCCTCCTCGGTCCGGTCGGTGCGGGTGAGGATCTCCCTGCTCACCGACACCGTCGATACGACGAGGTCGACGGCGACCAGGCCGGCGAGACGAACCAGGGGCCGCAGGCGGACACCACCTCGGGCCGACGTGCCTGCGCCGCTGGCCACCACGACACCGGCCACGAGCACGCCCGACAACAGGTTGGCGACGGTGACCTCGCCCCACAGGGCGCACCAGGCCGCCACGAGGGCAACGACGGTCAGCACCCGACGGATGCTCATCCCAGCACCTGCTCGATGTAGACGGCGGGGTCGACGAGATCGGCGGCCGCTCGCTCGCTCATCGACCACAGCGGGCCGGCCAGCACGGCGACGGCCAGGGTGGCGGCCACGGCGAGCCCGGTCGTCGATTCCATCACCCGGCGCCGGGCGACGCCGGTGGGGCCGGGCACGGCCGGGGACACGGTGCGGACCGAGGCCTCGGCCCCGACGGCGGCCGCCGGCGCACCGGAGCCGTCACCGGCGTCGGGCTGGGTCCCCCAGAACACACCGAGCCAGATCTTGGTCATCGACAGCAGGGTCAGAGCACTCCCGACCAGCGACACGACGACGATGGCGGTCGAGCCGTCGGCGATCCCGGCGTCGACCAGGGCCAGCTTGGCCACGAACCCCGAGAACGGCGGTAGGCCGGCCAGGCTGAGGGCGGGCAGGGCGAAGAGCAACGCCAGCAGCGGGCGGCGAGCGGCCAACCCGCCCACCCGGTCGAGGGCCGAGGTGCCGGCCTCGTTCTCGATAAGACCGCCCACCAGGAACAGCACGGTCTTGATCGGGATCTGGTGGATGAGGAACAGCACCGCGCCCGCCACGCCGGCCAGGCTGAACATACCGAGCCCCATCAGCATGTAGCCGATCTGGCTCACGATGTGGAAGGACAGGATCCGCTTCACGTCGTCCTGAGCCAGGGCCCCGGCCACGCCGACGAGCATCGTCAGCCCGGCCACGATGAGGATCACCGGGCCCAGCTCGTCCATGGCGGTGAGCGAGTGGAAGCGGATCAGAGCGTAGACCCCGATCTTGGTCAACAGCCCGGCGAACACGGCGGTGATGGTGGTCGGCGCCGTCGGGTAGCTGTCGGGCAGCCACGAGAACAGGGGGAAGATGGCGGCTTTGGTGCCGAACACCAGCAGGAACCACAGACCGATGCCGAGCCGGGTGGTGTCGGGGAGGTCGACGATGCGGTCGGCAACGAGAGCCAGGTTCACCGTGCCGGTGGCCACGTAGACCACGGCGATGCCGACCAGGAACAGCGTCGAGGCGAAGAGGTTCATCACGACGTAGGTCATGCCGGAACGGATCTGGCCGCGGCGGCCCTGATGGGTGAGCAGCACATAGCTCGACACGAGGATGAGCTCGAAGGCGACGAACAGGGTGAACAGATCGCCGGTGAGGATGGCCAACGCCACGCCCGAGGCCAGCACCTGGAGCAACGGTCCGGCCAGGCGCGGGTCGGCGCCCCACGCCGTGCTTCGCTGGGCGATGGCGAACACCTCGACCACGACGATGGTGGCCAGTGCCGTCACCAGGATGAGAGCGGCGAAGAGGTCGGCCACGAGCACGATGCCGAGCTCCGGATGCCACCCGCCCACCCGGACCACCGAGGTGCCGTCGCCTTCGACCGCGACCAGGAGCCAGGCGGCGAGGGCGGTGTTGAGGGTGAGCACGCCGACGGTGATGGCGTCGCGGGCCGGCTGGTGGTTGCGGACCAGCAGCCCGGCCATGGCGCCGAGCAGGGGCCCGACGACGATCAGGGCGATGACGGTGCTCATGCCGCCGCCGCCTCGTGGGGGTCGTCATCGTCGAGGGCGGCGATGCGACGGTCCTCAAGGTCGTCCTCGACCAGGTCGTCGCCGGTGAGCTGGTTCTGCCGGCGGGCCAGAGCGAGGAGGTACAGGGTCAGCCCGAAGGAGATGACGATGGCGGTGAGCGACAGCGCCTGGGGCAGCGGGTTGGCCACGTCCACCCCGTTCTCGTCGACCAGGGGTGCGGGGCCGGCCGGGCCACCGGCGGCCAGGAGGCTGAGCACGGCGGCGTGGCCGAGCAGGGAGAAGCCGAGCACGATGCGCGACAGCGACCGGGCGGTGATCAGGTAGACCCCGACCCCGGTGAGACCGGCGATGGCGACGATGAGGGCGGCGCTCACGGTGACGACTCCCGGGGGTCGGCCGAGCCGAGCTCGTCGGCCCCCAGTCCGTTGAGCACGGCGACCACCAGGCCGACCACGATCAGGGCCACCCCGGCGTCGAAGACCAGGGCGGTGCCGGTCTTGACCGTGCCCAGGGCCGGGAGCTCGCCGTCGACGACGACCTGGTCGAGAAACACCTCGCCCCACAGCAACGGTGCGAGGGCGGTGGCCCCTGCCACCAGACCGCCGGCGCCCAGAAGGGTCACGGCATCGCGAGGGCGGGCCAGGCCGACCACGGTCCGCACCGCCACGACGGCGCCGAGTACGAGACCGGCGGCGAAGCCACCGCCGGGTTGGTTGTGCCCGGCGAAGAAGAGGAAGGCGGTCACGACCAGGGCCAGCGGTCCGGCGACCTGCACCCCGATCTGGGCCACGGCGGCGCGGTCGGTGATCACGACGCCGACCTCAGACGCCCGGAGGTGGCGGCCAAGGCCAATACCCCGACGGCGGCCACCGCGATCACCACGATCTCGCCCAGGGTGTCGAGGGCGCGGGTGTCGGTGAGGATGACGTTGACCACGTTGTTGCCACCACCCACGGTCTGGGCCTCGGTGGCCAGGGCGGCGACCGGGGCCTCCCCGACCGGGGTGGAGGCGGCACCGGCCAGGGCGATGGCCACGGCCGCCGCCGCTGCGGTGGCCACGGCGATGCGGACGGTCCGCCACTGCCGCCCGACGGGCGGGAAGCTACGGCCGAGGTGCCCCAGGCCGACGACGAATCCGACGACGATCACCGTCTCCACCAGCAGCTGGGTGAGGGCCAGATCGGGGGCGCCCTGGACGACGAACAGACCGGCGACGGCCATACCAACCGCACCGAGGCCGAGCGCGGCGCCGAGCCGGGTCTGCAGCACGGCGGCCACGGCCGCGGCGGCCACCACCAGGACGACGAGCGCCCCCTGGGCCGGGCTGTCCCAGGCGTAGATGGCATCGGCGTCGAACGACCAGGCGAAGGGCGCGGCGACGACCAGCGTGGTGGCCGCCATCGTGGCCACGTAGACCGGGAGCGAGCCGTGCTGAACCCTTCCGGTCACCCGACGGGCGCCGTCCACCACGCCATCGACCACGACGTCGACCAGGCGGGCCCCGAGGGCGGCGGGCACGGGACGCGCCCGTCGCGTCAGGCCCCAACCGAGCACGGCGCCGAGGCCGACGACCACCACCGAGACGACGAAGGCGGTGGTGAGTCCGGGCCAGCGGAGCAGCCGGTAGACCGACGCCTCCGGGTCGAGGGCGACGGCGGCGGGCCCCACGATCCGGTTCACCCCGTCGAGGGCGACGAAGCCCACGAGCGATGATGCGGCGAGCAGGACCGACGGGGCGACCAGCGCAGGGCGGGGCGAAGCGACGGCGACCGCCGGGCCCGGGCCGAACACGCCGAGCAGGAAGCGGGTGGTGTAGGCCACGGTGAGGACCGAACCGGCGATGATGGCGCCTCCCACCAGCCAGAACGTGCCGCCCTCGAAGCCGAGCGCCGCCTCGATGGCGGCCTCCTTGGCGGCGAAGCCCAGCAGGGGCGGCACGCCGGCCATCGACGCCGCCGACACCGCGGCCACAACGAAGGCGAGTGGCATGGCCCGGGACAGGCCGCCGAGCTCGGTGATGATGCGGGTGCCGACGCGGACGTCGATCTCGCCCACCACCATGAACAGGGCGGCCTTGAACACGGCGTGGGCGGCCAGGATCGACACGGCGGCGAAGGTGGCCTTGGCGTCACCGACGGCGAGGAGGGTCACCATCAGCCCGAGCTGCGACACCGTCCCCCAGGCCAGGATCAGCTTCGCATCGACGTGGCGCAACGCACCGATCGCCCCCCACAGCATCGAGGCGATGCCGACGACCAGGCCGAGCACCCGCCAGCTCTGGAGCCCACCGAGCACCGGACCGGTGACGGCGAGGAGCAGCACCCCGGCCTTCACCATCGTGGCCGAGTGGAGGTAGGCGCTGACCGGCGTCGGCGCCGCCATCGCTCCCGGCAACCAGATGTGGAACGGCACCTGGGCCGACTTGGTGGCCGCGGCCGACACCACCAGCACCCCGGCCGCCACCGCCGGGGCCCCGGTCACCGGGCCCATCTCGCTCAGGCGGGCCGAGCCGGCGGCGTCGACCAGCAGCACCAGACCGGCGAGGAGGGCGAGACCTCCGCCGACGGTGATCACGAGGGCGCGCCGGGCCGCCGCCCGCACCTCGGGGTCGGTGTTCCTGTGGCCGACGAGCAGGAACGACGTGATCGACGTGAGCTCCCAGAAGATGAACAGCGCCCAGACCGAGTCGGCCCAGACCAGGCCGAGCATGGCGGTGGAGAAGCTCAGCAGGCTGGTGGCGAAGGGGCCGACGGCGGCGCCGGGCGAGAAGTAGCCGTAGGCGTAGATGAACACCAGGGCACCGATGCCCGAGACGAGCAGGGTCATCAGCGCGGCCAGCGGCCCCACCCGGAAGGCCAACTCCAGATCGAGCCCGGCCACCCAGGTCCACGAGGCGGCCGATGGTTCGTCCGCCCCCAGCCTCGACACCGCCCACACCGCGGACGCCGCCGGGGCGAGGGAGGCCACCAACAGGGAGCGGGTGCCGAGGCGCGATCCGATGGCGGCGAGCACGGCGCACAGCACCAGATGCAGCAGCAGAAGGAACCCGATCACACCTCACACCTTAGAGATACAACATGAAACGGGCAACTTGATTGACGTTTTACAAAGTGTGTTTTATCGTGCAGGCATGATCTACTTGCCAGGGCAGACCTCATCACGGGCCCGACTCCTCACCGCCGAGGAGGAGCAGGAGTTGGCCAAGACGATCGAGTGGGGCCGCGATGCCCGAGACCGGGCGGTCAGCGGGTGTCCCCAACCCGACGATGAGGCCCGGGTAGCGGCGGCGGCGGCCGCTCGTCGTTCCTTCATGGCCGCCAACATCGGCCTGGTGGTGAAGGCCGCCCGGTCGTTCACCGTCCCACCCCACGTCGATCGGGAGGATCTCATCCAGGACGGGATGCTCGGTCTCGGCACGGCGGTCGATCGCTTCGACTGGCGCACCGGCTACCGCTTCAGCACCTACGCCACCTGGTGGATCCGTCAGGCCATCCAGCGGGGGCTGGAGCACACGGCGACCACGATCCGCATACCGGCCCACCGCCACGGTGAGCTCCGAGCCGCCCTCGCCACCGACGGCGACGCCGATCGCCGGTCGATGTCGCCGCAGGCCGCCCACCTCGCAACCGTGGGCACGGTCGACTCACTCGATCGCTCGATCGGCGAGGACGGGGCCCGATTGGCCGATCTCGTCGCCTCCGGTTCGAGTGGCCCCGACGACACCACCATCACCCGCTTCCAGCACCGGCAGATCCACCACCACGTCAACACCCTCGACCCGACGAGTGCGGCGGCGGTCACCCAGCGGTTCGGCCTCGACGGTGGCGAGCCTGCCACCTTCGCCCAGATCGGCCGCGACCTCGGGGTGAGCACCGAGGCGGCCCGACGGCGGGTCCATCGGGCGCTCGCCCAACTCGGCCAGGACCTGCGACCCCTCGCCGCCTAGACCGACCGGAGGAACACGAACCATGACCGACATCAGCGTCGTCCGACCGACGACGTGGACCTTCCTCACCAACCACAGCCACGTGCTGCTGGCCATCTACCGCAACCCCGATCTCCGCCAGCGCGACATCGCCCACCTGGTCGGGATCACCGAGGGTGCCGTGCAGCGGATCCTGCACGAGCTGGAGGCCGACGGCTACCTCGACATCCGCCGGGTGGGGCGGTGCAACCACTACACCGTCCACCCCGACCTCGGCCTTCGTCACCCGCTCGAAGCCGGTCACACCATCGGCGAAGTCCTGGAGCGATTGGCCCCGCTCGGCTCCGAAACCGAGCATCGCCAGGCGGCCCTTGCCGCCACCGCCGCCCGCTCCGGCTGAGCGTCCCCGCCGCCCGGCCGCCCGGCCGCCCGACCGCCCAGCGGCCCCGGACCCCGTCGCTTCGCCGCCCGGCTGTTCGGCGGTGTCCCTCCCACGTCGTCGAGCGCGGGATGAGGGTCGGATGTATCAGCTCGGGCCATCGCCGCCTCTTGGGTCTGTTCACCGAGAACGGTCAACGGAGGGAACCATGGCCAAAGATCACCCCAAAGCACTCCACTTTCGCGGCACGCGGCGCGACGACATCCCGACCTACGAGGTCGAGGGCGAGTTCTACCTCGCCCAGCGACCGACGCGGCTGGTTGTCGACGCCGTCGCCTGGGACGGCAACGCCAACCACTCGTCGATCCCCGAGCTACCCGGCATCCCGTCGGAGGAGAACCGGGAGGAGCTCGACATCGCCGTGAGCGTCTACGACACGAGATACTCGCCGTCGTTCCTCGAACCCGAGATCGGTGGGCCGGTGCTCGGCCTCACCGAGGACGACTTCGACGTCACGGTTGTCCGAGGCCTTCCCGGCGGGATCCTGACCGCCCGGCTTCGCTCGGTCGACGCCGTCGGCGACTTCTACCGCCTGCGGGTCCGACCGAGGGGCGGGAACTCCCGGTGGGGCGCCGGTCACGTGCTGCTCGGGATCACCGTCCACAGCCGGATGCGGGCCATCCGGGGTCAGACGGTCTGCGGCGCCCACCTGTTCCGCATTCCGGCCCAAGCGGCCCCGTCACCGCCCCCGCAGCCCTAGCCGCCACCGGGGGCGGGGCGCGCCGTCCTACGCTGAGGCGGATGTCGGCTGGGCTCGCATGACGACCGGACGGACCTATGACCGTCGGACCTTTCTCCTCGGCGCCTCGGCCGTGGTGGTAGGTGCGGCCTGCACCGACGGCGACGACGGTCCCGAACCGGTCGGCGGCGCCACCTCCGGGTCGACGACCACCACCACCGTCGGCACGAGCGCGGCCGGAGGTGGCACCGACCTGACGACCGACCCGACGACCGATGCCGAGGTCGACGCCCTCGCCCCGGCGATGTTCGATGCGCTGAACGTGTGCACACTCCTACCGTCGTCGACGTCGGGTCCGTTCCCCTCCCCCGAGTTGCTCGATCGTCGGGCCATCCACGACGGCTACCCCGGTCACCCGCTGCGGCTCGGCGTACGGGTGGTCGACGCCGCCTGCGAGCCGATCCCGGGCGCCGTGGTGGAGATCTGGCACACCGACGCCTCCGGCGACTACTCCGCCTACGAGGACGGCGGCTCGGGGAAGGACGAGGGACCCGGTACGACCTTCTGTCGAGGAGCGCAGACGGCGGACGACGACGGGATCCTCGAGTTCGAGACGATCTACCCCGGTTGGTACGGAGGGCGGGCCGTCCACATCCACACCACCGTCCACCTCGACGACTCCCCGGTCTTGACCGCCCAGCTCTACTTCGACGAGACCTACACCGACGGCGTCCACGCCACCGGCGAGTACGCCCGGTTCGGACCGCCCGACACTTCGTGGGCCGACGACGGCCTCATCGGCGACCCGGCCGTCGACGGCACGGGGATCGCCCTGTCGGCGGCGCCGACGGTCCAGGGCGACGGCACCCTCGGCCTCGTCAACCTCGGGATCGACCCGAGCCGGTCGTAGTCGGCGACGGCGCAACAACAGCGCAGAGGCACGGCGCCGACAGCCGGGCGGGGCGCTGCCGGGCGGACGATCATGTCAGCTGGGCCGAGAGGTCGGTCAGCGACGAGGCGAGCGCCGTGGCCAGGTCGCCGGCGGCGAGCGCACCGGTATCGAGTGCAGCGGCCAGCGCTCGGCGATCGCCGACGATGGCCACCAGCTGCACCCCGGCATCGCCCGCCACCAGGGGGGCGGCGGCGACATCGGCGTGCTCCAGGCGGATGGAACCCTGATCGAGGGTTTCGCCACCGGCGCCGACCGAGCCGCCGACCGGGAGGAGCAGGGTCTCGGTGGCGAGGGTCCGAGCGGGGAGGGCGACGGTCCCCGGGGCGGCGTCGACCAGACACACGACCGGCCCCCGCTCCCGCTCGCCCATCAGACCGACGAACAGGCGAACCCCGGGCGCCGCCTCCGGCCAGGAGGCCGCGGCGTCGAAGCCGCTGTTGAGGTGAGCCCTCCGGGTGGTGCCCTCGGTGGTGGCGATGGCCGGTGCGTCGGGGCAGCGGTCGAGCATGTCGATGCCGAGGCGGGCCGCCGCCTGCTCCTGCGACCGTCGAACCTGCTCCCGGATCTCGGCCTTCACCGGCTGGATGGCGAACCCCCGCCGGTCGCCGAAGAGCACCAGCCCGAAACCGCCGTCGGGTCCCCAGGCCAGGTTGTCGCCGGGGTAGGGGGCGCCACCATCGTGAAAGCGGAACTGGCCATGGGCGTAGGAGTCACGGCCCATGTCGGTGGTGCCCCGCACCGAGATCCGCCAGTTGTCCGAGGCGTGGCCGTGGGCGAAGCCGGTCGGCATCTTCTCCTCCATCGGCGCACTGGAGGAGAAGAAGGCGAACGGGCCGCACTCGGGGTCGCCGAAGAGCAGCACGTTGGACGGAGTGCCCTGGAAGTCGCCCCAGTCGGCCGTCTCCCGATAGTCGAGGTCGGTGTGTCCACCGTGGAGCTGTTCGGCGTCGGCGGTCATCTGATCAGCCATGTGCGACCTCGCATCGTCGGGGCCGGGCGACCGCCCGGCGACGTCCTCATCCATACTGCTGGCGGCCCGCCACACCGGCAAGACGGCGGCGGTGCGAACCGAGGCGAGACCGTCGGCCCCCCGATCTAGGCTCCCCTCATGAGCGACACCAAGGCCGACTTCATCCACCTGCTCGGCGGGCTCAACGATGCGGTGCTGGACAAGCTCGACGGCCTGTCGGAGTACGACCTCCGCCGACCCCTCACCCGCACCGGCACCAACCTCCTCGGCGTGGTCAAGCATCTGGCCAGCGTGCAGGCCGGCTACTTCGGCGACGTGTTCGGTCGGCCGTGGCCGGAGCCGATGCCGTGGATGGAGCCCGATGCCGAGCCGAACGCCGACCTGTACGCGACGGCCGAGGAGTCGAGCGAGTGGGTGATCGACTTCTACCGTCGCTCGTGGGTGCACGCCCAGGAGACGTTCGCCGTCACCGATCTCGACGACACCGGCACCGTGCCGTGGTGGCCGGAGGAGCACCGGCATCCCACCCTGGCCCGGATCCTCACCCACATGACCTCCGAGACCGCCCGCCACGCCGGCCACCTCGACATCGTCCGGGAGCTGATCGACGGGGTCGCCGGACGTTACTCCGGCGACGAGATGGTGGCCGACGGCGACACCTTCGACTGGCCGGGATACGTGGCCACGGTCGAAGCGGCGGCCGTGGCGGCGTCGAGCTGACCCCGTCGATCTGACCCCGCCGATCTGACCCCGCCGGGTGCCGCCGTTCTCCGCCGAACGGCGGACCCGGATCTGACCACCTGGCCGATGCGCCCTAGACGGCGCTCGCGCACACTGGCACCATGACCGAGCCCACCTCCGACCCGCCCAAGTCGCCCTTCCTCCCTCCTCGCTGGGTGATCCGCAACGCCTGGCGGATCCACCGGGGCCTGTTCCGCCTCAGCCGGGGCCGCTTCGGCCTCCGGCGCCCGTCGATCGATACTTACGGGCTGATGTGGGTCACGGTGACCGGCCGCCGATCCGGTCAGCCCCGGCCCGTGATGCTCGGCTACTTCGACGACGGACCCAATCTGGTCACCATGGCCATGAACGGCTGGGGTGCCCCCGAACCCCAGTGGTGGCTCAACCTCCAGGCCGACCCGGCGGCCGACGTCCGACTGGTCGACGGCACCCAGTCCATGATCGGCCGGGCGGCCGAGGGCGAGGAGCGCGATCGCCTCTGGGCCCGCTGGGCCGAGATCGACGACGGGCTCGACGGCTACGCCTCCCGCCGCCCGACCGAGACCGCCGTGGTGGTGTTCGAGCCCCAGGAGCGCTAGTCGACGGTGGCTCGCAGGTCGGTCAGCTGCTCGATGTGGGCGGGCAGGTGTCGCCCGGTCTGGGTGTCGACGGCGATGACCGACCACGGCATCTCGTCCTCGAGGACCACCTGGCCCTCGTGGAGCAGCCGACAGGCGACCGGGGTCGCCAACTGCTCGGCCGACAGACGGCGGATGGCGGCCGTGGCCACGGTGGCCACCCGTCGACCCCGCGCCACCAGGCCGTCGAGATCGCCGCAGGCCTTGATCCAGCGGGCCAGCACCTCGGGTCGCTGACACACCTCGTTGCCGAACATCGGCGGCCGCCCGTGCACCAGGGCCTGGCAGACGGCGGTCATGGCCAGATCGTTGAGGGCGACGTGGGCCACCACCTCCTCGGCCGACCACGCCCCCACCGTCGGCGGCCCGAAGCCCCCTTCCTCGGCGGTGGCGAAGAAGGCGGCGTAGGCCTCGACGAGCGGCTCGGTGTCGGCCACCGACAGCGGCTCGGCCCCGTCGGCGAAGTGGTCGAGCACCCAACCCCAGGCGTTGGGGCCGACGTAGGACCGCCGCCGGGCCAGTCCGTCGGCGCCGAAGCGCTCCCAGCCCCGATGCTCCAGCACCACGCGGGTGCCGTCACCGTCGGCGATGAACAGCACCTCGATCTCGGAGGCGTCGTCAGCCTCCCGGCCCGGGTGCCACGTGAGCAGCAGGCGGTGCGGGGGATCCCACGCCAGCACCTCGCCCCAGATCGCCTCCCGCCCGTCGGTGGCCTGCTCGATCAGGTGACCGTCGCGGAAGGCGACCTCGCCTGCCTCGGGCCCGAAGAGCCCGTGCGTCGGTAGCGGCCACCACGCCCCGATCTCGTCGGTGAACACGGTGAAGGCCTCGTCCGGCGGTCGGCGGGTGTAGGCGGCTCGCACCACGGGGGCCGGGTCGTTGGTGGTCTCGGTCATGAACGGTCCTCTCGGGGATCGGCGGCGTCGGCGATGTCGGGAGCGGCTGCATCGGCGGCAGGTGGGGTGCCGACACGGCGTGCGGGCTCGACGGGGTCGGCGGCGGCATCGGCGTGGCGGACGAAGGCGTCGAGGGCGTCGTCCCAGAACGAGTCGACCCAGGCCCGCACGCCGGTCAGGCCCCTGGTGTCGATGCGGTACAGGCGACGGGTGCCCTCGGGGCGGACGGCGACCAGCTCGGCCTCCCGCAACACCTTGAGATGCTGGGAGACCGCCGATTGGGTCACGTCGGCCTCGTCGGTGAGCTCTCGGACGCTTCGCTCGCCGCCCTTGAGCAACTCCAGCACCCGACGCCGGGTCGGGTCGTGGAGGGCACTGAGGGCCAGGTCCAGAGAATTAGTCACAGCTAATGATTAGCACAGACTTATGGAAAGGCCAAACAACTCCCTGATGGCCCGGGGAGATAAAGACCCGCCGTCGGTCGGTCGATGCACCTCCCGTGCACCCTTGCGCCCCTGCGCCCCGACCATCGGCTCCCCGCCGACTGGCCGTCTCGCTCGTCGTCGCGCTCGCCGGCGCCACCGCTCTGGCCGTGGCGTTCACCGGCGTCGCCCCCAGGCCGGCCCAGGGTCAGACCTGCGCCGACGACGTCTCCTTCTGCGACGGGGAGGACCCCACCACCACGATCGATCCCTTCGAGCAGTTCGTCGACCCCTACATCGATCCCTACATCGATCCCTACATCGATCCCTACCTCGACCCGTACCTGGATCCGATCGACGACCCCACCACCGCCACCACCGTCGACCCCTTCGGTGACCCGGGCGACGAACTCCCCTTCCTCGACCAGGTCGATCCGATCGGCGACGTCGACCCGACCGAACCGGACCCCTCGATCGACACCGGGATCGACCCGTTCCCGTTCGACAGCGCCGGGGTGAGCTCGACCGACCCCACGACGCCGATGGTCGACGCCGAGGACGCCGATCTCTTCGTCGCCATCGGCGAGAGCTTCCAGACCCCCTCGATGGACTCGGTCCGCACCCGGGAGGACGTGGATGACGACGTCGACGTGACCGAGGTGCCGATGGAGGAGGTGCCCCGCCTCACCGCCGGTCGCCTGGTACTGGTGATCGACTCCCTGGCCGAGCTGGGCGCCTTTCGCCGCAGTGACGACCCGGAGATCGCCAGCACGATCCGCCTGATCCGGGACGTCATCCCGGCCGACGGCCTGACCGACGACGGCTACCGGGCCGAGGTCCGACGATTCGAGGATCAGCTCGGCCCGGCCATCGAACTCCTCCGGGCCGACGGCAACACCGTCAGCCCGGTCGTGGTCGCCATAGACACCGCCCTGTCGCCGGCGTTCCTCGCCGCCCTCGAGGTCGACGACCCGGCGACCGCGGCCGGCCTCGATCCGACGCCGTGGATCTTCGCCCTCGGCGACCTCGTGGTGCGCGACGGCGCCGCTCCGGCACGGGGCGTCGACCGGAGCGATGACCTGCCGTCGATAACGGCCGCCGTCCTCGCCGTGGCCGGCGTGGAGCCGCTGCTGGCCGACGGAGCCGACACCGACGCCGACATCCTGGCCGAGATCGCCGACGTCGATCCCACCGGCGACGGCCCGGCCGACGACGGCGACGCCTCACCGTCGACATCGCCCGGACTGAGCCTGACCATCAGCGCCATCGGGGCCCTGGCCGCCGTCGGTGCCACCTGGGCCTTCTCCCGTCGCCGCAAGGAACCGGACGAGGTCGAGCCCACACCGACACCGGCCGCCCCGCCGGTGTCGCTCCCGGTGGAGCCCCGGCTGTCGGTCAACGATCTACTCGACGCCTCCCGCCGCATGACGGCCTCACTCGATCCGGTGGAGATCGGCGAGATCGTAGTGGCCGAGGCCCACCGCCTGGTGGGGGCCGAAGGCGGGCTGGTTCTCGTCGTCGGCGACGACGGCCTGCAGCCCGTCCATCACGAACCCGCCGGCCTGTTCCGCCCCGAGGTTCTCGACGACGCCGACACCGTCGCCCGCAGCTGTCTCCGGCGGGTGGTGGAGACCGGCCAGACCTCGGTGCAGGTGGCCACCGACGAACCCGTCCTCGTCCGCATGCCGATGGCCCTCACCGCCGTGCCCCTGGTGGCCGACGGCCGGGTGGCGGGCGCCGTACTGGTGGTGCGGGTGTCGTCCCGCCCCTTCGACCGGGACGACGTGGAGGCGCTCGAACTGCTGGCCCCGATGGTGGGCACCGCGCTCCAGGCGGCGACCACCCACGGTTCGGCCGCCGCCTTGGCCGACATCGAACCGCTGACCGGGCTGAAGAACCGCCGGTGCCTCGACCGCGATCTGGCCGCCGTCACCGAGGACGAACAGGTGGCCTACGTGATGATCGACGTCGACCACTTCAAGAACTTCAACGACGTCAACGGCCACACCGCCGGCGATGAGGCCCTGCGGCTGGTGGCCCGGGCGCTGGAGGCCAGCGTCCGGGTGGACGACCGGGTCTACCGCTACGGCGGCGAGGAGTTCTGCGTCCTGCTGCCCGGGGCCGCCACCGACGATGCCCTGGCCGTGGCCGAACGGGCCCGGGCCGCGGTGGAGGCCACCGACATCCCCGGCGGCGAGAACCAGCCCTCGGGCCGCGTGACGATCTCGGTCGGGGTGGCCGCCAGCGGACCGCCCGAGCAACTGGTGGAGCGGGCCGACACCGCCCTCTACGAAGCGAAGCGGACCGGGCGCAACCAGGTCCGGGTGGCGCCCGCTACGTCGTGACCTCGGCCACCTCGGCCGCCAACTCGTCCCCGTCGCCGTCCCCGTCGCCGTCGGCCGCTGCCGGCTCGGCCTCGGCCTGGGCTTCTGCGTCTGCGTCGGTGTCTTCGGTGCCGGTTTCCTCGGTGTCGTGGTGGGCGGTGGCGGCGCCGTTGCCGGTGTCGTCGGCCGAGATCTCGATGGTGAGGCCGCTGTCGGTCTTGAACGCCAGCAGATCGCTGGTGATGCGGGGCGGGATGATGTTGATCGGCTCGCCCGCCTCTTCGGCCGAGGTGAGGCTGAGCACCACGGCCCCGTCATCGCCGGAGTCGGCGGTGAGCACCGACGGCTCGGGGCTCCGGGCCGCCGATTCCAACAGCTCCTGAGCGACCCGGACCAGCAGGTGCCGTTGGGCCAGGTCGGCCACGGGTTCGGCGTCCCACGCCACCTCGATGGCGGCGCCGACGTTCTCCCGGAGTGCGGCGGCTTCGATCTCGACCGCCAGCCGGGCGGGGTCATCGGCGTCGTCGAACGGGCTCTTGTCGGCCTCCGGGTTGGTCGAGACGCTCGTCCGCCAGGTGCGATCGCTGCGGGTGAGCTCCAGATTCCACAGGGTCTCGGGTGTGGTGCCGTCGCCCTCGACTTCGCCGATGACCAGGCCGGACGAACGGGCCAGAGCGGAGGCGGCCGCCGTCTCCGCCACCTCGACCTGGGCGGCGAGGGAAACCACCTCGGCCTCGAGCTCGGCGATGCGGCCCTCGTGGGTCTCGATCGTCGTGGCCTGCTCGGCCGCTGTAGCCCTGACCTTGTCGAGCTCGCCGGTGAGACGACGCACCTCGCCGGCGGCGGTGTCGGCCTTGGGCGTGAGGTGGGTATTCGACACCTTCGCCGCATCGAGTTCCTCGGTCAGCTTCGCCTTGTCGGCGGCCAGGCCGTCGCGTTCGGTGGTGAGTTCGGCCTGGCGAGCGGCCGCCGCCTCGCGTTCGGAGGCCGCCTTGGAACGGGTCGTGAGGAACAACGCCAAGAAGACGACAGCCAACAGCGCGGCGACGATCAGAGGCACCAGCATGAGGATGAACCTACCTCCCTCTGCCACCACGATGGGGAAGCGTGACCGAAACCGTCATCAGCGGTCCGATCGGTCCTGCGGATCGGCGGCGACAGATAGCCGTCAGTCGTCCTCGGCGATGCGATCCTCGACCCGGTGGCGAGCCTCCCTGACCAGGCGAAGGGCGTGCCAGGCCGGTCCGACGTGACCGCCGATGGTCGCCGCCGCCCGCTTCGGGCCGCTGAGGCCGCCGATCGATTCCCGCAGCTGCTGCTGGGAGCGGGCCCGGTCCACGCTGCCGCCGTCCATCAACTCGGTGGCCCTCGACCACTGCAGGTCGGCCCAGTAGGCCCGGATCTCGTCGAGGACGGGGCCGGCCGTCGGGTTCTCCTCGATGATGCGTCGGAAGAGGTTGTCCTCGGCGAGGGCGAACCCGGCACCCGTTATCGACTCCGGATGGATGCGGTAGTTCGTGACGCGGCGCGAGTTGTAGTGGAAGGGGTGGCCCGCCTTCACCAACTGGTAGGTGATCCAGATGTCGTACAGCGGTTCGATATCGGGCGGGAACTCCATGGCCAGGATGGGCTCCCGGCGCACCACGGCGGCATAGGCCGGCTGGGGCGCGTTCCACACCGCAACCAGCCGAAGCCCCTCGGCCAGGTCGTAGTCGAGGCGACCCCACGGGATCGAGGCCCGATGGGTCCGGGCCGACTCCTGGTAGGTGTGGTCCTCCAGCCGCTCGCCGTCGGGGTCGACCGACCAGAAGTCGGTGAAGAACATGGCGATCGACGGGTCCTCCAGCATGGTGGGGACGGTCACCTGGAGGAATTCGGGGTCCCACGTGTCGTCATCGTGGAGGCTGGCGATCAGGGGGGTGTCGGCCCGCTTGACCAGATCGAGCCAGTTGCCCTGCCCCCCGAGCCCCGGACGGTTGCGGTGGTAGCGGATCCGGGGGTCATCGTAGGTGGCGACCATCCGCTCGGTGCCGTCGCTCTCGCTGTTGTCACCGACGAGGAGGACGAAGTCGTCGTAGGTCTGAGCCAGGGCCGAGTCGAGGGCCTGACGAAGCAGGTCCTCCCGCTCGTAGGTGGGAACGATGACCGAGACCGACGTCATGGTGTGACCCTCCGGTGGACGTGTCGGCCGCCCGTTCCGGGCCCCGACGGACAACGAGGTCAGGGTAACCGAGGCGGCGCGACACCCCCGCCGGTTCGCTTGGGCAGAGGCCCCTGCACCATCATCCACGCTTCCCGCAATCGATCGCCGGGAAATTTCGTTCAAGCCTGGACAAAACGGTTCGGCCCCGCGACACTGCCTGGCCGTGAGTGCAGGGCGGCGGTAACGGGTCGCCCTCCGCTACCGCCGCTTCCCCGCCGATTGAGACCTGCGATCTCAACCGAGTAAGCACCTTCGTCAACAGCGGAAGCGATGTCAAGCGACAGCAATCAACCAAAGCGTAAGAAGCGGTTCTCGGCCGACGAGGCCCGGGCCGCCCTTCTCGAAGCGGGCGCCCAACTGCTCGAGGAGCGGGGATTCGGCCGGGGCCTCGGCCGCATCACCCTCGGCGACGCCGTCATCAAATCAGGCGTTCCCCGCCCGTCGGCCTATCGCCTCTACACCGGGCGCCCTGAGGATCCCCAGATCGAGTTCCGGCGGGAGCTCATCCTCTACCTGCTCGACAACTCGGTGGTGTTGGAGCGGTCCGACGCCGGCTTCGAGGAGGCCACCGAGGCCATGGCGGCGCTGGAGCATCTGATCGACTCGGGCGACGGGAGCCAGATCGCCACCGCCCTGCGGGAGACGATCCGGCTCGCCACCAACAACCTGTGGGCCACCGCCACCATGCGGGAGGCGGCGAGCCGGGCCGCCGCCCTGTCGCTGGCGCTGGATCCCGCACCTGACGTGCCCCTGGTCGAGGCCTATCGCACCCGTCGCGCCCGGGTCATCGAGCGGGATCGCCAGTTCTACCTGGATCTGCTGAGCACGTTCGGCCTCCGGCTGCGGTCCGGCTTCTCGGTGGACGAGCTGGCGTCACACAACGGTCTGGCCTACGACCAGGTGTGGGACGGCTGGCTGATCTACGGGCACGAGCCGTCGATCAAGCGCCCCACGGGGGTGGACGGGGCCGTGGTGGCGTGGACGCCGTTCGGGGTGACGATCGAGGGCCTCTTCCTGGTCATGACCGAGCCCGACCCGAACGCCACCGCAGCGGCCGATCTCCGCACCTGGCTCGACCAGAGCTGAGCACCCCGGCACCGCCCTGGTCGCCGTCGCTACCATCGGGTCGGTGACCTCCCGGTTCAGCGTCGACGCCGTTGGCGCCCGTCTGTCGGGCGTGGCCGCCGGCGCGGCCGAGCGGGGCCTCGTCCCCGATCCGCTGAGCCGTATCGGCATCCGACGACTGTTGGCCCGCCGGCTGCAGCAGGAGGGTGTCGGCGATCCCGCCGACGAACGGCGGGATCGGCGCCGAGATCTGGTGGCGGCGATGTCGGCGGGCCCGATCGCCCTGTTCACCGACGAGGCCAACGAGCAGCACTACGAGCTGCCGCCACGGTTCTTCGAGCTGATGCTGGGGCCGCGCCGTAAGTACAGCTGCTGTCGGTTCGACGACCTGTCGAGCCCGATGGCGGAGGCGGCTGGTCAACTGGCGGCGGCGGAGGACGCCATGCTGGCCGCCACCGGTGAGAACGCACAGCTGGAGGACGGGATGCGCCTCCTCGACCTGGGCTGCGGGTGGGGGTCGCTCACCCTGTACGTGGCCGAACAGTTCCCCGCCTGTCGGATCACGGCGGTGTCCAACTCCGGCCCGCAGCGGGCCTACATCGAGGCCCGGGCGGCCGAGCGGGGTTGGTCGGAGCGGGTGACGGTCCGCACCGCCGACATCAATGATCTCGCCCTCACCGCGGGCGACGGCGCACCCTTCGATCGCGTGATCTCGGTGGAGATGTTCGAGCACATGCGCAACTGGCGGGCACTCCTGGAGCGGGTGTCGACCTGGCTCTCCCCGGACGGTCGAGCCCTGATCCACGTGTTCTGTCACCGGGAGCTGCCGTATCTGTTCGAGCCTCGCCACGACGACGACTGGATGGCCCGGCACTTCTTCACCGGCGGGCTGATGCCGTCGGCCGATCTGCTGTCGGCCTTCGGAGAGCACCTGGAGGTGGAGGACACGACCCGGTTCGACGGTCGGCATTACCAACGCACCTCCGAGGCCTGGCTGGCCCGCCTCGATGCCAATCGGGAGGAGGCGCTGGCGCTGTGTCGGGAGGTGTACGGGGCCGACGACGCCGAACGGTGGCTGCGGCGGTGGCGGCTGTTCCACCTGGCCTGCGCCGAGCTGTTCGGGGCCGAGGGCGGCGCCGAGTGGTTCGTGCAGCACTATCGACTGCGCCCGGCGACCGCGTGAGCACCGACTCCGCCTCGGTCCGCAAGATGCTGGGCGGCATCCTCGTCTTCCTCGGGGTGTGCGCCGCCGGCACCATCGGCTACCTGCTGGCGGGCTGGACCGTGGACGACGCCGTCTACATGGTGATCATCACCATCTTCGGCGTCGGGTTCGAGGAGGTGCAGCCGGTGACGTCGGTCCCGCTCCGGGTGCTGACGATCATGGTGATCATCATCGGCTACGGCGCCGTCATCTACACCGTCGGTGGTTTCATCCAGCTCGTCGTCGACGGCGAGCTCAATCAGTTCTTGGGGGCACGACGCATGACCAGGGAGATCGACCAGCTCGAGGGGCACACCATCGTGTGCGGCCTGGGTCGGATGGGGCGGCACCTGTGTCGTGAGCTGCGGGCCGAGGGGCGATCGTTCGTGGTGATCGACGCCGACGACGATGTGGTGACCGAGGCCGGGGAGCGGGGTCTGCTGGCGTTGGAGGGTGATGCGTCGGACGAGGAGACGCTGCGGCTGGCCGGGATCGAGCGGGCGGCGGTGGTGGCCACCGTGTTGCCGAACGACGCCACCAACGTGTTCATCACGTTGACGGCCAAGGCGATGAACGCCGACCTGTTGATCGTGGCCCGGGCCGAGAACCCCCGCACCGAACCCAAGCTGGTGGCCTGCGGGGCCGATCGGGTGGTGATGCCGACCACGATCGGGGCGGCCAAGATGTCACAGATCATCCTCAAGCCGACGGCGGAGGAGTTGCTCGACCGGTTGGAGCACGGCGGCGGTGTCGACACCCTCGACGTGACCAGCTTCGGGCTCGAACTCGACCAGATCGTGATCGACGCCGATTCGCCCTACGCCGGGCACTCGCTGCATGAGCTGGAGGTGCGGGGGGCGCTCGGATACCTGGTGGTTGGCCTGCGTCATGCCGATGGCAGCACCGAGCTCCATCCGTCCGCCGACACCGGACTGCACGTCGGCGACACCCTGGTACTGCTCGGCTACGAGGACGACATCCTGGAGATCGAGCCCCGCCTGCGGAATCACAGCGGCTGAACGGGGCGGTTCAACCCTTCCTCAACTCCGGTCGATGAGACTCGGAGCGGTGACGCAGTGGTGTCGGAGGGAAGGTTAGGTGCCACCATGGCTATTCGAGACAAGATCCAGACGAACGCTCAACCCCATCTGCAGCCTGGCGAACAGGTGCAAGCGGTGTGGGCCGGCCAGACGCACAGTCAGTGGCTGCTGCTGGTGTTGATCCTGGTGTTCCTCCCGCTCGTGATCTGGTTCCTGTTCGCGAACCGGTATCGGACGGTGGTGGCCACCGATCGTCGGATCCTGGTGCTCGACTCCGGACACTGGACGATGACGAAGGCCAACTCGGTGGTGGCCGAGCTGCCCCGCCAGACCCCGGTGGGCCCGGCGAGCGGGCTCTGGTTCAAGTCGCAGACCCTGGGGTCGTCGATGTACGTGCACAAGCGCTTCCACAAGGACATCGCCGAGGCCGACGCCGCGGCCGGGCTCAGTGCCCCGGTCGGTGGCGCTCCCCTGGCGCCGCCACCTGCGGCCTGAGCGCTACTTCATCCCGGCGGCGGCCACCGTGCGCTGGGCCACCTCGACGAGCTCGCCCTTGCGCACCTCGTAGGAGATCACGTGGTCGACCGAGTGCTGGCCCGCCCGGGCCCGCCCGGTCACCACATCGAGGGTGAGGCCGTCGACGAGGGGCAGGAGGGCGACGGCCCGGAAGCCATCCTCGGTGCCGGGGGCGGATCGCTTGTCCTCCCGGAGCAGCTCGAACGAATCCCAGATCCAGGTGTCGTCGACCGAGACAAAGCGGCACCGGTGGTTGGTGCGCGATTTGGACACCAGTCCTCCGGGGCAGACGATGAGCTGACCCTCCACCCACGGGGACACGCCGAGGCCGTCCTTGCCAAAGCCGACCTCGAAGGCGTTGCCGATGATGGCGTCGAAGTCGCCGTCGGCCACAGCCCGCTCCCGTTGGAGTTGGCGGACGATCTCGCCGACGTTGGCCAGGTCGGCGTGGGTGAGCTTGTCGAGCACCCGGACGGCGTCGTCGGGGAGGCCGCTGAGGAGCTTGGCCGCAGCGTTGATCCGTCGAGTCGACGCGGGCTCGTCGGCCTTCGCGCTCGTGGCGCCCGTCGTCGAGGAGGTGGAGGTGGAGGTGGAGGAGGCCCCGCTGCCCATGGGGGCAAGCATGCCGGACTGCGGCGACAACCCCTCAGGGGTGTGGGGGGTGGAGTTGGTTTTGCTCCGCGTCGTAGCGACAACGGTTCGGCGACGGGGAAAGGGGGTGCCCCTCGAAGCGATCTCCTCTAGGATGGGCTCTCGGTTTCCCCCGGCGCCGGTCGGGATCAGGAACCGACCAGCGCTTGTAGCTCAATTGGATAGAGCATCTGACTACGGATCAGAAGGTTTGGGGTTCGAGTCCCTACAAGCGCGCTGAGTACCCCCAGGTCAGAGCCCCACGCACGGGCTCCCTGGCGGGTCACCCACTCGGTCTGAGAACACGAGTGAGAACGTCGGGTCAGAACGCCGAGGTTCGGACCTCGTGTCTGGGTGCATCCCCAGTCGACGTCACTCTCAGCAACTAACCTGGCGTAGCTAGGGGAGAGCGAATGACACGACCGACAGTGATTGATGCCTTTTGTGGAGCTGGCGGCCTGAGCGAAGGCCTTGCGGAGAGCGGATTCGAGACCAGACTCGGATTCGACCTCGACGGAGCGGCCATCGAGACCTACCGATCTAATGTCGGGTCCCACGGCATCCAACTTGATGTCTGTGAGACGACAGCCAGCGACCTCACACGTACTGCTCGGGTCGAGAAGGGTGATCTTGACCTGCTCGCCGGAGGACCTCCATGCCAAGGTTTCTCGAAACAGAAGCGCGGAGCTCACCTTGGTGATCGCCGCAATGCTCTCGTCCTAGAGTTCTTGCGGCTAGTGGAGGAGCTAGAGCCGAAGACGTTCCTGATGGAGAACGTCCCCATGCTTGCTCAGGTCCGAGGCAAGAAACTCGTAGAGCAGTTCAGTGACCTTTCGTCCTACCGAATGCACGGCGACTACTACAAGGCCGCAGACTTCGGGGTGGCGCAGACCAGGCAAAGGTTCGTGCTGGTAGGTGTCCGCAAGGATCTTCGTAGCGACTTCTCCGTTCCATCATCGAAGGTAGATACCTGGCGAACGGTCAAGGAAGCTATTGGCGATCTACCTGAACCACCCATAGACGGCTCTGAGCACCCCGATTTTGCCAATCACTACCGCACACGGCCTAGTGCGGCAAACTTGGAGCGGATAAGCCATGTTCCTCCTGGCGGTGGCTGGCAGGACATTCCATTCGAGTTGCGCTTGCCATGCCATCAACGAGTAGATACAAGTCGAGGCGGTTGGCCTGACGTCTACGGAAGGCTCGAGTGGGACGGCCAGTGTCCAACAATCACAGGTGGATTCGACTCATTTAGCCGAGGGCGTTTCGCACATCCAGAGAGCGACCGCGCAATCACACCCCGAGAAGCAGCACGACTTCAGGGATTTCCCGATGAGTACGTATTCCACGGCAACAAGCACGAGGTCAGGCATCAAATAGGCAACGCAGTACCTCCGCCCCTAGCTGCCGCCCTGGGGCAGGCTCTAGCTAGGTGCCTTAGCATCGACTAGTCCAGCTAGGTTGGGCCTGTCAGATTGTCAATTTCGAAGAAGAAGTTGGACATCCGACTAACGTTGATGAATGGGTACTCTGTACCCAGGGTCAGGTACTTCTCTGGCGGATCCAGGTAGTACACTCGATACATCTGCGCGATGTACATCTGGTAGGCAATCCACTGATTGGGCAGACAGACCTCGACGACAGATGCATCACCTTGTTTGTTGGTTTCTGCGCAGGCCATCAATAGGCCACGGAAGCGTCCGACCCCGTGCATTCCATCTAGAACTCGTTGGTGGGCCCAAACTTGGACGACGCGCTCTCTGGTCGAGAGCTTGACCGGCATGTGGATCCGGCTCTTGGCTGGTCCTAGGTCAAAGTTCAGGTCCGTGGGAAGCGTGATTTCTTTACCGAGTGTGGGCACGGTGATCTGGCGGCTCGGCGACGATTGGAACCAGTTCGAGGCAGTATGACCGAGAAGGATCTCGAAGAAGGTGCCTGGGGTCTTCTTGTCGTTGCTCTTTAGGAGGTCGGCACTTGCGCAATAGGCCATGACGGCCGTGTATAGAGCCCGATCCACCTCGTCCGCAGTTGCTCCCTCTGGAAGAGAGCCTCCGAGCAATGCGCTAAGGCTCTCATCTGCAGCTTCGAGATCGAATGAGAAGAGCGCTGCGTTGATCGGCCGTGACCGCTTTCTCGGCTCATCTAAGGCGAACATGAAGTAGCTCTTGCCTTCGACTTTCGATTCGAGGTCGAGCTGATTGGCGGAGCTGAGGAAATCCAGTCCCGCTTCCACCGTTGACAAGATGTTCTCGGCAACTTCAGCTGCCCGCAAATTGGACCTAGCTGCCTTCACGAGACGCTCGTACTGTTCGAGAGGTTTGGCAGGCATGGGCGTGACAGCTCACAGCTCAGTGGTCGGGCCGCGCGATGGTAACAGGAAGTCAGATGCTCTCGTGGAGCATGGCTCGGCGTGACGGATTGGTGTAGCCAGGTATCGATCGCGCATCCAATGGACGGCCCGCCATAGGCCGTCCACCTCGCATCATTCGGAGCAGGTTGCCTTGAGGCGGAAACCCTTGCGACCAGTACGACGTCGCCCAGAGCCATGCCCCTCCTCCTTCAGCGCGGGTTGGTCCCTGAGAGGTTCTCCGACAGCTCGATTGAGGTAGTCAGTCGGCTCCTCGGACCACCCAGGTCGCCGATCATTCCGTAGTGCTGACTACGGCGAGGGACTTATCGTCGTAGACCTTGCTGCGGCGCCATCGTGTCCGCTCGGTGTCTGACTCCTCGGCCTGGTGGACGGCGTCGATTAGCGCCAACGGATCGCTGGCGGCGAGGGCGATGGCATCGCTCCAGGTCGCTGGGATGCCGTACTGATCGACGCCGATCGATAGACCGTCGGTCATGGCCAAGACGGTGCCCACCTGGTCAACCTCGAATGATCGTTCGATGGTGTGGCGCGCTGCTTCGGGTGTTGCTGAGGCGACCCAGAAGCCTCCGGGTTGGTTGCGGTGGGCCTCGAAGCTCTCGACTACCTCGATCCATCTGGGGTCGGTCATGTCTCGGTGGCCGGGTGGTCTTGGGATTGAGTCGGCGATTTCGTCGAGGCGGTCGTCTCTGATCTGGTGGATCTCGCCGTCGACGGTCTGGACGATGACGGGGCTGTCGCAGAGCACCATGACGTCGAGGCGGCGGTCGGAGAGTCTGACGATGCTCGACGTCGCAGATGGCGACTCGCCGGGTACGAGCTCGTAGGTGTCGACCATGTCGGTGATCGATGCTTCGAGGAGCTTCGGCAGGTTGCAGTCGGGTTCGGCGAGGAGTCCGTCGGCCAGGCGCCGGCCAAGCTGCTCGGCCATCCATCCGCCGTCTCGTTCGAGCTTGATGGCTTGGCTTGCGCCGTCTAGGACGATGACGGCGTTGGGGGTCTGGAAGATCCGGTCTTCGGAAGGTTTGTCGGGTGTTGCCGCTCGTTCCGCCGTCCGGATGACTAGTGCAGGATCGGCGGACATGCGGCCTCCGACTTCTTGATGTCGCCCTGGTCGTACTCGCACGCAACGACCATCGAGAAGTTCCCCAACCCGACCTGCTCGTACAGCCAACCGAGATGAGTGCTCAGCCAATGCACGGCACCGAGTGAACCCATGGCGTGTACACCTGCGATCAGGAATAGGTCCCGGCGCTTATCGAACTCGATCCGCCCGACATAGGCGATGTCCTGGGGCGACGGCGTCTCGTCGTCCGACCCGGCCATGTAGGTCGCTCCGGTGACCCGGTCTTCGATGAACCAACGGCCGTCGTCGTCGGGCTCGAACTTCAGCACAGGATCGTTGGCGATCACCTCGACAATCGTCGGGGAGGACTTCGGCCCGCAGATCGCCACCAGGTCCGGGGCGGTCGGCTGCCACATCTTGCGAGGATCGACATCGGCTTGCTCGACCACGAACCCGAAGCCGGTCAGCATCTCAACGAGCTGGTCACGGGCCCGGATGTCTTCCGATGCCACTACCGGCAGGTCACGGTCGGGGATCGGGCGAAGGGGTAGTCCGATCTCGATGGGCCCGACCCCGAACAGCACCCGTTCAAGGGGCGGACCGTCGGAGCGGATCTGGCTCACCCTCCCCCGGGTCAACCCGATCTCCTGGGCAATCGAGGTGTAGGACTGCCCCTGCTCGGCCGCTTCCTCGATTGCCTCCCGCCGAAGCCGGGCTAACTCGATCTCGATCTGCTGCGAGTCGGTGATGCTGCGGCTGGCCAGCTTGGCCCGACTCAACGGGTCCTTGACGCTGCGCACCTCGGCAATCGGATCGGTCTTGCGGGGAGTTCTCGGCACACCGTGAGTTTAGGGGCCTTGACAGCCCGAAGTCCATGGGGCAGTCTTGCCGTATAGGGCCCTAAACAACACCATGAAGGTTTAGGGGCATAAGCAACACAAGGAGAGTCCGCAATGGACAAGCGTTTCAATCACCAGGATCTACCCGACACCGCCGTGTACTCGTTGTGGCCTTTCGAGCACACCCACCCCCATGACGTCGACGGCCTCGCTCAGGTCCTGGCCGCCGTCACCGAGTACCTGACCTCCCCCACGGCACCCACGGGCCTTGGGACGATCCTGGGCCGACGCTTCGGAGTTGATGACTCGATCGGTGAGGAGCTGGGGCGGTCGATCGCTGATGAGTGGTCGCTTGCGGTGTGGGCCTACACCGATAGCGGGCGTGCGCTGCGTCTGCCTCGGTTGAACCTCGCCGGTTGGTGCAACTGGTGCAGCACCAGGTGGTGCACGAGTCGGAGGTGTATCGAGCTCCACGCTGCGTCGCAGTGGCAGGTGTGCCCCTCATGCGGTGGCCGGACGATGGATGAAGCCGACGTCGAATGCCTCGCCTGTGCCGACGGGCTCGTCGAAGTCACCCCAGTCAAGAGCCGGTACCAGTGAGTCTGCTCGTCTCTGTCTGTTTGGCGGCCGAGGACGGCGGCGAAGCCGCTGCCCGCAGGCCGCCTCCCCCGTGCTGGTTGGTGAAGGAAATCACCCCCCCCCCCCGCGCCTAGGGTGAGCCACGTCCCCCCACCCAGCGCGGGCCGGGCGGCCC
>JBCCRO010000041.1:0-42867 GCA_039201605.1 Actinomycetota bacterium
CGAGATGTGTATGCCGGGTGATAACACTGAGATGACGGTTGAGTTGATCAACCCGATTGCGATGGACGAGGGTCTGCGGTTCGCTATCCGTGAGGGTGGTCGTACCGTCGGCGCCGGCCGCGTCACCAAGATCATCAAGTAGTCATCGCTCGGGGTCCACCCCGACGCATACGACGAAGGACGGACCCGCCCCCGAACCGGGGCGGGTCCGTCCGCGTCCCGGCCGACCACCGTTCGGGCCCCGAGAGCGACCGACGGGGAATCCGATGGCGTGCGAGTTTGCGTTCGCAGGCGCTTGCTCCTGATACTCGTCGCATGTTCAGCGTCGAACCAGCACAGTTCACATTCGCCGACGACCTCGGTTCCGCCTTCGGCGGCAAGCGGGTCCTCATCACCGGAGCCGGCAAGGACGGTGGCATCGGTCAGGCCTTCGCCCTGGCCGCCGGCCTCAACGGGGCCGATTCGGTGGGCGTCCACTTCCACCGCAGCTACGAGGACGGCTTCGATCTCGTGGCCCAGCTGGCGGCGGCCGGCGTGAACGCCTTCCCCGTCCAGGCCGATGTCACCAACACCCGTGACCTGTGGGCCTCCCGCAGCTACGTGATCGACCAGATGGGCGGCCTGCCACCCAGCCTCGTCATCTGCAACTCCGGGCTGACCGAGAGCGGCTACTCCTTCGGGCGGGCGCTGCGGGAGGTGGAGGACGAGCCGGTCGCCATCCGCCGGGCCCGGGTCCGCCAACACTTCATCGACAGCCTGGCCGAATCCCGCCTCGTGCTCGACACCAAGATCGACGGCTTCCTCGCCTCGACCCACCTGTGGGCGGGCGAGGCCGTCCACCACGGCGAGCCACTCCAGATCGTCTACGTCTCCTCCCGCCAGGCCATCGACCCCGGCCCGACCGTGCCCGGCTACGCCATCTCCAACTGGGCCGTCCTCCAGCTGCCCCAGGTGCTCAAGGTCAACCTCGGTCGCGCCGGTGGCGACATCAGCAGCTTCAGCGTGCTCTTCCCCTTCATCCGCACCGGGATGACCGACGAGTACGCCGAGAACGACAAGGTCTACGGACGGTGGCAGCCGCGCATGTTGGAGACCCACGAGTGCGCCGAGGCGTTCACCCAGCTGCTGAGCCGACCGGCCGACGAGCTCGATCTCGGTATGTACGAGCTGCAGGTCGACGGCACCGAGGGTGATGCCGCGGCGGCCGATGGGGGAGCGGCCCCCATCGACCTGACCTGGAACCAGGTGCGCCTCGATGTGCGGGAGGACCCGTTGGCCTGGAGTAGCGGCAGCCCACTCCGCTACTGAGGGCCTGGCCGGAGCCCGGCCGATCCGGGTGGTGTGGTGGCGCCGCCCGTCACCCGAGCGTGCGCACCGCAATGGCCGCGACGACCAGCACGACCACGGCGCCCGCCACCGCCGCCGGGCTGAGCCGCCACCGAGGCTCGGCGCCGGGCGGGGGCCGGGCGTCGATCCGGCCTTCGTCCTCGGCGTGCGTCGTGACGGCGTGGCGGAGCAGCCGCAGCTCGGCTCGCTGGACCCGCAGGCCGTGCTCGGCGGCATCGCGTATCGAGACCTCCACCGCTCGCTCCACCTCGCTCGCCCGGGCCGCCAGGGCGGCGAGCAGTTCGGCGTGGAGGGCGTAGGCCCGCTCCGCCGTCTCGGCGGCAAGCCGATCGAGGTCGGCCCGGGTGGCCGGTGGCTCGTCGTCGGTCATCGTCGGCACGTCCTTGCGCCAGACGCCACCCCCTGCGGGGAGGCGTCTCCACCTGACGGAAGCGGCCCCAGCCGGCAGCTTCGAATGACATCAGCGTACTTTGACCCTCTGACAGCGTCGCTCGGTCGGCAGAGGCGAGGTCGGCACCAAACCAGGTACTCTCGTAGTCACGGGTTCGTCACGTAACCCCGGAGCGATGATCGAGGTCTGAAGTGTTGGAGTCGGCAGAGGTCGACGAGCTCATCGAAAGGGCCAAGGATGGAGATCATCCTTCGTTCGAGGAGCTCGTTCGCCGGACCTATGCCGACACCTACACATTGGCATTCCGATTGGTCGGCGACGAGGAGGACGCGAGGGACGTGGTGCAAGAGGCCTACCTCCGAGCGCACAAGGGCATCAAGCGCTTCCGCGGCGATGCCCAGTTTTCGACGTGGCTGCATCGGATCACCGCCAACTGTGCCAACACCTACCTCGGCCGACGGGGTCGCCACGAGCACGACCCGCTGCCGGACGAGCCGGCCATCGTCGACTCCCACCCCCAGATCGATCCGGAGGAGCGAGCCGGTATCGGCGACCTCCGCGACCAGCTGACCGAGGCGCTGTTGGCGCTCCCGCCCAAGCTTCGGGCCGTGGTCGTGCTGCGCGACATCTACGACCTGTCCCACGATTCGATCGCCGAGCAGCTCGGTATCACCGAGTCGGCGGCCAAAGTGCGCCTGCACCGGGCCCGCAAGCGTCTCCGGGAGCGTCTCTATCCACTGGGAGAAGAGGAGCAGGCCCGTGCGGTGTGAGAACATGAGCCTTCACTTGGCGGAGCTGGCCGACGGGTTCGACGGTCCGACCCCCGACCTCGCGTGCGACATCGGCTCCTGTCTGCGCTGCCAGGCCGAGCTGGCCCAGTACCGCAAGCTCCTTCGGGCGCTCGCCACCCTGCGCGGCGACTACGTGGTGCCCGACGATCAGCTGCTCAACGACATCCTGGAGTCGCTGCGACCCCCGGCGACCGTGCATCGACTGCACCGGCTCAACCACCGGAATCGGCGGGCGGCCTACATCGGTGGCATCGCCGCCGCCGCTACGGCCGGCGCGGCCGGAGCGATCGTGATCGCCGCCCGCTTGGCCAACGGTCGCCACAGTCTCGCCAGCTGAGAGCGGGTGGTCCGGCCTCCCACGGCGAGGCGGTTCGCGGGCCCAGCCCTGCTAGCCTCGGATACGCGCCGTAGGGCAGTAGCTCAATTGGCAGAGCGCCGGTCTCCAAAACCGAAGGTTGGGGGTTCGATTCCCTCCTGCCCTGCTCCGCTCCGAGGTTCGCCTCGGGGCATCAGAACCCAAGACACCACCACATCGGCCCACCGCGGTGCCTCCCCTCGGGGATTCGGGCCACGTCGCCAACCGGCGGCACCAGTACACGAGGCAAGACGACTATGGCGATGAACCGGGAACAGCGCCGGTACCTGCAGAAGCAGGGTCAGCTCGACGATGAGGGCAACCCCGTTGCCACCAAGCGCGATCCCCGACAGACGGCGAACGAACAGCGGGCCACCCCTCGCCAGTATTTCTCCGAGGTCAACACCGAGCTTCGCCGAGTCAACTGGCCGACCAGGCGGGAAGTGATCAACTACACGATCGTGGTCCTCGTGACCCTGATGGTGGTGACCGGTCTGATCGCCGGTCTTGACTACGTCTTCGGAGAAGGCGTCATTCGACTACTGAGGCTCTGAGCCGTGACCGTGACGAACGAGTTTGACGAAATGAACGATCCCGCCGCCGAAGCTCCCGAGACCGACGACGTCGCTGTGGCCGACGAGCCTGCGGGCACACCCGAGGTCCCCGAGGCCGCGGCGGACGACGCTGCGCCCGAGGTCGCCGAGGAGCCCGAGGCCCCGGCCACCGACGATGCCCCCACCGACGGTGCCGGTGATGCCGCAGCCGACGCCGATGATGCCGCCGATGCCGCCGGCGAGGGCGAAGGGTCGAACGGCGACGGCGCCGAGGACGAGGCTGCCGATGAGGTCGAAGCGGCCCCGCCGGTGGTCAAGCGCGACTCCCCCTACGACCGACCCGGTCGCTGGTTCGTGCTCCATACCCAGTCGGGCTACGAGAACAAGGTCAAGTCCAACCTCGAGGCCCGTACCCAGTCGATGAACATGGAGGAGCGGATCTTCGAGATCGTCATCCCGCTCGAAGACGTCGTCGACTTCAAGAACGGCAAGAAGGTCGTCGTCCAGAAGAAGGTGTTCCCCGGCTATCTGCTGGTGCGGATGCGTCTCGACGATGACTCCTGGTTCGTGGTCCGCAACACCCCCGGCGTCACCGGGTTCGTGGGCGCCGGCAACAAGCCGACCCCCCTCCCCCGCAAGGACGTCGAGGGCTTCCTCTCGGTCAAGGTCGAGGGCGAGGAGCAGCGGAGCAAGGGTCGCCCCCGCCTCGAGTACGGGATGGGCGAGACCGTGCGGGTCAAGGAAGGCCCCTTCGCCGACTTCCAGGGCGAGATCGTCGAGATCAACGAGGATCAGCTCAAGCTCAAGGTGCTGGTCAACATCTTCGGTCGGGAGACCCCGGTCGAGCTCGAGTTCGCTCAGGTCGGCAAGGTCTGAGCCGGTCGGCCAAAGGCCGACCTCCACGAGTTTCGGCCGTGCCGAAGCTCTCCGGCACCACGCGATCGTGTGGGACACGGCCGGTTCCGGCAGTGACGGAACTCGCCGGCCGACCGGGCCGGTTGGAACACCAAATCCGTGGCGGCAGACTGTTTTGTCGCCTTTGCGAGAACGATTGACGTAGAAAGACACTCTGATGGCCAAGAAGCAAGTACTTGCGGTCGTGAAAATTCAGATTCCGGCCGGCCAGGCTTCGCCCGCTCCGCCCGTCGGTACCGCCCTGGGCCCGTACGGCTTGGGCATCATGGACTTCTGCAAGGAGTACAACGCCCGCACCGAGTCGCAGCGCGGCCAGGTGGTGCCGGTCGAGATCACGATCTTCGAGGATCGGACCTTCTCCTTCATCCTCAAGACCCCGCCCACCGCCGAGCTGATCAAGAAGGCGGCCAACATCGCCAAGGGCGCCGGCGACCCGCTCCGCGAGTCTGCCGGGTCGATCACCGACGCCCAGCTCACCGAGATCGCCGAGATCAAGATGCCCGATCTCAACGCCTACGACATCGATGCGGCCAAGCTGCAGGTCGCAGGGACCGCACGCCAGATGGGCGTGTCCGTCCAGGGCTGACAACGAGAACGCTTCCGCCCCGGATCACCTGGCCGGGGCGGCGCGAGTTCAGAGCCCCGAAGGGGAGCGGAACTCGGTAAGGGACAACCCATGGGGGTTGGGGCGACCGGAACGGTTGCTCACGGCAGGTAGCCATGACAGGAGATGACGATGGCGAGTGGTAAGCGGTACAGCGACGCGACGCGTCGATACGACCGAGAGCATCTGCACGGCCCGACCGAGGCCGTCGAGTTGGTCAAGTCCCTGGCGGCGGCCAAGTTCGACGAGTCGATCGACGTGGTCATGAACCTGGGCGTCGACCCCCGCAAGGCCGACCAGATCGTGCGAGGCACCGTCGCCCTTCCCGCCGGTACCGGCAAGAACGTCCGGGTGGCCGTGTTCGCCACCGGCGATGCCGCCACGGCGGCCTCCGAGGCCGGTGCCGACTTCGTCGGCGCCGAGGATCTCGTGGCCGAGGTCGAGGGCGGCATGCTCGACTTCGATCTGGCGATCGCCACCCCCGACATGATGCCGCAGGTCGGCAAGCTCGGCCGGGTGCTCGGTCCCCGCGGTCTCATGCCCAACCCGAAGACCGGCACCGTCACCCCCGACACGGCCAAAGCCGTCGGCGACTTCAAGGGTGGCACCGTCGAGTACCGCACCGACCGCTACGGCAACGTGCACGTGGCGATCGGCAAGGCCAGCTTCGACGTCGACGGTCTCAAGTCGAACCTCTCCACCCTGCTGGAGGAGATCAACCGGGTCCGCCCGGCCTCGACCAAGGGTCGCTACATCAAGAAGGTGACCCTGTCCTCCACCATGGGCCCCGGCGTCAAGGTCGACCCCGGTCGCCTCGACGAACTGGCTTCCGCCTCGGTGTGACGCCGCCGGGTTCGCCCTCGGGCGAACCCGTCCGGTGAGGCCCGTCGGCGAAGGCCGGTGTTGAGCGTCCGGCTGTCAACTCTGTAGGCACCGGCACCCCATACCGTCGGCCGGCGGGCTGCTCTACGTTCGGGAGCATGATGCCGAGCGATCCTGCAACCCCCGCCGACGATCGTCCCGCCCGGGGTGATCGGCTGCGAGCGGTGCTACGCAGCGGTCTCTTCGTGGTGCTCGGCGCCGCCGTCGTGACCGTCGGCTCGGAGCGGATGTTCTGGTACTGGAGCACCGACCCGCTGGCGCATGTCGAGCTGTCGTTGTTCTACGCCGGGGCCATCGCCTTCTCCCTGTGGGCGGTCGAGCGCTACCGGGTCGACGACGCCTGGTCCTTCCTGTTGACGGTGCCGCTGTTCGCCTACTGGGTGGAGGGCGTCATCACCCCGGTGGTCTACAGCGGTGGACCGTTCGTCCCCGTCTTCCCCGTCTGGTTCACGGCGTGGCACGGCCTGCTGTCCCTCACCGTGCTGTGGTATTTCTTCCGACGCTGGCTGGTCGCCGGCCGGTGGCGGCCCCTGCTCGCCGCCTCGCTCGGGGTCGGGTTGTTCTGGGGGGCGTGGTCGATCACCCTGACCCTGCCCGAGAACGTCAACGACCCCGAACTCATCGTCGAACAGGGCGGTCCGCTGGAGATCCTCGGGCCCCTGGCCTTCGCCCGGTACGCCGTCGTCTTCACCCTGATACTCGCCGGCGCCCACTACCTGCTGGGTCGGGTCTGGGTGTCGTCGTACCGGCCCGCCCGCCTCAGCCGATGGCTCTGGCTGGCGGCCACCGCCATCATGGTCGGAACCTGGACCGTGGCCTACCCGTGGGCCGCCCCGATGTTCATCGCCTACGTCGCCCTGCAGATCTGGGCGCTCCGGCGCCACCGGTCCCGACCGGCGAGCGACCCGGCCGACGAGGACTCGGTGGACGGCGGCGCCGACGGCCGGTCGCTGTTGGCCGACCTCGACGGACGGGTGCCGCTCCTCGCCCTGTGGCCGCTGGCCGCCATCCCCCTCGTCGCCGCCCCCACCTACGCCCTGTTGTGGGAACTCGCGCCACCCGAGGAGGCGATCCGGGCCTGGATGTTCGTCGTGATCGCCGTCCAGTCGCTGATCGCCCTCGGCGTCGTCGGCTACAGCTTCGTCCGGATCGTCCGGCGACCGATGCCCGCTCCGCCCTCGGGGCCGGGGTTCACCGCCTCGGCCGTATCGGGGTCGTCGGCGGCGCCGTCGGCTCCGTCGGCCGGTTGGCCCCCGCCGAGTGGCCCGGCTGCGGTGCCGCCACCGCCGGCCTCCCCGAACGCCGGTGCGCCGTTCGCCACCGGCGAATCCGGCTGGTGAGGGGCCCAGGCCCGGACGCCGTAAGATGGATAGTTGACAACTGCATCCAGGGCCCGGCTTCGGTCGGGTCCGCGTCGCCCGAGACTTCAGGTCGCAGCCCGACGGGCTGCTGTAATCCCTGAATAGGTGGTACATCTCCGCGAGATCCCAGGCTCCGCTCCGGCGGCGCTCGGTGAACCCGTTGTGGTGTGTCGGTTCGGGACAGGGTGCCGAACCCATCAGACACACGACACAACGAAAGGAGGTGCGACATGGACAACCCGAGACCGGAAAAGGTGGCTGTGGTCACCGAAGTCAAGGAACGGCTCGAGGGGTCGTCATCGGTCGTCGTGACCGAGTACCGCGGCCTCAGCGTGAAGGCGTTGGCCGAGCTTCGCCGCAACCTGCGTCCTGCAGGCGGCAAGTACAAGGTCTACAAGAACACGCTGGTGCGGCGGGCGGCTGACGAAGCCGGGCTGGACCTGTCCGAGCAGCTGCTCGGCCCGACGGCTCTGACCTTCACCGAGCAGACGCCGGACGGCGACGACGGTGACGTGGTCACCGTGGCCAAGGTGCTGACCGACTTCGCCAAGACCAATCCCGAACTGGTGATCAAGGGTGGCCTGCTCGACGGCAATCCCGTCGGGCCCGAGGACGTCAAGAAATTGGCGAACATCGAGCCTCGCGAGGTCCTGCTGGCCAGGCTGGCCGGCGCCATGGCCGCCCCGATGACCCAGCTGGCAGGCCTCATGCAGGCCCTGCCGCGCGACTTCGCCTACGGGCTTAAGGCGCTCATCGACGAGGGGGGCGCCTCCGGCGCACCCGCCGATGCTGCTCCCGCCGCCGAGGAGGCTGCCCCCGAGGCCGATGGAGACGCCGAGAGCGCTCCGGCCGCCGACGAGGCGAGTGACACCGAGGCCCCTGCCGACGCAGAGGCCACCACCGAAGACACCACTGACGACGCACCGGCCGAGGATGCGGCCGACCAAGACGGAGAAGACTGAACAATGGCAACCCTGACCAAAGACGAAATCCTCGACGCCATCGGCGCGATGAGCGTTCTTGAGCTGTCCGAGCTCCTGACCGACTTCGAAGAGAAGTTCGGCGTCACCGCCGCCGCCCCCGTGGCCGCCGTGGCCGCCGCCCCCGCCGACGGTGGCGGTGCCGCCGCCGACGAGGAGGAGAAGGACAACTTCGACGTGGTCCTCACCGGTGCCGGCGACAAGAAGATCGCCGTCATCAAGGTGGTCCGCGAGCTGACCAGTGCCGGCCTCAAGGACGCCAAGGCCATGGTGGAGGAGCCCAACAAGGTCATCCTTGAGGGCGCCCCCAAGGCCGACGCCGAGAAGGCCAAGGAGAAGCTGGAAGAAGCCGGCGCCTCGGTCGAGCTCAAGTAACACCCTCTGCCTGGCGGCCGATGGCCGCCGTGATACGTGGCTGGGCCCGGTGTCTGATCCTGTCAGGCTCCGGGCCCGCTCGCGTCTCGTCACCCACGGCTCGACCGGCCGGACCCGTGCTCGGCCGAGCCTGCGCCCGAAGGCGCCAGCTGACACGCCCCGCGTCGAAGCGACAACAGGTGATCGGTGGGATGCGGCCGCCCGGTGGTGGGGTGTACGGCCGGCTGCCCTGTCGGAGCGACAACCGGCGGTTGGTGGGTTTCGCCCGTCGCCCGGGGCGAGACGTTGTCGCTCTGACGCGGAGAAGTCGGGAGGCGGCCACCGGGGGAGCGCCCGGTAGTGGAACGGCCGCACACTCCGTAGCATTGATCACGGAGAGCGTCGGTCGACTCACCGTCGGCGCACTCTGAGGCAGACGCCGGCCGGAGTGGCTACAACCGTCCTCCCCGTAGGGTTGTGGGCGTTTTCGCCCCCACGACGAGCGTCGACGATGCGGCAAAGAACCTTGACCTCGCACGCCGCTTCTTTTACGATGCCGCGACCAATTTGGTTGTTGGTCGGACCAACGCGGCATAGGCTGGATAAGCCGTGCTTGCTGCCTCCGTCGTCCCCCACCAGTTGGTCAGGGCCTCGGATGGGAGTCAGGCCGGCTTCGTCGCTCCTCGTGGTCTATCTGGTGGTGCCTCTTGCCTGCACGTACTGTTGCTCGCGACCGCTACTCCTTCGGCAATCTGCAGGAAGCCCTTCAGCTTCCTGATCTGATCGCTGTCCAGCGTGATTCGTTCCGCTGGTTTCTGGAGCAGGGTCTGTCCGATGCGTTCCGTGATATCAGCCCGATCCGGGATTTCACGGAGACCCTCCAGCTGGAGCTGGAGTTCGATCCTCATGACGAGGATCTGAAGCCTTATCCGAAGTTCTCCGTCGAGGAGTGCAAGGAAAAGGACATGACGTACTCGGCCCCGATCTTCGTGCGGGCCCGGTTCATCAACGCCTCCACCGGCGAGATCAAGGAACAGACCGTCTTCATGGGCGACTTCCCCATGATGACCGACAAGGGCACCTTCGTGATCAACGGCACCGAGCGTGTCGTCGTGTCGCAGCTCGTCCGGTCGCCCGGCGTCATCTTCCAGCCCGGTGAGCGGTTCCGCCTGCGAAACCTGGCCAAGCACCAGATGGTCACCGGCACCATCCACCCCTACCGGGGCGAGTGGATCGAGTTCGACGTCGAGCAGAAGCCGGGCAAGGACCCGACCGCCGGCGTCCGCGTCGCCCGCAAGCGTCGCCTGTCGCTCTTCACCCTGCTGCGGGCCCTCGGCTACGACGAGGAGAACGCCCCCGGCTTCCTCGAGGCCTTTGTCCGTCACTACGAGTTCCTCGAAGGCCAGTGGGAAAAGGATCGCGAGATCTCGCCCACCCAGGACGAGGCCCTGATCGAGATCTACAAGCGGGCCCGGCCCGGCGAGCCGCCCACCCTGGAGGCCGCCCGCACCTACCTGCGCAACGCCTTCTTCGAGAACCGCCGCTACGACCTCTCCCGGGTCGGCCGCTACAAGCTCAACCGCAAGCTCGGTCCCGAGATCGACAAGCTCGAGCGCCTGTTCCCGATGCTGGAGATGGACAAGCCCGAGATCGACCAGCCGGTCCTCTCGCGCTGCGAGGTCCTCGCCTCCGCCACCTACCTCCTGCACCTGATGATCGCCGAGCCCGGCTACCGCCTCGACGATCAGGACCACTTCGCCAACCGGCGGGTCCGCTCGGTCGGCGAGCTCATCCAGAACCAGGTCCGCATCGGCCTGTCCCGCATGGAGCGGGTGGTCCGCGAGCGTATGACCACCCAGGACGTCGAGGCCATCACCCCGCAGACCCTGATCAATATCCGGCCCGTCGTGGCGGCGATCAAGGAGTTCTTCGGCACCTCGCAGCTCTCGCAGTTCATGGACCAGGTCAACCCGCTGTCGGGCCTGACCCACCGCCGCCGCCTGTCGGCCCTCGGCCCGGGCGGTCTGTCCCGTGAGCGCGCCGGGTTCGAGGTGCGGGACGTGCACTTCTCCCACTACGGCCGTATGTGCCCGATCGAGACTCCGGAGGGCCCGAACATCGGGCTGATCGGCTACCTGTCGAGCTACGCCCGGGTCAACGACTTCGGCTTCCTCGAGACCCCGTATCGCCGGGTGGAGGACGGCCAGGTCACCGACGACATCCAGTACCTCACCGCCGACGAGGAGGAGGAGTACGTCGTCGCCCAGGCCAACGCCAAGCTGACACCGGAGAACAAGCTGGCCGACGATCGGGTCCTGGCCCGACGCTCGCCCCAGGCCGCCTCGCTGCGAGACCTGAAGCTCCAGCTCGAGCGCGACGTCTTCTTCGGTGCCACCACCGAGATCTCCCAAGTGCCTCGTGACGAGGTCCAGATGATGGACGTGTCGCCCAAGCAGATCGTGTCGATCGGCACCGGGCTCATCCCGTTCCTGGAGCACGACGACGCCAACCGGGCCCTGATGGGCGCCAACATGCAGCGTCAGGCCGTCCCGCTCCTCACCGCCGAGGCCCCCTACATCGGGACCGGCATCGAGGCCCGGGCGGCGGCCGATGCGGCCGACACCCTGATGTCGCCCGACGACGGCATCGTGATCGAGGCCGACGGTCGCCAGCTGATCATGGAGTACAAGAACATGGGCCGGAAGGTCCATCGACTCCTGAAGTTCGACCGGTCCAACCAGGACACCTGCATCAACCAGAAGCCGCGGGTCTCCGCCGGCGACAAGGTGAAGTCCGGCGACCTCCTGGCCGACGGGCCCTCCACCGACAACGGTGAGCTGGCCCTGGGCAAGAACCTCGTCGTGGCCTTCATGCCGTGGGAGGGCTACAACTTCGAGGACGCCATCATCCTCTCCGAGCGCCTCCAGCGCGACGACGTGCTCACCTCGATCCACATCAAGGAGCACGAGATCGATGCCCGCGACACCAAGCTGGGTCCGGAGGAGATCACCCGGGACATCCCCAACCTGAGCGAGGACATCCTGGGTGACCTCGACGAGCGGGGCATCATCCGGGTCGGTGCCGACGTCGGCCCCGGCGACGTGCTGGTCGGCAAGGTCACCCCCAAGGGCGAGACCGAGCTCACCCCCGAGGAGCGCCTCCTGCGGGCCATCTTCGGCGAGAAGGCCCGCGAGGTCCGCGACACCTCGCTCAAGGTCCCCCACGGCGAGACCGGCAAGGTCATCGAGGTCAAGGTGTTCAACCGGGACGACAGCCACGAGCTGCCCCCGGGTGTCAACCAGCTGGTCCGGGTCTACGTGGCCCAGAAGCGCAAGATCTCGGTCGGCGACAAGCTGGCCGGCCGCCACGGCAACAAGGGTGTGATCTCCCGCATCCTGCCGGTGGAGGACATGCCCCACCTGGCCGACGGCACCCCCGTCGACATCATCCTCAACCCCCTCGGCGTGCCCTCCCGTATGAACGTGGGGCAGGTGCTCGAATCGCACCTCGGCTACGCCGCCCGCTGGGGCTGGGACGTCGACGGTGAGAAGGTGGGCGCCGATCCCATGCGCGGCACCGAGAACAAGACCCGGCCCTTCACCACCCCCTCCACCCTCGTCGCCACCCCGGTGTTCGACGGGGCGAAGTGGGACGAGGAGGAGATGGCGGGGGCCAAGCCCACGATTCAGAAGATCTTCGAGAACCTGAATCCGGAGTCGGTCGACGGGGTCCGCCTCATCGGCAGCGACGGCAAGGCCACCCTCTACGACGGGCAGACGGGCGAGGCGTTCGACAATCCGGTGATGGTCGGGATCATGTACATCCTGAAGCTGTCGCACCTGGTCGACGACAAGATCCACGCCCGCTCCACCGGTCCGTACTCGATGATCACCCAGCAGCCGCTCGGTGGTAAGGCCCAGTTCGGTGGCCAGCGCTTCGGCGAGATGGAGGTGTGGGCCCTCGAGGCCTATGGCGCCGCCTACTGCCTGCAGGAGCTGCTCACCATCAAGTCCGACGACGTCCTCGGCCGGGTGAAGGTCTACGAGGCCATCGTCAAGGGCGAGAACATCCCCGAGCCCGGCATCCCCGAGTCCTTCAAGGTGCTCATCAAGGAGATGCAGGCGCTCTGCCTCAACGTCGAGGTGCTGGCCGAGGACGGCAACGAGATCGAGATGCGGGAGCTCGACGACGAGCTGTTCCGCACCGCCGAGGAACTCGGCATCGATCTGAGCCGCCCCGAGCGGGGGTCCGACGAGGACGACGCCGCCCGGGCCGCCGGCCGCGCCGCCGGCGCCCGCAACTAGAAAACTCAGCTGAAAGGTACTGACGAATGCTCGATGTCAACGATTTTGATCAGCTGAAGATCGGCCTGGCCACGGCGGACTCGATCCGCATGTGGTCCAACGGCGAGGTCAAGAAGCCCGAGACGATCAACTACCGCACGCTCAAGCCGGAGAAGGACGGCCTGTTCTGCGAGAAGATCTTCGGCCCCACCAAGGACTGGGAGTGCGCCTGCGGCAAGTACAAGCGCGTCCGGTTCAAGGGCATCATCTGTGAGCGTTGCGGGGTCGAGGTCACCCGCTCGAAGGTCCGGCGTGAGCGCATGGGCCACATCGAGCTGGCCGCCCCCTGCGTCCACATCTGGTACCTCCGGGGCACCCGCTCCTGGCTGGCCTACCTCCTCATGGGCACCGAGCCCCGCGAGGAGCTGAAGGCCAAGCAGCTGGAGAAGGTGATCTACTTCGCCGCCAACCTGGTCACCTGGGTCGACGAGGAGCGTCGCCAGGAGGACCTGCCGAACCTCGAGGCCGAGGTGATCGGCGAGCGCGAGGTCATCGTCAAGGAGATGGAGCTCCGGCTCGCTGAGCAGCACGAGGAGCTCGAAGGCGAACTGGCCCAGATGGAGGCCGACGGGGCCAAGGACACCGAGGTCCGGGCCCGTCAGCGAGCCTTCGACAAGGAACTGGCCGCCACCCGCGAGCAGTTCGAGATGGAACTCGACGTCCTCGATCGGGCGTGGGAGGAGTTCAAGGACCTCTTCTCCCGCAAGATCCTGGAAGACGAGATGTTGTGGCGGGAGATGGTCGACCGCTTCGGCGACTACTTCGAGGGCGGCATGGGCGCCGACGCCATCGCCCAGCTCATCGAGCGGATCGACTTCGACGAGGAGGAGATCAAGCTCCGCAACGCCATCGAGCCCGAGGACGGCACCAAGCCCCTCTCGGCCCAGCGGAAGCAGAAGGCGATCAAGCGGCTCAAGATCGTGGCCGCCTTCAACCGCCGCGACGAGAACGAGCGTCGGATCAACGACCCCCGGGCCATGATCCTCGACGTGGTGCCCGTGATCCCGCCGGAGCTGCGCCCGATGGTGCAGCTCGACGGTGGCCGCTTCGCCACCTCCGATCTCAACGATCTGTACCGCCGGGTCATCAACCGGAACAACCGCCTCAAGCGTCTGCTCGACCTCGGCGCCCCCGAGATCATCGTCAACAACGAGAAGCGGATGCTGCAGGAGGCCGTTGACGCCCTGTTCGACAACGGCCGCCGCGGTCGTCCGGTCACCGGTCCCGGCAATCGCCCGCTCAAGTCGCTGTCCGACATGCTCAAGGGCAAGCAGGGCCGCTTCCGTCAGAACCTGCTGGGCAAGCGGGTCGACTACTCCGGCCGTTCGGTCATCGTGGTCGGCCCGACGCTGAAGTTCCACCAGTGCGGTCTGCCCAAGATCATGGCCCTGGAGCTGTTCAAGCCCTTCGTCATGAAGCGGCTGGTCGACCAGGAGCTGGCCCAGAACATCAAGTCGGCCAAGCGCATGGTCGAGCGCCGTCGCCCCCAGGTGTGGGAGGTGCTGGAGGACGTCATCCAGGAGCATCCGGTGATGCTCAACCGGGCGCCCACCCTGCACCGCCTCGGTATCCAGGCCTTCGAGCCGGTGCTGGTGGAGGGCAAGGCCATCCAGATCCACCCCCTGGTCTGCACCGCCTTCAACGCCGACTTCGACGGCGACCAGATGGCCGTCCACCTGCCCCTGTCGGCCGAGGCTCAGGCCGAGGCCCGAGTGCTGATGCTGTCGGCCAACAACGTGCTCTCCCCGGCCCATGGCCGCCCGCTCGTCACGCCGACCCAGGACATGGTCATCGGCGTGTTCTACCTGAGCGAGTTCGTGGAGGACGCCAAGGGCGGCGGTGTGTATCGCCGGGTCGACGAGGTGGAGCGGGCCTACGAGGCCGGCACCATCGACCTCCACGGCCCGATCGAGTTCCGCCACCCGGACCTCCTGGAGACGCCGGCCAACGGTCAGGCCGCGGTGTACACCAAGACGACGGCCGGGCGTGTCTTCTTCAACGAGGCGCTACCCGCCGACTTCCGCTACATCAACGAGATCGTCAAGAAGCGGGACATCACCGCCATCGTCGACGAGCTGGCCACCACCTACCCCAAGGCCGAGGTGGCCGCCTCGCTGGACCGGATCAAGTCGCTGGCCTTCAAGTTCGCCGCCAAGTCGGGCCTCACGGTGTCGATCGACGACGTGCAGACGCCGAAGGAGAAGAAGGCGATCCTCGACGGCCACGAACTCGAGGCCGAGAAGATCGAGGGTCAGTTCCGGAAGGGCATCATCACCGACGGTGAGCGACGCCAGAAGGAAGTGGAGATCTGGACCGCCGCCACCGACGAGGTGCGCGAGGCCATGGAGGTCAACCTCCGGTCGAAGCAGTTCAACCCGATCGACATGATGGTCGGCTCCGGGGCCCGAGGGAACATGATGCAGGTCCGTCAGATCGCCGGTATGCGCGGTCTGGTGGCCAACCCCCGTGGTGACATGATCCCCCGCCCGATCAAGTCGAACTTCCGCGAAGGCTTGACCATGCTGGAGTACTTCATCGCCACGCCGGGCGCCCGCAAGGGTCTGGTCGACACTGCGCTGCGGACCGCCGACTCCGGCTACCTGACCCGTCGTCTGGTCGACGTGGCCCAGGAGGTCATCATCAACGACCGGGATCCGTTCGAGCCGGGCAAGCCCGTGCGCGGGCTGTTCCTCGAGGACGTGAAGCCCGACGGCTACTACAACCGGTTCTCCGGTGAGGCGTCGGATCCCTCCGACCCCGACGCCCGCATGGTGCGGACCTATCTGGAGACCCGCCTGTACAGCCGGGTGCTGGCCGACGACGTCACCCTCAGCGACGGCACCGTCATCTCCCGGGGCACCATGGTCCGGGAGGAGGAGATGGCCCAGCTTCGGGACGATCCCGACGTCAGCCGGGTCCGGGTGCTATCGCCGCTGACCGACGATTCCCCGGTGGGCATCACCGGCGCCAGCTACGGCATGTCGCTGGCCACGGGTGTCGACATCGAGGTCGGCGAGGCGGTCGGTGTGATCGCCGCCCAGTCGATCGGTGAGCCCGGCACCCAGCTGACCATGCGTACCTTCCACACCGGTGGTGTGGCCGGTGGCGCCGACATCGCCGGCGGTCTGCCCCGTGTGGTCGAGCTGTTCGAGGCTCGGAGCCCGAAGGGCAAGGCCACCATGGCCCGCATCTCCGGCACCGTTCGCATCGCCGAGGACGAGGGCAAGGGCAAGGTGATCACCATCGTCGCCGACGACGGCGGCGAGGACGACTACCTCGTGCCCCTGGCCGCCCGTCTCGAGGTGGTCGACGGTCAGGAGATCACCGCCGGCGACGCCATCGTCGACGGTCCTCGTGACCCGAAGGAACTGCTGGAGATCCGGGGCATCCGGGAGACCCAGCAGTACCTGGTGGAGGAGGTCCAGAAGGTCTACCGCGATCAGGGTGTGTCGATCCACGACAAGCACATCGAGCTGATCGTTCGGCAGATGACCCGACGGGTCGCCATCCAGGAGCCCGGCGATTCCGAGTTCCTCCCCGGCGAGCGCTGCGACCAGTGGCAGTTCGCCGACGTGAACCGTCGCCTCGTCACCGAGGGTCAGCGTCCGGCCGAGGGTCGTCCCGAGATCATGGGTATCACCAAGGCGTCGCTGGCCACCGACTCGTGGCTGTCGGCGGCGTCGTTCCAGGAGACCACCCGGGTGCTCACCGAGGCGGCGATCGAGGGTCGTTCCGACTCGATGATCGGCCTCAAGGAGAACATCATCATCGGCAAGCTCATCCCGGCCGGTACCGGGCTGCTGCGGCACCGGGAGCTGGAGACCATGGCTCCCGACTACCAGCCGATGCCGTTCTACAGCGACGGCGAGGAGCAGGATCCGGCCCAGTGGCTGGCCTCCATCGGGACCGACGGCACCATCGGTGCCGCCGCCGGTGCGGCCGAGGTGGCCACCCTGCCCAGCGCCGCCCCCGACGAGATCGGGTGATCCGTCTTCGCCGGATCCTCGAGTTTCGGCTACGCCGAAACGTCGGGGTGAACTCGGCCTCCGGCCGAGTTCATGGAACTCCGGCATAGCCGAGACATCGGGTGAACTCACGCCCTTGAGAACGACCCCGGAGCTTCGGCTCCGGGGTCGTTCGCGTTGCGCCTAGGGTGCGGTCATGCCCGATGTCGCACCCGACGCCGATGCCTTCCTGGGAGACCACCTGTGGGGGGTGCTCACCACGATCAGGGCGTCCGGCGGCCCGCAGGTGTCGATGGTGGCCTACGACTGGGACGGCACCGACCTGGTGATCTCGTGTCGGTCGAGCGCCGCCAAGTTCGTCAACGCCTCGCAGCGGCCCGACGTCGCCTTGTCCGTCTCCGACGAGGCGGACTGCGCCACCGTCGTCGGTCGGGCCGTGGTGCATCGCACCGGGCCCGAGCGCGACGCCCGCACCGACCGGGTCGGCGCCCGGCTCCGCCTCGACGCACCGTGGGCGGCCGAGATCCTCGACCAGCAGATCGCCGCCGGGCTCGACGAGGTCGGACGGGTGACGATCACGGTCGTCCCCGACGACGTCCGCCTGGTCCGCCCGCTGGGCTGACGCCGCCCGCCGCCCGCCGCCCGCGTGGGGCGCGCCCGGGCGCCGGTGGTTCAGGAGCTGTGGCGCATGACGACGTCGTCGTCGGCCGGGGCGAAGTCGGCCCGCTCATAGAACGGGCGGGCCCGCTCCGAGGGGCGGAGCAGGATCCGGGCCACGCCGGCCGCCTCGGCGTGGGCGATCACCGAATCGAGCAGGCGGCGGCCGACCCCCTGATCGCGTTCGTGTTCGACGACGAACATGTTGCCCAGGTAGGCCCAGGCGCCCCGATCGTGTTCGGTGGGCGACGGCATGCGGTGGGCCATGGTGAGGTTGACCATCCCCACCGGCGAGCCGGCCCGACGGGCGATCCAGAACACCCGTTGCGGCTGTTCGAGCGACCACCATCGGCGGAACGTCTCGATGAAGTCGGCCTCCGCCGTGGTCGCTCCCGTGATCCAGCGAACCCGGAGGGCGGCCAGGTCGTCCACGTCGTCGGGTCCGGCCAGGTCGATCACCACGTCATCCATCGCACCGGTCTAGTCGGTGTCGAACGCCCACACTTTCACCGCCCTTTCGGTGGCGACCTCTAGGGTCCCCAGGGTGCCTACGGAGACGGCCACCCTCTTCTTCGCGCTGCTGGCGAGCGCGCTGGCCGCCGGTCTCCTCGTGCTCGGCGTCAGCGCCGTCACCGGCCGTCCCGGCGGTCTCGTCTCCGCCGTCTCCGACGTCGCCGTCGAGCTGGCTGCCCTGGTCGCCGTGGCCGCCACCGCCGGATCGCTCTACCTGTCGGAGATCGCCGACTTCCGGCCCTGCTTCCTGTGCTGGGTCCAGCGGGGCTTCATGTACCCCGCCGCCATCCTGCTCCTCGTGGGCGTCGTCACCCGCCACCGCCTCCCTGTGCTGGCGGCCGGCGTCCTGGCCGCCGTCGGCCTGCCGATCGCCCTGTTCCATCGCTACGAGCAGGCGGTCGGCGAACTGGGCGCCCTGTGCGACGCCTCGAATCCATGCTCGTCCCGATGGGTCTCCCACTTCGGGTTCGTGACCATTCCCACGATGGCCGCCGTCGGCTTTGCCGCCGTGGCCATCCTCACCACACTGCATCTCCGTCGGAGGACGACATGACCACCACCTCAGCGCCCACCAACTCCAACCGCGGTTTCCTCCTGGCACTGGTCGGCCTCGTCGTCGCCGGCCTGGCCATCGTCGCCGTCGTCGCCACCACCGTCGGTGGGGACGACGGCACCCCGTTGGCCGACGACCAGACCGCCGAGGTCACCGTCACCGGCGACGCCCTGGCCGGGCTTCCCAACGGTGTCGCCATCGGGGTGGCCGAGACCGACCCCGTGGTGGGCCAGACCGCCCCGTCGCTGATCGGCACCGACTTCGCCGGTGACGAGGTGGCGATCGAGGCCGACGGTCGGCCAAAGGCCGTGTACTTCCTGGCCCACTGGTGTCCCCACTGTCAGGACGAGGTGCCCGCCGTCCAGAGCCTGATCGACGCCGGTGTCCAGCCCGACGGTCTCGACATCTACGCCGTGTCGACCGCCGTCGACGCCGGCAGCGGCAACTACCCGCCCCAGGCCTGGCTCGAGCGTGAGGGCTTCGAGCCGACCGTCGTCCGCGACGACGCCCAGGGCACAGCCTTCGCCTCCTTCGGCGGAGGCGGCTTCCCCTACGTGGTGTTCCTCGACGGCGACAACCAGGTGGTGGCTCGGGCCGCCGGCAACCTCGACGACACCGCCACCACCCAGCTGTGGGAGCTCACCGCCGGATCCCTCGGCTGATCGACCCGTCCGTCCGACCGGCAGGCGGCGACTCGGCCGCCCGTCGGGACGGCGCGGCCGACGGGGCTCACACCCAACTCGAACCGCTGGTGTAGCGGCGGAGCCCGAGCTGGAAGACCTGGCGACCGACCAGGGCGACGGTGGCGGCCACGGCGACGGTCGCCGCAGCCCACCGGAGGTCGAAGTCGTCGATCAGACGGGCCGGGACCGACGACACGAAGCCCGCCGGCACCACCACGTACAAGAGGAACTTCGTCGCACCACCGAACACGTCGACCGGGTACGACGAGAACAGCAGGATACTGTGGAGGCCCATCTCGCCCGGTTCCTGCTGTCGGATGAAGAAGGCCGACGAGCCGGCAGCCACCAGGAAGCCGACCTGGATCACCACGGCGCACACCACCCCGAAGGCAAACACGGCGAAGCGCCCCGGCGACGGGTCGCCCAACAGCACGAACAGCAGGACGCCGAAGATGGCGTCGCCGATGAACAGCGTCTCGACCCGCCGCAACAACAGGTGGGGCAGGGTGGGACCGGGGAGGTTGAGCAGGGCGTCGAGCTTGCCGCTCAGCACGTAGTCGGCGATCTGGCGACTGTTGTGGAGGGCGCCGAGCACCACGCCGGCCGACGTGGTGAGGACGGCGAAGAGCACGATGACGTCGCCGAGGCGCCAGCCCCGGATCTCGTCGACCCGGGAGAAGACCAGCACCCAGAACAGCACCCACACGACGTCGTTCACGATCATGATGGTGATCTGGGTCACGAACCCCCGGCGGTTGGCCACCGCCGCCAACCAGGCGGTGCGCCACGTCATCCACCACACCTGCAGCGCCGCCATCACGCCCCCTGCCGCTGCATGTGGGCGAGCCCGCCGGTGAACAAGGCGGCGGTGAGGCCGCCGACGACCACCAGCCACCCGGCCTGGACCGCCAGCCACCACGGCTCGACATGCCCCGAGCTGAGCCGGCCCGGGGCGTAGGCCACGGCGGCGAAGGGCAGGTACCGGGCGACGCCCGCCACCCCCTGGGGGAGCACCTCGAGCGGCAGCAGCATGCCGCCGCCGACGAACACCAGCTTCTGGAACAGGAACCAGCCGCTCTTGGCCTCGCCGAACCAGAACGAGAGGGCGGCGAAGGCGTGCTGGAGGACGACGTTGAGCGTCATGGCCAGCACCAGCGACGGCAGCAGGAGCAACAGCGTGATCGGCCGGGGCGGGGCGCCCCCCAGCGCCCACGCCAGCGGGACCCCGATCACGGTCAGCAGGGCGAGCCGGGGCAGCACCCGGCCGACGGTGTGGGCCACCCGCACCGCCATCACCGACGTCGGCCGCAGCAGCTCCACCTCGATGCGGCGGGTGGTGATGTCGTCGCCGATCTCGGGGATCAGATGGATGGGGATCGAGTTGACCGCCATCTCGGTGGCGGCGATGTACCAGACGAGCGCCACGGCGGTGTAGCCGACGATCTCGCCGCCGAGGCTGGCGGCCGCCGCCTTCCACAGCTGGGCCAGCACGGTGGTGACCAGCACATAAAAGGCGGCGTTGAGGGCGAGCTGACCGGCGTCGCCCGCCGTTCGGCGGGCCGACAGCGTGAGGGCCCGCCACAACACGCGGGGGAGGGGCGCGGCGGGCGCGCCGTCGCCCGCCCCCGGCGACCCGGTGCCGCCGAGGGCGGGTCGGGGCGCGGCGGTCATGGTCCCTCGCTGGTGTAGATCGTGCTGATGACCTCCTCGAGCGGCGGGTCGAGGACCGACAGGTCGGCCACCGCCAGGTCCGAGGCGAGCACGGTCTGCAGCACGTCGTCGACCGGCCGGACCCGGGTGTCGACGTCGATCACCACCCGGGCCTCGTCCTCCGCCGGTCGCAGGGTGGTGCCGAGACCGAAGGGCTCGGTGGTGGTCAGGGCCGGGGCCCCGACGGCGGTGGGGTCGGCGGCGGCGCCGACCAGCACCTCGATCCGTTTGGTGGCGAGGAGGAGGCGCCGCATGTCGTCGACCTCGGCGTCGTGGACGATGCCGCCGTGGTTGACCACGATGGCCCGATCGGCCACCTGCTCGATGTCGGCCACGTCGTGGCTGGTGAGGAACACCGTCGTGCCCAGCTCGGCGTTGAGGCGGACCAGGAGCGAGCGGAAGAGCTGCTTGCCCAGCAGATCGAGACCGATGGTCGGCTCGTCGAGGAACAGCAGCTCCGGCTCGTGCAGCATGCAGGCCGCCAGCTCGCACCGCATGCGCTGACCGAGCGACATCGTGCCAACCGGCTGATCGAACAGATCGGTGGCGTCGAGCAGCTCGCCCAGTTCGCCCTGGCGGCGGGCGCAGGCGTCGTCGGTCAGTCCGTAGACCGTGCCCAGCAGGTCGAAGGCGGGTCGGGGTGGCAGCTCCGGCCACAGCTGGGCCCGCTGACCGAACAGGGCCCCGATGCGGCGGGTGAGTGCCGTGCGATCCTGCCACGGGACGAGGCCGAGCACGGTGGCGGTCCCGCTCGTGGGGTGGAGGATGCCGGTGAGCATCTTGATCGAGGTCGACTTGCCCGCACCGTTCGGGCCGATGAAGGCCAGCCGCTCACCTCGATCCACCTCGAACGACAGGTCGGCCACGGCGTCGATCGTTCGACGGCCGCGGCGCGGGCCGGTGGTGAACCGGCGGCCGAGACCCGAGGTGCGGATGGCTGTCCCCATTCGGTGAGTATGCGGGCGGGTGGTAACGGGCGCCGCTGAATTTCGATCGCAGTCTCCAACGGAGCGAATCCGGGCCGGAAAGCGGCAAGTCGTGCCACGATATGGCACAGTGTGCCGCATCGTTGGTAAGTTCGGGCGTGATTCGGAGAAGAGTTCTGCCGAATCAATGGAAAGGGCACGATATGAACCGACCTCAACCCTCTTCGGGCTCGACACCGATAAGGCGGGTCTCCCGAGCCGGAGCCGCCTTCCTCATGGTCCTGGGTCTGCTGGCGATCTCGTCGTCGCCGGCGAGCGCCCAGGAGCAGATCAACCTCTTCGAGGAGGTGGAATGCGACCGGCTCAGCTACTCCGTCGCCTACGAGTTCCGCAACGCCGCCGGACAGGCCGTCACCGCCCAGCCGGCGGAGGTGGCGTTCACCGTCCGGGTGTGCTGGGACGCACGGCTGCCCCGCTACACCCGGCCGCTGACCAACAGCAACCCCAACTCGCTCGACGTCCTCGTTCAGGGCAAGAACGTGCCGGGCGCCCCGGAGCCGCGGTCCCGCCTCTTCCAGCCCTTTGCCGTCGATGCGAACAACCCCGGCCAGGCGGTCCAACCCGACATCGAGATCTTCAACCACTTCGACGGCCTGCCGTTCTCGATGCAGTGGGACCACTGGTCGGTCCTCCACAGCTTCAACGTCAACGGGGTCACCCTCCTGGCCAGCCTCAACCAGCGGATGGTCGACACCTCCCCCCAGGGCGGCGGTGAGATCTGCAGCTTCCCCGAAAACGTCGTCGTCGGACCGAACAGCGCCGGCGTGACCGACATCGTGGCCATCGAACTGCGGGAGCCCGGCGGGTTCTTCGGGCCCCTGAAGCCATGCGTCGAGAATCAGTTCGGCGTGCTCGTCGGCAACCCGGGCTCGCCGGTCAACTGCGTGACGCCGGTGTACTGCGAGATCTTCCTCTAGTCGCCGGTCCCTGAGGTATCACCCGCCGATCCCGCTCGGCGGTGTGCGCTCGGTGGCGGGGCGTCGGCGCCCCGCCACCACGAGCGCCCGGCGACCGGTACGCCTACAGTGCGGTCACCCGACGAACGAGGAGGACCAATGGCCGGACTCTGGATCGCCCACGCCAACCTGACCGACGAGGAGCGCTACGGCGGCTACGTGCAGCGGGCCAGCGAGGTGATCGGCGCCCACGGCGGCACGTTCATCGCCCGAGGCGGCCGGTACCGCCAGTTCGAGGGGACCGACAACGCCCGCAACGTCGTCGTCCGCTTCGACAGTTTCGAGGCCGCCGTCGCCTGCTACGAGTCCGAGGAGTACCAGGCCATCGTCGGCGATGCCATCGCCGGGTCCGAGCGGTCGGTGGTCGTCGTGGAAGCAGACATCTAGCGGAACGAGGGTCGGCGCATGCCCCGGATGACCGATGTCGACGTCGAGGACTTCCTGGCCGAACCCCACATCGGGGTGATCGCCACCCTCCGGCGCGACGGTCGTCCCTACACGGTGCCGGTGTGGCACCACTGGGACGGCGAGCACATCTGGATCACGGGTACGACCAATCGGGTGTGGTGCCGCCAGCTCATGGCCGACGGCCGGGCGTCGTTGTGCGTCGAGGCCCTGCGGCCCGTGCCCGGCCACGTCGGCATCGACGGCCACGCCGAGGTGCTGCTGGCCGACGACCACGACATCTGGCCCGTCAACCGGGCGATCGTCGAGAAGTACGTCGGTCGGGGGGACCCGGCCAACGATGGCGCCGTCGAGGCCTTCCTGGCCAACATGGCCACCGAACCCCGCTTGCTCATCCGGCTCACCCCCGAGAGTCGGCGGGCCATCGACATGCGTGTCTACGAGGGGAAACGGGCCGACCGGGAGCACCAGGCGACCCAGGGCGAGGTCGGTGGGGAGACTTCCCAGTAGCTGCCGCTGAGCCATCGCCGCTGCGCTCCTGATCGGTACCCTTTCCGGGTGCTGAAGTCGGTCCCACCCGTGCCCGGGGCTCATCGATGAGGCGTCCGTCTGCGCTCGTCGTCCGCAGCGTGCTCGCCTTCGCCGCCACGTTCGTGGTGGCCTCGGTGGCGATCCGTCTGGCTGCACCGCCGAACCCCGACTTCGCCTGGCACCCGACGTTCTCGGCCAAGGTCGATCACCTCCGCACCACCACCGAGCACTACGACGTGGTGTTCGTCGGCGACAGTCGCACCTACCGGGGCATCGATCCGGTCGTGCTCGATGCCGAACTCGACGCCCTCGGCTGCCCGGCCAACACCTACAACCTGGGCACCCTCGGGATGTCGAAGTTCGAGTACGACCACATGATGGAGGCCCTGGCCGCCACCCCCGGCGGCACGCCGGAGATCATCGTTAACGTCGAGGTGACCACCCTCCTCGCCGGGCTGATCAAGGACTTCAGCCTCCGCAACCGGGGCCACATGTCGGCGGCCGACGCCCAGGAGTACCTCGAGTACAAGTCGAACCTGCCGGCCGAGGATTTCGGCACCGATCCGGCCGAGCTGCTCGACACCGCCGCCGGGTTCGCCGTGAACCAGATCCCGATCGGGGCCGTCCATCAGCAGCTGTTCGAGCAGGCGGCCGAGGTCGACGAGTCGCGCCTCGTCGACGAACAGCAGGGTTTCCAGCCGTGGCCCGAGTTCGAGGCCGAGGCCGGCCCCGAGGGCATGGCCAACCTGCTGGCCACCCTCACCCCCGAGCTGGAGAACGGCGGGTGGGAGCAACGGTGGGCCGAGGAGGACCTCGACGACGAACGGCTCGACCAGTGGCTCCACGTGCTAGGGGCTCACATGGACAACGTCCCCGAGGGGTCGCAGGGGGTGCAGCTGTTCCTGCCGTCGTTCTTCGACGAGGGCACGCTGGCCGACATCGAGGACGGCTGGGCCGCCGAGGGCCGCCAGGAACCCATCGTCAACCTCGTCGACACCGACCTGATCGGCGACTACACCGACCCGACCTACTTCCTCGACTTCTGGCACCTGTCCCCGACGGGGTCGGAGATCGTGTCCAAGGCGGCGGCCCGGGAGCTTTGCCCCCTCATCCAACGCGAAGTGGGGGGCTGACCGGTGCTGTTCACCCAGCCGATCTTCTTCGCCTTCCTCGCCGTCGTCCTCGCCCTGCAGTGGGTGGTGCTGCCCCGCAACCAGGCCCGCAAGGTCATGCTGCTGCTGGCCAGCTACGTCTTCTACGCCGCCTGGGACGTCCGCTTCCTCTCGCTCATCATCCTGTCGACCCTGGTCGACCACGTGGCCGCCACCCGCATCGCCGCCGCCGACGACCCCGGCACCCGTCGGCGGTGGCTGCTGCTCAGCCTTGTGGTCAACCTCGGCATGCTCGGGATCTTCAAGTACCTCGGCTTCTTCGCCGACTCGTTGCAGGACCTGATCGGGGCCTTCGGCGGCGAGGTCAGCGACGTCACCCTCAACATCACGCTCCCGGTCGGCATCTCGTTCTTCACCTTCCAGACGCTGAGCTACACGATCGACGTGTACCGGGGGAGCCTGGAGCCCCGCAAGAGCCTGCTCGACGTCGCCGTGTTCGTCGCCTTCTTCCCCCAGCTGGTCGCCGGCCCCATCGTGCGGGCCTCCCACTTCCTGCCCCAGCTCGACACCACCCGCCGCCTGGCCGACGTGGCCTGGCGCCCGGCGCTCACCCTCTTCCTCGTCGGCTTCTTCAAGAAGGCGGTGGTGGCCGACACCATCGGGGCCGAGGTGGACAAGCTGTTCGCCGATCCCGCCGCCTTCGGCTGGCTGGCCACCGTCGGCGGCGTGCTCGGCTACGCCGTCCAGATCTACGGCGACTTCTCCGGCTACTCCGACATGGCCATCGCCACCGCCATGATGCTCGGCTACTCCCTGGGCGAGAACTTCAACTTCCCCTACTTCAGCCGGTCGATCGACGACTTCTGGCGGCGGTGGCACATCTCGCTCTCCAGCTGGCTGCGCGACTACCTCTACATCCCGCTCGGCGGCAACCGGGGCTCCGAGCTCGCCACCTACCGCAACCTGCTGCTGACCATGCTCCTCGGCGGCCTGTGGCACGGTGCGGCGTGGACCTTCGTCGCCTGGGGTGCCCTGCACGGCGGAGCCCTGGCCCTGCACCGCTGGTGGACCCGAGGGCTGGGCCGTCGGGCCGGCGACTCCCCGGTGGCCAACGCCGCCGCCATCGCCGGCACCTTCGTCTTCGTCGTACTGGTCTGGATCCCGTTCCGGGCCGTCACCTTCGGCGACATGACCCAGGTCCTCACCAATCTGGTCGGTCTCGGCGACGGCGCCCAGGGCCTCTCACCGTGGCTCGCCGTGTACCTGGCCGGGGCGGCCGTCCTCCATGCGCTCGCCTATCAGGGGCGGGCGGCGAAGCTCCCCGACACCCTGCCCGCACCCCAGTACGCCGCCGTCCTCGGGGTGGCGGCGGCCCTGGCGCTGGCCCTTCGACCCCTGGGCAGTTCTCCCTTCATCTATTTCCAGTTCTAGGCCATAGATAGCGCTGCTTCGACATGGATGACCCACTTGTCGAGGGGGCGTGGACAGCCGCTGAGCGGGTGGTAGCTTCACATTCATGTCCCGCCGCACCACCCGAATTCTCGGCGTTTTCGCCGCCGTGGTCGCCCTCGCCGTCGGCCTGATCGTCGTCCCGGCCGGCGCTGAAGACGACCTGACCGTCAAGCCCGACGAAGTGATCCGGGGTCAGCCCGGCTCCACCGTCACCGTGGCCACCGAGCAGATCCCGGCCGACCTCGTCGGCAACGTGTGCGACGTGCGCATCGCCACGGTCAACGGCTCCTCGGTCCACCCGGGCAACGTGGTGATCACCCGCACCGGCGACCAGGTGTTCGAGACGCCCGGCATCGAGGACTCGCCCGAGGGCAAGGTCACCGACATCAGCTCGGTCACCCTGGGCGAGACGCTCACCCTCGACCTCCGCCTCGGCGACGACGGGCTGTCCAGCCTCGGGTTCACCGTGGCCGTCGACTGCCCCGAGCCCACACCGGCGCCGGCCCAGGTGGAGAGCCCGCCCGAGGAGAGCACCCCCACGGTGCTCCCGGCCCAGCAGGTGGCGCCGCCGGCCGATCCCGTGTCCGGAAACCCGACCTTCACCGGTTGAGTAACGCCCCTCATCGGGCGGTCCGCCCCGCATGGCCTCGGCCATGGTCGCGGGGCACTCCTCGCATCGACGTCCGGTCGCTGCTCATGGCAACGGCGATGGTGCTCGCCGGCTGCGGGGGACCGCCCGTCGATCCGCTGTCCGATCGGTCCCCGGTCGGTCCCACCGTCGAGGTGGAGCTGACCGAGCGGGAGGCGTACTCCACCGTGGCCACCGCCTCCCTGCCCCGGATCGAGGCCCGGGTCGCCCCCGACCTCGACGCCGAGGTCATCGTCGATCTCGCCCACCCGACCGAGAGCGGGGCGCCCCTGGTGTTCCAGGTGATCAGCGAGCGCGACGGTTGGGTCGAGGTGCTGCTGCCGGTGCGGCCGAACGGGTCGACGGGTTGGGTGCTCGGCTCAGCCGTCGAGTTGACCCGCAACCAGTACCGGATCGAGGTCGACACCGGCACCCACCGGCTCACTCTGTTCGAGCGGGGGCGGGTGCGGATGGAGGTGCCGGTCGCAATCGGGACCGGAGCCACCCCCACACCACTCGGCGAGTTCTACCTCACCGAGCTGCTGCAGCCGCCCGATCCGACCGGTCCCTACGGCACCTACGCCTATGGACTGTCGGGCTACTCCGAGACGCTGCAGTCGTTCAACGGCGGCGACGGCGTGATCGGCCTGCACGGCACCAACGAACCGTCGTCGCTCGGGAGCGACGTCAGCCACGGGTGCGTGCGGCTGGCCAACGAGACGATCAACGAGCTGGTCAAGATCCTCCCCCTCGGTACCCCGGTGGTGATCACGGGCCCGTCGTCCTGACCCGCGTTCGTCGCCGGTTCCGGGCCCGTCGACGGCCTGCGGGAGCCCGATTCGGGGCCCCTGTGACAAGGGCCCCAATCGGGGCCTACGCGGGGGCGTCGATAGGTGAACTGCACTAGCATGTCACTCTGCCGACCCCGAAACTTCACGCGGTCGGGGGCGAAGTGCAATGCGGGGGAGCAATGCGACGACGGCTCAACGCATCAGAACTCACCGAGGCCCGGCTGTGGGCTCGGTTGGCGGTCACGAGTCGTCTTGACGCGCTCGGGATCGAACGCAAGGCCGCGTCGATGCCCGAGCTGGATCAGGTCCGGACGTTCTGCTTGTTCATCGGGTACCCCCGCAGCGGCCACAGCCTCGTCAGCTCCGTGCTCGACGCCCACCCCAACGCCCTCTTCTCCCACCGGCTGAACTCGCTCGGCTACCTCCGGCGGGGCTTCGACGAGAAGCAGCTGCGGTACATGGCGGTCCGCAACGCCCAACGGTTCGGTACCGGCGGCCGTCGGCTGACCGGCTACCAGTACGACATCGCCGGCCAGCATCAGGGCGGCTTCACCGAGCTGCTGGTCGTCGGCGACCAGGAGGGCAAGCAGACCACGGAGGCGTTGGCCGCCGACCCGTCGCTGCTCGATCGCCTGGCCACCTTCGACGCCGACGTCCGTTTCATCCACGCCGTCCGCAACCCGTTCGACAACATCAGCACCTGGGCCGTGCGGACCCGGCGCACCCTGGAGGCCACCGCCGACCACTACTTCCGGCTGTGCGCCACCAACCGTGAGGTGCGGAGCCGTCTCGCCGCCGAGGATGTGCTCGACATCCATCACGACGAGTTTCTGGCCGAGCCGGCCGACAACGTCCGGCAGCTGTGCCACTTCGTCGGCCTGGAGGCCGACGACGACTACGTCGCCGACTGCACGGCGATCTTCTATTCCAGCCCGAATCGCAGCCGCGACCGGGCCCCGTGGACCGCAGACCTGATCAGGGACGTGGAGAAGCGCATGGCGGAGTTCGATTTCCTTGGGGGATACAGCTATGAAGACTGAGCGGGCAACGGCGCCGGCGCTGGTCGGTCAACGGACGCCGATCGCGAGTTGGTCGTTCACCCTGCCCACCGAGACAAGCCTGCGGCGGTACGACACCACCAGCTCGGCCCCGGTCGCCGTCGGCGCGCCCGTGATCCCGCGCGGGGCGGGTCGCAGTTACGGCGACGCCGCCTACGTGACCGACGGGGTGACCCTGTCGTCCTCGGGCCTGCGTCGCATCCTCGAACTCGACGAGGATGCCGGCACCGTGCGCTGCGAGACCGGCGTCGAGATGGGCAACCTGCACAAGTTCCTCGAGGGGACCGACTGGTCGTTCCCCATCTTCGGCGGCACCCAGTGGGCCACCCTCGGCGGCGCCATCGCCTCCGACATCCACGGCAAGAACCACGTCAAGGAGGGGTCGTTCGGTCATCACGTGGCCGCCATCGAGCTGCTGCTCGGCACCGGCGAGCTCGTGCGCTGCACCCCCACGGAGAACGGCGACCTGTTCCGGGCCACCATCGGTGGCATGGGCCTCACCGGCTTCGCCAAGACGGTCACGCTCAAGCTGCAGCGGGGCCGGCGTTCGGTCGTCCGGCTGCGGTCACGCACCCTCACCGGCGTCCCCGCCGCCCTCGACGCCCTGGCCACCAGCGACGACGACTTCCAGTTCGTGTCGTGCGTGAAGCCGGGCGACCCGGCCAGCGACATCATGATCCACCCCGCCGCCAACTACAGCGACGACCCGGTGCCCAAGGCCCGCAAGTCGGTCGAGATCTGGCTGCCCACCCTCCCGTTCAAGCGGCTGCAGCTGATGCACATCGGCATGTCGGCCTTCCGGGGGGTGCAGCTCAAGCTCTATGGCGACGTCGACCGGCCGGCCCACATCCGCAGCTACAACTACATCGGCCTCCACGAGGCGATCAAGAACGTCAACCACGTGCTCGGCTCGTTCATCGAGTACCAGTTCGTGGTGCCGAGCGGCGACCTGGAACACGCCTGGGGGGAGCTGATCCGGCTGGCCAAGGCCCGGGGCGTCACCCCTCGGGGCTACGTGTTCAAGCGGCTCGGGGCCCAGCCCGGGGCCGGACTGCTCACGTTCCCCTACGAGGGGGTGACGGCGTCGATGTTCGCCGGCGACACCGCCGAGACCCGGGCCCTGTTCCGCCACTTCACCGACGCCCTGATCGAGATGGGCGGTCGGGTGTACCTGGCCAAGGACTCCTGCATCTCGGCCGACCAGCTCGAGCGCATGTACGGCGCCCAGCTCACCGATTGGCGGGAGATCGTGGCCCGCTACGACCCGGACAACGCCGTGCAGTCGGACATGTCTCGTCGGCTGGCGATGAAGCCCTGGTAGAACGGCGCGATTATGATCCCGAAGCACTCGTCCTGCCTGGAGCCGGCCGACTTCCTCACCTGGGTGAGGACGCCGAACGGTGATGACGCAGACCTGGTGGCCGAGACCCGCCAGGTGTGGCAGACGGTGCTGGACCGGCGGCGGGTGTACCCGACGCCCACCGGCCGGCACGCCTTCTGGTACTTCCTCGAGTCGATGGACCCGACCGAGGGCGACGAGATCCTGGTCCCGGCCTACAACTTCTACGTCATAGTCCGCCTCGCCGTGCAGCGTGGGCTGAAGCCGGTGTTCGTCGACATCGACCCGGCGACGCTCACCATCGACGTCGACGATCTGGCGGCCAAGATCACCCCTCGGAGCGCGGCGGTGCTGGTGACCCACATGTTCGGGATCCCGGCCGACCTGCCCCGCATCGTCGAGCTGTGCGCCACCCACGATCTGCTGCTGTTCGAGGACTGCGCCCACGCCGTCGGCACCACGGTCGACGGCGTCCAGGTGGGCCAGGCCGGTGACGGCGCCCTGTTCAGCTTCGGGGTGGAGAAGCTGGTCAACTCCTTCGGCGGCGGGCTGCTGGCCCTGGCCGACGAACACGCCGACCGCTTCGACCTGCCGGCGCACGACACCGGCGCCGTGGCCTCCTTCGCCGACACCACCAGCCGGGCCGCCGTCAGCGCCCTCAACCGCCCCCGGCTCTACGGGCTCGCCCTGTACCCGGCCCGGCGGGCCGGCGACCGGTTGCTGCCCCGGCTCAAAGCGGTGGTCAACCCGGCCAAGGACAACCCCGACTACCGCTTCGACCCCGACACCCGGGCCCCGGCCAAGGCGTTCATGCCCGCCATGCACCGGCGTCAGCTCGAACGCCTCGACGACAACATCACCCGCCGCCGGGGCCACATCGCCGACATGAAGGCCCGCCTGCGGGATGTGGCCGGTGTCGACCTGCTCGACGAGGACCGCCACGGTCGGGCCAACGGCGCCTACTTCGGGGTCTACGTCGACGATCACGAGGCGGTGACGGCCGAACTGGCCCGCTACGGCGTCGAGGCCAACCCCCACGAGTTCTACGACTGCTCGGCCCTCGACCAGTTCGCCGAGTTCGCCTCGTCGAACCCGGCCGCCTCCCGGGCGTCGGACCATCTCCTGCGGCTGCCCAGCTACCCGAGCCTGTCGTCATCGTCCACCGAGCACATCGCGGCGGTGATCCTCCGCTATCTGAGGGAGCCCGTGGCGTCATGACGGAGCAGCCGGTGGAGGCGAACGCCGACGTTTCCACTCCGACGCCTCCCTCCCGGGCGGGGCGTTGGCTGAAGCGTTGGCCGCTGTTGATGTGGGTCCTGCTGCCGCCCCTCGTGTACTGGGTTGGCCGCCAGGTGGTCGACGTCGACGTGCGCCGCCTCCTGTCGAACTTCACCGTGCAGGGGGTGCTCGTCCTGATCGCCGTCCGGGTGATCATCATCGGCGTGCTCAGCAGCCGGTGGCGGCTGTTCCTGTCGGCCTACGGCTACCTCACCCGGATGCTGTCGGTGATGAGCTACTCGCTCGTCGGCTTCGGCCTCAGCTACTTCACCCCCGGCCCCCAGTGGGGTGGCGAGCCGGCCCAGGTCCAGCTGGTGCGGACCCGCGAGGAGGTCAGCACCGCGCACGCCGTCGCCAGCCTCGGCCTCGACAAGCTCCTCGCCGCCATCTCCCAGGGCAGCCTGCTGGCGGTGGGGCTGGTGCTGGTGGTGGTCGGCGACTACGGCGGCGACTTCGGCTGGCGCGGTCTACTCCCGGTGTTCGCCCTGGCCGGCTTCCCCCTGCTCTACATGACGGCGATCTGGCGGGGGCGGCGACCGCTGACCCGGCTGCTCCGCCGCTTCGACGGTGGTCGACGCCTGGCCGCCACCGGCCGCACCGTGGCCGAGATGGAGGCCCAGGTGAGCGACCTGTGCCGCAACCAGGGCACCGTCTTCTGGCGGGGTGTCGTCCTGTCGTTCGTCATCTGGCCCATCCTGCTCGGCATCGAGTTCTGGTTGGCGCTGTTCTTCCTCGGTACCACCCTCACCATCCCCGAGGTGGTGATCGTGGTGGCCGCCTCGCGCATCGCCATGTTCACCCCCATCCCGGCCGGGGTCGGGGTGCTGGAGGCCAGTCAGCTGTTCGCCATGGAGATCATCGGCCAGAGCCCCGCCCTGGGGGTGGCCCTCAGCCTCCTGATCCGGGCCCGCGACGTGGTCGCCGGCACCAGCGGGCTACTCCTCGGTCTCTACTACTGGTCGAGGGGCCGTCGGGGTTCGGCGCCGCCGACGTCGCCGCCGCTGGGGGAGCCGGCGCGAAGCGGGTAGGCGACAGCTCGGCCCGGGCCACTACTCTCCAAGCCGTGACCCCACCCAACTCCGTCGATGACGTCGCCGCCGCCCTCGCCGAGCACGAGTACCTGGCCGACGAGGGCCTGGCCACCGCCATCTTCCTCTCGCTCACCCTGCAGCGGCCGCTGTTCCTCGAGGGTGAGGCCGGGGTCGGCAAGACCGAGGTGGCGAAGGTGCTGGCCCGGTGGCGGGGGGGACCGCTGATCCGTCTCCAGTGCTACGAGGGGATCGACGCCTCCCAGGCGGTCTACGAGTGGGACTACGCCCGCCAGTTGCTCCACCTCCGCACGGCGGAGGCCACCGGCGAGGCCGCCACCGCCACCGCCGCCGAGTTGGAGGCCGAGCTGTACGACCCCCGATTCCTGATCCGCCGCCCCCTGCTCGAAGCCCTCAGCCCCACCGAGGGGCCGCCGCCGGTGCTGCTGATCGACGAGGTCGACCGGGCCGACGACGAGTTCGAGGCCTTTCTTCTGGAGGCGCTGTCGGACTACAGCATCACCGTCCCCGAGCTCGGCACCATCACCGCCGCCCGACCCCCGATGGTGATCCTCACGTCCAACCGCACCCGCGATGTGCACGACGCCCTCAAGCGCCGCTGCCTCTACCACTGGGTGGAGCACCCGAGCTTCGAGCGCGAGGTGGAGATCGTGAAGCTCCGGGCCCCCGAGGTGGGCGACACGCTGGCCCGTCAGGTCGCGGCCGCCGTCGAGGCCATGCGGGACAAGGGCCTGTACAAGCCGCCGGGCGTGGCCGAGTCGATCGACTGGGCCCGGTCGCTGGCCGCCCTCGGGTGCGCCACCATCGACGACGCCTCGGTGGAGGCCACGCTCGGCACGGTGCTCAAGTACCGCGAGGACGCCGAGCGGGTGATCGACCTCGGCCTGCCCGAGATGCTGCAGGCCGCAGTGATGCGGGGCACCGTGTGACGACGGCCCCCGCCGCCCCGCCCGCCGACCACGACGAACGGGCCGAGCGGATCGCCGTCGGCTTCTGCCGTCTGCTGCGCATCGCCGGTCTGCGGGTGCCGGCCACCGCCACCATCAACTACCTCGAGGCGCTGGGCCAGGTCGGCCTCGACGATCGCGACGGCGTGTTCTGGGCCGGTCGGGCCACCTTGGTCAACCGACCCGAGGATCTGGTCATGCACGATCGGGCATTCGAGGTGTTCTGGGAGCAGATGACCTCGACGTCGATGACGGTCGAGAGCGACGTCCCCCAGAGCACGATCGCCCTCGACGACGAGCAGGGGGAGGACGAGGCGGCCGGGGACGGCGACGGCGACGGGCTCGACCCCGAGGGTGACGTGCAGGAGGTCCGCTTCAGCCGGGCCGAGGTGCTCACCGAGAAGGACTTCGCCGACTGCACCGAACAGGAGCTGGCCGAACTCGGTCGGCTGATGGCCGGCCTGCGCTTCACCACCTACCGCCGCAGCTCCCGCCGCCAGGTTCCGGCGGCGGGGGAGCGGGGTCGGCCCGACCTGCGGCGCACGGTGCAGGCCGCGCTCCGTCATCACGGTGAGCCGATGCGGCGCGCCTACACCAAGCCCGCCAGCCGACCCCGTCGCCTGGTGCTCGTTCTCGACGTGTCGGGGTCGATGGAGCCCTACGCCCGGGCCCTGCTCCGCTTCGCCCACGCCGCGGTGGTGTCCCGTAGCCGGGTGGAGGTGTTCGCCCTCGGCACCCGGCTCACCCGGTTGACCCGCCACCTGACGAGTCGCGATCCCGACGCCGCCCTGCGGGTGGCCTTCCCCCGGGTGAAGGACTGGGCCGGCGGGACCCGGCTGGGCGAGGGGATCCAGGCCTTCAACGACGAGTGGGCCATCCGCGGCATGGCCCGCGGTGCGGTGGTGGTGATACTCAGCGACGGTTGGGATCGGGGTGACACCACCCTCCTGGGCGACGAGATGGCCCGCCTCCACCGGGTCACGCACCGGCTGGTGTGGGTCAACCCGCTGAAGGCGACCCCCGGCTACGCCCCGCTGGCCGCCGGTATGGCCGCCGCCCTGCCGAGCATCGACCAGTTCGTCGAGGGGCACTCGTTCGGGTCGCTCGAACATCTGGCCTCCATCCTCTCCGGGGCGGAGACGCTGTGAGGATCCGGCTGACTACCGTGTTGGCCGTGGGCGGAGCCGAGCGGTAGATCCGTGAACAGCGCAAAGGCGGCGAACCGGCCCCGGTGGGGTGTACTCGACGTGGGCCTCGGCGTGCTCTACGTCGCCGCCACCACGCTGGTCGCGGTGGGCGTCGCCCTCGGCCTGGACGCCGCCGGCGTCGTGGGCGACAGCGACGACGACGTCCTCCTGCTCGGGCTCATCTCGTGGGCCGGGCTGCAGATCGGCCTCGGTACGTGGCCGGTGCTGGTGTCGAGGTGGAAGGGGCGGGGGGTGGCCGCCGACTGGCGCCTCCGGTTCAAGCCGATCGATCCCCTGCTCGGCGTCGGCACCGCCATCATCGCCGTCGGGTTGGGGGCCGTGGCCGCCACCCTGGTGGCGAACGTCGTCGGCCTCGCCCCCGAGGAGGTGGAGGGCAACACCCAGCCGATCACCGAGGCCGAGGGGTCGATCTGGCTGTACGCCCTCGTGGTGTTCGTGGTGGTGGTGGCCCCGTTGTCCGAGGAGCTGTTCTTCCGGGGGCTCACGCTGCGGGCGGTCGAGAAGCGGTTGGGGACGGTGGCCGCCGTCGTGCTCTCGACCCTGTTGTTCACCGTCACCCACTACACCGGCGGCGACCTGGACCAGACGGCGGTGTTGGCCGCCGCCATCGCCGGTGCCGGCCTGGTGTTCGCCATCGTCGCCCTGCAGACCGACCGGTTGTGGCCGTCGATCTTCGGCCACATGGCCTTCAACGGTCTGGCCGCCTCCCGAGCCCTCGGCCTGTTCGGTCCGGAGACCGGCTCGTAGCGACTGCGCCTATCGGTCCACCTGTCGGGCCACCTGTTGGTCGGTACGGCGCACCACTCGACGCGTCTCCCTCAGCGAGGCTCCTCACCCTCGCCCAGCTCCTCGGCACAGCGGTCGAGGAGTGCCACCAGCGCCCGCCGTTCCGACTCGGAGAAGGCGGCGGCCAGGCGGCACTCGACGGCGACGGCCTCGATGTCGGCGGCCGCCAGCAGCTCACGGCCGCGATCGGAGAGGAAGACCTGCCGCACGTGGCCGATCGAGGGATGGGGGCGACGCTCCACCGCCTCCTTCGCCACGAGGTTGCGGATCACGGTGGTCATGGTCTGCGGGGTGACGAGGCAGCGGCGAGCGAGTTCGGCGGCGCTGATGCCCGGTTCCTCGGAGAGGGCGAGGAGAGCGGCGTACTGCGGCACGGTGAGCCCGATCGGGGTCAACGCATCGGTCTTCGCCCGGATCAGGTGCTGCTCGGCCCGTTTGATGGCCATGCCGAGCCGGTCTGCCATGTCCATCCGAGCATCCTGGCCGATTATCAGCCCTCGATCAATTATCAGGGTTCTGATAGTGTACGGATATGTCGAATCATGAACCCGTCGTCGTTTCCGAGGCCGCTGGGGCGGTGCTTCGCACCCTCAATCCGGGTCTCGTCGAGGCCCTCAGCGCCGACCTGGAGGATTTCGCCCCCGGGGTCACCTCGTTGATCGTCGAGACGGCCTACGGCGGCCTCTACAGCCGGCCCGGCTTGGACCTCAAGAGCAGGCAGCTGGCGACCGTGGCCGCGCTCACCGCACTCGGAGGCCACACCGGGCCCCAGCTTCAGGCGAATATCCGACACGCTGTCGCCGCCGGCGCCGCCGAGGAGGAGATCGTCGAGGTGGTGCTGCAGATGTTGATCTACGCCGGGGCGCCGGCCGTCATCAACGCGCTGTGGGCGGCCCGGGCGGTCCTTCGGCCCGACGAGGTGCCCTCGGGCTGAGCCTGCGGCGGCGCCCTGGTCGGCGGCGGTTGCTCGGCGGCGGTTGCTGGGCCCTTGCCAAACGTCCGAAAATAGTCGATCATTCGGTATATGTCGGATGTACCGGAAGTGCCGGAAAGGCCCGAAGCGTCGGAAGACCCGGCCGGCGCCGCCTTTCCCGACTACGCGCTGGCCGATGAGGTCGCCGCCACCTCGCCGGAGCAGATCAAGGCCCTGGCCCACGCCGACCGGAGCCACATCCTCGATCTCGTGCTCGAACGTGCGGCCACCGTGACCGAGCTGGCGACCGCGCTCGATCGGCCGAAGAGCTCGGTTGCCTATCACGTCGACCAACTGGTCGAGGCGGAGCTGTTGCAGGTGGTGCGGACCCGGAAGGTGCGGGCCATCGAGGAGCGGTTCTACGGGCGGACCGGTCGCACGATCGTGGTCGGCGAGTTGGCCAAGCACAGCAGGGCCGGCGGCTTCCTCGATCAGGCGGTGAACGAGGCCGGTCCCGGCGGTCAGCAGCTGTCGACGCTCCGCCACGCCCGCATCCCCCAGTCCCGGGCCGCCGAGTTCTTCGACGAGGTCAACGAGCTGGCCAAGCGGTTCACCACGCTGCCCCGCGACGGCGACGTGGTGTTCGGCTTCATCGCCGCCGTCTACCCGACCGACAATCCCACCCTGCCGGAGTCGAGCGATGACTGAGACCAGGATCGACGAGGCGCCCTCGGGCTCATCGAGGCTCGGCGGCGCCTACTACAAACTCTTCGCCTCCAGCACGATCTCCAACGTCGGCGACGGCATCGGCACCATCGCCTACCCGTGGCTGGCCTCGGCCGTCACCCGCAACGGGCTGCTCATCGCCCTCGTGGTCGTGGTCCAGCGGCTGCCGTGGCTGCTGTTCTCCCTGCCGGCGGGCGTGATCACCGACCGCTACGACCGTCGCACGCTGATGATCCAGGCCAATTGGCTGCGAACCGTGCTCACCCTGTTCGTGTCGTTCGCCGTGCTCAACCGACAGGGCGGCCTCCTCAGCCCGGACGAGTTGGACGCGGCGGCGTCCCCGACCGAGGACCTGACGCTCTACGGCCTGTTGCTCGTCGCCACCCTCCTGCTCGGGATGGCGGAGGTCCTCTACGACAACGCCGCCCAGACCTTCATGCCCGCCGTCGTCCCTCCCGAGCATCTGGAGCGGGCCAACGGACGCCTGTGGAGCGCCGAGATGGTGGCCAACACCTTCATCGGGCCACCGCTGGCCGCCGCCCTGCTGGTCGTGGCCTTCTCGGTGCCCTTCTTCGTCGACGCCGCCAGTTTCGCCGTCGCCGCCGTGCTCATCACGCTGATCCTGCCCAGGACGATGCTGCGATCGACGGCGCCGGCCCCGGCCGAGGATCGCAGGCCGTGGAAGGAGGAGCTGGCCGAGGGCTTCCGATGGTTGTGGGGTCACGACCTGTTCCGGCCGATGGCGGTCATCCTCGGCTTCCTCAACCTGCTGGGCACCCTGTCGATGGCCACCCTGGTCCTCTACGGGCAGGAGGTGCTGGGTACGAGCCCGACCGAGTTCGCCATCCTGTCCACCGGCGGTGCGGTCGGTGGCGTGATCGGCGGGTGGACGGCGTCGAAGGTGGCCGACCGGATCGGGTCGGGCCCGTCGCTGGGCGTGACCCTGCTCGGCGGCGCCTTCATCGCCATCGCCATCGGGTTGACCTCGCAGTGGCCGGTGGTGTGGGCGCTGTTCGCCGCCTTCATGTTCACCGCCGTGCTGTGGAACGTCATCACGGTCAGCCTGCGTCAGACCGTGATTCCCGACGAGCTGCTGGGCCGGGTCAACAGCGTGTACCGGTTCTTCGCCTGGGGGATGATGCCGCTCGGGGCCCTGCTGGCCGGGGCCATCATCAGCGTGGGCGAGACGGTGACCACCCGGGAGACGGCGCTACGACTGCCGTGGCTCGTCGCCGGGGTGGCCCACTTCTTCCTCTACGCCTTCGCCCGGCCTCGCCTCACCACCGAGAAGATGGAGCGGGCCCGGGCCGAGGCGCTGGCCGATCGGGAGGCCGCCGATGGCTAGGTATGACTCGGCCACCGGCGGCGTCGGCCCGGCGTCGGGTCAGTTGAGCTTGGCGTCGGTGTCGTAGAGACGCTGGGCCACTTCCTCGAGGATGAGGCGCACCAGGTGCGGGTTGTCGTCGAGCACCTGATCGAAGCGGTTGTAGGGCATGACCAGCACCTTGAGGTCGGTCTTGGCCGTGATGGTGGCGCTGGCCGGCATGCGGGTGAAGTAGCCGAGCTCGCCCACCAGCTCACCGGCGGGGATCTCGGCCACCTCGTTGCCGTCGATGATGGCGGCCGCCGTGCCCTCGGCGACGATGTAGATCTCCTGGCCGTCCCGACCCTGGGTGATGATCGACTGCCCCGCCGACACGTCGGCCTCGTCGATGGCCTGCAGCAGGTGCGACATCGCCCGGCGATCGGCCTTCTCGAACAGCGTCAGCGCCCGCAGGCGCTCTTCCTTGGGATCCTTGGACACGGTGGGTCTCTCCTCATTGCTCGTCGCCGGCGACCGGTCCGGCCGTCTCGCAGGTCGTGGGGACGGACCAAGCCGTCACTGCCCGCCTGGCACGCTAGGCCATCCGGCCGGTCGGTCGCCACCGTGCATCGGCCCCAGCCGGTACTTGTGGCCGACTCGGCCCCGAACCTAGGTTCGGCCCATGGACAGCACGCTCGCCCGCTATGAGGAGTTCACCGGTCTGAAAATCGACCGTCCGGAGGAGGGGATCCTTCGGGTGGTCCTCGACACCCCCGGCAAGCTCAACGCCGTCGACTCGACCAAGCACGCCAATCTCGCCGACGTGTGGAAGGTGATCGACCGCGATCCCGTCACCAGGGTCGTGGTCGTGCACGGCGAGGGCGGGGCCTTCTCGGCCGGTGGCGACACCGAGATGATCGCCGAGATCATCGATGATCCCGCCACCCGGGCCGAGACGTTCCGAGAGGCCCGCGACCTCGTCTACAACATGATCAACTGCTCCAAGCCGATCGTGTCCGGCATCGAGAAGGTGGCGGTCGGGGCCGGCCTGGCCACGGCTCTGATGGCCGACGTCTCGGTCGTCGGCCGGACAGCCCGCATCATCGACGGCCACACCAAGATCGGGGTGGCGGCGGGCGACCATGCCGTCATCATCTGGCCCCTGTTGTGCGGGATGGCCAAGGCGAAGTACTACCTGTTCACCAACGACCCGCTCTCGGGGGAGGAGGCCGAGCGGATCGGGTTGGTGTCGATGGCGGTGGACGATGACGAGGTCATCGACAAGGCCTTCGAGGTGGCCCGCACCCTGGCCGCCGGATCGCAGCAGGCGATCCAGTGGACCAAGCTCGCCCTCAACAACTGGCTGCGCATGGCCGGTCCCTCCTTCGACGCCTCGGTGGCGCTGGAGATGCTCGGCTTCGCCGGGACCGACGCCCCCGAGGGTCTCGCCGCCATCAACGAGAAGCGGCCCCCGAACTTCGGCTGAGGCCGTCCCCGGTCGCTCCGGGTACGAGCGCGCTCCGGGCCCGAACCTTCCGAAGCGCCCGCGTCATAGCGACAACCGCTCGGTGCGGTGGCCACCACCCGCTGCGTTTGTCGCTCCGACGCAGTGCGTTTCGCCGATCGCCGCCTCGGCGTCGGAACCGGGCGGGTGGAAGAGGGCCAGGTCGGGGGCCCAGGTGAGGACCAGGTGGGGGTCAGGTGAGGGCCGCCACCACGTCATCGACGGTCGCCACCCGGGCGTGTTCGAAATCGGTGTGGTCATCGAACGGGTCGAGCTGCACCACCTGCATGCCGGCCTGGGTCGCCCCCAACACATCGGCGTGCACCGTGTCGCCCACGTACAACACCGTTGCCGGGTCGAGGCCGAGGGCGTCGAGGGCGGGGGCGAAGATCGCCGGGTCGGGCTTCGCCACCCCGAGTTCGGTCGAATCGACGATCGTCGCCACCGACGGCAGCGGCCCGGGGCCGATCTGACAGATGCCGTAGTCGGTCATCTGCTGGACCGCGGTCCCGTCGTTGTTGGACACGATCGCCGTCGGCATCCCCGAGGCGTTGAGCCGGTGGAAGGCGGCGACGTTGTCGACGTGCACCCAGTCCCAGGTGTTGCGCATGGCCACGGCGAGGTCGGCCCGATACTGCTCGTCCACCCCGAGATGCTCGGCGTAGGCCTGGTCGTAGTGCACCCACACCGACCGGTCGGCCTCGTCGGTGGTCGGCTGCTCGGGATCGAACATGGCGTCGGCCAACGCCCGCACCCCACGATGGTGGGCCCGGCGGTAGGCGAGCACGTCGGCCGGCCGCCGGAGACCCATGGCCGCCAGCGCCTGGTGCACCGGTCGGTACTGGGGATAGGTGAACACGCCGCCGATGTCGAACACCACGGCCGAAATGGTCTCCGGTGTGAACCGGGTCGCTGGCATCATCATGATGGTCCCGATCGTAGAGTGACGGCCCCCGCCGAGGAGAGCGATATGGACGAGGTGCCCAAGCCGTTCGATGACCTGGCCTTCCTCTCACCCCTGTCCGAGGTGCGAGCCCAGGAATTGGCCACCTTCCTGGCCCGAGAGGGCAGCGGCGACGTGCTCGACCTCGGTTGCGGGTGGGCCGGTCTGTTGCTCCGTGCGCTGGCGGCCGGCACCCACCTCACGGGCCTCGGCATCGACATCGACGCCGAGGCGATCGCCCGAGGACGGGCCGACGCCGAACGACTCGGCCTCCAGGACCGCCTCGAGCTGCGGGTGGGCGATGCCGGTGACGCCGCCCCCGACACCGCCGGGGCCGTCGTCTGCATAGGCGCCAGCCAGATCTGGGGCCCCGACGCCGCCGAGGGTGCACCGCTCGACTACCGCTCGGCACTGGTGGCGTTGCGCTCCCGGCTCGAGTTCGGCTCGCCCGCCGTCTACGGCGAGGTGATCTGGACCGCACCCCCCACCCCCGCCGCCACCAGGCCACTCGGCGGCCGGGCCGACGAGTTCCTGGCCCTACCGGCACTGCTCGACGTCGTCGACGAGTGCGGGTTCGTCATCGTCCGCACCCACCAGGCCTCCCTCGACGAGTGGGACGCTTTCGAGTCCGGCTATCTGGCCGGACCGGCCCGGTGGCTGGCCGCCAACGGCGACGACCACCCCGACGCCGCCACCGTCCGGCGGGACCTGGCGGTCCATCGCAACGGCTACTTCCGGGGCTATCGGGGCATCCTCGGCATGGCCTACCTCCAACTGCTCGCCGTCTGAGCGATCCGGCGAATCGTGGGGCCTCACCACTCGTTGTGATCGCCTACAGGCGCCAATAGGCTTGGTAGCTGGCGTTCGCGCACCTCTGGCTGCCGGGAACGCCGTTCAGCCTACGGGCGGTGATCAGTCGGACCGAAGCGCATGAGACCGCTTCCCCCCTCCGACTGAGTCCGACCGTGTTTCGCAGGCTGATGCAGTTCGCTTCAGTCCGTTTCAATCACTACTTACGCCGTGTAAAGCCCTGAGAGGTGCTTGGTGCCCACCATACAACAGCTGGTTCGCAAGGGCCGGGAAAGCAAATCCAAGAAGGCCAAGACCCCGGCTCTGATGGGATCCCCGCAACGGCGAGGGGTCTGCACCCGCGTGTACACCGCCACCCCGAAGAAGCCGAACTCGGCGCTTCGCAAGGTCGCCCGTGTCCGGCTCACCACCGGTATCGAGGTCACCGCCTACATCCCCGGTGAGGGACACAACCTCCAGGAGCACTCGATCGTGCTCGTCCGCGGAGGTCGTGTGAAGGACCTCCCCGGTGTTCGCTACAAGATCGTGCGCGGCACCCTCGACACCGCCGGTGTCCGCGACCGCAAGCAGGCCCGTAGCCGCTACGGCGTCAAGAAGGACTAAGAGATGCCCCGTAAAGGTCCCGCTCCCCGTCGAGAACTGGAACCGGATCCCGTCTACCGGTCGGTCCTGGTCACCCAGATCGTCAACAAGGTCCTCCTCGAGGGCAAGAAGAACGTGGCCGAGCGCATCGTCTACGGCGCCCTCGACATCGTTGGCGAGAAGACCGGCGGCGATCCCATCGCCGCCCTGAAGCGGGCCGTCGACAACGTCCGGCCCCAGCTCGAGGTCCGCAGCCGCCGCGTCGGTGGCGCCACCTACCAGGTGCCGGTCGAGGTTCGTCCCCGCCGGGCCACCACCCTCGCCGTCCGCTGGATCGTCGGCTTCTCCCGTGACCGTCGGGAGCGCACCATGGCCGAGCGTCTGGCCAACGAGATCCTGGACGCCTCCAACGGCATCGGCGCCTCGGTGAAGCGTCGCGAAGACCTCCACAAGATGGCCGAGTCCAACAAGGCCTTCGCCCACTACCGCTGGTGAGTTGGGGGGGGCGCGACCACCCAGGTGAAAAACGCGAACAGGCACAGCAGAAACCAGGCTGAGACCCCAGCGACAGCCAGAACCCCGCACCACACACCCCAAAGCCC
>JBCCRO010000042.1:0-41957 GCA_039201605.1 Actinomycetota bacterium
CGAGGAACCGCTTGTGGTTCCCGGCGATGTTGCGCTTTCGGCGGAACTCGAGGAACCGCTTGTGGTTCCCGGCGATGTTGCGCTTTCGGCGGAACTCGAGGAACCGCTTGTGGTTCCCGGCGATGTTGCGCTTTCGGCGGAACTCGAGGAACCGCTTGTGGTTCCCGGCGATGTTGCGCCTCCGGCGGAACTCGAGGAACCACTTGTGGTTCCCCCGAATGCCAGGGCCTCGGTCTGGGCGAAGAAATTGGCCATCAGTAGATCGTGCTGGTCGCCGATGGGGTCGGTGGCCTCGCAGAAGCCGATGAAGTCGGCGGGCACCAGGCGGGTCCCCTGGTGGAGCAGCTGGAAGAAGGCGTGTTGGCCGTTGGTGCCGGGCTCGCCCCACACGATGGGGGCGGTGTCGACCGTGACCGGCTGCCCGAACCGGGTGACCCGCTTGCCGTTGGACTCCATGTCGAGCTGCTGGAGGTAGGCGGGGAAGCGGGACAGGTGGTCGCTGTAGGGCAGCACGGCGTGCGACTGGGCGCCACCGAAGTTGGCGTACCAGATGCCGAGCATGCCGAGGAGCACCGGCAGGTTGCCCTCGAAGGGGGCGGTGCGGAAGTGCTCGTCCATCTCCCGCATCCCGGCCAGGAACCGCCGGAACCCGTCGGGGCCGATGGCGATCATGAGCGACAGCCCGACGGCCGACGGCAGCGAGTAACGGCCGCCGACCCAGTCCCAGAAGCCGAACATGTTGGCGGTGTCGATGCCGAAGTCGGCCACGAGGTCGGCGTTGGTCGACACGGCCACGAAGTGCCGGCCGACGGCCTCGGCCCCCAGGGCCTCGGCGAGCCAGGTGCGGGCCGCCCGGGCGTTGGTCAGCGTTTCGATCGTGCCGAACGTCTTGGACACGATGACGAACAGCGTGGTGGCGGGATCGAGGCCCAGCAGCTCCTCGTGGAGATCGGTGGGGTCGATGTTCGACACGTGGCGGACATCGATGCCCCGGTCGCTGTAGGGCCGAAGGGCCCGGTAGGCCATCACCGGCCCGAGGTCGCTGCCCCCGATACCGATGTTGACCACGGTGGTGATCCGTTCGCCGGTGGCGCCGGTCCACGAGCCGGAGCGGACGGCGTCGGCGAAGGTGGCCATGGTGTCGAGCACGGCGTGGACCTCCGCCGTCACGTCGGTCCCGTCGACCACCAGCGGCTCGTCGGCGTTGCGGCGCAGAGCGGTGTGGAGCACCGAGCGATCCTCGGTGGTGTTGATGGCCTCGCCGGCGAACATGGCGTCTCGCCGCTCGGCGACGCCCGCTTCGGCGGCCAGGGCGCTCAGCAGGTCGACGGTCTCTGCGGTGATCCGGTTCTTCGACAGGTCGACGTGGAGGCCGGCGGCGTCGACGGTGAGCGACGCCGCCCGGTCGGGCTCCGCCGCGAACAGCTCGGCGATCGTGGTGGACGACAGCGCCTCGGCGTGGGCGGCCAGGGCCTGCCACGAGGCCAGCTGGTCGACCGGTGGGGGCGGTACGGGGGAGACGGAGCTCATGGCCCCAACCTACGGCGGCGGGGCCGCCTTGCGAACCGCTCGACGGTGGTCGGTGGACGCCGATGCCGATGGTGGTCGACGCCCCCGTCGTCGGCCACTAGGTTGCTGGTCGGCTTCGGGGCTGGCCCGCCCTCGTCGCCGTCGGCGATGGCGGGCCGAGGGAGTCGACATGGTCGTCCTGGGATGGATCGTCGGAGTGCTGGTCGCGGTGGGCTTCGGCCTGGCCGGAGCGAGCAAGCTGGCCGGTGCCCAGCAGATGGTGGACAGCGCCGAGCGGCTGGGGTTCACCTCGCTGCTGCGCCCGATCGGGGCGGCCGAGGTGCTCGGCGCCATCGGCGTGCTGATCGGTCTGATCGCGCCGGACATCGAGTGGCTGGGGGTGCTGGCCGCCGCCGGCCTCGTCGCCACCACGATCGGGGCCGTCGTCTACCACCGTCGTGGCGGTGACGCCCCGCAGGAGATGGCACCCGCCATCGTGCTCGGCGCCCTCAGCGTGGTCTACATCATCGCCCTCTTCTTCAACGACCTGCCGGCCTAGCCGTACCTGCGCCTGCGGTCGGCGGCCTGCTCGACGAGCGGCCGGCCCGGTGGCAGGCGATCGCAGGGCGCCGGGGCGGTCAGGGGGTGATTCAGCGGCGGCGGAAGGGGCCGGTGTGGTCGTCGACCGCGCCCAGCGCCAGCTTGCGACCGACGGCCACCAGCTCGACGGTCGGCAGGCTGTCGATGTTGGCCAGGGGGAGCCAGGCCGCATCCGACGTGCTGCCGTCGGTCTCCAGCACCCGAGGGTTGCCCGAGGCCGACATGCGGTAGATCAGGCGGAGGGCGTGGACGGCGGTGTAACCGTTGCGCTCGCTCGGCGGGTAGTTGGCGGAGTCGACGCCGAGCAGCTCGCCCACCTCGCCCCGCAGCCCGGCCTCCTCGTGGACCTCGCGCCGCAGCGCGTCCTCCGGGTGCTCACCCCACTCCAGACCGCCGCCGGGCAGCGTCCAGTGCCCGGCCCCGCCGTAGCCCGGCGCGATCTTGGTCAGCAGGACGAGACCCTGCCGTTCGATCCAGCCGTAGCTGGCCACTCTGCTCCGCCGCGCCGCCACGCCCTGAAACCTAGCCGCACCACTAGCCCGGTGGGCTTCGGGCACGGGCTCGTAACCAGGTCGCCGCTCGGGTGCAATCGAGCACCCGGCGGCGAACGGTCGGCCACCGGTCAGGTGGTGCTGGAGATGGCCTCCAGCACGTTGAGCCGGGAGGCCCGGAGGGCGGGGAACAGGGCGGCGATGACCCCGGCCAGCGCCGCGGTCAGGACCATGAACAGCACCGACTCATAGGGCACGGCCACCACCGAGATGATGCTGTCGGGAATGGCGGCGACGGCCGCAGCGCCGAAGATCACACCGAGGATGATGCCGACCACGGCGCCGAACAGGCACACGATGACCGACTCCCACCGGATCACCGATCGGATCTGCTTCCGGGTGGTGCCCACCGCCCGCAGCAGGCCGATCTCCCGGGTGCGCTCCACCACCGACAACACGATCGTGTTGATGACGCCGAGGAAGGCCACCACCAGGGTCAGGCCGAGCATGTAGTTCAACAGGGTGATCAGCTGGTCGACCTGACCCTCCTGCGACTCCTGGAACTCGGCGGTGTCCTGGGCCGTGACCGACGAGAAGCCGCCGGTGATCTCGAGCACGTCGGCCTTCACCGCTTCGGCGTCGGCCCCCTCGGCCACCAGCGCCCCGACGAAGACGTCGTCGTCGTTCTCGATGTGGCGCTCGTAGAGGCCGATGTCGATGATCCAGTTGGTGAAGGGGAAGATCGACGCGTCCTCGAAGATGCCCGACACGGTCAGCTGCTCCGTCTCCAGATCGGGGAACTCGACGGCGATGGTGTCGCCCACCTGGAGGCCGCGATCCTCGGCGGCGTCGACGAAGACGAGCACGCCGTCGTCGACCAGGCCGTCGACGCCACCGTCGGTCACGGTGAAGTCGATGAGCTGCTCGCCGGTCGCTGCCTCGAAGGCGCCGATGTCCTCCACGTCGGTGCCGTCGATGCGGATCTCGTTGCCCCGGAACCGGCTCAGGGCGGCGAGGCCGTCGACCTCCGCCTCCAGCCGATCGGCCAGTTCACCGGAGAACGGGCCCTGCGTCTCCTCGTCGAAGATGAACAGGTCGGCCTTGATCGCCTGCTCCAGGGTGTCGGAGAACGTCGCCTTGAGCGACTCGCCGACCACGCCGACGGTGCTGACGAGGGCGATGCCGATGGTCAGTGCGGTGGCCGTGGCCGCCGTCCGCTGGGGGGAGCGGGCGGCGTTCTGCCGGGCCAGGCGACCCTCCAGGCCGGAGGCCGAACCACCGAAGGAGGTCTGACGGCCGGTCAGCCCGGAGACGACGATCGACAGGCCGGTGACGATGGCGATCGTCGACACGATCAACTTGAGGATGAAACCGATCCAGCCGACGATGCCGCCGGGGAGGCCGTCGCCGGTGAACATCAGGATCAGCAGGGCGGCACCCAGGGCGGCCAGTAGGCCGCCGAGCACGCTCCAGCGGCCGAACAGGTTCACCACCGGCCCGGCGAACAGCACGCTCAGCATGGCCACCCCGATGAAGGTGAGCACCGCACCCGCCCCGAGCGAGATGCCGACGCCGGCCAGCGACGAGGTGCCGAACAGGCCGAGGGCGACCAGGCCGAGACCGAGGGCGAGGATCACGCTGCCGATGACGACTCGAAGAGCTCTGGACGACCGCTGTGGCGCCTCGTTGCGCATGGCGGCGATGGGCGAGATGCGGCCGGCCCAGATGGCCGGGATGAGGGCGGCCTTGACCGTTGCCCACACACCGACGCCGAGGCAGACATAGATGGTGCGGGGCCGGATCACGGTCGCCGTCTCGGGGAACCCACCACCGGCCTGGAAGGCCAGCTTGATCAGCTCGGCGATGCCGAGGCCGATCCCGATGCCGATGGCCGAGCTGACGAGGCCGATCACGAACGCCTCGATCACCACCTGCCAGCTGATCTGGTTGCGGGTGGCGCCGATGGCCCGGAGCATGCCGATCTGCTGGAGACGCTGATTGATCAGGATCTGGAACGTGTTGTAGATGATGAAGAGGCTGACGAACAGGGCGATGAGGGCGAAGATCAGCAGGCCGGTGCGGAAGCCGTTGATGATCGTCTCGAACTCGGCGCTGGCATCGTCGATCACCTGCTCCTGCGATTGGACCGCAGCCTCGGGCGGGATCACGTCGTCGACGGCGGCGATCATCGTTTCGACGTCGACGCCGGGGGCCCTGGTCAGGGCGATGGCGTCGACCTGCCCCTCCTTGCCGTAGAGGGTCTGGGCCGATTCGAAGTCGAATACGACGAAGAAGGCGCCGGCCGTGATCGGGATCTCGAACGTGCCGGCGAGGAGGAACTCCTGCTCGCCGTCCGGCGTGAGCATGGTGATCCGCTCGCCGACCGACACCCCGGCCGTCTCGGCGTAGGTGACGTCGATCGCCGTTTCCTCGACCCCGGACGGGGCCGATCCCTCGGCCAGGGTGATGGCGCCCTCCTGATCCTCACCGTCCCAGGAGAAGGTGACGATCGGCGGACCGAGTGGCTCCACCGGCACGCCCTCGGCGTTGACCACGATGAAGGGCCGGAAGTTGTCGCCGGGGTCGATCGTGACCGAGCCCGACGCATCGCCGACCTCCGGGAGTTCGGCCACGGTGGCGATGAGCGAGTCGGGAATGGTCCGGACGTCATCGCCGAATTCCAGATCGGCCAGCGTGATCTGGGCGTCGGTGCCCGAGGCTCCCTGCTCGAAGATCTCGCTGAAGGTGTCCTGGAGGCTGTCGGCCAGGATGAAGGCGGCACCGACGAAACCGACGCCGACCACGATGGCGATGGCGGTGAGGATGAGGCGACCGAGGCTGGCCCGGATGCCTCGCAGGGAGAGCCGGATGATCGTCATGGGATCAGCCCCCGAGCGACTTGATGCGGTCGAACACGGCGTCGGCGGTCGGTTCGGTCATCTCGTCGACGATGCTGCCGTCGCTGAGGAACAGGACCCGGTCGGAGTACGAGGCCGAGACCGGGTCGTGGGTGACCATCACGATGGTCTGGTTGAGTTCGCTCACCGCCCGACGCATGAATTCGAGGATCTCGGCCGACGTCTTCGAGTCGAGGTTGCCGGTGGGCTCGTCGCCGAAGATGATGTCGGGCTTCGAGGCCAGGGCCCGGGCCACGGCCACCCGCTGCTGCTGGCCGCCCGACAGCTCGCTGGGACGATGGTCGAGACGGTCGCCCAAGCCGGTGGCGCCGACCACCTGATCGAGCCAGTCCCGGTCGACCTTCCCACCGGCGAGGTCGAGCGGCAGCGTCATGTTCTCCACCGCGTTGAGGGTGGGGATCAGGTTGAAGGCCTGGAAGATGAACCCGATCTTGTCCCGGCGGAGCTCGGTCAGGGCCCGGTCCCGCAGCGAGGACAGGGGTACGTCGCCCACGTAGGTCTCGCCGGCGGTGAGGCGGTCGAGGCCGGCCATGCACTGCATCAGGGTGGACTTGCCCGACCCGGACGGCCCCATGATCGAGGTGAAGCGGCCGGCGTCGAACTGGACCGAGACGCCACGCAGGGCGTGCACCTCGGTGTCGCCCGCGCCGTAGACCTTGGCGGCGCCGACGGAGAAGGCCGCAGCGTTGGCAGCCCACTCCGGGCGGGTGCCGGGGGGTGGTGCGAGCGCCGCGGGCGGCATGGGGTCGGGCGCGGCATCGGGCAGGGGTTGATCGTTCACGGAACCCTCCTCGTCTCCGTTGACTTTGTCCCGCTGCCGGCCCGACCTTTCAGCAGCTGACGGGCTGCCGAGCGTTGCGGTCGCCTATCGGACCCACACAGCGGTGTCGGGACCGAGGCTAGTCACCTCGGGCGACCCCGCACTGCTCAGGAGAACCTCGTCATGGGGCGGCAATGTGACATCGGTCGGGCCGAAGTTCACCACGCAGGTCAGGCCCGAACCGCGTCGGTAGGCCACGACGTCGGCGCCGAGGTCGAGCACCTCGATCTCCTCGTCGTCGACGGCGAGCTCACGGCGGAGACGGAGGGCCTCCCGGTACAGCTCCAGCGTGCTGCCCTCGACGCCCTCCTGGGCACCGACGGCGTAGGTGGCCCAGCTGTCGGGCTGGGGAAGCCACGGCCCGGCCTCGCCCGGACCGAATCCGTAGGAGCGACCGTCCGAGGTCCACGGCAGAGGCACCCGGCAGCCGTCGCGGCCGCGCTGGGTCTTGCCCGAGCGAACCCAGACCGGGTCGTCGAGCACCGCCGTCGGCAGGTCCCACACCTCGGGCAGACCGAGCTCCTCGCCCTGGTAGATGTAGGCCGAGCCGGGCAGGCCGAGCATCAGCAGAGCGGCCGCCCGGGCCCGGCGCAGCCCCTGGTCGACGTCGAGATCCTCGTGGGGGCCGGTGTCGGGCCACTTCCGCCAGTTGGTGTCGTTGGGCAGGCCGTAGCGGGTGGCCTCCCGCATGACGTCGTGATTCGACAGGACCCAGGTGGGGGTGGAGCCCACACCGGCGGCCGCCGTGGTGGCCGAGGCGACGACCTCGCGGAATTCCGACGCCGTCCACGTGCACTGGAGGAAGTCGAAGTTGAACGACTGGTGGTACTCGTCCGGGCGGAGGTACAGCGGCAGTCGGACCGGGTTGACCCAGGCCTCGGCCACCATCATCCGGTCGCCGTCGTAGCCGTCGAGCAGGCTCCGCCAGCTCCGCACGATCTCGTGGATGCCGTCCTGGTCCCAGTGGGGGTGGTCGAGCCGCTTGGACGAGGCCAGCAGCTCGGTGCCGCCGTCGCCCAGGTCGGCGTAGCCCGGGTCCTTCACCAGGCCGTGGGCCACGTCCACCCGGAAGCCGTCGACGCCGCGGTCGAGCCAGAACCGCAGGACCGACTCGAACTCCGAGCGGACCTCCGGGTGCTCCCAGTTCAGGTCGGGCTGCTCGGGGGCGAAGAGGTGGAGGTACCACTCGCCGTCCTGGACCCGGCTCCACGCCGGGCCGCCGAACACGCTGCGCCAGTCGTTTGGCGGCTCCTCGCCGTCGGGCCCGGTGCCGGGGAGGAAGTGGTAGCGGGCCCGGGCGGCCGAGCCCGGACCGGCGGCCAGCGCCTCGGCGAACCACTCGTGCTCCTGGGAGGTGTGGTTGGGCACCACGTCGGCGATGATCCGGATGCCGCGCTCGTGGGCCTCGGTGATCAGGGCCTCGGCCTGCTCGACGGTGCCGTAGCTCTCGTTGATCCGCCGGTAGTCGGCCACGTCGTAGCCGCCGTCGGCGAGCGGCGAGGCGTACCACGGGTTGATCCACAGTGCGTCCACCCCGAGGTCGCGGAGGTAGTCGAGGCGGCTGCGGAGACCGTTGAGATCGCCGGTGCCGTCGTCATCGCTGTCGGCGAACGACCGGATGTAGACCTGGTAGACGACACCGCGTCGCCACCACGGGGACTCGCTGGGGGAGGACTTGCCGACGGGCTGGTTCATCGACAAAACGGTATCGCCGCCACACTGGGTCGGTGCCCGAAGGTGACACCATCCACCGGACAGCCACCCGGCTCGGCTCCGCCCTGACCGGGCGGCCGTTGGCGACCTTCGACCTGCGCCATCCCTCACCGGGCTCGGCGTTGGAGGGGCCGACGGCGGGCGAGACGATCACGGAGGTCCGGGCCGAGGGCAAATATCTGGTCATCGCCTTCGCCGGTGGCGCCGTGCTCGAAACCCACATGAAGATGACGGGCGCCTGGCACCTCTACCGGCCCGGCGAGCGGTGGCGACGTTCCCGGTCGAAGATGCGGGTCCTGGTCGCCACCGACGACTGGGTCGCCGTGTGCTTCGCCGCCCCCCACGTCCGCCTCTACAACGGCGAGGGCCCCGGCGGGCGCCGTCGGGCCGCCACCGGCGACCGGGCCCATCTCGGCCCCGACCTGTGCACCCCCGATCCCGACCTCGACGAGATCCGGCGACGGCTGGCCGCCCCCGGCGAGGGCCCCCGGCCGCTGCTCGACGTGCTCCTCGATCAGCGCCTGTTCTGCGGGGTGGGCAACGTCTACAAGTGCGAGGTGCTGTGGGCCTGCGGCCACCACCCTCTCACCCCGCTGGCCACCGTCGATCCGGCAGGCGTCGACGACCTGATCGCCACCTCCCACCGACTGCTTCGGGCCAATCTCGACTCCGCCCAACGGACGACGGTGCCCGAGGGCCTCGCCGTCTACGGCCGGGCCGAGGAACCGTGTCTGCGGTGCGACGCCCCGATCGCCTACGCCCTGCTCGGGCGGGCGAATCGGCCGACCTACTGGTGCCCGGGGTGTCAACCCGAGCCCGCGCCGGCCGACGTCTGAAAGCAACCGTTCGATCGGGGAGCCGTGGCGACCCGACGACCTACCCACCAGGACCGATTCGGCCTACTGGTGACTGCGGACACGTTCTAGGCTGGTGGCAATGACCTCGTGTTCATCCTGTGGCATGGAGATCGGGCAGGATGCGCGATTTTGCCCGAACTGCGGTGCGTCGCAGACCCTCTCGGGGGAGGAGCGGCGAATCGTCACCGTGCTCTTCGCCGACATCGCCGGCTACACGGCGTTGGCCGAGGAGCGCGATCCGGAAGAGGTCAAGCATCTGGTTGACCGGGCTTTCGAACGCCTGGCGCGCGATATCACCACGTTCGGTGGCGTGATCGACAAGGTGGTCGGCGACGGCATCATCGCCCTGTTCGGAGCGCCCGTCGCCCACGAGGACGACGCCGAGCGGGCGGTGCGGGCCGGGCTCCGCATGCAGCAGACGATGACCACGCTGTCCAAGGAGCTGGACCCGCCGATCGCGGTCCGCATCGGGATCAACACCGGCGAGGTGCTGGTCGGCGGCACCGCGGCCGGTGGCGACTACACCGCCATGGGCGATGTGGTGAACTCCGCCGACCGGCTGCAGAAACTGGCCGAGCCGGGCCAGACCCTGGTGGGCGCGCCGACGAAGCAGGCCGTCGACGACGCCATCACCTTCGATTTCGTCGGCGACCTCCCGGCCCGGGGTCGGGAGCGACCGCTGGCCGCCTGGCTCGCCGTGGCCCCCGTCCGCCCCCCGGGCCAGCACCGCCAGCGCAGCGGCGCGTTCGTCGGTCGCCGCCACGAGATGGACCTGCTCGGGGCCCAGGCCGAGCTGGCCGTCGGCGGTCGCCGGGCCCAGTTGGCCGTGGTGGTCGGCGAGGCCGGCATCGGCAAGACCCGGCTGGCCAACGAGGCCGCCGCCGCCATCGGCGAGACCGCAGGAGCCCGGGTGCTGGAGGGGCGGTGTCTGCCGTACGGCGAGGCCAACGTGTGGTGGCCGGTGGCCGAGCTGGTGCGCGACCTGTACGAGCTGCAGCTCGACGCCCCGATGACCGACGCCGAGGTGGTGCTGCGCAAGGCGTTGTGGGAGCGGCTGGATGATCCGTCGAACGATCGGGTCGATCGCCTCACCACCGCCCTGCTCCACACCCTCGGCTACGACACCGCGCTGCGGGGCGGCGACCGCAGCCGCAACCGCTCGGAGGTGACGCTGGCGGTGACGATGGCGATCGAGGCCGAGCTGCGCCTTCGCCCGATCGTGCTGCTCCTGTCGGACATGCACTGGGCCGCCTCGGCGGTGTGGGGCCTGTGCCGCAACGTGCTCAGCGATCTGGCCCGCGAACGCCTGGTCGTGATCATGACCACCCGCTCGGAGGACCCCGAGCACCTGTGGCAGGGCCGTCACGGTCTCACCGTGGTACAGCTCGGGCCGCTCGACGGCTCGGCCTCGGCCTCGCTCCTGGCCGACCTCGGCGCCGAGCTGGGCGAGGGGCAGGTGGAGGACCTGGTCTCCCGCAGCGGGGGCAACCCGTTCTTCCTGGAGGAGCTGGCCGGCCTGGTCTCGACCCAGGGCTCCCAACCCGACAGCGACTTCGACGTCGAGATCGACGAGCTGCCCGCCACCCTCCGGGGGCTGATCAGCGCCCGCCTCGACGCCCTCGACAGCAACGAGCGGGCCCTCCTGGAGGACGCCGCCGTCCTCGGCCGCACCGGTTCCCTCGACGGGCTGTTCACGCTGGTGGCCGAGACCCGCGACATGCAGGGTATGCACACCGCCCTCACCGGGCTGGTCGACGCCGACCTGCTGGAGATCGACGCCCGTCGCTTCCGCTTCCGCTCCAACCTGATCCGCGACGTGGCCTACGGCCGCCAGACCAAGACCGTCCGGGCCCGGAAACACTTCGGCATCGCCAACTACCTGGAGAACGCCCAGGGCGACACCATCCGCAACTCGGTGGTGGTGGCCATCGCCGAGCACTATCGGGCGGCGGCCCAGCTGTCGGACGAGTTGGCCGCCCTCGCCGGCCTCGATCAGCGCATGGTGGTCGACCGGGCCGCCTACTGGCTGCTGCAGGCGGGCGAACGGGCGCTCGAGGTGGGCGAGCCCATCCAGGCCGGCCGCTGGTACGGCGCCGGGATGGCGCTGTCGGCCGACGACGAGGACAACCTGGCCCGCTTCCTCTACGGGCGGGCCAAGGCCCGCACCGAGGTGCACGACGTGGCCGGCGCCCGGGCCGACCTCGACCGCCTGGAGGGGTTGACCGACGTCGACCCCCGCCTCGGCGCCCTGGCCCTCCTGGTACGGGGCGACGTCGACCGCAAGGCCGGCGACCTCTCCCTGGCCGTCACCCGCCTCAAGGAGGCGGCGGCCCGGCTGGAGGGGATGGAGGACGCCACCGAGCAGGCCCTGGCCCTGCGGCTCCTGGGCATGACCGAGATGGCCCGGCGCGACGAGGCCGCCGCCCGGGCCGCACTGGAGGCGTCTCGCAACGTGGCGGTGGCGGCAGGCGACCGCCGGGCCGAGGGCTGGGCCCTCCAGAGTCTGGCCTGGCACGCCTTCCGCTCCGGCCGGCTCGACGCCGCCCGGGGTCTGGTCGACGACGCCATCGCCATCTTCAGCGAGATCGAGGACTACGGCGCCCTGGTGTGGGCCCAGGGCGTGCTCGCCTGGGTGTCGTTCCACACCGGCGACTGGGACCGGGCCCAGGAGCTGATCGAGCGGGTGCTGCCCGAGACCTCCCGCCGCGGCGATCCCCAGGCCCAGAGCCTGATGCAGAACCTCGACGCCACCCTCCAGCTCTTCTCGGGGCGGGCGGCGCGGGCGGCCGAACGGGCCCGGGAGGCCGCCACCCTGGCCGAGGCCGTCGACGACATCACCGTCGCCGTCACCTCCAAGGCGGTCGAGGGGCGGGCCCTGGTCTCCCTCGGTCTGATCGAGGAGGGCACCTCGGCCCTGGAGGCGGCCTACGCCACCGCCGACCAGGCCGACGATTCCGAGAGCCGACGCATCGCCGTTGTGGCCAATTGCGCCTCCGCCGCCCGCCTCGGCGAGTCCGACCGGGCCATCCGGTGGGCCGCCCGCTACGTCGCCGCCCCCGGTCAGCCGGAGGTGGTCGGCGAGTCCGACCTGTTGGTGTCGCTGGCCCTGGCCATGCTGCAGCGGGGAGCGGTCGACGAGGCGGCGGCCCAACTCGACGAGGAGGATCTCGGGTCGACGTCGTACTACGCCCAGGCGGTGGAGTCGCTCGTCGCCGTGGCCCAGGTCGAACTCGACCGGTCGGTCGATCTGGCCCACCGGGTGCTCGAGGGGCGCGCCACCTATCTCGACCGGGTGTTGGCCCATCTGGCCCTGGCCGCCGTGGCCAGGAGGCGCCGGGACGACCGGGCCGTGGTCGAGGCCCTCCGCCACGCCCGTAGTGAGCTGGAGTCGACCGACGACCAGGTGTCGCAGCGGCTGCTCGATCTGGCCGAGTCGGTGTTCGGACACGGATCCCGGTCGGCGGCCGAAGCCCAGATGTATCGACTCGGCCTCGATCCCACCGGGTGGGGCACGGCGCTCACCCTGGCCGTGCGGCGCCACGAGGCGCCGGACTCCCCGGCTCCGAGCCCGTAGCCTCTCGGCCGTCGGCCCCCCGATCTAGGCCAGGTGGGCGACGGCCCGCTCGGCCACCTGCTCCCCGATGGCGAGCGAGGCGGTGGCCGCCGGAGACGGCGCATTGAGGACCGACACCACCCGGTCGGTCTCCGACCAGACGAAATCGTCGAGCAGATCGCCGTCGGTGCTCACCGCCTGGGCCCGGACCCCGGCCGGTGACGGTTCGAGATCCTCCGCCGTCAGCTCGGGCACCAGGCGCTGGAGGGCACGGACGAACGCCGCCTTCGACAGCGATCGGCGGTACTCGCCGAGGCCGGTGCGCCAGTAGCGGGCGGCCAGCTTCCACCAGCCCCCGAATCGGGCGATCTCGGTGAGGTCACGGACGTTGACGTCACGCCAGGTGTACCCCTCGCGGGCCAGGGCCAGCACGGCGTTTGGACCGGCGTGGATCGACCCGTCGATCATGCGGGTGAGGTGCACGCCGAGGAAGGGGAAGCGAGGGTCGGGTACCGGGTAGATCAGGTTCCTGACCAGCGAGCGGCGCTCGGGGACGACCTCGTAGTACTCGCCCCTGAAGGGCAGGATCCGGGTGTCGAGATCGGGTCGGACGTGGCGGGCCAGACGGTCGCCCTGCAGCCCGCCGCACGTGATCACCAGCTCGGCGGTGAGGGTCTCGCCCGAGGCCAGATCGACCCGGACGAAGCTCCGGGTCTCGGTCAGGCCCACCACCTCGGCCCCGGTCGCCACCCGAGCGCCCCGCTCGGTGAGGAGTCGGGCCATCGTGGTGCACACCTCGCCGTAGTCGACGATGCCGGCGTCGGGGACGTGGAGGGCGGCGATGCCGGCGACGTGGGGCTCACGTTCCCGCAGCTCGTCGCCGTCGATCCGGGTGGCCCGGACCCCGTTGGCCTCGGCTCGTTGCTCCAGGGTGTCGAGCTGTTCCAGCTGCGACCGCTCGGTGGCGACGATCACCTTGCCGGCGATGTCGTGATCGATGCCGTGCTCAACGCAGAAATCGACCATGGCCGATCGGCCGGCCCGGCAGGTCAGGGCCTTGGTGCTACCCGGCTTGTAGTAGATGCCCGAGTGGAGCACACCGGAGTTGTGGCCGGTCTGGTGACGGCCGACCTCGGGCTCCTTGTCCAGCACCGTCAGGTCGACGTCGGGCCGGGCCTGCTGCAGCTGGAGGGCGGTGGCCAGTCCGACGATGCCACCACCGACGACGATGACGTTGCTGCGAGTCCGGGCCACGTCGCCATGCTAGGGACCGACGACCGTCGGCCCGAATCGAACAGGGCCGTTCGGGTGGATCAACTCCCCATCGGCCCAGGTCACACGGCCCTCAGACCGTGGTCCGTTGCCCTCCGGCGGTGGCGGGGGCGCCGGAGCCGCCGGCCTCAGCCCCCGTCGCCCTCGGCCGGGGCCTCGGCCGCCGGGTCGGTGGCGGCGTCGGGCGCGGCCTCCGGTGCGGCCACCACCGGGGGGATGGCCAGCTGATCGCCCGGCTTGATGGCGTTGACGTCGGTGATGCCGTTGAAGGCGGCCAGCTCCTCGGTCGGCACCCCGAACTGCGAGGCGATCACCGACAGCGTGTCGCCCGGCTCGACGGTGTAGAGCACCTGCTGGGGCAGGGTGGTGGCGGTGCTGGAGGTGGTGGCGTCGGCCGGCTCGCCCGGCGCCGGGGTGACCACGGCATCGGGGCTGGTCACCACCACACCGGCGATGTCGGGATCACCCTCGGTGGAGCCGAGGGCGTCGGTGTCGGCCGATCGGCCACAACCGGTGAGCACCAACAGCGAGACGGCGGCCGCCACCAGGGCCGGTCGGGGGGCGCGGGTGTGACGGGGGCGGGCCGGCGGGAGTGACCTGTGGGATGCAGCGGGTTGGTGCATTGGAGCCTCCCTGGGGGTTGTGGCTGGGCCTACCTCGCGAAGGACTACCGACGAGTATCCCTCATGGGGCCCGGCGGGCGGGGGAGGGGGGTGCTTCGCCCGGGTCCCGGCGCTACCGGCGGCGACGGCCGCCGCGGCGCCCGCCCTTGCCGCCGCCCTGTCGGCTGCGGCGGTTGGGCCGGGCCTGATCGCGCTGGTTCTCGGCATCGGCCCGGTCTCGGGATTCCGCCCGGCGGGCGAACTCCTCCAGCTGGGACTCCTGCAGGGCCAGCTCGGCCTGGAGGTGTCGCCAGTGGTCCAGACGCCGCTCGGCGATGGCGCCCGATTCGATCCCGGCCCGGACGGCGCAGCCGGGCTCGTTCCCGTGTTCGCAGTCGGCGAAGCGGCACCGCTCGGCCGCCTCCGCCACCTCGGGGAAGGCGAGGGCCAGACCGTCGTAGGCCTGCCACAGGCCGATCTCGCGCACGCCCGGGGCGTCGATGACGAACCCGCCGCCGGGGAGCGGGATCAGATCGCGGGTGACGGTGGTGTGGCGACCCCGCTGATCGGTGGCCCGGACCTCGCCGGTGAGCTGGACCATCCCCTCCGACAGGGCGTTGACCAGGCTCGACTTGCCGACGCCGGACAGGCCGAGCATGGCCACCGACCGGTTGGGGGCGAACAGGTCGGCGATGCGGTCGAGTTGGCGGCCGGTCTTGGTCGACGAGGCCAGCACCTCGACCCCGGGGGCGATGGTGGCCACCTCGGCCACCGTGGCCTCGACGTCGGAGGCGGTGTCGGCCTTGGTCAACACCACGAGCGGCGTGGCCCCGCTGTCCCAGGCCACCACCAGTTGCCGTTCGAGGCGGCGCAGGTTCACCTCCCGGTCGAGGCCGTGCATCACCAGCACCACGTCGACGTTGGTGGCCAGTACCTGCGGCTCCGGCACCCGTCCGGCGGCCCGGCGTCGCAGGGCGCTGGTGCGGGGGGAGATGGCGGCGATAGCGGGCCCGTCGGTCGGGTCGTCGCTGATCAGGGCGTAGTCGCCGGTCGCCGGCGCCTCGTCGACGTCGAGGCGGGTTCGACCCGAGGCGGCGAGAAGGGCGTCGCCGCCGGTGAACACCAGGGTGAAACCGCGACTGACCCGGGCCAGCCGCCCCCGGACGAGCGCCGTCTCCTCGACGGCGACCGCCTGCGCCCGGCCCGGATCGTCGAGGCGGACCCCGGGGGCACCGGTGGCGGCGAGGTGGGCGTCGGCCCAGGTGTCGTGGGTGTCGTTCCAGCCGAGCGAGGCCAGGGTCGGGGTCAGCTCGACGAGATTGTCGAGCCCGGCCCCCAGGTCGCTCATGCGGTGACGCCTCCCACATCGGGGCGGAGGTGGGTGTCGAAGAAGTCGAGTTGCAGCCGCAGCAGGTTGGCGGCCACCGCCACCTGCGGGGTCATGTGGGTCACCCCGGACAGGGGAAGCACCTGGTGGGGGTTGCCCGAGGCCAGCAGCTCGGTGCTGAAGCGCAGGGTGTGGGCGGCGACCACGTTGTCGTCGGCCAGCCCGTGGACGAGGAGCAGAGGCCGATCGAGGGCCAAGGGCTCCCCGGGCACGAACAGGTCGCTCACCCGGTAGTGGTCGGGGTCGTCGGTCGGGTGGCCGAGGTAGCGCTCGGTGTAGTGGGTGTCGTAGAGGTGCCAGGTGGTCACCGGGGCGCCGGCGATGGCGGCGTGGAACACGTCGGGTCGGCGGAGCACGGCCAGGGCGGCCAGGTAGCCACCGAACGACCAACCCCGGATGCCGACCCGGCCCCGGTCGAGCGGGTAGCGCTCGCCGGCGCTCTCCAGCGCCGCCACCTGATCGTCGAGCACCGGGTCGGCCAGGTTGCCGTACACCATGCGCTCCCAGTCGGGGCCCCGGCCGGGGGTGCCCCGGCCGTCGGTCACGATCACGGCGTAGCCGTGCTCGGCCAGCCAGCGGGAGACCAGGTGGGCGTCGTGGGTGCGGAGCACCCGCTGGGCGTGGGGGCCGCCGTAGGGATCGAGGATGACGGGCAGGGGGGTCGAGCCGTCGTGGCCGGTCGGTAGGAACACGGCCGACTGGAGCTCGCGGGCGCCGAGGACGGTGAACGTCGGCTCGGCGGCGAAGCCCGCGGTCTCCCGGTGGTCGGCGATGGCCAGCAGCGGCGACGTGAGCGGCTCGGTGGCGCCGTCGTTCACCGCCGCCTGGAGCAGGCTGTAGTCGATCCGATGGACGGTGGTGGTCGTGCCCGGGGTGTCCGGTGAGGCGCACGACAGCAGCAGGTGGGACGGGCCGAGCTGACCCGCCGCCACCCCGGCGTCGGGCGAGAGCGACAGCCACGGGTGGGCCGGGTCGGTAAGGCAGATCGCCACCACCTGGATCTCGGTGGGCGACACCCAGGCCGTGGCCACGGCGGCGGCCTGGAGGCCCGTGCTCTCGGGCGGCGGGCTCGGGGCGTCGTCATCGGCGGTGACGATCCCGATCAGGCTGCGGATCTGGACCGTGTCGTCGGTCAGCGGGTCGCCGTCGAGACAGAGGCGCCGAGTGCCGTGCCGGTCCTCGATCGTCAGCAGGTGGTCGTCACACCAGGCCGGGGTGCCGGGGATCAGCTCGACCCAGACGTCGTCGGTGATCCGCTGCAACTCGGTGGGGGCGTCGCCGCCGAGATCGAGCTCGGCGATCGACACCAGCCGCTGATCCCGCCGTTGGCGGACGGCTAGCGGAGTGTGCCCGCTCGACCAGGTCACGTCGGCCAGGTACTCGAAGTCGTCGGCGCCCCAGTCGATCTCGGAACGGGTGCCGTCCAGGCCGACCAGCTCCAGGCCGACCGTGGCGTTGGCGGTACCCGCCGCCGGGTAGCGGACGGCGTTGGGCGTCCGGCCGGGGTGGGCCGGGTCGGCGATCCACCACTCGGCCACCGGGTTCTCGTCGACCCGGGCCACCAGCAGGGCGGACGAATCGGGGGCCCACCAGAAGCCCCGGGGCCGCTGCATCTCCTCGGCGGCCACGAACTCGGCGCGCCCGTGGCTCACCAGGGGATCGTCGTCGAGCCGGGACGCGATCGGTGTGCCGGTGGCGGTCTCGATCACCCGCAGGGCTCGCCCGTCGACGTAGGCCACCGCCGAGCCGTCCGGGCTGAGGCGGGGGTCGAAGACCGTGCCCTCGAGCGCGGGCGAGGTCACCTCGCCGGTGGTGAGATCGACGAGGAACAGGCTGCCCCCGATGGCGCAGCAGGCGACGGTGGCCTTCTCGTCGATGGTGTAGGCGACGACCCCGGAGCCCGCTTCCCGGGCCCGTTCCCGGCGGGCCCGCTCGGCCGGGGGGAGATCGGCGTCGTCGCCGGTGCCGAGGGCGGCCGGATCGAGCAGCAGGCGCTCGGATCCGGTGGCGATGTCGAGCGACCAGAGGGCGAGGGTGTTGTCGTCGGGGCCGTTCGACCGGCAGAAAAGCACCGAGTTCCCGGTGGCGGGGAGCACGAATGTGCGGGGGGCTCCGGCGCTCAGCCTGGACGTGGTGGCGTACCGGAGCGGGAACTCTTCGATGGCGGTGGCGCGGCTGCGATCGGCGTGGCTCACATCGGGACCATACCGGTTCGTCCCGGGGTCACGGAAGCGCTGCGGACCAGGGTTTCCACGCCCCGAGGCCGGGTCCGGCTTCAGGGGATCCATGGTTGGCGCCGATAGAATAGGAACTCGTAGAGTGCAGGCAAGACACCGGCCCTACCTCGGATCACGAGCTGGTGAGGCACCAGCACCGAGCGATCGAGCACTACTGAGGAGCTGACCAAGATGTCCGAAATGCCCAAGGTTTGGATCGATCAGGATCTATGTACCGGCGATGGGCTGTGCGCCGAGATCGCCCCGGACGTTTTCTTCGGCATGGACGACGGCCTGTATTACGTCAAGGAGGCCGCCGACAACTTCGGCGATGAGAAGCTCTTCGACGGAGCGACGAACCCGGCCGGCGTCGAGGGCATGGCCCGCATCCCCGACGACGGCATGGACCGCGTGATCGAGTCGGCCGAGGAGTGCCCCGGCGAGTGCATCTTCATCGAGATCTGATCCGGCGCCGCTGACGGCGGGATCGGTCGCCGACCCGCCGCCCACCTGAGCAGAACGAATCACAGGAGCTGGGCCTGAAGGCTCAGCTCCTGTCGCGTCCGGCCGAAAGACCATCCATGCGTTCGGTCAAGGTCGCGTCGGCGGCGCTGTTGGTGGCTGGTCTGGTCGTGGTGTGGAGCCACCACGAGCCCGTCCTCGCCGCGTATCAGCGGGAGCCGAACACCGAGCGCCTGCAGCTCCGCGGCGTCGACCTGGAGCAGGACCTGACCGACGTCGGCCCCAGCCCCTACGAGATCCCCCTCGCCACCGATGGTCGTCTGCGGGCCACCGAGCTCTCGATGGCCGAGGATGAGCTGCCGGAGCAGACGCCGCAGGCCACGATGTTCGGCGGCCCGTCCCGCCTCACCGGCAGCGTCGCCGGACCGAGCGGGCCCGAGGCCGGAGCCGTCGTGCGGATCGAACGCCACGGCTCCGACGGCGTGTCGACCGCCGACACCACCACCGACGAGAACGGCAGTTGGAACCTCAACGGTCTGGCCGGCGGCCGGTTCCGGGTCCGGGCCTGGACCGACGGCGGCCTGACGATGGAGAACTCCACCGTCTTCTTCCTCGACGACGGTGACGCCCGCCGCCTCGATCTCGTCCTCAACGAGATCTCCCCCGAACCCCGGGCCGCCTTCACCACCCGGGGCGACATCTACCTCGGGCTGACGGCGACCGTCGCCGTGTCCCTCACCGAGCATCGGGTTGGCGCCGACGGCGTGATCGAGATCGTGCCCCTGATGGGGGGCGAGGTGTCGCTGCCGTCCCGGCCGGGCTTCACCGTCACCCCCGAGGTGGCCGGCACCGACGGGTCGGGCGTGGCCCGCTTCACCGTGCGCTGTCACCAGGTCGGCTCGACCACGTCGACCATCTCCTACCTCGACTACACCGGCTCGGTCGCCCTGCCCCGCTGCGTGCCGGTGCCCGACGACCCGGCCCGGGTGATCGACCCCCAGCCGATGCAGGTCGACGTCGCCCTCACCCGCTCGGCCCCGGTGCCTGCGGCGCCGTCGATCTCGGACGAGACCGGAGGCAGCTATGAGTGACGACTCCTCCCGTCTGGTGTCGGCCATCGCCTGGTTCGTCCGGTTGGTCCTGGCCATGGCGATCGCCGCACTGGTGGTGCCGCCGGTGGCCGGCGCCGTCGTGGTCGGCACGTTGATGTACGGCCCCGTCCCCGCCGGCGAGCTCCCGGACGAACGGCCCCAGATCACCGCCATCCCCTCGGTCGTCGTCGACGCCCAGGGCACCCAGATCGCCCAGTTCCGAGGTTTCGATCGCACCGTCGATGTCGAGCCGGGTCAGATCCCGGAGCTGGTCGAGAACGCCATCATCGCCATCGAGGACCGGCGCTTCTGGGAGCACAACGGGGTCGACCTGGAGGGCATCAGCCGCGCCGCCCGGGTGAACCTGGAGCTCGGCGAGGTGGCCCAGGGCGGCTCGACCATCACCCAGCAGTACGTGAAGAACGTCTACCTCACCCAGGAGCGCACCCTTGAGCGCAAGGTGGAGGAGGCCCTCCTCGCCGTCGAGCTCGAGAAGCGGATGACCAAGCAGGAGATCCTGCACGCCTACCTCACCACCTCCTATTTCGGGGAGGGGGCCTACGGCGTCGGCGCGGCGGCCGAGGTGTACTTCGCCAAGTCGATCGAGGACCTCGACATCAGCGAGGCCGCCACCCTCGCCGGTCTGGTCCAGGCGCCGACCCGCCTGTCGCCCCGCCAGGATCTCGACGCCGCCGAGCAGCGCCGTCGGCTCGTGCTCCAGTCGATGCACGCCGAGGGCTACATCAGCGAACGCGACTACGAGCGGGAGCTGGCCCGCCACCTGTGGGTGTCGGAGGAGGGGGAGCGGCCCTCCACCGCCGTGACCCTGGTCGCCGACCGCCCGCTCAAGGGCGCCACCGACCACCCCCACTTCGTCGACTGGGTGGAGAGCGAACTCCTCGAGGAGCTGGGCCCCGACCTGCTCTACCAGGGAGGCCTCACCATCGAGACCACCATCGAGCCCGAGCATCAGCGACGGGCCGAGGCCGCCGTCGCCGACCGGCTGCGAAACACCGAGTACCCGGTGGAGATGTCGTTGGTGTCGCTGGAGCCCGAGACCGGTCACGTCCTGGCCATGGTCGGTGGGCGCGACTACGACGCCAGCCAGGTCAACCTGGCCATCGGCGGCTCCACCGGCTTCCAGCCCGGCAGCTCGTTCAAGCCGATCGTGATGGCCACCGCCTTCGAACAGGGCATGAACCCCGAGGACCGCTACCCGGCCCCCGGCTCGTGGGTGGTCCCCGACTGCACCGGGCAGTGCACGATCTCGAACTACGACGGCCGGTCGTGGGGCGACACCACGATCCGCAACTCGATGAAGTACTCGGTCAACACCGTCTACGCCCAGATGGTGCTCGACGTCGGCATCGACGAGACCGTCAACATGGCCCGCCGTCTCGGCATCGGGCTCGACCCCGACCGCACCTACGGGGCCTCGCTGTCGCTGGGGGCGGCCGAGAGTTCCCCGCTGGAGATGGCGACCGCCTACGGCGTGTTCGCCAACCGGGGGGTGCGGGTCGACCCCACCGGGGTGAGCCGGGTGCTCGACGCCGACGGCAACGTGCTGATCGACAACCGCCACCCCGCCGGCACCAAGGTGCTCGACGAGCGGGTGGCCGACAACGTGACCGATGTGCTGACCGGTGTGGTGCAGGGCGGTACCGGGGGCAGGGCCGCCCTCGACCGACCCGTCGCCGGTAAGACCGGCACCGCCCAGGCCTACCGAGCCGCCTGGTTCGTCGGCTACACCCCCCAGATCGCCACCGCCGTGTGGATGGGCCACGCCGACCACCTGGAGTCGCTGCGCTGGGTGAACGGTGTGGCTCAGGTGACCGGCGGTTCCCATCCCGCCATCGCCTGGCGGGAGTACATGGCGTTCGCCCACGAGGACCTCGAGGTGTTGTCGTTCCCCGAGCCGGCGGCCATCGTCACCTCGACCGAGCGGTCGACGGCCGTGATCGGCCCCGACGGCGAGCTGATCACCGACCTCGAGGACCCGACGACCGTCGGTGGTGTCGACGCCCCCACCCAGTTGGCCGACAACTGCGGTGGTCGACCATGCATCCGGGTCCTCGTGCCCGAGGTGCCCGACCTCGCCCCGCCGGAGAACCCGGGGACCACCCCGGTCCCCGAGGAGACGTCGCCCGATCCGGCCGCCCTCCTCGACGACGACGACCCCGACGACCCCGATACGCCGACCACCCCCGCCGAGCCCTCGGACGCCACCCCGTGATCACCCTTCTTCCCCCGCCCCACCAACCCGCCACCCCGCTGCGCCGGAGCACCCGATGAGCAAGCCCCCGAGTCGGCGTCGACCGACCACCACCAACTCCCGTCGCGGCGTGTCCACCGGACGCGCCGCAGGCAACCGATCGTCGAAGGGCGGAGCCAAGAATCAGGCTGCGGCCAAGCCGACGAAGGGGGCGATCGCAGTCACGGCCAAGGGGCTGACCGCCCGGGAGGCCGCAGCCAAGGTGGCGGCGGCCAAGGTGGCGGCGGCCAAGACCGAGGCCGCGGGGTCGAGTGGCGGGTCGAGCGGCGGCGGCACGGCGACGGCCACCGTGGCCCGGCCGGCCACCGCCCCCTCGGGCCAGGCCGGGACGGCGACATCGGCCTCCACCCCCGACCCGTCGGGCGCCGGCACCTCCGGCACGGCCACCACGTCGAGGACGTCGCCGAAGAAGACCGGCGGGAAGAAGGCCGACACCACGAAGGCCGAGAAGACGAAGGCGTCGGGCAAGAAGACGTCGGGCACGAAGACGTCGAGCAAGAAGACCGGCGGGAAGAAGACGGCCAACGAGAAGGCGGCGGGATCGGCGAGCGCCGGTACGGCCGTCACCGCCCCGTCGTCGACCACGACCGCCGGTGGCGGCGCCGCGGCCACGGGGTCGACCGATCGGCCCACCCCATCGGCCCCCGCCCCGTCGTCGGCCGATACCGGCGCCGCCGGGGATCGCCGCACCGGCGCCGACAACGGACGCCGCAAGGACGACGCCGCCACCCCCACCGACGGGCGCCGCTCGTCCGACCGCCCGGCGGCCAAGGCGGGCGTCGGCACCCCTCGTACCGCCGTCCCCGGCACCGCCGCCTCCCGCACTCCCGGCTCGCGCGGCACCACGCCCCCGCCGCCCACCGGCGATCAGGCGGTGTCGAAGACGGCGAGGTCCGCCACGAAACCGGCCTCGGCGTCATCGGCGGCCACCGCTCCCGCCGGCCGCCCCGGCCGTCCGCTACCGGCCGGGCGATCCAACCGCTCCGTCGGCTCCTCCACCGCCCGCAAGGGGACCGACCCCGAGCCCGGGCCCCTCGATCGCCTCCGCCCGGTGCGGGGCCGGGGCGGGGTGGCCCCCTTCGTCACGCCCCGCAGTCGACTGGGCCGCCTCCGCCTCCGCCGCACCCTCCGGCGCCGGGGCTTCGTCCCTCTGAGTCCGGGGCGGCCCCGGATCCATCACCGGATCCTGCCCCGGACCGTGATCGGGATCAGCTTCATGCTGCTCTCGTTCGGCGTGGGGGCGGCGTTCAGCGGCGCCGCCTTCTACGCCTACTACGACAACCGGCTGGCCGAGAACGAGGCCACGGTCTCCCGCTTCGTCCAGACCTTCGACACCCAGTTCGCCGACGCCTCCGGCGCCCTCGACGATCTGCGGACCGACGCCATCGACGACATCCGGGCCGAACTCGTACCCCTCCAGGGGATCGTGGCCGATTCGACCGCCGTCGTCATCCTGCCCGAGCGGTTGGGACCGTCGATCTGGGCCCTGGAGACCCGAGACGACGACGGCCGGATCCGGGTGGGGTCCGCCTTCGCCGTGGCCGCCCACCAGGGCGGCACCGCGTTCGTCACCTCGTACAGCCTGGTCGACTCCAGCACCATCCTCCCCGGCCCTGGCATCGATCTGGTCAAGGACGACGTCCGCCTCACCGCCGAACTGTGGGCGTGGGACGCCGAGCGCGACCTGGCCGTGGTGGTGGTGGAGGAACCGATCCCCGCTCTGGAGATGGCCGATGCCGAGGCGCAGACCGCCACCGTCGGCCACGGCGTGTTCGCCATGGGCGGCGTCGGGGGTCGAGGCGCCACCGCCTCCCCCGGCGTGCTGCTCGATCATTCGCTCGTCGGCATCCAGCACACCGCCGCCGTCGGCACCCTCTTCGTCGGCGGTCCCGTGGTCGACGGTCGCGGTCGGGTTATCGGGGTGGCCACCGCCGATTACCGGCCCTACGGCGTCGACCACGGCGGCGTGGCCATCGCCCCCGACGTGGCCGGCATGTGCAGCGAGCTGCTCTCGTGCGACGAGCGCCTGACGACCGTCGCCGGCGCGGCGTCGATAGCCGACGACGACACCGGGGTCGACGGAGCCGACGAGGACGGTGTGGACGGCGACGGGATCGAGGACGGTGCCGACGTGTTCGACACCGAGGGCTTCGGCGGCTTCGACGATCTGGGCGGCAACTGACGCCGCCTCGGGCTCAGCCCCGACCGCCCCGACCCAGCAGCACCAGCGCCACCAGCCCGGCCACCGCCTTGCCCAGCGGGAGGGTCTCCACCACCCGGAGCTTGGGCGGCGCCTCGATGTCGTCGGCGCCCTCGCCCGAGCGCTCGTCGGCGGCGAGGGCGGCGGTGGCGCCGGCGAAGGTGGTGGCCGCCTCGGCCAGGGCGTCCTCCCGCTCGGCGTTGTACTCGGCCCCCACGATCACGGCGATCGCCGTCAGCTGGAGGAAGATCATCAGCGCCGCCACGGTGCCGAGCAGGCCGTAGGAGGCGGGCATGGCACCGACGTTGCTCGAGTAGAGGCTGAAGGCGAGGGCGAACAACAGCCACAGCCCGGTGGCCACCCACGCCCCCGGGTTGCGCCACGGCGTCTTGGGCGACCGGTCGGGGGCCACCCGGTAGAGGATCGTCAGCGCCAACACGAAGAACAGCCCGAAGGCGGGGAGGCGGATCACGTTGATCAGGGTGGTGACCCCCTCCGACAGATCGACCCGCTCCAGCACCTCCGGCAGCACGCCGACCAGGAACACCATCAGCACCACGGACACGATGGCGGCCGCCGTCAGTCCGTAGGCCAGGATCCGCATCTGCCATCCCGGTCGGGTCTCGCTCACCTCGTAGGCCACGGCGATCGTCGTCATCAGCTTCTGCACCGCCCCCGACGAGGAGAACAGCGCCAGGGCCACGCTCAACAGCAGCGCCAGCAGGTTGCCGTCGCTGGTGGTGATCGCCGCCAGCTGATCGGTGACGAACTCCTTGGTGCTCTCGTCCAGGGATCCGGCGGCGTCCTCGATCTGGGTCCGGATCTCGTCCTCGTCGCCCTGGTTGACCAGGCCGAAGATCGAGACGGTGGCCACCAGCGTCGGCACCAGGGCCAAGAGTCCGTAGAAGGCGATCCCGGCGGCGGCGACGGTGACGTTGTGGCGGCTGATGCGCTTGGGCAGCGCCTTGAGGTGGTCGAACCACGAGCGGGGAGCGGGCCCCCGACCGTCGATGGGGATCATGGCGAGCGGTCGCCGTCCTTGTCGGACTCGATCTCCTCGACGATGTGGGCACCCGTCCGATCCCGGGTGGCGCCCTCCTCGCCGGTATGGATGCGGCGGGGGCGGAACGGCTTCTGGGGGAAGTTGACCCGGTCGAGCACCACGGCGAGGGCGGCCAGCACCAGCGAGCCGAGCAGGAGCCACACGATCAGTCCGGCGGAGAGGCTCACAGCAGCGCCTCCCCGAGGAGGGCCCACTCGGCCGTGGGGATCGTGCCCGACTCGGCGGACAGCACCTGGACGCACACGTGGTCGGCGCCGGCGTCGTGATGGGCGGCCACCCGTTTGACGATGTCGTCCATCGTGCCCCAGGCGCAGATGGCGTCGACCACCCGGTCCGAGGCGTCGCCGAGGTCGGCGTCGGTGAAGCCGAGCCGCTTGAGGTTGTTGGCGTAGTTGGGCAGGTCGAGGTAGATCTTCATGTGCTTGCGGGCGATCTCCCGGGCCTTGCCCGGATCGGTCTCGAGGATCACCATCTGTTCCACCGCCAGCAGCTTGTCGGCACCAAGCGCCTCCCGGGCGATGGCGGTGTGCTCGACCGGCACGAAGTAGGGGTGGGCGCCGTCGGCCAGCTCGGCCGACAGCTCCAGCATCTTCGGGCCGAGGGCGGCCAGCACCCGGCTCGGCTTCTCCGCCGGCTGCACCCCTCGGAACATCGAGTCGTCCATCCGCTCCAGGTAGGTGCGCATGGTCGAGAGCGGCTTGGCGTAGTCGTGCTTGCGCACCCACTCGGTGAGGGTGTGGTGACTGACGCCCAGCCCGAGGAGGAACCGGCCGTCGTAGGCCTCGTTGAGGGTGATGGTGGCGTTGTTGGTGGTCATGGCGTCGCGGGCCCAGATCGAGGCGATGCCGGTGGCCACCTTCAGATTCGACGACGCCCCGAGCAGGATCGAGGCCGACACGAACGGGTCGCGGCTCACGGTCTCGGGGATCCACAGGGTGGGCCAGCCGGCCTCGTCGATCTCGGCCACCACCTCGCGCACCTTCGACGCCGGGTGCCCGTCGAGCACGCCCTGCCAGATTCCCACTCGTCCGATATCGATCATGGGCACCAAGCTAGTGCCGCCGCCCGCGGCCCATGCAGTAGGGCATCCGGGGTGGGGATGTGCTCAGCCCCGTTCGACGATGAGGGTGAGCGAGGCCTCGGTCCGATCGGACCAGCGGCGCTTGTAGTCCATGTCCATCCCGAGGTCGTAGGCGGTCAGGCGCTCGCCGCGGAGGTCCTGGAGCTGCCACCACTGGAGCAGGTGACCGACCGACAGTCCGGCCACGTCACGCCGGTACGACAACTGGAGGCCCCGGTACCGGTCGCCCCGCACCCCGCCCAGGATGTAGCCCACGTCGTCGCCGTCCACCGAGGCGATGGCGGCCCGTAGTCGGCCGTTGCCCCGGAGCCGCTCGACCATGGCGCGGTAGGTGGTGGCCATCTCCGGGGCGGTGATGCCACCGTCGTCCTGCCCCTTCCACGAGCTGCGCTCGATGGCCTGGATGCGGTCGTAGAGATCCTCCTCGGCCCGGACGTCGACGATGGTGAGCCCGGCTTCGTCCGCCAGGCGCTCGGCCCGACGCAGGTTGCGACGGAAGCGGGGGCTCCGGCGGGCCAACCAGGCGTCGGGCCCCTCGGCGATGTCGGCCACCTGGCGGACGATGCCCTCCCCGATGTGGGCCTGGCCGAGCGGGGCCAGGGCCCGGGCCAGGCACATGGCGTAGGACCGGGGGCCGCTCGGCGGCGGCACCCCGGGCAGGACCAGCAGCCGCCAGTCCCGCACCGCCAGCTCCTGGCACAGCTCGGTGCCCAGCGTCTCCACGTCGGGCCCGAACACCGGGGCGGCGAAGCCCCACAGCGGTTCCAGCCCGGCGATCATCGTCGACCCGTCCTCCAACCGGTAGGTGGCCAGCAGGGCGAAGCCGGGCACCTCGGCCTCCGAGGTGCGCAGGAGCAGCCCGTCGCTCTCGGGCGCGAAGCCCTGACGGACGGCCAGGATCCAATCCGGGCCCGAGCACCACCGGTCGATCTCCGGTGTGTGATCGACGGCCCGTTCGATCAGCGCGGTGTTGGCCTCCACCTCGGCCCAGGTCATCGGAGTCACGGCAAAGGAGGATTCTGGCCCAACTCCGGCTTTCGTGCAGGCGGGAAGCGCTCTCTCTCCCCAGAGGTGCGTACGGGACCGGCGGCGTCCGGCTAGAAAGAGGGCATGGTTGCCGAGGACACTGTCGCCTCCTACGCCCGCGACGGCGTGGTGGTGGTCAGAGGGCTGATCACCACCGATGAGATCGAGCTCATCCGGTCCGGAGTACGCAAGGTGCTGGCGGCCCCGAGCCCGGCCGCCATCATCGCCAGCGGTCCGGACGACCCCGGGCGGTTCTTCGAGGACTTCTGCCGCTGGTCGGAGATCGACGAGATCGGTCGGGTCGCCCTGCGCTCCGGCGTGCCGAAGGCGGCGGCCGAGTTGATGGACTCGATGTCGTGTCGGCTCTTCCACGACCACATCCTGATCAAGGAGGCCGGCACCGAGCAGCCGACACCGTGGCACCAGGACCAGCCGTACTACAACGTGAGCGGCCGGGGGATCAGCGCCTGGATCCCGGCCGACGACATCCCCCGCGACGCCTGCCCCGAGTTCTGGGCCGGATCCCACCTCGGGCCGTGGCGCCTGCCCCGCACCTTCCTCGACAACGAGGCCCGATGGTTCCCGGAGGGAACCCTGGCCGAGCTGCCCGACATCGACGGCAACCGATCGGACTACGACATCCGACGCTGGGAGCTGGGGGTGGGTGACGTCATCTTCTTCGATTTCCTCACCGTGCACTCGGCTCCCGGCTTCCCCCACGAGGGGGGTCGACGGGTGCTCAACCTGCGCTATCTGAGCGCCGAGGCCCGTCACGCCACCCGTCCGTGGAAGACCTCCCCCGACTTCCCCGGCCTGGCGCGCGAGCTGCCCGACGGGGCCGAGTTCGACCACCCGTACTTCCCGCCGGCCTGGCCCCGGTAGGTCCGGCAGCGCCGGCCGATCAGCCGATGGGGACGGGCGGGCCGGGCCCCCTCGGCCCGTAGCCCGGCGTCGACTGCGGCGACTGTTGCCGGTCCCCGTTGTCCTGCCGCCGACGAGGTGCTCGATGTCGCCGCGGTCGTCCTCCGGGCTTCGGAAATGTTGACAGCCTGTAAGAAGAGCGCTTCACTGCTGCTGCGTCGACGCTGAGGAGCGTGATCATGGTCAAACGCCGAGCCCTCTGCTGGCACCGAATCCTGGTGGGCATGGTCGCCGTCGCCATACTCGGCATGGGGTGCGCCGCCGACGACGGTGGCGACGAGACCGGTGCCGAGTCGACGGCGTCCAGCGCTGAGGACGGCCCGGCCGACGAGGCCGACACCGACGGTGGCGAGGCCGGCGATGACGCTGCCGACCAGGATGCCGCCACCGACGAGGCCGATGACGGGAGTGCGGCGGCCGAGGTCACGCTGACCGACGCCACCGGGACCGAGGTCACCGTGCCGGTCACCGATCAGGGCGTCTATGCCCTCGACGGCGCAGTGGCGATCCAGCTGCTTGCGCTCGGCGTGGTCCCCGACGCGATGGGTACCTGGATCCAGGATCTGGCTGCCCAGGAGGTTGCGGCCGCCGCCGGTACCGAGCTCCTGGACTACCCCGGAAACGAACCCCCGATGGAGACGATCGCCGCGGGGGACCCCCAGCTGATCCTCGGCGTCGGCCATCCGTTCAATACGGCCGCCGCCCCGCAACTCCAGGCGATCGCCCCGACGTTCGTCATCGACTTCGGTGCACCGTGGCAGGAACAGCTCCGGGCCGTCGGCGACGCCACCGGCCGGGCCGAGGAGGCCGAGGTCATCATCACCCGGATCGCAGAGCGGACGGCCGAGGTCGCGGTCTTGGTCGAGGAGTCCGGCCGGGCGGGGGAGTCGGTGTCGATCATCGGTAACCGGAACGGCGCGCCGGTCGCCTTCGCCGCAAACAGCCTCGCCCACCAGATCCTGGCCGAACTGGGATTCACCCGACCGGAGCCTCAGGACGTGGACGGGACGCCGCCGTTCCCCGCCGTGCTCTTCTCCGAGGAGCAACTGGCCGATCACGAGGCCGACATCGTGGTCGAGATGACCGGCGACGTGTTCGGACCGGACCTCTTGACCGAGTCGCCGCTGCTCGACACGAGCGACTCCGAGGTCGCTCTGGTCTACGGCCAGCCGTGGGGTACGTCGAGCCCTCTCGGAGCCTGGACGATCCTGACCGACGTGGAGCGGTTGCTGGCCGGCGAACCCCTCACCACCGCCGACGATGGCGCCACCTTGTTCGCCGAGCTGACCGGTCGGTAGCAGCCGCTCGTCCCCAGCCCCTGGCTGGGCCGATCAGCCGATGGGGAGGGGCGGGAGCGGCCCCCTGGCCAGGTGACGGTCGACGTTGTCGTGGAAGTACTTGATGCGGCGCTCCTGCCACGGCAGGTACTCGCCCCGGTAGCCCCGTGACCGCAGGCCCTGCTGCTGGCTCTTCCACACGGCGACGTCCTGATCGATGCCGTGCCCGCACGACACCTCGCCGGCCAGGCCCACCTGATGCTCGACCTGATGGTCGATCGACACCCACTCCCGCTGGTAGTTGGCGTAGTACTCGGTGGCCCCCTCGGGGAAGAGGGTCAGGTACCACATGTCGAAGATGCACAGCTCGGGATCGTCGGGGTGGGGGGTGCCCCGCAGCCAGATGCACCCGTCGGGCTTCATCGAGAAGCTGAGGTTGGGGAACACCGTGTAGTGGTAGTTGTCGGTGAGCTGCTCGTCGGAGTACGACGAGAAGTCGTAGCCCTTGTCGGGCCCCAGCTCCCGCTTGCGCCGCTGCAGGGCGAGCCGCAGCTCCGGCAGATCGTCACGGTAGGGCTCGGGATCGAGTTCCCAGAATGCCAGGTCCTGACGCAGGCTCTTGAACGTCCGCTCCGGCTTGCCCCGGTACTGGGGGCCGGGGCCGCCGCCCGGCATCAGCATCCGGGCGTGGCCGGAGGGGTAGAGGTCGAACTGGCAGCCCGAGTGGTGTTCGTTCATCGCCGGGAGCGTCTGGGGGTGGACGAAGGGGAGGTGGTAGGACTCGTTGAAGTTGTCCTGCACGCACTTCCAGTTCCACTCGCCGGTCACCGTCACCCAGCTCGTGCGCTTCATGTCCTCCATGCGGTAGGCGTCGAGGTGGTCGGCCACCGGATCGAGCCAGGTGCGGAGGTCGTCGCACTCCGGGTCCATGTTGAACCAGATGAACCCGGCCCAGGTGTCGCTCGGCAGCTCGACCAGGTTGCGCGTGCCGCAGGGGTTGCCCTGGGGGAAATCGTCGTCGTCGTAGGCCCAGTTGAGTCGACCGTCGGTGCCGAACCGCCAGCCGTGGTAGGCGCACTGAAACTCGGCCCCCGGCCCGGCGAGGGTGCCGGTCTCGGACTGGACCAGCCTGTTCCCCCGGTGCTGGCACACGTTGTAGAAGGCCCGGACCCGCCCGTCGTCGCCCTTCACGCACAGGATCGAATCCCGCCCGATTTCGTAGGTCAGGTAGTCGCCGGGCTCGGCCAGCTGATCGACCCGTCCCGCCACCTGCCACACCCGAGGCCACAGGCACTCCCACTCGCGGCGGGCGAACTCGGCCGAGTGGTAGCGGTCGCCGGTGATGGGGTTGTCGGTGAGCGGGGGCTCGGGTGCCTTCGCCCGGGTGATCCCGGGGACGGGGGTCTCGTGCGTGAGGTCGGTCATCGGGGTCCCTCCTTGCCGCACCCCGATCCTACCAAGCGGTTAATTTCACGTACAGTCGGTGCCGGGGCGCGGCCGCGGGGCGGTGACCAGGTGCTATCACGGCCCTGGTGGGTAGACGAGGGCGGCATACGGGCGACGGCGGGCCGTCGGGCGCGGTGTGCGACCCGGTCGACCCGGGGTCGATCCACCCGCCGGTAAACCGATCGAGGCCGTCGAGCGTCGGTACTCATGATGCATCTGGCAGCGCTCGCCATGAGTAGCACCCACGAAGCGGCGGCTCCGGCCTCGAGCTTCGACCTTCCCGCGCTCTACGACGAGCACTACCGCTCCCTGGTGAAACTGGCCTCGTTCTACGTCGACGACCGCGAGACGGCCGAAGACGTGGTGCAGGACGCGTTCCTCAAGCTGGTGTCCGGCCGCTACTCGATCAACCCCGGCGGCGAGGGCCCCTACCTGCGCTCGGCCGTGCTCAACGGTGCCCGCACCCAGCTCCGCAAGCGCAAGGTCCGGCGGGCCAAGCAGCCGGAGCCGCCCGGTCTGGTGGCGGCGGCCGAGGATGACGTGGTCGACGCCGCCGAACGGGCCCGCATCGTGGCCGGCCTCCGCAAGCTTCCCTCCCGCCAGGCGGCGGTCATCGTCCTCCGCTACTACCTCGATCTCTCCGAACGGGAGATCGCCGAGACCCTGGACATCGCCCCGGGCTCGGTCAAATCCCATGCCCACCGTGGGCTGCGCAAGCTGCGCACGCAGTTGGAGGCGTCGTCATGACCGATCCCCTCGACCCGAGGAGGAACCCGCTCGACCCGTCGTCGGCGGCGCCCTTCGATCCCGAGATCGACCCGTCGCTCGACGACACGGCCCGGCGGGTGGCGGAGGCCCTCAACGCCTACGCCACCACGGTCGAACCGTCGGCCGACGCCTACGCCCGACTCGCCACCTCGGTGGCGGCGGCGCGCACCCGCACCGAGGAGCGGTCGTCCCTGAGTGAGCGCCTCCGGCGGGGAGGTGCCCTCAGCGGCGGTCGAGGTGGCCAGCTCGGTCTGGTGGCCTCGATGGCGGCGGTCGCCGCCCTCGGTGTCGGTGCCATGGTCGTCTTCCAGGGCACGGCGGCCGAGGAGGTCACGTCCTCCTCGTTCCCGGCGCAGGCTCAGGTGCAGGTCCCGGTCGAGACCGAGACCATCCCCTCCACCACGCAGGCGCCCCCCGAGGACTCCGGGCCGGTCTTCACCTCTCCCGAGGCCGGCCCGGACACCACGGTCGAGGCGCAGGTCGACATCGGCCAGACGCCGGAGCAGGCCGTCCGGGCCTTCCTCGACGCCGTCGAGCCCGACGGTCGGGCCGACGTCGTGACCGATGTGGTGATCGACGGGCCGACGGCCGTGGTGGTGGCCCTCGGTGCCGATGGTGAGCCGATCGGGGTGATCGCCGAACTGCAGCTGGTCGAGGAGGAACTCGGCGGTGGCTCCTCCACGTGGCGGGTGCAGGGGGCGACGAGCCCCCTGCTCGCCGTCGACCGCCCGGCCGGGGAGAACACGCTCACCAGTCAGGCCGTCCGGGTGACCGGCACCGCCACCGGGGTGCCGGCGACCGACCTCGAGGTGGTGCTGATCTCCACCTTCGACGGCCGCACCCTGGCCACCGTGCCCGTCGTCGACCCCTCGGTCGATCCCGAGCCCGCCGACGCCCTGGTCGACGGGGAGTCGCCGAGGCCTGCCGAGTCGGGTGATGCGTCGGCCGACCCGCTGGAGGTCCTCACCACACCGTTCTCGGTGCGGGTTCCTCTGGCCAACCACACCCGGGCCTGGCTGGTGGTGCGGTCGACGACGGCCGAGCCCGGCACGGCGACGCCCTTCGCCGCCCGGCTGGTGTCGGTCGAAGCCGTGCCCGAGGCCACCGCCTTCCGGGTGATCCGCATCCCGGCCGACGACCCCGACGGCGGACTCAACCTGCGGGCCGAGCCCGGACTCGATGCCGAACGGCTGGTCTCCCTTCCCGTCGGCTCGGTCGTCCTGCGTCGAGCGGGCCTACCGGTCGACACCGGCGAGCGGGTGTGGTGGCCGGTGACGGCAGGGGGCGTCGACGGGTGGGTCGCCTCGGCCTACCTCGGCGGAGGCGACGCCGAGGGTCAGCCCGGGGTCAGGGCGACGGCGGAGGTGACGTTGGCCGCCGCCACCGGCGGTGCGCTCCCCGTCGGGGCTCGACCCTTCACCCCCGGTGGCACCTTCGATGTCGTGGTCGACGGCACCGTGCACACCGTCGACGCCGACTCGCTGCGAATGGCCGAGGGCTGGTCGGCCCCGATCGAGGGCCTGGATCGCTCGCTGCTCGACGTGCTCGGCCCGGTACCCGCCGAGGTGTTCGAGGAGCTGGCGGTCGAACGGGGGCGGCCCTTCGTCGACCCCCGATCGGCCGACGTGGCCGACGGCTGGTTCGGCGGGCTACCGATCTACACCGTGCGGGTGGCGACCGCCGACGGCGAGCGACTGCACCACTGGGTGCTCGACGGTCGGGCCAACGGCAGCGTGACCGTGCTCGGGGTGATCGTGGAGGACGTCGCCTGACCGTCGTCGGGGAAACACCGCAGAGGTTTGCGGTCAGGGCACTAGCGACCCTTCCACTCCGGCGCCCGTTTCTCGGCGAAGGCCTTGGGCCCCTCGATGAAGTCCTCGCTCCTCACCATGGCCCGGACCGAGTCGTAGCGGTGGGCCAGCGACTCCTCCAGCGACGCCATGTCGAGGCTGCGGTAGACGACGTCCTTGCTGGCCCGGACCGACAGCGGCGCGCACTGGCAGATCATCTCGGCCCATTCCCGGGCGGTGGCCGCCAGCTCGTCGGGCGCCACCACCTTGTTGACGAAGCCAAGGTCGTAGCCCTCCTCGGCCGGCACGTGGCGACCGGTGAGGATCATGCCCAGCGCCCGCTTGGAGCCGATCTGGCGGGGTAGGCGCTGCAGCCCACCGGCCAGGGCGGCCAGACCGACCTTGGGCTCGGGGAGGGCGAAGCGGGCCTCGCTGGAGGCGATGATGATGTCGGTGGCAAGGGCGATCTCGAAGCCGCCGCCCATCGCCACGCCGTTGACGGCGGCGATGACGGGCTTGGCCAGGTCGAAGCGGGAGGTGAGCCCGGCGAATCCGCTGGGGACGGCGAACATCTCGCCCCCCTCGGCCTGGTAGCGCAGATCGTTGCCGGCGCAGAACGCCCGCCCCTCACCGGTGATGACGGCGACCCACAGGTCGTCGTCGGCGGCGAAGTCGTCCCACACCTCGCTCAGCTCGGCGTGGGCCGGAGGGTGCAGGGCGTTGAGCCGGTCGGGTCGGTCGAGGGTGACGGTGAGGATGTGGTCGGAGGCGTCGACCTTGCAGTACTCCATGGCGCCAATCATGGGTTGCCACCCCGGATCGACGCCAGCCGACACCGACCGGGCGGTGCGATGGGCGGGTGGGAGGTCAGGCGTGGCGGCGTTCGTTGCGGACCCGCCGCCACGATCGGACGATGGTGTCGGCGGCGACGGCGATGTCGGCCTCGGTGGTGGCCCCGTCCGACACGCTGAGTCGGATGGCCCGACGGCCCTGCCAGGTCGTGCCACCGGCCCAGATCGTGCCGTCGGCCTGGACCGCTGCCAGGACGGCGTCGGTGGTGGCGTCGTCATCGAGGTGGGCCAGGGCCTGGTTGAGCACCACCGGAGCCAGGATTTCCACCCCGGCGGCGTCGAGGCGCTCCGCCAGGTCGGTGGCCCGACGGCAGGTGGTCTCGACCAGATCGGCGACGCCTCGTCGGCCCCGGGAGGCGAGCACGGCCCACGTCTCGACGCCCCGGGCCCGCTGCGACATCTGGACGCCGAGGTGCATGGCGGCCCGGGCCCCGTCGTGGGCGAGGTAGGCGGCGTCGGTGGCCATCGAGCGGCGGAGGTCGTCGCTCCGGGCGCAGAGGGCGATGCCGCAGTCGTAGGGCGTGTTGAGCCACTTGTGACCGTCGGTGGCCCAGGAGTCGGCCCCCTCGACGCCCGCCACCAGATGGCGACGCTCGGGGGCGGCCGCCGCCCACAGGCCGAAGGCGCCGTCGACGTGGACCCAGGCCCCGGCCTCCCGGGCGGCGGCGATGATCGGCTCGAACGGGTCGCTGTGGCCGGTGTTGACGTTGCCGGCCTGGGTCAACACCAGCGACCGCGGTCCGAGCGGGGGGAGTTCGGTGGCGATGAGGCGGCCGCACCCGTCGGTCGGGACCGACACGATCCCGGCGGTGCCCAGCCCGGCCACCCGCAACGCCTTGAGCACCGACACGTGCACCTCGGCCGTGGCCACGAGATGGAGCGGGGGCGCACCGACCAGGCCGTCGTCGGCCACCGACCAACCGGCCCGTTCGAGCAGGGCGTCGCGGGCGGCGCAGACGGCGGTGAGGTTGGCCACCGATGCCCCGGCGCAGAAGGCGGCCTCCGCCCCCTCCAGCCCGAGCAGCTCGGTGATCCAGCGGGCGGCGACCGCATCGAGATGGCCGGCCACGGGCGACATCACCGGGAGGGCGGCGTTCTGGTCCCAGGCGGCGGCGAGGACGGCGGCGCCCAGGCCGGCCGGGTCGGTGCCGCCGTTGACGAAGCCGAAGTAGCGGCCGCCGTTCGTCCGGGCGGTGGCGGGCGATCCGTGGGTGTCGAGCAGGGCCAGAACGGCCGCCGGGTCGACGGGCTCGTCGGCCAACTCGGCCGGGAGCTGGTCGAGGCCGGCCAGCGCCTCGGCCGAGGGGAAGGCCGGTGGGGCCCCGGCGCGGGCTGTGCCGTCGTCGCCGTCGACCGGGTGGTCGGGGTCGAGGTAGCGGGCGGCTCGGGTGGCGGCGTCGAGGGCCAGACGGGCCTGGTCGTGCTGCACGTGGTTGCCTCCGGAAGGGTCGCTCGGGTGTCGTACGGGTTGTCTACGGTGTGGCCATGGAACTCGGTGCCTTCTCCGTCAGCCTGGCCGTGGCCGATCTCTCCGCCTCGGTCGCCTTCTACCGCAAGCTCGGTTTCGAGGTGACCGGCGGCGACGATGAGGCGTGGTCGATCATGGTCAACGGGTCGAACGTGATCGGTCTCTTCCAAGGGATGTTCGAGTCCAACATCCTCACCTTCAACCCGGGATGGGACGGGCCCGGGCAGGAGTCGGCCGAGTTCGCCGACGTGCGGGCCATCCGCGGCCACCTGGTGGAGCAGGGCATCGAGCCGGTCGACGACAACACCGTCGACAGCGAGTCCGGACCGGCCCACATCGCCCTCGTCGACCCCGACGGCAACTCGATCCTCATCGACCAACACCGCTGACCGGTCGCCACCGCCGGGGCCCGGCCTCGGGCCGCCCGCCCGACCGGCCGCTCACGCCGATCGGTCGGCGACGATGGCGTCGACCTCGATCTCGATGACGATGCCGTCGCCGATCAGGCCCTTCACCTCCACGGCGGTCGCCACCGGCTTGATGAGGCGGAAGGCCTCGCCGTGGGCCTTGCCGAAGGCCTCCCACTGCCCGATGTCGGTCAGGAAGCTGCGGGTGCGGACCACATCGGTCATCGCCGCCCCCACGTCGACGAGGGCCCGCTCGATGATGGCGAGGACGGCTGCGGTCTGTTCGTACATGTCGCCGGGAGCGATGGTGTTGCCCTCGGGGTCGACGGCGACGGTACCGGCCACCGCCACGTGGTCGCCGACCCGGACCGCCCGGCAGTAGCCGAAGGGGTCCTCGTAGGGGCCGCCGCTGGTCGCTGAGCGTCGTGTGGTCATGGCCGCAGTGTGGGCGCCCCCGACCGGTCCGATCCAGCGGGTATTGGATGGCCCCTCGGATCCGGGGCCCGGCCCGCTTCAGGTGATCGGGCGGCCTCGGCACCCGATCACCTCGCCCCGCCGACGGGGGGTCGGGCGGGTCAGGTGATCGTCGCCCCGCGGATGGGGTCGGTGGGCGCTAGGAGTCCGGTGAGGCGGCAGCCGCGGCCGGGGCGGGTGTGGACGTCGGGGGTGATGTCGGCGGCTTCGAGGTGGTCGGGGCCGGATCCGGCGGGTAGGTCGTCGTGGCGGCCGGGGCGGTCGTCGCCGTGGTCGTCGGCTGCGGCGCCGTCGATGCGGTCGTCGTGGCCTGGGCGACGGTGGTGGCGGTCGTCGTGGTCGAGGTCTCCTCGGCGGCGGCGGTCGTGGTCGTCGGGTCGTCGACGGCGGTCGAGGCCGACGAGTACGGGTCCGGCGGCGGGGAGACGGTCGTCGAGGGCGCAGCCGTCGAAACGGTCGACGCCGCATACGGGTTCGGCGGGGCCTCGGCGGCGACGACGGCGCCCCGCCCATCGGTGCCACCGTCGCCGTGGTCGGTGGAGGGCAGAACGGCGAGGGGGCCACCGGGCTCGGTCGGCTCGCCGGTGAGCGGTTCGGGAACGGTGTTGGACGACAGCGTCGGCTGCGACAGCATCGGTTCGATCAGGATGACGACGACGGTGACGACGAGGGCGAGGCACGCCGCGCCGGCGAACAGCGCGGCCGCCGCCTCCCTGCGGGCTCTGGTCATGACGGCGTCCCCGCGTGGTCGGCGTCCTCGTCTCGGCCGGCGACGGGTGCGGGGTCGGCGGTCGGCATCGCGATCTGCCAGGGGGAGAACACGTAGGCGGTGCTCACGTTCGAGTCCTTGGTGGTCGGTCGGTTCGGTGTTCGGAGGTTGTCGAGCGGTCGCCTGCCGTCGCCCGGGCTAGAGGGGACGAGGCGACCGCTCGACTGGGCTGTCCCGGGAGCGGACAGCTGTGCACCGGCTGTCGGGCGATAGGCCCACCGCCAGGGCGAGCGACGGTGTCGACCTGCCGCCGGTCGGCCGGTGCCGTGACTGAGGGTCGGCACTGCTGCCGGCCCGCTGTCCGTCCCGGGGTTCACCCGCACCGACGGCCTGCTGTTGTGACGAGCGTGGCGGCGGGGCGGGCGACCTTGGCGACTAGTCGCCGGGTGGCGATCCGGAGCCCGGATCGGTGGGGTGTTGCAAGGTCACGTCACGGACCCTAAACCGGGAACGCAAGACAGGCGCTGAGCTTTGTTGCTCAACGCATATCACCCGGTAATGCGCTACCGGCAAGCGGGGCACTGCAGCGAGTTGCTGCATCCCAGTCACGTAGGACTCGATCGGTTGTGTGGAGGACAGTAGAGCGCGGGCCGCTGGGTGTGAACCGTGGTGAGTCGAATCGTGTAGAGGGCCGCAGGTCGGCCCGCCCGGCCGGTGGGGTCAGTCGCCGCCGCCGGCCAGTTCGATGGCCCGGTTGCGGAGGCGGCGCATGCCCTTGAGCCAACGGTCGGGGTCGTCGGCCTTTCGCTTGATGTACTCGCCCACCTCCGGGTGGGGCAGCACGTGGAAGCGCTCCTCCCGCAGGCAGTCGACCACCACCGCCGCCAGTTCGTCGGCCTCGATGATGCCGTCGGTCTGCCCGTCGCCCAGACCCTGGGGAGCCATGGCGGTGTTGACCCCCTGGGGGCACAGCACCGACACCCTGATGCCCTCGTCGCCGTGGGTGATGGCCAGGAACTCGGCCAGTTTCACCGCCGCCGCCTTGGACACGGTGTAGGGCCCCGAGCCGATGGCGGCCAGGAGCCCGGCGGCCGAGGCGGTGTTGAGCAGGTAACCGCCGCCGTTGGCCACCATGGACGGGACCACGGCCCGCGCCGCGTAGAGGTGCGACATGACGTGCAGGTCCCACTGGGCCTGCCACACCTCGTTGGTGGCGTCGAGGAGCACACCCTCCATGCCCGCACCGGCGTTGGAGCAGAAGAGGTCGATCGGGCCGTGGGTCGACAGTGTCGACTCGACGAGGTTGGCGATCTGGGCCTCGTCGGTTACGTCGCAGGCGTGGCCTTCACAGCCGAGGTCGGCGGCGGCGTCGGCCACGGCGGCGGGGTCGAGATCGGCCAGAACCACCGCTCGGGCGCCCTCGGCCAGGAAGGCCTTGGCCATCGCCCGTCCGATACCACCACTGCCGCCGGTGATGACGGCCACCTTGTCGTTGAGCTCCATGGGGGGCGACCCTAGTTTCGCCCCGGCCGCCCATCCAAGATGGTGAGGACTCGACGCTCCGGCGCCCGCTCAGGTCTCATTGGGTTGGGGAAGGATCCCGCCCATATGCCCGCCCAGACGATCGCGGAAGTCGTGGTCGTAGGCCTCCTCCGGGGCGTCTCGCACCGCCTTGTCGAGCACGTGGGCGTCCTCGCCGATCAGGATGCGCCACTGCTTGGCCCGCACGCCGTCGAGGATGACGGTGGCGGCGGCGTCGGACGTCGTCGGGGCCAGGGCTCGGAACAGGTTGGACGCCTCCACCCCGTCGGGACCCCACTCCATGCCGTGGGCCAGCTGCGAGTTGCCGACGATGCCGGTGCCGATGTGGCCCGGCATCACCACCGACACCCCGACGTGGGGGGCGTTGATGGCGAGGTCGGTGATCAGGGCCTCGGTGAATCCCTTCACCGCGAACTTCGCCGCGCTGTAGGACGTGTGGGGTCGGTCGGGGCCGATCGAGGCCCAGAAGCCGTTCACGCTGCTGGTGTTGACCAGGTGGGCGTCGTCGGCGGCGATCAGCATCGGCAGGAACGTGCGGGTGCCGTGGTAGACGCCGCCCCAGCACACGTCGAAGGTGCGCTCCCACGCCGCCGGTTCGTCGGTGACGAAGCTGCCGTTGCCGCCGATGCCGGCGTTGTTGAACAGCAGATTGACGTGGTCGGCGCCGTGTTGGTCGGCCACCTCGTCGCGGAAGGCCCGGAGCTGGGCCGGATCGCTGACGTCACAGGCGTGGGAGGTGACCCGGGTGCCGGCGGGGGCGCCGGCCTCGCAGGCGGCGGCGGTCTCGGCCGCCGTCTCGGGGAACAGATCGCACAGGGCGACGTGGCAGCCCTCGCTGCTGAGTTGCCGGGCCAGGGAACGGCCCATGCCGTCCCCGCCTCCGGTGATGACCGCGATCTTGTCGACGAAGCTCTCCATCCGGGCATGCTCGCGCACCTCGCCCCCCGGATCGAACTGGCGTCGCCGGGCGGCCGTGGTCGGTCGCCGCCGCCCGATGCCCGTCCCGGGCCCGGAGGTGAGTCCACCGTCGGCGCCGCTGGGGCTACGGTCGGCGCCGGGAGGTGCGTCGCAGGCGTGCCGACCCGCCCGATCGGTCATCCGGTGCGCCCCTCCCGAGGCGCACGGGCGGCCGAGCCGACGGATCGACGTACCCGTGTGGGTAGAGCTGCCGGTCCGGTGGTGGGCCGTCGTCGGCTCGGGCATGGTGGCTGCTGCAGGTCGATGATGGGTGAAGGTGAGTGCCGATGATGAAGGCCGTGGGCGTCGCGATCGCCGTCGCGGTCCTGATGGTCGGGGCGTTCGCCGTCGGTCGCTTCACCGGGGGGAGCGACACCGGGACCGACGGCACCTCGACCCTGGGCAGCGACGCCCTCCCCGTCGATCCGGCCGACGAGGGCACGCCGGAGATCCGCACCGGCTCCACCCCCACCGGGAGCGCCGTCGACCGCAACGTGGTGGTGATCAACGTCGACGACCTCCCCATGTCCCTGTGGGATCAGCTCCCCCGCACCCGGGAGCTGCTGTCGCCGTCGGGGCTGGAGTTCACCAACCACATCGTGTCCACCTCCACCTGCTGTCCGTCCCGGGTGTCGCTGTTCTCCGGGCTGGAGCCGCAGAACCACGGCGTGATCAACAACGTGCAGCCCTTCGGGTCGGCCGCTCGCTACGACCACGACCGGTCGTTCGTGGTGTCGCTGCACGAAGCCGGCTACACCACGGCCCACTACGGTAAGTACCTCAACGGGTTCAACGCCATCCAGCCCTTCGTTCCGCCCGGATGGGACGACTTCCACGCCCTCGTCTTCCGGGAGAGCGACTTCCGGGGCTACTACGAGTACGGGATCCTGGAGAACGGTGAGTCGGTGGTCTACGGCACCGAGCCCGAGGTGTACTCCACCCGTCTGCTCGGCGAGCGGACGGTCGACTTCATCGACGCCAACGCCGGTAGCAACCCCTTCTTCGTCTACTACGCCCCCTTCGCCCCCCATACGCCCGCCATCGCCGAGGAGGCCTATGACGGCACCCTCGACGACCTGGCGGTGCCGTCCGCTCCGAACTTCAACGAGGCCGATGTGAGCGACAAGCCCCGCTGGGTGCAGGAGACCGAGCCGCTGCCCGACGGCCGGGTGGCGGGCGTCGAGCAGCAGTACCGGGACATGGCCGAGAGCCTGCTCACGCTGGACGACATGGTGGTGGAGATCGTCGAAGCCCTGGAGCGGGGTGGGGTGATGGACCGCACCCTGATCCTGTTCGCCTCGGACAACGGCCTGCTCCTGGGCGCCCATCGGCAGACGGCCAAGGAGTGCCCCTACGACGAGTGCGTGCGGACGCCCCTCCTCGTCCATCACCCGGACGCCACCGTGGTCGGCACCTCCACCGCCCTGGTCTCACCGGCCGACTACGCCCCCACCATCCTCGACTGGCTCGACGTTCGGCCCGGCTGGCAGATGGACGGCTTCTCGATGCTGGGCGCCTTCACCGACTCCGATTGGACCGCCCGCGACGCCAAGCTGATCCAGGTGCTTGGCCGCCCCTTCAACCAGAACCGCAACTTCATCGGTCTCCGCACCGAGACCCACACCTATGTGGAATACACCACCGGGGAGCGGGAGCTGTACGACCTGGTCGCCGACCCGTTCCAGCTCGACAACATCGTCGACGATCCGGCCCAGGGCGATCTGGTGACGGCGTTGGCGGCCCGGCTCGACGGTCGCCGGGGCGAGACCGACCTGTCGCTCGAGTTCGAGGTCGACAACCCCGACGTGGCCCGGGGCGACGAGATCGAACTCCGCTTCACCGTGACCAACAACGGCCGGCGCATGGCCAACCACGTGTACGTCGTCTACGACACCCCCGACGCCTTCCGCACCGTCGACTGCGCCGGAACCGCCGAGGCCCGGTGCTACAGCTTCGGGAGCCGCCAAGAGGTGCGGTTCATGGCGATCGACCCCGGCGAGTCGGTGACGGGCAGCGTCCGACTCCTGGTGCGACAGGGCGCCTTCGCCGAGGCGGTCGCCTTCGAGGCCGGGCTGTCGTTCTTCAACACGATCGATCCCGACCCGGCAAACGACACCGACCGCTTCGAGCTGATCATCACCTGACCGGCCCACCGGCGTACTGTCCCAACGCTCCGCCCCGACCGGGTGTCGGCGCTGGTCCGGCCCGTACCGC
>JBCCRO010000043.1:0-40958 GCA_039201605.1 Actinomycetota bacterium
CCATCGAGTGGCGGGTGGTGGAGGCAGCCGTGTCGGGCCCGATCGCCTTCCGGTTCAAGGAGGGCAGCAGCCAGTACTGGACGGCGGTCCAGGTCCGCAATCATCGGCACCCGGTCGCCACCCTCGAGTATCAGCTGGCCGACGGCTCGTGGCGCGCGGTGGCCCGCAAGCCCTACAACTACTTCGTCGAGGAGGCGGGCATGGGGCCCGGCCCCTACACCTTCCGGGTGACCGACGTGCGGGGGAACGTCGTGGTGGAGACCGGTGTCGACCTGGCGGTGGCCGGTGTCGTGTCGGGCGCCGGACAGTTCCCCTAGCGCCCCTCGTCGGCGCCCGCCGCCCTCCGCGTTGCGCTCCGCATATGGGAGGTGCTAGCCGTCGCCGTTGCCCCGGTCCCGCAGCACCACGATGCTGTCGTGGGCGGCGATCGACTCCGGACGAACCTGGGCCTGGGGGAGCCGCACACCGTTGCGGACGATGGCGACCAGGGTGGCGTTGTCGGGCACGGCGGGCGGGCCGGCGACGGCGCACGGCAGCTCGACCAGTTCGAGGCCCTGACCGGCGTCGAGCAGGTCGTCGAGCACGACGACGGCCGATGGATTCTCGGTGCTGAGGCCGAGCATCCTGCCGATGGCGGCGGTGGCGTCGATCACCTCGTCGGCCCCGCCCTGGCGGAGGAGGTGGAGGTTCTCCTGCTCACGGCCGCCGGCCACGATATGGGCCTCGGCGTTCAGTTCCCGGGCGGTGAGCGTGATCAACACCGCGGTGTCGTCCCGATTGGGGGCGACGACGATGTTGCGGGCGCGGCGGATGCCGGCCTGTTCCAGGACATCGGTCCGGGTGGCGTCGCCGACCACGCCGACGAAGCCCTTCTTCGTACCGTCGACCACCGCCTCCTCATCGAGGTCGACGACGACGATCTCACTCGGTTTGACGCCGCGCAGGAGCAGATCCCGGGCCGCGGAGTTTCCGGTGGCCCCGAAGCCACAGATGATGGTGTGGTTGTCCACTTGTTGCCTCCACTGCTGCTTGGCCCGCAGGATCCGGGACTGCTCGGTGAGGACCTCGACCGTGGTCGACACGACGAGGATGAGGAAGAGGATGCGCGCCGGGGTGATCAGCAGGATCGTGGCCAGCCGGGCCCCGCTGCTCACGGCCGAGATGTCGCCGTAGCCGGTGGTGGTGACGGTGACCGAGGCGTAGTAGAGCGCATCGAGGAAACTGATCGGATCGCCGGCGACGTCGTCGTAGCCGGACCGACCGACGCGCACGACGACGGCCACGAACAGCACGAGGGCGACGGCGAAGCCCACCCGCCGCAGGATCGCCACCGACGGCGACATCGTGGACCGAGGCACGCGGATGTCGTCGTGATCGCTCACCCGGACGATGGTACTCGGCGCCCTTCCCACCTCCGGGAAACCCCCGACACCCGGCCGAGGGGGCTGGCAGACTCGCACCCGTGAGCGAACCCGGTGATCGAGTGGACGTGCGGCCCATGGGGCCCGACGAGTTCGAGCGGATGCGGGCGGTGTCGGTGGCGGCGTTCGGCGACGACGAATCGATCGGGGCCATGCTCGACGCCCTCCGGGAGTCCTGGGCCTGGCGCCACGAGCTGTCGTTCGTCGCCGAGCTCGACGGTGAGATCGTGGGCCACGTGCTCTACTCCGCCGCCCTGCTCGACGCGCCCCGGGAGCTGGTGGAGGTGCTGGTGCTGAGCCCGCTCGGGGTCCGCCCCGATCTGCAGGGGGCCGGGATCGGCGGGCGGCTGATCCGGGAGACGCTCGCCCGGCTCCAGGATCGGCCCGAGCCGATGGTCTTCCTCGAGGGCAGCCCTCGCTACTACCCCCGGTTCGGCTTCCGCCCGGGAGCGGATTTGGGCTGTCGCAAGCCGTCGCTCCGCATCCCCGATCCCGCCTTCATGACCCTCCCGCTGGACGGTCACGAGGAGTGGATGACGGGGACGCTGGTCTACCCCGACGCCTTCTGGCGGACGGACTCCGTCGGCCTGCGCTGAGACGCCTCAGGCGCCGGGGTTGAGGCGGAGCAGGCTGAAGCCGAGCGCCGTGGCCACCGACATCCACACGATCGTGGGGGCGATCAGCAGGCCGGCCCGCCAGTCGACCCGCCAGGCCACGACGACGGCGAGCACCACCAACACGAGCACCGCCACCAGCCACCAGGCGGCCAGCGTGAGGCGGCCCGGGCCGAACACCACCGACTGCCAGAGCACGGCCACGACGAACTGGGCGCCGAGAAACCCGATCGCCGTCCACCGACCGTGGCGCGCCCCCTGCAGCAGTACGAGCAGGGCGATGGCCTGCAGGGTCCACAACGTGAACCACGCCGTCGGGAAGGCCCAGTCGGGCGGGATCCAGTCCGGCTTGACCAGGCTCTCGAAGAACGTCACCCCACCGGTCTACCCGACAACCCGTGAGCCGTCAGACCCTGGAGCACCGGGGCAGCGGCGTCACCGGCCGTCGTAGGCCACGAGGAAGCCGTCCCGCCACGACGATTCACCCGGCCGGTACTTGCCCGCCAGGGCGCCGCCGGCGCTCGTCCGCTCGTCGTCGGTGAGCTCGAACCGGGCCCGCACGGCGATGCTGGTGTCGCCGACCCGGATGGCGGCCGTCGGCTCGGCCTGCAGGTTCCTCACCCAGTCGGAGGCGTCGCCACCACCGGAGATCATGTAGACGACGCCGTCGACGAAGGCCCACCAGATCTCGATCTCGTGGGGCTCGCCGCTGCGGCGACCGATGGTCGTCAGGTAGGCGTGAGGCTCGGCCGCCAGGGCCCGGAACGGTTCCAGGGCGGTGCTCACAGGCCGACCACCCGGGAGGCGACCGGTCCGTTGACGAACTCGACGGTGCCGGCGATGAAGGCGCCGGGAAACCCGAGATCGACCGGGGCGGCGTCGGTGATGCGGGCCAGCTGCCCCTCGTCGAGCACGAGGTCGGCGGCCGCCAGCGTGTCGACCACCTGCTCGACCTTGGTCGACCCGATGATGGGGTGCGGGGCTCCGGGCCGGGACATGAGCCAGGCCAGGGCCACCTGGGCGCTGGTGTGGCCGGTCTCGGCCGCCACCTCGGCGACGGCCATGGCGACCCGCCGCTCGTGCTCCTGATCGAGCGATGCCGCGGCCTCGGGGTCGGCGTAGCGGCCGGACAACAGACCTCCGCTCAGCGGCGACCACGCCGCCACCGACAACCCGAGCGAGGCCGCCATCGGCAGCAGCTCCCGCTCGACGTCGCGGGCGGCTGCGCTGTAGGGGACCTGGATGGCCGAGAAGGGGGTGCGGGAGGCCGCCTGGGCCCAGGTGTTGGCCTTGGCCACCACCCACGCCGGCGTGTCGGAGATACCGACGGCGAGCACCGTGCCCCGGGTGACCAGGTCGTCGATGGCCCGCATGGTCTCCTCGATCGGGGTGAGGGCGTCCCAGACGTGGACCCAGAGGATGTCGATGTAGTCGGTGCCGAGCCGGTCGAGGCTCTGGTGCACCGACCGACGCAGGCTCTTGCGGTGGTTGCCGGCGGCGTTGGGGTCGGTCCCATCGAAGGTGAGCGTGTACTTGGTCGACAGCACCACGGCGTCGCGCTCGGCCTTCACCAGATCGCCGACCACCTGCTCGCTCAGCCCGTCGGTGTAGCGGTTTGCGGTGTCGATCGTGTTGCCCCCGGCGGTGCGGTAGGCGTCGTAGATGGCCCGGGCCCCGGCGGCGTCCGCTGTGCGACGACCGACCCAGTCGGTGCCGTCCCCGAACATCATCGTTCCCAGGATCAGGTCGGAAATGCGGATGCCGGAGGGGCCGAATGCCCGATAGCGCATGGTGATGCTCCCGTTGCAGATATAGACAGACTAGTCTGTACGGTATCAGCACGAACCGCCCCCACACGAGCAGCACCGTCGACACGCCCACCGGTCGGCCACCCAACGGGCCGCCAAACCGGCCGGCCCTCCCGCCGTCCCACCGGCCCCGCCGTCGGGGTCGCTCCGGGTCCCACGCCGGGGTCGGTCGGCGGTGAGCCCCTCGTCCCGGGCCCGCCCCGGCGCCCGCGAACGGATCCTCGACGCCGCCTCGGGCCTGTTCTACGCCTACGGCTTCGGCGCCGTCGGCATCGACCGCATCATCGCCGAGGCCGGCGTGGCCAAGGCCTCCCTCTACCACCACTTCGCCACCAAGGACGACCTCGTCGTCGCCTACCTTCAGCGCACCAACCAGCAGTTCTGGGAGTGGATCGATGGCGAGATCGACCCCGAGGCCCCGGCCACCGAGCGGCTCATCGCCATCTTCCGGGCCGTTGAGCAGCAGGCCACCAGCCCGTCCTGTCGGGGGTGCACCTTCCAGGTCACCGCCGGCGAGTTCCCCGACCCGGCGCACCCCGCCCACGCCACGGCGGCCGCCCACAAACTCGAGGCGCTGGCCCGGTTCGAGACGCTGGCCCGGGAGGCCGGACTCCGCGATCCCGAGGCTCTGGCCGCCGCCCTCCTCCTCCTGATGGACGGGGCGTGGGCCGCGGCCCGGATGTTCGGCGACGACAACCACGGCCGCAACCTGGTCGGTGTGGTCGAGACGCTGATCGCCGCCCACGCCCTCGACGCCAGCTGACCGACGATCGCCGTCACCGCCCGCCCGGGCGGAGGGGCGTCTACCAGTCGATCGGTCGACGGTCGCGGAAGAAACCGCCGGTCGGCCCGTCGTCGGGCAGGGTGGCGGCCCAGACGATCCCGTCCGCCCCGTCCTCCACCGGGCGACCGCCGGCGCCGCCCATGTCGGTGGCCACCCACCCGGGACACACGGCGTTGACCAGGGTCCCCGGCAGCTCGGCCGCCCACATCCGGGTCAGGGCGTGGAGGCCGACCTTCGACACCCGGTAGGCCGGAAGGTGGCCCCCCATGTCGTTGAGGGCGCCGGCCCCGGACGACACGTTGACGATCCGGCCGTGGGTCGAGGCGCCGATCAGCGGGGCCAGGGCCACCGTGAGCTGCCAGGTCCCGAAGAGGTTGGTCTCCAATGCGGTGCGGATCGTGTCGAAGTCGGGGTCGATGGCGGTCTGCCAGGTGTCGTAGGTGATGGCGGCGTTGTTGACCAGTACGTCGAGCCGACCGATCTCCTCGACGGCGGACCGGGCGGCGGCGATGGACTCGGCGTCGGCCAGGTCGAGCTCGACGACCGTCGACTCCCCGCCTGCGGCGGCGATGGCGGCGACGGTGTCGGCGGCGTTCGCCGCCACTCGGGAGCCGACCAGCACGTGGTGGCCCCGGGCGCCGAGCTGGATCGCCGTCTCCCGACCGAGGCCGCGGTTGGCCCCGGTCACGAGGGAGACGGTGGCGGTCGCTGCGTCGGGAGTGTCGGCCATGGGCCGGACGCTAGATCCTCAGGACGGCGCCGTCACCCACGTGGTCGAGTCGGCCGGCGGGTGTGGCCACGGCGTAGCGGGCGCCGGCCGCCCGGTAGACGGGGCACGGTTCGCCGGTGCACGGCTCGGCGTTGCGGTAGATGGTGATGAACGAGCCGTCGGCCCGGAAGAAGGCGAGGTCGGAGACCAGTTGGGCGTCGCCGGTCCAGAACTCGAGGTCGCCCTCGAAGCCGAAATCGAACAGCACGCCGTCGAGGTCGAACGACGACGGGGTGTCGCCGAGGCCGACCGAGTACTTGAAGTCGGTGTCGGCCACCCCGAGGAGGAGGTCCTTCCCGCCGACGTCGAAGGGCCGGATCTCCCAATCGACCATGGTGGCCGGGACCCGTAGCGCCGTGCCCCCGTGGTCGATTACGGCCGAACCCTCGGTGCTGGTCTCGCCGCCGGCGCTCGCCGCCGCGGCCGAGGCCTCACCGCCCCCGATCACCTCGAGGGTCTGGTCGGTGTTGATCGTGCCCCGCAGGAGCCGGCCGGTCGAGGAGCGGAACACCTCCACCTTGAGCGGCTGGTCGCTGCCCCGGCTGCGCAGGATCTTGCAGTAGCCGGCCATGGTGCCGTCGGGAGCGGCGGGCACGTCCTCCACGGTCACGATGAAGTCGCCGGCCTCGATGCCGAGCCGGTCGGCGGGGCCGCCGGTCTCGATCGACTGGACGAACACGCCGTTGGTGCCGTCCTCCAGCAGGATGGCTTGCCCGTTGATGCCGAGCGACACCCCGTCGGCCCCGGTGGCCAACCGGTCGATGATGTCGACGGCATCGACGGCGGTGATGACGAAGTTCTGATCGGTGAGCTGGTTGCCGGCGTAGTTGATGCCCACGACGCGGCCGTCCTCGCCGATCAAGGGCCCGCCGGAGTTGCCGGGGTTGATGCGGGCGTCGTGCTGCACCACCTCCTCGACGCTGGTCCAGCTGGTCGCACCGTCGGCGTCTCGCTTGGCGATGATGCCGGTGGTGAGCGTGTATTCGGGGTCGCCGAGGGGGAACCCGGCGGCGAACACCCGCAGGCCGACGTCGAAGGGGTCGGTGTGGAAGGCCAGGGGCTGGAAGCCGTCGCCCTCGACCTGGACCACGGCGAGGTCGGAGCACTCGTCCTGACCCACGACGGTGGCGGTGCGGGGCTCGGTCTCACCGTTGACGAACACCTCGAGGAACGCGGCGCCGGTGGCGACGTGGTTGTTGGTGACCAACGTGCCCGAGGCGTCGACGAAGAACCCGGAGCCGGTCCAGCTACCGGTCTGCTCGCCGTCGAGGGGATCGACGAAGGTGCCGGTGGCGACGATGTAGGCCACCGACGGCTCCACCCCCTCGACCGACAGCGGCGGCGCGTCGACGACGGGGAGTTCGGCCCCCGCCGGATCGGCGCCACCGGGATCGCCACTGTCGGCCGGACCCAGAGCCCCCTCCGGTGTGGCGGCCCCGGAGCCGCATGCCGCCACGAGTGTCAGGCCCGCCAGGAGGAGGCCGGACAGTCGGACGTTCGCCCGCATGATCGATTTCTTGGTTCGCATGCCCCCGATACGTGACGGGCGGCACGAACGGTTCGCACGATCGACAACCTGGGCCGTCGGGGCAGCAGCACCCATGGACCCATTGGGTTAGGGATGCTTAACTCTCGATCGTGAAGACTCGAAACCCCCTCCTTCTCGCCTGCCTGCTGAGCCTGCTGATCGGCCTGGTCGCCGCCTGCGGGTCCGACGACACCGACGATGCCTCCACCGACTCGGCATCGGCGTCGGCATCAGCGTCGGCATCCGACGCCTCGACCGGCGAGGCCGACGACGCGACCGGGACCGAGGACGCCTCGGATGCCGCCGCCACGGAGGACGGCGAGGCGGAGGGCGACGCCGACGGCGAGGCGGCGACGAGGACGGTCGAGTCGCTGTACGGCCCGGTCGAGGTCCCGGTCGAACCGGAGCGGGTCTTCGTCCTCGACGAGTACGCCGGGGCGGCCATGGTCTACAGCGGGGTGGAGCCGATCGCCGCCTTCGGGACGTTCCGCGCTCGCATCCCGCTGGCCATCCTCGACGAGAGCGGCGTCCCGATCACCGAGGTCGCCTTCGGCGACTGGCCGGTGGAGGAGGTCGCCGCCGCCCAGCCGGACATGATCGTCATGACCGACATCGGCGATCCCTCGCTGCCGGAGACCCTCAGCGAGATCGCCCCCACCGTCGTCATCCCCTTCATCGCCCCCTGGCAGGACATCGTCGCCGCCGTCGGCGACGCCTCCGGTCGCGACGACATCGCGGCGACGCTGGACGCGGCGGTGACCGCCGACCTGGCCGCGCTGGCCGAGGAACCCGAGGCCGGTTCGACGTTCTCCGTTATCGCGTCGGGACCGCAGTTCGGCACCTTCAGCATCGCCGTGGGCGCCGTCGGATCGTCGGTGTTGGAGCAGGCCGGCTACCTCCGGCCCGAGGCCCAGCTGGCACCACCCGACCTCGGCGTGTCGCTACAGCTCTCGCCCGAGACGCTGGGCGAGCACGACGCCGACTTCGTCCTCCAGCTCGGGGGCGACGAGTCCTTCTACTCGGTCGACGAACTCCAGTCGATCCCGACCTTCCAGGGCATCACGGCCGTCGCCGACGAACGCACGGCCGTGGGTCTGGGCGAGATCTGGACGAGCTTCGACCCGTTCTCCGTGTTCTGGATGGTCGAGGACATCAAGGCGATCCGGGCCGGCGACTCACCGGGGACGATCGACGATCTCGACACCCGCTGGCAGGCCTTCCTGGCCACGACCGGGGGCTGACAACCCCCGGAGACGGGTCGTCGGGCAGGTCGCGGCGACCGCCGATCGGGGCGCCCGAACCCCTGGTGAGAGCGGGTCGGCGCCCCCTGACGAGCCGTCGAAATCGCCTGGTTAAGAAACAATTTCATCAACACCTAGGCATAAGCACCCACACCGGCTACCTTGTCTGCGGGGCAGCCGGCCTCCGAGGAGCGGAAATCCTCGGATTCCTAACAGGACGGTCTGCGTGAAACGGTTACCTGGTCCCCTTCAGCTACTGCTATCAGTGGCTGCTTTAGCCCTCTTCGTTGCGGCGGCGGGTTGGATGGTGGCTTCGCCATCCTCCGGCAATTCGCCCGACGACGCCTTGATCCTCACGGACATTGCGGCTCCGGTGCAGGAGGAGGCACCGAGCGTTGTGCTTCCCGCGTCGACATCGTCGGATGATCCGACGGTGCCGATCCTGAGCGAAGCGGCCCAGTCCGGTGCGGCTGTCCCGGCGCTTCCGGCGCCCGAGACGGCTCCGGCTCCGGCCGAGACCCCGGCCCCCGCCCCGGCGGAGACCCCGGCCCCCGCCGAGACTCCGGCTCCGGCCCCGGCTGAGACTCCGGCCCCGGCCCCGGCTGAGACCCCGGCCCCCGCCCCTGCGGAGACCCCGGCCCCGGTTGAGACGCCGGCCCCGGCCCCCGCTCCGGTCGAGGCTCCGACGCCGTCCACCGATCCGGCTCCGGCCCCGTCGACCAGCCCCAATGAGCCCGCTCTCGGCTCGATCAAGAGCAAGGCCGACGACAAGGGCTACGACGTGCACGGTCACGTCGAGCACTCGGTGCTGCTGCTGGGTCAGCAGGTCCTGATCCCCGGCCAAGCCGCCACCGGTGGCTTCGTGAAGGTCGACGACAACAACTACGTCGCCTACTCGCCGGTCACGGCCATGCTGCCGGTCGCCATCCAGGACAACAAAGAGGTGCTGCAGAAGAAGCCGAACCTCCAGGGTGAGGCTCTGTACCGTCGTCTGGCCCAGGAGTACACGGGCTCCAACGACTACAAGAACCTCAACAAGGACGCCCAGCGGGCCATCAACATCCTGACCTGTACCGACTGGAGCCTGGTCAAGAAGAGCGTGCGGGAGAACACGATCAACCACCTCCTGCACTCCCCGATCTCGTTCGGCACCATCGGTTCGGTCGAGGACCCGATCTCCACCGACGTGACGATCGATCTGGGCTACACCCACACCCGGGACAAGAACTGGACCGAGGTCGAGTACATGGGCAACAACGTGTACAAGATCACGGTCGTGTCGAACAACAACAACGGTTCGCACACCGGGCACGAGATGGGCACCGCCTACGTCGAGATGCCGGCCGGCACCTCGCTCCGTGAGGCCCAGAAGATCGGGAACAAGATGATCCCGAGCACCAACAAGAACAACAAGCTGACGATCGACGCCGCCGCTCGTGAGCTGTTCGACTCGCTTCCCCGTGGCTCCTCGCCGCTGATCCTCTTCGAGCACCTCTCGGAGGCGGAGCAGAACGCCTACTTCGAGGGTCGTGGCATCGAGACCGTCGGTCAGCCGAACCCGGACTGCAACCCGCTCGACGGTGGCATTCTCGGCTCGGCGCCGGCACCGGCCGAGCCCGAGGCTCCGGCTGAGGAAGCCCCGGCCGAGGAGGCTCCGGCCGACGAGGCCCCGGCGAGCGACGAGGCGACCACCGAGGCCCCGGCCGAGACCCCTGCGGTCGAGCCCGAGGCCAGCCCGGAGGCCGCTCCGGCCGAGAACCCGGCTCCTCCCGAGGAATCGAGCAGCTCCGGCTGACGGTCACCTTGACCACGCTTTGACGCCCGCAGGGTAGGGAGCGGCACTCGTTGCCCCTCCCTACCCTGCGGGCAATGTCGTTTATGGACCCACGGATGACCCACGGATGAGAGAAACAGAAGGTTCAACCCCTATGTCGACCAGCGCTCACGGCCCCCGGCGAGCCGAGACGAGGGCCCGTGTGGCCACGAGGACCACGCTCCGGGCGGTGGCCGTCGGCCTCGCCCTCCTCCTCACCTCGATGGTCGCCCCCTCGGCGGCCCAGGACGAGGAACGGGCGCCCCTGGTTCGGGTCGCCATCCGCGCCGATGAAGGCCTGCTCAATCCATTCATCCTCCCCAACGACGTGGCGGTCACCCACGACCTGCTGATGCTGGTCTACGACTCGCTGTTCTGGACCCAGAGCCAGGTCGCCCCCGACGAGTGGCTGGCCACCGGGGCCGAGCCGTCGGCCGACTTCCGGACCTGGACCGTTTCGCTCCGATCCGGCGTCCAATGGCACGACGGCGAGCCGTTCACCGCCGAGGACGTCGCCTTCACCTACCAGTACTTCCTCGATGTCGGCGGCCCCGGCCGCTACGGGCACCACGTCTTCCAGCACCCGACGTTCGAGTCCGCCACCGTGATCGACGACCTCACCGTCGAGCTGCGGTTCGTCAGCCCGATCACGACGTTCCCCCAGCTCCCCGGGGGCGACGTGCCGATCCTGCCCGAGCACATCTGGTCGTCGATCGGCGATCCCCGGATCGAGGCCACGGCCCTGCCGATCGGCACCGGCCCCTACCGCCTCGTCGACCACCAGCCCGGTTCCTCGTACCGGTTGGAGGCCAACCCGGCCTACTTCGGCGGAGCGCCCCTGGTCGACACTCTGGAGTTGGCCGTCATCCCCGATGATCAGGCCGCGTTCGGCGCCCTCGAAGCGGGCGACGTCGACTTCGTCGCCCGCAGTACGCCGCTGGACCTGATCGAGCAGCTCGATCTCAACGACGACGTCGAGATGCTCGTCGGCAGCCGTCAGCAGTCGGTCCACATCCAGTTCAACCTCGGCAACGAGCTCCTCCAGGACGGCGACGTACGCCGTGGGCTGGGACTCGCCATCGACGTCGACACCGTCCTCGAGGTGGTGGAGCTCGGCGCAGGCCGACTGGGCACCGACACGTGGACCCACCCGAACTCGATCTGGACCCGGGATCCGCTGGGGGCCCATCTGTCCGACGTGGCGGCCGCCGATCAGCTCCTGCAGGCCGCCGGGTTCACCGAGGCCGCCGACGGCACGCTGCTGACGCCCGCCGGCCAGCCCGCGGTGTTCACCCTCGGTTTCGACGCCGCCCGCCCCCGCCATCGGACGGCGGCGCAGTCGGTGGCCGATCAGCTGGCGTCCATCGGCGTCGGCATCACGCTCGAACCGCTCGCCTCCACCCAGCTTCCGCCGTTGGCCGGAGGGTCGCAGACGCTGCCGCCGACCGACCTGGTCATCGGTGAGCTCGACACCCACCATCACGACGACCCCGACCACCTCTACTTCCTGTTCCACAGCACCAGCGCCGCCACCGACCTCTTCGGCGGCTACAGCAGCGCCCAGATGGACGCCGCCATCGAGCAGTTCATGTTCGAGCCGCAGGAGTCCGAAGCCCGCACCGAGGCTCTCAACAACGCCCAGGACATCCTCGCCGCCGACCTGCCGTTGTTCGTGCTCTACTACCCGGCCTGGCGCATGGCCTACCGACCCGCCGTGTACGACGGATGGCAGGCCGAGGAGACCAACGGCTTCCTGACCAAGCGCTCGCTGCTCCCGATCTTCGCCGATCAGGGTCAGGGCGAGCGCCTGTCGCCACCGCCAAGCGTCCCGGCCTTCGAGGGCAACGTTGAAGGCGGCGACGGCGGCGGTGGCATCCCGCTCCCGGCGATCGCCCTCGGCGTCGCCGTCCTCGCCGCCGGCGGCGCCGCTGCGCTAAGTTTCCGCAATCGAACGGCGCTCGACCTCGAGGACGAATGGCTGGAGTGAGGATGATCAGAGCGTTGCTGGGCATCGGTGTCGCCCTGAGCCTGTTCGGCCTCCTGGCGCCGCCGGCCTCGGCCCACACCGCGATGCTGCGCGCCTCGCCCGACCGTGACGCGGTGGCCGGCGGTTCGATCGCCCACATCGACCTGCTGTTCCTCGACCCGGTCACCGAGGCGGCGGTCACGCTGACCTACAACGGTGCGCCGGTGGCCGGTCAGACCACGGTCCCCGACGGCGAGGTGATCACCTTCACCCTCGATCAGCCGCTCACCGAGACCGGCCGCTACCAGGTCAGCTACGAGATGATCTCGTTCGACACCGACTTCACCACCGGCGGCTTCTTCTTCACCTTCGACCCGACCGCCGGCGGGATCGCCCGCATCGAACAACCCGGCTCGGGCGGGGGCATCTCGTCCACCACCCTCGTCCTGTCCGGGATCGGTCTCACCGTGCTCGTCGGCGTCCTCGCCCTGTTCGTGTGGCGCCTCGACGGCCGGCGGCGGGACGAGCTCCTGGAGCCGGCCGACGGGTACGGGGGCGGAGGCTACGACCTCGACGACTACGGCACCGACGGGTACGGGACGAGCGCCTACGGCGCCGCGGAGTACGTCGACGAGTACGAGACCGACGACGACCGGTACTGGTGACCGGGCTGCGCCCGGGCGGCCGACCTCGGGCGCATCGGGCGCCGCCCACCGGCTGAGCCGGCGGCGCGACGTGGGCGGTCAGGCCGAGAGGGCCGCCAGTCGCTCCAGGTTTTCGATGGCAGGGATCGTCGAGGCGACGATCCGGTCGAAGACCGTGCGCTTGGCCGTGTCACCGTCTTCGATACCTCGGATCATCCCTCCGAAGCCGTTCAGACGACAGGAGCCGAGCCACCCCGCCACCTCGGGCTCCAGGCTCCAGCCGATGGCGTTGCGGAGGCCGTCGGCCTGCACGGTGAGCCAGTCGTAGACGGTGTCGGTCATCGGCGTCGGGCGGCTCAGCTCGGCCCGGGCGTCGGCGTCGACCCGGGCCTCGATCCGGGCCACCAGTGCGGCGCTGAAGCACGGCTGGTAGGGGCGGATCATCTGGAGCCGGATGGCGTCGTCGCCGAACACCGGCTGCCGGTGACCGACGTTGTCGGCGGCGGCGCTTGCGGTGCAGTCGATATAGAGGGCGCCGGGCTCGGTGGTGAGCCCGCCCTCGGCGAAGTGGAGACGGCCGGGTTCGATCGCCACCACCCGACCCTTGCGAACCACCCGCTCGATGCGGCGCATCTCCGCCAGCTCTCGCTCGGAGATGGTGGCGGCGTGGAACATGGTGGGCTCCACCTCGGGGTCGAGCCGCAGCCACAGCCCGGCTTCCTCAAGGGCGAGAGCGAGCTCGTCGGCGCTGTCGGCCTTGGCGCAGATCTCGGCCTGGGCGGCCAGACCGCCGACCGTGGCCTCGTAGTTCTCCATCCCGGGCTGGACGTGGGCCCGGTTCATCAGCCACGAGTCGCGGGGTGCGATCCAGGTGATCCCCTCGGCGGGATACCCGTTGCCCAGCAGCCACGTGACGCTGTCGATGGCGGTCTTGCCCGCACCCAGGATGACGATCGAGGAGTGGTCGGCGGCGAGTCGGGGGAGGTGGTTCGGTGGCTCGCAGGTGACCCGGTGATCCACGTCGAACCGACGGCGATGGAGCAGCGGGATGGTGGTCGACAGGATGGTGGCGTCGACGAACGTCGTCCACTCGATGTCGATCGGCCGACCGGACAGCAACGATCGGACACCGCCCTCCGGGTCGTAGTCGGTCGACGGGAAGTAGTGGACACGCCCCGAGGGCAGGAAGACCTCGTCCATCACCTGGTGGAAGTAGGCGGTGACCTCCACGCCGGACGCCAGCTCGTAGTAGCCCTGGTTCAACCCGGTGGTGTCCTTGCGGTCCCGGCCCAGCGGGCGGGAGGCGACGCCGTAGAACGACGACGGCTGATGGAGGCGGACGAACGGGTAGGCGTCGTTCCAGTGGCCTCCCGGCACATGGCGACGGTCGACCATGGCCACCGTCGCCTCCGTCTCGCTCAGCAGGGTGTCGACGAACGCCATGGCCGACGCCCCACTGCCGATCACCAGATAGTCGACCTTCACTGTCATGCTTGTCTCCCTGCACTCGACGTCGACACACTAAAGCTACCCGTCGGTAACATAGCTGCAAGTCCCCGATGGGAAAAAGCACCGACCGGCCGTCGACGATCATGGCCCACGACGGTTCCGGGGGGCGATGGCGTCACCCAGCATCACGAGGGCACCGGCAGGCTCGGTACCCAGCAGCGCACCGAGCGCCGGTAGTCGAGGTAGGGCCGGCCGAACCGGTCGACGAGGTCGCGCTCCTCGGCGGGGCGGACACCGACGTGCCAAAGGCCGGCGCTGAACACGGTGGCGACGAGGACGGCGGGCGAACCGAGGAACAGACCGGTGGCGAACGACTGGATCGTCCCGGCCACGGCCATCGGGTTGCGGACCCACCGGTAGGGCCCGGCGACCACGAGGTCCCGGGCGGTGTCGAGCGGCAACGGGGTCCCCTTCCCGATCCGGGCCATCACGTAGCCGGAGCGAAGCCCCAGGCTGCCGCCGACGACGAACAGGGCGACGCCGACCGGTGGCCAACCGGCCCAGGTCGGGGTGCCGAGAGCCCGCTCGATGAGATGGATGAGGTAGGGCCCGACGATCAGGAAGGTCGTCCACATGACCACGGTCTGGAGCAGGGTCTTGGTGTAGTTCCACCGGAACCCGTGCTCGTCGGCGACGCGGAAGAGCCTCATCGGGCCACCGGACCGTCCGCCGTCGCAGCGGCGCCGATCAGCCTCGCCGCCCAGCCGGTGCCGACGAGGGCCGGGGCCATCATCGCCGGTCCCAACGGCTCACCAATCGATTCGATCAGCCATCCCACGGCGACGAGGGTGGCATACGCCGTGGCCCCGACGACGACCCAGACGGCAGGACGGGCCCACGAGTGCCGTCGGTGTGCGAGACCGGCCGCGGCCAGGGATCCCAGGGCGAACACGATCACGTCGGCGAGCAGCAGCGAGCGACCGGACGCCCACCCCTCGGCGCCGACGAAGAAGAGGTCACGCACCGTGTCGCTGGCGAGCAGGAGCACCCACCACGCCAGGCCGGCCGCCCCCTGAGCCGCCAGGTAGGCCACGGCGGGCCGGTCGGATCGCATCGGGCGATGCTAGGTCACGCGCTCCCCTAGACTCCGGCCATGCGGGACGCCCTCACCGACTTCACCTCGACCACCGAGACCTACGACGGCAACGCTCGAGCGGTGTACACGAAGGGCGAGGGGCCGGGCGTCCTCGTGATGGCCGAGGTGCCGGGCATCACCCCGTCGGTGGCCGACTTCGCCCGCCGGGTGGCCGATGCCGGTTTCACCGCCGTCATGCCGTCGCTGTTCGGGACCGACGGCGCCCCACCATCGACCCGAGCCATCAACGCCACCGTGTTCCGGGCCTGCATCTCCCGGGAGTTCACCTGCATGGCCGCCGGGAAGACGTCACCGGTGGTGTCGTGGCTCCGGCAGCTGGCCGCCGACGTGCACCAGCGATGCGGGGGCGACGGCGTCGGCGCCATCGGGATGTGCTTCACCGGCGGCTTCGCCCTGGCGATGATGGTGGAGCCGGCGGTCGTGGCCCCGGTCCTGAGCCAGCCGGCGACACCGTTCCCGGTCTCGGCCCGGCTCCGACGCGATCTCGGCATCAGCCCGGAGGATCTGTCGACGATCACCGATCGGGTGGCGGCCGAGGGCTGTGCCGTGCTCGGTCTGCGCTTCACCGAGGATCGGCTGGTCCCGGCCGAGCGGTTCGCCACGCTTCGGTCGGTGTTGGGCGACGCCTTCGTGGCCATCGAGATCGACTCCTCCCCCGGCAACGCCCACGACATCCCCAAGAGCGCCCACTCCGTCGTCACCCAGGACTTCGTCGACGAGCCCGGGCACCCGACGAGGCAGGCCATGGACGACGTCCTGGCCTTCTTCGCCGAGCGGCTCGGCGGCTGAGTGCCGACTCGCTAGCCGCCGTCGCCGTCGCCGTCCGCAGGCCCGGACCGCTCGTCGGCCTCGGCCGCCGCAGCCGCCGTGCTCACCGCTCCCTCCGCCCCCTCGGTGCTCGCCGTACTCGCCGCCAGGCGGTCGTGGAGCTTGTCGCGCAGCTCCTCCGGGGAGGGCTCGGTCCAGTCTCGGCGTCGGCGGCTGAGCAGCACGCCGGCGGCGGCGACGCCGCCGACACCGGCGAGTCCGATGAGTTTCCAATTGGCCATGGCCGGCCATGGTAGGCATTGGGGGTGGACGAATCTCGGCGGACGACGGTTGCACTGCGCGATGCGGCCTCGACGGCACAGACCGGCGACATCTGGCTCTTTCGGGGGCCGAGCACGGCGGACAAGGCCATCCGCTTCTTCACCAACAGCCCGATCAATCACGTGGCCATGGCCGTCGTCATCGACGACCTGCCGCCGTTGCTGCTGCACGCCGAGCTGGGGGCGTCGCTCCCCGACGTGTGGACCGGCACCCGCCATCGGGGGGCGCAGCTCCATCGGCTCGAGCATGCGGTTGGGACGTGGGCCCACCGTTACGGGCAGCGGGCCTGGATGCGCCAGCTCGACATCACGCCGACGACCGAGATGGAAAACGCCGTGCTGGCCACCGTCGACGAGTACAGCGGCCGGGCCTTCCCCCGTCCGGTGTCGCTCGCCTCGCGCTGGCTGCGGGGGCGGGCCCGGCGGCCGGTGAGCCTGGAGGACATCTACTGCGCCGAACTGGTCGCCGTCTGCTACCAGCGGATGGGGCTGCTCAGCTCGAAGCGGCCACCGAACTGGTACGACCCGGGGCGGTTCTGGAGCGGTGACCACCTGGCCCTGGAGGGGGCCACGTTGAGCCCCGAGGTCGAGGTGACCGACATCGATCCGCCGCCGGCCCGGTCCGACGACTGAGCGGCCGAGGAGTAAATCCGGCAAGGCCCCAACCGGGGACTGAGTAGCCTGCGCCCATGCTTCCCTGGTCGGTGCAGATACGGCGGCTGCCGAGGCTCGTGGTCGGTCTCGTCATCTTCGGAGCGGGCATCGCCTGTGCCGTCGCCGGCGATTGGGGCCTGCCCGGCTGGGACGTCTTCCATCAGGGGCTGTCGGAGCAGACGCCGCTCTCGATCGGCGGGGCCACGATCGCCGTCGGCGCCGTGCTGCTCGTCGCCATGGTGGCGCTTCGGGAGCCGATCGGCCTCGGCACGATCGGCAACGTCGTGTTGATCGGTCTGTCGGTCGACGCCACGCTGTGGCTGCTCGACGACCCGTCGGACCCGTGGATTCGGGCCGGCCTCACCCTGGCCGGTCCGCTGGTGATCGCCGTCGGGTCGGGCCTGTACATCGGCGTGCGGCTGGGGCCGGGGCCTCGCGACGGGATCATGACGGCGCTCGGTCGACGGGGGGTCACCCTGTGGAAGGCCCGGTTCGGGATCGAGGCGGCGGCCCTGTTGGCCGGGGTGGCCCTCGGGGGGACGATCGGCTGGGGGACGATCTGGTTCCTCGTCGTGATCGGCCCCGCCGTGCAACTGGCGCTGCGTCTGCTGGCGGTGCCGCTCGCCCCGGGCGAGGCGGCGCTGGTGGGGGCGGGCGATTCCTAGCTCCGGTGATCGCCGATGGCCCCCCGGGGGCCTGGGGTGAAGCGGACCGGCATCGAGGTGGGGCCGGAGACGAACACCGATTCGAGATAGGTGACCGGGCCGGCCAGCCGGAGGTCGTCGAGGCGGGTCAGCATCTGGCGGAACATCGCCTCGATCTCGAGACGGGCCAGATTGGCGCCGAGGCAGAAGTGGGGCCCGCCACCCCCGAAGGCGATGTGCTTGCCGACCTCGTCACGGCCGATGTCGAAGGTGTCCGGGTCGCGGAACACCGCCGGGTCGCGGTTGGCGGCGCCGTAGTACATCACCACGCTGTCGCCGGCGGCGATGGCATGCCCGCCGAGCTCGGTGTTGGCGGTGGCGGTCCGCCGCATGTAGATCACGGGCGAGACGAAGCGCAGCATCTCCTCGACGGCGGCCGGTAGCCGGGCGTCGAGGTCGCTCCGTAGTAGATCGAGCTGGTCGGGGTGTCGGAGCAGTTCGAGCATCCCGCCGGCGATCAGGTTGCGGGTGGTGTCGCCGCCGGCGTCGACGAGGAGCACGAAGAACAGGCAGAAGTCGATCATGTCGAGTCGATCGCCGTCGACCTCGGCCTGGATGATCCGGGTCGACAGGTCGAGCTCGGCCGGCTCGTCGCGCTTGCCGTCGTAGACCTGGGCGGCGTAGGCGAACATCTCACCCAGTGCGGCCCGCTTGGCCGCCTGGTCGATCGACGGCGACGAACTGTGTAGGGTCTCGGTGAGCTGGTACAGCTCGCGACCGTCGTCGAGCGGGATGCCCAACAGGTCGGCGATCAGGTAGCTCGGCATCTCACCGGCCAGATCGGGGACCAGGTCGCAGGTGCCGGCCTCGATCACCTCGTCGACGACCTGCGCCGCCAGGTGGTCGATCCGGGCGCGGAGCTCACCGATGCTGCGAGGGGTGAAGTCGCGGCTGATCAGCCGGCGGAGCCGGGTGTGATATGGCGGGTCCGCCATCAGCATCATCTTGTGATCGCCGAGGGCGGCGGCCGCGGCGGCGGCCCCATCGTCATCGGCCGGGCGCTGCTCGCCGGAGTCGATCATGATCGTCGGCTCGCTGGAGAAGGTCTCATGGTCGCGACCGACCCGGCACACCAGCTCGTGACCGGCGACGACCCAGTACCCCAGCCCGTTCGGCTGCTCGTGCCAATACACCGGGGCGTGCTCGTGAAGCCAGCGATACAACGCCGCCGGATGACCGTCGGCGAAGGTCTCGGGATCGAGCAGGCTCGGTAGCTCGGTCGTGGTCATCCTGGGCCCCCTTGTGTCTCCGCCCCAGCCGGCGACGCCGCTGGGCCACTCTTGCAGAGGTGGGGCCGGGTGACCTCTTTCGGGAGGCGCGGAGACGCTGCGGGCGGACGCGGACGCTGAGGCGGCCGGTGCGCCGGAAGCGAGGTGTAGGTCATCGACGCAGCCGGACGACGACCTGGCCGAGCTGCGACGGATCCGGTCGCGTCTCGACTCGTCCACCGACAGGCAGCAACGCCTGTCGCTCAAAGAGCGACCGCGCCAGTTCCGGGCCAGATGTGCGACAGGGCTCGACACCACACCGACCGAACGCCCCCGTGAGCTGCAGCGCGTGCTGGAGGCGAGGCGACAGGATGTGCTTGCGCAGTCGACGAGGCCAGCGATCGTGCGGACATCGAGTCGCAGGTTCTCGCTGTCGAGGCCGAGCTTCGACGGCGGTCGGCTGTCGGCTGGCTGTGCTCGGCGGGGAGGTTGCCCTCGGTCCGCTCAGCGGCCAGGACGGAGGGCGTCGAGGGTGGCGGCCTCGCCAGGGGTGACGTTCGGATCGGCTCGGCGGTAGTCGATGGCCTCGGTCCACCACCGGTCGATAGCCGCCGGGCCACGGTGACGGAGGAAACTGCGCAGCATCAGTCGGACGCCGAGGGCCTCCTTCCAGTCGGCCGGTTCGAGGGCGGCGGCGAGGATGTAGGTCATGGCGGCATCGAAGTCGGCTTGGCCCCGGCAGGCGTTGGTCCAGTCGATCACCACGGGCCCGGAGCGGCTCAGGAGCACGTTCATCGGGTGGAGGTCGAGGTGGAGAATCGAGTCGCCGGCCGGGATCCGCTCGTCGGGTGGCAGCCAGCTCGGGGGCTCGATGGTGCCGAGCTGGCGCTGGAGGCGGGCCAGAGTTCGGACGTGGGCGTTCAGCCTCCACGGTCGTCGGGCGACATCGTCGACCATGGTCGGACCGTCGACCCGATCCATGACGAGGTCCCGCCCGTCGATGCGGTGGACCTGCGGGACCGGGTATCCGGCGGCGTGGAGGGCTTGCATGAGCCGTCCCTCGGGTTCGGAGTCGTGGTCGGTCCGATAGCGGCGGAGGACCGTGCCGTCCCAGAGGTCGTACACATCGGCCGCCCTACCGCCGGCCAGGAAGTCCCCGGGCTCGCTCATGCCGCCAACCTAGTGGTCACTAGGTGCGCCGGGTCCGAGTTCGTCGAGGATCGAGAGCCAGGGATGAGCGGTCAGGGCTGCGCAACACTGCCTCATGCCAGCGAGGGGTGATCGACCGATCCCGCCAGTACACCCACTGCGCATCGTCCTTCGTCGCCGATGGTCACGTCGAATTGCCAACCGTCGGCGTCGGGGCGTCGGCACCACAAGTGTTGGCCACCGCCGCCGGGTTGCGCCCGTCCCACCGTTGCAGACGCCCGCCGGTTGCGGCGTACAGCTGCCAGCCACGCAGGTGCTCGGCGAGGCGGCGGCTACGTGGGTAGAGATCCCCACGTCGATGTCGGTATGCTCCCGCTCCGAGCGGCCGATGTGCAGCTCGAGTGCGTGACCCCTGCTCACTCACCACCGAAGGCGGCACAGTCGAACAGCTCAGCCACGCCTCGAAGCGGGAGCGGTGCCCGGTCGCCGTGCTCGCCCTCACCCGCACCGTGAGGCTGGGCGAGGCGCTGCCGGGTGGATCAAGCTGGTCGAGTAGCATCTGGTCATGGAACGCAAGGGACGACTCGGCAAGCCGATGACCGTCGACGAGGTCGCCGAACTCCTCGGCTGGACCGAGGCCGAGAAGGCAGCCCACCTAGCGTCGCTCGACGAGCGCCCAGTCAACGATCTCGATGAGGCGCAGGCCAGGATCGCAGCCCGCACAACGTGAGCCTCCACTGGCGGGCGCTCGCCGTCGACGGAGACGACCGCTCCGCCATCTACGCCGAGACGTTTCCGAAACGGCTCGACGATGCCTTCGCCGGTGCGACCGATCCGATTGCCGCACTCGAGGCATTCAGCGCCACCGCAGCGTTGGAGATCTTGGCCACGTTCGCCGGGGCGTGGGGTTCACTACATCAGGATGCCAACGGCCACCGCTGGCAGTACAGAAGCCTGATCACCGCTCAGGGCCACATTCACGTCATCGCCCTTCGCGCCGTTGCTCTCGATCCGGACGAACGTTGGGTCGTTGTCGATGACGTCGAGCTCGCCCAGTAGGGCTACGGGTCGTACGCCGGCCAGCGTTGGTCGAATCCTCACGGGCTGATTGTGACAACCCAGTACGGGAGTCCTCACGACGGGAGCAACCTTCGCAAATCACTGTGGCGGCGTTGCGACACGGCGGCCCTCGACGACTACCTGCCGTACGAACTCCGACATACCGCAATCACGTTCCAGCTCGACCAGGGCGCCGAGATCTGGGAGGTGGCCGACTGGGCGGGAACTAGCGAGCGGATGATCGAACTGATCTACAGGCACCGCACGTCACGTGTGTCGAAGCTGGCGCCGCTGCCATTCGACCAGGGCGACAGCTAGGGCCCCACATCGGGCCCCAGCACTCACCATGCGCTACTCACTAGGTCCCGAGAACGGCGAAACCCCGCTGCTGGAGCGGGGTTCAGGCGCTAGCGCCCGTGGAGCCTCCTGTGAGAATTGAACTCACGACCTTTTCCTTACCATATCTTTCCGTGCCGTTCACAGCTGTTCGTAGCGAGTCGACTGCCAGGCCAGCGCTAGAGGCACTCTCGTCTGAACCAGCATGAACGTCGGCGAATTTGCCACCGATGTGCCATGGCCCAGCACCAAAGGCGGCAGCTTCAGTTTCGCTTGCGCCGCGACGCCCAGTACGACTGTGCAGCCATCCCAAGCGGCACCAAGCCAGCAGCCACAAGTGCCCACCCCGCAGGGACTCCCCAACCTGGCCTTCCCTCAACGGGTACTGCGTACATCGTGAAGAGTGATCCGACTCCGAGCCCCAGAATCGCTAGTGCGACGCCAAGCTGGAACTGGCCATGAAGTGGCTGTCTGGTAATCGCAGTGTACGCACGCTCGACATCCACGATCTCGATCTCACGAGCAAGCGGGTCATGGCGGCCGCCGCTCCGTTGCCTCGCAGCCCCCTGGACCCCCAGGTGAAACTCCATCAGCAAGTCAGCCGAGCGATCAGCGAAACGCTCCTTGGCGGGTTCCCCGTACCGACTCAGCAAAGACTCGGAGACATCGGGCTCTTCTATGTCTCCAGGAGGGGACCCCATCCGTCAGTCCTCGTGCTTACGAGCTAGACCGACCATGGCTTCCTTCAACAGCTCTGACCGCGGCCCCCCTTCAGCGGTTCGCGCGCCCGGACGCGCCGAAACCAGAAGTGAAAGAACTGCACCAACCTCGACATCGAGCTCCCTTGTCAAGGAAGTCGACCACCGTCTCGCTATCAGTGTTCCAATAGAGAATGCGGCCAATCCAATGAGCGCAAGGAGGAATGCAAGAGCGGAAGAGCTTCGCACGGTCGCTACGAGTACAAACGCCGCCAACGATGCCATGACCGATGAAAGGAGGGACAGACTGACCAGACTGCCCTTCGATCGTGACACTGGCAACCGATGGCCGTACTGAGCTCGAGCGGAGGTGAGGGCGCTCACTCTCCGGCGAGTCACGTAGATCAGGCCTACGACCACGATCGCGACGAGCGCTAGCAGCAGTCCCCTGCCCGGAAAGGCCGCCGATGAGCTTGAGGGTGCCTCAACCGACTGGGCAAGACCCGACGAGAACAGGTAGCCACCGACCAGTACGCCAAGCAACCAAGAGACTGAGGACGCCAACTCGAAACCTCGAGTGACGGCCTGAGGACGGGGACCATCGTCAGCCTTACCCCACTCGACATGCCGGAACTCCACCATGCTTGCGAACCTGGCCAACTCCATGGGAACCAGCAGTACTACCGCCACATACCAACTCTCCGGCCGAACAGCAGCGAGTGCTACCGCCAGCACAAGCACTGCAATAAGGGCATTAGCCTGGAGCCGCGCACCGACCGCGCCTACAGATTTGTCCGCCCGCACGCGACCTTGCACCATTCTGACCACTGGCGTCGACAAGCCAACTACACAGACCTCAAGAACAATAAGGCCGATCAAGGCCCCCACAGAACGCTCAGGAGACCCGTGCGACAATGACAGAAGTACCCATACGAACGCGGCGCCCCAGACAAGGTTTATGGCCGCATGAACGATCGTCCGGTACCGGATTGCGAAAGACAAGTGCCCGGGAGAATCTGGCCTAGAAACGACGATCGGCTCACTTTCAGATGATCTGAAGACCAACTCAGACAAGGAAACTGCTGCCAGTGCTAGAAGCGTCCACCCAAAGACCGCCGGACTCAAGGAAGTAGTCCCAGCGAGGGCGGCAACGAGCACTAGCGCCAGAACATACATTCCAGAGAAGGCCCCAGTGGCCCAAGACAGAGCTTGACCCACTCCTGCCCCGAATTCAGATACCTCCAGATAGAAGGCGCGCTCTCGAGAGACTGCCGCAAAGGCAAGTGAGACGGCAGCAACCGAGAGAGAGGACAAGCGACCGCCGGGGACCGCGACAACACCGAGCAGGAGCACACTGGCAACAACTAGAGATGTTGAAGCCAGTAGCCTTCCGAGCGAGCCGCGAAAGAACCGATCGGGAATCCACCAAAGGACGCACATTGATGCCCGGTAAGCGGCATAGGGAAGACCTATCAGGAACCCGGCAGAGGCAGTAGGCGACTGCGACAAAGACACTACGAAGACCACGGAGGCAACTGCCTCAATCGCCCCACCCGTACCTGGCTTGACCAGCGCCTTGATGCGAACGTGAAGTGGCGTGGTTGCCTCGGCTTCAGATGTTGATCCGCCCAAGTCCATCTCACTATGCTGTCGTTCAAGCTGGAAACGTAGCTTTCACACTAGCTTGAACGCCCACTTCTGGCAGCCCCGTTCCCCATGACCTATCAACTCCACTGCAACACAGACCGGACCCCGGCCATCTCGTCAACCTGCGCAAGGTGCGGCTCCTGCATGAAGAGCTGGTTCTTGTACGGACGGTTTGCATAGGCCACAAACGGCATGTTGGCGCGCCTCGCCGCGACTGCGTCGGTTAACGAGTCGCCAACAAAGGCGCACTGGCTGGGTTTCAGGCACAGGCCCACAGCGACCTCGAGCAGGTAGGCGGGTTCCGGCTTCATGAGGCCGATTGTGGAGTTAGTCCGGGCGACCACGCCTATCAGGCTGTTGCCGAGGCTTCGACCGTCAAGCCACGAACGGATCGCTCGACTCGAGTTGTTGCTTGCCACGGCGACCGCAACTCCACCATCCATTGCGCCTCGAATCAGCTCGACAGCTCCTGGGGTCTCCGGGGCGTGCGGAATCGTTGACGCTTCGACCTCGGAGATCATGCGCTCCAAAGCCCGACCCTCCGCCGGATCGATGCGGTGGACCGCCTGCACGAGCGTCAGTGCATCCCCATCATCGGGGATCGAAGACGGTGACCAATCGCGCTCGATGAGGAGCCGGTGCGAGCGTTCAAGGAGTTCTTCAGTCGGCAGGTCGTGGAAGGCGTCGGCGACTGGTCCGTCGAAGTCAAGGATGAGGGCGGCGGGTTTCACGTCTGGCCGTGACGTGGTGCCGCTGTCTCCCAGACGGTCTCGAACCACAGCTGCGCCTGCTGGACGAAGCGTGCGTCGGTGGTGTCCTGGGCGCCGTCGGCCTGCTTGTGGAACAGGGTGGCGTCCTTGCCCATGAGGTCGAACATGGGCTGTTCCTCGCCGTCGAGCTTCACTGCTCGTTCGACGATCGGGTAGAAGCCGAAGAAGGCGTCTTGGCCGTTGACGACGTAGAGCTTGAAGAGCTGGACCGACCCGGTGCGGCGCACCTCGGCGGTTGCCGACTCGACGAGGCCCAGCGATTGGAGCTCGTCGACGACATCGACCAGCGCCGTGGAGTGTCGATCGATGATGGACTCGGCCCGCTCCCGGAAGCTCGGCACGTCGGCGAGGTCAGGTGCAGAGGCGGGCAGTCGCCAGGGCTGCGAGGTGTCGGGCACCAGCAGTCGGAGGCGGATGGTCGACGGGGTGAATCGGCCGCTGCGGACCTTGTCGAGCGGTTCGAGCAGCGCGCCGTGCAGTGTCTCGCCTGAGAATCCGGCGAAGTCGATCGTGACCGTGTCGGCCTCAAAGGCTGCTTCGACGTAGGGACGTAGTCCGGTTGGTCGGGTCGACCGCTCCCGGACGAAGGTCCCGGACCCTTGCCTGGAGATCACCAGGTTCTCGTCCCGGAGGATGCCGACCGCCTTCTTGACGGTCATCGGCGAGACGCCCAGCTGCTCGGTGAGCTGCGCCACTGAGGGCAACCGGTCCCCCGCCGTGTAGGTCCCGGTCAGGATCGCAGCGCGCAGGTGGTTGGCGACCTGGAGGTACGGGGGCTTGGGGTCGTTCGGGTCGAGAGCCACGGTCGTCAGGCTACGCGAATGCGGCCGCCAAAGCGATGACCAAGCCATACGGGTTGACTCAGACAACTTGGATAGCTATGTTGTCCCATATAGCCGGGCGGGACGGACTCGCCTCGGCGGAGGAGACATAGAGCAATGGCTATCAAAGAGATTCCCGTGCCGGACTCGGTGCAGGAGGACTACTTCCGACGGGTCGACGAGATTCAGCCCGTCATGATCACCGAGAAGGACGAGAAGACCGGCCGGGACATCGAGACGGGCGAGCAGCAGCGCACCCCCGAAGGTGTCCCGGTGTGGCTGGTCTCGTTCGGGGTGAAGCAGCCCGGCGAGCGGGTCGACTACACCCACATCAAGGTCGCTGCGGCCGACAGCCCCGCCGTGCTCGATGAGGTGCCCTACTTCGTCGACCTGATCGCCCAGCCGTGGGGCGTCGCCACCAAGGGCGGGGTCAAGTCCGGGCTGTGGTTCAGCTGCACCGGCGTCATGAAGATGACCGACCACCTGGGCAAGCCGGGCCGCAAGGCTGCGGACGCTCCTCCCAAGCCCCCGGCGAAGGCGGCCGCCTAGGGACGGTTCGGTGTCAGGTGGGGGTGGTCGTGTTCGGTCACGGGGTCTCGTTCTGTGCTCTGTCCGCTGCATGCGGGCTCGTGGCGTTCGGGGTTCGGTGTTCGGCACTCGACCCACTGGGATCGACTCCCGGCACTCGTGAAGCTCGGGCGTCACACCTTGTCGTGTGTGGCGGGCCGGGGGCTTCCGTGGCCGTGCTCGATCACCCCCACCTCTGCCGGACCCCTCCGGGTGCGAGGTGACGTGATGAAGGATCTGACGTGTAGTGACGGCCCACGCCGTGTGGATGTGGGCGAGGTACCGGGCGAGCTGTCCCGGCTGTTGAGTGACCAGGCGGCGGCGCTGATGGTGCTTCCGATGCTGGTCGATATCGATCGGGCGGCGTCTCCGTCGTCTCCGGTTGGTGCGCTGTTGGCCGAGCGGCTGACGGCCTGTGGTGTCCCCGATCTCGTCGCCTTCGTGGGCGAGCGGTGGCCCGACCTGACCTCGGCGCGTGAGTTCGTCGTGGTCGAGGTCTTGGAACTGGTGAGCGACTGGGCGGACCACCTGATGGGTGAAGCGATGACGGCCGCCCGTATCCGAGGAGGTGCCAGCGATGTCCTGGCTGCGTAGGGGAATGAGCAACGCTGAGGCTCGGGCCGCTCTGGCCCAGTCCGGCAATCAGTTCGACGATGAGCGGATCTTGGCCGAGGTGCCCTCGTGGCGTCGGAGTCGGGTTCGCCGACAGGCCGAAGAGGCCCGCATCAGTGGCACGCCGAACCAGCAGACCTGGGAGGCAGGTTCGTGGGAGTCGGACTTCTACGACGGGCTCGGGTCTGACGCTTCGGTGACCACTCTCGACACCAGCGGTCCTGGGGCTGACGAGTCGAGCTGGGGCCAGCCGGACGAGGCCGCGTGATGGCTGCGCATGGTGGATGGGCGGCCGTACTCCGCCCGACCGAGGTCGACGCCGATGGCCGGTGGTCGATCTCCGATACCGACGCACGGGCCTTGGGTTCGGGTCTGGGCGCCTGGCTCGACGATGCCAAAGCCGAGGGCCCGACCAGCTCGATGTCCACCACGTCGCCCGACGCTGACCCGTGGTCTTCCGAGGGCGGCACCTGGGGTGAGGAGGTCGGCGCATGAACGGGTTCGCTCCTGAGGTTGTCATCTCTCGCCCTGGTGCGGTCGACACCGAGCCCAAGCGCTTCGGAGCCGTACGTCGCTATGGGCCGTGGGTGCTCCTCGGTGTCCGGCTGTTGGCGGCGGTGTGGCCGCTGTGGCTTCCTGTCGCCGTGCTCCTGTTTGCGCTGGGTCCGGCTGGGTTCGTCGTCGGCCTGGTGCTCGTCGCCGTGGCCTGGTGGCGACTCGACCGATATCGCCAGCTGATCGAGCGCTCACGGGTCCACGCATTGACGGCCGTTCTGCGGCATCAGTGGCCCTCGATCTGTTCGCTGTGCGGGTTCTCCATGGCTGGCGACCGTCGAGCTCGTTGCCCTCGCCTGGCCTCGGTCGAGTTCGGTCCCGGTTGGTTGAAACAGCCGTGGTGGGTGATCGAGGTCATCCCCCTCGCTCAGCACGACGAACCGACCTGGCACCGCTACGGGTCACGCCTCCAGCGGCAACTGCGGTTCGCCGCCCATGACCAACGCCCAACCGATGGCGGCGGCGGTTCCGTTGTCATCACCCTGGCCCGTCACCCGCTACCGACGATGGTCGAGCTCGATCGATCCCATCTCGGAGCTGGTGACGACCGGGATCGAGACCAGGTGCTGGTCGGGGTTGATGCCATGGGCGAGCCGATCCATTGGACGCCCGACGATGAGGGCCGATCGATGGTTTTCGTTGGCGGCACCCAGGGCGGCGGCAAGTCCAACATCGTGAACGCCTGCCTCGCCCAGGGCCTGGCCTACAGCATCGACGCTGCACGCCACGACACGGTCGGTGGGTGGGACATCCGCATCGTTGATCCGGCCGGGGTCGACTTCGCCTGGCTCGACGAGCTCGCCACCGTTGCCACGACACCGGTCGACATGTTCGCCGCTGTGTTCGACGCTCGGGCCGAGATCGACCGTCGCTCCGAGGTCATGAAACGGCACCGGGTCAACAACTGGCGCAAGCTCCCGCCCGAGGTCGCACGAGCGGAGGACATGCACCGTCGGGTGGTCCTGGTCGTCGACGAGCTCGTGGCCCTCATGGCGATGAAGGGTCGAGTGGTCCAGGAACCCGAAGGCGGCAAGGGCCGATCGAAGGATCTCTTCGCCGACATGGCAGCCGCTCTCGCCGACGTCGCTGCCCTCGGCCGGAAGGTCGGCGTCTCGGTGATCGCCGCCACTCAACATCCCATCGCCGAACACCTTGGACCCTTCGGCTCGACGTTCAAGGCGAACCTTGGCGCCCGCATCGGCACCGGAGCCCTGGAACCGGAGGGGGCGGGGTCGCTGTTCGGCAAGTCCGAAGGGGCCGAGGTCTCGGCCTTCCTCGGGTCCCGCATCCCCGGCCGCATGGTCACCCGATCGCTCTCCGCAGCCGGGCCACAGACCCGACGCCACGGCCAAGCGTTCTTCGTCCCCGACGAGCTCCTGACCGCCCTCGCTACCGAGGCCCGACAACTGCTCAACCGTCCGGCCGTCATCGACGGCGGCGAGGTGATCCCGTTCCAACCCCCGGCCCCGGCCGGTGACCAACCCGACGACAACCGTCACGACGACGGCCCGACCGACACCCGGGAGGTGTCCTGACATGACCACCCATCTGACCCTGTTCCTCGCCGTGGCCGAAGCGCCCGGCACCTCGATGGCCGACCGGCTCGGCTCGTCCCTCGTCGCCCTCGGCCAGGCCCTGCTGCTCACCGCTGCCGTGCTGGTCGGGTTCGTCATCCTGTTCTCCCTCATGCCCCGCTGGGCCGGAGCGATCTTCGGGCTTCTCCTGATCGCTTCGTTCTTCACCGCCCCCGACGTGTGGATGGACTGGTTCATGTACGTCGCCACCGGCTCCGGTGAAGCCTCCGGGCCCACCTCGAGTACGACCACGACACTCGGCGGGGGTGGCTGACATGGACTCGCTCCGATCGCCCGAACCCTTCGGCACCTGGATCGCCAAACGAGCGACCGTCGCCCTGGTGCTCTTCCTCGTGTGGTCCTGGTTCGTGTCCAGCCCCGGCGGGATCTCCTCGGCCCTCGACAAGACCGGCGCCGCCTGGTGTGCCGTAGTTCCGTGCCCCTCTGAGACCGAGAACGGCCAAGCCGACCCCTCCGTACTCCTCCCCGACCCGGCAGGCGTGTGGGCCGGGCTCGACAACCTCCGATCCGGTGGCGACGAGCTCCGAGAGTCCTGGGGCCTCGAAGCCGACCAAGACCGAGACGGCGAAGAGGTGGAGTCATGATCGCCTCTACATCTCCCGGCTTGCTCGGCACACTCGGCGTACCTGGCGTGCTCCTCGTCGCCCTGGTGGTCGTCGTGCTCGGCTACTCGATCGCCCGACGGTTCCGACCGCACGCCACGTGGTTCACCGACCTGGCCAAGCTCTGCGCCAAGCTCCGCCGCAACAACCGGCCCGGCAACGGTGATCGTCGGCCACCGCTCCCGATGCCTCATGGCGTGTGGCCTCACTGCGAGGTCGGCCCCCGGATGTGGCGCTGGCCCCTCAACCTGACCCGCTGGTTCTGCGCAGCGTTCTGGACCGGCATCGGCCACCGCTACGGCCTGTTGTTCACCGTGGCCCGTCTGGCGTGGTGGCCCTCGGTCGGTCTCGGCTTCCTCGCCGCCGTCGTCCAGGCCCTCGTGCTCATGACGCTCTTCACCCTCCCCGTGGCTGCGCTGCTGTTCGTGTTCGACACCGCAACCGTCATCCGGGGCGGCACTCCCCCACCCCATCGAATCTCGCCGACCAAGCGACTCCTGATCACCGAACGGGAAGAAGAGAAGCGAACCAACCGGCTCGCACAGATCCGCTCCGACGTGGCAGCCATCGAACGGGCGGCAGCGTGATGGCCACCGAAGTCACCGGCCAGCTCTCCCTGCTCTCACTCATCGAACCTCCACCGACTACCGCCAGACGAACCCCCTCGACCAAGCGACCGGCCAAGGCCAAGCAGGCGGCCCGGGTGACCTGGATCGGCCCCGCCACCTGCAGGGCCTGCGGCGATCGCCTGTTCATCTACCGCATGTCCCGCCGCTACTGGACATGGGCCACCAACAAGCTCGTGCCCGACTGCCCCAACTGCCAAACCGCAGTCACCACGACCACCTTCGAGCTCCGAAGGGAGGCGTCGTGATCACCATCAGCCACCGCCCAGATACGCCGACGCAGCAACGACGGTCGACCGCCATGGCCGCACCAATGATCATCGCCGTAGCCCTGAGCCTCTTCGTCTCGATCCCGACCGGCCTGGCGATCACCAGCGGGTGGCTGAGCGGCAACGAGCTCGTGGCCCTCGCCGCCGCAGTCCCCGTCGGCCTGGGCGTCATCACCGTCGCCGGTACCGCCATCGCCGACCGCTCCCGCAGCCCCTGACGGACACACCTTCACGGCGGTCCTCGTGACCAACCGACTCGACCCGGTGACCGATCGAGCATCCGTCGGCAGAGCCCGCCAGGCGTAGCCGTCTGCATCGTTCCCGTGACCGTCTGAACCACACCCCTGTCAACGCAGTCGCATCGGCCCCCGGTCGAGCAGCTGACTTTCTTCGTACCCGCCACCAGCAACCCGACCCGGAGACCCGACCTTGATGAGCCGACACGGCTACTGCTTCGTGCGCCCAAAAACCGGTACCAGCCAACCCAGCCGGACCGACCAACCAGCCGCCAGACCCGAGCGGCCCACGCCTCTCCCCTGCTCTCCGCTGGGGGCGGCGAGGAGCCGGACGAAGTCCGGCCCCGCAGCCGCCTATCCGATCCGTGAGGTTCCGATTCCTTCCACTTCACTCCCTTCGCTCCCTCCCACCGATCGCACCAGGCGCCCGGCGTGGCCCGGTCTTGGTAATACGCAAATAAGTCTGCACACCAGCCAGAACCCGCAGGTCACGGAGGTGCAACGATGAGGCGGGGACTCGGCAAGACCGGACCGGCCAACGTTGCTCAGGGACCGGAGACCTGGCAGCAAGAAGCGGCGGCCCGTCTCGCTCATCACGTCCGGTCATCCGAGACCGGGGCCATGGGCGAGGTCGAAGCCCATCAGCGCACCCGCACGGTGGCGACATTGCCGACTCCTGGAGACCGGGCCCGAGTCGACGACGACGAACGGGACCGGGAAGCCCGACGTCGGGCCCGCTCCGAAGCCGCCGAGCTGCTCCAGCGGGCCAACTGGCGATGGTTCGGGCCCCGCAAGGACCGCGAGACCGGCGAGTGGAAGACCGGCCCCCGCCCCGGCACCTGCGGCCGAGCCCTCGGCCAATCCGTGGCCGTGAACGTTGCTGCGATCGACGACAGCGGTAAGGCCCTGCCCCCCGGGGCCGAGACGACCGGTGCGGCCAGGCGGGCGCAGTTCAATGGCGTTGAGACGTGCGGCAACCCGAACGTGTGCCTCAAGTGCGGGGCCAAGATCCGAGGCCGCAGGGCCGCCGACACCGGCCGAGTCATCAAGGCGCACCTTGCCGGTGGCGGCGGTGCCTACTTCGTGACGGCCACGATGTCGCACGAACGGGCCGAAGCAGCTGGCGATGTGATCGACGATGCGATGATGGCCTGGTCAACCCTGCTGTCAGCTGGTGGATGGCGGCTCCTCAAGAACGCCGTCGGCGTGGTCGGGTTCATCCGAACCACCGAAGTCACCCACAGCGATGCCAACGGGTTCCACCCCCACCACCACATCGCCATCCTCACCGCCGCCCCGATGGGCATCGACGACATCGACGGCGGCCAGGTCGAGTGGTTCCGCCAACAACTCGACCGACTCTGGTCCACCCAAGTGACCAAGCTCGACCGCCACGTACACCCCGACATCGGCGTCACCGTCGTACCCATCCGGGACGACAACGGCATCGGGGCCTACGTCTCCAAGATCGAGCTCGAACTCGTCCGCTCCGATCTCAAGACCGGACGCACGAGCGGCAGCCGGTCGCACTGGCAGATCGGCATCGATGCAGCCGGCCGAGGCCACCCCCAAGACGTCGCCCTGTGGCACGAGGTGTTCGAGGCCATGAAAGGCCGACGGTACATGTCGACCAGCAACGGCTTCTGGCGCCTCTACAACGTCGTCGACGAGAAGACCGACGACGAGATCGCCGCCGAACAACTCCAAGCCGCACCCCTCGTCGAGCTCGACCGCCACGTCTACGAAACCGCCGCCCGCGCAGCCGCTCCCCTCCTGACCGAGGTCCGCAGCCTCGCCGAATCCGGCGTGACACCAGCGCTGCTCGCCTCGGTGCTCGGGCGACGCCTCGGCCAGGCCCTGGAGCTCGTCGACCCCGGGCCGGGCGAAGTCCCGATCATCCGCAAGACACCAACCGCCGGCGACACCGGCAACCAACGAAAGGACAAGCAATGAGTACCGATGACTCAGCAGGCGACGTCGACAAGCGTCTCTGCACGGTGGAGGAAGCGGCCGCAGCGCTTTCGCTCGGACGGACGAGCGTGTTCCATCTGATCAGTGAGGGCCGGATTCGCACCGTCAAGGTCGGAGCCCGCCGCCTCGTTCCGACCTCGTCACTCGACGAGTTCGTCGCCGACCTGCTCAACGAGGCGGCATGAGCATCGATCGGCGGGTCACCAAGTCGGGCGCCGTCCGCTGGGACGTACGTCTGCGTCGTCCCGATGGGCGGGCCTACAAACGAACGTTCCGCACCAAGAAGGAGGCGGAGCGGTACGAGGCGACGGAGATTGCCGACAAGGCCCGTGGCAGCTGGATCGACCCGCAGGGCGAGCGGCTGACGGTGCGGGAGTGGTTCGACGAGTGGTTCGCCACCAACGAGCACTCGTGGCGTCGGGCGACGATCGCCAAGAACCGGTCCGCCATGGGCAAGCAGTGGCTACCTCGGCTCGGCGCTCACGAGATGGGGGCGATCACGCCTCGACACGTTCAGAAGGTTGTCAACGAGATGGTGGCCGACGGGCTCAACCCGGCCACCATCCGCACCTACTACGGAGCGTTCAACGCCATGATGAACGCAGCCGTCGACATGGACATCGTCGGCCGGTCACCGTGTCGGGGGATCAAACTCCCCGCCCCACGGTCGGCCGAGAAGCGGGTTATTACCCCCGACGAGCTCCACGCCTTGGCCGACGCCATCGGCCCGAAGTGGCGGGCGATGGTCTACCTCGGCGGCGTCATGGGTCTTCGCTTCGGCGAGGTGATCGGCCTCGAAGTCGGCGACGTAGACACTGATCAGCAGCTGCTGTCGATCACCAAGGCGGTGGCCGAGAGCGGCGGTCAGCTCGACCGAAGCAACGTCAAGACCGCATCGAGCGTCCGCACGCTGCATCTCCCCGACCCGATGCTTGCCGAGCTCCAGGCTCACATCGAGCGGTACGAGCTCGACGACCCGAAGGCGTTGCTGTTTGCTGACTCGACAGGTGGCATGGTGCGGGCGAGCAACTTCCGAGATCGAGTGTTCCTGCCAGCAGTCACGGCGGCCGGTCTTGACGGCCTTACCTTTCATGGACTGCGTCACTCAGCGGCGACGATCTGGATGTCGGTCGGCGCCGACGCCCGCACCGTCCAGGGTTTGCTAGGCCATACCGACCCCAAACTCGTCCTTCGCCTGTATGCGCATCTCGCTGACGATGCTGTCCGCCGGGGCGGAGATCTAGCCGCTGCGTATTACTGGAATGCCTAGCGTGACAATTGCTGCCTCATACCAGCGGAAATCCCTCGCGAACACTCGGAGCGAACCGGTCCCCTTCGACTCGACCAACTACGAGGCCGATATCGATCGAGAGCTCATCGGTGATGCGGTAGAAGTCTCGCCTAGCTCGGGCAACGGCCTCAAGGTAGTCGTTCTCGGTCGCCTGTGGCTCAACAATGATGGTGATAATCACTGAACCCGACTGAGCCCGACCTTCAGCTATCTCCACGTACAGAGACTTTGAGATCTCTCGCAGTTTTCGTTGACCCATGCCGACTCGTCGACCACCTCGGATGAGGGCCACCCCAATCACATGTGGTGGCTCAGTCGCAGGATCTCCGATTGCCACCTCGAAGTCGAGGCTGGCCGAGCGAACGTGCTGGACCTCACAGTCGTACTGGCGGAGCCACCGACTTATCGCATCCTCTGCAGCTCTACCCGCTTGGTAGTAGCTGAACGCAACGCCACCTTCGACAGATGCGTCATGAATCTGCGAGATGGACTGTCGTGAGACCTCGGCCTCCGTGTACTGCGGCGCAAGTTCCGCGAACTTCTCAGGCGAGTACATCCAGAAGACGTCGACGTCTCCGGCCCTACGGATCTCCTCGGCCAGCTCGGGCCGCGGACCAATGCGCTCGCCGTTTACGATCTGCCAGTAGTCCTCCTTGAGATCGCCAGTCACAAACAGAACAGAATTTGGTCGAGGCTCGGTTGCGACCCGCTCCAGAACTTGCTTCCAGATGATCAGATCGCCGTACTGTTGGGAGTACCGAAGCCCATTGAAGACGTATGTCTCATCCTCCTTGTTTCCCTTGTGAGCATCCTTGTACCCAGGCGGGGTCTTCGATGCATACCGATCTTCGGCGTCGAGCAGCAACTGATCCAGTTCTTGCTGGGACGCCGGGCTAGGCCCGACACAGCCTTCCAAGATGTCGTCGAGCCGTCCACGAATCGGATCGTCGTGATTGGGTTCCACCAGTACTGCGCCAATCGCCTTCAGCGCCTGGGTGAGACGTTCTCGGGCACGACCAAGATCAGCCTTCACCTTGTCGGGCTCGAGCCCTAGGCCCCACCGGTCCAGCTTGAGACGATCGACTTCCTGTTCCACTCCTGAGATGGCGTCTTGTGCCCCTTCGAGGACCGACGCAACGTTGGAACGCTGACCCTTGATCACGTCAAGCCTGCGCCGCTGGAACTCAAGTCCAACGTGGTGCGGAATCCAGATGCGCTCCTTGAGGGCGTCAAGCACTCCCAGAAGCTCATTGCGAGCAACCTCCGGGAGACGGTACATGCTCAACAGCACGTTCGTATCGAGGACGATCAGCCCGGAGTTCCAGAGCTTGCGGCGCTCTGGCTCCGATGGCGCGTAGTGTCCCGGAAAATGGTCCCTCAACGATCGCCTCGCTGTTCGCCGGTTGGCCTATACCGTCATCCCACCCAATGGCAACTAACGCTTCGGATCCGAGTGCCATGGATGTGCCATTGGCCCGCCCGACTTCATCCGGTGATGGGGCGAGCCTGCGCCCGGACCAGGGGGAACGTTGGAGCCTCCTGTGAGAATTGAACTCACGACCTTTTCCTTACCATGGAAACGCTCTGCCGACTGAGCTAAGGAGGCCGGCGACCGCAGGGCGGCCAGGCCCGCAGTGCGGGCGTCTCAAAGTCTGCCACGGCCGACTGGAGCACCCAACCCGGTTTCCCGACTTTCGTGGCCCGCTCCGCCGGCTCCATCGGGACCCGACGCCACCGGCTGGCTAGGGTCGGAGCCCATGCAGGTGCGACTGGCCCACCTCGGCGACGCCGACGACCTCTGCCGGATCTACAACCACGAGGTCCTGAAGAGCACGGCCACCCTCGACCTCGTGCCCCGGAGCCTCACCGAGCAGCAGCAGTACCTGGTCGATCGGTCGGGCGGCCTGATCGTCGTGGTCGCCGAGGAGGGGGGCGACGTGATCGGTTTCGGGTCGATCAGCTTCTACCGCAACCGTCCCGGCTACCGGACCTCGGTCGAGGATTCGGTCTACGTCGACCGGGCCCATGCGGGCAAAGGCGTCGGCTCCATCATCCTGGCCGAGCTCGTCGCTGTCGCTACGACGCGGGGCTTCCATGCGATGTTCGCCCGGATCGTCGGCCCCCAGCAGGCCAGCGTCCGACTCCACGAGCGTCACGGGTTCACGATGGTCGGCGTCGAGCGGGAGGTCGGCCGCAAGTTCAACCGGTGGCACGACGTCGGCCTCATGCAGCGCCTCCTGTAGGCAGCGCGCCGACGACGCCCGAGGAGCTCAGCTCGGCCGACGCTTGAAGAGCACGTCGGGCGTGAAGGTCATCACGATCTCGTCCCGCTGGTTGACCACCTCGTTGCGGAACCGGACCGTCCCCCGATCGGGTCGGCTCTTCGACGGCCGCACCTCGACCACGTGCATCCGCACCCGCAGCTCATCGCCGGGCCGCACCGGGGCGGACCACCGCAGCTCGGTACCACCACCCGATCCCATCGACGAGGGCCCGAGCGTCGTGGCGATCAGCTTCATCATCACCGACCCCGTATGCCAGCCGCTGGCGATCAACCCGCCCCAATTGGTGTCGGCGGCCGCCACCGGATCGATGTGGAACGGCTGCGGATCGAACTCCCGAGCGAAGGCGATGATCGCCTCCTCGGTCATCAGATGGGTGGTCGTCTCCTCCATCTGACCCGGCTGGTAGTCCTCGAACCAACGATCCCGTCCTTCCACCGGCCGGACACTAGTGGCCGGATAGGGTTGGGCCCATGCCCAGCTTCGATGTGGTCTCCGAAATCGACATGCAGGAAGTCACCAACGCCGTGGACCAGGCGGGTCGTGAAGTGGCCAACCGCTACGACTTCAAGGACACCGGCTCCACCATCAACCTCGACGCCAAGGGGATGACGCTGACCCTCGAGTCGGCCAGCCGAGACCGGGTCGAGGCCTTCCGCCAGGTGTTGGAGGAAAAGCTGGTCAAGCGCAAGGTGTCGCTCAAGTCGGTCGACTTCGGCGTTGTGGCCGACGCCGCCGGCGGGCGGGCCCGGCTCGATGCCTCCCTCAAGGCCGGCATCAGCTCGGACGGGGCCAAGAAGATCAACACCCACATCAAGAACATGAAGCTCAAGGGCGTGCAGTCGCAGACCCAGGGCGAACAGGTGCGGGTGTCGGGCAAGAAGCGCGACGACCTGCAGACCGTGATCGCCTCGCTCAAAGAGCTCGACTTCGAACTCCCCCTTCAGTTCAACAACTTCCGCGACTGAGCGCCCCACAACCGGGCGGGCTCCGTGGCCGTCCCCTCCGAGGGCCAAAACGCAAACAAGCCCGACCGGACGGTCGAACTCGTGCGGAAGGTCACGGCAGATGTCGAGACCTTGAGAGCCGTACTACAGCTCCCCGGCCAATTGGCCGTCGGGCAAAACTGCACGAACTCGGCCAACGGCCGAGTTCGCGTGGGCCGGGTAGGATTCGAACCTACGTAGGCGTAACCGGCGGATTTACAGTCCGCTCCCTTTGGCCACTCGGGCACCGACCCAGGAGCCTCTGAGGTTAGCGCCGTGAGCGGCCAAGGCATACCTGTTTGTCGCAGCTCAGCTGCTTACCTCGCCGCCGCCCACCGGCCGGCCGCCACCCACCAGCCGCACACCGCCCTCGGGCTAGTCGCGCCACTCGCCCGAGCGGAGCCGCTCGATTCGATCCTCGGCCTGCGGGTGGGTGGAGAACAGGTTGGAGAACTGGGCCCGCCGCCCGGCCAGGGGGTTGACGATGTAGTGGCTGGCCTGGGTCTGGGCCACCTGCGACGGCACCCGCTGGGAGTAGCCGTGCAGCTTCTCCAGAGCCCGGGCCAGGGGCTCACCGTCGTTGATCATGCGGGCCGCCGTCCGATCGGCCTGATACTCCCGACTCCGACTGATGGCCATCTGGAGAATCCCGGCGGCCACGGGGGCGAAGATGGCGAAGGCCAACAGCACGAACGGGTTGCTCCGACCGTCGTCGTCCCGACCGCCGCCGCCGAAGAACTGGGCGAAGTAGGCGAACTGGGCCAGGAAACTGATGGCGGTGGCGATGGTGGCCGCCACCGAGCCGATGAGGATGTCGCGGTTCTTGATGTGGGCCAACTCATGGGCGAGCACACCCCGGATCTCGTCCCACGACAGCGCCCGCAGCAGACCCTCGGTCACGCACACGGCGGCGTGATTGGGCCCCCGCCCGGTGGCGAAGGCGTTGGGCTGCTGCTCGGGTGACACGTAGAGCCTCGGCATCGGCATGTCGGCCACCTGGGTCAGCTCCACCATGATGCGGTGGTACTCGGGCAGCTGGGCGGGGTCGACCTCGACGGCGCGGGCGGAGCGGATGGCCAGCCTGTCGCTGAACCAGTAGGAGCCACCGATCATCACCAGGGCGATGCCGAAGGCGATCACGAGCCCGCCGGTCCCGAACTGGGCCCCGCCGATCATGATGATGCCGGCCAGTCCCGCGAGCAGGACGGCGGTCTTCAGTCCATTGGCCATGACGATGCAACGCTCTCACGGCCCGAACGGTTCCCGCAGACCGGGAGAACAGCCCCCGGCACCCGCAGCGGCGGGGACGGCGGACCGCCCCCGACTCAGGGCAGGTCGTAGGTGACCCGGAGCCCGGCCACGACGGCGTCGAGCCCCGCCTCGAACATGTCGTCCGAGGTGATCTCGAGCCGGGCCTCGAGGAACTCCCGTGCCTCCGGCCCATCGACGTTGTCGAGGATCTCGCGGGGACCGCCGGCCGGCCGGGACATCAGGCCGAACTCGTTGGCCACGTGACCGATGACGAACGACACCGCCATGTGCACCGCCCTCTGGGCCGACGAGCGGTCCAGGCCGAGGTTGGTGAAGCGGTGGAAGGCCCACAGCATCACGCCGTAGGCGGCGTCGCTGGGCAGCGCCCGGGTGACGAACAGTTCGAGCGCCGCCTCGTTGTCGGTCAGGACCCGACGGAAGGCCCGTAGCCCACCCCGGACACCGGCCTCCCAGTCCTCGTCGGCGACGTCGTAGGGCAATTCGATCTGGCGGTAGAGCTCATCGAGCACGGCGTCGAGCAGATCGTCCTTGCTGTCGACGTAGTGGTAGAGCGACATCGCCTCCACCCCGAGGCGACCGCCGAGCTTGCGCATCGACAGCGCCGGCAGGCCACCGGAGTTGGTGAGCTCGAGCGCGGCCAAGGCGATGCTCTCCCTGCTCAACACGGCGCGGTCTGGCGCGGTCACTCCGAAAATGTATCGGATTTGGACAGCAGGTCTCCGCCGTCAACCCCAACGGAGGCAGAGCCAGCCGCCCAGGCCGTCGTGATCGAGGAGGGCTTCGGCCTCGTTGACGCGGCTCCGCATCCGCATCGCCCGGAGATCGGGGCGGGCGGCGGCGGCCGCCCAGGCCCGCCTGCCTTCCTCGACCAACTCGTCGATTCCGTGCTCCCGGAGGAATGCCGCCTGGGTCGTGACGACCGCGGGCGGGGGCAGCTGATCGACGGCGATGTCGGTGGTGATGTCCCACCGACCCGGCTCCCGGAACGGATCCTCACCCCGTTCGTGCGAGCGGTAGGTCCGGAGCCAACCGCCCCGCCGGGCCAGCTCGGCCGTCGTCGCCGCCCCGTAGTCGAACACCAGCACCCGGGCCGCGCCCCGAGCCACCACATCGGCCACCCAGTCCGCCGCCCGCTCCAATACCGGTGCCGTGGCGCCCACCGGGAGGGGCGGATCGAGGGCGTCGAGGGCGGCCGCCACCGAGCCCGCGGGTTCGGCGGCGGCATCCTCCCCGCCCGACGGCGGTCGCACCAGGCGCCGCTCCGGTCCGGCGGGTCCGGTGTCGACCCACCACTCGACCCAACCCCACTCGGTGCGTTCCACCACCCGGAAGGGCAGGTTGTCGAGCAGCTCGTTGGCGAGCACCACAGCCCCGGAGAGCTCTGGCGGCTCGTCGGCATGGTCGTAGCCCACCACGGTCCGAGCAGCCGCTGAGGGGCCCTCCACGGCCGCCAGTTGGCGAGCCAGGGTGCCCGGCCCCGTCCCGGCGTCTACCACGACGTACGGGTCGGGTCGGCCCAGCTCCTCCCACCAGGTGTCGAGGGCGCGCCCGAGCACGTCGGCGAAGAGGGGGCCGACCTCGGGGCTGGTGATGAAGTCGCCCCGGGACCGACCGGCCGAGCCACCACCGCCGGCGTAGAAGCCGGCAACCGGGTGGTAGAGGCACCGCTCGACGTAGGCGTCGAAGCGTTCGCCGCCGACGGCGTGATCGCCGTCGCCGTCGTCCGCGATCTCTGTCAGACCGTCACCCGGGGTCAGGGTTGGGCCAGGTCGCCGACGCCGGGGGCGAAGTCGGCGACGTTGGCCAGGTTGCTGACACCGAAGGCCATGGTGACGACCACCGTGATGGCGAGCGCCGCGGTGAGCGCCGGCGGCACCGACACCTTCGAGTTGTCACCGTCGGGGGCCGGCATGAACCAGATGTGGCGGGCCACGTTCAGGTAGTAGTAGGCGGCGAACACGGTGTTGACCGCGGCCACCACGGCCAGGGCGACCCCGGCCGTCGTGTCGGCCTCCAGCAGGGCGCTGAACACCCGCCACTTGGCCAGCCAGCCGCCCATCGGGGGGATACCGGCCAGCGAGAAGAGGAAGACCGTCATGGCCGCCGTGAGGCCGGGGGCGTAGTTGAGCATGCCGCCGAACGACTCGATCTCGCCGGAGCGGGTCTTGCGGGCGGCGGCGATGACCACGGCGAAGGCGCCGAGGTTCATGGCGGCGTACACCACCAGGTAGGTGACGACGGCGGTCTGAGCCGAGGTGGGCACGGTGCCGTAGACGGCGAGCGGGGCCAGGATGTAGCCGGCCTGGGCCACGCCGGAGTAGGCCAGCATGCGCACGATGTTGGTCTGGCGCAGAGCGATCAGGTTGCCGATCGTCATCGTGGCCACGGCCAGGACCCACATGAACGGCTCGACCACGTCGGACCGATCGGGGAAGGCCACCAGCACGATCGACACCAGCGCCACGAAACCCGCCGCCTTCGAGGCGACCGCCAGGAAGGCGGTGAGGGGGGTGGGGGCGCCCTCGTAGGTGTCGGGGGCCCAGGTGTGGAACGGCACCGCCGACACCTTGAAGCCGAAGCCGATGATGGTGAACAACACGGCCAGGGTGAGCACGGCCTGCGACTCGCCGCCGATCGACTCGGCGATGACGGCCAGACGGGTGTCGCCGGCCACGCCGTACAGCAGCGACATGCCGTAGAGCATGATGGCCGAGGCGAAGACGCCCATCAGCATGTACTTCAGCCCGGCCTCGTTGGATTTGAGGTC
>JBCCRO010000044.1:0-39671 GCA_039201605.1 Actinomycetota bacterium
CGCGGGGTAAACCTCCGTGGTTTGGGTTTTGGCTCCGTCGGCCTCCTCGGTGGCCTTGTCGCTTGAGGTTTCGCCCTCGGGCTAAACCTCCGTGGTTTGGGTGTTGGCTCCGTCGGCCTCCTCGGAGGCCTTGTCGCTTGAGGTTTCGCCCTCGGGCGAGGCCTCCGTGGTTTGGGTGTTGGCTCCGTCGGCCTCTTCGGAGGCCTTGTCTCTTGAGGTTTCGCGTTGGGGCGAGGCCTCCGTGGTTTGGGTGTTGGCTCCGTCGGCCTGCGGAGACGCGGTGGCGAGGCGGGCCCGGTAGGCCTTCTTCGATTCGAGCTGGTAGCCGGTGATCATCGAGGCGAAGTTGGCCCAACCGGCCCGGATCACCTGCATGAGGTGGACTACGAAGAAGAGCAGGAAGCCCATCGTGGTGAGGAAGTGGATGGTCCGGGCCGACTCGTAGCCGCCGAACGCCGTGGTCAGCTCGCTGAGCTGCGTCGGTCGGTAGATCGCCAACCCGGTCAGCACCACCAGGCCGCCCATGGCGATGATCGCGGTGTAGCTGACCCGCTGAGCGGCGTTGTAGCGGCCCTGGGGCGGCAGGGTGCCGACCTTCCCGAACGTGAGGTCGTAGACGAAGACCCGCCCGCAGTCGGTCACCGCGCCCCGACCGGGGATCAGGTGGCGCCACTCGCCGCTCCGCCACAGGTAGATGCCGTAGGCGATGCCGTTGAAGGTGAAGAGCCACCCGAAGGCCAGATGAAAGGCGAGCCCCCGGGCCAGCCGTCGTTCGAGGCCGAGCCGCTCGTTGAACCAGTCGGGGAAGAGGTCGAACCAGTGCCAGGCCCCGATCCCAACCCCGACGGGATCGCGGAGGTCGGCCCAATAGATGCGGAGACCGCTCCAGATCATGATCGTCAGAAGTGGGAAGTTGATCCAGTGCATCCAGCGGGAGGCCCGGCTGTGCTTGAAGGTGGCGATGCGACCCTTCGGGGCCTCATCGGCGAGCGGTGGTTTGTCGGATGCCGACGCATCGAGGGTGGCGGCGTGCATGAGGTTCTCCCTTGGCCGATCGGTTGGCCGGGCGCACCAACCCGATCGGCAGCCCGTTGGAGTGTGCAACCTGATCGGCCCCATCTCCTGTCCCTCCCGGTGCGGTGTTCCGCAGTCGTTCACCTCTTGCCCACCCCGCCACCGCCCGGCTTCCGGCCGCGCCCGGCCGGAAATCGCCGGACCGGGCCGGGAGCCGGCTCTAGGCTCGCGGCATGGCCACACCGGCGACGGCCCCCCTACCCGGTCCCCAATACGACGACGAGCTGGGCTTCTGTGTCGTGCCCGACCTGTTGACGGCCGACGAGGCGGCGGCGATCGTCACCGCCTGCGACCACCTGATGAGCCTTCCCAGCGCCGAGCGGGACTCCCGGGACAAGGTGGCAAGCGGCACCCGCCATCTCGAGGGTCTCGACGTGCGGATCCCCCTGGTGGGCCACGTGCTCGAGCGGCCCGCCCTCACCGAGCCGGTGGCCGCCATCGTCGGGCCGACGGCGGAGGCGGTCCAGGCCGCCATGCGGTGCCCCCACGCCGGCTTCGGCGGCCAGAAGATGCACGCCGACGACGTACCCCGGGCGGCGAGCGGCCCCTACCGGGTGGCCACCGCCATCGTCGCCCTCACCGACTTCACCGAGGACAACGGCGCCACCCGGGTGCTCCCGGGCAGCCACCAGCGGCTCGACCTGCAGCGCCGGAGCGGGATGCTTGAGGACCACCCCGACGAGGTGGCGCTCACCGGGCCGGTGGGCACCGCCTTCGTCTTCAACGGCCACCTGCTCCACGCCGGGCGCCGCAACGACAGCGCAGCGCCGCGCCCGGCCCTCCAGCTGCTGTGGCGCCCGGTGTGACCAGGGTGCGATAGGGCCGCGGTCAGGCCGAACGGAGGGCGGCGAGCCCTGACCTGAACTCGGCCACGTCGAAGATGTTGTCGATGCGGTCGATCAGGGTGCCGTCACCGGCCACGAGGAACAGCGACGGCTCGAAGGTGAGGCCGAGGTCGGCCACCGGTTGGGCCAGGCGCAGGTTCGGGTCGCCGTAGTTGCTGCCGACCTCGGCGGCGTTGGCCCAGAACTCCAGGTGGAGGAAATCGATCTCGGGGAAGTCGGGCGCATTGTCGATCATCGTGTTCACCACCGGCCCGCAATAGGCGGTGGCGCACAGCGCCGGGGTCGCCACCAGCAGGGCGACCGGCCGCCCCGACCCGATGGCGTCGGCGGCGTCGAGGGTGTGGAACGGGCACGGCACCGGCCACTGGGTGCAGATCGGGTCGATGCCCTCGGGCCGATCGAAGGTGGGGGTGGTGATGCGGGGCATCGGGTCGCCCGGGAGTACCACGTCGACGTCGGCCGGGTCGAAGGCCTGGATCGGTAGCCGGCTGCGGCCGGCGTCGCCGAAGTCGACCTCGATGTCGTACACACCCGGGGTCGGCAGGGTGGTGCGGAGGCTGAAGTAGCGGAGCAGGTTGGCGTGCTGGTGGTCGGGGTCCTCCTCGCCGACGTGGTCGTGGTCGACCACCCGACCGACGACGGTGACGGTGTCGATCACGGCGCCGTCGTCGAGCACGGTCACCGCCAGCTGTTCGTCGTCGATCAGGGTCAGATCGCCGGTGTCGACGACGGCGAAGGGGATGCGCTGGGGACGCCCGGCGGCGATCACCCGATCGGAGCTGAAGAGATGCACCAACGTCGGCGGCACGGTGTCCGAGCCCGATGATGAGCAGGCGACCGCGACCGGCGTCAGACCTGCGGCCATCAGGAACCGTCGACGCGAGAGGCGTAGGGACATCACTGGCGACCGTATCCTGCGCTCGATGAGCGATGACCAGCCGGGCCTCGGATTGACGGTCGACGGTAATGAGGTGACGGTCGCCGACCCGGCCGGCACCCTCCTCGACCTGCTCCGGGACCAGCTGCGGATCACCGAGGTGAAGGACGGCTGCAGCCCCCAGGGCCAGTGCGGCTGCTGCACGGTCCTCGTCGACGGCCAACCCCGGGTGTCGTGCGTGACCCCGGTGCGGCGGGTGGCGGGCAGGGCGGTCACCACCGCCGCCGGTCTCGACGCCGACCGGCTCGATCGGTGGCAGGAGGCGTTCACCGCCTGCGGCGCCAGCCAGTGCGGCTTCTGCACGCCGGGGATCGTGGTCCGCCTCGACGCCCTCGATCGGCTCAAGCCCGGGTCGGGACACGACAAGGTGGCCCAGGCCCTCCTGGCCCACCTGTGCCGCTGCACCGGCTGGCAGACCATCACCGAGGCGTGGGATCGGTTCCGGGGGGACGGGGTCGCGGGTGGATGCGGTACCGAGCAGGCCCAGCCGACGGCGGCGGTCGAGACACCGGTGGCACTGGCCGGTCGGGACGAGGCCGCCGCCGGCCACCGGGCCTCGCTCGAAGGAGGCTCCCACCAGAGCGTCGGGTGGGATGTCGTGCTCGGCCGGGGCGGGTTCGCCGTCGACACCGCCCCCGAGGACGCCCTGATCGCGGTGAGCGACGGCGCCGACGGCTGGGCGGTCGGCGAGAGCCTGCGGGAGGCCCGGGCCGCCGTGGGCAAGGTCCAGGGCCGCCGGACAACGGTCGACCACTCCTGGCCCCTCGACGTGCCCGACGCCCCCGACGGCACCGGGTGGGACGCCATGCTGCGCACCACCTGGGTCGAGCCCGGCTACCTCGAGACCGACGCCGCCTGGTGCGCCCCCGGCGGCGAGCCCGCCACCACCCTGGCCAACGGCGGTGCCTTCGGGGCCAAGCAGAACTCCCCCGTCACCGCCGCCTCCCGAGCCTTGGCCGACGAGCACGGCCGACCGGTGCTCGTCCTCGCCTCCCGGGAGGACGCCACCCGTTGGGGCCCGAAGCGGCCGCCGGTCGCCGGTGGGGCCGACGCCGACGGCACCGGAGCCCTCACCGTGGTGGCCACGCCGGGGGTGGTCGAGGCCATCGCCGCCGTCGCCCCCGGGCTGACGGTGGCCGAGGTCGAGGTGCCGGGCCCGCCGACCTCCGCCGCCATCCGGGCCGCCGGGTGGGCCGAGGCCCTGGTGCTGCTGGCCGGGGCGACGGGGAGGATGGACCGCATCGTCGCCCCCAACGGGGCGGAGGCCACGGCCGACATCGTCGACGGGGTGATCCGGGTCGGCGTGCGGTGCGGCCGGGTGCTCGACGAGGTCACCCTGCGCTCCTACTGCATCGGGGCCGCCCACATGGCGTGGTCGTGGGTGACCTCCGAGGCGCTCACCGTCGACGCCGAGGGCACGGTCCACGATCTCACCGTCCGCAGCTTCGGCATCGCCCGCGCCGTCGACACCCCGCCGGTCGAAGTGGCCATCGAATCCGACGACGGCGAGCCGGTGAATGGCTCCGACGCCGTCTTCGCCGCCGTGGCCGGGGTAACGTGGCTCCGATCGGGTCGACGGCCGGACTGGCCCGTCGGCGCCGACCACGTCGGCTGACCAGCCGACATCCGAGACCGAGCACCCGAGACCGAGCATCCGGCAGACGAACGCACAGGAGCGGCACGTGACCAAACCGGTAGGCCCCTACACCCCCATCGTCGAGGCCGGACCGTGGCTGATCTGCTCCGGTCAGGTCGGCCTGGCCGACGGGGCCATCGTGGACGGCGGCGTCGCAGCCGAGCTGCGTCAGGCCATCACCAACATGGCCGGTCTGCTCGAAGGGGCCGGTTCGTCCCTGAACGACGTGAAGAAGACGACCGTCTTCCTCACCACGATGGACGACTACGCCGTCATGAACGACGTCTACATCGAGCTCTTCGGCGACCATCGTCCGGCCCGGTCCGCCGTGGCCGTTGCCGAGCTACCGATCGGTGCCACCATCGAGATCGAAGCCTGGGCCTACCGAGGTTGAACCCATGATCACCGCCATCGTCTTCGCCGTCATTCTCGTCGTCGTGATCCCGGTGGGGTTCCTGATGACCACCACCATCGCCGCCGCTGCCATCGGTGAGCTGCTCCGCTTCGGTGCCGAGAAGGAGAACGCCGACAGCGAGCTCATCGACCTCAACACCTGAGGCCGGACGCGATCAGCCTGCGGCCGAGGCCCGATGGGCGGACGCGTTCTTGACGAAGCTGTCGATGGCATCGATGATCGGCCGGTTGGCGGCGCCGGCGGACCACCGGCAACCCATGGTCAACACGCCGGACTTGCTGATAAAGGTGTTGATCACGTCGGCCTGACCCCTGAGGCGGCTGCTGGCGCCGAGGGTGAACTCCAGATCGACCTTGTCTGCGAAGTCGCGACGCTCGCCGGCGTCGGGTACTTCGACCCGGCAACCACCGGTCGAGACGTCGGCCATGCGGGCGGTGAGGCCGTTGCCGGACCGACCCCGGGCCCGGATGATGACCGTCGAGCCGGCCGGGAGCCGGATGCGCTCGGTCTTTCGTCGTTCCTGTCCTCCCCCGAGCGGGGTGCCCGAGATCTGGATGGCCTTGAGGTTGCAGACCTGGATGCGGCCCATCATCGTGGCCGACAGGACCTGGGCCGTGATGCGGGTGCCGCCTTCGGTGGCGACGTCGAGGACGTCGCCGGCGAGGAAGCCGCCGGAGTCGTCCCGAGTGAAGGAGACCGAGAACGACTCGGGCCCCGTCATCCGGAAGAACGCCTCCACCTTGACGCCCGCCCGCTTCACGGTGGCCTTCTGCGATGAATTCTGCGATCCCATGTCCCTCACGCCCTCCTGTCCGGAGATGTTCCTTGGGGCGGCCTCACGTACACATTCGGGCGCAAACGCTCATGCGTAAGGAACGTTCCGTGTTCAACCACTTTGGTGGGCGCAACGTTTCAGGGACAAGGGGTCCGCCCCACGGAAACCAACCACTAGCGTTGCTTGACGTGATCGACGTACGTCTCCTTCGCGAAAACGACGGCTATCGGCAAGGTGCGATCAACAAGGGGGCGTCCCCGGAGTTGATCGACGAGCTGCTGGCCTCCGACGCCGCCTATCGCGAGGCGCGCACGTCCACCGAGGCCCTGCGGGCCGAGGTCAACAGTGCGTCGAAGGAGATCGGCCGGGCCGCTCCGGACGAGCGGCAGGCCAAGATCGAGGCCGCCGGTGAGCTGAAATCGAAGCTCGGCGGGGCCGAGGACGAGCTGAAGGTTCTGGAGGAGCAGACCAGGGACCTCACGCTCCAGATCCCCAACCCGGCGCACGAGTCGGTGCCGATCGGGGGCGAGGAGGACTTCGAGCTGGTCTCGACCAGCGGCGATACCGGCCCCGCCCCGGTCTACGACCACGCCGCCGTCGGCGAGCTGCTGGGCCTGGTGGACACCGAGCGCGCCGTCCGCATGTCGGGCAGCCGCTTCGCCTATCTGATGGGCGATGCCGTCCGCCTGCAGTTCGCCCTGATCCAGTGGACGATGGCCAAGCTGTCGAGCCACGGGTTCCTCCCCGTCATCACCCCGGTGCTGGTGCGGGAGGAGATGATGGAGCTGGCCGGCTTCTTCCCCACCGACCGCAGTCAGGTCTACGAGCTGGAGGAGGACGACCTCTTCCTCATCGGCACCGCCGAGGTGGGCCTGGCCGGCCTCCACCGCCAGGAGCGGCTGGAGGACGAGCAGCTGCCCCTCCGGTACGTCGGCTATTCCAGCTGTTTCCGCCGCGAGGCCGGGACCTACGGCAAGGACACCAGCGGCATCTTCCGGGTGCACCAGTTCGACAAGGTCGAGATGTTCACCTACTGCCATCCCGACCGGTCGTGGGAGGAGCTGGAGCTGCTCCGCACCCTCCAGGAGGAGATCGTGGGTCAGCTCGGTCTGCCCTACCGCGTGATCAACGTGGCCAGCGGCGACCTCGGTTCCTCGGCGGCCAAGAAGTACGACCTCGAGGTGTGGCTGCCGTCGGAGCAGCGCTACCGCGAGATCACCTCGTGCTCGAACTACACCGACTACTCGGCGCGGCGGATGTCGACCCGGGTGAAGACCGAGGGTGGGAACGAACTCGCCCACACCCTCAACGGCACCGCCTGCGCCATCGGCCGGACGCTGCTGTTCATCATGGAGAACCACCAGCAGGCCGACGGCACCGTCATCGTGCCCGAGGTGCTGCGCCCCTATTGCGGCGGACTGGAGGCCATCAAGCCCCCGTCGGCCTAGATCCAGGGTCGCCACCTCCATCGACAACCATCACAACCAAACCCTCAGAAACCGCCTCCGGCGGACGACAAGGAACCTCATGAACGACACGAGGCAACGGAGCCTCCACGAAGCGGCCGTCGAGCAGTTCCAACGGGCAGCGGAGTTGATCGAACTCAACGACGAGTATCGAGCCATTCTCTCCAACGCCAAGAACGAGATCATCGTGAACTTCCCGGTGAAGCTCGACAGCGGGAGGACCGAGATCTTCACCGGGTATCGGATCCAACACAACAACATCCTCGGCCCCTTCAAGGGTGGGTTGCGCTTCCACCCCGATGTCGACCTCGACGAGGTGAAGGCGCTGGCGGCCTGGATGACCTTCAAGACGGCGCTGGTCGGGGTTCCCTTCGGTGGGGCCAAGGGCGGGGTCACCCTCGACCCGGCGGGCTACTCCACCGATGAGATGCGGGCCATCGTCCGGCGCTTCACCCACGCCCTTGGCTCCAACATCGGCCCCGACCACGACATCCCCGCCCCCGACGTCGGCACCTCCAGCCAGACGATGGACTGGGTGATGGACACCTACGCCAACATCACCCCGCCCGGCACCCGCCAGAGCGTGAAGGGCGTGGTCACCGGCAAGTCGCTGATCTGCGGTGGCTCGATCGGGCGGGAGGAGGCCACCGGTCGCGGCGTGCTCTACAGCCTTCGCCATTGGTGCGGTGAGGCCGGCGTCCGTCTCAACGACCTGACGGTGGCCGTGCAGGGCTTCGGCAACGTCGGCGGCCACTTCTCCCGCCTCGCCGCCGAGGCCGGGTGCCTGATCACCGCCGTCGGCGATCACACCGGCACCGTCGTCAACACCGACGGCATCGACGTACCCAAGCTGCGACAGTGGGTGGCCGAGACCGGCGGCGTCGCCGACTTCGGTGGTGCCGACGCCGTGGGCACCGAGGAGCTGTTCGCCCAGGAGGTCGACGTGTTCGTCCCCGCCGCCCTGGAGAACCAACTCACCGCCGAACGGGCGCAACGGCTCAAGGCACGCCTCGTGATCGAGGCCGCCAACGGCCCGACCACGGCGGACGCCGAACGGGTGCTGGCCGACCGGGGGATCGAGGTGGTGCCCGACATCCTGGCCAATGCAGGCGGCGTCATCGTGTCCTACTTCGAGTGGCTGCAGAACAAGTCGTCCCGGGCCTGGACGGTGGACGACGTCGACGAACGGTTCCGCAACCTGGTGTGGAGCGCCCACGACCAGGTGATCGAGACCCAGACCGCCCTGGCCTGCTCACGCCGGGACGCCGCCTACGTGGTCGCCCTCAACCGGCTGCAGGAGACCTACGACCGTCGGGGTATCTTCCCCTAGGGCCCGCCGGATCGGCGCTTAGAAGGCCTGGCCGTTGGTGGGGAGCGGGCGCTCGGACCAGAATTCGGCCCGGGTGTGCTCGTCCCACTCGTACTCGTAGTCGTCGTCGTTGCGGCGGGCGCCGCCGACGGCCATCGCCCCGCCCACCAGCACCAGGTTCTTCACGATGTACTGGCCCTCCAGGGTGAGGGCGTGGGGGAACGTCGTCCAGATCTCGCCGGGGAGTAGGACCAGCGGGATCAGGGTGCCGAACATGTGGCCGATCAGCAGCCACACCAGCGCCCGCCGGTAGACGTCGAACAGAAGCCCGAGGCCGATGTTGACCTCGAAGATGGCCAGCCCGTAGAGGGCCAGGCCCGACAGGGAGCCGAGGCCGACCACGCCGAGCATGGTGTCGAAGGTGGTACGGACGAGGGCGTCGGCGGGGCTGAGGCCGGGCCACAGTTTGAGCGCCCCGAACCACAGGAAGCAGACGCCGAGGCCGACGCGGAGCACACCGGGGGCGTACTGCGCCATCCACCGATTGGGCAGCCGTTCGAGGAAGGTCATCCCCTGGTCGAATCGGTGGACGACGGCGTTGAGCCCGTCGGCGGCCGGTTGGCCCGCGGACGGCGGGCTGTCGTAGCCGTCGTCGTAGTAGTAGTAGTCGTCCTCGTATTCGTCGTAGCCGTCGTCGTCGTAGTAGGCGGCCCCCTGGTCGGCGACGCCGTGGTCGTCGGGGCCGGAGCCGTGGTGGGCGTACGCCCCGGCGGCGTGATCGCCGTAGTCGTTGTCGTACCGATCGGCGCCGTGGTACCCGTCGTCGTAGGGTTGGGCCCGATACGCCCCGGTGAAGCGGTCGGGCTCGTCCTGGTGGTAGTCGACATCGTGGCGACCGGCGGGACGATCGATCGACCGGGTGTCGTAACGGCCGTAGGGGTCCTGGTAGGCGCCGACGTCATCCTCGTCGTCGGGCCAGCGATCGTCGGTCGCCGGAGGCGCCACAGGATTGTGGCGGTGGCGGACGGCCGCTGAGCTGTAGCCGAACACGAACTCGTCGTCGTCCATCTCGGCCCCGTCGCCGGGGTCGGCGTCGCGCGACCAGGCGTCGTGTTCGTGCTCGGCCCTCAGCGGAGGGAATCGATGGGGTTGGGTGTCGGTGAGCGTGTTCTCGAGGTGCCCGAACGAGCACGAGAACGGGTCGATCGTCGATTTCGGGGCAGGCAAAGATCGGCGCACGAGTGCTCATCCCATCGCATAGCGCTATGCCCCTACGGCCGGAGACCCTATCGGTAAAAGTGCCCGGTGTACATGGCCTGGACCGCTGAATTCAGCGCTTTTTGCCCGTGGCCGGGGGCTACTCGGCCGGATCGGCGCCCTGCTCCCGCCAGCGGGACTGTCCGAGCTTGTAACCGACCGACCGGACGGTCTGAATCAGGTTCGAGTGCTCCTCGCCGAGCTTGGCCCGAAGGCGCCTGACGTGGACGTCGACCGTCCGGGCGCCGCCGTAGTACTCGTAGCCCCACACCCGGTTGAGGAGGGTCTCGCGGGTGAACACCCGGCCCGGGTTCGAGGTGAGGAACCGGAGGAGTTCGTACTCCATGAAGGTGAGGTCGAGGGTGCGTCCCGCCACCACGGCCTGGTACGTCTCCAGGTTGAGTTCGATCGGACCGTAGGAGACCAGCTCGGGCCGGGCGCCACGGCCCGCCCGCCACAGCAGATGCTTGAGTCGGGCCTCGAGCTCGCGGGGATGGAAGGGCGTGATCAGGAAGTCGTCGAACAGCTCGGCCCTCGACTCCAACTCCTCCAACTGATTGCCCGACACCAGGACCAGGAGCGGCTCGGTGGGGACGTCGCCCCGCCGCAACTCCCGGCACACGCTCCACGCCGTGTCCGGCGACTCGTCGGCCGCCACGACGGCCCCGGTCCAGGCCGGCGCGTTGTCGGCGCCCTGGAGGGACTCGAGACCGTCCACCGCCTTCCATCCGTACCCGCCGAGGTCGAGACACCGAGCCAGCTCCGGAGGGGCCGGATCGGGGTAGACCAGAAAGCTCTCTTCGCTGCCCACGTCGCTCATCGAACCTGCTTCGTCGTCCCCGCCTGACTCACCACGACGGGAGGTAGCGCTCCAGCTCCCACTGGCTCACGTGCGCCTTGTAGTCGCGCCACTCGTTGCGCTTGTTGCGGAGGAACCACTCGAAGATGTGCTCGCCGAGCGCCTCGCGCACGAGGTCGGACTTCTCCATCACGTCCAACGCCTCGGCCAGGTTCTGGGGGAGGGGCTTGACCCCGAGGCGGTCCATGTCCTCGGCTTCGAGCTCGAAGATGTTCTGCGTGGTCTGCGGCGGCAGATCGTAGTTCTTCTCGATGCCGGCCATACCGGCGGCGAGGATGACCGAGAACGCCAGGTAGGGATTGCAGGCCGGATCGGGCGACCGGTACTCCAACCGGGTGGAGGAGTGCTTGTCGGGCTTGGTCACGGGCACCCGGATCAGGGCCGAGCGGTTGTTGGTGGCCCAGGTGACCCACACCGGGGCCTCGAAGCCGACGACGAGACGCTTGTAGGAGTTCACCAGCTGGTTGGTGACCGCCGTGATCTCTCGGGCGTGGGCCAGGAGCCCGGCCATGAACTGGCGGGCCACCTTCGACAGCTCGTACTCGGCCCCGTCCTCGTGGAAGGCGTTCCGGTCGTCGTTGAACAGCGACAGGTGGAGGTGCATGCCCGAGCCCTGCACCCCGGCCAGCGGCTTTGGCATGAACGAGGCGAAGCGCCCGCGCTCCAGGGCCAGCTCCCGCACCACCAGGCGGAAGGTCATGATCTGGTCGGCCATCGACATGGCGTCGGTGTAGCGAAGGTCGATCTCGTGCTGGGAGGGCGAGTCCTCGTGGAACGAGTACTCGACCGGGATCCCCATCGTCTCCAGCACCGAGATCGTCTCCCGGCGCAGGTCGGAGGCGACGTCGCTGGTCGTGAGGTCGAAGTACGAGCCGGAGTCGAGCAGCGTCGGCGTGTGTGTCGGCTCACCGTCGGCGAAGTAGAAGAACTCCATCTCCGGGGCGACGAAGAACGAGTAGCCGCTCTCCCGGGCCCGCTCCAGGTTGCGGCGCAGGACGTGACGGGGATCGCCGCCGAAGGGGTTGCCCGCCGGGTCGTAGATGTCGCAGAACATGCGGGCCGTCGTGCCGCCGTCGGCCCACGGCATGAGCTCGAAGGTGGCCGGATCCGGTTTGGCCAGGACGTCGGACTCCTGCACCCGGCTGAACCCGTCGATCGCCGACCCGTCGAAGTGCATGCCCTCTGACAGGGCCGTCTCCAACTCGACGGGGGAGATCGCAACCGACTTCAGCTGTCCCAGCACGTCGGTGAACCACAGCCTGATTAGCTTGACGTTGCGCTCCTCGGCGGCTCGCAACACGTATTCCTGCGGTCGTTCCACCCCCTGATTGGTAGCACCCATTAGTCGACACGGCACCAACCTGCACGGCTAAACGCCGCATCTGACGGTCTTGTTTCACACGGCGTTAACACACGAGGCATTGCCACCCCCTGTGGCACCCGGTTTCATGAACCTCGGCAACCCGAGCCCGACAACGTCGTCCCTCGGCTCATGAACCGGCAGGTCAGGAGCGGTTGCCACCGTTCTCGCCGGTGGCGCGGATGGGTTCCAAAGGACCAGACAGTTGGAGAACAAGCGTGACGTACAGGGCTGAATATCTCTGGATCGACGGCTCCGAGCCGACGAGAGAGATCCGATCGAAGACGAAGATCTTGGCCGACGGGGCCGAGCCTGGCATCTGGGGCTACGACGGCTCCAGCACCAACCAGGCCACCGGTGACAACTCCGATGTTGTCCTCAAGCCGGTGTTCACCTGTCCGGACCCGATCCGTGGCGGTGACAACATCCTCGTGTTGTGCGAGACGGCGCTGACGGCCGACATGTCGCCCCATCCTACCAACACCAGGGCCGCCGCCGTGGCCGCCCTGGAGAAGTACGGCTCGCAGGAGCCGTGGTTCGGCCTGGAGCAGGAGTACACCATGCTCCACCCCGACACCGGTTGGCCCTACGGCTTCCCCGACGGCGGGTTCCCCGGCCCCCAGGGCCCGTACTATTGCGGCGTCGGCGCGGTGAAGATCGCCGGCCGTGACATCGTCGAGGAGCACACCACCCTGTGCATCGAGGCCGGTCTCGCCATCTCCGGTACCAACGCCGAGGTGATGCCCGGTCAGTGGGAGTTCCAGATCGGGCCGGCCGACACCGTCGCCGTCGCCGATCACCTGTGGATCGCCCGCTACCTGCTCTTCCGCGTGGCCGAGAAGTACAACGTCGAGATCTCGATCGAGGCCAAGCCGATGAAGGGCGACTGGAACGGCGCCGGCATGCATACCAACTTCTCGACCAATGGCATGCGCGACAACTACGACGCCATCGTGACCGCGGCCGAGGCCCTGGGCGCCCCCGGCAAGCCCGAGGAGCACCTGGCCGGTTACGGCGTCGGCATCGAGGACCGCCTCACCGGCGACCACGAGACCCAGCGCTTCGATCAGTTCAGCTACGGCGTCTCCGACCGTGGCGCCTCGGTCCGCATCCCGTGGCAGGTCGCCCAGGAGCAGAAGGGCTACATCGAGGATCGGCGCCCCAACGCCAATGCCGACCCCTACGAGGTCACCACCCTCATCACGAACACGTGCTGTGGTGCTCTTGCTTGATCCACCACTCTCTGTGGTGTACAACTGAGCTGTAGCAAGTGGGGAGCGTCCGGCGGGGGCGCTCCTCGCTTGTCAGTTTTGGGGCCTTCTCGGGGAAGAGTCCGGGCCGGTGGAGCAAGAAAATCCCGAAAGCGGCTAAGCACTTCGACCGGGGTCATGACTTGATCTCGCATGCAGCCCTTTCCACCTCGCATCGTCGTCCACGTCCTGGCGGGCGTCGCCCTCCTCGTGGCCGTCGTGTTGGCCCCTCCCGCAGCCGATCGGGCCGGCGCCCATGGATCGACCCAGTCGCCACCGTCGAGGTACTACGCCTGCCGCTTCCTCGAGCCGGACAACCCGATGTGCGCCGCCGCCTGGTCGGCGAACCCACAGGCCCTCTACGACTGGATGGAGGTCAACCTCGGTGACGCCGGGGGACGGCATCGTGAGCTGATCGCCGACGGGCGGTTGTGCAGCGCGGGACGGTCGAAGTACGGGGCCTTCGATCGGCCGGGCGCATGGCCGGTGACGGCGCTGCAAACCGATGGCTCCGGACGCGTCGAGCTGGTCTACGAGAACACCGCTCCCCACGCCACCGAGTACTACCGGGTGTACCTCACCAGGGTCGGGTTCGACGTCGCCACCGAGTCGCCTGCCTGGGACGACCTCGAACCGGTGTACGACTCCGGACCCCTGCCCCCGTCGCCGGAGGTTCGGCTCCAGGTGCCGCTCCCCGAGCGCACGGCACCGGCCGTGCTGTACGTGGTGTGGCAACGCAGCGACAGCCCCGAGGCCTTCTACGCCTGCAGCGACGTGACCGTGTCCGGCGGCGGCTCGGGCCCGGCATCGACCGTCCCGTCGCCGCCGCTCACGATCCCGTCGGCGCCGCCCGGGCAGACGTCGGTGGCCGCCCCCGCCACGGTCGCCACGGCGCCTCCCTCGACGGCCGTCGCCGCCGGTTCGAACACGGGCCCGTCGTCCACGCCCTCCCGGTCGGGGGTCGTCGCCCCGGCCTCTCCGGCCGCCGTATCGGCCCCGACCACCGCCTCCGGGGCCGCACCGGGCCCACCGTCGACGGCGGCCGCAGTGGTGTCCCCGCCGGCCGCCGCCCCGACGGCCTCGGTGGGTGCAGGCCCGACGACGGGATCGGACGGCCTCGCAGCCGGCTCGCCGGCCCCGTCGGGCGAGTCCTCGGCCGCCGGTCGGTTGACGGCCGAAGTCGGCGCCCCCGGCGGGGTGGCCATCGAGGATGACGACGTCGTACCCCTCGCCGTCGACGGTGGAGCTCCGGCCGATCCTTCGGTCCCGGCGGCGGCCTCGTCCGGTGGTGGGGTGCTCGGTCGGGGCCGGTCGTCGGTGGCGCTGTTCGTCGTCGGCGCTCTCGTCGTGATCGGCCTGGTGATCCGGCGGTGGCGTGGGGCGGTCCTGGTTCGGGACGGTCTGTGGGCGGGCGCCAGACCCGGGTCTCACTATGCTCCGCCGCATCGATGACCGATGAGCGCCACGAGCCGACCCCGGGATTCGCCTCGTGGTACGAGGGCGAACATCCACGACTGCTGGCCGCCATGACCGTCGCCGCCGGCGAGGTGGAGATGGCCCGGGAGGCGACCGACGAGGCCTTCGTCCGGGCCTACGAGCGGTGGGACACCGTGCGGCGGATGGACGCGCCCGGCGGCTGGCTGTACCGGGTGGCGCTCAACGAGCTTCGTCGTCGCCATCGCCGCCAACGGTTGGAGCGGGAGCTGCTTCGACGTCAGCATCGGCCCCCGGCCCTCGACGGACCCGCTCCGGTGGCCGACCCCCGGGTCTGGCATGCGGTGCGCGACCTGCCCCGTCGGCAGCGATCGGCGGTGGCGCTCCGCTACGTGCTCGATCTCACCGAGCGGGAGGTGGGGGAGACGATGGGAATCAGCCGTGGGGCGGCGTCGGCCCTCCTCAGCTCGGCGCGCCGCAACCTCGAACGGGCGCTCGGCGAGCACGTGACCGACGAACCGGGAAGGGTGGGCATCGATGGTTGATCTTCGTGAGGCGTTGCGGCCGGAACCGACGGAGACCGCACCGCCGCTGGCCGACATCGCCGCCCGGGCCCGCCGCCGTCGCCGACGGCGTCATCAGGCCAGGGCCGGAGCGGGGGCGCTGGCGCTCGTCGCGCTCCTGGTCGGGTACGGCGCCTTCCCCCGATCGTCGTCGAACCTGACGACGGTGGCCGATCCCGCCGTCGATCCCCCGACGGCGGCCACCACCCCGGACGGATCGCCGGATCGGACGGCGGCGCCGAGCGTGCCGACCTCCCGACCGGTCGGCGGCGACGAGGCCCCCGACGGCGCGGCGCCGTCCGCCGAGCCCGGCGCGGGCGATGCCGATGGGACCGACGGGGACGGCGAGCGACCCGTCACCACACCGGGGATCGCCACGACGTCGGTGACGACGTCATCGTGGGAGGGCGGCTACTGCCTCCAGATCGAGGTGGTCAACGAGACCTCGGCGCAGCAGCGTTGGCAGGTCGTCCTCGACGAGGGCGGGTCGGTGGCCGAGGTGTGGAACGCCGAGGTCGAGGAGGTCGACGACGTGCTCGTGTTCACCGGTGAGGAGGGCTTCAACCCGACCGTCGACCCGTCGAGCAGCACCGGTTTCGGCGCCTGCATCGATCGCGACTGAGTCGGTCGGCGTGCGGGTGCTGCTGGCCCGTTCCCGGTCGATCAGGGGCGAGCGGCGGCGGCGCCGATGGTCTTCAGTCGCTGGCGGCCGTCCGGGTCGTCGAGCTCGATCAGGTCGAGCACACCCCGGGTGGCCCCCGCTTGGAGCGCCTTGCCTGCCTGGCTCTTGGGCCGGGGCAGGGCCGGGGTCAGAACCAGCAGCGGGAGCTCGGACGAGCTGGCCCCGAGCACGTGGGTCATGCCCAGGAGCCTCCACACCGACTCGGTGGACACCAGGCCGGGCCGCCCGGTGGTGTAGCCGCCGGGCACCTCGACGTAGAACCGATCGCCCACGACGTTGGCCACCTCGAAGGTGAACACGGTGCCCGTGCCCCGCAGCGTGGGCTGACGTCGTTCGATGGTGAAGCCACTGTCGGTGAGCAGGGTCTCGGCCCGGGCGGTCGCCGTCTCCCGCACCACCTCGTCGCCGGCCTCACCGTCGCCCGCCGTCGCCTCGGCCTCCAGCTCGGCGTCGAGCACCCGGGCCCGGGCCAGATCGACGTAGGCTGGGTCGAGGTCGTAGCCGACGGGCACCCGCCCGCTCTCAACCGCCGCCACCAGGGTCGAACCCGATCCCATGAACGGGTCGAGTACGGCGTCGCCGGCGTAGGTGTAGAGGTCGATGAGCTTGCGGGGCAGCTCCACCGGGAACGGCGCCGGGTGCTTGACCCGACGGGCGCTCTCGGCCGGGATCTCCCAGACGTCGAGGGTGGCGGCCAGGAACTCGTCGTTGGCGATGGTCGCCTCCCACGGGAGGCCCCGCTCCTTGCGTTGGGCGGCGGTGAGGGCCCGGTCGAAGCGCCCTTTGCCTGCGATCACCACCCGCTCGGTCACGTCGCGCAGCACCGGGTTGGCCGGGCTGGCGAACGACCCCCAGGCGCAGGAGCCGCTCGTCGAGCGGGCCTTCTGCCAGATGATCTCGCCCCGCACCAGCAGGCCCAGGCTCTCGAGGATGGCGATCACGTCGGCCGACAGGCTGCGGTAGGGCTTGCGGCCGAGGTTGGCCACGTTGACGGCGATCCGCCCGCCGGGCTCCAGCACCCGGGCGCACTCGGCGAACACGTCGTGCAGCAACTGGAGGAACTCGGCGTACGACCCGGGCTTGGCCCCGTCGTCGCCTGCCGCCTCGCCGCCGGCCTGAACCTCGGCCTCGTACTCCTTGCCGACGAAGTAGGGGGGTGAGGTGACGACGAGGGCGATCGAGTTGTCGGGCAGCTCGGTCATCGAGCGGGCATCGCCCCGGATGCAGGCCTCGTCGAGTGCGGGCGGCCCGGCCACCGTGTCGTCGTCGCTGATCACGGGTGGGGCGAAGCGGGCGTAGAACGTCGACGCGTCATGCCCTTCCCGCCGCCCGACGCCGAAGGCCGACGTGGTCGTCGACTCCCGACGTTTGCTCACGCCTTCCACCATAGGTCCGCAACCATAGGGCGGCGGCGGTGTTCTCCGGGGTGTGGGTGGCCACCTACACTCGCCCCGTGCGTCAGATTCGGGTGGCCGCCTGTCAGTTCAACCCCACCGTCGGAGACCTCGACGGCAACGTGGCCAAGATGGTGGCCCAGTTGGAGGAGGCGGAGGAGGCGGGGGCCGACCTCGCCGTCTTCCCCGAGTTGGCCATCACCGGTTACCCGCCGGAGGACCTGGTGCTCAAGCCGGGCTTCGTCGAGGACAACCTGGCGGCGCTGGAGTCGTTGGCGTCCCGGGTGGGGGAGTGCGCCGCCGTCGTCGGCTTCATCGACCTCGACAACGACCTCTTCAACGGGGCCGCCCTGTGCCATCGGGGCAAGGTGGTGCAGACCTATCACAAGCGTCTGTTGCCGAACTACGCCGTGTTCGACGAGATGCGGTACTTCACCTCGGGCGACGAACCGCTCGAACTGGCCGAGATCAGCGGGGTGAAGGTCGGCATCGCCATCTGCGAGGACGTCTGGAGTCCGGACGGTCCGGTGGCCGAGCTCGGCGCCGGGGGCGCCGAGGTGGCGGTGGTGATCAACGGCAGCCCGTTCCGGGCAGGCAAGCACTCGGCCCGGGAGCAGATGTTGGCGGTGCGGGCGGCCGACGCCTCGGTGCACCTGGTCTACGTCAACCAGGTCGGCGGTCAGGACGAGCTCGTGTTCGACGGGGCGTCGGTGGTGTTCGACGCCGAGGGTGAGCTGGTGACCCGGGCCCCGCAGTTCGAAGAGGCGGTGTGGGTGGCCGACATCGGCGTGCCCCACGCCTACCGGGCCCGACGGCTCGACCCCCGAGGGCGGACCGAAGCCGTCGACCCGCTGCCGGTGACCGTGCTCCCGGGACGGCCGGACCGTCCGGGTTCGACGGGCCGGGGTGCGTTGGAGGTGCCGGCCCCGATGCCGCGCCCCGACTCCCTCGAGCAGGTGTGGAACGCCCTGTGCCTCGGCACCCGCGACTACGTCCGCAAGAACGGCTTCCGCGATGTCGGCGTGGCCCTGTCGGGCGGGATCGACTCCTCGATCGTGGTCGCCATCGCCGCCGACGCCCTCGGTCCGGAGCACGTCAACACGGTGCTGATGCCGTCGCGCTACTCGTCGGACCACTCGGTGTCCGACGCCGTCGCCCTGAGCGAGAACTTTGGGGTGGCCCACCGCACGGTGGCCATCGAGCCGGCGCATGCCGCCCTGCTCGACATGCTGGCCCCGAGCTTCGAGGGCCACGAGGAGGACACCACCGAGGAGAACCTCCAGTCCCGGATCCGGGGCGTCCTGATGATGGCGCTGTCCAACAAGTTGGGGTGGCTGATCCTGACCACGGGCAACAAGTCGGAGACGTCGGTCGGCTACTCCACGCTCTACGGCGACACCGCCGGAGGGTTCGCCGTGATCAAGGACGTCCCCAAGGTGCTCGTGTACGACCTGTGCCGCTGGCGCAACGAGCAGGCGGGTAAGCCGCTCATACCCGAGCACGTGATCGACAAGCCGCCGTCGGCCGAGCTTCGACCCGACCAGCGCGATGATCAGTCGCTACCGCCGTACGAGGTGCTCGATCCGATCCTGGCCGGGTACGTCGAGGACGACCTGACGGCGCCGGAGCTGATCGAGGCCGGTCACGATGCGGACACCGTGCGCCGCATCGTTCGCCTGGTCGACATCGCCGAGTACAAGCGTCGCCAGAGCCCGCCCGGCATCCGCATCTCGGCCAAGGCCTTCGGCCGTGATCGCCGGATGCCGATCACCAACCGCTACCGGGGCTGATCCCGGGCCCGATCGGCCAACGACCACGCCCGGGGGCGCCCCGGCCCGCCCGCCTCGGCCCGACAGTGGCCGGACCCGCTCCGCCATCGTCTCGGTGGCGGCGGCGGTGTTGGCCGTCGGCCCTGCGTCGGAGCGACAACGCTGGGGGCCGGGGCGCCAACGGTGTACGCCGGGGCGGCCTTGGTGCGGCCCGGCGTGGTGCGCAGCTGTGTTGGCGGGGGCGGTGGTGGTGGCTTTCGTCCCGCGTTGGAGCGACAATGCCGCTGTCGGGCCGATGACGTTGAGGGCTGTGGCGGCTTCGGTGGAGCTGGATGTGCGTCGGCGGCGGCGGTGTTGGCCGTCGGCCCTGCGTTGGAGCGACACCGGGGGGGGTTGGGGTGTCAGACGGGCCGGTTGTCGCTACGACGCGGAGAAATCGGTGGGTCCGATCGGGGCCGGGCTCGACGACGGCCGGCTGCGATGTCGGAGCGGCCCACGGGTCGGTGAGCGAGGCCGACCGGTAAGGCGGACGGGCCTCGAGGCGCCGACGATGCGTCCGCCGGTCGAATAGTCGGGAGGTTGCGGCGGTTGGACGGGCAATGACGTCGCGCCGCTGCACGTGGTCGCCCGACCGCGCTCCGCTCATCGGATCCCCCTTTTCGCCGATACCGGGAACTACCCTCTCCGGTGGCGGGTGGAGCCGGTGATTTGCCATGCGCTTTTTCATACCCCTCCGCTCCTTCAATCGGCTCGCCCGGGTGGTCTTCGGCCTCCTGGTTGCGTTGACGGTCGCTCTCGCCGCCCAGCCGGGTAGCGCCGACCTGACCGAGGACCTCGAGAAGCTCCGTGAGGAGCAGTCCAAGGTTCAGGAACAGAAGAAGGAAGTGGCCGACGACATCGACGTCGCCACGGCCGAAGCCGACGAGCTGGCGGCCGCCCTCGAGGTGGTGAACGCCGAGGTCAACGAGCAGGCGACCAAGGTGGCGGCGGCCGAACGGGCCCTCATCGCCGCCCAGGACCGCCACGACGCCGCCGTCCTGGCCGTCGTGCAACTCCAGGGCGAGATCGATGATCTGGAGGGCCGGGTGTCGGATCAGGCGATCTCGTCGTTCGTGTCGGGCAACGATCTCCGCTCACCGATCCTGGAGGAGGTCGACCCCAACCTGGCCGTGCGCATGCAGTCGCTGGCCCAGGTCATCTCCGAGGACGGCATCTCCGCCGCCGACGACCTGCGTCGGGCCAAGGAGGACCTGGAGATCGAGCAGAAGATCGCCTCCGACGCCACCGATGAGGCGGAGTCGATCCAGCTGCGCATGGCCGAGGACCTGGCCGAGCTGGAACGGCGAAAGGACGAGCAGTCGGCCCTGTGGGAGGCGGCCGAGGAACGCCTGGAGCGCAACCTGGCCGAGGCGGCCGCCCTGTCCGAGCTCGACGAGGAGCTGTCGGCCGAGATCGTCGAGAAGAACGAGGAACTGGCCAAGCAGGCCCGGGCCCAATCGAACACCCAGATCGCCCGCAACAACCCCGCCCCGGCCAACAACGTGTCGGGCTTCCCGTCGGCCGGCGACATCGTCAACGTCAAGGGCTTCTGGGTCCACCGGGACATCGCCTCGTCGTTCGAGGCCATGCTCAACCACGCCGAGTCCGACGGGATCACCTTCGGCGGCGGGGCCTACCGCGACCACGCCTCGCAGATCCGACTGCGCAAAGCCCACTGCGGCACCAGCAACTACGCCGTCTACCACATGCCGGCGTCGCAGTGTCGCCCGCCGACGGCCCGCCCCGGCGCCTCGATGCACGAGCAGGGCAAGGCGATCGACTTCCGCTACAACGGCTCGATCATCGGCAGCCGCAACAACAGCGGCTACCGCTGGCTGGCGGCCAACGCCGCCACCTACGGCTTCTACAACCTCCCCAGCGAGCCCTGGCACTGGTCGACCAACGGGCGCTGACGTCGGCGCCGACGACGCGGAGTGGACGCGTTTGGCCGCGATAGGAGCGCTCTCGTACAGTCGCGGCCAGGTTGACGAGCGAGAGGATGTCCATGGCTGAGGCCAGTACGCCACGAGCCCCCTTCGCCCCGTGGGATCGGCGCGAGCTGCCGGGGGCGTTCTCGGTGGAGGAGACCGCCCGCCGCGTTGGCCACTACAAGTGGATCGAGATGCGGATCTTCGAGCTGATGGGCGGCTGGGTGGCCACGGTCCCCGAGCTCGACGTCAAGCTCCGACTCGGCACCCACTGCTACCACCACGCCTTCCACTCCGAGCTGTGGCACAAGCGCCTGCCGGAGCTGCGGGAGATGAACCCCGAGCGACTCACCGACCCGCCGAACCCGGAGATGGAGGCCTTCGTCGAGGCCCTGGGCGCTCCCGAGGCGGCGGGCGAGACCATCGAGAAGCTGGTCGGCCTCTACCGCGTGCTCCTGCCCCACCTGATCGCGGCGTACACGTACCACATGAACAACACGAGCCGGATCACCGACGCGCCCACCATCCGCTCGCTCAACTTCTGCCTCATGGACGACATGGAGGAGTGGCGCGAGGGCGAGATGATCATCCAGTCGCTGATCACCACCCCCGAGGAGGCCGACCGGGCCGCAGCCCGCCACGCCGAACTGACCAAGCTGATGCTGGCCGCCGGAGGCGTCGCCGGCCCCGGCTCGGTCGGTTCCTTCGATGTCGGCGACGAGGAGACCGCGGAGACCGAGGAGGCCGGAGCCGAGGCCAATGGCAGCTGAGGTCATCACCGTCGAGCCGAGGAGCTACGTCAACGTCGAGTTCGACGCCGACGTCCTGGCCGGGCTGGCCGCCGAGGCCCTGGCCCGGGTGCCCGAGGTCGACCCCGGCGTCGGCGTGGCCGTCAACATCGACGAGAACGCCGCCACCACCACCTTCCGCATCACCTCGCTCGACCCCTTGATCTTCGACGTCGACAGCGGGGCGGTGGAGAACCTGAAGGATCCCCGTCGGGTGGGCAACGAGCATGCCGCCGTCACCTTCACCCGGCTCTTCCTCGAGGTGGCGGACCGCCGGGCGGCGTGGTTCGGGGCGCCCGAACTCGACGCCGACCTGTCACAGGCCCACGCCACCGCCTGGGACGTCAACCTCCACGGCCGGGTGGCCGGGCGGGGTCTGCGTCAGCACCAGCCCCGCTACCGCTACAACTTCCGCAACCGGCACGGGTTCAGCGACCGGGCCGACGAGGTGTTCGAGCAGCTGTGGTCGGCAGGCGAGATCCCCTGGTCCCGCATCGTCGAACTCTCCGACTCCGCCCAGGTGTAGGGCCTCGGGATGTTCGGTGGAGCCGAACTCCAGGTACCGGCCGCCGGCCGGGATGCTCAGGCCAGATCGTGCATGGAGATGCCTTCGTAGAGATCGATCTCCGGCGGTCGGTTCAGCAGGCCTTCACAGGACTTGGCCATCTCCACCATGTGGTCGCTGTCGAAGTGCTCCTGCTGGGCCTCGGTCGAGTCCCACTTCTCCACGATCACGAGACGGCCGGGTGTGGTCACCGATGACACGAGGTCGATGTTGCGGCTCCCGGGGTGGGTGCGGCTGAGTACGACGTACTTGGCCAACACCGAGGTCAGCTCGGCCGCGTCGTCGGTGTGGAAGGTCATCGTGACCATGACTGGTTCGAGTTCGATGTCGCTCATTGGCCCTTCAGACGCTCAAGTGGTGCTGGGGTCCTGTCGACACTAGGTCGTGAGGCCCGCCGCTCAGAAGCCAGCTCGGATATCTCCCTTGGTGAAGAACGTGCGGTTCCAATTACACTTGTGAGACACAACGGGGCGATCTGCTCGCTAACCTTAAGGGGAAGCCAGTAGGTGTGCCGCGACGGGGCAACCGGCTCCGTTGGAAGACGAGAGGTTGGATTCCTTGGCTAAGGAGCGCGTCGAGCGGGACGAAGAGGACCTCGTCAGGCTGTATCTCACCGATATCGGCCAGTACCCACTCCTGACCAAGGAAGACGAGGTCCGGCTCGCCCAGGCAATCGAGCAGGGCAAGGAAGCCACCGAGGAACTCGAAGCTGAAGCCGATCTTTCGGCCACGCGCAAGCGCGAGCTGCGTCGACTCTCCCGCAAGGGTCGCGACGCCGAGCGCACCTTCGTGCAGTCCAACCTGCGTCTCGTCGTGTCGATCGCCAAGAAGTACCAGGCCTCCGGCCTGCCCCTCCTCGACCTGATCCAGGAGGGCAACCTCGGCTTGATGCACGCCGTCGAGAAGTTCGACTGGCGCAAGGGCTTCAAGTTCTCCACCTACGCCACGTGGTGGATCCGTCAGGCCATCACCCGAGGCATCGCCAACACCGGCCGCACCATCCGCCTCCCCGTGCACGCCGGCGACACTCTGGCCCGTCTCCAGAAGGCCCGGGCCCGCCTCGAGCTCAAGTACGGCCGCCCGGCCACGCTCACCGAGCTGGCCACCGAGGTCGAGATGCCCGAGGACAAGGTCACCGAGGCCCTGCGCTTCGCCGCCGAGCCCCTGTCGCTGTCGGAGCCCCTCCGCGAGGACGGCGACGCCGAGCTGGGTGACGTGGTCGAGGATCGCTCGGCCGATTCGCCCTTCGAGGTGGCCGCCACCGCCCTGCTGCCGGAGGAGATCTCCCGGCTGCTGGCCCCGCTCGACGAGCGGGAGCGGGAGATCCTCAAGCTCCGCTTCGGTCTCGACCGAGGCGAGCCCCGCACCCTGGAAGAGGTCGGTGAGTACTTCAACCTCACCCGGGAGCGGATCCGTCAGATCGAGGCCCGGGCCATGTCGAAGCTCCGGCACCCGTCGTCCGACACCGGCGCCCGCGACCTGCTCGCCGTCTAGGCGGGTGCCGCCTCGAGCGGCGTGAGGTTCGGCGAGCGGAACCGTCCCTATCGACGCGCCTCCCTACGAACTGTGACGTCTGTCACCCATGCGCTACCGTTGGGCAGCGCCCGACCCGGGGCGGCTTGCGCAAGGGGGACCGTCGCATGGTGGACAGCTGGCTGGTCGAGACCGACCTGAGCGAGGAGTGGGACTTCTACACGAGGGCCAACGTGGGCGAGGTCTTCCCCGATCCCGTGGCCCCGCTGTCGTTCTTCTACTTCCAGAACGAGGACGGCCTCGGCGGCTCGGAGCAGGGGTTCCGCAACGCCTACTACCGGATCGGGGTGATGACCCCCGATGAGCTGCCCGACGACGAGTGCGTCTTCCTCGGCGTCACCGGCGGTTACGCCTACCTCAACGCCTCGGCCCTGCGGATGCTCGGTCACCGGGCCCCCGGCATGGAGGCGGCCGACATCGACGCCTCTTTCTTCGGCGACGCCCCCGGCGTGCCCGAGTTCGTGGTCAAGGACGGCTTCGATCGCCCCGAGCTGACGGCCAAGATCGGCGAGACGTTCGGCTGGGTGCTGACCACCCCCGATCTGCCGGACGTGCTGGGCCACGAGCGGCTGATGAACGATCTCCGGGCCGATCGCCCCGACCTCGGCGCCATGACGAACGCCCAGCTCGTCGACTACGGACTCGACATCGCCGACCGGTACTTCGAGATGCTGTTCACCGAGCACATCTACATCTCGTTCCTGGCCACCTTGCCCGTCGGCATCATCACCGCCGTGTGCGAAGCGGTGGGGCAGCCCGAGGCGGTACTGAAGCTGCTCGCCGGGCTGGGCGACGTGGAGTCGGCCGCCCCGTCGATGGCGATGTGGGAGCTCGGTCGCCTGGCGGCGAAGTCTCCCGAGCTCAACGCCTTGTTCGACGACGGCACCGGCGGCCTCGACGGCCGGATCCGGGCCGACGGGTCCGAGGCGGCGGCGGAGTTCGTCGCCCGGTTCGACGAGTTCCTCTTCGCCTACGGCTGCCGTGGCCCCAACGAGTGGGAGTCGCGCTCGCCGACGTGGGAAACCGAGCCCGAGCTGGCCCTGGCCGCCATCGATCGGATGCGGCTGTCGGACGAGTCGCAGGCCCCGAGCGCCCGCAACGCCGAGCGGACGGCCGAGAGGGAGGCCCTCGGCGCGTCGATCGCCGCCATGATCGAGGGCGACGCCGAGACCCACGGGCAGTTCCTGGCCGCCCTCAACGCCGCCACGGTGTTCATGCCGGGGCGGGAGCGCACCAAGACCAACGCCATCAAGTTGGTGCACGAGCTGCGGATGGGTCTCCACGAACTCGGACATCGGTGCACGGCGGCGGGAACGATGAACGAGCACCGCGACTTCGGCCTGCTGACCCGGGCCGAGCTCGTCGAGTTCGTCGAGGGCGAGTCCGACATCGACACCACCGAACTGGCCCGCCGGGCCGAGCTCATGGCCGAGGTGGCCGCCCTGCAGGAGCCCTTCCTCTTCCACGGTGAGCGGCCCGACATGTCGGCCTACCCCCGTCGCGACGCCGTCGACGTGACCCCGACCACCGAGGGCGAGGTGGTGCAGGGGGTGCCCGGCTGCCCGGGCAGCTACCGGGGCACGGCCCGGGTCGTCCTCGACTCGCACGACCCCACCGCGCTGGCTCCGGGGGACATCCTCATCGCCCCGATCACCGATCCCAGTTGGACGCCGCTGTTCGTCCCGGCCGGCGCCGTCGTGGTCGACGTCGGGGCGCCGTTGAGTCACGCCATCATCGTCAGCCGCGAATTGGGGATACCGTGTGTGGTATCCGCCACAGACGCCACCAAGCGGATACCTGACGGTGCGACGATCGAGGTCAATGGCGACACCGGGCAGGTGACCATCGTGTCGCTGCCCGGTTGACCGATTTCGGGCCCGGTTCCCTCTGGGGGGTGGGAGCCGGGCCCCACCTTCGCCGCATTGCGAGCGCGCACCCGCCGACGGGCTGATCGCGACGACGGCTAGGTTTGGAACCAGACCCGGCCGGTCGATGTGTACATCGGTTCGACGGGTCGCCAGGAGAACCCCCTGAGATGACCGGACCGTTCCAGCCGCCAACGCCGTGGGATCCCTCGTCGGGGCCGACTGGGCCAACCGGGCCGCCACCGGTCGGGGTTCCGGTCGACGGACCGGGGTGGGGCACGCTGCCGCCACCGCCGTCGGGTCCGGAGCAACAGGTGAACAAGGGCGGCGGCGGCCTGTGGGTCTTGGGCCTTCTGGCCATCCTGGTCATCGTCGGGCTGTTCCTGGCCCTGGTCTTCGTCGGCGACGGGACCGACCTGGCCGACGAGGGGCCGGTCGGCGAGGACGCCCCGCCCGGCGGCGGTGACGACGGCGAGGTCGATCCCTTCGGCGACCCCGGCTCGGGGCTTCCCGGCCTGGGTGGCGATCTGCAGTTCCGACCCGACAGCGTGGCCGTCGACGCCGACTCGGTGTGGGTGTCGGACGTCAACTGCGGTGTCGTGGTCAAGATCGACAAGGCCTCGGAGGAGGTCGTGGCCTCGATCGACCTCGGCAGCGGCTCGGCCGGCGTGGCCGTGGCCGACGGTTCGGTGTGGGTCGGCACCCGGGGGGACGGCCGACTCGTCCGCCTCGACCCCGACGAGTTGCTGGTGGAGGACGTCGTGGTCGTCGACGGCTACGCCCTCGGGCTGGCCGCCACCGCCGATGAGGTGTGGGCCACCGACCCGATCAGTGCGCTCGTCTACCGGGTCGACGCCGACACCAACGAGGTGCTCGACACCGTCGAGGTCGGCCAGAACGCCCACCACATCGCCATCGCCGACGGCGCCGCCTGGATCACCAACACCTCGGACGACACGGTCAGCCGGGTCGATCTCGTGACCGACGTCGTGGTCGAGGTGCCGGTCGGCTTCTGGCCGCTGCACGTCGAGGCCGGGGAGGGCGCCCTGTGGGTGACCAACAACGTCGACGGCACCGTGTCCCAGCTCGATCCCGCCACCGGTGACGAGCTGGCCGCCATCGAGGTCGGTGTCGCACCCCATGCCCTCGCCGTCGTCGCCGGCTCGGTGTGGGTGGGATCCGATGGGAGCGGCCTGTGGCGGATCGATCCCGCCACCGGGGTGTCCGAGCCGGTGCCCGACACCGACTTCTCGTCGATCGACACCGCCGTCGACGGCACCGACATCTGGGTGGCCGACAGCAACGGCGCCGCCGTGGTCCGCTTCGACGCCGCCGCCGGCGCCATCGGCTCCATCATCGAGCTGGCCGAGTTCGGCGACTGCGAGACCTTCCGCTCCGAGGCCGTCACCCCACCGCTCGTCGGCGCCGTCTGACCCCGGTTGCCACCCGGTCGGCCGGGTCCGGACGACGTCCGCAGCCCGATCGCCCGGCGGGCTGCCGAATGCGTCCTGATAAGGCTCCTTGACGCCTGTTGCTCGGCGGTGCGTACACTCGGCCCGTGCGATCGGCGACCGTGGGCCACCCGAACCAGGGCAGACGTCCGTGGGGGATCTGGTGCCGTTCGGTCGTCGCCTGCCTGTTGCTCGCCACCGTGGTCGCCGCCTGCGGTGACGACGACTCGGAGACGGCGGCCGACCCCGTCGCCGCGGACACCGTCGAGGAGGACGCCGGCGCCGCTGCCGAGGAATCCGACGGCACCGCCGTGACCACCGATGGGTCGGAGGAATCATCGGTCGACGCTGACGACGCCGAGCTCCGCGTCGTGCAGACGTCGTTCGGCGAGGTGGAGGTGCCGGTCGACCCCGAGCGGATCATCGCCCTCGACGCCATCGCCGCCGTCAACCTGCTGTCCGTCGGGGTGAGACCGACGACGGTGTTCGACATCAGCGGCGCCGCCAGCGTGAGACAGGTGCTGGCCGAGATCGGTATCGACGTGCGCGACGACCTCGGAGACGGGTTCACCGAGATCAACGCCGAGGCCATCGCCGCCGAGGATCCCGATCTGATCGTGATCGTGGCGGTCGAGGGGTTCGACGAGTTGCTCGCCCCCCTGGCCGGTGTGGCGCCGCTCGTCGTCCTCCCGTTCGGCTCGACGTGGCAGGATGCCGTCACCGATGTCGGCCTCATCCTCGGGGAGGAGGAGCGGGCGGCGGCCGTCGTCGCCGGCATCGAGAACCGCTTCGCCGAGGTGGGCGAGGCGGTCTCGGCCGATCCGTACTCGTTGTCGATCCTCGGGAGCACCTTCGGTCTGGTCTTCTCGATGGCACCGGAGGCGGCCGTGTCGATCACGGCCTCCGAACTCGGGGTGCCCCGTCCTTCGGCCCAGGTGGAGAACTACGAGGAGTTCCCCGGCCAGCCGATCATCCGGTTGTCCGAGGAGGTGCTCGGCGAGCACGATGCCGACTACGTCGCCGTCCTCGACGGCCAGTTCTACGACTCGGCCTCGGTGCTCGACCTCCCGACGTTCCAGACCCTCCCGGCGGTTCGGGGCGACCGTGTGCTGTTGGTCGAGGGGGACCTGTGGTTCTCCGGTCATCCCTTCGCCGTGTTCTGGCAGCTGCTGGATCTCGAGGCGCTCGCAGGCGGTGACGGAGCCGACGACATGGGCACGATCGACGACGCCCTCGACCGCTGGGACGCCTACGTCGACCTGACCGGCGTCTGATGTCGGCTGCGACCGCGGCCCGGGAACTCCGTCGAAAGGCGTGGTGATGGCCGGTTCGCCCGATCGGGCCCCGATGGTGATGACCCGGAGCCGTCGGCTCCTGGCGGTCGGCGTCGCCACGGCCGTGCTCCTGGCCGCCTGCGGTGGCGACGCCACCGGAGATGACGCCGACCGCGCGGCCGACGACGTCGAGACACCGGCGGCGGAGCCGTCGGCCGACACCGCGAGCGCCGAGGAGGGCGAGGGCGCCGATCAGCCCGCGGGTGGGGCCGACGACGGCGGGACGATCACGGTGCAGGACGCCACCGGCGAGGTGACGATCCCCGTCACCGACGAGGGCGTCTACGTCCTGGACGAGATCGCAGCGCTGACGATGCTCATCCTCGACGTCGAGCCGATCGGGGTCGAGCGGTTCGCCGAGGCGGGGTCGGTGACCCCGATCTTCGACGCCGAGGGCGTGGACGCGATCCCCGCCGGCAGTCTGGAGCCCATCGCCGCCGCCAGGCCCGACCTGATCCTGGGCATCAGCCACCCGCGCAGCACCGGCGTGAGGGACCAGCACGCCGCCATCGCCCCCGTGGTCTATCCCGACTTCACCGGGACCTGGCTCGACCAGATGGACCTCTTCGCCGTCGCCACCGGTCGGATGGAGCGGGCAACCAGGGTGGCCGAGGTGATCGACGAGCGTGTCGCCGAGCTCCGTGGCCGCGTCGACGAGGCGGGCCTGACCGGTTCGACGGCTTCGGTCGTCCAGTTCCAGGCCGGTGGCTACTACGCCCACGATCCCTCGACGTTGATCGGCACCCTGCTCGATGAGCTGGGCTTCGTCCGGTCCGAGCTCCAGTCCGGCGATGGCGGGTTCGGCTACATACCGCTGTCGGAGGAGACCCTCGGCGCCGAGACCGACGCCGACGTCGTCTTCGGCATCATCGACACCGAAGGCACCGGTCTCTCGGTCTTCGACAGCCCCACCGTCGATGTGTCCGACACACCGCACACCGTCGTGACCGACATGTGGATCGCCAACCACGCGTTCGCCGCCTGGCTCATGCTCGACGACATCGAAGCCGTCCTCTTCGGGGACGGGTCGGCGGCGACGGTCGACGAGATCCTCGCCTCCTGGGAGGCGTTCAAGGCCGCCGTCGGCTGACGAGGTGCGGAGGCACGCGGAAGGGGCGGGCGCCCGTCATGGGCACCCGCCCCTTGCCGATGGTTCAACGGCGGCCCGAGGGCCCGCTGCGTTGGTGCCTAGAGACCGAAGTCCGGCGCGATCGACGGCGGAACCAGCACGCCGTCGATGATGAAGGCGATGCCGTTGTCGGCCACCACGTCCGGGATCACGACCGACGCCTGACCGCCGTTGAGGACGATTACGTCGTCGACGAGCTCGACCGTGATGGGCTCGCCCTGCACGGTGTTGATGGTGCCGGCGGCCGCCAGTTCCTCGGCGGTCAGCGCACCGTCGAGCGACACGTGATAGGCGAGCACCTCGGCCAGCAGCGTGAAGTCGGCCTGCAGCGCGACCCCGAGGTCGGTGGTCTGCGCCGCCCCGAACCCGGCGTCGTCGGTGAGGAAGGCCGTCACCGGACCCTCACCGCCGGCAGCCTGGGCGAACTCCGGCCCGAACGGGGCGAACTGCGGGATGAAGGTGGCCCCGTTGGCGGTGGCCACGTCGATCACCGTGGTGGGACCGGTCTCCTCGGGCTCGGTCTCCTCGGTGGCCGCCGTGGTCGTCGTCGTTTCCTCGACCGTTGTCGTCGTGGTTTCCTCGACCGTTGTCGTGGTCTCCTCTTCGGCCTCTTCGCTGGCCGATGCGCTCGCCTCTTCGGCGTCGTCGTCGCTGCCGCACGCCGCCATCACGAGCACACAAGCCAGCAGCAAAGCCAGTAGTCTCCACCGTCGTCCCATTGATCCGTCTCCCCGAGCCATTGGCTCATACCGATTGGTGTTAGGCAGTCCTACCAGCGCTGCCCGGTCAATGAAACCTCCGGCGCCCTCTCCCTGCGAGATGAGGCGGCCTGTGCCCTGGCGACGAGATCAGCCGACGCCGCAGCCCACGCTCGGATTCTCGTCGGCGAGCGGGCACTCGAGTTCGACGTTGTCCGGCGCATCCTGGCGGGCGATCATCCCGTCGCCCGTGGACTCGATCTGGATCTCGTTGGTGGCGTCGTCGAGGACGATGTCGATCCGGGACCCGTCGGCGACCGAGGATGGCAGGGCGATGGTGTTGGTGGCGACGGCGAGCTCGTCGCACGGGCCCTCGTCCGTCTGGTAGCCGTGGCCGATGATGGTGACGGTGGCGTCACCGGCGTCGACGGCCGTCTCGGCGTCGAGGGCGTAGGGCCCGCTCACGTTGCACCCGCCTCCGGCCTCGGCGAACAGATCGAGGACGAGGTCTCCCCCCGGCCCCGCAACCACCTGGACGAACACCCGGCCTGGCACGACCGTCACGTCATCGCCGGGCTCGGATCCGGTGGACGTCGACTCGGGCTCGGCGACCTCCTCGTCCGGCACGCAACCGACGCCGACGAGCGCGATGGCGCCGATGGCGACGAGCCCGAGCGACGGTCGTCGTCGTGGCCGTCGGGTGGACGGCGTCGGGTGGACGGGGATGGCTGGCGGGCGGCTGGTCATGACGGCGGCGGGCCTCTGGCTGGCGGCGGGTGGCCAGAGTGTAGGTGGGGCGCTCGATGTGCGGTGTGATCGCCACATGCCGGTCCGTCGCCCGTCGCCGCCTCGACGGCCCCACCGATCGACAGGGGCGGGCCTCACCGACGCCGGGCATCGGCGCAGCGCCCGGCAGGCGCCGGCTTTCGCTTACTAGGTCGATGACCTAGGATCCCGGGCATGGCAGACCATCCCCTCGACCCCGCCACCGCCGATGAGTTGGCCGGCGCCGTGGCCACGCTCCGAGCCGCCGATCAGCTCAGCGATCGCGCCTTCTTCACCTTCGGCCATCGGGTCGAACCGTCCCGCGACGCCCTGCGGCGCGCCGCGGCAGGAGAATCGATCGACCGGGTCGTCGGCCTCGTCGGTCACGATCCCGCCCGGGGCCGAAGCTTCGAGGCCCACGTGTCGGCCTCGTCCGGTGACCTGCTCGGTGTCCAGTGGCAGGACGACGGCCAAGCCCCGGTCAACGAGCACGACGTGCTCAAGGTCTACGAGCACCTCCTGGTCGACGACGAGTGGCTGGGCGCGCTGGCCAAACGGGGTGTCACCGACCCCGGCATGGTCCACATCGAGCCCTGGATGGCCGGCGTCCATCCGCCGGAGATGCCCGAGGGTCGGGTGATGCGCGTCTTCGCCTTCCTGGCCGAGGATCCGGCGGCCAACTACTACGCCCACCCGATCGACGGGCTGTCGGCCCTTGTCGATGTCGACGGCGGCGACGTGGTGGTGTTCGACCACGAGGTGATCCCGATCCCCGAGCACGACGCCGAGTACGCCGCCGAGCGGATGTCGGGTTTCCGCGAGGGGCTCAAGCCGCTCGAGATCACCCAGCCCGAGGGGCCCAGCTTCGAGGTCGACGGGCACGTCATCACCTGGCAGAACTGGCATGTCCGGATCTCGGTCCATCCCATCGAAGGTCTCGTCCTGCACGACATCCGCTACCGGGACGGCGACCGCGATCGCCCCATCCTCCACCGGGCGGCCCTGTCGGACATGGTCGTGCCCTACGGCGACGACTCGACGCTCCACTATTGGAAGCACGCCTTCGACGCCGGCGAGACCAGGCTCGGCCAGCTCGCCAACTCGCTGAAGCTCGGCTGCGACTGCCTGGGCGAGATCCACTACTTCGACGCCACCTTCCTCGGCATCGACGGCGAGCCCTACGTCACCGAGAACGCCGTCTGTCTCCACGAGGAGGACTTCGGCATCCTCTGGAAGCACACCAACCCGTTCCGGCCGGAGCTGCCGCCCGAGGTCCGCCGATCCCGGCGGCTGGTCGTCAGCATGATCCACACCATCGGCAATTACGAGTACGGGTTCTACTGGTACTTCTACCTCGACGGCACGATCCAGCTCGAGGTCAAGCTCACCGGCATCATCGGCGTGAGCGTCGTGCCCGACGGGCAGGGCACCGACACCTCGCCGTTGGTCGCCCCCGGCATCTCCTCCCCGATCCACCAACACCTGTTCTGCGTGCGGATCGACCCCAGCCTCGACGGCTTCGACAACTCCGTCGTCGAGACCAACATCGAGGCCACCCCGGAGGGCTTCCACCCCTATGGCGCCGGTTTCCGGTCGGTGGCGACGTCGTTGCAGACCGAACTCGGCGCCCGACGCGACCTCGACCCGGCCGCCAGCCGCACCTGGAAGATCGTCAACCCCGGCGAGATCAACGAGTTGGGCCAACCGGTCGCCTACAAGCTGCTGCCCCAGGCGTCGCCCACGTTCATGGCCCCAGACGACACGCCGGCCGGGACCCGAGGGGGCTTCGCCCGCCACAACCTGTGGGTCACCCGCTACGACGAGGACGAGCGCTACGCCGGGGCGGGGCCGTTCTCCAACCTGCATCCCGGCGGTGCCGGTCTGCCCGCCTACGCCGCCCAGGATCGACCGATCGAGGACACCGAAATCGTGGTGTGGCACACCTTCGGCGTGACCCATGTGCCCCGCCCCGAGGACTGGCCGGTGATGCCGGTCGAGTACGCCGGCTTCAGCCTCGTGGCCAACGGCTTCTTCGACGGCAACCCGGCGCTCGATGTCCCGCCCTCCGAGGGCGGGGCGTGTCACGCCGACGGGTGAGGGCGCGGCCGCTGCGGTCGGCTACCCCAGGGCGATCAGCTCGGCCTCGGCCTGGACCCGGTCGAGGAAGGCGTCGAGATCGCCAACATCGACCTGGAACGTCGAGCCCTCGACCAGGGCGTTGATGATCCGGGCCCGCGCCGCCACCTCGCCGGGCGGGAGACCGGGCTTCATCTCGGCCAGCAACCCCTCGAAGGCGGCGAAGAACTCCCGGTAGCTGTCCTGGCAGAGGGCCTCGAACGACGGGCGGTGCTCGGCCAGCACGATGATCAGCAGCAGGAGTCGACCGGACTCGCCCCGGTAGCGCGCCGCCATGTCCCGCACGACGAAGCGGAAGGTGTCGGCCGGGGTGTCCACCCGGCGCCGGGCCTCGATGAGCTCGGTGTCGCGCCTGCCCTCGATGCCGAGCACATGGAGGGCGAGCGCCTCCCGGGTGCCGAAGTAGTACTGCAGGTTGCCGAGCGTGATCCCCAGGGAGTCGGCCAACTCGCGGAGGACGAGGCCCTCGTAGCCCTTCTCCAACAGCATCGATCGGGCCGCCTCGACGATGCGGTTGCGGGTGGAGGCGCCCTTCCTCGTGAATGTTCGCTCGCTCTGTCCCACGGTCCCCTCCGCCGGTGCTCGACGGCGTGCGACTCATGTTAGGTCGTTGACCTACACGACCGAGCAGCGGCGCGGTGGGCGTGAGGTGCCGTGGGGATGAGGCGGTTCGCCTGGTGGGCATTTGGCGGAGGTGGACGGGAATCGAACCCGCCTACGAGGGATCACCCCGTACAGCCGCTTTGAAGGCGGTGGAGCCCACCAGGCGCTCAGACACCTCCGTCGCCGAGGCTAGCGTCCGTCGGCGCCCGCTCACCGGCGGAGGAAAGACGAGTGTGAGGTTCCTGGACGTTTGCGAGCACCCGGCGGCGTTCGCTGTCTAAGGTTGCCCCCCGTGGAATGGCTATCTGACCCAGAGGCGTGGAGTGCGCTCGTCGCGCTGCTGACATTGGAAATCGTGCTCGGCGTCGACAACGTCGTGTTCATCTCGATCCTCGCCAACAAGCTGCCGGAGGATCAGCAGGATCGGGCCCGACGGACCGGCATCATCGCTGCCGGCGGGATGCGGGTGGTACTCCTGCTCGCCATCGGTCTGATCATCCAGCTCGAAGACCCGTGGTTCACCGTCTTCGATCGCGACTTCAGCGGCAAGGACTTGATACTCCTCGTCGGTGGCCTCTTCCTCATCTACAAGGCCACCAAGGAGATCCACCACAAGCTGGAGGGCGAGGACGAGCACCAGGAGGCCAAGGTCGTCCCCACATTCAGCGCCGTGATCATCCAGGTGATGCTGCTCGACCTGGTGTTCTCGATCGACTCGGTCATCACCGCCGTCGGCATGACCGACGTCATCCCCGTGATGGTGATCGCCATCCTCACCGCTGTGGTGATCATGCTCGTGGCCTCGAAGGCCATCTACCAGTTCGTCAACCAGCATCCGTCGGTGAAGATGTTGGCGCTCGCCTTTCTCCTCCTGATCGGGATGACCCTGATCGCCGAGGGATTCGGCGAGAAGATCCCGAAGGGCTACGTCTACGCCGCCATGGCCTTCTCGGTCTTCGTCGAGGTGCTCAACATCGGTGTCCGCCGCAAGACCAAGGAGCCGCTCCCGCTGCACGAGAAGATGACGCCGGACGCCGACTCCGAGTACGCCAGGCCCGTCGCCAACTGAGGTCGCAGGCCGACCGCCTGCGGGTCATCCACCGTTCATCCGGAGCTAATCAACAACGGTTGTTAGTTAGCGCTCGATGGTCTACAGTGATCGGCGATGCAGTCACCCGACGAACTCGCCACCCGGATCCGGGAGCAGGGGATGAAAGTCACGCCCCAGCGCCTGGCCGTGATCGAGGCGTTGTATGGCGATGGAAGTCACCCGACGGCCGACATCGTGTGGGACAGGGTCCGTGAGCGGATGCCCACCGTTTCGTTGCGCACGGTCTATCAGGCGTTGAACGACCTGGTGGAGATGGGTGAGGTGCAGATGGTCGAGCTGGGGAACGGAGCGGCCCGCTTCGATCCCAATCTCGATCATCACGACCATTTCGTCTGCCGCAACTGTGAACGGGTCTACGACGTGAAGTCGACCCGACCCCGCTTGGTGTCGTCGTTCGCAGCCGCGATCGACGATGACTCGGGCGACGGTTCCGATGGTGATGCAGTGCACTACACGGTCGATTCGGCCGAGGTCATCTTCCGGGGCCTGTGCCCCGACTGCGGAGGCTGACCGACCGATTCGGCACCCGCCGGGCGCCAGCCCGACAAGCAAAAACTGGGGGACCAACCGCTCGCTGCGCGCTGCTTCAGCGCTCCAGCTGCTTTTGCGTCCCGCGCCTCAGGCGCCGCTCGTCATCCACCATTCCACACGCACCATCCCAGCCGGCAAGCAAAGGAAGACACATGGCAGACAACGGAGAAGGCCAGTGCCCAGTGGTCCACGGGCCCGTCGCCAGCGGTAGCTCCACCAACCAGCGCTGGTGGCCGAACCAGCTCAACCTTCGAGTCCTGGACCAGCACTCGTCCCAGTCGAACCCGATGGACCCCGACTTCGACTACGCCGAGGCCTTCGGGTCGCTCGACTACGACGCCCTCAAGGCCGACCTCGTCGCCCTCATGACCGACAGCCAGGATTGGTGGCCCGCCGACTACGGCCACTACGGCGGTCTGTTCATCCGGCACGCCTGGCACAGCGCCGGCACCTATCGGATCGAGGACGGCCGTGGTGGCGGCGGGTCCGGCGCCCACCGGTTCGCCCCGCTCAACAGCTGGCCCGACAACGGCAACCTCGACAAGGCCAACGCCCTGCTGCGTCCGATCAAGCAGAAGTACGGCAACAAGATCTCCTGGGGCGACCTGATGCTCCTCGCCGGCAACGTGGCGCTGGAGTCGATGGGCTTCCAGACCTTCGGCTTCGGCGGCGGCCGCGTCGAGATCTGGGCTCCCGAAGAGGACGTCTACTGGGGCCCCGAGACCGGGTGGCTCGATGACGAGCGCTACAGCGGCGACCGCGAGCTGGCCAACCCGCTCGGCGCCGTCCAGATGGGCCTGATCTACGTCAATCCGGAAGGCCCCAACGGCAACCCCGATCCGCTGGCCTCCGCCCGCGACATTCGCGAAACCTTCGCCCGCATGGCCATGAACGACGAGGAGACCGTCGCGCTGGTCGCCGGCGGCCACACCTTCGGCAAGGCGCACGGCAATGGCGACGCCGATCTGGTGCAGGCCGAGCCCGAGGGCGCCCCCATCGAGCAGATGGGTCTGGGGTGGAAGAACCCCAACGGCGAGGGCAAGGGCTTCGACACCGTCACCTCCGGTATCGAGGGCGCCTGGACCCCGACCCCCATCGAGTGGGACAACTCCTACTTCGACACGCTGTTCGGTTGGGAGTGGGAGCTGGGCAAGAGCCCGGCCGGCGCCAACCAGTGGCACCCGGTGGACGAGGCCTCGCGCACCGTTCCCGACGCCCACAAGGAGGGCGTGTTCCACAAGCCGATGATGACCACGGCCGATATGGCGCTGCGTGCCGACCCGATCTACGAGCCCATCTCCCGCCGGTTCCACGAGAACCCGGAGGAGTTCGCCGACGCCTTCGCTCGGGCCTGGTTCAAGCTCCTCCACCGTGACATGGGCCCCAAGGGTCGCTACCTCGGTCCCGAGGTTCCCGAGGAGGATCTGATCTGGCAGGATCCGGTGTCCGTCGGCTCTCCCCTGAGCGACGCCGAGGTGGCCGACCTGAAGAGCCAGATCATGGCGTCGGGCCTCTCGGTCTCCGAGCTGGTGTCCACCGCCTGGGCGTCGGCCTCCACCTACCGCCAGACCGACCGACGGGGCGGCGCCAACGGTGCCCGCGTCCGCCTGGCCCCGCAGATCGAGTGGGAGGTCAACGAACCCGATCGGCTGCGTCGGGTCCTCGGCGTGCTGGAGGGAATCCAGTCGGGCTTCAGCGGCTCGGTGTCGATGGCCGACCTGATCGTCCTCGGTGGCTGCGCCGCCGTGGAGGCCGCAGCTGCGGCCGCCGGTCACACCGTCACCGTGCCGTTCACCTCGGGTCGTGGCGATGCCACCGCCGAGATGACCGACGCCGACTCCTTCGCCGTGCTCGAGCCCCAGGCCGACGGCTTCCGCAACCATCTCGGCAAGGGCAACGACTTCTTCGCCGAGCACATGCTGGTCGACCGGGCCCACCTGTTGAGCCTGACCGCCCCGGAGATGACCGCTCTGGTCGGTGGCCTGCGGGTCCTCGGTGCCAACAGCGGCGGCTCCACCCACGGCGTGTTCACCGAGAACGTGGGCACCCTCAGCAACGACTTCTTCACCACCGTGCTCGACCTGAGCCTGGAGTGGTCGGCGACGTCGGACGCCGAGGATCTGTTCGAGGGCAAGGACCGGGCCAGCGGCGAGGTCAAGTGGACGGGTACCCGCAACGATCTCGTCTTCGGCTCCAACTCGCAGCTGCGAGCCATTTCCGAGGTCTACGGCTCGTCCGACTCGGCTGCGAAGTTCGTCTCGGACTTCGTCGCCGCCTGGGACAAGGTCATGAACCTCGACCTGATCTGATCCCGACCCCGACCGGCCTGGTGATTCGGGCCGAATCAGTGATCGGACACCGGCCGGTGCCCGGGGGCTCGACGCCCCTCGGTGCCGGCCGGCGCCGTTTTCTCGGCGGCCCGCTCGGGTCATGGTCGAGGGCGTCGACCGGTGAATTCGTCCGTCGGCGGTTCGAGGCCGGCGGCCTGGAGGCGCTCGACCGGTTCGTCCATGGCACCGCAGTGGCACTCCTCGACGGTCGGGCAGCGACAGTCGATGGTGGCGGCGAGGACCGAGCGGGCCAGGTCGAGCTGCGTCAGCTGGTGGTCGATGGCCTCGATACGCTCGGCGGCGATCCGTTTTGTCGTGGCCCGGCCCGGGCTGGCGTCGTCCACCACCGAGCGGATCTCGTCGAGGGTGAAGCCGGCCACCCGGCAGATGCGGATCACCATCAGCCGCATCAGCACGTCGGGCCCGTAGAGCCGCCGACCCCCGACGCGGGGCGGCTCGTCGAGCAGACCCCGCTTCTCGTAGTAGCGGATGGTGGTGATCGGGATGCGGGCCAGCTCGGCCAAGCGGCCGATTGTGAGCGATGCGGGGACCTGGTCCATCACCCCAGTTCAGCAGATGGACACTTGACCTCGACCTCGGTCGAGGTCGTAGGTTCGATCGCATGACGAGCGTTCGCCAACGCCCCGCCGGGAAGGGTCGCCGTCCCCTGACCTTCTCCCTCACCCCGGCCCAGGTCAATCTGTGGCTCGCCGTGGCCACCATCGGCGCCGCCGTCACCGGTCTGATCTCGTGGGGTGTCGGCACCGAATGGTCGCGGTTGTGGACGGCCCTGCACGGCGTGTTCGGGGTGACGCTCGTGGTGCTCACCCCGGCCAAGGCCGGAGGCTCGGTCCGCGTCGGTCTTCGTCGTCGGCGGATGAGCCGGTGGCTGTCGATCGCTTTCGGCGTGCTGCTCCTCACGGTCGTCGTGCTCGGCTTCGCCCACTCGACGGGTGCGTGGGTCGGCGTCGGTTACTGGACCTCGCTGTGGACGCACTTCCTGTTCGCCTTCATCGCTCTACCCCTGCTGCTGTGGCACATCCTGGCCCGACCGGTGCGCACCCGGGCCGTCGACTTCGATCGGCGGATGCTGCTCGGCGGTGGCGCCGCCGTCGGGGTGGCGGCGGTGACCGTCGGCGTGGTCGAGGCCGCGGTGCAGGTGTCGGGCTCGTCCGGCGGCGATCGCCGCTTCACCGGTTCCCACGAGGTCGGCTCGTTCGATCCCGACGCCATGCCCACCGTGTCCTGGATCGACGATCGGGCTCCGGAGTCGACCGAGGCCGAGGGCTGGGCCCTGACGGTGAACGGCGCCGCCCTCGCCGTGGCCGACCTCCGAGATCAGGCCCGGCCGGTCGAGGCCGCACTCGATTGCACCGGCGGTTGGTTCAGCCGGCAGCGGTGGGACGTGGTCTCACTGGCCGAGGTGTTGGGCGACGCCCTCGACGGCGAGGTGCGGAGCTTCGCCGTCCGCTCCACCACTGGCTACCGCCGACACTTCCCGGTGCGCGACGCCACCAACGTGTACCTCGCCGTCGGCTACGACGGTCGACCGCTCCGACGGGGGCACGGCGCCCCGGTGCGCGTGGTGGCTCCGGGGTACCGCGGCCCGTGGTGGGTCAAATGGGTGATCGAGGTCGAGACCTCGACCCGCCCGTGGTGGCTCCAGTTGCCGTTCCCGGCGACCTAGCCGAGCGGTCCTAGCCTTCTGTGGTTTCGAAGTGGGCGTCGGTGGCGGCTTGGACGGCTTGTTCGACGCGGTTGCCGAGGGTTTCCCATTCGCCGATGGAGCGGTGCTCGGCTCGGAGGGGGCCCTTGGCCAGGCCCTGGAAGTGGGGTTTGA
>JBCCRO010000045.1:0-39510 GCA_039201605.1 Actinomycetota bacterium
CGAACACGTCGGGGTCCTCGGCCATCACCTGGCGCAGGGACTCGTTGAAGGCGTTGAGGTAGGTGAGCTCCCGAGGCTTGGCCGCCTCGGTGTCGGCGGTCGGTGTGGGGTCGGTGGCGGTCACTGCGCCACCCCCTCGGCCACGGTGTAGACGTCCCGGGTCAGCGAGTCGGCGTCGGGCGCCGGTGACTCCTCGGCGAAGGCGATGGCGGCGTCGATGGCCGCCCCCACCTCGTCGTGGACCGCCTCGATCTCCGCGGCGGACATGATCCCCAGCTCGGTGAGGCGGCCCTCCAGCAGATCGATCGGATCACGCTGTTTCCACTGTTCGAGCTCTTCGTCGGAGCGGTACTTCATGCCCAGCACCTGCACGCCGTGGTGGTTGTAGTAGCGGTAGGTCTTGGCCTCGATAAAGGAAGGGCCGTCACCGGCTCGGGCCCGGGCCACCGCCTCGGTGGCGGCCTCGTAGACGGCGACGGCGTCCATCCCGTCGGCGATGACGCCGGGCATGCCGTAGCCGGCGGCCCGGTCGACCACGTCGGTGATCGCCATCGTCTTCTCCCGGGGCGTGTACTCGCCGTACTCGTTGTTCTCGCAGACGAACACGACGGGGAGCCTGAGGGCGGCGGCCATGTTGATCGCCTCGTGAAAGGCGCCGATGTTGGTCGAGCCGTCACCGAAGAACGACACCGACACCAGCCCGTTGTTCTTGTACTTGTTGGCCAGGCCGGCCCCGACGGCGATCGGTACCCCGCCACCGACGATGCCGTTGGCCCCGAGCATCCCGAGGTCGAGGTCGGAGATGTGCATCGACCCGCCCTTGCCGTTGCAGTAGCCGGTTGCCTTGCCCATCAGCTCGGCCATCATCCGGTCGAAGTCGCCGCCCTTGGCAACCAGGTGCCCGTGGCCCCGGTGGGTGGACGACACCTGATCCTCGTCGCCGAGGGCGACACAGACGCCGGAGGCCACCGCCTCCTCGCCGACGTAGAGGTGGAGGAAGCCGGGCAGGCGGCCGGCCTCGGCCAGGCGCCCCGCCGCCTCCTCGAAGCGCCGGATGCGCACCATTCGATGATGCAGATCCTTCAAGATCTCGGGTGTCGGCTCCATTGCTCTCCTGGTCGCGCTGTTCCAACCGTGGGCCGGTTCGACAGGCCCCATGCTGCCAGGTCGACGTGGTCCTGGTCACATGCCGAGAGCAATTTACATTTCAGTCGGTCAATTCCGGAAATTGCGGAGCCCGACCCGAGCCGGGGGCGGCGTCTACCATGACCCCATGGCCGATCATCAGCACGCCGAGGAGCCCCGCCGCCACCTGGTCGCCGTACCCGACCTCGATGACACCGCGGAGGGCGCCGACGCCACCGACGTCGTCGAGCCACCGGCGCCCGACCGGGGCGCAGACCCTGTCCGCCGCCCCGTCGACGACGGCGTCCGGCTGCGCCACGTGATCGGCGACGTGCTCCGGGAGGAGCGTCGACGCCAAGGGCGGACCCTGGCCGACGTGGCCGAGGAGGCGGCGGTCTCGCTGCCCTACCTGTCGGAGATCGAGCGGGGCAGCAAGGAGGTCTCCTCCGACGTCCTGCACGTGGTGCACACCGCGCTCGGTCTCGAACTGGGCGAGGTGCTCGAGCGGTCGAGCCGCCGCCTCGGCACGCTAGAGGCCAGGGCGCAATGGGGTGGCCCCCTGGCGCTCGCCGCCTGAGGAGGCCCGCTCCAGGATCTGGTCGGCCACGCCGTAGTCGACGGCGTCGTCCCCCCACAGCACGAGGGCCCGATCCGTGTCGGCCCGTACCTCGGTGGCGCTGCGGCCGGTGTGGTGGCCGAGCAGCTCGTCGGCGATCTCCCGGATGCGGGCCAGCTCCGCCGCCTCCAGGGCCAGGTCGCTGAGCGAGCCCCGGCTGCCTGCGGCGTGCGGCTGGTGAAGCACAGCCCGGGCGTGGGGCAGCAGCGACCGCTTGCCCGGCGCCCCCGCGGCCAGGAGGATCGCCGCCACCGAGGCCGCCTGGCCGACGCACAGGGTGGCGACGTCGGCCGACACGAACTGCATCGTGTCGTAGATCGCCATCATCGACGAGAAGGAGCCGCCCGGCGAGTTGAGGTAGAGGTTGATGTCGGTGTCGGCGGCGGCGGCCAGATGCAGGATCTGGGCCATGACGACGTTGGCGACGCCGTCGTCGATCGGTGTCCCGACGAACACGATCCGCTCCGACAACAACCGGGAGTAGATGTCGGACACCCGCTCGCCCCGAGGTGTGCTCTCGATGACGCTGGGGATGGTGTAGGTGCTGGCTTCGAGCGTCGTCATCGTCAACCCACCAGGCCGATCCGGCGGGTCTGCCGAGGGGGCACGATCTGGTCGAGCGAGGTGACGACGTGGTCGACGAAGCCGTAGTCCCGGGCCTGCTCGGCGTCGAACCACCGATCGCGCCCCACGTCGGTCACCACCTCCTCCATGGTGTGGCCGGTGTGGCGGGCGATGATGCCCCGCATGCGATCCAGGGTGTCCTGGAGGCTCGCGGCCTGGATCTCGACGTCGGCCGCCGACCCACCGAGGCCGGCCGAGCCCTCGTGCATGATCACCTGCGCATTGGGCAGGGCGTAGCGCTTCCCGGCGGTGCCGGCGCACAGCAGGATCTGGCCCATGCTGGCGGCGAGCCCGACGGCGACGGTGGCGACGTCGTTGGGGACGAGCTGGATCATGTCGTAGACGGCGAGCCCGGCCAGGACCGAGCCACCGGGTGAGTTGATGTAGAGGCAGATGTCGCTGGCCGGGTCCTCGGCCGACAGCACGAGGAGCTGGGACACGATCCGGTTGGCGCTGTCGTCGTCGACCTGTTCGCCCAGGAACAGCACGCGATGGTCGGCCAGTCGGTCTCGGGCGCTCGGCCCGTGCGGTGTGGTGAGAGTGGTCATGGCGCCAGTCTCCCCGTTTGCCGGGCGCCGGAGAGCCGCTTCTGCCACAGGCAGAATCGGACGCCGGACTCGGCCTCGCCGCCGGACCCGGGGCCGCTACCGGCGGCCGATCACCACTTGTCGGCGACGGTGCCGACCCGGTCGTACTTCGAGCCGAGCATGACGCCGAGCTGGCGCTCCTCACCGGGGCCGAGTTCGACGCCGGGCCGCCCGTGGGCGAAACGGAGGTTGTCGAACACGGCGATGTCGCCGACCCGCCAGTCGATCTTGATACCGAACAGGTCGTAGTGGCTCACCATCAACCGCAGCTCGTCCCGGGTGAACTCCGAGTCGTCGCCGAAGGTCATGTGGAGGGGCCGCTGGTCGTGGGGCAGGTGCATCACCAGTGGCCACGTGTCGAACCACATCCCGTGGTCGGCGATCGAGCAGTAGAACAGGTTGCGGTCGGTGATCGGGTCGTACTCGAAGGCCTCGCAGTAGTAGCGGGTCTTGAGCAGGCGATCGGGGCCCCAGTCGGTGACGAGGCCGCGCTCCTGGGCGAAGGCCTCGGCCTCGGCCGGATCCTCGGTGCCCATCGACAGCTGCCAGTGGTTGTAGACCCCGATCTGGAGCTGGTCGACGAACGAGTCGCGGTCGGTGAGGGACCGGTGGTAGCAGACGCCGAGTTCCTTCAGCTTCTGACCGAGTTCGGTGGCCAGGATGTAGTCGGTACCGGCCAGACCGTCGGAGAAGTAGGTGGCGCCCCGATCGGGCAGGGCCTTCCGGCACAGGAAGGCCAGGGCCCGAGTGCTCTTCGAGACGTAGGCCATCTCGTGGTGGTAGTGCAGGTGGGCGGTGAGGGGGGCGCCCACCTCGAACACGTTCTTGTCGAGGTTGCCGCGGGGGTTGCTCCCACCCTCGTACAACATCTCGCCCGGCAGGGTGGTCAGGGCCAGGGCCCGCATGTCGGCCAGCTCGGTCAGGCCCGTGTTGCGCACGTGGACGAGGCCGACCTCGTCGTAGATGTGCCGCATCCGGGCGGCGAGGGCGCCGTCGGCGTCGAGGTCGGCACGGCCACCCGCATCGACCTCGTACCGTGCCGGCTCGATGGCCGGTTTACCGGTCCACCAATGGGGGACGATCATGTCGTCCACCCGTCGATTCAGCTCCGGCGGTGCCTGGAGGTGGTCGATCGAATCCAAAAGTGCCATGTGCCAGCTCCGCATTTCCGCTCGGTGGGCAAGCCCGATGATCGACCGATGTGGCCAATCCTGATCCAGTAGGTCGGGTATCGTATACCTGAACTTGATCTTTTACGAAGAAATTCCGCCAGGAAGTTCTTCCGCCCGCTCCGAGCGGGGCCCGAGCAGCCGAATGGCGAGGAACGAGCCCAGCAGACCGCCGGATGACGAGAGGATCAGGTCGCCGACGGTGTCGGTGTAGCCGAGGGCCAATCCGCCTCCGTCACCGGCCAACGGCCCCTCGGTGGAGAGCAGCCACTCGAACCCCTCCCACCAGATGATGGCCAGGCCACCGATCCCGTAGCCCAGCAGCAGGGCGTCGCGGCGATGGTGGACGTTGCGGAAGCGAAAGGCGTGGAACGCGCCGACCAGCAGGATCCAGTTGACCAGGTGGAGCACGTCGTCGGTGACGTTGAACCGCTCGTAGAACCCGGCGGTGTTGGCGAAGGTGTCGAGGAAGAATGGGGCCGCCAGCAGGGCGTCCCCGGTGTGGGGGAAAGGATCCCACGAGCGGACGATGGCGATGACGGGGATGAGGACGGCCGAACCGAGGAAGGCGGGCGCCCGGTACTCCATCCCCTTCCCCTGCGCTCCGGACGGTTCGACGATGATGGCGATGGCGAACGTCGTCACCAGCGCCACCTTCACCGCGATGTTGAGCCACTTGGCCCACGTGGTCCGGTCGTAGGTCAACACATACGTCGGTTCGCCCATCGGCGGGCACCGTAGTGGCCGCGACCGCGGCGTGCCCGATATCGGCCCGGATCGGTCCGACTCGTCGTCGGCTCGGCGGCGCGCCCACACTGGCCCCGTGTCCGCTCCGTCCCCCGCCTCGACCTCCCTCCGGTGACGGCGCTCCCCCTCCCCCAGCCCGGCCAGGAGGCAGCCGAGCGCTTCGTCGCCGACCACTTCGGCCACCTGATCTGCGACGAGGTTGCGGCTTCGCCATCGTTCCGGGGCGGTCAGGCGGCGGCCGACGCCGCCCTCGCCGCCTATGACGTCACCGGCTACGCCCGGACCCGCAACAACGTGGCGCCGCCCCGTCGACGGGGGGCCTCCCGGCTCTCGCCCTACATCCGCCACGGCCTCCTCACGCTGGGCCAGGTGTGGGACCACGTGTCCGGCGGGCCCGGCAAGGACGTCGCCAAGTTCCGCGACGAGCTGCTGTGGCAGGAGTTCGCCCGCCACTGGTATGCCCGGCTTGGCTCCGGCACGGCCCGGGGCGTCCGTCGGGAGCTGCCGCCGGCGGCCCAGGGCCGAAGCGACGCCGTCGCCGGTGGGTGGGACCGGACGATGAACTGCGTGGCCACCACGGTCGAGGAGCTGGAGACCGACGGGTGGCTGGTCAACCAGACGCGGATGTGGCTCTCGAGCCAGTGGGGGGTCCGCCAGCGCCACCGGTGGCAGGCGGGTGAGGACGAGTTCTTCCGCCACCTGCTCGACGGTTCACGGGCGGCCAACCGGCTCGGCTGGCAGTGGACGACCGGCGTCGGCTCGTCGAAGGTGTACGGCTTCAGCCGCTGGCAGGTGAACAAGCGGGCGCCCGAGCTGTGCCGAGGCTGTGTCCACGAACACCGCTGTCCCATCGACCACTGGCCCGACGATCCCGACTTCGTCGCCGTCGAAGCACCGTCGATGTCGGGGACGGTCGGGGGCGGCCCCGGGCCGGGGCCCGGCACCGTGGAGGGCGCGGCCACCCCGTCGGTGGTGTGGTTGACGGCGGAGTCATTGGGTGCCGACGATCCCGCTCTGGCCGCCCATCCCGACCTGCCGGCGGTCTTCGTGTTCGACGCCCCCCTCCTCGAGCGGCTGCAGCTCTCGTCGAAGCGGCTGGTCTTCCTGGTCGAGACGTTGGCCGAACTGGGGCGGGACCGGATGCTGGAGATCCGCCTCGGCGACCCGGCGGCCGAGTTGGCCCACTGGGAGCTCGCGGTCACCTACGCCCCGGTTCCCGGATTCGCCAGACGTTCGGCCGCCATCGGACCGGTCGAGATGCACCCGTGGCCGTGGCTGGCTCGACCCGGCGAAGGCTCGATCTCGTCGTTCAGCGCCTGGCGCCGCTCGATCAAGGTCCGCCGGTGACGACCCCCGAGCCCAAGATCTGCGTGGTGTGCGGCCGCGAGATGACGTGGCGCAAGGCCTGGGCCAAGACCTGGGACGAGGTGCGCTACTGCTCGGCCGCCTGCCGCAAACGCAAGCGCCGGCCGGTCGACACCGAGCTGGAGGAGGTCATCCTCCGCCTGCTCGACGAGCGTCGGGCCGGGGCCACGATCTGCCCCAGCGAGGCGGCTCGGGCGGTGGGGGTCGACGAGTGGCGGGAGCTGATGGAACCGGCCCGGGCCGCCGCACGCCGTCTCCAGGCCGACGATCGGGTGGTGATCACCCAGAAGGGTCGCCCCGTCGACCCGTCGCGGGCCAGGGGGCCGATCCGCATCGGCCTCCGCTGAGCGAGCCCGGGCTCAGGCCGAGGTCGGGGCCGCCTCGGCGGCGAGCTTCTTGGCCAAGCCCTGCATGCCCCGCTTGAATCCCAGGGCGCTCAGGCGCTCGATGATGGGGGCCAGAGGCGACGGCAGCCACCGCACGTCGACGTCCTCCAACCACTCGACCTCGCTCCCCTCGCCGCCGGCGGCGGGGCGCACGTCGAAACCGGCCCGTCCGGTGAGCACCGGGCCGAGCTTCTCGACCTCGCAGTGACCGGTGCCCGTCTCCTCGTCCCAGGTGCAGGCCGTCACCCGCATCCGGTCCTCCAGCGAGACCTTCCCGAGCCCGGTCCAGGCGGTGAACGTGGCTCCGACGGCGGTCGGGTCGCCGGCATCCACCTGGACCCGGGTGGCCGGAATCCAGGCCTCGTGGCCCTTCCAGTCGATCATCTCGTCCCACACCTGGCGGGCCGGGGCGTCGAAGGGGACGGTGACGGTGAAGTGGACGGCGCTCATGATGAACTCCAGGTTGGCAGCATGATGGGTACCTACCCACGATCGAGCGCCGACGAACCAGCCTTGAGCGGATCAGACGTTTCGATTGCGACGACATTGCGCCGCGAGGGCCCCGATACACCGGTTCGGTAGGATCCGTCGTCGCATGCAGGACTCGAACCCCGACGTCAATACGGCCGTTCTCCGCCTCCGCTGTCCCGATCAGCCGGGCGTGGTGGCCCAGGTCGCCTCGCTCCTGGCCTCGACGGGGGCCAACATCGAGCACGCCGAACAGCACGGTGACCAGTCGACCGGTGTCTTCTTCCAGCGGATCGAGTTCACCTACCCGGCCGGTACCGACTTCATGACCGCGCTCGAGTGGGGCCTGGCCGAGCTGGCCCCCAAGCTCGACCTGACGTCGTCGATCAACCACATCCCGGCCAAGACCCGGGTGGCCATCCTGTGCTCCAAGCAGGGGCACTGCCTGTACGACCTGCTCTCGCGCTGGGAGCTGGGCGAGATGCCCGGCGACCTCCGCCTGGTGGCCAGCAACCACGACACCCACAAGGAGGCGGTGGAACGCACCGGTGTGCCCTTCCACCACCTGCCCGTCGACCCCGACGACCGGCGGCGCCAGCAGGAGCAGCTGCTCGACCTGCTGCAGTCCGGCGACATCGACCTGGTGATCATGGCCCGCTACATGCAGATCCTGCCCGACTTCCTGATCGACGCCTTCAAGCATCGGATCATCAACATCCACCACTCGTTCCTGCCCGCCTTCCCCGGCGGACGGCCCTACCACCAGGCTCACGCCCGAGGGGTGAAGCTGGTGGGAGCGACGGCCCACTACGCCACCGTCGACCTCGACGAGGGGCCGATCATCGAACAGGACGTGGTGCGGGTGAACCACCGGTTCTCCCCCGAGGCCCTGGCCCGGAGCGGCCGCGATCTGGAGATGGTGGTGCTCTCCCGGGCCGTGCGGGCCCACCTGGAGCACCGGATCGTGGTGCACGACAACCGCACCATCATCTTCGGCTGACGGCGCCTCCTCCCCGTTCCCCGGCCATGGGTTCGGGCCGGGCCATCGGGCCATCCGGCCATCGGTCCCCGGCGACGTCGGGCGCAGACGGGACCTAGGGCCCTGTCGGTCGACGCCGGTACCTGGTGCGATACGGGCATGAACATGTTCTCGCCCTCCGACCGCCGCCTGGAACACCTGACTCTCGACGAGTGCTGGGAGCTCCTCCGCCCCGGTGGCGTCGGTCGCCTGGCGGTCACGATCAACGGCGACCCCGACATCTTCCCGGTCAACTACGTGGTCGACGGGTCCCGCCTGGTGATCCGCACCGCCGCCGGGCTCAAACTGGCCGCCGCCGTGCTCGGCCGGTCGGTGGCCTTCGAGGTCGACCATCCGGAACCCGAGAGCAGGACGGCGTGGAGCGTCGTCCTGCGGGGACCCGCCCGCGAGATCGACGACCTGGAGGGGTTGCTCCGGGCCGAGGATCTCGATCTCGTGCCGTGGACCGAGGTCGAGGAGAAGAACCGCTACTTCGCCATCGAGCCCGTCGCCGTCACCGGCCGACGGATCGACGACGGGGCCGAGGAGGAGGGGCGATGAACCCGGCGGCCCCGATCCGGCGGGTGGTGGTGCCGAGCCTGGCGCCGGGCGGCCACTCCACCGCCGCCATGGCCACCGCCTCGGTCCTGGCCGACTGGTTCGGCGTCCCCCTCCGGCTGGTCACCGACGATCCCGATCGGCTGCGCCACCTTCGGATCCTGGCCCAGGGCACCGGGGTGCCGACCGAGCACCCGCTCCTGCTCGACCACCTCTTCGCCGATGAGATGGCCGACCTGGCCGACGAGGAGGGCCCGATCCTGGTGGTGGCCGACCCCACCCCGACCGCCATGGGCCACGCCGCCCACAGCACCCAGCCGACGCTGCTGGTGGCCGAGCCCGGTCGCCGTCGGGCGGCGACGGGTCCCCTCGTCCTCGACGCCGTCCACGGCCTGGCCGACATCGAGACGCTGGCCGTCGCCGGTTCCTTCGCCACCGCCCTCGACCACCCGGTGCGGATCGTCGAGGAGATCGGGGCGATGGAGCCCGACGACGCGATGCGCAGTGAGGCCCGGTTGGCCGAGCTCGGCATCGCCGTCAGCGTCGACCGGGTCCGCCCCCACGGCCAGAACGGAGCCGTCATCGTGGCCCGCACCCGAGGTGCGCTGGCTCTGATCGTGCCCGGTCACGCCGTCGACGATCCCGACACGACGAAGCGGGCGTTGCGCAACGGCGTCAACGTCCTGGTCGCGCCGTCGACCGGACGCACCGGTGGCGTCGGCCGCGACCCGCTCGAAACCCCGACCGCCTCCGAACGGCCCGGGGAGACCGAGGGGCGGCAGGTGGAGATCCTCGACCACGCCGCCTGCACCGGGTATCTGGCGGGCACGACACTCGGGCGCCTGGGCTTCGTCAGCGACGGCTGGCCCGTGGTGCTCCCGGTCAACTACCGGCTGACCGAGGACGGCGGCATCCTGATCAAAAGCGTCGAGGGCGGCAAGACGGCGGCGGCCGAGACCGCGGGCGTCGTCTGTTTCGAGATCGACGGCATCGACGAGGCGTCGCGTCAGGGCTGGAGCGTGGTGGTCCACGGCGAACTGCGGATCGTACGGGACGCCCCCACGCTGGAGACCGCCTGGCGCAACGACCCCCAACCGTGGCTCGAGGGGACGACGTGGCGATGGCTGACGCTCAGCCCGCTGGCCGTCAGCGGCCGCCGTCTCCGGCCCGGCTGACCCGCCCCGGTCGACGATAGGGCCTGGCCGTTCACCGCGGCCGATACGTCGGGGACGACTACGGCGACAGGTGGGTGAGCACCTCGCCCAGGAGGCTCGACGCCCCGATCCGCACCGTGGCCGACGACACCGCCGCCGGACCGAGACGGACCTCGATCAGATCGAGGTAGGCGGTGGCGTCGTCGAGGCGGCGGACTCCGCCCGACACCTTCACCCCCACCGTCCGGCCGTCACCGTCCATCCCGCTCCCCTGCTCGATCACGTCGAGGAGGACGCCGACGGCCTCGTGGGTGGCGCCCACCGGGGTCTTACCGGTCGAGGTCTTGAGGAAGTCGGCGCCGGCGCCGACGGCGTGCCCGGCGGCCTCGGCGATCGCCTGGGGCGAGCGCAGCTCGCCGGTCTCCACGATCACCTTGAGGACGGCCTCGGCTCCGATGGCCTCCCGCACCGCCGTCACCACACGGGGCCCCGCCGTCCGGTCGCCGTCGAGCAGAGCCGACCACGGGTAGACCACGTCCACCTCGACCCCGCCGGCGTCGACGATCCGTCGAGCGTCGTCGACGGCGATCGAGGGGTCGGTCCCGCCCTGGGGGAAGTTGGCCACTGCGGCCACCGGGATGCCGGTGCCGGCCAGGCGCGCCACCGCCCGGTCGACGAATCGGGCCCAGACGCACACCGCGGCCACCGGGCCGTGCGGGGTCGACGCCTGGTCGCACAACCGGTCGACGGTCTCGCCGTCGTCGTCATCGCCGAGGCTGGTCAGGTCGATCAACCCCAGCACCTGGGCCGCCCGGCGGGCGTCGTCGTGGTCTCGGTTGCTCTGCGGCTCGGTCACCCCGCCATAGTTCTGCACCGTCGGAGGTTCGTACAGCCCTTCTTTCGGCCGTCGGTCACCCCGGCCGGAACCGGAGCCGATCGCGGGACCTTCGGCCCTGCCCAAATCGGACCTCGATGATGAGCATGAAGGCATGAGCACGCCGACAGGTCTCGCCCATGAACGACTCCGCACCTGGGTCGACGAGGTCGCCGCGCTCTGCCGCCCCGACGACGTCCACTGGTGCGACGGCGGCGATGGCGAGTACGAGAAGCTGTGCCAGGAGATGGTCGACGCCGGCACCTTCATCCGGCTGAACGACGAGCTGCGACCCGGGAGCTTTCTGGCCCGGAGCGACCCCAGCGATGTGGCCCGGGTCGAGGACAGGACCTTCATCTGCAGTCGCAACCCGATCGACGCCGGCCCGACCAACAACTGGGCCGATCCGACCGAGATGCGAGCGACCCTGACCGAGCTGTTCGACCGCTGCATGACGGGTCGGACGATGTACGTGATCCCGTTCAGCATGGGACCGATCGGCTCCGAGATCGCTCAGATCGGGGTGGAGATCACCGACTCGCCCTACGTGGTGGTCAACATGCGCCTCATGACCCGCATGGGCGGTGCCGTGCTCGACGCGCTCGGTGACGACGGCGCCTTCGTCCCCTGTCTGCACTCGGTGGGCATGCCCCTGGACGAGGGCGTCGAGGACGTGCCGTGGCCCTGCGATGCCGAGACGAAGTACATCGTGCACTTCCCCGAGGACCGTTCGATCTGGAGCTACGGCAGCGGATACGGGGGCAACGCCCTGCTCGGCAAGAAGTGTCTGGCCCTGCGGATCGCCTCGATCATGGGCCACGACGAGGGCTGGCTGGCCGAACACATGCTGATCATGGGCGTCACCGAGCCCGAGGGCGCCAAGACCTACGTCGCCGCCGCCTTCCCCAGCCAGTGCGGCAAGACCAACTTCTCGATGGTGGAGCCTCCGGCCTTCATGGGCGAGCGGGGCTGGCGGATCACCACCGTCGGCGACGACATCGCCTGGATCAAGCCCGGGCCCGACGGCGAGCTCCGGGCCATCAATCCCGAGGCCGGCTACTTCGGCGTCGCCCCCGGCACGTCGATGGCGACCAACCCGGCGGCGATGGTGACCATCGCCGCCGACACGATCTTCACCAACGTGGCCCTCACCGACGACGGCGACGTGTGGTGGGAGGGCATGGACGGTGAGCCACCGGCCCACGCCATCGACTGGCGGGGCGACGACTGGACCCCGGCCTCGGACACCGCGGCGGCTCATCCCAACGCCCGCTTCACCGTCGCCGCCGAACGCAATCCCGTCATCGACCCGGCATGGGACGACCCAGCGGGGGTGCCCGTCGGCGCCTTCGTGTTCGGTGGCCGCCGCTCGGGCACGATGCCCCTGGTCGTCCAATCGTTCAACTGGGCCTTCGGCGTCTACCTGGCGGCGACGATGGGTTCGGAGACGACGGCCGCCGCCTTCGGGCGGCAGGGTGTCGTCCGCCGAGATCCCTACGCCATGCTCCCCTTCGCCGGCTACCACATGGGCGACTACTTCAATCACTGGCTGGCGGTCGGGAGGCGGCTCCCCGAACCGCCGCGGATCTTCGCCGTCAACTGGTTCCGCCGCAACGAGGACGGGGGTTTCGCCTGGCCCGGCTTCAGCGAGAACGTCCGGGTCCTCGAGTGGATCGTGAAGCGGGCCCGCGGCGGGGCGGCGGCCCTGGAGAGCCCGCTGGGGTGGATGCCCCGCCGGGACGATCTGGACTGGACCGGTCTCGACGGCTTCACCGACGAGGCCTTCCGGCGCTGCATGTCGATCGACCGTGACGAGTGGAACGCCGAGCTCCTCCAGCACGAGGAGCTGTTCATCCGCCTCCACGACCGGCTGCCGGCCGAGTTCGGGGCCATGCGCTCCCTGCTCGCCTCGTCTCTGTGGCGTGCCCCCGAGCATTGGGAGATGAACCCCGACCCGACCTGAGCCGCTCGGCGTTGCGGTCGGGACATCTGTGGGCGACGGGCCCGGCCGCGCCCGTGGACACGGCGTCTCCAGAGGATCTCCCGATCCTCTCCAAGTCCGCCGCGGTCGCCGGGGGGACGATGCCGGTATGGACACCCGACTCGTCCCCATCCCCGTCACCCGAGAGCTGAACCCGGCCGATGGCGAGGCGATCATAGACCTGTTCGAGAGCCTCTCGCCCGAGGATCGTTTCTACCGGTTCTTCCGGGCGATGCCCTTCTACCCGCCGGCCCTGTTGGAGCTGCTCACCGCCGTCGACGGCGTCGACCACCTTGCCGTGGGCGCCTTCAAGGGCGATGCCTGCATCGGCGTGGCCCGCTGCATCCGCTACGCCCAGCGGCCGACCGTGGCCGAGCTGGCGGTCACGGTCTCGCCCGACCACCGCGGTCGGGGGCTGGCCGGCCGGCTCATCACGGAGGTCGAGTTGCTGGCGGCGGGGAACGGCATCGAGACGATCGAGATCGACGTCCACGCCGACAACCGGGCCGCGGCCCGACTCTTCCGCGGCCTGGGCTTCGCCCTCGTCTTCGAGTCGGGCAGCCTGATCGGCACCCGCACGCCGGCCGAGTTCGCCCTCGCCGCCTGACCGGTCGGCCCCCACCGGCCCCGCCCGCACCCGATGGTCGACCCCGACCCGCACCCGGTGGGCGGAAACGGCCACACCCGGTGGGCGGGCCCGATCCGCTGAGGGGGAGGCCGTCGCCGGGAAGGGGGTCGCCGGCGGTGAGCGGTCAGCGTCGGGTCACGGTCACCGGGAGCGAGGTGTAGCCGTTGACGAAGCTCGACAGCGTCCGCTCCGGCTCGGCCCGGACCTCGATGCGTTCGAACCGCTGCAGGATCTCCTCCCACAGGATCCGCACCTGGAGCTCGGCCAGGCGACTGCCCATGCAGTAGTGGATGCCGTAGCCGAACGACAGGTGCCGGTCGGCGTTTGGGCGATCGAGATCGATCTCGTCGGCGTTGTCGCCGAACACCTCCTCGTCCCGGTTGGCCGAGACGTACCACATGAGCACCTGGTCGTCCTTGCGGATCCGGCGGCCGGCGAACTCGACGTCGTTCACCGCAGTACGGCTCATGTAGGCCAGCGGGGTCTGCCAACGGATGATCTCGGGCACGAGCGTCGACACCAGCGACGGGTCGGCGATCAACTTGTCGTACTGGGCCGGGAAGCGGTTGAGGGCGTAGACGCTCCCGGTCATCGAGTTGCGGGTGGTGTCGTTGCCGCCGACGATCAGGAGGATCAGATTGCCCAGGTGGTCGATCATGGGCATGTCGCGGGTGGCCTCGCCCTGCACCAGCATCGACAGCAGATCGTGGCCGGGGTCGGTCTTGCGCTGCTCGCCCAGTCGGTCGAAGTAGGCGACGCACTCCTCCAGCTCGGCCCGCCGTTGGGCCCCGGACTCCACCAAGCCGCCCGGCTGGGGCACGGTGGTCACCACATCGGACCAGCGGGTGAGCTTCCGCCGGTCCTCGACCGGGAAGTCGAACAGCGTGGCCAGCATCAACGTGGTCAGCTCGATCGAGACGGTCTCGACCCAGTCGAACGTCTCTCCCTCGGGCAGCGATTCGAGGACGTCGACGGTGCGTTGACGGACGGTCGGCTCCAGGTTGCGGATGCTGCTCGGCGCGGCGACGCCCCGCACGGTCTTGCGCTGCGCCGTATGGTCCGGCGGGTCCATCCCGATGAACGACGTGGTGCGGTCGATGGTGTCGGGCAGCGGGGTGCCCACCCTCGGGCCGAGGGTGATGCCGTTCGCCGAGGAGAAGTCCTTCCAGTTGCCGTCGATGACCCGCACGTCCTCCCATCGGGTGATCGACCAGTAGCGACCGGCCGAGCCCAGTTCGTTCAGGTGGACCGGATCCTCTCGGCGCAGGCGGGCGAAATGGCCGTGCCAGCGGTGCTCCTTGAACAGGTGGGGGTTGAACGGGTTGATGTCCTCGATGGCCAGATCGTCGGCGTCGGGCATGTCGGCGGCGAAGATCGCCTGCTCGGTCTCCGGGCTGCGCGCCGCGGCCCGAGCCAGCCAGGCGTCGCGCTCGGTCGTGGTGTCGGTCACTGTTCGGCCTCCCCGTTCCCCTCGTACATCCTCCACGATCGGTCGCGACGACGGGCGGAGGCAAACCGACCGACCCGCCGACACCCTCGGCCCCGGGCGGTCTCCTACGGTGGCGTCATCGACTCGACCACGCTGACGGCGGCCACCGATGCGCCAGGCGACGACGGCCCGTCGCCGACCACACCGACGTCGCCCACCCCGCGACGTTTCCGACGGCGACGTCGGCTCCGACGTCTGGGCCTCGGACTGCTCGCCCTGATCGTGGGCGCCATCACCCTGGTGGCGGCAACGAGACCGTGGGCGATCACCGTGCTGCGGGAGGGCGTGCCGCCGGCCCCGTGGCCGGCCCGGGGTGACCATGTCCTCCAGGTGAGCCCTGCGGCGCCGATGGCGTCCGCCGACGTCGAGCCGGTGCCGACCGAGGCGTTCCTCGCCGAGTACGACCGATCGGGCACCGACGCCATCCTGGTCATCGACGACGGTCGTGTCGTCTACAGCCGCTTCACCGACGGCCACGGACCCGACACCGCGTTCAACTCGTTCTCCATGGTCAAGTCACTGGTCGGGGTGCTGGTACTCCAGGCTCTGTCCGACGGCCGTATCGCCGGCCTCGACGCCACCGTGGGCGAGGTGTGGACCGATGTGGCCGACACCGAGCTGGCCGAGGCGTCGATCGGCGAGCTGCTCGACATGCGGAGCGGCCTGGCCTTCGAGCGACCGCCGGGAGCGGCCGACGAGGACATCACCAAGGCCGGCCAGATCCGCGACTTCAGCCCGTGGGGACCACTCGCCCGGCTGCATGTCCAGGGCCCCGACGCCGTCGCCGCCGAGGTGCGCTTGATCGAGGCCGACCGTGGGACCTTCGCCTACCAGCAGCTCAACACCGCCGTCCTCAGTCGGGTCCTGGAGGAGGTGCACGGGCGCCCGCTGGACGAGATCCTCCGCCGTGAGCTGGTGGAGCCGGCCGGCGCCGGGGAGTTCCGCTGGCGTCGACACCCCGACGACGGCCGGATCACGGCCTACTGCTGCCTGTACGCCACGGCGGAGTGGTGGGGCGCGGTGCTGGCCTACCTGGCGGCCAACGGCGGCGACGACCCGCTCCTCTCCCCGGAGTGGTTCGACTACTTCCTCGGCCGCGACCACACCGACGACGAGCGCCACGTCGGCCAGTACCGGAGCCAGATCCGCTACGACATCCTCGACCGGGAGGGCGAAGAGCTCCAGGGGCCGTTCCTCTACTTCTCCGGCCTCGACGGCCAGCTCGCCTATCTGATGCCAGACGAGAACCTGATCGTCATCCGCTTCGGCGACGGCAATCAGCTGCTCCACTCCGGTCTCTACCTGGTCTCCGACGTCGTCGGCACCGGTTAGCCAGGCGGGGGGGGTGGGTATCGGGCCGACAATCGGCCCACCTCGGAGCCCAGGCGCCGCATCGGCAGGATGTTGGTCGCCGGCGTCCAACCGAGGTCGACGTCGATGCACCCGTCGAGGTCCGGGCGACGCTCATCGTCGACGGTCCAGGCGCCGTCGTCGACCGCCAGCTCGACGACGACCCGGCGATGGCCGATCAGCTCGACCCTGGCCGTCGTGGTCCGCCACTCGGCGTCGGCCGTCACCGTGTAGCGGATGTGGGCGGGCCGGCCCTCGAGGGGGAGCACCGTGGTTCCGACCAGCGAAGCCCTGGCCGTCTGCTCGTCGATCACGAGATGTTCGGCGCTGGCCGGCTCGGCGGACGTCCAGAGCACGCCGGTGGTGGCCATCGGCACCGAGGATAGCCCCCGGCCTCATGCGGCGTCGGCGAGCTCCCGCTGTTTCCGGGCCGACGGTCGACCGGTCTCGACGAACACGGCCATGTCGGCGAGGAGCTCCGGATAGAGCTTCTCGAGGGCCCGCTTCATCGGGATTTCGAACAGCCGCCCGATCACCGGCATCGTCTCGATACGAGGGCCGATCGTGATCTCGGTGGCGTCGTCCGAGATCCGCCGGAGCGACCAGGTGCTCACGACCGAGCGCACGAAGAAGGGCAGGCCCTCGACGGTGAACTCGAGCACGTGGTCGACGTCGTCGACCAGGGTGATCGTGTCGGTAAGGGTGCCGCTCTCGGTGTGGCAGATCCGGTCGAAACCCTCGGCCTCGGTGCCGGCCCGACACAGCGTGGTGCCGGCGGCCCATTCGTGATTGCTGGTGAAGCCGTCGATGACGAAGCGCCAGACCTCGTCGATCGGCTTGTCGATTGTCCTGCTGGCCTTGATGTCGAGCATGTCGCCGTCCTTCCCGTCGTCGTCGGTGTCGCTCAAGCCGCCGGCCAGGCCCGGGCCTGGGCGCTGGTGGCGAAGGAGGCCGTCGGGTGGTCGGATGGGCCTTCGGGTGCCGGGGGTGCGCCGATCATCGGGAAGTCGGCGGGCACGATCAGGGCGATCTTGTGCGGGCCCGCGGCGTTGAGTCTCGGGATGAGGTTGGCGTCGCGCCATTCGACGTCCAGGTCCTCGGCGTTCATGCCGAACTGCACGGCGTCGATGAGGATCGTGCTTCGCCCGCATCGCTCGACCACGTCGGCGAAGAGCGCACCGCGGGCGTTGAACGTCTCGCAGGTGAAGGTCGACGACGCGTCGTACCAGCGAATCTCCAGGTCGTCCTCGTGGACCAGGTGTGCATGCATGGGGTCTCCTCCCGTCATTGGTTGACCGGGCCGTTCCGGAACCGATCAGTTCCATTAACCCAGACCACCCAGTTCCGGAACGCAACAGTTCTGCTACTGTCGAGGGCGTGAGCGACGATGCGAACCGCCGACCCGACAAGCCGACCGGACGAAAGCGCGACGAGGAGCGGACCGACGCCATTCTCGCCGCCGCCGCCGACCTGCTTCTCGAGGTGGGATTCGACCGGATCACCACCCAGGACGTCGCCGAGCGGGCGGGCGCCGGCAAGGGCGCCATCTATCGGCGTTGGCCCACCAAGGAGGCGCTCCTGGCCGAGGCGATCCGCAACATGCCCGCCGGTGAGGCCCCGACGAGTGACGACCCCGTCGCCGACCTCCGCGCCTTGGTCGGCGACCGATGCCGGTCGGCGGAGGACAAGCCGGATCTGGTGCCCGGTTTGATCTCGGCCATGCGAGCCGACGAGGGCATCGAGGCCGCGGTCAAGGAGGGCTACGACCTGACCTACGTGCGCAACACCATCGCCCGCATCCTCGGGCCCGACCACCCGCACCTCGACGTTCTCACCGACATGACCCAGGCGGTGCCGATCCTGCGGGCCGCCTTCACGCCCGAGTCCCTCGACGGCGAGGCGATGGCCGAGGAGATCGTGTCCCTCGTCGCCTCCCTGGCCGAACGGCCGGCCGACCCCGGCCGATAGGGCTCCGGGCGCGGGGCGGGTCGGCGGAAAGCGGCGGCCGAGCCCGATGGACCGGCTCGGAGCGCGAGTCGGCGGCGCCCGACCGCCCAGGCGCCGCCGTGATCCTCGATCCGAAGCGTTATGCCAGGGACTCGGAGAGGAAGGCCCGCATGGCGGCCGAGGTGCCGGCCGGGTCGTCGAGCTGGAAGAAGTGGTTGCCGTCGATGAACTGGACCCGGCCGTCGGTGACGAAGTCCGGCGTGTTCTCGTACTCCTCGGGGTGCTGACCGGGGTCGAGGCGACCCTGGAGGAACAGCACCGGCATCGTCATCTTGGCGAACAGGAAACCGAGCCGGTCCTCGAGTTCCTTCTCAAGGCTGGTGTGGTCGAACTGCCGGGGCGACGCCTCGGCCACACCGTTGAACTTGACCTCATGATCGAGCCGGTCGAGCACCTCCTTGGTGATCCCCTCCACCCGGTAGCCACCGGCGGCGTACGCAACGCGAGGAAAGCCGGTCCACTTCATGAGCTTCGGGAACCACGACTGGGCGAAGATGTTGTGCGGCGGCTTGGGATCGCCGTGGGGCTCGTTCGCCGACTGCTGCATCCGCACGTACCGCATCACGCGCTCTTCCATCCCGTCAACGTTGAGCAGATGATCGGAGATCACCGAACCCCGATCATGACCGCCGAGATTGAAACGATCGATACCAATCCCGTCCAGCAGCTTGCCCAACGAAGCCGCAATGGCCGAATAGCGGTAATCGAGGTCGAGGCGCTTGTCACTCTGACCGTTGCCCAGCGTGTCAACAGCAACGCAGTAGAACTCATCGGACAGATCACGCATCTGGTTATGGAACGTGTACCAACTCTCAGGAAAGCCGTGCACCAACACAAACGGCTCACTACCCGGGTCACCCGCAGTGACAAAATGCCAGAGGACACCCTCCGCGTCGCCATACCAGTGGGTGAACTCGACACCGTCGATCATCTCGATCTCACCGTGGGCATTCTCCGCCCCCAACGGGTACTCAGCCGGCCTCGGGTACCGCATGTCCGAGGTGACCGGCGCGTCCTCGCTCACCCCTCCCTCACGGACATTGGTCAGCGTCAGGTCTTCACGCGACAGGTACTCCAGCTTGGGGAACGTCTTCGGTGAGAGGATCTTAACGAGCTTGAGTAGCTCTCTCGGGTCGGTCGTCATGGTCGTCTGGCTCCGTGGTTGCCGCTAAGGGGTCGTTCGGTCGCATAGAGTCGATCGTTGTCCTCAACGTAAGGACCCTCGCCCCGGTGGGCCGCGCCATGCACGACAGAGACCGACCCGCTGACGACAACCCCCCGGGGCCGTCGATGCTCCCCAATCTCATGACGGCCGCTGCGGCCTACGCCGTGCAGCGAGGCGTCCCCCTGGAGCGGGTTGCCATGGCCGCGGGCCTCGAGCCCCAGGCCCTGATCGCGGTGCCCGAGCGGGTGCCGGAGGATGCGGTCTCGCGCATCCTGGCCATGCTGCAGGAGCGGTTCCCCGGCGAGGCCGTCGGTCTGGAGATGGTGGCGGCGGCCCCACTGCAGTACCTCGGCCCCTTCGAGCCCGTGGCACGCCTGGTCCCCGATCTGCGGGCCGGGATCGCCATGTTCGTCCAATACCGCAGCGTGCTGTCGACGAGCTTCGTGCTCGAGTTCATCGAGGAACCGCCCGGTCCCATGCTGCGCTTCGAACATCCGAACGATGTCGAGTTCGGCCCCTACGGGGCGGAGATGGGCCTGACGATGGGAGCCCGGGCGGTCGGCGAGGTGCTCGGCCTGCCCGATGCCCTGCGCGCCGTGTGGTTTGCTCATGAGCCGATCGCTCCCGAGGAGCGCTACGAGGAGGTCTTCAGCGTCCCCGTCCGCTTCAACGCCCCCGACAACGCCCTGGTCTTCCACGCCGGCCGACTCGACGATCCGGTCGACCCCGACGCCGGCGCCCGACTGCGCGTGGTCCGAGCCCACCTCGATCTCGTGTTGGAGCAGCTCGAACAGCGGGAGGATCCGGCCGACCTCCGGCGGATCCGCGATGCCGCCGCCCGCAACGCCGCCCGGGGCGAGTACAGCGCCGAGGCGCTGGCCCATCGCCTGGGCATGAGCGTGCGCACCCTACAGCGACGGGTGGCCGAGCTCGACAGCTCGGTGAGCGCCGTCATCGACGACGTGCGCGCCGTCACCGCCCGCCAGCTGCTCGCCGACCCCGAGCTCAACCTGTTCGAGATCGCCCTCGCCCTCGGGTACTCGACCGACAGCGCCTTCCGCCGGGCCTTCCGGCGCTGGACCGGGCAGAGTCCCGCCCGCTACCGCCGGTCGCTGGCCCAACCGTGAGGCGACGGGGGCTCAGCGCGATCATCGGCGCGCCCGATACCCGGTCCCCGGGTCGGTGTCGGCGACACTGGGGAGCGTCATGACCACCACTCCTCCCCTCCCCCATGGCGTCGTCGATCGACCGATCGGCGGCCAGGGGCTCGCCCCCGACGCCACCCTCGGATCGGTCCTCGATCGCAACGCCGGGCTGACCCTCCTGGTCTTCCTCCGGCACCACGGTTGACTGTTCTACCGTCAACTCGTCGGCGAGTTCGCCGACGCACGCCGCCGAGACCCGGACTACCCCGCCGTGGTGTTCGTCTATCAGGGCACCGAGGCTCAGGCCCCGACCTTCTTCGATCGGCTGGACCCCGACGCCGTCGCCATCGCCGACCCCGAGGCCGAGCTGTACCGGGCCTTCCGGGTGGAGCGTGGCGGATGGCGGGCCATGTTCGGGCTCCGGTCGTGGCTGGCCGGCATCAACGCCACGCTCGGCGGCCACCGCATCGGCCGCAAGATCGGCGATCCCTGGACCATGCCCTTGGTGATCGCAGTACGAGACCGACAGGTGATCTGGGAGCACCGGGGCACCTTCGCCGGTGATCATCCCGACGTCGAGGCCATCCCGGCCCGGCTCGCCCTCTGAAGGTTGACCCCATGACCGAACCGACACCCCAGCCCACCACCGAGGCGACGACCACCGTCGTCGCCGTCCACGGCAACGGCGGCGGCAGCACCCGCTTCTCCCTGGTGCCCCGACACCTGCCCGCCCACGTCCGCTTCGTCGCCGTCGACCTTCCCGGCTTCAACGGTGCGCCCGACGACCCGAGCCTGCAGTCGGTGGCGGCCTACGCCGACCGGCTGGCCGACCTCCTCGAGGAGGCGGCCGGGCCCGCCGGCGAGGGCGCCCGGGACGGAGCGGGCGTCGAGCCGGTCCGCCCGATCGTCCTCGGCCACGGCATCGGCGGCTCGATCGCGCTCGACCTGGCGAGTCGCCGTCCCGAGACGATGTCGGGGCTGATCCTCCACGCCCCGGTGGGAGCCGACCTCGACAGCCGCCTCTTCCCCCGCATCATGGCCACCGAGCCGGTGCGGGCCCTCGTCCGGACCCTCATCGCCGCCCGGCCCCTGCGCCCGATCTGGCGCCGGGTCTTCTTCCCGATCGGGGCGCCCGCCGCCGAACTCGACACCTTCTTCGAGGGGTACCGGACGTGCGAGGCCTTCAGCCGTATGTTCGACATCATCAACGTGGAGTGGTTCACGGCCCTGGACCCGGTGCGTGCGGTGCCCACCGTGCTGCTGTGGGGCGAGAACGACCGGGTGCTGAAGTCGGGGCAGGCCGATGCCATCGCCGCCAAGGCGCCCGAGGCCCGGACCGTCATCCGGGATGGCTGGGACCACTTCCCGATGTTGGAACAACCCGAGGAGTACGCCCATGTGGTGGCCGACCTGGCGACCGGGCTGGTGGCCGACCAGGCCTGAGCATCCGCCCGCTCCCCCGGCCGGCACCGCCCTCGCCCTCGGGGGCGGTGGAGCGACGACGGCCGGCGTCGCCGCCAAGGCGGCGATGCTCGACCGCGCCGCCACCGCCGGGCTGCCGGTACCCGCCGGGTTCGTCATCACCGACGGTGACGCCGGGCCCGGTCCGGCTGCGGTCACCGCCTGGGCGGCGACCGCTGGCGCCGAGACCGTGGCCGTCCGCTCCGCCTTCGGCGCCGAGGACTCGGCCGACGCCAGCCTGGCCGGCTGGTTCGACTCCTTCCTCGGGGTGGCGCCGGCCGATGTGCCCGACGCCGTCACCCGGGTCCGCCAGTCGGCCGACCGTCGCCCCGGCCGCTTCCGCCGGGACGTGCTGGTCATGGCCATGGTCGAGGCCGAGCGGGCCGGCGTCGTCTTCTCCGAGCCCGGCACCTACGACGACGTGGTCAATGTCGTCGACGGCCTGGCCGACGGCCTGGTCTCGGGCCGGGAGGCAGGTCGCCGGGTCGAGTTGGCCCGGCTGGGGCGGGTCGACGCCGGATGGCGACGACGGCTCCAGCGCCTGCTCCGGTCGGTTCGGGACGAATTCGGTGACCGGTCGTGGGACATCGAGTGGGCCGACGACGGTCGGACGTGCTGGCTGGTCCAGATCCGCCCCATCACCGCGCCCACCGTCCGCAACGAGACACTCACCGCCGCCAACCACGCCGAGATCCTGCCACCGTTGCCCTCGGCCCTGATGACGAGTGTGATCGCCGAAGCCGGCCCCGACCTGTTCGCCTGGTATCGACGTCGGGTCCCCGGACTGCCCGCCGACCGCCACTTCCTTCACGTGAAGTCCGGTCGGCCCATGATCAACCTGTCGCTGCTCGAGGACATGATGCGCCACCTCGGCCTGCCGACGGCGCTGGTGGCCGAGTCCATCGGGGGCGGCTCCGGCCGGTCGGCCGGTGTCGACCCGCGGCGTCTGGCCCGCAGCTCGCCCTCGCTCCTCCGCCTCGGCCTGGCCCAGATCGTGGCCGTTGCCCGCTCCGGCCACAACCGTCGCCGGATCGCCGCCATCGGCACCCCGGCCGCCCCCACGTTCACCGCCGTGGTCGATGATCTCCACCGGGCCTACGTGGCCCTGGTCACCGGCATGTTCCCCCTGTCGTCGGCGATCGGCCCGCCACTGGGTCTGCTGCGGGCGACGGGAACGCTGTTCGAGCACGCCGGTCGACATCGCACGATCACCACCGAACTGGCCGAGCGGCTGATCGGTCTGCGCTCGGCCCTCGATCCGGCCGAGGTGACCCGCTTCCTGGCCGAGTTCGGGCATCGCGGGGTCTACGAGAGCGACATCGCCCGCCCCCGGTACCACGAACGACCCGAGGCCCTTCGGTCCGTCCCCTCGGAGGACGACGAGGCGACGCCATCGCCCACCACCGTTCCCCGACCGCTCCCGCCCCGCACCGTGCGGGGCCGCCTGACCTGGCCCGTCTGGGCGCTGGCGGCCCGCCCCCTGGCCGCCCGGGAGTGGTACCGCCACGATGCCATGCGGGCCTTCGACTCGATCCGCCAGGCCGGTCTCGCCCTGGCGGCGACGGCCGTTGCCGACGGTCGCCTGCGCCACGTCGACGACCTGTGGCTGCTCGATGCCGATGAGGCCCGGCGCCTCGACACCGGTTGGCGGCCGACGGCCGAGTTCTGGGCCAAGCGGGAGGACGAGCGGGCCGAGCTGGCCGCCGTCGTCGTACCCCATGTCATCGGTCTCCACGATCCGGTCCCGGCCCCCGGCGGCCTCGATCACGGCGACGGCCTGCTCGGCATCGCGCTGACCACGGGAGTGGTGACCGGGGTGGCCCGCGTCCTGGACGAGCCCGTCACCGGGTCGCTGAGGACGGGGAACGGGTCGAACGGGTCGGCGTCGGGGGTCGTACTCGTGGCCCGCTCGATCGACGCCGGCTGGATCACCACCCTGGCCGACGCCGACGCCGTGGTGGTCGAGATCGGGGGCGACCTGTCACACGGCTCGATCCTGGTGCGCGAGCTTGGGCTGCCGGCGGTGACCAACGTGGCCGGTGCCACCACCGTCATCGCCGACGGTGATCGGGTACGGGTCGACGGCGGCGCCGGCACGGTCGAGGTGCTGGCGCAGGCCGAACCCGGCTGAACCACCGGCCGGGCCGAGCCCCGCACGGCCCTGAAGGGGGGCGCGTTCGGGGGTCGAGCGACCGGCGCCCACCGGCGACACCGCCGACGCCGCCGACGGCGACCGGCCCGACGAGCCGCGTCCGAGCCCCGCCCCGTCGGCGGTTGGGGGGCCGCACAGTGTCCGGCCACGTCGTGGCCCAGAGCGCCCAGCACGCCATTCCTCAGGGAACGTGCGCCGGTCGCAACGCCGTCGCCGACCTCGTCGGCGCCGACCTGACCGAGCTTCGGACACTCCCGTATGGGACCTGTCTCGATCTCGGCGCAGCCGGCGCCGTGTTCACCGAGGGCTGGGATCGGCGGGTGGTCCTCGTGGGCGATGAGGCCAAGGCGCTCAAGCGCGACATCAACACGGCGTGGATCTACCCGCCACCTCCTGGCCCGCAGGCGTAGCGATCGGCGGCGGGGGCGCCCTCAGCCTGCGTCGATGCGGGCGCCCCGGGCGAGCAGCTTCTCCTGGAGACCACGCCACCGAGCGACGTCGGTCGCCAGGATGGCGTCGTCATGGAGCACCACGTCGAAGCCCCGGTTGAGGGCGCCGATCGCCGTGGCCCGCACGCAGTAGCAGCCGTCGAGGCCGGCGATCTCGACCGTCCTGACGTCGTGTTGTTCCAGCCATCGCCCCAGTGCCGGGTTGGAGAAGCCGTCCAGTCGCGACTTGACGAAGTCGGCCCCGGCCTCGAGGCCGACATCGGCATGGAGGCCGAGCCCCGACGAGGAGGGGTTGCCGAGCCCCCGGCCCAGGAGCCGGATGACGGTGGTGGCCACCGGACCCCGATAGACCTGTCGCAGCGTGGCGGTGGGTCGGCCCGCGGCCCGGGATTCCTCGGCCAGGGCGTTGAGCCGCCGGATCTTCCGCTCCACCTCGTTCGGCGAGTAGCCGTTGCCGTCGACGAAGTCGGTCTGCATGTCGACGACGAGCAGGGCGTGCGCCGCCCTGTCGCTCCGATCGATCGGCGTCCCGGTCGTCGGCCGGTGCACGCGGCGCATGACGAGGACGACCGTGGCCGCTACGAGAACGATGGCGGCGACCGTCACGGAGATGGAGGTTGCGAGGGCGGTCATCGGACGATCCCGCCGCCGTCGATCTCATGGACGGCGGCCCGAAGCCGCTCGTCGATGACGGCCATGACCCGAGCGGCGACGGCGATGTCGTCGGGGTCGAGGTCCCGGCAGAGGTCGGCAACGGCGACGACCTCGGTTCGGTGAATGGCGGCGAACACCTCCCGACCCCCGCTGGTCGGACGCCACCGGCGTGCGCGCCGGTCGGTCGGGTCCTGCTCTCCCGCGATCAGGCCGAGGTCGGCCAGGGGTCCGACGGTGCGTTCGACCTGCTGCCGTTTCAACGACAGGTGACGACCGAGTTCCGCCGTCGTGGCCGCTTCGAGCTGGATCGTGGCTTCGAGCACGGCCCGGGTCGACACGGAGAGCTCGCCGTCCGACAGCAGGTGCTCGACGAAGCGGTGGACGTTGAGATGGATCGGTCGGACGAGGCGGATCGCCTCGTACAGATCGCGGTGGAGGTCGGATTCTCGTCCCATGACCCAACTATGCAACAGCGTTGCCCACAAAGGCAACTATGTTGCTCAATGTGCGGCGACGCCGACGCCGACGCCGACGACGGGCTCGGCGCCGGCCGGCTCAGCGCCGGTGTTCGGGGCTGTGGAAGTCGGTCTGGCAGCCGGCCTTCCACACGTCGGGCTGGTTGCCGTGGGCCGGGATGCCGCCGGCGTCCTTGAGCATCCGGGCCAGGTGCAGGCAGTTCCACACCAGGAACGTCGTGTTGCGGTTGGTGAAGTCGTTCTCCGGGCCGCCCGAGCCCTCGTCCATGTACGACGGACCCGGACCCGCCTCGCCCATCCACCCGGCGTCGGCCTGGGGCGGGACCGTGTAGCCGATGTGCGACAGCGAGAACAGGATGTTCATCGCACAGTGCTTCACGCCGTCCTCGTTGCCCGTGATCAGCGTGGCGCCCACCTTGCCGTAGTCGCGGTACTGACCCTTGTCGTTGAGATCGTGGGTGTAGCCGTACATCCGCTCGAGCACTCGATTGCACACCGAGCTCTTCTCCCCGAGCCAGACCGAGGTACCGATGATCAGGATGTCGCAGGCGTCGATCTTGGCCTGGATCGACGGCCAGTCATCGCGCTCGTAGCCGTCGCGGCCGGCGTAGTCGTGCTTGAGCCCGGCCGGGATCTCGTAGTCCACCGGACGCAGATACTCCACCGCGACACCGTTCGTCTCGAGGATGTCCTTGGCCACCCCCATCAGCCCCTCGGTGTGCGAGAGGTTCGGCGAACGAGTCAACGTGCAGTTGAGCAGGAGGGCGCTGAGGTCGTCGTATTTGGCGGGCGCTTCCTGTCGCTGCTCGCTGCTGATTCGTTGGAGCTGTTCAGTCATTCACGGTTCCTTGTCTCTGTGCGTCGGTTGTCGGTCACGACCATCGCTGGCGCCGACGGACATCCCGGTCGGGGAGCTTACGAGAGTTCTCGCCTGCGATGTCCCCGATCGATCCGTTCCTGCGCCCTCGGGCGTTGCCGAGGAGGCGTCCTGCTTCCTGGCCAGTCGAAACACCACGACGAGCGCTGCGATTTCAACGTACCGCACGGCACGAAGCCAGTCGGCGGGCTCGCCCTGGATCGGTAGCGCCAGTCGTCCGGTCGTCAGAAGCTCGGCGCACTGGAAACCGAGTCGGGCGCAGTGCATTGCGTAGCCAACCCCGATTCGGGCGCCGCCGAGTTGACCCGCGGGTGCCGCCTTTCGCAACTTCCATGGTTACAATTGCCGGGGTGAACAGTCGGCTCCCGATCGCACTGCACATCCTCGGCTTCCTCACGGCCCGGGGCGGCGAGCCCCTGACCTCCGAGGTCATGGCGCAGACCTACGGCACCAGCCCGGTCGTCCTGCGCCGGGTCCTGGCCCAGCTGCAGCGCGCCGGCCTGGTCGACACCCGCCGCGGGGTCAACGGCGGCAGCGTGCTCGCTCGCGATCCGGCGACGATCACCGTGCGCCATGCCTACGAGGCGGTCACCGACGACCCCGACGTACTCCCCCGCCACCCCACCGATTGCTCGGGCCGCATCGAGCAGGCCATCGGGTCGTTCGTCAACGACCTGATGAGCGACGCCGAAGAGGCGCTGCTCCTGCGCCTGGAGTCGGTGACCATCGCCGAGATGGACGTGCGGATCAGGGCCACCCTCCGCCAGGCCACCAAGCCGGCCGACCGCTGACCCGCTGACCCCCGAACCTCGACCGGTCGAGCCATACCCATCCCCCAATTAGCAACCAGATCAGTAGCAAATCTAGTCAGGAGCAACCGATGACAACCATCACCGAGAGTGCCCGGATCAACGTCCTGCTGCGTATCGCAGCCGTTCTGTGGGTGATCTGGGGCCTCGTCCACATGTTCGCCGGGGCCATCACGATCGGCCGCGACACCACAGAGGCGGTCCAGGGCATCGCCGATGGGGTCGACCCCGACTCGCTCGAGGTGGCCTACCCCGACGCCGCGGGCGCCATCATCGATCAGCACGGCTTCAACCTGCTGTGGATCGGCGCAGTCACGCTCATCTGTGCGTGGTTCATCTGGCGACGGTCCCTCAACGCCGTACTCCTCGCCGCCCTCGTCGGCGGCCTGGCCGACATCGGCTACTTCCTCTTCCTCGACCTCGGCGGCCACGTGAACTTCCTCCCCGGCACGCTGATGACGATCTTCTCGGCCACGGCGATCATCACGAGCTTCACCGCCGCCTACCTCGGCCGGACCCACCCGACACCGTCGCCCACCACCGATCGAGCGACGACGCCGTAGGCCGCCGCCGGCGCTCGACGCGAAATCCTCGGTGGCCCGTCGGTCACCCGGGCAGACTGGGACGATGGGCAGGCCGAGCGGCTTCGACTGGACCGAACGCAAGAACGGCGACGTGGTGGTGACCCACCACGGTCGGGTGGCGACCACGTTGCGGGGGCCGGAGGCACGCCGATTCCTGGCCGACGTCCACGACGAAGACCCTCAGGAGCTCATGGCCCGGTTGACCCGGAACCACAAACGGGGCAACGAGCGGACGGCACGACAGCACCCCCGAAACCGCAGAAGCTGAGCGGGGCCGGAGCCGGGGCCGCCGCGATCGCCGCCGCCGTTCGGGAGTCGAACGGTGGGGCCGCCCTACGCTGTGAAGATGGGAGCCACCATCGACATCGAAGCCGGTTCCGAACCCGATCCGTTCAGCTGGGGCCGGGTGATCGGACTGTTCGCGCCGCACAAGATGCGGCTGGTGGCGGTGGTCGTCCTGGTGCTGGCCGTCGCCGCCATCGGCGTCATCAACCCACTCCTCATCCGGGTGCTGTTCGACCGAGGCCTGTTCCCCACCGACGGCGAGCTCGATCTCGACCTCGTGATCACGCTCTGCGCCGTGATGCTCGGGGTGACCTTCACCAGCGGCGCCCTCGGGGTGTGGCGGACGATCGCCACCAACCGGCTCGGTCAGGACGTGCTGCGAGACCTGCGCGACCGCCTCTACTCCCACCTGCAGAACCTGTCGCTGTCGTTCTACTCGGGGGCCCGTACCGGCGACCTGCAGTCGCGGATCACCAACGATGTCGGCGGGATCCAGAACGCCGTGACCAGCACGGTGTCGAACATCCTGTCGAACGTGGTCACCTTCACCAGCGCCATGGTGGCCATGCTGTTCCTCTCCGTGCAGCTCACCGGCCTAGCCCTGGCCACCGTGCCGCTCTTCGTCCTCGCCACCCGATGGGTCGGCAGCCGCCGCGAGCGCCTGACGGCACAGACCCAGGCGGCCACGTCCGAGATGAGCGTGGTGACGCAGGAGACGCTGTCGGTTTCGGGCATCACCCTGGCGCGCCTCTTCGGTCGGCAGGACCGGGAGGTGGAGCGGTTCCGGCAGGCCAACGAGCGACTGGCCACGGCCGCCACCTCCCAGCAGGTCATCGGCCAAGCGTTCTTCACCGTGATCCAGGCCTTCATGGGCGCCACGCCGGTGCTGGTGTACCTGGTGGCCGGTGTCCTGCTCGACCGCGGCAGCGGCCTCAGCGCCGGGACGGTCGTGGCCTTCACCACCCTGCAGTCGCAGCTCTTCTTCCCCGTGGCCCGGCTGTTGGAGACCACCGTCGAGCTGCAGTCGAGCCGGGCGCTGTTCCGTCGGATCTTCGAGTACCTCGACACGGAGCCGGACATCACCGAGGTGGCGGATGCGGTCACCCTGACCAACGATGACGCCACCGGGATCGTCGCCTTCGACGACGTCCACTTCGCCTACGGCGGCGGCGAGGCCGAGGTGCTGGCCGGCATCGACTTCGAGGCCCGGCAGGGCCAGCTCGTCGCCTTCGTCGGCCCCTCCGGCTCGGGCAAGTCGACGGTGCTCAACCTGGCGGCCCGGCTCTACGACCCCGTGTCGGGCCAGGTGACGATCGACGACATCGATCTGCGGTCGCTGTCGTTCGCGTCGTTGGCCGACCTCATGGGGTTTGTGACCCAGGAGAGCTATCTGTTCGCCGGCTCCCTCCGCGACAACATCGCCTACGGCCGGCCCGATGCCACCGACGCCGAGATAGAGAAGGCGGCCCGGGCCGCCGCCATCCACGACCGGATCACCGAACTCGAGGAGGGCTACCACACCGTCGTCGGCGAGCGCGGCTTCCGCCTCTCGGGCGGCGAACGTCAGCGGATCGCCATCGCCCGCGTGCTCCTCCATGAGCCCCGGATCCTGATCCTCGACGAGGCGACCTCCGCTCTCGACACCGCATCGGAGCGACGCATCCAGTCCGCCATCGACGAGTTGGTCAGCGGACGGACAACGCTGGCGGTGGCCCACCGTCTCTCGACGATCCGCGCCGCCGATGTGATCCACGTGTTCGACCACGGCCGAATCGTCGAGTCGGGTTCCCACGACGAGCTCCTGGCGCTCGGCGGCGCCTACGCTGCGCTCTACCGGGAGCAGTTCGGCAACGGGCAGGTCGAGACGACCTGTGCCGACGGCGTGGTGTTCAGCGACGGCACCTGCCGCTTCTACGACGACAAGCACAGGGGCGTCCCGTCGCACGCCAACGGCGACACGACCGACAGGCTCCGCCGAACGCCCACCTGAGCGCCCCGGGCACCGGGTTGCGGCCGCAGGCTGCACTGCGCTCTTCGGCGCGCCCCGACCCGCTTCACCAGGTTGAGCATGTTGGGGGTGAAATATGCTTGACGACAACTAAAAAGTGCGCTTTACATCATTTGGTAGGACAACTGATGACATGAGGAGTTCGCCGTGACGCAAGGCCGAGGTTCCGCTGGTCTGGTGCTCGCCGTCCTGTTGTTCGCCACGGCGTGTGGTGGCGACGGCGGCGGCGAGCAAGCGGGATCCGCAGCATCCACCACCGCCCAGACCGAGGCGGTGGTCGTGCAATCCGACGCCGACCAACCGGCCGACGAGCCGATCGAGGTCGAACCGGAGACGGATCCTCCGGCCCCGCCCCCCGCCGAATCGGCGTCGTTCACTTCGGTGGCCATCGACGCCCTGGATGCCTTTCCCCACACCGACCAGGCGAGCCTCCTCCGCTGTCGGGCGAACATGATGGCGGGCGGCATCGGCGTGTCGGATCTCGACGGCGACGGGTTGCTCGATATCACCATCCCTCGGCTCGGCGGTGGCCCGATCATCGCCGTCAACCAGGGCGACCTCGAGTTCACCGCCGTCGAGCTCGACCATCCCGACCCGTCGACGTTCTACGGGGCGGCGGTGGCGGTGGCGCAGCTCGACGGACGCAACGGTGATGATCTCGTCGTGTCATCCTTTGGTGGGACCTCGGCCGCGGTGTGGCTCGACGACGGGGACGGCTACACGTACGCCACCGAGCTGGCGGCACCGGAACAGGCGGCGTGTTCCACCAACATGTCCATCGTCGCCGCCGACATCGACGACGACGGCGCCATCGACCTGGCGATCGCCGACTGGAGCCCGGAAGGTCTCGACGTGACCGGTACCCAGGTGTGGCTCGGCGACGGCACGGGGGCGTTCGAGCTCCGCCGGCAACCGGACGGATCGGCGTGGGGCGACAACGACAAGGCGATGATGGCGATGGGCGTCGTCGACGTCGACCGTGATGCGCGGACCGACCTCTTCTTCGCCGCCGATTGGAACGGGACCGGCTTCGAGACCAGCGCTGCGGCCGAGATCGTCGACGCCCCCTTCACCGACACCAACGGCATGGGTCTGGCCATCACCGATGCCGATCGCGACGGGGACCTGGAGTTCTACGTCAGTTCGATCGGCGCCGCTCCCGGGTACCCGTGCAAGATCGGCGACCTCGGTGCACGGGTGCCGTGTCTCGGGAGCCGCATGTACGAGATCTCGGCCTCGGGTGAGGTCGTCGACGTCACCGACGACTACGGCGTGGCCGACACCGGCTGGGCCTGGGGCAGTGTGTTCGCCGACATAGACGCCGACGGCAGCGACACGCTCGTGGTGAGCAACGGCATGACGATTCCGGGCGTCATGGAACCACCGGCCGGTGACTCCGAGGTGCTGTCGAGGCCCACCGGTGTGTGGCTGATCGACCTCGACACCGGCGAACAGTCGGCCCTCGACGGCACGGTCGACCTCGCCGGGAAGACGGTGGTTGCCGCCGATCTCGATCGCGACGGCGACCTCGACATCGTGCACATGGCGACCAGCGCCGGCCTGGGGCTGTTCGAGAACACGCTCGATCCGGCGGCCGACCGGTGGGTGGGCCTGGTGCTGGAGAACTGGCCTGCGGCCGATGCGCTGGCCGTCTCCATCGTCGACGATGACGAACAGCTCACCCCGGTCAGGGTGATGCAGCGAGGCGGCTGGTTCCAGACCCACCAGGCGAGCGAGGCGTACTTCGGTCTCGATGCCCGGCTGGCCGCCGCCATCGAGGCCGGGACGGCCACCGTGGTGATCGATGAGGTCGGCACCGGGGTCCAGCGGTGCGCCTCGGTGGACGACACCGGTGCCTGGCTGACCATCGATGTCGGTGCTCTCGACCCCTGTTGACCGGCCGGACACACCACCGCCACCGTCACCGCCGTCACCGCACGCCACTCCCCGGGATCGGTCGCTGCCCTCCCGGGTGACGGGGGTTGCGGGGCGTCGGGGTGACGCCGGTGCCCTCACCGGCGATCATTGCCTTGGACGCCCACCCGCAGACCGAGACGACCGGAGCCCTGATCCATGACCGAAACCACGTTCTCCTTCACCGCTGAAGACGGCACCGAGGTCGGCGCCTACCGGTGGGACGGCGACGGCGACGCCCGCCGCATCGTCGTGATCAACCACGGCATGGGAGAACACGCCGGCCGCTACCGACGTGTGGCCGAGGCTCTCAACGGTGCCGGCAACGTCGTGTACGCCAAGGATCATCGCGGTCACGGCCGCACCGCCGCCTCGCTCGACTCCCTCGGCGATCTCGGCCCGGGCGGCTGGCCCGGCCTGATGTCCGACATCGCCGAACTCGCCGCAATCGCCACCGGCGAACACCAGGGGCTGCCCCTGGTGATGATCGGCCACAGCATGGGCTCGTTTGCGCTCCAGCAGTACCTTCTCGATCACAGTGCCGAACTCGCCGGCGCCGTGCTCTCGGGAAGCTCCGCCATCGATGTGATCGCTGCCGGGATAGATCCCGCCCAGGATGTGGACCTGTCGGCCTTCAACGCCCCCTTCGAGCCCGCCCGAACCGACTACGACTGGCTCAGCCGAGATCACGACGAGGTCGACGCCTACATCGCCGACGAGTACTGCGGGTTCGGCGTGGACGCCGCGGCCGCGGCCGGCATGCTCGAGGGACTGTCCGACTGCGCCGACCCCGAGAGGCTCGGTGGGATCAGCTCGGGGTTGCCGATCTACCTGGTGTCCGGCGTCGCCGATCCGTTGGCCGGCGGCGGCGAGTTGATCGAGTTGGTCGCAAGTCGGTATCGGGAAGCCGGCGTCGACGACGTCACCGTCGCCCTCTACCCCGAGGCGCGCCACGAGGTCTTCAACGAGACGAATCGCGACGAGATAGTCGCCGCCATGATCGGCTGGATCGGCCGCATCGGCTGACCGCCATCGGCGCCGACGGGCGAGCGACCGGGTGAGGGGTCCCCGCACCAGACGAGGGTCGGGGCCCGGTCCGCCGGTCGACGCCGGACTCGCCGCATCGACCGGGCGATCAGCGACCGCCGGCGCGCATCCGCTCGCCCATGTCGTCGGGGCGGCCGTGGGGCATCTCGCGTTCGTGCCGCAGTGCCTTCGGGCGGGTCATCGTGTCGCTGTCGGCGATGAGCTGTTTGACGATCCGATTGGTCCCGGCGCTGTTGGCGGCGATCTCGCGCGCCAGGGCGTCGACGACGGCGCCGAGCTGCTCGTCGGAGACGGCCCGATCGACCAGACCGATGGTGGCGGCGGTGTCGCCGTCCACCCGGCGGCTGGTGAACATCAGCTCCTTCGCCGTTGAACGGCCGACCCGCTCCGGCAGGCGGACCGACATCCCCCAGACCGGCACCAGCCCCCACTGCCCGTGGGTGTCGCCCAGCTTGGTCGAGGATGCCGCCACCAGCAGATCACAGGCCAGCGCCAGTTCGAGACCGCCGGTGAAGCAGTGGCCGTGGAGCCGGGCGATCGTCGGTTGCGGCAGTCCCTCCAGGGCATCGACCGTCTCCGGCTCGTAGTGCTTCGAAGGAGCGCGTTCACCGCTGCTGATGGCGTCGAGATCGTGCCCGGCGCAGAACGACCGACCGGCTCCCCGCAGCACAACGCACCGCACGGCCGAGTCGCCTGCGATGGCGTCGAGGTGGGCCCGGAGCTCGACGAACACGCCCGGCGTGAGCGCGTTGCGCTTGTCGGGCCGGTTCAGGGTGAGCGTCGCCACGCCGTCGTCATCGCTCCGCAGTACGAGATCGTTGGACATGGCGCGATCGTACGGCATGCCAACCGTAGACCCCAGATGACGACGACATGACCGAAGGCCGCCCCGGTGACCGCGGGGTGATGTGCGGTTCCTAGAGTCGGAGCGATGTCCTTCACCACGAACGACGGCGGTCGAGTGCGATCGCTCCTGCCCCGCCTGCTCCTGATCGCCTGCACCGTTGTGCTCTCGGCCTGCGTCGGGATCGGTGGCCTCCTCGATGACGAGGCCGCTGTGGACCCCACCGAGCCGACGGCGACCACCACGGCGCCGGCGTCGGCCACCACCGAGGCACCACCCGACACGACCCCCGAGGATGACGACGGTGCCACCGCCGGTGACCAGCAGGACACCGATGACACCGATGCTCCGGGCGTGGCGCTCGGTGGTTATGACCGTGAGGCGACCATCGACGACCTCATCGCCCAGGCCGGCGTCACGCAGCCCGTCGCCGAGTGCATCGTCGACGGCATGGAGGAGGAGATCGGCCCCCAGCGCCTGGGCGAGGTGGGAGACCCCACGGCCGACGAGGAGCAGGTGATCATCGAGATCACCACCGAGTGCCTGCTGGGCGACATCGACGGCTGATCATCGTCGGCGCGCCGCGGACGGTCTTGGCCAAACAGCGCCGAGCATGCGCGCCCATAGCGCTGCGTGGGCGATATCGTCTCGCCCGATGGGGATCCATCCGTTCCGAGACGACGTCGCGCCGGCCGAGGACCCCGATCTGTCGACCCTCGACACGGTTTCGGTGAGCGGGCCTGCCCGCCTCGCCATCGGGGGTCTCCTTGCGGTGGCGCTCGTGGCCGTCGTCGCCTCGTTCCTCTTCGGTGGTGACGACTCGGGCATCGAGACGGTCGCCGATGCCCCGACGACGAGCGTCGACGAGCCGACGACATCGACCACGACGGCCACCCCCGCGACCCCGGCACCGCCCGCAGCCGGCTCGTCGGTACCGGCACTCCCCGTTCCCGCCGCCGACAGCGATGTCGTCGACGGCGATCCGACGGAGGCCACCCCCTCCTCGACCACATCGACCACGACGGCGTCGTCGAGCACCGCCGCCCCGACGACGGCGGCACCCGCACCCGTGTCCTGCACCGACCCGTGGGCCGGGCTGGAGGACTGCGGCTGGCCCGGTTCGGGAAACACCGGCCCTCGGAGCGGCAGCTGTCCGGACGGCTTGACCACCAACGGCACCTCGACCACCGGGCGACTGACCATCACCGAGGACAACGCCGTGATCAGCTGCCAGCGCATCAGCGGCACGGTGGTGATCCAGGCCAAGAACGTCACGATCCGAGACAGCTCCGTGACCGTCGACGGCCAGGGCGGCAACGGCGGTGGCGCCATCGTGGTCAACGACGGCGGTACGGCCGTCATCGAACACGTCGAGATCGACGGCCTGGGCCGCTCGCACGCCTGCGTGTGGCACCAGGGCGAGGGGGTCACCGTCACCGCGATCGAGTGCCGGGGCATGGTCGACGGCCTGGTGGCCTGGCCCCGCACCGAGTTCTCCCCCACCGCCGGCGACAACTTCGTCCTGCGCGACAGCTACTTCCACTCCTTCCACCACGATGCCTCCAACGGGCACATCGACGGCTTTCAGACCCAGGGAGCGACGAACGGCCTCATCGAGGGCAACGTGTTCGACATGCCGGCCAGCGGCAACAGCGCCGTGTCGATCTGGAACACCCGCAAGAACGCCTCGGACATCCAGGTCGTCGGCAACCTGATGACGGGCGGCCAGTTCACCGTCTACGCCCAGGACAATCACCCGAGCACCACCGGTAGCGGCGGCAACACCGTCACCGACATCACCTTCACCGACAACCGGTTCAGCACCCGGGCCGATGTGTGCGTCGGGGACTGGGGGCCGTGGTATCACGACCCGAAGCTCTCCTACAGCGCCGGCCCGAGCGACGGATGGAACCGCTCGGGCAACGTCATCATCGAGACCGGCCAGAACATCGACGGCGGCAACCACACCTGCCGCTGAGCGGCGGGGTCCCTCGAATCGCCAACGGCGGCACGACGGCGGCGGCGGTGAGCTTCGGGCTAGTTCGCCTGCGGTCGGGCGGGCACGGGCCGGTGTGCGCTCTCCGGGTGGCCACAGATCTCGCAGATGTCCAGTCGAATGGCGATGGACCGGTACCGGCGGCAGGCGCAGGACGACGACCCGAAACAGACCTCGTTCTCGAGCTCGGCAGGAGCCGTAAGCTTGTCACCGCCGCTAGGAGAGACCACGGGGTCACGGTATTTCCCGACCTCGCGTCGCAGTAGAGGCGTGCGCAATACTGTCACAGCGGGCGACGGCTTTTTCGCCGTCGCCCGGGTGCCGTGCACCGCCGGAGAGGCGTTGGGCACCTGGAGACCTCCGGGGCGGCGTCGGCGGCGTGGGCGGCGGTGTCGGCCACGATGTCGTCGAAACCGGGCGGCCCTACCGCCGCCGGCCGGCCCGTTCAGAAGACGAACGGAGGGAGGTGGCGCCCGCCTTCGAGCAGCGGCTCCCGTCGTAGCTCATCACCGAGCTCGTGGATTTCGGCGACGCTTTGCACGCCGACGAGCCGCATGGCCCGATCGAACTCGGAGTGGAGGATCTCGAACGCACGGGTCAGGCCGGCGTGGCCCCCGGCCCCGAGCCCGGCGGCAACCACCCGTCCGATCCCGACGGCTTTGAGCCCATAGGTGAGGGCGATCAGCACATCGGTGCCGTTGCGCACTCCCCCGTCCATGAAGAAGTCGAGCTCGGAGTCGCCGACGCGCGGCATCTCCTGTTCGACGATGTGCAGCGCCGGGGGGACACGGTCCTGTTGGCGGCCGCCGTGGTTCGACCAGACCACCCCGCTCGCACCGAGTTCCTCGGCCCGCCGAGCATCCTCTGCGCAGTGCACGCCCTTCACGATCAGGGGCCTGTCGTCGCCCCACGCCTCCTTCACCCACGACAGGTCGTCCCAGGTGACCGCCGACTCGCCCAGCTGCGTGCCGATGTCGGCGTAGGGCATCGGATTGCCCCCGGCGTCGAGCACATTGACAAAGTCCAACATCCCGCCATCGGCGAGGTACTGGCGCAGGAAGCCCAATCGCGTGGCGAACTGGGGCGCGACGCCGAGACGCCGAACCGCCAGTGAGGCCATCTCGGGAACCGACTTGCCGGCGAACGGCTCGAGTACGCGCATGGGCTGCATCCGTTCGTGCACCGCCCGGCGGCCCGACACCCCGGTGTCGATGGTCAGCACCAGCGCTTCAAACCCCGCCGCCCGGGCTCGGGCGATCGTCCGTTCGGCGGTCTCACGACCTCCGACGAGGTAGAGCTGGAACCAACACGGCCGTGACGAGGCCGAGCGGACGGCCTCCATCGGTGTACCCGAGAGCGTGGACAGGGCCATGATGGTGCCGAACTCGCCCGCGACCCGTGCCGCAACGGCATCCCCCGCCCGTTCGAGGACGGCCAGGCTGCCGACCGGGGTGATGTACCAAGGGACGTCCATCGCCAGCCCGACCGCGGTCGTCGAGGTGTCAACCGCGTCGAACTTCAGGGCACCTCGAGCGGTGGTCACCGCCTGCTGGAAAGCCAAGACGTTGCCGCGGGCCGTCACCTCGTCGTCTGCGGCGCCCCGGAAGTACTCGAACGCCACCGGCGGGATCCGCTTGCAGGCCAACTCCCACAGATCAGCAGTCGTCAATGCTTCAGCAATTCGACGATTTCCACCTTGAGTCACAACCGCTTCCTTTCGATGTCGCACTGGCGACCGACCGCCGCCCGAGCTGCGACACGCACGTACCCGACTCTAGATGTACCTCATCCGCGGGTCGATCGATCAGCTCGACAGGTTGCGTCGGTCCGCCGTCGTGCGCAGACGACGCCGGACGAGAACGACGCAGGCCCCCGGCGGAGCGCTACACCGCCCGGTACGTCGTCGTCAGCTAGTCGATGCCCAGTCGGCTGAGAACGGCCAAGCTGGCGACGGTGCCGAGGACGACGGTCACCGAGACCGCCACTGCGCGACCGATCGATCCGACCGACAGGCCGAGTTCGGCCTCGACAGCGATGTAGGCCAGGAAGACGCACGCCGCCATCCCGGTCCAGATCGCCCAGGCCACCACCTTCGTGCTGGTGTGCCGGGCCGAGGACTCCGATCTGGTTCCGAGGCCGAGTGCGATGACCCAGGCCGGTGCGCCACTTCGCCGCATGGGCCAAGCGTACCCCACTCGGGAGTCGACGGTCCCGGCACGCTCGGGCGCACACAGCAGCGGGAGGGGCGGCTGCGAGCGACCACAGCCGGACTGGCGACCCGGCTCGGCCCAGGTGCGATCGCCTGGAAAGACCTTTGCCTGCGAGGAGGGCCGACGGCGTCAGCGAAGCTCGAGCTTGTCGATGAGGCGCTGACGTTTCTCGAGCCACCATCCCGACTCGACCGGCCACTCGTCGAACCCTGCGTCGGCGTCCAGAGCGGCTCGGGCCCGGAGCGGCCAGTTGGGGTCGTCGAGCAACTCGCGGGCGAAGGCGATGAGATCCGCTCGCCCATCCTCGATGATCGCGTTGCAGGCCTGGGGGTCCCACAGGAAACCGACCGCAGCAGTGGCGATGTCGGCTTGGCGTCGCACGGTGTCGGCGAACGGCACCTGGAACCCCTGCTCGATCGTCATGCGACGGGGTCGTTCACGGCCGCCGACGCCGCCGGTGGAGCAGTCGATCATGTCGACGCCCTCGGCCGTGAGTGCGCGGGCGGTGAGGACGGTGTCGTCGATCTCGACGCCGCCGTCGAGCCAATCGGTGGCGGAGAGGCGGAAGAGCAGCGGCAGGTCGTCGGGCCAGTGGCGTCGGATCGCACGGGCGACTTCGACGGCGAACCGCCGACGGTTCTCGGCGTTCCCGCCCCACTCGTCCTGGCGATGGTTGGCGATCGGCGAGAGGAACTGATGGATCAGGAATCCGTGGGCCGCATAGACCTCGATGACCTTGGCCCCGGCCTCGGCCGCTCGCCGTGCGGCGCGTCCGAACGCCTCGACGGTCTCCTCGATCATCGCAGCCGACATCTCGGTGGGCGTCGGCCACCCCTCGGCGTAGGGAACCGGCGACGGTGCGATCGCCGGCCACGGGTGCTCGGAGCGGAGCTCGATGTCGTCCTGGTCCACGGGCGTCTCGCCGTGCCACGGCCGCCGTTCCGAAGCCTTGCGCCCGGCATGGCCGAGTTGCACGCCGGGCACCGAGCCCTCGCGTTCGATGAAGGCCATCACCAGCGCCAAGGCCTCGGCCTGCTCGTCGGTCCAGAGCCCCAGATCGCCGTGGGTCCGACGGCCGTCCGGGGTCACGGCGGTCGCCTCGGCGAGGACCAGGCCGGCGCCACCGAGGGCGAAGCGGCCCAGGTGGACCAGGTGCCACTCGTTGGCCACACCGTCGACGGCCCGGTACTGGCTCATCGGCGAGACCACGATGCGGTTCTTGACCGTGATGCTGCGGAGTGTGAACGGCGAGTGCAGTCCAGGCATGCGACGGACGCTAGCGCCGGCG
>JBCCRO010000046.1:0-38918 GCA_039201605.1 Actinomycetota bacterium
CCGGGCGATGGCGCCGGGTTCTTCGCCGAGCGGGTATCGGCCCTGACCGACGGCCGCTTCCGTATCGTGCCCCGCTCCAGCGGTGAGGTACTCGGCCCCTTCGACGTGCTCCCCGCCGTCGGCGAGGGCACGTACCCGATCGGGATCACCCTGGCCTACTTCCACCGGGAGCAGGCGCCGGCCCTGGCCTTCAGCACCACCGTGCCCTTCGGGCTGTCGGTCCGGCAGGCCCTGGCCTGGTTCCACCTCGGCGGCGGGCGGGAGCTACTGCGGCCGTTGTTCGCCCGTGCGTTCAACGTCGTCCAGTTCCCGGTCGGGTCGAAAGGGGCGCAGATGGGCGGCTGGTTCCGGCGGGAAGTGGTGTCGCTCGACGGGTTCAAGGGGCTGCGCATGCGGATCCCGGGCCTCGGGGGCGCCGTGCTGTCCCGGATGGGGGTGGAGACGGTGACGCTGCCTTCCGGGGAGCTGGCGGCGGCGCTTGAGGACGGGTCGCTCGATGCCGCCGAGTTCGTCGGGCCCGCCGACGACCTCTCGCTCGGCCTGCACGAGGCCGCCCCGTTCTACTACTTCCCGGGCTTCTGGGAGCCGTCGGCCATGAACGACCTGGTGGTCAACACCGAGCGGTGGGCCGAGCTGCCCGAGCGATACCGCCAGGTGCTGGCCAGTGCGGCGGCGGAGACGGCGACCCACGTGACCGCCAGCTACGACCTGGCCAACGCCGACGCGCTCGGTGAGCTGGTCCGCCTCGGGATATCCATCAACCGCTTCCCCGACGACATCCTGTCCGCCGGCCGGGCCGCCACCGCCATCACCCTCGACGAACTGGCGGCCGACGACGCCGACTTCCGCCAGGTCTACGCCAGCTGGACCGACTTCCGCCGCCTCCTCGCCCCCTGGTTCGGCCTGGCCGAAGCCGAGATCCTCCGCTGAGGCCTCGACGGCGTAGTTCTCGACGGCGGTAGGGAGTGTCGATGCGGTTTGGGCTTCCGGAATCAGTCCCGCTGGCGGTCGGCCCAGTCGGCCGGGGTCATGATCCAGGTCCAGGTGGTGCCGGACTCTGCCGGGGCCGTGATCTCGGTGTCGAGATCGGGGCCTCGCCGGTAGCCGAGCTTGTGGGGCACGCCTGCGCTGGCGACATTGGCCTCGTCGTGATGGATCTCCACCCGGTCGACGCCCTCGGTGGCCAGGGCGGCGTCGGTCAGGCCCCGGGAGATCTCGGTGGCCAGGCCCCGGCGCAGATGGTCGGCGTGGATCCAGTAGCCGATGTCGACACCGCCGGGCCCGACCCGGGTGTGGAGGCCAACGGAGCCGACGAGCACGCCGTCCCAGCGCACGGCGTAGTGGGCCTCCTTCCCCGCATGCCGGAGGATGTCCCACGACCGGTAGAGCTCGATCCGGTCGGCCTCGGCCAACGGCTCGACCTCGATCCAGCTCATCCACGGGCGCAGGTGATCGAGGCTGGCCGCCACCGCCGCAGTGTTGTCGAGGGCATCGGAGGCGACCCAGGGGCGGATCACCAACCGCTCGGTCTCGATGTGCTCGGCGAAGGTGGGCATGGCTCCATCGTCGTCGCTGGTGGTCGTCGGCGGCAACGGGGTTTCACCTCGCTGAGCCCCGATCTGCAGGGGCGCCCCCGCAGCGGTGCAGCGTTTGCGGTGGTCGGCGGCATGGTTGGCCTCGCCGGGTGGTTGACTGTCGACATGGTCACACCCCACGATCCCCAGTCGGAGGCCCAGGCGACGCTCGGCGACGGCGGCCAGGCCGTCGTGCTCGAACCGTCACCTCCGGCCGTCACCGTCGAGCCCTTCGCCGACGACCCCCTGGCCCCGGCCGCCGACGGCGGCGATGGCACCGTTCTGCCCTTCGCCGACGCCGCCGGCTCGGCCACCACCTGGCAGCGGATCGTGACCGATCGCCCCGACCTGGCCTCTTTCGCCGAAGCCAACTGGCTCGGCCCCTGGCGCCGCCTCGGGGCCCTGCCCGACACGTTCGGCGCCACCCGGCTGAGCCTCCACCGCCTGGGGGCCTATGTGCTGTCGCCCGCCCGTCGGCGGGCCAACACCAAGATCGGCCTTCGCTACACCCGCGACGGCTTCGGGACCCCGTTCTTCGTCGACCCCGCCGACGGCACCACCTCGATGCAGCTCCGCGTCGTGGGCACCGACGTGATCGTGCAGCGAGGCGACACCGTCGACACCGTGCCCATCACAACCCTCAACGCCGCGGCGGCCGCCCTCGACAGCACACCGGACGTCGAGTGGGCCGCCCAGTTCGACATCCCCGGCCCCGGGCCGCTCGACGAGACCCTCCCGGTCGACGCCGCCGCAGCCGCCGCCCTGGCCGACTGGTTCGGCCTGGCCCACTCGGCCCTGGAGGAACTCCGGGCCGACGAGGCCTCGGTCGACGCCTCCAACCCGCAGCTGTGGCCCGAGCACTTCGACCCCGCCATCGAGGTCGGCGCCGACGCGGCCAAGCACCGGGGGAGCTTCGGCTTCTCCCCGGGCGACGCCGAGGGCGGGGAGAGCGAGCCGTACGTCTACGTGTCGGCCTGGTACCCCGAGTCGCTGGGCGACGATGCGTTCTGGAACTCCACCACCTACCCCGGCGCCATCCTCCGCTACCAGGAGCTGCTGGCCGCCGACGATCAGCGGGCCACCGCCCTGGCCTTCCTGCGCCGAGGGCGCGACCTGCTGGCCACCGCTTGACCGCCGGCCGCTTCACCGCCGGCCCGTGGCTCGCTTGGCCCCCGGATCGCCTGCTCAGGGCGGTGTGGGTTGGCGCGGGCCGGTCTGCGAGAAGGCGCGGCCCGCCGTCGATCAGGGGGAGTAGATTGATCGGGTGACGGCGAACCCCGAACCGGACCTCTTCACCGCCGCCGCCGCATCGCGTCTGGAGAGTCGGTCACCGCTGGCCGCCCGCCTCCGGCCCAAGACCCTCGACGACGTCGTCGGCCAGCAGCACCTGATCGGTCGGGGCAAGCCGCTCCGACGGTTGGTCGACGCCGACCGGCTGTCGTCGGTGATCCTGTGGGGCCCGCCCGGCACCGGCAAGACCACCCTGGCCCGCCTGGTGGCCGAGGCGTCGTCCAAGGAGTTCGTGCAGCTGTCGGCCGTGAACGCCTCGGTGCGGGATGTGCGCGAGGTGATCGCCGGGGCCGAGGAGCGGCTGGGGGCCCACGATCGGGGCACGATCCTGTTCCTCGACGAGGTCCACCGGTTCTCCAAATCGCAGCAGGACGCCCTGCTTCCCGCCGTCGAGTCCGGCATTCTCACCCTGATCGGGGCCACCACCGAGAACCCGTTCTTCGAGGTCAACGCCCCGCTGCGCAGTCGATCGACACTGTTCCGCCTGGAACCCCTCGACGAAGACGAGATCGCCACCCTGCTGCGCCGGGGCCTGGCGGCCGAAGGGGTGACCGCCACCGACGACGCCGTCGACTACCTGGCCGGTCGGGCCGCCGGCGACGGCCGTCAGGGACTCACCACCCTGGAGGTGGCGGTGGCGCTGGCCGTGGCCGAGCACCAGGAGGCCCAGACCGGCACCGACGTCGACGACGCCATCACCGTGCAGGAGCACCACGCCGAGGCCGCCACCGACCTGAAGGCCCTGCGCTACGGTCGCGACGAGCACTACGACATCATCAGTGCGTTCATCAAGAGCATCCGGGGGACCGACCCCGACGCCGCCCTTTATTGGCTGGCCCGCATGCTCACCGCCGGGGAGGACCCCCGCTTCATCGCCCGCCGTCTCGTGATCGCCGCCTCCGAGGACATCGGCATGGCCGATCCGACGGCGCTGCTGGTGGCCGACGCCGCCGCCCGGGCCGTCGACTTCGTCGGCCTCCCCGAGGCCAGGATCAACCTGGCCCAGGCCACCGTCCACCTCGCCACCGCCCCCAAGTCGGCCTCGGCCTACGCCGGTCTCAACAAGGCGATGGCCGACGTGCAGAACCGCCCGGCGGGGGAGGTGCCCCTCCACCTGCGAGACGGCGGCTACTCCGGCGCCGCATCGTTGGGGCACGGTCAGGGATATCAGTATCCTCACCACCACGAGGGTGGCTGGGTGGCACAGGAGTACCGTCCGCCTGAGGTCGCCGACGAGCGCTACTACGAGCCGACCGGCCGGGGCTTCGAGGCCCAGGTCGCTCAGCGACTGCACAACGGGCACCGGGCCGACCCCGACCCCGAAGCCGAGCCGGAGACGACATGACCATTGCCGAGTTCGCCGCCCTGGTGGTGGCCATCGCCATCGTCGTCCTCTGCGTGTCGCTGCTCCTGGCGGTCAACAACCTCAACCGGGCCCTGGCCAAGATGGAGGACTCGGCCCAGCAGCTCCGCACCGAGGGTCTCGCCGCCTTCCGGGAGCTGCGGCAGCTGGTGGCCGACGCCGACGCCGAGCTGGACAAGGTCGACCTCGTCCTCGACCGGGCCGACCAGGCCACCACCGCCATCAGCGAGACCTCGCGGCGCACCCATGAGGCGGTGCAGGATCCGATGATCCGCACCCTGGCCGTCGCCTCCGGCAGTTCCAAGGTGGCCCGGACGTGGCTCTTCGGGCGGCGCAAGCTCAAGCGGAAGGCCAAGGCCACACCGGAGATCACCGCATGATCGCCTGGCTGATCCGCCTGGTCGGCCGCCTCGGGCTCCGCTGGCTCATCCTCAACGCCCTGGCCCGCTGGGTGCTTCGCCGGTTCGGTCGCAGCCGGGTGGAGGCCGCCGTCGAGGAGCTCGAGCAGCGGGCGGCCGAGAAGCTGCCAGCCCCGGTGGCCGACGCCGTCAGCCGACTGCCGGTCGAGGCCAAGCAGGTCGGCGGCTCCGCCGTGGTCGCCACCCGGGCCGCCCGCTCCGCCGCCGTCGGCTCCCGCCGGGTGGCCTCGGTGGCCACCGGCACCTCTCGTCGGGTCGCCTCGGTACCGACTGCGGCGCGCGACGTCGTCGACCGGGTCCGGGTCGAGACCGAGGCCAGCCGCCGTCGCCTTCGCCACCAGTACCTGGCCGAGACCGTCGGCCCCGACGCCGCCACCGACGCCCTGCTCGACGTCCGCACCGAGCCCCCGCCCTCCTCGCGGTACGGCGGCGGCGATGAAACGACGTTCGGGGCGGCCGGGGGTCCGCTCGACGATCCCCACGACCACGTGCCCGACCCGGTCCGCCGTGGCCGCCGCCGATTCCGCCGCCGACCGACTCGGCCGGTGGCCCGCATGCGCCGCTCGTACCGGCCCCCCGACAAGCCGTGGGACGCCTGATCCCCGGCCCCCGAGGATGCGCAGCCGACCGCCCCTGATCCTGGCTGTCGCCCAGCCCCGCTGCGATGACGGCGATCTGGCGGCCAACGCCCGGCACCATGCCGAGTGCATCCGGGCCGCCCGGGCCCGGGTGGTCGTGTTCCCCGAGCTGTCGCTCACCGGCTACCGCTTCGATGCCGAGCCGGTCCACGCCGGGCACGCCGCGTTCGACCGCATCATCGAGGCCTGTCAGCACATCGGGACCATCGCCCTCGTCGGCGCCCCCGAGCAGACCGACGAGGGTCGCCACCTGTCGATGTGGTATGTCGCCACCAGCGGCGCCCGACCCCTCTACCGCAAGATGTGGCTCGGTGAGGCGGAGGAGCCGCACTTCACCGCAGGCGACAGCCCCGCCGTGCTCGAGGTCGACGGCTGGCGCCTCGGCCTGGCCATCTGCAAGGACACCGGCGTCCCCGACCACGCCGCCGCCACCGCCGCCCTCGGCATCGACGCCTACGTGGCCGGCGTCCTCGAACACCACGAGGACCGGGACGTGCCCGCCGTCCGGGCCCGCCGGATCGCCGCCGAGCACGGCGTGTGGGTGGCGATGGCCGCCTTCGCCGGGTCGACCGGGGAGGGTTACGAGCGGGCCGGTGGCTGCTCGGGGATCTGGCGCCCCGACGGATCCGAGGCCGCCCGGGCCGGCGTGGAGGTGGCCGAGGTGGTCTCGGTACCCCTCACCGGCTGAGCCCCGGCCCGGTGCCCGGACACGGCGGCCACGGGGTGTGGCGGACGGGTGAAATCACGCGGGCCACATGTCACACGGAGGTACGCTGGAAACCTCTATGAAAGCCAACGAACTGCGACGTGCCTTTACCGATTTCTTCGTCGAGCGGTCCCACCTGGAGCTGCCCTCGGCCAGCCTCATCCCGCACGACGCCACGTTGCTGTTCGTCAACTCCGGCATGGTGCCGTTCAAGCCCTACTTCCTGGGCGAGGAGCGGCCGCAGGAGCCCCGCGCCGTCACCGTCCAGAAGTGCGTACGGGCCGGCGGCAAGCACAACGACCTCGACGAGGTCGGCCGCACCCAGCGCCACCTCACCTTCTTCGAGATGCTGGGCAACTTCAGCTTCGGCGACTACTTCAAGGAACTCGCCATCCCGATGGCCTGGGAGTTCGTCACCGACGTGCTGAAGCTCGATCCCGAGCGGCTCTGGGTCACCGTCCACCTCACCGACGACGAGGCGGCCGAGATCTGGGAGAAGCAGGTCGGCGTTCCGGCCGAGCGCATCCAGCGCCTCGACGAGGACAACTGGTGGCGGATGGCCGACACCGGCCCCAACGGGCCGTGCTCGGAGATCTTCTGGGACAAGGGCCCGAAGTACGGGGCCGACGGCGGTCCGGCCCACGGCGACGAGGATCGGTTCGTCGAGATCTGGAACCTCGTCTTCATGCAGTACGAGACCGACGAGCAGGGCGAGTCGACGCCGCTGCCCAAGCCGTCGATCGACACCGGCGCCGGCCTGGAGCGCATCCTGGCCGTGCTCCAGGAGAAGGACTCGGTCTTCGAGATCGACGAGATGGCCCGCCTGATCCAGACGGCCGAGGCCGTGACCGGCTACGAGCTGGGTCGCGACGAGAACTCCGACCTCGCCCTCCGGGTGCTGGCCGAGCACGCCCGCACCATGACCTTCCTCATCAGCGACGGCGTGTTCCCCTCCAACGAGGACCGGGGCTACGTGCTGCGCCGCATCATGCGTCGAGCGATCCGCTTCGCGTACCTCCTCGGGGTTGACGAGATGGTCACGCCCCGCCTGGTCGACGCCGTGGTCGAGATCATGTCGCCCGACTACCCCGAGCTCGGCGCCAGCCACGAATTGGTGCGCTCGGTGGTGGAGCGGGAGGAGACCCAGTTCCGCAAGACCCTTGGCACCGGCTCGTCGATCCTCGACGAGCATCTGGTCGGCCTGGAGGCCGGTGACGAGGTGCCGGGCTCGGTGGCCTTCCTGCTGCACGACACCTACGGCTTCCCCTACGAGGTGACCGAGGAGGTCGTGGCCGAGCGGGGTCTCACCGTCGACCGGCCCGGCTTCGAGGCCGAGATGGCGGCCCAGCGGAAGCGGGCCAAGGACGCCCGCAAGAACATCGTCCAGGTCGCCGACATCGACCAGATCCAGGCCATCGTCGAAGGCGGTGGCAGCACCGAGTTCATCGGCCGGGAGTCGATGGGCCACACCCTCACCGACGTCGAGGCCGATGTGCTGCTGGTCACCGGGCTCGGCACCGACACCGTGTCGATCTTCACCAACCGGACGCCGGCCTACGCCGAGGCCGGTGGGCAGATCGGCGACACCGGCGAGATCGTCACCGGCACCGGCCGGGCCCGCCTGCTCGACACCGTCTACGCCGTCCCCGGCATCACCCGCCACCTCGTCGAGATCACCGACGGCGAGGTGCGGACGGGCCAGGCGGCCGGTATCTCGGTCGACGTCGACCGGCGCGACGCCATCCGCCGCAACCACACCGCAACCCACCTGCTCCACCACGCCCTCCGCGAGGTGCTCGGCCCCCAGGTGAAGCAGCAGGGTTCCTACGTCGGACCCGACCGGCTCCGGTTCGACTTCAGTCACTTCGACCCGCTCACCCCGGAGCAGCTCGACGAGATCGAGGACCGGGTCAACGCCATGATCCTGGAGAACACCACCACCGATCACCCCGAGATGACCAAGACCGAGGCCGAGGCCCTGGGCGCCATCGCCTTCTTCGGCGACAAGTACGGCGATCTGGTGCGGGTGATGATCGCCGGTCCCACCATGGAGTTCTGTGGCGGCACCCACGTGGGGGCGCTGGGCGACGTCGGCCTGCTGAAGGTCATCAGCGAGAGCTCGATCGGGGCCAACCTGCGGCGGGTGGAAGCCGTCACCGGCACCAGCGCCGTGCAGCTGCTCCGGGCCGAGCAGGCCACCGTCGACCGGGCGGCCGAGCTGATCAACGTGCCCCGGGGCGACCTGGTGGACGGGGTCACCAAGCGGGTCGACGAGCTGAAGGCGCTCAAGGACGAGGTGAAGACCCTCAAGGCCAAGCTGGCCGTCGGCCAGGCGGCCGAACTGGCCGACACCGCCGTCGAGGGCGTCGTCATCACCCGCATCGACGGGTTGAGCCGGGACGAGATGAAGGACCTGGCCATCGCCGTCCGCAACCGCGACGGCATCCGGGCCGTGGTCATCGGTGGCGCCCCCGACGGGGGAGGGGCGGCCCTGGTCGCCGCCACCGCACCCGGCGCCGGCCTCGAAGCCGGGGCCCTCATCGCCGACGGCGCCAAGGCCATCAAGGGCGGCGGGGGCAAGGGCGCCGACCTGGCGATGGCCGGGGGCAAGGATCCGGACGGGGTCGACGAGGCGCTGTCGCTCTCGGCGACCGCCGCCGGTGTCTCGTCCTGAGCGCCGAGCCCGTCGATCCCACCACCGGCCGGGCCCTCGGGCTCGACCTGGGTGAGCGCCGTATCGGGGTGGCGGTGTGTGACGGGGCCCGGACGGTCGCCACCCCGCTGGAGACCGTGTACCGGGCCGGTGACCGTTCGGTCGAACACGACCGCCTCCGGGAGCTGGCCACCGAGTACGAGGCGACGATCGTCGTCGTCGGGCTTCCCCTGGCCCTCGACGGCGCCATCGGCCCGGCCGCGGGCAAGGTGCTGTCGGAGTGCCGGGGCCTGCGCAGGCGGCTCGGGCTCACCGTGGTGTCCCACGACGAGCGGCTGTCGACGGTGGAGGGCACCCGGTCGCTCCACGCCCAGGGCATCAACACCCGGGACGGCCGACACGTCATCGACCAGTTGGCGGCCCAGGTGATCCTGCAGTCGTGGATCGAGGCCGGCTGCCCCACCGAACCCCCACGTCGCAGCCATCGCCAACCCTGATCGAGGTTGCCGTCGCTCACCCCCGGCAGGGGCCTACTATTGACCGGGTGAGTCTGCTGGAGCATGAGTACTACGACGACGACGATGTCGACCACCTCCAATGGGAGGATGAGGACGACTTCGTGGCCGTCCGCCCCAGTGGGTTCCGGGTGCTGCGGGCCATCCTGGCCCTGGCGTTCCTCGTCGGGATCAGCTGGTTCATCTACAACGGCGCCCGCGGCTGGTTCGAGGCCCAGCTCGACCCCGAGGGTGAGCCGGGCGAGGCCGTGACGGTGTTCATCAGCTCGGGCTCGACCACGGCCGACATCTCCGAGGTGCTCGAGACCAACGACATCGTGCCGAACAGCACCTTCTTTCGGTACTACGCCGAGTGGAAGGGTGAGGGGAACTTCCAGGCCGGCGAGTACACGATGTTCGTCAACTCCTCTGCGGCCGAGGCGATCGAGGTGCTGAACGGCGGCCCCGTCCCACCCGAGTTCAACACCTTCGGTGTGCCCGAGGGCCTGTGGGTCGACGAGATGCTGCCCCGGATAGCCGAGCAGCTCCCCAACGTGACCGAGCTCGAGCTGCGGGCCGTGCTCGACAGCAACCAGATCGAGCCCCGCTACCGGCCCGACGGGGTCACCAGCTGGGAGGGCCTGCTCTTCCCCGCCTTCTACGAGATCGAGGACGACGCCGACGCCGTCGAGGTGCTGGCCAAGATGAGCAACGAGTTCGCCCGGGTCACCGGTGAGCTGGGGTACGGGGCGGCCGAGACCCAGCTCGACCTGTCGGCCTACGAGGTGATCATCGTGGCCTCGATGGTCGAGGCCGAGGCCAAGGTCGACGCCGACCGGGCTCGGATCGCCCGGGTCATCTACAACCGCCTCCAGGCCGGCAACATCGCCCTCGGCATTGACGCCACCTGCATCTACGGCGCGGGCGAGCGGGGCTTCCCTCTCACCGAGGACGTCCTGTTCAACTACGAGGAGTACTTCGACGCCGGCTACGACTGCCGGACCCGGCTCCAGCTCCCGCCCACCCCCATTGCGGCGCCCGGTCGGGCCTCGCTCGAGGCCGCCATCAACCCGGCCCCGATCGAGGTCGACCCCGAGACCGGGGCCGAGATCCGGATCCTCTACTACGTCCTGAAGGACACCGAGGGCAACCACCTCTTCACCGACAACTACGACGACTTCGTCAACCAGAAGAACAAGTCGATCGAAGAGGGCGTGTTCGAGAACTGATCCCGGCGGCGCCGCCGCCGCCGGGCAGACTCTGGTGATGAAGGCTCCAACCGGCTCCACCCGTCTGGCCGCCGTGATCGGTGATCCGGTGCGGCACTCGCTGTCGCCCGCCATCCACAACGCCGGCTTCGTCGCCGCCGGCCTCGACTGGGTCTATGTCGCCCTCCCGGTGGCCGCCGGTCGCGCCGCCGACGCCGTGGCGGCCATGGACGTGCTCGGCATCGACGGTCTCTCGGTCACGATGCCCCACAAGGCCGATGTCGCCGCCGCCGTCCCCCGCCGCACATCGGCCGTCGAGCGCCTGGGTGTGGCCAACTGCGTCTACCGGGACGACGACGGCGTGCTGGTCGGCGACAACACCGATGGCCAGGGTCTGGTGCGCGCCCTGCGGGAGGATGGTGTCGACCCGACCGGTGCCACGGTGCTGGTGATCGGCACCGGGGGGGCGGCAGCCGCGATAATCGAGGCACTCGGTGGCGCCGCACCGGAGGCGGTGATCGTCGTCAGCCGCGATCGGTCCCGGGCCGAGGCCGCGGTCGAGGGCGTGCCGCAGGGACGAGCCGGATCGGTCGACGAGGCACCCGAGGTCGACATCATCGTCAACGCCAGCCCGGTCGGCATGGCGGGCGGACCCGACCCCGACGGCACCCCGGTGCCGGCCGACCTGCTGCGGGGCGGCCAGGCGGTGGTCGACATCGTCTACCAGCCCCGCACCACCCGCCTGCTGCATGACGCCACCGCCGTCGGCGCTCGGACGGCCAACGGTGTCGGGATGCTGATGCATCAGGCCGCCATCGCCTTCGAGCACTGGACCGGCGTGCCCGCTCCACTGTCCGCCATGCGGGCCGCCGCCTTCGGGCCCGACGACGGGTAGGGCATTCGGCCGCCCCGGAGGCGGCGGTGACGGACGTAGGCCTTTTGCCTCAAGTCCGGACGTGGTCGTCCGAAGGAGGGGAGTCCCCCTTCCGACCCGTATGACAAGGACGACCCCACCATGCAGGGCTCACTCGACGACTTCGCACTGGATGAGATGCTCACCCTCCTCGCCTCGACCGGCAAGACCGGCCGCCTGGAGGTGAAGGGTGACAGAGGCCAGGGCGCCCTCCGACTCAAGGATGGTCGCCTGGTCGACGCAACCGCCAGCAACACCGCCAACGGCACCGAGCCCGAGGACGCGCTGTTCGAGCTGCTCCGCTTCACCGACGGCAACTTCCACTTCACGGTCTCCGAGGAGGAGGACGGCACCGCCGACATCGTCGTGGCCGAGGCCGTGATCGCCGCCGAGGAACGCCTGGCCGACTGGAAGACGATCGAGGCCGTGGTCCCGTCGCTCCGCCACATGGTCACCCCCGTCCGGGAGCTGCCCGAGAACGAGGTCACCCTCGATAGCGGCGACTGGGCCGCCATCATCACCATCGGCAACGGCTGCCCCGTATCGGCCGTGTGCGAAGAGCTCGACCTGGGCGAGGTGGAAGGCAGCCGCTGCATCAAGGGCCTGATCGAGCGCGGTCTGGTGTCGATCGGTGAGCCCAAGTCCACCGGCCTGCGCCGCTCCGGCCTCGACGCTGTCCGGGCCGCCGCCAGCTCCGCCGCATCGTCGCCGGCCCCGTCCGGCCCCGCCATCAACCCGCTGCCCGCCACGGTCGGCGCCGAGAGCCAGCCTCTGGCCACGACCTCCAACGGCAATGGCAATGGCAACGGCAACGGTTCGTCGCCAGCGGCCGAGATGAGCGCCGAAGCCGCCGGGGCTCCGATGGCCGGTGCGGCCAACCCCATCCTCGAGGGCGAGAACCAGGCCGATGCCTCGGGCGCCGAGGCCGAGTCGGCCCCGGTCGCCGGCGCCGAGCCGGCCCCCGCCGCCCCGCCGGCCCCCACTGCGGCCGACGCCTCGACCATGCCGCCCCCCTCGGCCGAAGCTGCGGCCTCCGCCGACGCCGACGCCGACCGGGCCCAGCCCCCGCACCCCGAGTCGGTCCCCGGCGGCCCCGCCCCGACCAGCGGACTGTCGACCCTGGCCCCCGCCGTCCGTCAGCCCCTCGACGGTGGGACCAACGAGCGCAGCGGCGGTCTGCTGATGCGCTACCTGAAGAATGACGACTGATCGCCTCGCCGCCGACGGCCGCCCCGTCCGGGGAGGGTGTCGACGGTGATCGCGGTCATCGTGGCCTGCGGCCTCGTCGGCCTGCTGCTCGGCCCCCTGCTCGGCATCGTCGCCGATCGGGCGGTCGAGCGCACGCCGTTGCGGCCCGAACACCGCTGCCCCCACTGCGAGGCCGGGTGGGGGGCGCGGTCGCTACTGCCCGCCGCCGACTGGTTCGGCCGGTGTGCGACCTGCGACGAGGGCAAGGGCTACCGCTACCTGCTCGTCGACGTGGGGACCGCGACCAGCTTCGCCTTCCTCGGCTGGCGCTTCGGGTTGGAGTGGCGCCTGGCGCCCTATCTCGCCCTGGCCGCCGTGCTGGTGGTGCTGTCGGTCATCGATCTGGAGACCCACCTCCTCCCCAACATCATCGTGTGGCCCAGCCTGGGCGTCGGCCTGTTCCTGGTACTCGTCCTAAGCGGCGAGCTCGACTACAGCGAGGGCGTGCTCCCGGCCCTGCTCGGAGCCGCGGTGTTCGGCGCCTTCACCGGTGCGGTCCATCTCGCCTATGAACCGGCGATGGGTTTCGGCGACGTGAAGCTGAGCCTGCTGCTCGGGTTGTTCGTCGGCTGGCTGCAGCCAGGTCTGCTCACCGCCACCCGGCTCGTGCTGTACGCCCTGCTGCTCGCCGCCCTCGGGGGTGGCCTCGTCGGCCTGGCCGCCAACGCCATCCGACGCCGTCGGGGCGAGATCCCGTTCGGCCCGGCGTTGGCCGCCGCCAGCATCGCCGTGATCGTGGCCTCCCCGGTGCTTCAGGGCCCCTAGCGCCGGTCAGAACGGCCCGGCCCGGGCCGATACGCTCGAAGCGTGTCCTCCCGGCCTGTCGTTCTCATCGGTCTACCCGCCTCGGGCAAGTCGACCATCGGTCGTCTCGTCGCCCGATCGCTCGGTCGCCGCTTCGTCGATCTCGACGACGCCATCGAAGCCCGGGCCGGGCGGGCCGTCGGCGACATCTTCGCCGCCGACGGCGAGGACGCCTTCCGTCGGCTGGAGACCGAGGCCCTAGCCGAGGCCCTCACCACCGCCGGGGCCGACGCCCCCGTGATCGCCGCCGGCGGCGGCGTGGTGGTGACCGAGGCCAACCGCCGTCTCCTGATCGGGGGCCCGCTCACCGTGTGGCTCGACCTGCCGCTCTCGCTGCTGGTGGCCCGGGCCGGCCGCTCCAACGTCCGACCCCTGCTCGACGGTGACCCCGCCGCCCGCCTGGCCCGCCTCCGCCAGGAGCGGCTCAACCTCTACACCGTCACCGCCGAGGCCATCGTGGCCGACGACGGCACCGCCTCCGCCGATGACATGGCGGCCCGCGTGGTGGCCGAGATCGAGCGCCGTCCGTCGTCCCCGATGCTGACCGAGCCCGTCCACCTCGACGACGGCCGCAGCTACCCGGTGCTGGTCGGGCCGGGGGTCACCGCTCGCCTGCCGTCGGTACTGCCCGACGGGGTGAAGCGGCTCGCCGTCGTCACCCAGGAGGGGATCGGGGTCGACATCGACCCGGGGGTGGAGCACCGGGTGTTCCACGTGCCCGACGGTGAACAGGCCAAGCAGCTCGACGAGGTGGGTCGACTGGCCTCGGCCTTCGCCCGGTGGGGGCTCACCCGCCGCGACGCCGTCCTCGGCGTCGGGGGCGGGGTGGTGACCGACCTCGCCGGGTTCGTGGCCGCCACCTACCACCGGGGCCTGCCCGTGCTCCACCTGTCGACCACGCTCCTGGGTCAGATCGACGCCGCCATCGGCGGCAAGTGCGGGGTGAACCTCCCCGAGGGCAAGAACCTGGTCGGTGCCTTCAAGCAGCCGACCGCCGTCCTGTGCGACACCGCCACCCTCTCGTCGCTGCCCGGGCCCGACTTCACCGCCGGGCTCGGCGAGCTGGCCAAGTACCACTTCCTCACCTCGTCGTCGGCGGCCGACGCCTCCGAAGCCGCGGCCTCGCTCCACCTCGATCGTCTACCACTGGCCGAGCGGGTGGCGGCCTGTGTCCGGATCAAGGCCGACGTGGTGGCCGACGACGAGACCGAGGGCGGCCGTCGAGCCATCCTCAACTACGGCCACACCCTCGGTCACTCGTTGGAAGCGGCGACCGGGTTCCGCATCCGGCACGGCCAGGCGGTGGCCGTCGGCCTGATCTACGCCGCCGAGCTGGCCGCCGCCCTCGGTCGCATCGACCGGGCCCGGGTGGCCGAGCACCGGCGGGTCGTCACCGGCTACGGCCTGCCTACCACGATCCCCACCGGCCTCGATCCCGACGAGCTGGTGGAGGGCTTCACCCGCGACAAGAAGGCCCTCGACGGCATCACGTTCGTACTGGACGGCGCCGACGGCGTGGAGCCGGTGCCGGTCGAGGACCGCGAACTGCTCCGGGCCACCCTCGCCACCGTCACGCCCGAACGCGAGCGATGAGCGGCCCGACGCCCGAGCTGCCCCCGTTGGTGGCGATGGACGTCGCCGCCCGCATCGGGCCGGTCCGGGCGTCGATGGCCACCATCGGGCTCGACGCACTGTGGGTCACCCACCCGTCCAACGTGCGGTGGCTGAGCGGCTTCACCGGTTCCAACGGGCGCCTGCTGGTGACCACCGACGAGCTGGTGGCCGTCACCGACAACCGCTACCGCGAGCAGATCGCCGACCAACTGGGGGCTGCGGGGATCGAGGCCAGGGTCGAGGTCACCATCACCGAGGTCGGCCGCGTTCTCCAGGGGTCGCTCGACCCGTCGGCCCGTGTCGGCATCGAGGCCACCCATCTCACGGTGGCGGCCGACGACCAGCTCCGGGGTTGGTTGCCCGGCGCCACCGTCGTGCCGACCCACGGCCTGGTCGAGCACCACCGCCAGGTGAAGGACGCCGGCGAACGATCCCGCCTGGCCCGGGCGGCGGCGGTGGCCGACCTCGCCCTGGCCGAGGTGGCGCCCCGCCTGGGCGCCGGTCCGACCGAACGCCAGGTGGCCCTCGCCCTCGACCGGGCCATGGTCGACCTCGGGGCCGACGAACCCAGCTACGACACGATCGTCGCCTCCGGCCCCAACGCCGCCCTGCCCCACGCCCGTCCCACCGACCGGGTGATCGAGCCGGAGGACCTCGTCATCATCGACGTCGGCGCCCGCCTCGAAGGCTACGGCAGCGATATGACCCGCACCTTCGTGGCCGGTGGGCACCCGTCGGCCACCCAGCAGCGGTGGTACGCCGCCGTCATCGAGGCCCAGGCCGCCGGGGTGGCGGCCGTCGCCGCCGAGGTCGAGCTGCGGGCGATCGACACCGCCTGCCGGCGGGTGCTGGCCGACCACGATCTGGTCGACGCCTTCATCCACGGCACCGGTCACGGCATCGGCCTCGTCATCCACGAGGATCCCTTCCTGTCCGAGCGGAGCGACGGTATCCTCCGTCGGGGCTCCGTGGTGACCGTCGAACCGGGCGTGTACATCACCGGCGAGGGTGGCGTCCGCATCGAGGACGCCGTCGTGGTGACCGATGACGGTTGCGACGTCATCACCTTGAGCCCCAAGACCATCACCCCCTGAGCAAACGAGCGAGCCATGGCCATCAGCACCAGCGACTTCAAGAACGGCATGAGTATCGAGCTGTCCGATGGCCTGTTCCAGATCGTCGACTTCCAGCACGTGAAGCCGGGCAAGGGCGGCGCCTTCGTGCGCTCGACCCTGAGGAACCTGCGCACCGGCGCCGTCATCGACCGCACCTTCCGGGCCGGTGAGAAGATGGAGAGCGCCTTCATCGAGAAGCGGGAGCAGCAGTTCCTGTACCGCGACGGCGACGGCTTCGTCGTCATGGACAACGAGACCTTCGACCAGCAGACCGTGCCCGACGCCGTCATGGGCGACGCCGGCAACTACCTGACCGACGGCTCGTCGGTGGTGCTGCTGATGTTCGGCACGGAGATCGTGGGCACCGACCTGCCGGCCTCGGTCGAGCTCGAGGTCACCGAGACCGAGCCCGGCGTGCAGGGCGATCGGGTGTCCGGCGCCCGGAAGCCGGCGACGCTGGAGACCGGGCTCGTCCTCCAGGTGCCCCTGTTCGTCGAGGTCGGCGGCCGAGTCAAGGTCGACACCCGTACCGGCGAGTACCTCACCCGGGCGTGACGACCGAGACCAACACCGGCGAGGGTCCCCCGGGCGGGGGCCGCAGTCGCCGGGAGGCCCGGGAACGGGCCGTCGAGCTGGCCTACGAGGCCCAACTTCGCCAGGTCGACGTCGACGGACTGCTCACCCGGCTCCCCATCGCCCCCGACGACTTCACCATCGCCCTGCTCCGGGCCGCCGAATCGGCGCGGGAGCAGGCCGACAAGCTGATCGACGATCAGGCGTCGGGTTGGACCCTGGAGCGGATGCCGGCCATCGACCTGCTGATCATGCGGATGGGGGTGGCCGAACTGCTCCACTTCGACACCCCTACCGGGGTGGTCCTGGCCGAGTCGGTCGATCTGGCCTCCCGCTACTCCACCGAGGATTCGGGCCGCTTCGTCAACGGCGTGCTCGCCGCGCTGGCCCGGGCCCTGCGCGACTGAGCGATCCACCCGGCGTCGGCCCAGGGGGTCGCCGTCGTCGGGTCGGAGTCGACGCCGACACCACCGTCATCGCCGCCGGAGCCGATGCGGCCGGAGCCGCTGATCGTTCAACTCGGGTGAAAGCACCCGGGGTGGGTCAATCGGGGCGCCGATCGGCCGATGGACGAGGGTGCATCGCTGGGTCTGGCGCCTCCTCGAAGGAGCGGCAATCGCCGTCGCCGTCATCGGCGCGGGGATCCTGGTCACCGCTGCCCCCCGCCCGGGCGGGCCGTCGATCACATCCTCGATCGAGGCGGCGGCGGTGGCCGTCCCCAGCCTGAGCGCCGCTTTCGACCCCGGGACGACCTGGATCGACACCGACGACCGCGACACCGTGCTCGCCGCCCACCGGGCCGAGTACGACGCCGTGCCCCCGGCGCTGGCCTGGGTCGGCGACCTCGGCGGGTGTGTGGAGGGAGAGAGCCCGGTCATCTACCGCCAGGCCACCATCGACCGGGTCAACTACTACCGGGCCATGGCCGGGGTGCCCGCCATCGTCGACGAGGACCAGGCCCTGTCGGCCAAGGCCCAGGAGGCGGCGCTGATGATGAGCGCCGAGGGGGCGCTGACCCACACCCCCGGCGCCGACTACGCCTGCTTCACCGAGGTCGGCCAGGAGGCGGCCGGCAACAGCAACCTGTACCTCGGGCGCACGGGGCCCGTCGCCATCGACGGCTACATCGAGGATCCGGGCGACCACAACGTCGACGTCGGCCACCGCAACACCATCCTCCACCCGCCGACCCGCTCGATGGGCGTCGGCGACGTCGGTGCCTCCGAGGAGGGCTACGCCGCCAACGCCCTGTGGGTGTTCGACGAGCACGTCTTCGACGAGACCTCGCCCCACGATCGACCCCCGATGCGGGAGGACGACCGGTTCGTGGCCTGGCCACCCCGGGGCTACGTGCACCCCGACCTCGTCTACCCCCGTTGGTCGTTCACCAAGGCCGAGGCCGACTTCTCCCAGGCCCAGGTGACCCTCTACGACCTGTCCGACCCCGACGGGGCCGAGCCGGTGCCGCTGACGGTGGTCAACCGCAGCGGGATCGCCGGCCACGTTCCGCTGCCCACCCTGGTGTGGGAACCCGAGCTCGAGCTCGATCGGCGTTACGACACGTCGTACTACGTCGTCATCTCCGGCATCCGGCCGCTCCAGGAGGACGGTGGCGACGGCTCGACGGCCCCGGTGTCGACCGACGCCGACACGACGATCGAGACCATGGCCTACACCGTGACCGTGCTCGGGGCCGTGCCCTCGGACCGGGTCGCGCCCGAGCAGTTCCTGGCCGCCGTCACCGCCGATTGAGGGGCCGGGCCCCCGACGGGCGCCCGTCGGACCGGGCGGCGGAGGCCGCGAAAGCGGTACGTCGAGGGCCGACGTGTCACCATGGCGCCATGGCACGCCAGCTCGAGACCGGTACCGACGACCTGCTCGCCCGCGTCGAGGGCGGAGTCGGGGTGATCACCCTGCACCGCCCGAAGCGCCGCAACGCACTGTCCACCGCCATGTACGGCGGGTTCGACACCGTGCTGCCCCGGTTCCTGGCCGACGACGAGGTCCGGGTGGTGATGGTGACCGGGACCGGGACGGCGTTCTGCGCCGGCGGCGACGTCAAACAGATGGACGAGAACAACCAGAGCGCCGCCGAGTCCGGCGGCGGCGGTGGTCTCTCGGTCGAGGAGACGGTGGCCGAACTCCGCCTCCGCCAGCGGTCGGTGTCGCTCACCCTGCACCGGTTCCCCAAGCCGGTGGTGGCCGCCCTGCCCGGCCCGGCGGCCGGCGCCGGGCTGTCGATCGCCCTCTCCGCCGACCTGCGGATCGCGGCCGAGCGGGCCATCCTCGTCACCGCCTTCACCTCGATCGGGGCCTCCGGCGACTTCGGTGGCAGCTGGTTCCTGACCCGGCTCGTCGGCCAGGCCAAGGCCAAGGAGCTGTACTTCTGGTCGCCCCGCCTGCCGGCCTCCGAGGCCGAGCGTCTGGGCATCGTCAACAAGGTGCTCCCCGACGAGGACTTCGAGCAGCACGCCCTCGACTACTGCGCCGAGCTGGCGGCCCGGGCCCCGATCGGCCTCCGCTACGCCAAGGAGAACATCAACCGGGCCCTCGACGTCGACCTGGCCTCCGCCCTCGACGCCGAGGCGCTGGCCATGCGGCTCAGCATGTCGACCGACGACCACGCCGAGGCGGCCGCCGCCTTCGTGGAGAAGCGGCCTCCGGTATTCCACGGCCGGTAGCCACTCGGCCGCCTCCGACGGGGCCGGTGGGCACCTCGACCCGGCCCCCGGAAACATCGGTCCCAACCCGCCGGGCCCGCGCTAGCATCGGATCGATCCGTGAAGCGGTCCCGTGAGGCCGCACGGAAGGAGTTGCGAGTGGCCGAACGCGAGCGCAGACGCACGCCCCCGTACGGGGGCGTTTTTACTGCCCGGAACACCGTGCTCGACGGGCCCGCCGTCGATCGTGCGGTCCGCCGGATGGCGCACGAGGTGGTGGAACGCAACCACGGCCTCGACGAGGTGGTGATCATCGGGTTGCAGACCGGGGGAGTGCCCTTCGCCGGTGCCCTCGCCGCCGCCCTGCTCCACATCGAGGACATCGAGGTGCCGGTGGGCAAGCTCGACGTGGCCTTCTACCGGGACGACATCAACCTCCGGCCGGTGCTGCCCGAGGCGGTCACCGACATCTCCTTCGACATCAACCGCAAGACGATCATCCTCGTCGACGACGTGCTCTTCACCGGGCGGACGATCCGGGCCGCCCTCGACGCCATCATCGACCAGGGTCGACCCCGGGCGATCCAACTGGCGGTCATGGTCGACCGGGGCCACCGCGAGCTGCCGATCCGCCCCGACTACGTGGGCAAGAACCTCCCGACCCGCCGTGACGAAGCCGTCAACGCCACGGTCCACGGGGTCGAACTGGGGGAGATGTCCCGAGTGCCGGGACAGGGCCCGCAGCCGGGGATGCCGTCGTGAAGCATCTGCTTTCGACGTCTGACCTCAACGCCCACGATCTCCACGAACTTCTCCGCCTCGCAGACGGCTTCACCGAGGTACAGAACCGGGAGATCCGCAAGGTGCCCGCCCTCCGGGGCAAGACGGTCGTCCTCGCCTTCTTCGAGGACTCGACCCGCACCCGGACCAGCTTCGACCTGGCCGCCCGCCGGCTCTCGGCCGACGTGGTCAACTTCTCCGCCGGGAGTTCGGCGTTGAAGAAGGGCGAGTCGCTGCGGGACACGATCGAGACGATCTCGGCCATGAAGGTCGACGCCATCGTCGTCCGCCACAAGAGCTCCGGCGTGCCCCGCCAGATCGCCCGGTGGACCGACGCCTCGATCCTCAACGCCGGGGACGGCTGGCATCAGCATCCGACCCAGGCCCTGCTCGACGCCTACACCATCCGCCAACACCTGGGGGATCTCGATGGCAAGCGGATCGCCCTGTGCGGCGACATCAAGCACTCCCGGGTGGCCCGCTCCGCCGTTGACGCCTTCACCAAGCTGGGGGCCGAGGTGGTGCTGGTCGGGCCGGGCACCCTGATGCCGCCCAGCCTGGCCGGTTGGGGGGTGAAGGTGGAGACCGACCTCGACCGCATCCTCCCCGACCTGCACGTGGCCTACATGCTCCGGATCCAAACCGAGCGGCTTGGCTCGCCCCTGCTGCCCGACGTTGCCGAGTACCGGCGGCAGTACGGCCTGACCGTCGACCGGCTGAGCCACCTGCGGCCCGACGCCCTGATCATGCATCCCGGCCCCATGAACCGTGGCGTCGAGATCGACCCCGAGGCGGCCGACGACCCGAGGGCCGTGGTCCTCGACCAGGTGGCCAATGGGGTCGCCGTCCGCATGGCCGCCCTGTTCCGGCTCCTGGGCAGCGGCCCGGTCGGCTTCGCTGAGGAGGGGGCATGACGATCACCGTCCTCGCCGATGGCGAGCTGCTCGACCGGGAAGGCCGGCGCCGCCTCGACGTCGCCGTCGACGACGAGTCGGGGATCGTGGTCGCCACCGGTGAGGCCCTCACCGGCGACCGGACCCTGTCCGCCGACGGCGCCGTCGTCTGCCCCGGTTTCGTCGATCTCAACGTCGACCTCCGCCAGCCGGGGGCCGAGGCGGCCGGGACGGTGGAGTCCGGGGCCCGCAGCGGTGCCCGCGGCGGCTACACCGCGCTGCTGGCCAGCGCCGACACCGACCCCTGCCCCGACAATCCGGCGGTGGTGGCCGAGATTCGGGCCCTGGCCAAGTCGGCACCGTGCCGCATCGTCCCCACCGGCGCCCTCACCCAGGGGCGGGGCGGCGCCTCGATGGCCCAGTACACGGGCCTCATCGACGCCGGCGTCCGATTCTTCTCCGACGCCGGTCGCCCGGTGACCGACCCCCGGGTCCTGCGCAACGCCCTCGAGTACCTGATGTCGATGGCCGAGGCCACCGACACCCGCCTGGTGGTGGCTCAGCGGCTCCACCACGAGCTCGGATCGGGCGGGATCATGCACGAGGGGGAGTGGTCCTCCCGGCTCGGTCTGCCCGGCATTCCGGCCGCGGCCGAGGAGCTGGCGGTGACCCAGCAGCTGGCCCTGGCCCGCCTGACCGGGGCCAGGCTCCACCTCCAGCAGGTGTCGACCGCACGCGCCGTCCGGCTGATCGCCGAGGCCAAGGCCGACGCCGTTGCGGTGACCGCCGAGGTGTCGCCCCACCACCTGGTGCTGACTGACGCCGACGTCGCCTCCTTCGACCCCAACCTCCGCCTCGACCCGCCGCTGCGGACCGAGGTCGACGTGGCCGCCCTGCGGGCCGCTGTTCTCGACGGCACCATCGACGCCGTCGCTACCGGCCACCGGCCCCACACCGTCGACGCCAAGGAGTTGGCCTTCGACGAGGCGCCGGTCGGTGCCCTGGGGCTGGAGACGGCGCTCGGCCTGTTGCTCGGCGAGGTCGGTCTGAGCCTGGAGCAGGCGCTCCCGGTGCTCTCGTGGCAGCCGGCCGCCATCGGCGGGCTGGCGGACAGCCACGGTGGGGTGATCGCCGAGGGTCGACCGGCCAACCTGGCCGTCGTCGATCCGGGCGTGGTCTGGACCGTCGAGCGGAGCGACTTCGGCGGCTACGCCGCCAACAGCCCCCACCTCGGGCGACGACTGCAGGGCCGGGTCCGCCACACCGTGGTGGAGGGGCGAGCGGTGATGGTCGACGGGGCGACGCCGTGAACCGGGCGGCGACGGAGCACGGGAACGACGCAGCGAGCAATCCGACGAACGAACCAACAAACGACCTGACGAACGACGCGACGAAGGGAGACACCGTGGTGTCCCGTATCCAGCCAGCGGCCTTGGTGATGGCCGACGGATCGGTTTTCGAGGGCGAACACATCGGGGCCGTCCCGACCGGCGGCATCGCATCGGGGGAGGTGGTGTTCAACACCGCCCTCGCCGGCTACCAGGAGGTGCTGACCGACCCGTCCTACGCCGGTCAGATCATCACCTTCACCTACCCCCACATCGGCAACTACGGCACCGCAGCCGCCGACGCCGAGTCCCGGGGCGTGTTCGCCCGGGGCGTGGTGGTGCGCGACCTGGCCCGCCGTCACTCGAACTGGCGAGCCGAGCAGGATCTCGGCTCGTTCCTGGAACGCCACGGCATGGCCGGCATCGCCGGCGTGGACACCCGACGCCTCACCCGTCTCATCCGCGACGTCGGCGCCCTACCGGGCGCCTTCGCCCCCACCGACGGGCCGGGGGCCCAGACCCTGGAGCAGCTGACGGCGTCGGCCGAGGCCGAGCCCGGCACCGACGGCATCGACCTCGTGGCCCAGGTCACCACGGCCGAGGCCTACCGGGTCGGCTCCGGCCCTCGCCGGGTGGTCGCCCTCGACTTCGGCATCAAGTCGACGATCCTCGAACACCTCGGCCGGTACGCCACCGTCGACGTCCTGCCGGCGTCGGCCACGGCGGCTGAGATCCTCGCCCTCGAACCCGAGGGCGTGTTCCTGTCCAACGGGCCGGGCGACCCTAGCGAGGTGCCCTACGCCGTGGCGACGGTGAAGGAGCTGGTCGGGAAGGTGCCGATCTTCGGGATCTGCCTCGGCCACCAGATCCTGGCCCTCGCCCTGGGCGGTCGGATCGTCAAGCTGCCGTTCGGCCATCACGGGGCCAACCACCCGGTGATGAACACCGAGCGGGGGCAGGTGGAGATCACCAGCCAGAACCACAACTTCGCCGTCGACCCCGAGTCGATCGCATCGGTGGCCCAGGTGACCCACATCAACCTCAACGACGGTGTCTGTCAGGGACTGCGGGTCACCGGTGTGCCCGCCTACAGCGTGCAGCATCATCCGGAGGCCAGTCCCGGGCCCCACGACAGCGCCTACCTGTTCGAGCAGTTCGAGACGCTCATGGCCGACGCGGCCGGGGCCACCGCGGCCGGGAGGGCCTGACCCATGCCCAAGCGCACCGACATCGAGTCCATCCTCCTCATCGGCTCCGGCCCGATCGTCATCGGTCAGGCCTGCGAGTTCGACTACTCCGGCACCCAGGCCTGCCGAGCCCTGCGCGAGGAGGGCTACCGCGTGATCCTGGCCAACTCGAATCCGGCCACGATCATGACCGACCCGACGTTCGCCGACGCCACCTACGTCGAACCCCTCACCCTCGAGGTGCTGCGGTCGATCATCGAGACCGAACGACCCGACGCCCTGCTGCCCACCCTCGGCGGCCAGACCGCCCTCAACCTGTCGATGGAGCTGGTCGAGGCCGGCGTGCTCGACGAGTTCGGGGTGGAGCTGATCGGGGCCGACGCCACCGCCATCGCCACCGCCGAGGACCGAGAGAACTTCAAGGACGCCATGGTCGAGATCGGCCTCGGCGTCCTCCGCAGCGGCATCGCCCACACGGTGGAGGAGTCGATGGAGGTGGTCGAGGAGATCGGCCTCCCCGTCGTCATCCGGCCCGCCTACATCCTCGGCGGTCGGGGCACCGGCATCGCCAAGACCCGGGAGGAGTTCGCCGCCGCGGCCGCCACCGGTCTGGCCGCCAGCCCGATCTCGGAGATCCTGATCGAGGAGTCGATCGCCGGGTGGAAGGAGTACGAGCTGGAGGTCATGCGGGACCGCAACGACAACCAGGTCATCATCTGCTCCATCGAGAACCTCGACCCGATGGGCGTCCACACCGGCGACTCGATCACGGTGGCCCCCATCCAGACCCTGTCCGACCCCGAGTACCAGGTGATGCGCGACGCCGCCTTCGCCTGCCTCCGTCGGGTCGGGGTGGAGACCGGCGGCTCCAACGTGCAGTTCGCCGTCGAGCCCGACACCGGCCGTCAGGTCATCATCGAGATGAATCCGCGGGTCAGCCGGTCCTCGGCCCTCGCCTCCAAGGCCACCGGGTTCCCCATCGCCAAGATCGCGGCGAAGCTCGCCGTCGGCTACACCCTCGACGAGATCCCCAACGACATCACCAAGAAGACGCCGTCCTCCTTCGAGCCGGTGATCGACTACGTGGTGACGAAGATCCCCCGTTGGGCGTTCGAGAAGTTCCCCGGCACGACCGGCGAGCTGGGCACCTCGATGCAATCGGTGGGCGAGGTGATGGCCATCGGCCGGACCTTCCCCGAGTCGGTGCAGAAGGCGTGCCGGTCGCTCGAACTGGGCCAGATCGGCCTGAACGGCGGCCCGGCCGAGCAGCGGTACCGGGACATGGGCGACGACGACCTGCGGGTGGCCGTCGGCATCGGCACCCCCGACCGCCTGTTCGAGGTGGCGGAGGCCCTGCGGCGGGGCTGGAGCGTCGACGAGCTCTACGAGCTGTCGCGCATCGACCCGTGGTTCCTCGACCAGCTGTCGATCGTGGTCGAGCAGCGCCTGTGGCTGGAGCAGCACCAGGGCGGTATCGAGTCGCTCACCCGCCCCGAGTGGCGGCGGACCAAACAGCTCGGGTTCAGCGACGCCCAGGTCGCCCACCTGGTCGGGGGCACCGAGGCCGCCGCCCGAGCGGCCCGGCTGGCGGCCGGGGTCATCACCACCTTCAAGACGGTCGACACCTGCGCCGCCGAGTTCGAGGCGTCGACCCCCTACCACTACTCGACCTACGAGGACGAGAGCGAGGTCCGCCCGGGGACGAAGCCCCGGGTGATCATCCTCGGCTCAGGACCCAACCGGATCGGGCAGGGCATCGAGTTCGACTACTGCTGCGTCCACGCCAGCTTCGCCCTGCGCGACGCCGGCTACGAGACGATCATGGTCAACTGCAACCCGGAGACGGTGTCGACCGACTACGACACCAGCGACCGGCTCTACTTCGAGCCGATCACCCACGAGGACGTGCTCAACATCATCGAGGCCGAGGCGACATCGGAGGGCGAACTCGTCGGCATCATCGTCTCGCTCGGCGGGCAGACCCCGCTGAAGCTGGCCGACGTCCTGCCGCCGGAGCTGGTGCTCGGCACCGGTCCGTCCGCCATCGACGCCGCCGAGGACCGCGAGGAGTGGGCCGCTCTGTGCGCCCGCCTCGACATCCCCCAGCCGGCCGGCGGCACCGCCACCAGCACCGATGAGGCGCTGGCCGTGGTCGAGCGCATCGGTTACCCGGCCCTGGTCCGGCCGAGCTACGTGCTCGGCGGACGGGCGATGGAGATCGTCTACGACGATGTCGACCTCAAGCGGGCGATGGCCGCGCTCAGCGCCGCGGGCACGCTCGGTCGGGAGGGCGGCCTGTCGGCCGAACGCCCGGTCCTGGTCGACCGGTTTCTTGAGGGCGCCATCGAGGTCGACGTCGACGCCGTGCGCGACGGCGTCGGCGAGACCGTCATCGGCGGGGTGATGGAGCACGTCGAGGAGGCCGGCATCCACTCGGGCGACTCGGCCTGCGTGATCCCGCCGTCGACGCTGTCCGACGAGACGATCGACGTACTCTGCGACTACACCAGGGCCATCGCCGCCGAGCTCGACGTGCAGGGCCCGATCAACGTCCAGTACGCGGTGCAGAAGGGGCAGGTCTTCGTGATCGAGGCCAATCCCCGGGCGTCCCGCACGGTCCCGTTCGTGTCGAAGGCCACCGGCCGACCGATGGCGATGGTGGCCTCACGGGTGATGGCCGGCAGCACGTTCGGCGAGCTGCGGGCCGAGGGCCTCCTCGGGCCGGAACCCGAGCTCGAGCACTGGTCGGTCAAGGAGGCGGTGCTGCCGTTCAACCGGTTCCCCGGGACCGACGCCCTGCTCGGACCGGAGATGCGCTCCACCGGCGAGGTGATGGGCGTCGACACCAGCGCCGGCCTGGCCTTCGTCAAGAGCCAGCTGGCCGCCGGGACCGCCATTCCCGAGCCCGAAGACGGGCTGGTGTTCCTCTCGCTGGCCGACCGGGACAAGCCGGGCGGTATCGAGGCGGCCACGCTGTTGGCCGAGCTCGGCTACCGGCTGGCCGCCACCCAGGGCACCGCCGCCGCCCTCGACGAGGCCGGCCTCAAGGTGGAGCAGGTGGTGGCCCGCATCGGGGTCGCCAGCGACGCCCCGGCCGAGGCGGGGGAGCCGGACGCCGTCATGCTGATGAACGACGGCCGTCTGACCATCGTGATCAACACGCCGCGCGGCCGTGGCGCCCGAGCCGATGGTGACTACATCCGCACCGCCGCCGCCGAACACGGCGTACCACTGCTGACGACGGTGGCGGCGGCCAAGAGCTTCGCCATCGGCATCGGTGAGCTGCGGGAGACCCAGCTCAAGGTGCGGTCCCTGCAGTCGATCCACGAGGCGGTGGCCGCCGCCTCCGGAACGGTGTCCGGGAGCGGGCCCGAGGTCGACCGATGACCGATCTCTCGACCCGGGTCGGCAGCCTGGAGCTGCCGTCGCCGATCATGACCGCCGCCGGCACCGCCGGCCACGGAGCGGAGCTCTCGGCCTTCGTCGATCTGTCGAGCCTCGGAGCGGTGGTGGTGAAGTCGCTGGCCCACTTCGCCTGGGAGGGCAACCCGGCCACCCGGGTCCACGCCACCCCGTCCGGCATGATCAACAGCGTCGGCCTCCAGGGGCCGGGTCTGCCGGCCTGGATCGACGACGAGCTGCCCGACCTGCGTCGGGCCGGGGCCCGGGTGGTGGTCTCGATCTGGGGCCGGACCGTCGACGACTACAAGCAGGCGGCCGAGATGCTCGGCGACCTCGGTCCCGAGGTGATCGCCGTCGAGGTCAACATCTCCTGCCCGAACACCGAGCACGGCAACGAGCTGTTCGCCCACTCGACCGAGCTGACCGCCGCCGTGCTGGCCGCCACCGAGGGCTGCCGTCGGCCCCGATGGGCCAAGCTGAGCCCCAACATCGGCGGCGGCCTGGCCGACATCGCCGGCGCCGCCCACGACGGGGGAGCGGAGGCGGTCACCCTGGTCAACACCTACTTCGGCCTCAGCGTCGATCCCGCCACCGGCGAACCCCGCCTCGGGGGGATCATGGGCGGGGTGTCGGGCCCCGCCATCCGGCCCCTGGCGGTGCGGGCCGTGGCCGACGTACGGGCCGCCCACCCCGACCTGCCCCTGATCGGTGTCGGCGGTATCGCCACCGCCCCCGACGTGGTGGAGTTCGCCCGGGTCGGCGCCGCCGCCGTCCAGATCGGAACGGCCACCCTGGCCGATCCCCGTACCTGCGGCCGTGTGGGCGCCGAACTTGACCGCTGGTGTGCTAATCAAGGCATTCAGACTTTTTCCGAGCTGATCGGCACGGCCCGCCTGGGCCGCTGATCACCCGGCCCGCCGAGGCCGGTGATCACCACGGCCCCGCCGGGGCCGCCGACGGCTCCCCGTTCGCAAACCAACCCGCCAAACAACCACAGCCGACCGCCGATCATGGCCGGTCGACCGTGCAGCCGACAGGAGGAACAGCGTGACCGAGACCACCGCTGAGGAACACGACTCGACGACGGCATCGCCCGCAGCCGATGGGCTACCGCCCGAGCTGCGGTCCCGGATGGCACTGGCCCTCGACGTGGACGACCTGGTCGAGGCCCTACGCCTGGCCCGGCAGCTGTCGCCGTGGTTCGGGGTGGCCAAGGTCGGCCTCGAGCTCTACACCGCGGCCGGGCCCGATGCCGTCGGCACCATGCTCGACAATGGCTTCGACGTATTTCTTGATATGAAATTGCACGACATTCCTACGACTGTGCGAAAGGCAGCCGGGGTTTGTGGGGCGTTGGGCGCCAAATACTTGACGATCCATGCACAAGGTGGTGGAGCCATGTTGCAGGCTGGCGTGGAAGGGTTCCACGAAGGTGCGATGAACGCTGGCCTGGCCGAGCCGACCGCCGTGGCCATCACCGTGCTCACAAGCGATCCCGATGCCCCGCCCCACATTGTTCCCAATAGGCTCCGCCTCGCAGTAGAGGCCGGCTGCAAAGCCATCGTGTGCTCCGGCCCGGATTTGAAGAACGTCCGGGAGCTGTCACCCCGCACGCAGCGGGTCGTCCCCGGTATTCGGGCCGAAGGTGCGGACCGTCATGACCAGCCACTGGCCGTGACCCCGGCCGAGGCCCTGGCCGAAGGGGCCGACCTCCTGGTGATCGGACGGGCCGTCACCCTGGCCGACGATCCGGCGAAGGCCGCAGCCTCGCTCTTTGCCGATATTTCTTAGGCGAACCACCCGGTGCTGCTTGGGCGATTCTGCACCCCGACGACGATTTCGTTACGCCAGCGTGTCAGTGCTTGCATCAGGGTTGGGTACAGTTCTTGTATGCCAAAGCCACCGGAATTGAGTCCAGAGCAACGCGCCGCCGCCTTGGAGAAGGCGGCTGAAGCACGGCGAGTTCGTTCGGACGTGAAAAATCGCCTCAAGATGGGGAGTATCACGCTCGGCGAGCTGCTTGATCACGCAGACGAAAACGTCATCGTGGCCAAGATCAAGGTGCTCGCCGTCCTCGAGTCGCTTCCCGGCGTCGGGAAGGTCACGGCGCGTCGTACGATGGAAGACATAGGTATCGCTGAGTCCCGACGACTGTCCGGCCTCGGTCCGCAGCAGCGGAAAGCACTCCTGGAGGCCTTCTCCTGAAAGATGACCAACTCGTCATTGTCGTCTCTGGTCCCGGCGGGGTCGGGAAGGGAACGGTCGTGGAAGCGCTCGTCGAGCGCTATCCCGAGCTGTGGCTGAGCCGCTCGTGGACCACCCGCCCCCGCCGACCGGGCGAGGCCGAGGATGCGTACGTGTTCGTCGGTCGTGACGAGTTCGAGCAGCGGATCGCCGACGGCGGCTTTCTCGAGCACGCCGAGTTTCTCGACAACTACTACGGCACCCCGACCCCCGAAGCCCCGGCCGGTCGGGACATCGTCCTCGAGATCGACGTCCAAGGCGCCCGTCAGGTGCTCGACATCCACCCCGACGTGCTCCTGATCTTTCTCATGGCCCCTTCGGCCGATGAGCAGGAGGCCCGCCTCCGCCGCCGTGGCGATCCGCCCCACAAGGTGCTCCAGCGGTTGGACAAGGCGGCCGAGGAGGCCGATGCCGGTCGCGAGCTCGGCGCCAACATCATCGTCAACGTCAACATCGACGACACCGTCGAAGATATGTGGACGGTGATCGAGAAGGCCCGAGCCGGCCTGTAGGCCTGTTCGGGCGCGTTCCGATCGGTCCCGCCGTTTCGGGCCACCCGGTCGATCGGACGGGGTTTGTCGTTCTACTGGACAAGTTCCCGCAAGGTCGGGGCGCCAAGGGAACGGCGTTCGACACCGTTCCATTGGGCCTCCTGATCAAGGGATGCCGACGGTTTTTTCGCAGCCGAACGCCTGACCTCCGGCGGCTGCGTTGGTGCCGCCGTCGCAGGCGTCGACGCCGTTCTGGCCCCGGAGCACATCGTTGCCGGCATCGCCGTCGACGTCGAGGCCCAACTGCTGCCAGTCGGGAGGTGTGGCCGAGGCCGGTGTGGCCACCACCACCGTCAGCATCATCACGAGTGCAGCGACGACGCTGCGGGGCAACCGCTTGTCCATGGTTCCGTACCCCCTGCGTTCGGCGACGTGTTCGTCGTCGGGTCGGAGGCAAGAGCGCGCCATCCGTGCGCTGATACGCCGGCCATCAGGAGGTCGGGAACGGTTTGTTCGGGTTGAGGGCCTTGGGCGGTAGGCTGAACGGCCGACTGGAGGTGCACGATGGCCGACTCGTACGACACGATGATGAGCCCTGGCGTCGAGGAACTGATGGAGAAGACCCACACCAAGTTTGGTCTTTGTACCCTCGCCTCGACCCGAGCTCGGGAGATCAACGCCTATTTCGGTCAGCTGGGTGAGGGCCTCGGGGCCAAGGTGCCGCCGCAGGTCACCTCGGTGGCCCGTAAGCCGCTGTCGATCGCCTTCGAGGAGATCGCCGCCGACAAGATCGTGCCCGTCCGTCCCGCCGAAGAGGCCGACGGCGACGACGCCGCCTGATCAGGCCAGAGCCGGTGCTCGAAGGCCGGACGATCGTCCTCGGTGTCACCGGGGGCATCGCTGCCTACAAAGCGATCGAGGTCTGTCGACGACTGGTCGACCTCGGCGCCCACGTCACGCCGATCCTCACCGACGCGGCTCACCACATGGTGGGCCCGACGACGTTCACCGCACTGGCCTCCGAGCCGGTCAAGACCAGCCTCTGGAACGACAGCCACCACATCCCCCACACCAAGATGGGCCAGGGCGCTGACGCCATCGTGGTGTGCCCGGCCACGGCCCGGATCATCTCCGACCTACGCACCGGCCGCTCGGCCGATCTGCTGAGCGCCACCCTGTTGGCCACGATGGCGCCCGTCATCGTGTGCCCGGCCATGCACACCGAGATGTGGGAGCACCCCGCCACGGTGGAGAACCTCGAGGTGCTCGCCGCTCGGGGCGTCGTGATCGTGCCCCCCGAGGAGGGTCGACTGGCCGGTGGCGACATCGGCAAGGGTCGCCTGGCCGAGCCCGCCACCATCGTCGACACCGTCGTCCAGGTCCTCGCCGGCGCCACCACCGACGGCGCCACCACCGACGGCGCTGCGGCGCAGGGCTCGACGGTTGGCGGCTCCTCGGCCGAGGCCCCGGCCCTGGCCGGCCGCTCGGTGCTGATCACGGCCGGCGGCACTCGCGAGCCGATCGACCCCGTACGGTTCATCGGCAACCGGTCGAGCGGCAAGCAGGGCTACGCCCTGGCCGAGGTGGCCGAACGCCTGGGGGCCAAGGTCACCCTCGTCACCACCGTCGATCGGGCCGCGCCCGACGGGGTGGAGCGGGTGTCGGTGTCGACCGCGGCCGAGATGCACGAGGCCGTGACCGCCCGGGCCTCAAGCTGCGACATCGTGGTGATGGCCGCCGCCGTGGCCGACTTCCGGCCGGTGTCGGTGGCCGACGGGAAGATCAAGAAGGCCGACGGCGTTCCCCAGGTCGTGCTGGAGCCGACGGTCGACATCCTCGCCGCTCTCGGTGGGGCCAAGCCCGACGGGCAGGTCCTGGTCGGCTTCGCCGCCGAGACATCGGATCTCGCCGCCAACGCCACCGGTAAGCTCACACGGAAAGGGGCCGACCTGATCGTGGCCAACGACGTGTCGGCACCCGGTGTCGGCTTCGCCCATGAGACGAATGCCGTGACCATCTTCGGCGCCGACGGCTCGGTGCTAGACATTCCCCTCACGGACAAGGTGTCCGTGGCTGAGGCGGTACTGGCGGCCGCCGCCCAGCGACTACCCGCAACCGAAAGCTGACCGTGAACTCCTACACCTTCACCTCCGAATCCGTCACCGAAGGCCACCCGGACAAGATGGCCGATCAGGTGTCCGACGCCATCCTCGACGCGCTGCTCGAGCAGGATCCGATGAGCCGGGTGGCGTGCGAGACACTGGTGACCACCGGTCTGGCCATCGTGGCCGGCGAGATCTCGACCAACGCCTACGTCGACATCGCCGCCGTCGTCCGTCGCACCCTGACCCGGATCGGCTACGACAAGGAGTCCTACGGGTTCGACGGCAACACCTGTGGCGTCATGGTGGCCATCGACGAGCAGTCGCCCGACATCGCCCAGGGCGTCGACAAGTCGGAGGAGGTCCGTTCCTCGGGCGCCACCGGCGACGCCTACGACGAACAGGGCGCCGGCGACCAGGGCATGATGTTCGGCTACGCCTGCGACGAGACCGACGAGGCGATGCCGCTGCCCATCCACCTGGCCCATCGCATGGCCGAGCGGCTGGCCGAGGTCCGGCGGGCGGGCACCGTGCCCTACCTCCGTCCCGACGGCAAGACCCAGGTCACCTTCGACTACGTCGACGGCAAGCCGGTGCGGCTCAAGACCGTGCTGGTCTCGACCCAGCACGACGACGGCATCGACCGCGACTCGATGATCCGGCCCGACCTGATCGAGCAGGTGATCCGTCCGGTGGTGCCCGCGCAGTTCGCCGACGACGACTACGAGGTGCTGGTCAACCCGACCGGCCGGTTCGTGATCGGCGGCCCGGTCGGCGACGCCGGCCTCACCGGTCGCAAGATCATCGTCGACACCTACGGGGGCGCCGCCCGCCACGGTGGCGGTGCCTTCTCCGGTAAGGACCCGTCCAAGGTCGACCGGTCGGCCGCCTACGCCACCCGCTGGGTGGCCAAGAACGTGGTGGCCGCCGGCGCCGCCACCCGCTGCGAGGTGCAGGTCGCCTACGCCATCGGCGTGGCCCGGCCGGTGTCGGTCATGGTCGAGACGTTCGGCACCGAGACCGTCGACCCGGACAAGATCGCCACCGCCGTGCAGGAGATCTTCGACCTGCGGCCGGCCGCCATCCTCGACGTGCTCGACCTCCGGCGTCCGATCTTCGCCTCCACCGCCGCCTACGGCCACTTCGGCCGCCCGGCCGGCGACTCCTTCACCTGGGAGCGCACCGATCGAGCCGACGACCTCCGCTCGGCCCTGGGGCTCTGAGGATTCGTCCGCTTCGGCGGGCGAGGGAGCCGACGGCTCGGTGACGGGTCGATGACCACGGGCGGGCGGCTGTTCGACCCGGGCCCGGCCCGGGAACCGGCGTCGAACGGTGCCGAGACCACGGCCGACGGCCGCTCGCCGGACACCGCACGGGAACCGATCACCGGCACGCCCGTGCGCGTCCTGCCCGACGTGTCGGGGCTGGAGAAGGAGTTCGACTACGTCGTCCCCGACGGGATGGCGGGCCCGATCGCCGTCGGGTCCGAGGTGCGCATCGAGCTGCAGGGCCGACGGGTCAACGGCTGGATCACGGCCGTGGCCCCCGAGCCCCCGGCCGACGTCGCCCTGCTGCCCGTTCTCGCCATCCGCTCGGCCGGCCCGGCCCCTGAGGTCGTCGACCTGGCCCGATGGGCCGCCCATCGCTGGTACGGCCGGGTCGGCGCCGTGCTGCGCACGGCCTCCGCCCCGCGGGTGGTGCGCTCGCTCGACCGGCGGCCGCCGGGCGGGGAGGCGGAGCCTCGGTCGGATGTGTCCCTGCTCCGCCACGGGCCGGCCGACGACGTGCTCGGCTGGATCGCCGAGGCCGGCGAGCGGGGGAGCGCCCTGGTGGTCGTGCCCCGGGTCGGTCTGGCCCGCAGCCTCGCCGGCCGGCTGCGTCAGCGGGGGATCACCGCCCGCTCCCTCCCGCGGGACTGGGCGGCAGCCGCCGGCCGGGGCGGGGTGGTGATCGGGGCCCGATCGGCGGTGTGGGCCAGCGTGGCCGACCTGGCCACGATCATCGTCATCGACGAACACGACGAGAGCCTCCAGGAGGAGCGTCACCCGACGTGGCACGCCCGGGACGTCGCCATCGAGCGGGCCCGCCGGGCCGGCATCCCGTGTTGGCTGCTGTCGCCCAGTCCGTCGCTGGAGGCGGTGGCGGCGGCCGACCATACCCGCACCCCGGCCAGGGCCCGGGAGCGGGCGTCGTGGCCCGTGGTCGAGGTCGTCGACCGGCGGGACGACGAGCCGGGCAAGCGCGGGCTGTTCTCGTCCCGCCTGGTCGACGTGTTCCGGGGCGATGGCACGGCGCTGGCCGTACTCAACCGCAAGGGCCGGGCCGTGATGCTGGCCTGCGGCGCCTGTGGCGAGTTGGCGCTGACCGAGGACGGCGAGCGGCTGATGGTGGAGCAGAACGGTCGGCTGGTGTGCCCGGCCACCGGTGAGACCCGGCCCATGATCTGCGCCGCCTGTACCAGCACCCGACTCAAACGGCTGCGCCTCGGGGTCACCCGGGCGGCCGAGGAGCTGTCGGCCATGTTGGGCGAGCCGGTGGCCGAGCTGAGCGCCTCGTCGACCGATCGCGACGGTCGGCCCCCGGCTCGGGTCACCGTCGGCACCGAGGCGGCACTCCATCAGCTCCTCACCGTCGACACGGTGGCCTTTCTCGACTTCGACCAGGAGCTGCTGGCCCCCCGCTACCGGGCGGCGGAGCAGGCGATGACGCTGCTGGTCCGGGCGGCCCAGCTCGTCGGCGGTCGAGACGAGGGAGGCCGGATCCTGGTGCAGAGTCGCCGGCCGGACCACCGGGTGTTGCGGGCCGCCACCCTCGCCGATCCCGGCCGCCTCCTCGACGAGGAGCTGGAGATCCGCAAGACGCTGGGCCTGCCCCCGTTCGGGGCGCTGGCCGAGCTGCGGGGCCGGGGGGCCACCGCCTTCGCCGCCACCCTGGAGGCGGCCCACCCCCACCTCACCGTGATGGGGCCGCGCCAGGACGACCGCTTCCTGGTGCGGGCGGCGGACGCCACCGTGTTGGCCGACGCCCTGGCCGACACCCCGCGGCCGGTGGAACGGGTCAGCGTGCTCGTCGACCCGCTCAGAGCCTGAGCCTCAGTCGCCGTCGGTGGCCGTCCAGGCGTGGCGGGCCGCTTCGTAGAGGGCGACCGTGCCTGCGTGGCCGACGTTGAGCGATCCGATCTTGCCCAGCTGGGGGAGGTAGGCGATCACGTCGGCGTGCTGCAGGGTGTCCCGGTGGACGCCGCGGTCCTCGTGGCCCAACACCAGGCAGACGGCGTCGGCCGTCTCGACCGTGTGCAGAGGCTGGGCGTCGGCGGTCAGCTCGATGGCGACCGTCATGAACCCCTCGGCGCTGGCCTGATAGAGGGCGTCCCGGCCGGATTCCGCCGTGCGGTGCTGGACGAAGCGGTCCGACCCCAGCGCCGTCTTGGCCACGGTCGGGTGGTCGGCGGGCGGTGCCGGCGGCACCGTCCACACCGTCTCCACGTTGTAGGCGGCGGCCGACCGCAGGAGGGAGCCCACGTTGTAGGGCTTCTGGACGCCGTCGAGGATCAGGGCCAGGCGGAGGTCGGTCTTGCGTCGCCACTGACGGTGGAGCCGCTTGAGGTCGGTGGGGGAGAGCGGCTTGGGTCCGTTCTCGGTCGAGGGTCGACGCAGCCCGGCCCGCCCGCCCTTCGCCGGGCGGGTGGCCCGACCCGATCGGCGTCCGTTTCGACCGTCGCCGCTCATCGTTCGACCACCGGCTCTGATCGGGCCGTCACGTCGAGGAGGCGAAACGCCTGGCGCGACCGGCGGCGGCTGGCCGGGAACCCCTGGCCGCTCAGCCACGTCTGCAGGCTGTCGGCCCCCAGGTGGCGTTGGACCACCAGGTGGGCGCTGCCCCGATCGGGGGCGAGGAGGGGCAGCCATCGGAGGAGGAGCTGGTGGAGCGCCGCCTTGCCGATCCGGATCGGCGGGTTCGACCAGAGCCGATCGAGGACGAGATCGCCCGGCACGTCGTCGGGGGCGGCCACCCGCACGTTGCCGAGCCCGGCGGCCTCGGCGTTGCTCCGACACAGGTCGCGGGCCCGGGCGTTGACGTCGACCGCCCACACCGTGGCCGACGGGTTCCGGCGGGCCAGCACGCAGGCGATCGGGCCGTAGCCGCAGCCCAGGTCGAGCAGGTGGCGGTCGTCGGCCACCTGCTCCGGCCCCTCGAGGAGCAGCAGCTTGGTGCCGACGTCCACGGCGTGGCGGGAGAACACGCCCCGGTCGGTGGTCAGGGTGAGGGTGCCGTCGGGCAGGACGAGCTCGACGGTGGTCGGATTCGAGGGTCCGTCGGGGTCGGCGTCGAAGTAGTGCGAGGCGGATCCGGAGGCCTCGGCGGGGGTCGGCTGGGCGTTCACAGGCTCCAAACGGTAGTGGCCTCAGGGCGGGGTGCCCCTACGATGGAGGGTGATGACCAGCCCCTACGACGTTCGCATTTTCGGTGACCCGGTCCTCCGCAAGGTGGCCGAGGACGTCACCGACGTCGACGGCAAGGTGGCCAAGCTGGCCGAGGACATGCTGGAGACGATGTACGCCGCGCCGGGCATCGGTCTCGCCGGCCCCCAGGTCGGTGTCTCCCGCCGGATCTTCGTCTTCGACATCGGCGACGGTCCCAACGTCGTCATCAATCCGGTGATCCACGAGTCCAGTGGCGAGTGGCTGTACGAGGAGGGGTGCCTGTCGGTACCCGGTCTGTCGTGGGACATCGTGCGTCCCAAGGAGATCCACGCCACCGCACTCGACATCGACGGCAACGAGGTCTCGTTCGAGGCCGACGAGCTCCTGTCCCGCGTCCTGCAGCACGAGACCGACCACCTCGACGGCGTGCTGCTGCTCGATCGGCTCGATCCCGATACCCGCAAGAAGGCGATGAAGGAAGTGCGGGAGCTGTTCATCGACGTCGACGACGAGCCGGCCGACGAGGAGACCGGCAGCCGGTGGTCCCTGGGCAAGGGCGGAAAGAGCAAGGGCGGGAAGGTTGTCGGCGGCCTGACCCTGCCGTGAGCGATCCCCAGCCGGCGCTGGCCGTCGCTCCGACCAACCCTCCTCGACGCCTGGTCTACCTCGGCACCCCGGACATGGCGGTGCCGCCGCTTCGCGCCCTGGTCGCCGCCGGGTTCGACGTCGGGCTGGTGATCACCCGCATCGACAAGCGCCGGGGTCGAGGATCGGCCACCAGTCCATCGCCGGTGAAGGCCGCCGCCCTGGAGCTGGGCCTGCCGGTCAGCCACGACCTGGCCGATGCCACCGAGATCGGGGCCGACCTCGGCGTGGTCGTAGCCTACGGCCGGATCATCCCCGTCGATGTGCTGGCCAAGCTGGCCATGGTCAACATCCACTTCTCCCTCCTGCCCCGATGGCGGGGGGCGGCTCCGGTGGAGCGGGCTCTGCTCGCCGGTGACGAGACGACCGGGGTGTGCCTGATGGAGGTGGCCGAGGGGCTCGACACCGGCGCCGTGTTCGCCCGACGCGAGCTCACCATCGGCGACGACGACCTCGGCACCCTTCGGCATCGGCTGGTCGAGGCCGGCACCGATCTGTTGGTCGAGGAGCTCACCGCCGGTCTGCGGCCGCCGGTTCCCCAGGAGGGCGAGCCCACCCACGCGGCCAAGATCGGTAGCGACGAGTTCGAACTCGACCCGAGCCGCTCCGCCGACGAATTGCAACGCCTCACCCGCCTGGGCCGGGCCTGGACGACGTTCCGAGGCAAGCGCCTCAAGGTGCTCGAAGCCGTCGTGGCCCGAGGCGAGGCGGCCGCCGCCGTCGATACCGCCGAGCCCGGCTCGCTCGACGGACCGTTGCTCACCACCGGCGACGGGGTGTTGGAACTGGTCGTCGTCCAGCCCGAGGGCAAGCGGGCCATGGCCGCAGGCGATTGGGTGAACGGGGCTCAGCCCCGGCCCGGTGAGCGCCTTGGCTGACACCCGCAGGCGGCGGCGTTCCTCGGGTGGGAACAAGCAGCGGCAGGGAAAGGCCGACGCTCCGGCCGGTACGGCGTCCCGCCGGCTCGCCATCGACGCCCTGGTTCGGATCGACGACCAGGGCGCCTTCGCCAACCTCGTGCTCCCCGACATGCTCGACCGGTCGGAGCTGTCGGGCCCCGACCGGCGCTTCGTCACCGAGCTCGTCTACGGCACCACCCGGATGCGGCGGGCCTGCGACCACCTGGTCGACCGATTCGTCCTCGGCGAGGTGGAGCCCCGGGTCCGGGCCGCCCTACGGGTCGGCGCCTACCAGCTCGCCCTGCTCGAGACGCCGCCCCACGCCGCGGTGAGCGCCACGGTGGAGGCCCTCGGCGGCCGGGCCCGGGGCCTGGTCAACGCCGTGCTTCGCAAGGTGGCCGATGCCCCGGTGGCGTATCCGAGCGATGCAGTCCGCCTCAGCTACCCCGACTGGATCGTCGACCGCCTCCACGCCGACCTGGGGGCGGCGCGGGCGTTGAACGCCCTGGAGGCGATGAACCGGCGGGCCGAGGTGAACGTCCGCGACGACGGCTACGTGCAGGACCCGGCCTCCGCTCTGGTGGTGGACGCGATGGAGCCGGCCGCCGGTCAGCTCATCGTCGACCTGTGCGCCGCGCCCGGCGGCAAGGCCACGGCGCTGGCCGCCACCGGGGCCGAGGTGGTGGCCGCCGATCGGCGCCTGAGCCGGGTGCGGCTGATGGCGGGCAACATCGAGCGCCTCGGAGCGCCGGTTCCGGTGATGGTGGCCGATGCCCGTCACCCGGCGTTGCGGCCGGGGTCGGTCGACCAGGTGCTCGTCGACGCCCCGTGTTCGGGTTTGGGAAGCCTCCGTCGCCGTCCCGACGCCCGGTGGCGTATCGACGCCGAGGCCCCGGAGCGACTGCAGGAGCTCCAGGTCGACCTGGTGACCGCCGCCCTCGGCCTCGTACGGCCCGGCGGCGTGGTGACCTACAGCGTGTGCACCCTCACCGACGCCGAATCGACCGCCGTCCTCGATCGGGTGCTGACCGCGGCCGACCACGATGGAGCGGTCGCCGTCGATGTGCTCGACCGTCCCGGCCCACCGTGGGAGGGCGACGGCGCCGTGGCCGAACTCCTCCCCGACACCACCGACGGCATGAGGATGCTCCGACTGCGAAGGCGGGCCTAGTCGCTGCCGTCTGCAAAGGCGGACCTGATCGCTGCCGCCTGGAGACCGCGGAGGACGCCCCGGGCCAGCGCATCGGCCTC
>JBCCRO010000047.1:0-38803 GCA_039201605.1 Actinomycetota bacterium
CCGGACGGGGTCGTAGTGGTCGGGGTCGACCTCAACCAGGCCGGTGAGGGCCGACGCCCGCAGCAGGGCGGCCAACGGCGGCTGATCGGCGGCGGCCAGCAGGCCCTGGCGGGCTCGGGCCACGGCGCTGTCGTCGAGGCCGGATCGGGCCACCAGGGGCTGCGTCGGCCACGGCCCCAGCCGGTCGACGAGCCGCAGATCGGCGACCGGCCGGTCGGTGCGGGTCCGTTGGCTCCGCACCACCGAGTCGACGACGACGGCGTCGAGCTCACCGGCGAGGAGCAGATCGAGCGACCGATGATGGCCGCCGGTGAAGACCAGCTCGGCAAAGGAGTCGGGGTCGAGGCCGGCGTCGGCCGCGGCCCATCGGAGGGCGTAGTGTCCGCTCAGGCTGACGTGATCGTTACAGCCGATCCGGGCGCCCGACAGGTCGGCGAGCCGGTCGACCCGGCTGTCGGGGCGAACGACCAGATCGCCGAAGTAGACCGGGCGGCCACCGTTGTCCGGGTCGTCGGGAACCCAGGCCACGCCGGCCAGCTCGACCGACGGTTCCGGCGTGCCGAGAGCGAGCCCGACGTACGACGTCGAGCAGATCCAGCCCAAGTCGTAGTGGGCGGCGGCGAAGGGATCGGCCGCCGGATCGGGCCCGGACCGGTCCGTGACCAGGTGGAGATCGGCCCCGAGGGCGCCGGCCATCGAGGCGAAGAGCGGCACCGGGAAGCCCGGAGTCATGTAGCTGACGAATCGCATAGCTCGCACCCTGAACCGACGGTCTTCCGGAAACCTTCCCCGACGGACGCCCCGGGAAACCCGTCCGTCGGCACTTGGGCTCCGCCGCCGAGGTCAATCTACGATCGCTCGATGGCCAACGTCGAGATCACCACGCCGGAGCCCGGTATCACCGTCCTCACCCTGAACCGACCGGACCACCTCAACGCCCTCACCCGGGAGCTGGTCGACGAGTTGCACGCCGCCCTCGACACCGTCCACGCCGACCACGACTGCCGGGTGGTGATCATCACCGGCGCAGGGCGGGGATTCTGCGCCGGCCTCGATCTCAACGGCTTCGGCTCGGTCCCCGGCACCGAGGACCTCGGCGTCCCCCAACAGCGCATGGCGGTGCAGCAGCTGATCGCGTCGCTGGTGCCCCACATGCGCTCGATCCGCCAGCCGATCATCTCCGCCGTCAACGGCGCCGCCGCCGGCGGTGGGTTCGCCATCGCCCTGGCCAGCGATGTGCGGCTCTGCTCGCGGTCGGCCAAGTTCGGCACCGCCTTCGTCCGCCTCGGCATCTCGGGTTGCGACATCGGCGTGTCGTGGTTGCTGCCCCGACTGATCGGGGCGTCGCGGGCCTTCGAGCTGCTGCTGACGGGCCGGGTGTTCGACGTCGACGAGGCCGAGCGGCTGGGCCTGGTGACCAGGGTGGTCGACGACGGCGAACTCGAGGCCGAGGCCCTGCACGTCGCCCGTCAGATCGCCGACAACAGCCCGATGGGCGTGTGGATGACCAAGGAGGTGATGTGGTCGAACCTCGAGGTCGCCTCGATGCAGGCCGGCATCGACCTGGAGAATCGCACGCAGACGCTCACCATCGGCACCGAGGACGCCACCGCGGCCATGCGGGGCTTCCTCAAGGGCGACCGTCCGGCGTGGCAGAACCGGTGAGACCGGGCGTCACCGCCCGATGAGTGCGGCGATCAGTGCTGAACGGGCGCGGGTTCCTGGACGGCGTAGGCCGGATCCTGGCCGAGCTTCATCTTGCCGGCCACCAGCGGACGGCCGAAGAGCTTGGCCACGTCGTCGGGTGCGGCCGGTCGGGCCAGCAGGAAGCCCTGGGCCCGGTAGCAGCCCCGATTGAGCAGCTCCCGGATCTGGTCCTCCTCCTCGATGCCCTCGGCCACCGTGCTCATCTTGAGGGCGTCGGCCAGCCGGATGGTGGCGTCGACGATGGCGGCGTCCTTCTCCGAGGTGGCGAGTTCGATCATGAAGGCGCGGTCGATCTTGAGGGCGTCGATCGGGAGCTTCTTGAGCTGCTCCATCGAGCTGTAGCCGGTGCCGAAATCGTCGAGGGCGATCTGCACCCCCATGGCCCGGATCTCGTTGAGGATCCCCATGATGAACTCGTGGTCGGCGATCATCACGTGCTCGGTCACCTCTATGCAGATGTGATCGGGCTTGACGTTGAACTCCTGCGTCAGCGACCGGATCTGGCTCGACAGGTCTCGGCTCATCAGGTGGGCCGGTGACACGTTGACCCGCATCGTGAGATCGGGGTGGACGTCGTGCCACTTCGAGAGCTGGGAGATGGCCTCCCGCAGGACGAAGTCGCCGATCTCGACGATGAGACCGCTCTCCTCGGCCAGCTCGACGAAGGCGCCGGCGTTGAGCAGGCCGTGGTCGGGGTGGTTCCACCGCATGAGGGCCTCGACCGCCACCACCATGCCGGTGCGCAGGTCGACCTCGGGCTGGTAGTGCAGGCAGAGCTGGTCGCCGTCCTCGACGGCCTTGCGCAGCTCCATCTCCACCTGGAAGGCCCGGCTGAGGCGATCGTGCATGGCCTCGTCGAACACGGCCAGACGGTTCTTGCCCGCCTTCTTGGCCTCCGACATGGCGACGCCGGCGTCCTTCAGCAGTTCGAGGTCGTGCTGGCCGGCCATCAGTACGCCCGGGGCGTCGTGGGCCACACCGATCGACACGGTGCGGACGATTGGTACGCCGTCGACCTCGTAGGGGCGACCGAGCTCCTCGACCAGACGCTGGGCCATCGTCTCGACGTTCATCGGGTCGGTGTTGGTGGTGAGCACGGCGAACTGGTCGCCGGCGAGGCGGGCCACGATGTTCTCGCCCCGCACCGCGGTGCGGAGGCGGTCGGCCATGGCCTGGAGGAACTCGTTGCCGGTGGCGTAGTTGAGCCCGTCGTTGATGATCTTCATGTTGTCGACGTCGATGACGAGCAGGGAGGCGGGCGAGGTCTGCACCAGCTCGGCCAGCTTGATCTCGAGCTGCCGACGGTTGGGCAGGCCGGTCAACTCGTCGGTGAACGCCTGGCGGATGATCTGCGCCTCCGCCTCGTGACGACCCCACATCTGAGCCAGCAGGCTGGCGATGGCGATGAGGGTCGTGACCTCGTCGTCCTCCCAGCGGGTGTTGTTGTGGCGGATGAGACCGAGGGCGCCGAGGGTGAACTCATCGCGCAGCAACGGCACCATGGCCACCGTCGTCATGGCCTGTCCCGACCCGGCCTTGATGTTCTCCTGATAGTCGGGGGAATCCTCCGGGTAGGAGATGAACATGTCCTGCAGATCCTTGACCATGCCGGCCACGGGATTGAGGTCGTAGGGCATGATGTAGAGGGGATCGGGATCGGGGATGAACTCCCGCACCGGCCACTCGGCCACGAGAACCGAATGCTCCTCTTCGTGGACGTTGCGACGCAGGAAACACTGGTCGACGTCGAAGAAGGTCAGCACTTCGGCCAAGACACCTTCGGTGGCGGTGTCGGCCTCCTTGACCGGCACACCCATCAACTTGCGGGCGATCTCGGTGATCAGCCGATCGAGCTGCCGTTGCCGGGCCGGATTGCTTGCGTCCATTGCCATTCCCATCGAGTGCTAGTCGAGTCTCTCGTCCTCGATCGGCTCGAACCCCGGCATCGTGAGCAGTCCACGATGCGGGGTGGGCAAAGGCCGCTCCGGCGGTCAGGTGGTGGCCAACCGCTCCGGCAGGGTGGTGCGGGCGGCGATCGTCCTCGCCGGCTGGCGGGCGACCGTGGAATGCGGCGTGCGGCGCCGACTGACGGCCGACGGGGGAAGCCCACCGTGCACCCGGGCGGCGAGCACGAAGCTCTCGTCCTCGTCGATACCGAGCTGGCGATAGGCCATCCGGCTCAAGCGGTAGAGGCGGGCGGCCCTGGCCGGTCCCACCAGCTCGGCCAGCTCCTCCGGGGTGTGGGTGTAGCCGAACACCGGGCTCATCGGCTGGAGCCAGAGGTTGAGGCGGGTGGCGGTGAGCCACATCCGCTGGAGGCCGACGCCGCCTCGGACGTAGTCGGTCCGGGTGTGGCCGCCGGTCAGCACGATGAGCATGCCGCTGCTCTCCCGAAGCCGCTTGCGGGTGTCGTCGCCCAGACGGCGTCCGAGATCGAGCCGGTCGAGCTCGGACATCACGTCGGACCGACGCAGGATCGGCAGCTTGGCCGCGTCGCTGGCCGACAGCTCCAGCGTCCGCTCGTCGAGGCCGTCGTCGAGCGGGTCGATACCGGGCCGACGCAGCTCGCTCATCATCTCCCGATGGAGGCGGGGGGTGAGGTAGCGGACCCGATCGGCCTCGGCCCACAGGTCGACGAGATCGCCGAGCTGGTGGGTGGGGAGGTAGACGCAGCGGGCGCCGCCGGCCACCGACGCCGCCTTGAGCGTCTCGACCACCTCGGGGGCGAGTGGGGTGCTGGGGCCGAGCACCCGGCTGGTGGACCGCCGGGTGATGTAGGGGGCGAGGGAGGCCCAGTCGTCGTCGGTCTCGCCGCCGAGGTGGACCCGGCCCACCACGTCGGGTCGGTCGAGGTCGAGCGACAGATCGAGGGCGCCGGTGTTGTGCGACAGCCGGGAGCGGATGGCGGCCACCGCCATGGCGTTGGCCAGGGCGGCGCCGCAGGCGACGGCCGAGCCCCGGCCGGCGACGTCCAGGCCGACCTGGGTGCGGGGGGCGAGTTCGACGTCGAAGGTCGAGTGGGTGAACTCGAACCGCCAGGGCTGCATGTTGCCGCCGGAGGGGGCGAGGCCCGCGGCGTGGACCATGGCGTCGGTGAAGCGCTCGGGCAGCGAGGGATGCTCGACCTGCGCCGGAGGCACCTGGACGTCGGCCCACGGTTCCGGTGTCGGCTCCTCGATACCGTCGAGCACGTCGCCGATGTCGAGCCGGGCCCGCCCGGACGGCACGTTCTCCGTGGAGGAGAACAGGCGGCGGATGGTCGCCGCGATCAGGCAGGAACCGAGGGCGACGTCCGAGGCCAACTGGGGCCACGAGCTGGTCGTGGCGTCGATCTCGACCATCGAGGCCGCCATCTTGGCCGACAGCTGACCCGGCTCGAGGATCCCGAGCACGTAGGGCACCTTGTCGTCGGTGGAGAGCGAGGCGAGCTCGTCCACCGAGCTGTCGCCGAGGAGACCGTGGAAGGGTTGACGGTCGGGATCGAGGTCGTACCGCTCGACATCGAGCAGGCCCCGGTCGGAGGTCTCCATCAGCACCGGCACCTCGTAGCGGGCCGCCGCCTCCCGCACCCGGAGCTTCACGTCGAGCGAGTCGCACTCCTCCACCACCACGTCGAGGTCGCCGACGAACTCATCGACGTTGGTGGCGTCGACGCCGTCCTCGTAGAGCGAGACGGGGAGGTAGGGATCGAGTTCGGCGATCCGGCGAGCGGCGATCTCCACCTTGGGGCTGCCGAGGTCGACGATCGAGCCCGACAGGCGGTTGAGGTTGGTGATCTCCAGCCGGTCGAAGTCGGCCAGGCGCATGGCCCCGCACAGACCCTCCTGGGCGACGGCGAATGCCGCCGAGGAACCGACGCTCATCCCGACCACACCGACGGTGCGGGCGAGCATGGCGTCCTGCTCGGCCTCCCGCACCTTGTGGCGGTTGCGGTCGGTGCGGAGTCGCCACAGGGCCCGGGGGCCGGGCAGGTGGAGGGCCACGTTGCGCCACGGCAGGTAGATCCAGTGCGAGGGCTCGCCGTGGAAGGCGGTGCCGACGGCGGGCACGATCTCGCTCAGCTCCTGGCGGGCGCCGTCGAGGTGATCGACGAAGCGGACGCCGGCCTCGGCCAGCTCGGCCCGCCGATCGTCGAAGTCGAAGAACAGCTCCGGATGCCATGACGACACGTCGGGGGCCATCCCGGCCCGGGCCAGGGCCGGCCGCAGGTAGCGCCGGTCACACAGCAGCATCCGGCGCTGCTGGGGTGACATCCGGCGCTCGTAGTCACCGTCCCAGATCATCAGCGACGTCTCGTAGTCCGAGTCGGGGTAGGCGGCGGGCAGGACACCGTCCTGGCGTCGTGCCCCGCTGCGCTCCCACACCGCCTGGGCGTGCAGGGCCGACGAGCAGAAACCCACCGGTACATCGAACCACCACACGCTGTGGGCGATGCAGCGGCCGAGGACGGAGCCGAGGCCGGGCTGCTCGGGCAGCGACCAGCCACCCTTGGCCTCGATCAGCCCACCGTCGACCGTGGCCGCCAGTTCGGCCCGGGCCCGGGCGTGATCGGGGCTGGCCGCCATCTCGTGGACGCCGGCGTAGTCGTCGATCGAGCGGAACGGACCCTCGGCCCGGATGCCGCCCACCAACCGACCGCTCAGATCGTGGAGGAGCCAGAAGAGGGAGCAACCCTCGTCCTCGAGCAGCCGAGGGTCCACGATCTGGCCGACACCCCACCCGTCGTAGGTGTGGACCAGTCCGGCGATGTAGTTCCGCCACGCCTCGGGGCTGTGTTCAGGAATGTATGCGGTGGCGAAAACGGAAGCGTCCTGGGCCCAAAAAGTGGCGACCGAACCCGAATGGGTGTCGAACACGTGGCTCTCCTCGATTGCGGCGGTGTGGAAGTGGGAGTGGTTCCACGAACGGGTTTCCGCCTACTCGATGGTGTGAACCGGACGGGTGAATATACCCACGCGATTCACACCATCGGTAGTCCGGACATGAATTGCTTCTATGTAATTTGTGCGGTCGCCATTGGCCGCTTGGAAGTTACGAGTACAGGCTCTCGATCTCGTCGGCGTAGCGGGCATGGATGCCCCGCCGCTTCAGCTTCGACGTGGGGGTCAGAACGTCGGAGTCGGGCAACCACTCCTCGCCCAGGACCTTCACCTTCTTGACCCGCTCGGCGTTGTTGAAGCCCTCCATCACCCCGGAGAGGGCCGACTCCACCTCGGACACGATCGAGGGGTGCTGGGCCAGCTCTTCCAGGCTGCCGTACTCGATGCCCTGGGCGGAGGCCCACTGGGGGGCGACGTCCGGGTCGAGCACGACGAGAGCGGAGACGAAGGGGCGCTGGTCGCCGATGGCGATGGCCTGGCCCACGAGCGGGATCATCTTGAGGGACGCCTCGAGGTTGGCCGGTGACAGGTTCTTCCCGCCGGCGGTGATGATCAGCTCCTTCTTGCGGTCGACGATCTTGACGTAACCGTCCTCGTCCATCTCGCCGATGTCGCCGGAGTGGAACCAACCGTCCTCGGTGAGGACCTCGGCCGTCTTCTCCGGCTGGTTGAGGTAGCCGCGGAACACATTGCCCCCTCGACACAGCACCTCGCCGTCGTCGCCCAACTTCACGTCGACGCCGGGAATGGCGGGACCGACGGTGCCGGGCTTGACCCGATTGGCGGCCCACGTCATCGGGCCCGAGGTCTCCGACAGACCGTAGATCTCCGACAGCGGCACGCCGATGGTGCGGAACCACTGCAGCATCTCGGCCGGGATCGGCGCCGCGCCGGTGATGGCGAACTGCAGCTGGTCCATGCCGACCAGCTCACGGATGGTGGAGAAGGCGACGGCGTCGAGGAAGTTGTAGGTCTCGATCTCCTCGTCGGTGGCGGTCCCCCAGGTCATCTTCTCCTTGATGGGGGCGGCGGCCTCGACCGCCTCGGCCACGGCCTTCTCCTTCTCCGGGTCGACGGCCAGGGCGGCGTTGATGCCGCCGTAGACCTTCTCCCACACACGGGGTACGCCGAACATCACCTGCGGCTTCACCTCGCCGGCGTAGGCGGCGATCAGGGTGGGGTCGGGCAGGCAGGTGATCTCGTAGCCGAAGAACATGGCGCCGTAGTGGCTCACCGAACGCTCGGCGATGTGGGCCATCGGCAGGTAGCTGATGACCCGCATGCCGGCCATCGACCCTTCGAGCTCGAAGCCCTGACGGAGCGACTCCACCGTCCACACCACGTTGCGGTGGTCGAGCATCACGCCCTTCGACGGGCCGGTGGTGCCCGAGGTGTAGATCAGGGTGGCGAGATCCTCCGGCTTGGCGGTCTTGGCCTCCTCGGTCAGGTCGACCGGGTCGTTGGCCAGGAGCTCGTCGTAGGTGAAGTCGGCGCCGTCGCCCACCGAGCCGTCGGCGTCGTGGATGATGCCGAGCTTGACCAGTGACGGAATGCTCTGACGGACCTTGGAGATCGAGTTGTAGAAGGCGGGCAGCTCGGCCACGGCCAGCTTGGCCTCGGCGTCGTTGGCCAGGTACTCGATCTGCTCGGGGGAGGAGCTGTTGTAGATCGAGACCGGGGTGGCCCCGAGGAACAGTGCGGCGGCGTCGAGCACGTGGAACTCGTGCACGTTGCGGATCATCAGCAGGATCCGGTCGCCGGGGCCGACCCCCTGGGCCCGGAGGCCGGCGGCGGCCCGGGCGACCCGGTCGGCGAAGTCGCTATAGGTCAGTTCGTGCCAGGCGTCGGCGTCGTCCTTCCACCGAAGCGCGACCAGGTCGCCATGTTCGGCGAGGGTCTCCATGAAGGTGGACGTGATCGTCCTTCCTTCGGCATAGGCATCGATGTCGGCAGCGTTGCTCATGGTGCTCCTCGGTAGTCCACGCTGAACCTGTCAGCGAGAGGTATGTAGGTCCAATTTGAAGTACCGCCCGTTCAGGCTACTCCGTGGTAGGTGCGTCGATCCAGGTCTGCACCCGCGCAGGTAGTAGCGTGTCGAACAGCTCCGAAACGATTGTCCCCTGCACGAGGTTGTCATGGAAAACGCAGTGATCGTAGACGCCATTCGCACCCCCATGGGAAAGCGGAATGGGCAGCTTTCCGGCTGGCATCCGGCCGATCTCGCCGCCGAGGTGCTGTCCGCACTGGCCGAGCGCAACAATCTCGACCCGGCCCTGGTCGACGATGTGATCATGGGTTGCGTGATGCAGGTCGGCGCCCAGTCGATCAACGTCGGCCGCAACGCCGTGCTGGCCGCCGGCTGGCCCGAGTCGGTCCCCTCCACCACCGTCGACCGCCAGTGCGGCTCGTCCCAGCAGTCGGCCCACTTCGCCGCCCAGGGCGTGATCGCCGGGGCCTATGACGTGGTGATCGCCGCCGGGGTCGAGGTGATGAGCCTGGTCCCGATGGGGGCCAGCATGATGGTCAAGGACGTCGGCATCCCCTTCTCGCAGCCGATCGAGGAGCGCTACGCCCCCGTCGGCGGCCTCCAGCCCCAGGGCATCGGAGCGGAGATGATCGCCGAGAAGTGGGGCATCAGCCGCCAGCAGCTCGACGAGTTCGCCGCCATGAGCCAGTCCCGCGCCGCCCGGGCCCGCGACGAGGGCCGCTTCGACAACGAGATCCTGCCGGTGGCGGAGAAGATCCTCGACCGGGAGGCCGGCAAGGTGGTCGAGACGGGTGAGATGGTCACCACCGACGGCGGTATCCGCGAGAGCACGCCGGAGAAGCTGGCAACGCTCAAGCCCGCCTTCCTGCCCGACGGCAAGGTGACCGCAGGCAACAGCTCGCAGATCACCGACGGCGCCGCCGCCGTGCTAATCATGAGCGAATCGAAGGCCAAGGAGCTCGGGCTCAATATCCGGGCCCGCTTCCACTCCTTCGCCCTGGCCGGCGTCGATCCCGTCACCATGCTCACCGGCCCCATCCCCGCCACCACCAAGGTGTTCGAGCGGTCGGGTCTGTCGATGGACGACATCGACATCTTCGAGGTCAACGAGGCCTTCGCCTCGGTCGTCCTGGCCTGGGCCGCCGAGCACGGCCCGGACATGGAGAAGGTCAACCCCAACGGCGGGGCCATCGCCCTCGGTCACCCCCTCGGGTGCTCGGGCGCCCGCCTGATGACGACCATGTTGAACGAGCTCGAGCGGTCGGGCGGCCGCTACGGCCTCCAGACCATGTGTGAGGGTGGCGGCATGGCCAACGCCACCATCATCGAAGTGATGTGAGCGACTTCGAGCCCCAGACCGATCTGCCGGAGTTGGTGGACGACGACGACGATCCCGTCGTCTCCTCCGCCCGGCTGCGGGACGAGCGGACCCAGCGCCGACGCAAGCGCCTGATCCAGCTCGCCATCGTCGGTATCGGGGCCACCCTCATCGGGGTCGGACAGCCCGTCGGACGGGTGTTGGTGGCGATGGCGATCGGCTACGTGATCGTCGTCATCGGCACCGCCACCATCGGCTCCTTCGCCCGCCCGGTGCCCGAGGCGCCGCCGCCGGGCGAGCTCCGCCGGGTGAAACTCACCTATCGCTGCTCCACCTGCGGGGCCGAATTGCGGATGACCCTGGCCAACGACAGTATTCCACAGGCACCGCGACACTGTGCCGACGAGATGGAACTGACGACCCCGGTCGAGGACTTGTAGTCCCGATCTGAACCAGCCACCTGCAGCTCGGGCGACCCCCAACCATCGAGCTGTTATCCACAGAAACAGCATGGATCCCGTCGTCAGAGGCGGGAAACGTGTCCACACCCTGTGGGCAACGTCGTGATCAGTAACCCTTCGTCAATCTGGGCGACATTCGTTGGGTACGATGTCACTGCTTGTGGCCGCAAGTACCGTGCGGTATCACAGCCTGTGGATAACATGGGGATGGCTGGAGGTGGGCTCAGCTACTTCCACTGGGTGGCGGCCACGATGCCACCGAGGATCAGACCCAGGCCGGCCAGCAGATACCAGTTGGAAGGGTCCGACAGGAAGATGTAGTTGACCAGGATCAACAGCGTCCCGGCCAGCATCAGCGCAACCATCAGGATCGGCACCACGCTCGACCACCGGCTGTCGAGCTTCACCGGCTCGCGACTCACGCCACTCGGGGTGTATTCGCCTTCGACGGTCTCGCCCCCTTTGGGGGTTACCCGACCGCCACGAGATTTGTCCTGTCGCACCACGCCCCCACCCTACCGCTCGCAACCGGCGTCGGCCGACGAGGCAAATCGACAGACACGGCGCAGGGCGCCCGGATACCCTCGGCCCGGTGAATCCCCGTGTGCTCGTCGTCGACAACTACGACTCGTTCGTCTACATCCTGGTGCAGTACCTGGGTCAGCTGGGGGCCGAGCCGATCGTCGTCCGCAACGACGCCGCCACCGTCGATGAGCTGGTGGCCCTCGACCCCGACGGGGTGCTCATCTCCCCCGGGCCGGGTACGCCGGACGACGCCGGGGTGTCCAACGACGTGATCCGTCGCTTCGCCGGCCGGCGACCGGTGTTAGGGGTCTGCCTCGGCCATCAGTGCATCGGCCGGCTCTACGGGGGCGATGTGGTGCGGGCGCCGGAATTGATGCACGGCAAGACGTCGGTCATCGACCACGAGGGGGCCGGGCTCTTCGCCGAGTTGCCCCGGCCGCTGGAGGCCACCCGATACCACTCGCTGGTGGTCGACGCCGACTCGGTGCCCGACAGCCTCGAGGTGACGGCCCGGAGCCGCAACGGACTGATCATGGGCCTCCGTCACCGGGAGTTCGACGTGGAGGGTGTGCAGTTCCATCCCGAGTCGATCCTGACCGTCGGCGGCCTGCAGCTGGTCGAGAACTTCTGCCGCCGAGCGTCGGCGACGACGGCCTCGGCCTGAACCCCCATCTCGTACACCGTCCGGAGCCATCGGGCTCCGAGAACGCACGACCTAGTTGCCGTCGTTCTCCTCTTCGGTGGTGGAGGTGGTGGTCTCCTGCTCGGTGGTGGTCGTGGTCGGCGCCGGGATGCCGACCGTGATCGTCACCTGAGCGCCGAGCTGGACCTCGGTGCCGGGAGCGGGATCCTGGGCGATCACGTTGCCGACCTGATTGGGATCCTCGACCTGCTGCTCCACCACGACGGGGACGAGACCCCGGTCGGTGAGCAGCAGCTCGGCGGCGGCCCGGGCCAGGTTGACGACCTGAGGCACCTGCTCGATGTCGGGGCCGCTGGAAACGATGAGCACGACCGGGGTACCCAGGCTGATCTGGCTGCCCGCCGGCGGCTCGGTGCGGATGACGGTGCCGAGGGGGACGTCGGCACTGCCCTCGTTCTGCACCGTGATCTCGTCAAAGCCCTGCTGACCGAGCTGGAACGTGGCGTCGGCGGTGGCCAGGCCGACGAGATTCGGGACCTCGGCCTGTGACGGGCCGTTGGACACCGTCAGGGTGATCAGGGAGCCCTTGTTCACGATCTGGTTTGGCTCGAGCGACTGCGCCATCACCACGTCGAGCTCGAACTCGTCGCTCTCCTCACGCTCGATGGCCACATCGAAGCCGAGGTTGTTCAGGGTGTTCTGGGCGTCGGTGGTGGAGAGACCGACGACGGTGGGTACCGACTCCGTCTCGTCGGCCTCGACGATGAAGATGGTGACGGTCTCGCCGGGAGCGAGATCGGTCTGGCCGATGGGCTCCTGGTTGAAGACCTCGCCCGCCGCGAACTCGTCATTCGGATCGAACTCGAAGGCGACCACGAAACCGGCGTTCTCCAGCTGGCTCTGGGCTGCGCCCTGGGTGAAGCCGATCACCGACGGCACCACGACCGTGTCGATCGTCTCTTCGTCGGCGCTGTCGTCGCTGCCGGAGATGGCCTGGCTGATCAGCACGACCATGCCGACCATGAGCAGCAACAGACCGGCCAGCATGACGACGAAGACGCCCGTCCGGCTCGGGGGCTCGTAGTACTCCTCGACCGGCTCGACCTGGCGGACGGCGGCGGAGGCCGGGATGGCTCGGGTGGTGTCGATGATGGCCCGCGAGCCGGTGTCGGTCATGCGACCGTTCGGCACCTGCTGGGGCTGCACCGGGCCACCGTGATGCTGCGGGTTGGGAGCCTGGCGCTGAGGCGGCGCCTGCTGATGACCCATGGCCGTGGTGGCGTCCATCTGGCCGTTCTGGGCGTAGCCGGGGGCGGCACCGTTGTTGAGGCCGACGGCCCCATTGGCGGGGGCACCGTAGGCCCCGTTGACACCGTTGTTGGCCACGCCGACGAGGGGCTGGCCCTCGCGGAAGCGGCGGAGATCGGCCCGAACGTCCTCGGCGGCGGCGTAGCGCTCGTCGGGCTCCTTCGCCAGGAGGCGGTCGATGATCGCTTCGAGCGGCGGCGGGACGGACGGGTTCAGCTCGGTGACCCGGGGCGGCATCTCCTGCACGTGCTTGTAGGCGATCGAGACGGGAGAGGCGCCGGTGAAGGGCGGCTCCCCGGTGAGCATCTCGAACAGGACCACGCCGAGCGAGTAGAGGTCGCTGCGGGGGTCGACGGGCTTGCCCTGGGCCTGCTCGGGGGAGAAGTAGCTCGCCGTGCCCATGACGGAGCCGGTCTGGGTGAGCTCGGCCTCGTCGCCGCCGAAGGCCCGGGCGATGCCGAAGTCGGTCACCTTCACCTGGCCCTGGGGCGTGATCATGATGTTGCCCGGCTTCACGTCGCGGTGGACGGTGCCGTTGCGATGGGCGAAACCGAGGGCGGCGGCGGTATCGGTGGCGATCTCGGCCGCACGATCGGGATGGAGGTGGCCCTCGGCGGCCAGGACGTCGGCCAGGCTCCGGCCCTCGACGTACTCCATGACGATGAAGTAGGTGTCCTCGTGGGTGCCCCAGTCGTAGACCGCCACCACGCTCGGGTGGTTCAGGTTGGCCGCCGATTGGGCCTCACGGCGGAAGCGGGCCACGAAGGACGGCTCCGCCGCGTACTGGGGGAACAGGACCTTGACCGCGACAGGACGATCCAGGAGCTGGTCGCGTGCCAAAAACACGTCGGCCATCCCGCCCCTGGCAATTCGGCGGTGCAGTTCGTACCGACCGCTGAGTACCGGCCGCGCGGTGGAGGCATCAGTCACAACGGGGTCAATAGTACTCAGATGAGGGGGTCGCGCGTCGCCGCGGCCCCGTCTCGTCATAATCTGTCGGCAAAGTAGGCGGCGAAGATCTCCTGAGCGATGGGTCCGGCGACCCGTCCACCCGTCTGATCGCCCGAGCCCTCCTGGCCTTCGACCAGCACGGCGACCGCCAATTCGGGCTCCTGACCGGGCAGTCCGGCGTAGCCGACGATCCAGGCGTTCGACGCCGGCGGGTCGGTGCCGAGCTGGGCCGTACCGGTCTTCACCGACACCTCCAGGCCGTCGACGGCGGCCGTGGCCCCGCTGCCCCGGATGCCGGCCTGCAGCAGCGCCTCCTGGAGCGCCTCGGCGGTGTCGCCGTCCATGGCCTGGCGCCACGGGCCGGGGGAGTTGGTGGAGATGACCCGTCCGGTCTCGTCCTGGATCTCGGCCAGTACGTGGGGTGTGGGGATGATGCCGTCGTTGGCCACCCCGGCCGCCACCAGCGCCATCGTCAGGGGCGAACCCTGCACCTCGAACTGGCCGATGCCGCTCTGGGCCAGCAGCGGGGTGTTGTCGAACAGGCCGGCCGGGATCTCGGGCGTCGGCTCGGAGATCCGACCGCCGAACACCTCGGGCAGGGGGAACTCGCTGGCCACCGCACCCGGCAGATCGATGGGCGGGATCTCGTTGAAGCCGTTGGCCCTGGCCTGCTGCTCCATCTTGAGCGGACCGATCTGCTCCGCCGTCATCTGGGCGAACTGCACGTTGCACGACTGGACGAGCAGCTCGATCAGGGTGCCCCCGCACTCGCGGCCACCGAAATTGGTGATGGGGCGGGTGGTCAGGGGCGGGGTGTAGGCGGCCTCGGCCGGGAACACCGGGTCGTTCAGGGTGACGACGTCGAGCTCCAGGCCGGCGGCGGCGGTGACGATCTTGAACGTCGACCCGGGGAAGAACACGTCCCGGTAGGCCTTGGCCCGCAGCGGGTTGCCCTCGGACTCCAGCAGGAGGGTGTAGTTGGCGTTGCTCTCGGTCGAGCTGTTGACCGCCACCAGGTTCGGGTCGTAGGAGGGGAAGCTCCACATCGCCTTGATCGCCCCGGTGCGGGGATCGAGGGCGACCACCGACCCGAACCGCTCCCCCAGGGCCGCTCGGGCCGTCGACTGGAGGTCGTGGTCGAGGGTGGTGATGACGACGCCGGGGTCGGGGTCCGGATCGAGCAGATCGGTGAGCTCGTCGAGCTGCTGGGCCGCCGTCTGCCCGGTGATGGCGTCGTTGTGGGTCCGCTCGATGCCGTCGCTGCCGACCGTGAACGAGATGTAGCCCATGGTGTGGGCGTAGAGCTCACCCTCGGGGTAGACGCGCTGGAAGTTGAAGAAGCCGTCCGACCGGTCGCTGCGGGCGATGGTCACCCCGTCCGCGGTGAACACCTCGGCCCGGGCCCGGTCGAAGTCGGCGAGCCCCGCTCGGGTGTTGTTCGGGTTGTCCTGCAGGGCCTCGGCCTGGAAGATCTGCACCCGGTTGAGCTGGATGAACAGCAGCACGAAGCAGCCGAGGAGCACGATCATCACGTGGCGGAGCGAACTGTTCATCGTGTGATCCCCTCGCCTACGCGGGAGTCGGCACCGGCGCCGGTGACGCCCCTCGACCGGCGGCGGGCGCCGGGGCGGCGGCCGGGAGCCCGTCGGAGATCCGGACGAGGAGGGCCAGCACGATGTAGTTGGAGATCAGCGACGAGCCGCCGTAGGACACGAACGGCAAGGTCACGCCGGTGAGGGGGAGCACCCGCAGCACGCCACCGATGATGATGAAGGTCTGGAAGCCCAGGAGGGCGGTGAGACCGGCGGCCAGCAGCTTCTCGAACGGATCCTGGGCCGAGGAGGCCACCCGGAAGCCGGAGCTGACGAAGAACATGAAGGCGGCCAGCACGGCGGTTGCCCCGAGCAGGCCCAGCTCCTCCCCCACGGCGGCGAAGATCATGTCGGTGGAGGCGAAGGGGATCTTGTCGGGCCGCCCCGAACCGAGGCCGGTGCCGGTGATGCCGCCGTCGGCGAAGGCGAAGGCCGCCTCGACGATCTGGAAGCCCCGGCCCTTCGGATCCTCGAACGGGTCGATCCAGATGTCGACCCGCGTCTGGACGTGGGAGAACAGACGCCACGACACGAAGGCGCCGACGCTGAACAGCACGGCCCCGGTGAGGACGTAGGCGGCTCGGCCGGTGGCGACGTAGATCATCACCATGAACAGGGTGAAGAAGAGCAGCGACGAGCCGAGATCGCGCTGGAGCACCATCACCATCAGCGCCACCCCCCAGGCCAGGAGGAGGGGGCCGAAGTAGCGGAAGGCGGGCAGGTGGAGGGGCCCGATACTGCGATTGCTCAGCATGAGCAGGTCGCGTTTGTCGGCCAGGTAGCCGGCCAGGAAGGCGGCGAGGACGATCTTGGCGAACTCCCCCGGCTGGATGGAGAACGGGCCGATGAACACCCAGATCTGGGCGCCGTTGATCTCCCGACCCAGGCCCGGGATCAGGGGCAGCATCAGCAGGGTGACCCCGGCCAGGGCCAGCGTGTAGCGGTACTGGGCCACCCATTTGATGTCCGGGACGAGCAGCAGGGTGGCGCTGAAGGCGCCGATGCCGATGAACGTCCACGCCACCTGGGAGTCGGCCAGGCCCTCGTCGAGCCGAGCGATCACCACCCAACCCAGCCCGTTGAGCAGGGCGGCCAGCGGCAGCAGCAGGCCATCGGCGTTCGGCGCGGTGTAGCGCACCACCACATGGGCCGCCACCAGCAGCACCAGCACGATGGCGAAGAACACGGCGATGCCGGCGCTGACCTCGGTCGTCTCGCCGGCGTTCAACGAGAAGTAGGCGATGACGGTGATGAACGTGCCGAGCACCAGAAGGCTCAGCTCGAGGTTGCGAGCGCCCCGCATGACTCAGCCGCCGGCGTCAGGCTGCGGTTCGTCACCCTCGGTCGCGGCGTCGGAGAGGTCGTTCAGCGTGTCGTCCTCGACCACCTCGCCGGAACCGGCGTCGCCCCCGGCACCACGGGCCGGCTCGGTGCCGTCCTCCGGCGGCGCGGTCGGCTCCGCCGGCTCGGCCTGATCGAGGACGTCGTCGTTGAGGTTCTCGGTGATGAAGTCCTCGGCGTCCTGCTTGGAGTCGAAGGTGCGACCCTCGGCGATCACGGCCCGGGCCCCGTCGGAGAGCTGACCCTCGTCGATGGTGCCGATCTGCTCGCCCTCGGTGTCGCCGGCCAGGATCCACACGCCGTCGGGACGGCCGTTGATCAGGAGCACTTCGCCACTCTCACCGATGTCGACGTGCCACACGAGGCGGCCCCAGTAGTCGGCGGCGTAGTAGAGCCCGGTGACCAGCAGGGCCAGGAAGCCGACCGTGAACAGGAACGTGGCCAGCCGGTTGCGCCGCTGGGTCTCCTCCGGGGCGGTGACGGGCTGGGCCTCGACCGGGGTGGCGTCGGCGTCGGGGTTGAGGATCGGGCTGGTGGCCTCTTCGGCCAGGCCGACGGCGCCGGGGGTGTCGGTGACCGTGATCTGGCCGGTCGGGGCCTCGGCGGTGGCGGTCGCCGTCCCCGTGGCGGCCGGGGCCGCCGTCATCGTCTGACCGGCGGCGCTGTGACCCATACCGAATCCGCCCTCGGCGCCGGCCGGGGCCCCGGCCGCCGGCGGGGTGCCGCTGGCCTCGCCACCGGCCTCGGGGTCGTAGCTCGGCATCTGGAGCGTCTCGGGCTCCGACGATGACACGTGGGCGGCGTGGCCGTCGGCCACGACGTCGACCACGGCCACCGTCACGTTGTCGCGCCCCGCCCCCCGCAGCGCCGCCGCCACCAGGGCGTCGGCGGCGTGGTTGGGCTCGGGGTTGTCCTGCATGATGCGCAGGATCTCATCCTCGGTGACCTCGTTGAACAGGCCGTCGCTGCAGAGCAGGAAGCGGTCGCCGACCTCGGTGGAGACCAGGAACCGGTCGACCTCGACGTCGGGGGCGATGCCCAGAGCCCGGGTGAGGATGTTGCGCTGCGGGTGGGTCAGCGCCTCCTCCTTCGACAGGCGGTTCTGCCGGACGAGGTCCTCGACCAGCGAATGGTCGAGGGTGAGCTGGCCCATCTCGTTGCCCCGGAGCCAATAGGCCCGGCTGTCGCCGACGTTGACCACGATGACGTTGCCCTCGTTGGGGCGCAGGGTCATCGCCACCAGCGTGGTGCCCATGCCTCGCAGCTCGGGCTCGGCCGCCCGCTCGAAGACCGCCCGGTTGGCGTGCTCGACCAGCTCGACCAGGCCGCCGGGGGCGATCGGGTCGCCGACGTCGAGAAACTGGGAGATGGCGATGCTGGCCGCCGTCTCTCCGCCCTGGTGACCGCCCATGCCGTCGGCCACCACGGCCACGAAACCACCGAAGTGGGTGCGGTCCTGGTTGGTCTCCCGGACATTGCCGACGTGGCTGGCCGTCGCTCCTCGTAGTTCCATCAGCGGAGCTCCATCACGATGCCGCCCAGTTGCACATGGTCGCCGGGCGACGCGATCACTTTCGAGGTGACCCGTTGTCGGTTGACGTAGGTGCCGTTGGTCGAACCCAGATCCTCCACCGCCACACCGGCCGGATCCGGCAGGATGCGGGCGTGGAGCTGGGATATGTAGGTGTCGTCGAGCGTGATATGGCAGCTCGCCGCCCGCCCGATGGTCAGTTCACCGTTCACGACGTACTCCCGACCGGCGTCGGCCACCGGCTCCAGCACGTGGAGTATCGGGGTCCGTCCGCCTGAAGCCGCACCGCCCTTCGAGCGCCCTCGGGTGCGCTTGGCCGGGGCCGCTCGGGCCGCCGTCGGGCGCGAGCCGGCCCACGTCGCCTGAAGCACGCGGAAGAAGAAGAGATACAGCAACGCCAGGAGACACCAGCGGAGCAGCGTGAGTAGCGCGTCGGTCACCAGAGCGCAGACTACCGAAGTTCCCCGCCCGGCGGGGCCGCAACCTACAGACGCCGGAATCGAAGCGTGATCGCACCGAAAGTCACCTGGTCCCCGTCATTGAGTGGTTGGCGGCCCACACGCTGGCCGTTCACCTTGCTGCCGTTGGTCGAACCGAGGTCGACCAACTCGTAACTGTCCCCCACCGTGTGCAGCTCGGCATGACGCCGCGACACGTTCTGATCGTTGATGACGATGTCGGATTCCGACAGTCGACCGATCGTCGACACGCCGCCCTTGATGAAGTGTTGCTGGCCGTCCGGGCCCTCGAGCCAGGCGTTCGGCTCGTCGGAGGCCACCCGCTCGTCATAGGACGGGTGGACCCGGAAGATGCCGACCTTGAGGCTGTCATCGGTCGACATCTCGACCGAGACCCGCCCCAGGAAGGACAGATCGCTCTCGGTGGCGTGCTCCCGGACGGTGGCGTGGAGCTCCTGGATCAGGGAGTGCTGCACCTGGGAGAACCGCTCGGCGTCCTCCGGGGAGACCCGGATGACGAAGCGGTTCGGTGCCAGCTGGCGACCCCGGACGTCCAGGGTCCGGCTGGCGTCCATCTCTTTGACCAATCGGCGGCCGAGTTCCACCGGCTGCAGACCCGATCGAAATGCACGTGCGAACATACCCTCTACCAGTCGTTCCAGACGATCTTCAAAGTTCCGCAGTACCAACGCAACCCTCTACCACAGTCTGGCGATCCATCCAGCATGCCACGCCGGAACTCAACGTGGCGCCCGCCAGGCGAGACTCCCGGTAAACCGGTGCCACCGAGCCCACCCACCGATAGCATCGCTGGACACCACTCGCGCGAGTGGCGGAATTGGCAGACGCGCAGGATTCAGGTTCCTGTGTCCGAAAGGACGTGAGGGTTCAAGTCCCTCCTCGCGCACACGACAGCCCTTTGGCTGCGGTTCGCATCGGACGTTCGACGTTCGACGGCAACCCGCTCCGGTTGCGTTCACCCCCCTCGCCGGTCGGCGAGGGCATCAGCGCGCTCGACGAGCGGCGCGCCGATGCCGATGCGAAGTCCCCCAGGTGTCCACTTAGGTCCGAATCGGGTCACGGCCGGCCCACCGAATTCGGACCTATGTGGACACTTCTGGCGGTCACCCCACGAGGCCGACGGCGGCCCGGCGCCCGGCGTCGGGCCGAGCGGGACGGACCCCGGCTCAGGCTGGGCGGACGGACGGGCGCCCCGCTCAGACCAGGGTGGGCGACTCGGTGAGCCCGGGGCGGGTGGGTGAGCCGTCGCCGGGGTCGAACGTGCTCCAGGCGTGGGCCAGGCGTTCGAAGGCGTCGACGATGTCGGCCTCGGGGGCGGTGAAGGGCAGCCGGATGTGGCGACCGGCCACCTTCGACACCGAGAACAGCTCGTCGCTCACCAACAGCACGCCCGAGCGGGCGGCGTGGTGGACGAAGGGCCGCACCACCGGCTCCGGCATCGCCGCCCACAGCGACGCCCCGCCCTCGGCCGGCGGGATCGTCCAGTCGGGCAGCAGCTCGGTGATCAGCTTGTGGGCCCACGCCGCCCGCTCGGCCAGCTCGGTCCGCCGCTGCTCGACGAGATCGTCGAGGCGGGGCATCAGCTGGAGGGCGAGCAGCTGCGACGGCGTGGCCGAGCCCAGATCGTCGATGGCCTTCACGAACCGCAGGCGGCCGATCAGATCGGGCGAGGCCCGGATCCAGCCGATCCGCAGCCCGCACCACACCGTCTTCGACAGCGAGTCGATCACGGCGATCGGAGCGTCGGGCCGATGCGACGACAGCGGCAGGGGCACCACCCCGTCGTAGGCCACGTCGGCGAACACCCGGTCCTCGACCATCAGCACCCCGTAGTCGGCGGCGATGTCGGCCAGCTCCCGTCGCCGGGCGGGCGTGGTGCGGACCCCGGTGGGGTTGTGGTGGTGGGGGTTGACCACGACCACCGCCGGCCGGAGTCGTTCGATGGCGGCCCGGAGCTCGGCCACGATGATCCCGTCGTCGTCCATGGGCACGCCGTGGCAGCGAGCGCCCAGCCGCTCCACCGAATCGGTGAGACCGGGCCAGGTGAGGGACTCGCACAACACGACGTCGCCCGGTCGGCACACCTCGGCCAGGATCAGCGAACAGGCCTGCTGGGTGCCGTTTGCGACCAGGATGTGGGAGGCGTCGGTGGGGAGGCCCTGGTCCCGATACCGCTCGGCGATCGCCTGACGCAGCGGCCAGAATCCCTCGGAGTCGACGTTCTCGGGAGGCACCGGCCAGGCGTCGGCCAGAAGCCGAAGCTCGGTCGACAGGTCGAGGAGGCAGTGGGGCACGGCCTGGAGCAGGGCCCGGGTCTCCTCGCCCCGGTCGAACAGCGGGGCGCTTCGCATCGGGCCGCGATCGGGCCCGGGGACGTGGTCGGCCACCACCCGGGAGCCGCTGCCCTGGCGGCGCTCGATGTGGCCCTGCTCCCGCAACAGGTTGAAGGCCGAGACGACCGTGCTGCGGGACACGGCGAGGGTGTCGGCCAGACCCCGCTCGGGTGGGAGGACGGCGCCGTCGCGCAGCACGCCTTGCTCGATGAGGGCGGCGACGGCGGCGGCCAGCTGCTGGTAGAGGGGCCCTCGACCCGACGACCACGAGCCGAGCAGCTGGGCCAATCGACTGGTGTCCAGTTTCGTCGAAGTGGCCATGGAAACCTCCTGATTGGACCGCGAGAGTGACTGTATGCAGTCCATTTCACCACCTCGACCCCCGGAGTGGCCAGAGGAATTGCCGCCCTGGCCCGATGAAACCACCCAATCCCCCACCAATTGGCTGCGATTGGACCTCGATTGGCTCGGTCAACAGTCGGTCCGTTCGCTCGAAGGTTCCCGACCCGCCCTGCTCCAGCTGCTCGACTGCGCCCGCGCCGAAATGGGCGCCGACGACCCCTTCGGCGACGCCGTCTTCGACGGCACCACGCCGGTCGTCGTGCTGCTGCGAGCCCTGGCCCGCCTCGCCCGGGGTTAGCGACCCGCCCGGGCCCACCCGGGGCTGCGCCCCGCCGCTACCTCGGGGGCGAGAAGCCGTCGGGGACGACGATGTCGGCCGGGCCGAGCTCGTCGATCGACGACTTGCCCAGGCCGAGCAGGGTGGAGTCGATGCCGTTGCGCAGGATGTCGAGCACGTTCTCCACCCCGGCCTGACCATTGGCGGCCAGGCCCCACAGGTAAGCCCGCCCGATCAGCACGGCATCGGCCCCCAGCGCCACCGCCTTCACCACGTCGCTCCCCCGGCGGATGCCGCCGTCCATCAACACCTCGATCTGATCGCCGACGGCGGCCTTGACCTCGGGCAGCACCCGGATCGGGGCCGGGGCGCCGTCGATGTTGTTGCCGCCGTGGTTGGACACCGAGATGGCCGACACCCCGGCGTCGACGGCCCGCTTGGCCTCATCGGCCCGACCGACCCCCTTCACCATGAACGGCCCGTCCCATTGCGACCGCAACCAGGCCACGTCGTCCCACGTCGGCGGGGGCGTGCCCATCCAGGTGCCGTAGGCCTCGAAGAATCCGGGCACCGGCTGATCGTCGCCGGTGACGAAATTGGGAACGCCGAGCTGGGGCAGCTCGCCGGAGCGGAGAAAGGAGTAGAGCCAGCGGGGGTGACGCAGCGCGTCGGGGGCGTGCTTCAGCATCGTCCGCAGATCCATCGACTGGGGGATCTCGGGGCTGCCCCAGTCGCGGCCATGGGAGAACGACCAGTCGAGGGTGAGGATCATCCCCACCGCTCCCGCCGCCTTGGCCCGGGACATGCGGGCCACCATGGAGTCGCGGTCGCCGGCCCAGTAGATCTGGAAGAACACCTGCTGGTTGGCTTCGATCACCTCGTCCATCGGCTTCGAGCCGAAGGAGCTCAGCCCCATCGGGATGCCGCGGGCGGCCGACGCCCGGGCCACCGCCACCTCCCCGTCGGGGTGGACGGCCTGCACCCCGGTGGGCGAGATCATCACCGGCATCGAGGCCGGCTGGCCCATGATCGTGGTGTCCATCGAACGCTCGGCCGACTGGCCGGCCGTGACCGGGCGGAGGCCGAGCTGATTGAAGGCCGTGGTGTTGTCGTTGCGCGACACCCCGGCCTCGGCCCCGGCCACCAGCGCCCCGTACACCGAATCCGGTAGGCGCTTGCGGCTCCGCTTCTGGGCGATGGCGACGGTCTCGAACCAGGGGTTCCCCACGGCCGTTCTCCTCTTCTCGGCTCACCTTGTCGGCGACGCCACCGTACAAGAGCGGACGCCACCGGTTCCCATCCGGTCCGGCCGCCGGGCCGCCACCGACGCCGGTCGGGCGTCGCCCCATGGCGGGGCCGACCGGCGGAGGGGCTAGGTTGCCGCCCGTGGCCGAGGATCCGCCCCGCAACCTGAGCGAGCAGACGTGGCCCGAGGCCGAGGCGGGGCCCGACACCCTGCTGGTCCCCCTCGGCTCCACCGAGCAGCACGGCCCCCACCTCCCGCTGGCCACCGACACCCTGATCGCCGCCCACTGGTGCGCCCGAGCAGCGCGGCGACGCACCGACCTGGCGGTGGCCCCGGCGCTGCCCTACGGCGCCTCGGGAGAGCACCAGGGGTTCCCCGGCACCCTGTCGATCGGTACCGAGGCCCTGACCGCAGTGCTGATCGAGCTTGGACGCTCCGCCCTGCCTCCCTATCGCCGCCTGGTGCTGGTGAACGGTCACGGAGGCAACGCCGAGGCCCTTGGTGCCGCCGTCGCCCTCCTCCGCCGCGAGGGGCGGGCGGTGGAGGCGGTATGGCCCCGCCTCGACGGAGACGCCCACGCCGGCCGTACCGAGACGGCGTTGCTCCTGGCCGCCCTGCCCCACCTGGTCCGGGGCGACCGGGCCGAGCCGGGGACCACCACCCCGCTGACCGAGCTCCTGCCCCGGCTGCGGGCCGAGGGAGTGGCCGCCGTCGCCCCCAACGGCATCCTCGGCGACCCGACCGGGGCCACCGCCGACGAGGGCGACGCCCTGTGGGTCCGACTCGACGACCAGCTCGACCAGGTACTCGACCAGGCGCTCGACCGGCCCCACGAGGGCCCGTCGGGCCGCTGATGGCCGAGGCCTCGACCGGCGCCGTTCACCCCCGATACGCCCCGTCCGGCGGCGTCGCCCGCATTCGGAGTGATGGGACCGGGGGCGGCTCCTAGACTGGGGCGGCGCAGAGGCCCAGGAAGCAGGAGGGTGGGCTGGTGCCGTGACCGGCGAAAACGACGTGATGGTGACCGTGACCCAGGCCGGGCGACGCCCGCTCTCGGTCGTGCTCGACGGCGAGCTCGTGATCGGTCGCGACTGCGACGGCCTGCTGATCGCCGACTCCGAGGTGTCACGCCGTCACCTGCGGCTCCGACGGCGGGGTCGGGCGGTCGAGGTGGCCGACCTGGGCTCGACCAACGGCACCTTCCGCGACGGGCTCCGCCTGGGTGAACCCGACCTGATCGACGCCTCCTCCCGCTACACCATCGGCTACACCGAGGTGTCGGTCGCCTTTCGCGAGGCCCGCAAGGCCTACCCGGCCAACGGGCCCGGGATGGCCACCCAGGTCCGCACCACCGGCAACGACCTGCGCGACACCTCGATCAACCGGGTGGCCGACACCCTGCGCCTCACCGGCCGAGGGGCCGATCCGGGGGCCGGCGCCGGGGGTGACACCCTGACGATGGTGTTCTCCGACATCGAGTCGTCGACAGCGCGGGCCACCGCCATGGGCGACGCCGCCTGGTTCGCCCTGCTCGACCGCCACAACAAGCTCTTCCGCACCCACATCCACCAGTGGGGCGGGGTGGAGGTGAAGTCGATCGGCGACGGGTTCATGATGACGTTCACCAGCGTCCGCCGGGCCCTGCTGTTCGCCATCGCCATCCAGCGTGAGGTCCACGCCGACCCCAGCGTCGACCTGCGGGTCCGCATGGGCATGCACACCGGCGAGGCGATCGCCGACAAGACCGGCGATCTGTTCGGCCGCCACGTCAACCTGGCCGCCCGGGTGGCCAATCTCGCCACCGGCGGCCAGATCCTGGCCTCGGAGATCACCCGGGAGATCGCCACCGCCCACGACGAGATCACCTTCGGCGAGCCGATGCTGGCCGAGCTCAAGGGCTTCTCCGGCGACCAGACCGTGTTCGAGGTGCAGTGGGTCGAGCCGTCGCCTCTCCAGCAGTGATCCGCCTGACCGCCGTCGTGGCGGCCGTCCTGCTCACCGCCTCGGCCTGCGGCCTCCGAGGCGGCGACGACGTCGAGGTCGACGTCGAGCAGGCCCGCACCACCGCCGGCGCCGTCGACAGCTCGACCTGCCTCACCTACGACGACCTGGAGTACTGCCATCTGGCGTTCACCCCGGCCGGGGTGGAGGGGACGGTGCCCCTCGTCATCGACCTCCACGGCCTCAACGGCAGCAACCTGCGCCAGCGGGACGGGTCGGGCTTCCAGGAGCTGGCCATCACCGAGGGCTTCACCGTGGTGTGGCCCGGCGGGCAGGGGGCGTCGTGGAACGCCGGCGGGTGCTGCGGGGCGGCCGCAGGCGACGACCTCGACGACGTCGGCTACATCCGCACCCTGGTCGACGTGGTGGAGATGAACCACCCGATCGACCGGGACCGCATCTACGTGACCGGGCTGTCAAACGGGTGCGCCATGGCCCAACGACTGGCGGCCGACGCCAGCGACCTGGTGGCCGCCGTCGGGTGCATGGCTCTCTACCTGCTCGACGAGCCGGCCCCCGACTACGGGCCGGTGCCCGTGCTCGAGATCCACGGCACCGACGACCGCCTGGTCGCCTATGAGCCGGCGGTCTTCGACGGGGCCGTGGCCAACATGGCCGACTGGGCCGAACGCAACGGGTGCGACGCCGAACCCGTCCGCACCGAGGGCGACGGCTACACCACCGACGCCTGGGCCTCGTGCGAGGCCGACGTGGCCCTGATCACCGTCATCGACGGCGGACACTCGCTCTACGCCGGTATGGAGACCGAGGTCGACACCGCCCGCCTCGCCTGGGAGTTCGTCAGTCGCTACTCCGCAACGGACCGAACGAACTGACGAAGGTCATCGGCGTCCGGCAGTTGCGCAGGCGCAGGCCGAGGGGTTCGTCGAACATCTCGATCACGTCGGGGCCCTGACCGGACTCGACCACGTCGCGGAGCAGACCACCCCGGAAGGTCACCGCCTTCTCCCAGATGCAGCCGGTGGGCACGAGCCACTGGCCGAAGGCGAGATCGCCGACCCAGTAGTCACCGTTGGGAGCCGGGGCCCGGGGCTCGGGCCGTGGCTGCCACTGGAACCAGTCGCCGCAACCGTTCGACGACACGAACCAGTCGGGCTCGATGCCGTTGATGTCGACCAGCAGTCGACCGGTGGCCAGGTACTCCTCGCCGATCACGGCCGCCTCCCGCGATGTCCGCTCGACATGCCACAGCTCGTAGCCGCAGTCGGAGGCGTCGAAGTCGGTGGTGTAGAGACCGGGAAGGATCTCGCCCTGGCGACTGCCGATGTCGAAGCGGGTGAAGACCTCGCCGTCGAGGCGGCGCTCGATGTCGAGCTCGTCGTCGCGGGGCTCGACGTCGCTGTCGACGGCGGCGATCAGCGGGTCGAGCGACTCGCCGACGGAGTAGACCCCGCTGGCCCATCGGTCGAGGTCGAGCTGCTGGAAGTGGACGAGGTTGGGGTGGGGCTCGGTGTAGCCCAGCTCCTCGGGGGGCTCGTCGAGATCGGTATCGGTGTCGATATCGGTGTCGGTGTCGACGGCGGCGGCCAGCTCGCCGTCCAGCCCGATGGCATAGGCGGCGGAGGCCTGCACGGCGTCTCGGTCGGCGACGGCGAGGGCTCGGGTGACGGGGGCGCCCTCGGCGGCGAACGCGCTGACGGACCAGCTGCCGACGCCGAGGGCCATCACCACCACCGCCAGGAAACCGACCACGCGCGCCATGTCTCCCCGTTCGGTCCGATCGGGGCGTTTGTGAGCGCTGTGACCGACTGGGAACGGCGATTTCGCCCGATACCGGTCCAGGCCGGTGGACGGGGTGGGTAGCGTCGTCCCCCATGGCTTCCGAGAGCGTGCAACGAGTGATCGATGCGGGTGCCGCCTGCGGCCTCGCCGTCGAGGTCGAGGAGTTCCCCGACGGCACCCGGACGGCGGCCGACGCGGCGGCCGCCGTCGGCTGCAAGGTCGACCAGATCGTGAAGTCGATGATCTTCGACGCCGACGGGGAGATCGTGTTGGCCCTCACCAGCGGGGCCCATCAGGTGGACGGCGCGGCCCTGGCCGCCCTGGCCGGGGTCGACGCCTGCGACCGGGCCGATCCCGAACAGGTGCGGGCCGTGACCGGCTACGCCATCGGTGGCGTGGCCCCCATCGGCCACACCACCCCGGTGCGGACCTGGGTCGACCCCCACCTCCTCACCTTCGAGCGGATCTGGGCCGCCGCAGGCACCCCCCGCCACGTGTTCGCCGTCGACCCCCGGGCCCTGGTGGAGGCCACCGGCGCCGTCGCCGCCGAGTTCACCACCACGGGATGACCGGGACCGGGGCCGAGCACGACGAGGCGACGGCCCCCACCCCGCCGGTGCCGGGCCGCGACGGGTCGGACTCGATCGCCGGCGCCGAGCGGGACGTCGAGCAGGAGGTCGGCGTCGGGCCGCACCCCGAGCCGTGGCCCGCCGACGACCGGTACGACCCCGAACTGCTGGCGGCGGGCGATCGCCGCAACGTGATCGACCGCTACCGGTATTGGACGGTGGAGGCGATCCGGGCCGACCTCGACGGACGCCGTCACCCGTTCCACGTCGTTATCGAGAACTGGCAGCACGACCTCAACATCGGGACGGTGGTCCGCACCGCCAACGCCTTCCTCGCCGCCGAGGTCCACATCGTGGGCAAGCGCCGCTGGAACCGCCGGGGGGCCATGGTGACCGATCGCTACCAGCACGTTCGCCACCACCCCGACCCCGATGTGCTGCTGGCCTGGGCCACCGACGCCGACGTCCCCCTGATCGGGATCGACAACCTGCCGGGTTCGGTGCCGCTGTCGGCGTCACCGCTGCCGGAGCGGTGCGCCCTGGTGTTCGGCCAGGAGGGCCCCGGGCTGTCGGAGCGGATGCGACCGGTGCTGAGCGAGTGCCGCTCGATCCCCCAGTTCGGGTCGACCCGGTCGATCAACGCCGGCGTGGCGGCCGGTATCGCCATGCACGCCTGGATCACCACCCACGTCGCCGGCGGGGCCTAGGGCCGACGGCGACCCGGGACGCGACGAGGCGACCGACCCCGTGGGAGCCGGTCGCCTCGGTCTACCGATCGGTGTCGGGGATCAGGGGCTGATCGGGTAGGCGCCTTGCGCCTCCCCTGGGCCTTGAGTTCATCGTGATTTCGTGCTCCGCACTCCGCCTACCCGCTGAACTCATCAGAGGATGCGGAACTCGATCCGTCGGTTCTCGGCCTGCAGCTCCGCGGTGTCGTCCGGATCGTTGATCAGACGGGTCTCGCCGAAGCCTCGGGCCACCATCTCGTTGGTGACGTCACGGGCCCGCAGCGCTTCGAGCACGGCATCGGCCCGGGCCTGGCTCAGGGTCTGATTGCCGCCCGGCTCACCGATGCTGTCGGTGTGGCCGCCGATCTCGATCGAGACGTCGGGGTTGGCGTTGAGGAACGCCGCGGCGTCGTCGAGGATCGTCTCCGACTCGGGCAGGATCAGGGCCGAACCGGAGTCGAACTGAATCGGCTCCAGGTCGTTCAGCGACGTCTCCAGCTCGCTGGAGGCCTCGAGGGTGAACTCGCCGGCCTCGACCGGCTCGATGCCCGTGATGCCGTCGAAGGCGGTCAGCACCTGATTGAACAGGACCTCATCGGTGGTGGAACCACTGACGGTGATCGTCACCGGCGAGCCGGCATTCTCGTCGACGACCAGCTGGTTGTCGATCTGGTCATCGGCGTAGATGGCCTGGGCCCGCAGCAGGATCTCGTCGGCGATGGCCTGATCGGGCACGGTGCCGGCCAGCGTGATCGTGGCCTGGCTGGCGGTCACGTCGACCGACGCCGCTTCGGCGGGAGCGATCGTCAGCTGGTTGTCGACCCCGGTGACGCCCTCCAGGGCCAGCGCAGCCTCCTCGACGGCGGCGCTGGTCGCCTCGTCGGGGACCTCACCGGTGAGGGTGACCACGCCGCCATCGTCGGCGGCGAACGACAGGTCGCCGAACTCGGCCTCGAGCGGCGCCAGGTCGATGGCGATCGGCTCCGGCTCCTCATCGACCTCGGCCTCGGTGGTGGCCGTGGTCTCCTCCTCGGCCTCCTCGACGTCGCCGTGATCCTCGTCGGCCGCAGCGGCGGTCTCGGTGCCGGCGATCTCGACCTGACCGGTCTGCCAGTTGAAGACGCTGCCACCGAGGATCACCACGATGACGGCGATGCCGACGGCGATGGCCAGCAGCGCCGGGAGCTCGTCGGATCCCTCCTCGGCCAGGGAGACACCCCCGGCTGCCTTACGGCGCTCCGGCTCGTCGTCGCGCTCGTTTCCGTCTGCAGATTGTTCAGCCATTACCGCTTCCCTGTCGCCTAACGGTCGACAAGTCTGCCAGCGCGACCGAGCAGATCGCGCCGTCCGCCACCACTACTTGTGGTTTTTCTGGAACCGGGCAGCATGCGACGGAGCAGCTGCTCGATGGCCACGGCGGCGGCCAACACCAGCGCCAGCAGCACCACGATGGTGACGAGCTGGCCGATGATGGGGGGAAGGCTGGTGGTGGGCTCGGTGAGGAGCTCCTCGGTGTAGGTCTCGACCGCCTCGACCGGGGTCGACTTGGCCCGGGCGGCGGTCAACGACCGAACGTGGGCCGACTCGAAGTCCTCGATGGCGAAGGCCTCGAGCCCACCCTCGGTGGGGAAGACGATGGCCACGTCGGCGTCGGCCGCCTCCTGGACCCGGCGGGCGAAGGCGCTCACCGTCGGTTGCGGATCACGGGGGGCCACCACGACGAGGTTGAGACCCCGGGCCCGGGCCTCCTGCACGGCGGCGGCCATCCCGGCCTCGTCGATGTCGCGCCCGGGAGCGACGAACACCCCGTCGATGGCGAGCTCCTCGGCCACCTCGAGCGGGTCCTCGGCGGCGGCGGGCGCGGCGAGGGGGCCGACCACGGCCAGCACGGCGGCGATGACGACGGCCACGCCCCGGTACGAGCGCCGGCGGGAGGGGTGAGACATGCCCGTCATGGTAGGCCACCTCGACCGCCGCCCATCGCCGGGCGGCGGCGGATGGGCCGCTCGGCTCACTGGCCGAACATCATCAGCCACTGCTCGATGCTGGACGGCTTGAACACCACGTTGGTGGCCCGGGTATCACCCATCGAGCGGGACGGATCGGGCGAGTAGAGGTGGCCGGGGAAGAGGGTGGCGTCGTCGGGCACCTTGGCCAGGCGATCGGTGATCGAGTGGTAGAGCTCGGCGGCGTCGCCACCGGGGAGATCGGTCCGACCGCAGCCGTCGAGGAAGAGGGTGTCGCCCGCCACCAGCCGGTTGTCGACCAGGAAGCACTGGCTACCGGGGGTGTGGCCCGGGGTGTGGATCAGCTCGATCTCGATCTCGCCCACCATCACCTTGTCGCCCGAGGCGTGGGGGGTGAGGGCGTCGGCGCTCAGCCCCGTGGTCTTGGTGACGAACTCGACCTCGGGGGCCTGGAGGTGGATCGGCACCTCGTGCCGCTCCAGCAGGTCGGCGATCCCGGCCAGCTGGTAGCCCATCATGTTCCCGCCGATGTGGTCGGCGTGATAGTGGGTGCCGAGCACGCCGGTGAGGGTCATGTCGTCGGCGGCCAGCAGGTCGAGGAGCCCGTCGACGTCGTAGGCGGGGTCGACGATCAGAGCCTCGCCGGTCTCCCGGTCGCCGATCAGGTAACAGAAGTTGACCATCTGCTGAGCGATCCGGTCGTCGGTGGCGAAGTCGCGCCCGCTGAGCAGCTGCCGAAAATAGAGCCGATCCGTCATGGGCCAACCCTACGCTGATCGCAATGACGGCAAGCAAGCGGCGTATCGCCTTCCTGGGCCCGACGGGCACCTTCACCGAACAGGCCCTCGTCTCCCAGGACGACCTGGCCCACGACGAGTTGGTGGAGAAGCCGAAGTTCACCGACGTGCTCACCGCCACCAGCGAGGGCGAGACCGACCTCGGCTTCGTGGCCATCGAGAACGCCATCGAGGGCACGGTCAACGTCACCCTCGACGCCCTGGCCTTCGATCACGAGCTGTTGATCCAGCGGGAGGTGGTGCTCGACATCCGCCTCAACCTGATGGCCCACCCCGACGCCGATCTCCAGTCGATCACCACCGTCACCTCGCACCCGGTGGCCAACGCCCAGTGCCGCAAGTTCCTCGACAAGGAGGTGCCGTCGGCTCTGGTGAAGGCGGCCAACTCCACGGCCGAGGCCGCCGTGCTGGCCGGCGAGGACCCGACGGTGGCCGCCATCGGCCCGGCCCACGCCGCCGAGCGCTACGGGTTGACGATCATCGCCCCCGACATCGCCGACCACGTCGGCAACCAGACCCGCTTCGTGCTGGTGGCACCCACCGGGGTGCCCGCCCCCAGCGGCCACGACAAGACCACGGTCGTCCTCACCCAGCGGGAGGACAAGCCGGGGTCCCTGGTGTCGATCCTGCAGGAGTTCTCGGCCCGCAACATCAACCTGTCCCGCCTCTCGTCGCGACCGGTGAAGACGGAGCTCGGACAGTACTGCTTCATCATCGACCTCGACGGCCACATCGCCGACGATGTGACGGCCCAGGCCCTGCGCAACATCCGGGCCAAGTTCGCCGACGTGAAGTTCCTCGGCAGCTATCCGGCCGCCGGCAACGGGTCGACCGACCTCCGGGAGCAGGCCAACGCCTCGTTCGCCGAGGCCGAGGCCTGGATGGACGGTCTCCGCGACCAGATCGGCGACTGAGGTCGGCACCCCGTTCCGGGGCACCGCTCGACCAGGCTCCACCCCGGCCACGACCCGGCCCCTCACTCGGGCAGAATGCGGCTCGGCGGGGGCTCGGCGGCGTCGGGCAGTGGACGGGTGACCCGGAAGGCGTCGGTGGCGGTGTAGGACTCGCCCTCGGTCTGGATCATCGGCGCCACCTGCACCACCGGCCCAGCTGGCACCGTGACCCCGCCCGACTCGGGCTGCGCGGCCGGCGGCAGCCCGTGTGCAGCCTGAGGCGTCGGGGTGGAGACCACCGCATGCATCGGGTCGTTGAGATCGATGACCACCACCTCGTCGTCGGCGCCGGGGCTGGCGTAGCCGATGGCGAAGCCGACCAACGCCGCCAGGGCGGTGATGACCACCCAGGTGAGCGTGGTCAGCGGCCAGATCCGCAAGGTGGAGAAGGCGGCCGACACGGCCAGACCGAGGGCGGCGCCGCTGTGCACGAAACGGACCCCGCGGGCGAAGCGGTGGGCCGGCAGCTGACGCTGGGCCAACCGAAGCAGGTTCCACCCCAGGCTGGCCACGGCGACCACGCCGAGCACGATGTTGAACACCGCCATCGTCGCCAAGGGGCTCCCCCGCCCGTCGATCACAAATGGCACCTGACCGAGCGGCTCCCGATCCGGACCATAGAGCCGAAGGTCGGAACGCAGAAGGCCATGTGCCTGGCCATCGAGGTCGAAGAAATCGAGTTCAAACGCCACCCTGCGTGTCTCACCAGGCTGCAAGGTCTCGTTGATACCGGTGTCGTAGCTGAGAAATATGAAGTCGAGCATTCGCCCTTCGAGCCGGACGTGGGCCACCGTCACCGGCTCGGCGCCGACGTTGGCCAGATCCAGTTGGAGTTCCGTGATCTCCTCGTGGCGTAGCTCGATGGGGTCGAGAGCGCTCCCACCAGCGATATCACGCCCAGCCAGGGTGGCGGTGACCTCCAGGGTGTCCCCGTCGACCCCCGAGCACCCAGCCACCAGAAACATGCCGGCAACAAGAGCGACAACCAGCCACATATTTCTACTAATACGCGGCTTGGATGTCGATCCATTGAAATGATTTACCAGCATCGACTCTCCCTCTATTGTTCAGGGTTCACCCGAATCGTAGAGGCTCATCTACGGGAGAACACGGAGGCGAACCGCATTGCTGGGCAGAGCGATCGGACGCAGAAACTTGACGCGTTCCGTCGGAGCGGCCGTTGCGGTAGCAGCAACCGCCGTGCTCTTTCTGCTGCCCGCAGGTCCGGTGTCCGCCCTGCGCCCCACGCCGGGACAAGGTGACGTGGGAGGCCCGCCGGGCTCGTCGTCGACCACCGAGACCTCCACCTCGTCCACCAGCGAGACGACGAGCACGACGGCGGCGACCACGACCACCACCACTCAGCCGACGACGACCACCACGGCGTCGACCACCACGACCACCTCGACGACGACCACCACCCGGCCGACCACGACGACGACCACCCGGCCCACCACGACCACCACCCGGCCGACCACGACCACCCGGCCCACGACCACCACCACCCGGCCCACGACCACGACCCGCCCCAGCACGACCACCACCCGGCCCACCACGACCACGACGCGGTTCATCCTGCCGACCACGGCGACGACGGCGGCCACCACGACCACGTCGACGACGACCGCCACCTCGACCACCACGACGGTGGCCATCGGCTCACTGCCGCCCCTCACCGTGGCCCCGACCACCACCCTGGTCCTCGCCCCCACCCTCACCGCCCAGCCGTCGACCTCGGACACCGACGGCCCGATCGGCCCCACACCCAATCCCCAGCCGACGACGGCCCCGAGCGACGGCGTGTCCTCCGCCGGGCCGTCCGAGGCGGGCACCACCGAGGCCACCGAGGCCCTGGCCCCCTCCGGCGACACCCCCACACCCCCCGAGGGCGAGGCGTCGGCCGGTGCCCCGCCGGTGGGGGAGGCCCCGCCGGTCAGCGCCGCGACCAGCGTCCGCCAGGGGCAGGGCCTGACCTTCGCCGTCCCCGCCGACTGCGCCGACCCCCAGTTCGGCACGCTCGACCCGGCCAACAAGGTCATCGTCGACGCCGACGTCAACCCGCTGACCTTCACCGTGCCGACCGCCGACCTCGAGCTCGGGAGCTACCTGCTCAACGTGGCGTGCCAGAACGGCCTGACCGTCCAGAGCGACATGATGGTGTTCCGCCAGAACGGGGCCAAGCGGGGCGGGGCGGCGAGCGTGCTCACGGCAGGCTCGGTCGGGCTGGGCTCGGCCGCCGCCCTCATCGGCCTCCCCGGCTCCCTCGGCGGCAACCGCCGTCGTCGGCCCACCATCACCCCCGCCACGCCGATCCACCGGCGGTCCGCGCCGTGAGCAACCTCGTCGAGGTCCGCCAGCCGGGCCGCCATCCCCTGCGCCTCGAGGTGGTCGACCGCCTCGACATCGGCCGCGAGTGCGACGGCCTGCTCCTGGTCGACGAGCGGGTGTCGCGCCGTCACCTCCGGCTGGAGGCGGTGGTCGAGGGGCTCCAGGTGACCGACCTCGGCAGCAGCAACGGCACCTACCTCGACGGTGAGCGACTGCAGGGGTCGGCCGTGATCGGCCCCGACACCACCCTGCGGATCGGCTCGACGTCGATCCTGGTGATGCGCCGCAGCCTCCCCTTCGATGAGCCGGATACGCCGCCCGGCGCCGGGCAGGAGGCCGAGATCGATCTCAGGTCCACGTCGTCAGATACACCCGCCGGCGGACTCTTCCACGAGCACCCGCACCAAGCAGTACCGCTGCCAGAACCGACGACGTGGAGCCCAGGATCACCGCGCCGACGGTCGGCACGTGTTGAGCGGCCAATACGACTCCGGCGCTGAGGGCCAACGTCAACACGGCGGTGGCGAAGCCGATCCCGGCCACCGGACCCACCAGCGATGACGACCGGCGGAACCCCTTCAGGTGGGATGAGAACGACGCCAGACCGAAGGCGACCACCAATGCCAGCACCGCGGCCTCGGCCGTGAGCCACCACCGGTGGGTGGGGGCCATGGCGACCTTGGCCCGGGGCAGGGGCTCGCTGTCGACGGTGAGCTCGGCCGTCACCACCCCGGCCGTCGTCAGCTGGAAGTAGCTGGCGTCGAACACCGCCCGGCCGCCCGCCAGCTGGCTCTGGGCCCGCCCCACGGGCACCCCGAGGATGGCGAGGTCGAGCTGAGCCGCCTCACCGGCCCCCAGCCCGCTGACCTCCACCGGTTGGTCGAGGGCCACCTCGACCGGCTCCGACACCACCGGCTGGCCGTTGATCTGCAGGGGCGAGGCAACCACCCGGGAGCCCCCGGCCAGGAACGACCCACCGAGGATCGACAGGGCGGCGACGCCGAAGAAGAGGGCGGCCAGCCACAGCCAGGCCGGTCGGGGGCCCGGCTCGACCGGGCGCTGGGCCATCGACGAGATGGGGGCGACGATCGGGACCGGGGCCGCCACCTCGACCAGGGCGACGTCGACCATCTGAGCCGGCGAGACCCGGCGCAGATCGAGCATCGAGTGGCGCCCGTTTCCCGAGCCCCGCACGGCCTCGGTGGCGCCCGAACCGTCGACCCGGAGATCGACGATGGTGTCCGGGGCCCGCACGTCGCGCCCCTGGGCCCACGGGTCGACCGGGGTGGGGCCGGCCGGGTGGAGGCTGGTACGGCTGGCCCGTTCGATCGTCTCCGAGCCGGTCACCGTCACACCGGTGTCGGCCAGCCACTCCGGTCCCCAGCTGTCGGCTGCGGCGTGACCCAGGCACACGGCGAAGTCCTCGATGGAGGGGAAGCGGTGATCGATGCGGCGGGCCAGTGCCGTGTCGACCACGTCGGCCACCGGCTCGGGCACCGACGGCGCCCGCTCCCGGATGGGCGGTGCCTCGTCCCGGACCCGGGCCACCAGCATGGCCACCGCGCTGTTGGCCTCGGCGAAGGGCAGGCGGCCGCACAGCAGCTCGTGGAGCATGGTGCCGCAGGCGTAGACGTCGGCCTCGGGCCCGATGGCGGCCCCCTCGGCCTGCTCGGGCGACATGTAGGCCGGGGTGCCGAGCACCACGCCGTCGGCGGTGGCCAACGTCCGCTCGCCGCCCATCACCTTGGCCATGCCGAAGTCGGTCACCTTGAGCTGGCCCGAGGTCGTGAACATCAGGTTCTCGGGCTTGATGTCGCGGTGCAGGATCTGATGACGGTGGGCGTGGTCGAGCCCTGACGCGGCGGAGAGCATCAGCCCACAGGCCACCGAGGCGGTCAAGCCGACGGTGGTGAACCGCTCCCACACCGTCCCCCCGGCCAGCTGCTCCATCACCAGCGCGAGGTGGCCGTCCCGGTCGATCAGATCGTGGACCACCACCACGTGGGGGTGGTCGAGCTCGGCCAGCGTGCGCCCCTCGCGCAGGAACCGGGCTCGGACCGCCTCGTCGGCGGCGAACGCCGGTGGCAGTTCCTTGACCGCCACCAGGCGGCCGAGCTTGCGATGGCGCGCCGACACCACGACCCCCATGGCCCCCCGTCCGAGCTCGCCAAGGAACTCGTACTCGGGCATGACAGTGGCAAGTGGCGAGCGGCCTGCGACGGTGACCTCACCCACGGGAACTCCTCCGGGCTCCCCGCACCGGTCACGATGGTACGCAATTTTTGGCGGCGGGTGGTGGTTGTCAGCTCACCGTGAACAAGCCTCGACAACGGCCTGCGGAGCGGGCACCGGGGTTCAACCGGTCGATCGGCTGTCGGCCCTGACGCTTCTCGTCAAGGGCGGCATGCTGGTCACCACGAGGGAATCGAACCGAGGGAGCACACCATGAGGATCAACCCTGTCAGCGACGCGAGCGAGGACGAGAACGGCTCCGTGCCCGTCGCCCTGCTCCGGATAACGCTCGGCGTCATCATCCTGGCCACCTGGGCCGACAACATCAGCAACGACCTGTACACCGCCGACGGCCTGTCGGGCCTGATCTCGTGGCTGTTCAGCGAGGACGGCAACGGCAGCTCGCTCGGGTTCTACGAGTCGATCCTCGACTCGGTGGTGGTGCCCAACGCCGGGCTCTTCGCCACCCTGCAGCTGATCGTCGAGTTCGCCTTCGGGGCCAGCCTGCTCCTCGGAGCCTTCACCCGGCTGGGCTCGATCCTCGCCGCCGGGTTCTTCGTGTCCCTCTTCCTCGGCTATTTCGGCGGGGAGGAGTGGATCTGGACCTACGTCCTGCTGTTCATGGCCACGGTCACGGTGCTGCTCGGCAACGGCGGTCGACGGCTGGGGGTGGACCAGTGGCTCCACGGGTCGCGGGGACGGTCGCCCGCTAATCTCCTCTGGTGAGCCTCCACACCGACGTCGCCGACCACTACGGCCAGGACGGTCTGGCCGACCGGATCGAGGCCGGTTTCCGGGAGGCGGGGCAGGATCCGGCGGCGCTGACGGTCGACGACCTGGCCGTCGTCGACGAGTTCCACTCCGGGGGGCGGCCCGCCACCGAGTACCTGTTCGACCTGCTCGACCTGCCGATGGGGGCGTCGCTGCTCGACATCGGCTGCGGTGTCGGGGGCCCGGCCCGTTATGCCGCCGCCCACCGGGGTCTCACCGTCACCGGCGTCGACCTCACGCCGTCCTACATCGAGGTGGCCCGGCGGCTCACCGGGTGGGTCGATCTCGACGACCGGGTGTCGTTCCGAACGATCGCCGACGGCCCGCTCCCCCTCGACGACCACACCTTCGACGGGGCCTCGCTCCTGCACGTCGGGATGAACGTGGCCGACAAGACGGCGCTGTTCGCCGAGCTGGCCCGGGTGTTGCGACCCGGGGGGCGACTGGCGGTGTACGACCTGCTGGCGGCGGAGGGGGCCGAGGTCTCGCCCGAGTTCCCGCTGCCGTGGGCGTCGACACCGGCCACGAGCTTCCTGGAGCCGGTCGAGGCCTACCGCCGGGCCCTGGTCGACGGGGGGTTCGAAGTGACGGCGATCGACGACCGCACCGCCGCCGTGCAGGCGTTCATGGCCGCCGTCGCCGCCCGGGCGGCCGAGCAGGACGGGCCGCCACCGGTCGGCCTCCACCTGTTGATGGGGCCGGACGCGCCGATCAAGCTGGGCAACATGATCGCCGCCCTCAACGCCAGAGCCCTGGCCCCGACGATGCTGATCGCGGAGGTGGCCGCAAGCTGACGGCCCGGGCGAGCCCGGTCGGACGCTCGGCGGAATCCTCGTCGAGGGGCCTGCGGCCGGCGACGACGTCGTCGTCGGACCGGCGGGGCGGGGGTTCGTCGGACCGGCCGGTGGCGGGGTCAGCCCCAGAGTATGGAGCCGTCGACCTCCAGGTCGGCCGGTGGCCGCTCGATGGTGATCGGGACGCCGTGGTCGAAGAAATCGATCGTGATCGACGATCCCGGTCCCGCCTGATCGGCGTCGGCCGAGGCGTTGGCCAGCCGGTAGCGGTGGAGCAGGCCGTCGGCATCACCGACCCACAGCTCGACGGTCACACCTTCCGGATCGAGTGAGCCGAAGGCGGTCTCGAGATCGGCCCGACCGGCCAGGCCGATCTGCGAGCCCAGCTCGTCGAGATCGAGGGTGGTCGACCAATGGCGGACCGTGACGTCCCGGAGCACCTCGGTGCCCGTCTCCTCGACGACGACGTCGGCCTCGGCCAGCTCGTCGAGAGCCGACGTCGGATCGCCGAAACCGCTGACGGCGCCGAGCTCGGTCGATGCGGCGGCGGCGCTGACATCGGTGGTGATCCAGGCGCCCGGGGTACCGGTGAGCACCGAGAGCAGCTCCCACTGGATCCACATCTCGTCGTCGATGGACACCGCTGTCAGCGGCTCCTCGAAGTAGGCGTCCATGCCGGGCAGCTCGGCGCCCTCGGCCCCGGACAGCAGTGCCGCCATGTCGACGTCGAACCGGCTGGCGGCGATGGACCTGTCGTAGACCCCGGACACCTCGACGACGCTGGGCTCGGCCCCCGGGCTCTCGTCGACGATCTCCATGCGCCCCTCGAAACGGCCCGTGCCGTAGGCGGCGATGGAGCCGAGGGCGGTGGCGAACGTGGCGTCGTCGCCGGAGGCCAGGGCGGGCGGCGGGTTGCGGTCGACCGAGCGCTCGGTCGACCGCAACCCGCCGCCCGCCCTGGCCTCCGGCGACGACGCCACGTTCGCCACCGCCCTCGGC
>JBCCRO010000048.1:0-38439 GCA_039201605.1 Actinomycetota bacterium
ACGCCGGGATGGAGGCGCTGAGCACGTTCACGCTCCACTACGACCCGGACCTGAACTGCTTGTACCACGACGAGCCGGGCAACAACGGCGAGCCCGGCACGGGTGGAAGGGTTGCGATCGTTTGGCCCTTCGGCTTCACCGCTGTGGCCGACGAAGACGGAATCGTCGTCCTTGACGACGCCGGCACCACGGTCGCCCGGACCGGCCAGCCATTCCAGATTGCGGGCGGCGGTCTTCCGGCTGACTCCGACCATTGCGACGCCATAGGCGTATGGGTCGCCAACGGTTCGCCGATCACTCCTCCTCCTCCGTCGATCGAAGGTTGAGGTCACGCCCGGCGCGGCGAGGAACGAACTCGTGAAGAAGATTCCCGGAGACGACCCGAACGCCAGCCGGCCTCGTCGACTTCACCGCCGGCAAGCACGCCTTCGTGCTCTCCACCACCCGACGAGACGGTCGACCTCAACTGAACCTCGTCACCGGCACCGGCACCCCCGGCGGCGAGCTGCTGATCTCGACCTACCCGCAGCGAGCCAAGGCCACCAACGTCCGACGCAACCCCGACACCTCGGTGCTCGTCATGGGCGACGGCTTCAACGCAGCATGGATCCAGATCGACGGCGATCGAGACCGTCCTCATCGATCAACGACGCCGGCTACGGGACATCGCCGCCACTCGCCAACAGGTCGGTCTCTGCCACCGCGGCATTCGAGCGCTCTGGTGTTGCCCCTGGGCGTGGCTCCAGGCCGCTCGGACCCTGGCGCTCTATGCGGTGCGACGGTCACGCAGGAACAGCCATGTCGTGACGCCAGACGAGATCGTGGGGAACAGCAGGCCCTCGAGCAGTACGAGGCCGCCGGCCGTGGGTGGGTAGTCGCGGACGGACCACAGCAGAACGACGGCCAGCGTGCCGTAGGCGGCGACGCCGACGAGGGCCCCGTTGAGAAAGGCGGAGCCGACGCTCCCTGCATCGATCGCCGGGAGTACGACGACTCGGAGGAGCACGAAAGCGATCACCAGAAAGAAGATCGGTACGGTCCAGATGTACTGCGGCTCGTCGGTCATCACGCCGTCGATCCCGGCGCTCTCGAACTGCGAAGACATCTGATTCAGACCGAACGCCACCTGGTACAGAACATCGATCACGAAGTAGATCCCCAAGATGCTCAGGTAAATGAGCCAACGCTTTCTCATCTGACGTCCACCCACCTCTCCGGGCCGACTGATCTGACCCGCCCCAGATCATAGGCCGACCGCTCCCTGGGCAGCCCAGGTCGACAGGGCCGTTCGTTGTGCACCGCCGGGCCGTGGGCCGTCTGGTCCCGACAGCCGATGACCTCCGGCCGGTCGCAGTCGGCGGTGCTTTGCGTTGCAGCGGTGCCGCCGTTGAGTTGCGTCGCCACCTGGTCCACTACAGTGCGGCGACCGAGGTGCTGACCGGAGGGTCGATCGAGGAGGTCGTTGTGCGGGTCGTCGTCTTTGGAGCAACCGGCAAGACCGGGAGCCACGTCTGTCGAGTAGCGGTCGAGCAGGGCCATCAGGTGACGGCCTTCGGCCGTTCGGTCGAGCGGCTCGATCACGCCGGCCTCGACATCCACAAAGGTGATGTCTTCGACGCTGACTCGGTAGCCGAGGCAGTCGTTGCCCACGAGGGGGCCATTGTGTGTCTGGGCAGCACGGGACTCCGGGACACGTCGACCCTCTCCACCGGTACGAAGGCCGTGGTCGATGCCATGGTCGAGCACGATGCCGAGCGATTGGTCGTCATGTCGGCAGCCGGAGTGGGCGAGAGCTGGCAGCAGATCCCGTTGAGCTCGAAGGTGCTCTTTCGAACGATGTTGCGACGTGTCCTCGCTGACCACGAGGCGCAGGAGGCGGTGGTCAGACAGAGTCCGCTCGACTGGACGATCGTGCGCCCAGCCGTGTTGAAGGACGATCCGGGCACGGGCAGCTACGTCGCCACCAACAGCGGCTCGATCACGAAGATCACCCGAGCTGATGTCGCCGCCTGCCTGGTCGACCAGCTCGACAAACCCGACTTCAGTCGTCAATCGATCTCGGTCACCAACTAGATCGACCTCAACACGCCGGACGCGACAGTTCCGGCGTGCTGGGCTGGTGATGTCGGGCTAGCGATGAACGGCGGTCTCGGCTGGGTCCTCACGCAATCGAGCGGATCGGGTCGTCAGAACGATGATCGCAACAGCGCTGGCGAGCACGAACACGGTGCGCACCGTGTGGTAGGTGTCCCAGTCATCGAGGGTGCTGAGCGCTTCGGCCGCAGTGAGCGTCTGGGAGGACAGGTCGGGGTTGAGGACGACGGCGAAGAGCGTGAAGTTGAAGGCCTGCGATGTCAGGAGACCGACGAGGACGACGATCCACAGCCGCCCCTCGCCCGTCCACCGCCGTCGACTCACGGCGGCGGCGGCGATCGTGGTGGTGATGGCGAGCAGGTGGACCGGCACCATCATCGTGGCGAAGCGACCGAAGTGATCGGCGAACCACTGCTGGATCTCCGTGCCGGAGAGGGTCTGCCAGTAGGGGACGATGGCGACCGCCAGAAAGACGTAGACCGCAGCATTCGTCACAATAAGTGCTCGCGACAGGGTCCGAAGGGTGAGGGGTGCCCACGCCCGCACCTCAGTTGGCTCCGAGTTCGGCTCGGGTTGGCGTCCCACCGGTGTTGGTCGAGGATCGCGCATCATATGCCGTTGATGCGGCCGCCTTGAGGGCGAGGTCGTGTGTTCGTGACATGCTGGTGCTCCCCAACGGTGACATGAGCCGTGGCCCTACCGGTGTTATGGTTGATGTGAGTCAACCATAAGAAGTTGACAGGAGTCAACCAAATGGCGCCTGCCGAACGAGATGTGGTGGCGCTTGCGCTGGATCTCGATCGCTTGATGCGAGTACTGCACTGCACGACCCGCCAACGGGCCGAGGTCGTCGACCGGGCCCGGATCGGCCCGTTCGGGGCGATGACGCTGATGACGATCGCCGATCGGGAACCGATGCCGATCCAGTCTCTGGCGACCGAGCTGGCCAGGGACAAGGCGCAGATCACCCGAACGGTGAGGCTGCTCGAGGAGACCGGCCTGATCGGGCGCTCCCGCAGCTCGGCCGATGGCCGCGTCTGGCTGGTAACGCTGACCGACGAGGGGCGTGATCACGTCGCCGGCTTCCGGGCGCTTCTGGCCGACGTCGTTGGTGGACTCACCAGCGGCCTGGACGACGTCGAGCGGCGCCAGTTCTCGGCCATTCTGGCCAAGATGATGGCCTCGTGGGGCCCGGACGGGTAACTCGAAGCGGCTCGGCCGGCCGCCGCTGTGCGTGCGGTGGTCGGCGTTCGCCGATCCGCTTCCCTGTCGGGGCTGTTGGTTGACAGCTCAAACGGTTCGGCGTATAAGTTGACCTGTCAAAGAATTGCTTGATCTGGATCAAGCAGCTGAAGGACGGGATGACCAGCGTCGAAACCACATCGACCGCCCGGGAGATGGCCCGGATCGTTCCATCGATCCGCACCATCGACGGCGGGCGCTTTCACCACGCCGACTCCACCATCCTCGGGAGGGACCGAGAGTTGAGGACCCAATGAGCTCGAAACCACTCGTCGTCATCACCGGAGCCTCGGGCGGCATCGGTGCTGAGCTGGCGACGCTCCACGCAGTCGATGGCTGGGATGTCGTCATGGTGAATCGCAGCACCGAGCGCTCCCTGCCGATCATCGACGGGATTGCGGCGGAGGCCCCAGGCTCGTCGGTCGAGGTCGTCGAGGCCGACCTCTCCGACCACGACTCGATCACCGACGCCGCAGCAGCGTTGAGGGAGCGCGGCCACATCGACCGCTTCATCAACAACGCCGGTGTCCTGGTGGGCGAGCGAATCATGTCCGGCCACGGGGTGGAGATGCACGCCCAGGTCAACACCTTGGCGCCCTATCTGTTCGGCCGCCTGCTGCAGCCGGTGATGGAGGGCGGCATGGTCGCTCTGGTAACGACGAGCGGCATCAGTCGGGCCAAGGCGCTGGCCGTCGACGAGCTGGCCGATCCGACGACGTTCACGAAGCTCTTCGGGCCCTACGTCCAGTCGAAGCTGGCGGCGACCGTGATCATGGATGCCTTCGCTCGCCAGTACCCCGACACCACCTTTCGATCGGTCGAACCGGGCGCGGTCAAGACGGCCATGACGAGCGGCGACGGCATGCCACGCTGGCTCGTTCCCATCCGGAACCTCTTCTTCTCCAGCCCCGAGAAGGGGGCCCGCAAGCTGTACGACGCCCTCAACGCCACCGGCGACGAGTACCCGAACGGTGTCTACGTCCAGGCCGGCAAACCCCGTCCGCTCCCCGCCGATGCGAACGACCCCGTCGTGCGGGACGCCCTCCTGGCGTGGTGTCGTGAGGCGACCGGGGTCTGAGCCGAAGCCACGGGGCCAGGGGCGCTATCCCGCTCGACCATGGCCGGCCTCCAGGCGAGGTAGTTGGCATCGTGGATGCCTTGCTATCGAGGCATCTCCGACGGCGAGCCACCGCGCCCGGGGAGGAAGTCGCCATGGGTCCCGATCGGTACATGCTGGTCGGGGATCCAGATGCTGGCGACGGGGTCACCGGCGAAATCCTGGGCGTCGAGGACGACGAGTCGCGAGCGCTCCTTGTCCGGTTGGTAGACGTAGCCGAGCAGCCAGCCATCGTCCTCGTCGACGGCGTCGGCGCGTGGGACGAAGGTGAGCTCGCCGCAGTTGCCGCCGCCGAAGTCCTGTCGCTCCGTGGTGTTCGTCCCGTGGTCGATCTTGACCGCGCCCTCGAAGGATGGATCGAGCGTGGCTCGGGCGGTGTAGCCGAACCGGTACGGTCGACCGAGGAAGGCGGGGTTGACCACGGGAAAGTCGAGTGGCTCGTCGGTGATGCGTCGTTCGGTGCCGACGGCGGTGGGTCCGTCGAGGTCGAAGGTCCAGCGATCGATGGTGGGCAGTGTGTCGCCGAGTGGGCCATAGGCGTCGTCCCGGGCGGCGTGCTCGTAACGGCTGACGTCGATGACGACTCGGCCGTCCGGAGTCTCGTAGGCATTGAGGGGGTGGTAGACGTAGCAGGGTTCGACCTCGAACCACCGGACGTCGGCGGCGGTGCCGTCTTTCGGCAGCAGGCCGACCCGGGCGGGCTTGTCCGGGGCCCACGCGATCGGGAGCGTGGTTCGCTCGAGCATGTCGGGATCGAAGATCACATTGAGGTCGTAGATGACGGCGAAGTGCTCGGTGATCGACATGTCATGGATTTGGGTGGCTCCGGTGAGTGGGACCTGGACCCGGTTCAGCAGCTCGCCGTCCGAGTTCAGTCGGAGATAGAGGGCGTTGGACCCGAGAACCATGCTGTATGCGATGGCGTGCACATCGCCATGGACGGGATCGATCTTGTGGTGGCCGGTGAAGCCGTCGCCGAGCACCCCGCCGAGATCGCTCCGACCTACGGTCTCGAGTTGCTCGGTGATCTCCACCGGTGCTGCACCGCCTTCGACGGTGGCGTAAAGCCGGTCTGCGAACACGGCGACGTTGGTGTTCGGCGAGAAGTCGATCCCGTGCAGCACCGGCCCACCGGGGTCCGGCTCTCCCAATATCTGTGCGACGTCGCCGGCCCTCACGGCGCGGTTGCGGTACCAGTCCGCTCGCCCGTCCCGGAGGCGGACGCCGTGCAGCATACCGTGCCCGCTGAAGTAGTGAAGCAGAGGACTGATCTCGCCCAGCTGATTGGGTCCATTACGCACGTAGAGGCCATCGAGCTCCTCGGGGATCTTTCCCTCGACGTCGAGATCGATATGTGTGAGCTCGCGCTCGATCGGCGCTAGCGGCACGGTTCGGTAGCGGGCGTTGTCGGTCCAGGTCGTCATGCCTGTGAGCATATATGAGGCAGATTGTCTCATAGTGGGTCGGGGGCGCCGATTTCGGTCGCCCTTTCGCCACCGACCGATGACGGCGGCACACTGGACACGATGGCGACGCCCGATCCCTCCGCATCGCGGCCCCTTGACGCCCGCGCCGTCCGCAGCCGGGCTGCGATCCTCGCAGCCGGTGTCGAGCTGTTGTCCACCGAGGGTTGGAGCGCCATCACCCATCAGCGGGTGGCTGAAGTCGCCGGTGTCGGGAGAGCGACCGTGTACCGGCACTGGTCGGAACCAGGTGAGCTTGTACACGACGTGCTCGAACATGCGCTGGCCCTCGAGGCCTACGAGGTCACCCACAACGGCTCGACCCGCGACGACCTGATCGCCGAGCTGGCAGCGCTGGCCGCTGCGGTGAACGAGGGCCTGACGCATGACGTGATCGCCACCCTCGTCCAGCGGTCGACCACCGACGACCGTCTCCGAGCGTTCAACGCACGGATGTCGCGCCTGGCGCGACGTGGCGTCTGGCAGGTCGTACAGGCAGCCACCGAGCGCGGTGAACTCGACCCCGGGCTCGACGAAACGACCGCCTCGGCCATGCTCATCGGGCCTCTCGTGTACGTTCGGATGCTCGTGCCGCAGCGCATCGAGGCCCGGCACATCGAATCGGTCGTCGACGGGTTCCTCCTCGCAAACCGTCGGCGTCAGTCACGGCCGCCGCCGACCGAGTAACGGGAGCTCCGCCGGAGTTCAGAGAAGCCCGAGCTGCCGCGTCGGCGTCGGCTTCGACGACCTCCGCTCGTGCGCTACCCCTGGATCCGAGTCATCCCGACACATCCATGGTGCCTCGCCGAGCCGGTACGGGCACGCCGCGCTGAGCGCCGATGAGCCGGCTCGACACCAGGTCTGGAGGCGTGGTGGCACTCAGGCCGTCGGAGGTGACGGTGAGGATCTCGGCGCCCGTGGGGGTGACGACAACGGTGTGTTCGAACTGGGCTGACGGCATGTCGTCGTCCACACGTTCGGTCCATCCGTCCGAGGACTGGGTGAACGAAGCGCCGCCCGAGAGGAGCATGGGCTCGATGGTGAAGCTCATGCCGACCTCGAAGAGGTCGGTGTCGTGTCGTTCGGCATGGTGATGGATGTGGGGGCGTGCGTGAAAGGTCTCGCCGATTCCGTGTCCTCCGTACTCGCGGACCACGGCGAACCCCCGAGAACGGGCGAACGGTTCGATGGCCTCGCCGATTCGGCGGAGCGGCTCTCCCGGTAGGACGGCTTCGATGCCTCGGAGCGTCGCCTCCCGGGTCGTTTCGACAAGGGCTCGGGTCGGTTCGTCGATGTCGCCGACGATGAACGTGGCGGAGGTGTCGCCATGCATGCCTTCGGCATAGGCGGTGACGTCGACGTTGACGATGTCGCCGTCTTCAAGACGGCGGTCGTCGGGGATGCCGTGGCAGATGACACCGTTGACCGAGGTGCAGACGGACTTGCCGAAGCCGCGATAGTGGAGGTCGCTGGGGTAGGCATCTCTGGCGACGTAGGCCTCGTGGGCGATCGCATCGATCTCGTCCGTGGTCACCCCTGGCTCGATCACGTTCCCAGCTGCCTGGAGGACCTCGGCGGCGATCTGGCACGCACGGCGCAATCGAGGAAGCGACGCCGCGTCCTGGAGCTGATGGCCGCGGGGTGTGCCGACGGCGCCCGTCACGACGTAGTCGGGCCGCGCTATGTGCTCGGGTACGACACGGGATGGCCCGACGGTGCCGGCTCGCACGCGGCTGCGCTGCAGAAGTCGGCGGTCACCGTGGCACCGTTTGTACTTCTTGCCGCTTCCGCACCAGCACGGGCTGTTCGAACGGATTCGCTCCATCGCCGGAGTCTACAGGTGGAGACACGAAAGTCTATAGGTCAAGACAAGTTGAGTGACCGTCTCGCCCGGTGGGGCCGGCGGGTTAGAAGGGGAGTTCGCCGTGGTCTTCGGGGACGATCAGCACACCGATGATCTTCCTGTCGGCGTCGAATGCGATGCGACCGAGAAGCTCGCCGGCCTCGCACCTGAGGGTGGTGGCGGCGACGACCGACCCGAGAACCTCCTCATCGGGGTCGAGGGGCGTGCCGTCGGGCAGTTCGACGTGCGTGTTGTCGCACGATTCGAGCTGCCCGACTTCTGCGAGTACGCCTGACCAGGTGGCGGCGATGAGATCGGCCGTCAGCGCTTCGCTCGTCGCCGGTGTCATGAGTCGGTGTAGCTGGTCGTAGTCGGCGGTGGCGACGAGGTCGAAGGCTCGCTCGGTGATGTCGAGGACTGGTGCGACGGATTGGGCTTCCACGGGCTTCGGCTCCTTTGGCTGGGTTGGTTTCCCGAAGCGTTTGAACGCTGCCTGACGGGACATGTGGAGCGCGTCGCCGATCTCCTGCCAGGTGTGACCCTGGCGCCGGGCGGCGGTGACGGCTTCCTGGAGAGCCGCCTTGCTGGCCACCACTTGCTGATGGGCCCGGACGATCTCCTCCACCCTCTGACCATGAGCGCTTCGGGTGCGGTTGTCAACCATTGGTTGACAACCAGTCGTCGGCGACCTCGATCGGTGTGACCACCAAGGAAGCCGAGTGCCGAAGGCGGTCCGCTTGTTTCTGGCCCGCTCGTCACAGTGGTGGTCGGTGGTCGGGCGCCTGGGTGGCGAGAGCCATGCGTCGGCATCGGTCGCCGACCGATCGGCTGCTCGGACTCCGGCAACGAAACCCGGTTGCCGACGTCCCATCGACGAACCGACAATGGCCTGGTGCGCCAGCTCTCCTTCGGCCCCGATCAGGTCCAGAACCTGAAGCTCGGTTGGCTTTGTGGCGCGCCCTCAGGCGATCGAGTTTGACCCCTTCCCGCCGTCGGAGCCCGGGGAAGGGGTCCGACAAAGGATGCTCGTCCACGCCTGCCCGGATGCTGGGCCGGTAGGGCTCCGACTCTGAACAGATCGAGTAGCGCGCCTGAGTAGAAGGAGGTACCAAGAACATGGTCAAGCAGGCGTTCGTGCGAACCAAGCCGCACGTCAACATCGGAACGATGGGTCACGTCGACCACGGCAAGACCACCCTGACCGCCGCCATCACCGCAGTCCTGGCCCGGCGGGCCGAGACCGAGGGTGCGGTGGCGTTCGAGGACATCGACAAGGCCCCCGAGGAGCAGGCCCGGGGCATCACCATCAACGTCTCCCACGTCGAGTACGAGACCGAGAACCGGCACTACGCACACATCGACATGCCGGGCCACGCCGACTTCGTGAAGAACATGATCACCGGGGCGGCTCAGGTCGATGGTGCGATTCTGGTCGTCTCGGGTGTCGACGGCACCGAGGCTCAGACCCGTGAGCATGTGATCCTGGCCCGCCAGGTCGGGGTCGAGCATCTCGTGGTGGCGATCAACAAGGCCGACCTGGCGGATCCCGATCTGCTGGAGCTGGTCGAGCTCGACGTCCGGGAGCTGCTGTCGGCGCACGGCTACGACGGTGATGGCGTCGCCGTCGTTGCGGTCTCGGCGCTCGGGGCTCTCGACGGCGACGCAACCTGGGAGGAGACGATCGTGGCGCTCATCGACGCGGTCGAGGCCGGCATCCCCGTGCCGGAGCGGGCGGTCGATGTGCCGTTCCTCATGGCGGTCGAGGGTGTCCAGACCATCACCGGTCGGGGAACCGTGGTGACCGGTCTCGTCACCCGAGGCCGGATCTCCACCGGTGATCCGGTGGAGGTGGTCGGGCTGCGAACGCCGGTCTCCTCGGTGGTGACCGGGATCGAGTCCTTCCGTCGGACCATGACCACCGCCGAGGCCGGCGACAACGTCGGTCTGTTGCTGCGCGGCGTCGATCATGGCGCCGTGGAGCGGGGCATGGTCGTGTGCGCTCCGGGTTCGATCGAGCCTCGACAGCGGTTCCGGGCCCGCTTCTACGCCCTCGGGCCGAACGAGGGCGGGCGAAAGCGCCCCTTCTCCGACGGCTACGCCCCGCAGTTCTTCTTCCTGACCGCAGGCGTCACCGGCACGATCAGCGTCGTCGCCGATCGTGAGGATCAGACCGGCAGCGGGCTGGTGCATCCTGGTGACCACGCCGAGATCGAGGTCGAACTCGGGCGGCCGGTAGCGATCGCCGTCGGGTTGGACTTCGCCATGCGGGAAGGCAACCAGACCATCGGGGCCGGCACGATCACCGCCGTTCACTAGGAGCACGACTCCCGGCCAGGGGCCCGACCATTGCGGTTGGGCCCCTGCCCGCGCCGGGCACGGCGACGTCGCTCGGCCGGGCAACCCGCCCGTCGCCGAGCGGCGAACCTCAGCCGAGCGTCGAGGTGAGGAAGGTGCTCAGGGCGTCGACGTCACCCCCGTCGACACCGAGGTGGGTGACGATCCGGCATCGATGCGGCCCGAAGTTGCCGAAGTCGAACCCGGCGTCGTGGGCGGTCGCGACCAACTCGGGGGCGGTCATGGTCGTGGTGTCGAAGATGACGATGTTGGTGTCGACCGGTTCGACGTTGGCAACCCCGGCCAACCCGTTGAGCGTCTCCCCGATCCGTGCCGCTCCGGCGTTGTCGTCGGCGAGCCGGTCGACATGGTGGTCCAGGGCGTGGAGACCCATGGCCGCCAGCACGCCCGATTGGCGCAGGGCGCCGCCCCATTGCTGCTTCCAGCGCCAGGCTTGTTCGATGAAGTCGGCCGACCCGGCCAGCACCGCGCCGACCGGGGCGCCGAGGCCCTTGGTCAGGTCGACCCAGGCGCTGTCCATGTCGCGGCAGTAGCGGTCTGCGCCGACCCCCGACGCCGCGACCGCATTGAGGAGTCGGGCGCCGTCGAGATGGGTGGCGAGACCGGCTTCGCGGCCCGCAGCCGCAACCTCGTCGATCTGGTCGGTCGGCCACACCGTTCCCCCGGCGAGATTGGCGGTCTGCTCGACCGCCACCAGCCGAGTGCGTGGCATGTAGCGGGACGCCGGACGCACGGCGTTGCGGACCTGGTCGCCGGTGAACGTGCCTCGGTGCCCGTCGATCGGGTGAACCATGGCGCCGCTGATGGCCGCCATCCCGCCCGCTTCGAAGCAGATGAGGTGACTTGACCGCTCACAGATGACTTCGTCGCCCGGTTGGAGGTGGACCCGAAGCGCAATCTCGTTGCACATGGTGCCGCTCGGTAGGAACACGGCGTCCTCCATGCCGAGCAGGGCGGCCACTCGACGCTCGAGTTCCAGGGTGGTGGGATCGGCCTTGCGTTGCTCATCGCCCACCTCGGCGGTCAGCACAGACTCGAGCATGGCGGTCGTGGGGCGGGTTTGCGTGTCGGAGTAGAAGTTCCGCATCGGCGCACCCTAGTGCCGGACCCGGGAACGCCAGCCGACCAGGCTGCGGTTCGACGAGGCGGCGCCGCACGCGGCGACACCGCAGGCGAAGCGTGGGCCGGACAGGGCCCGGAGACCCTCGTCGTCGAGGTTCGGAGGTGATCGGCCCCAGCTAGGGACGCAGGACCGCTACGGCTTCCACCTCGACGAGGGCCGCATCGAGGAAGAGGGAGTGCACCCCGATGAGGGTGATGGGCACCTGGGGGAGCGGCGTCTTCCTGCCGGCGGCGACGATGCCGGCGAAGAGGTCGGCCTGCATCGACTCGCGCCACTGCACCACGTAGATGGTGGTCTTCACCAGGTCGGCGGGGATGGCGTCCGCAGCGGCGAGAGCGTCGACGAGGTTGGCCAACGCCTGCTCGGTCTGGGCCGCAAGCCCTTCGGGCAGATCGCCGTTCGCATCGGTGCCGATCTGCCCCGCCAGGTGGACGAGTCGACCGGGGGGTGCGATCGAGGCGTGAGTGAAACCCTGAGGTGCGGGTAGCCGATCCGAGTTGCGCAGTTCGATGTCCACGCTCGCAAGCTACCGACGCACCGTGGTGCCGGCCATCCGGTTTCAAACCCGGCGAGGAACCGGCCGCCACGGCGCGGGCGCAGCCCACGGAACGGGCGCCCCGTCAGCCGGCCATGGCCATGGCGGCGTAGAGGCCGACGCCGTTGTAGAAGGCCGACTCGTTGATCTTCATCAGGTTCGAGTGGTTCGACTCGGCGTCCTGAGGGGCCACGTCGTCGGGGCAGACGCCCATCATCACCATCGCCCCCGGCACCTCGTTGAGCACGTAGCTGAAGTCCTCGGCGGCGAACAGGGGCTGGGGGAGCGAGTGGAAGTGCTCGGGTCCGAGCAGGGCCCCCGCCACCTCACCGGCCAGGGCGGCCTGGCCGGCGTCGTTGGCGGTCACCGGGTAGCCGGCGATCACCTCGCTGGAGCACGTGCATCGGTGGTTGGCCGCCGTCCCGGCCGCCACCCGGTGCAGGCCGTCGTGGATCGTCGATCGGACCCCCTCGTCGAAGGTGCGGATCGTCCCCTCGAGGAAGGCCGAGGGGGGAATGACGTTGTTGGTCGTGCCGGCTTCGATGTGGGCCACGGTGAGGACCGCCGACTGGGTGGGATCGAGGTCGCGGGTGATGATCGTCTGCAGGCCGGCGACCATGGCCGCCGCCGCCGGGATCGGATCGATGGCGTTGTGCGGCGCCGAGGCGTGCCCGCCCTTGCCGTGGACCGTGATCTCGAACCGGTCGGCGCTGGCCAGCAGCGGCCCACCTCGCGAGCCGAACTGGCCGTTGGGGAACGACGGGGTGACGTGGATGGCGAAGGCCCGATCGACGCCGTCGAGGACGCCCTCCTCGATCATGTACCGGGCCCCGTGGAAGCCCTCCTCGCCGGGTTGGAACATGAACCGCACCCGACCGGTGAACGAGTCGGTGTTCTCGCTCAGCAGCCGGGCCGCCGACGCCAACATCGCCACATGGGCGTCGTGACCGCAGGCGTGCATGATCCCGTCGCGGGTGGAGGTGAAGTCGCTCTGGAAATCCTCCTGCAGGGGCAGGGCGTCCATGTCGCCCCGCAGGAGCACGGTGGGGCCGGGCTTGCCCGTGTCGAGGTCGGCCACCACCGATGTGGTCGACAGCCCGAGGGTGATGTCGAGGCCGAGCCCGGTCAGGGCGTCGACGACTTTGGCCTGGGTCTCGGGCAGTTCGAGCCCGAGTTCCGGCTCGGCGTGGATGGCCCGTCGCAGCTCGACGGTCTCGTCCTGCAGCGAACGGGCCGCTTCGAGCAGGTCGGCCCCGATGGTGGCCGGGATGTCAGCGTTCGAGTTGGGCATGCCACAGGGTCGCCTATCCGCTCCCGTGGCGCAACAGGCAGCTCGGCGGGCCCACGGGCTGGGCCCCACCGTCTGGCCGGCGCAGCATCGAGGCGATCACAGACCGGTCGGGCGTCGAGCGGTACTGGCCCCGGCGCGGGGTCGCCGACCTGCTCGACACGGTCGACGGCCCGGGGATACCTTCGACGCCCACACGCCGGCCTCGAGGCGACCGCGGTCGGCAACCGAACGCGGGAGTCGACATGGCCGACGGCCGATGGATCGAGGACAACGAGCTCAGCGAGAAGTGGCCCTTCTGGACCCGGGCCAACGTGGGCGAGGTGCTGCCCGAGCCACCGTCACCGCTGGGCTGGGATCTGGTGTGGGAGAACGGCACCCTGGCCGGCTGGTACGACTGCGCCGTCAACCGGCTGGGCTACGGCGACGCCGGGCTCAGCGCCAAGCGTCCGCAGGTGTCCGGCATGTTCGGCGGTTACGCCTACCTGTGCGCCACCAGCATCCGGCTGTTCGGCGTCCGCACCCCGGGGATGTCGGCGGCCGACATTGACATGGCCTACTTCGGCGACCATCCCGACGTCCCGCCCTACGTCCACGAGGACTGGCACGACTCCGAGGCCGGCACCGCCGTGCTCGCGGGGTGGCTGGGCTGGGTCATGGGCACGATGGAGCAGCACGAACTCGAAGCGGACCGGGCGGCCGGCTACGAGGCCCGCAGCTCCCGGCCCGACCTTGCGACCCTGTCGAACCAGGAGCTGCTCGACCGGGCCCGGTCGTTCGAACCGCTGATCCGTCGGATGTTCGACCAGCACATCAACCAGAGCGGCGCCGCCTCGGTCGGTCCCGGCGTGATCGCCGCCGTCTGCGCCGCCATCGGTCAGCCGACGATGGCGATGCGGTTGTTCGCCGGGCTGGGCGGGGTGGATTCAGCCGCCCCCTCCTACGCGATGTGGGACCTGTCCCGGGCCGTCAGGCAGTCGAGCGCCCTCAACGCCCTGTTCGAGGAGGCCGGCCCCGGCTCCGTCGGGCTGACGGGCCGACTACGGGAGGCCGCCTCCTCCGGGGACGGCGCGGTCACGGCTTTCCTCGGTGGGGTCGATCGCTTCCTGGGTGAGTTCGGCTCGCGGGGTCCGAACGAGTGGGACATCCACGCCCACACCTGGGAGACCAACCCCGACCTCGTGATGGCCGCCATCGACCGGATGCGGCTGGCCGACGACGGGCAGTCGCCCAAGTCGGAGAACGCCTCCCGGGAGGCCGAGCGCCAGGCGCTCTCGGCCCAGCTGATCGAGGGCCTGGCCGCCTCGCCCGAGGTCGACGACGAGACGCTCGGGCAGTTCCAGGCCGCACTGGCTTCGGCCAAGGTGTTCGTCCCCGGCCGGGAGCGGTCGAAGACGACGATCATCCGGGTGGTCCACGAGGTCCGCATGGCGGCCTGGGAACTGGGTCGTCGCGCCGTCGAGGCCGGCGAGCTGGACGACGCCCGGGACTACTGCATGCTGTTCATCGACGAGGTCGAGCGGCACCTGGCGGGCGACCTGTCCGACCTGCGGGCGCTGGTGGCCGATCGGCAGGCCCATCACGACTGGCTTCGGACGCTGGAGCCGCCCTTCATCATCAACGGCTCGGTCCCACCCAACACCGAATGGCCCACCAAGGACGCCGGTGGCCGGCCGGCGGCCGAGAGCGGTGAGACGCTGGTCGGCAACCCCGGGTGCCCGGGCGTGTACCGGGGTCGGGCTCGGGTGGTGCTCGATCCCGCCGACCCGGCCGGGCTGGAACCGGGCGACGTCCTCGTGGCCCCGATGACCGACCCGGCCTGGACGCCGCTGTTCGTGCCGGCCGGGGCGGTGGTGGTCGACGTGGGGGCCGCCCTCAGCCACGCCATCATCGTCAGCCGGGAGCTCGGTATCCCCTGTGTGGTCTCGGCCACCGGGGCCAGCGGCCGGATCCCCGACGGGGCCGAGATCGAGGTGAACGGCGACACCGGCGTGGTGACGGTGCTGTAGCCACCGGGCCGGTTCGGCTGATCGCTCAGGCCAGCAGTGAGACCGTCGCCGCCACCAGCCCGACCGGGATGCCGATGGCGAGGCCGGTGAGCGCCCCTGCCACGTGCATCCGGTAGTCGGTCGGCATCTCGTAGCCCTCGATCGACATCCACGACGGTCGCATCCAGAGGTAGATGGCGATGTCGATCACGACGAGGTCGACGAGGTTCAGGATCGCCACCACCACCCACGCTGCGGCGAACCGGGCGAAGAACCCGGCGTCGTATTCGGTGGCGGCCAACCAGGCGGTGACCATGGCCCCCCCGACCAGGCTCAGCACGATGAGGACGAACCAGGCCACGTTGGCCGGCGTCCTCGGTGTCGGCACCTCGCCCTTGGTGACGTCGGCAAGCCAGGCCGTGGGGCTCAGCCGCCACGAGGCCAGGATGATGACGGTGAACACCGCCGAGGTGATGAGGCCCCCGATGATCGTCAGCCCGATCATCGATCGACCCTACCGGTCGTGGATGTGGAGCTGATCACGGGGCCAGGACCTCCACCGCCTCGTCGAGGAGCAGGAGCTGGCCGATGGGGCCGGCGTTGAGCCACAGGTTCCCGTCGACGACGGTCACGCCCTCGGCGATGCTCGGGTTGGCGGCGAACGCCGGCAGCTCGGCGAAGATCTGGTCCCAATCGGTGGCGCCGTCGTCGAAGTCCAGCATCAGGACGATGTCGGCTTCGAGGCCGGGCACCTGCTCCTCGGTCAAAGGGACGAAATCCCCCTGCCCGTCGAGTTGCGGCGACACCTCCAGGCCGAGACGGTCGAACAGCTCGGCCGGGGCGGCGCTCGGCCCCATCGCCGCTCCGGCGACGCCGGCCTGTCCGAGGAGGATGAGCACCGTACGTCCAGCGAAGCCGTCGGGCAGATCGGTCACGACCTCGTCGACCCGGGCGTCGTAGTCGGCGATCAGCGCGTTCGCCTCGTCCTCCCGGTCGAGGGCGGTCCCGAGGCCGGTCAGGGTGTCCTGCCAGCGGGGGTTGGTGGGACCCTCGGTCGGCGCCACCGCCACCAGGGGTACGACCTCGGCGGTCTGGGGGTCGAGCGCTTCGAGGGCGGTCTGGAATCCGACGACAAGATCGGGGTCGGCGGCGAGGATCTCCTCGGTGCTGAGGTTGGGCCACGTGCCGAGCATTGGAACCGACTCGACGTCGACGTCGAGCCAGTACGGGTTGTCGCTGCCGGAGATGTTCACCCGGCCGACGACCTGATCGAAGGCATCGAGGGCGACGAGACCGTCGAGCGTGACGATCGAGTCCATCGAGATGATGCGTTGCGGCACCGCCGGCACCTCGCTGGTCCCCAGGGCGTGTTCCACCGTGCGGACGTCCGACGACGCCCCGTCGTCGGATCCGGCTTCGGCCGTCCCACCTGCGTCCGATTCATCGCCGGTGGTCGCCGCGTCGGTCGCCGCTCCGGCGTCGGCGGTGCCGGTCGCCGCCTCGGTCGGGGCCGAGGCAGCACCGTCGCCCTCGTCTCCGCCACAACCGGTGGCGAGAACGAGCAGGGCGGCCAGCGCCGAGGCGGCAGCCCGATGTCGTAAGTTGTTCAGCATGCCTAATACTTCACTACATGTGAAGTATTGCGTCAACCGGTTTCGCCCTCCGCCCGGACACCGTCGAGGATCCAGGTGAGACCTCGCCGGAAGCCCCGCTTCATGAACGCCTCGTGCTGGGCCACCATCTCGGGGTCGAGGTCGGCGGACTGGGCCATGCGGGCGTCCAGCGTCAGCTCCCAGGCCAGACAGTGCATCGACAGCACCCCGCAGGCATCGCCGGCGACCTCGGGGCTGACGCCGGCCCCCTGCACGAGCAGCCGGGTCGCCGCCATCATCACCGGCGTCCCCTCCTCGTCGAGGCGGGTGGGCCGCATGCGCAGCGAAGCGGCGACGAGCCCGCTGTGGGCCCGCATGTGGGCCAGCGTCGCCTCGCTCCACTCGATCAGATCGTCGACCCAGTCGCCGGTATCGGGTGGCGGCTGCCAGCGGCGCTGCCACTCGGTGACGGCGGCTGAGATGAGATCGTCGGTGCTCGGCGCCAGGCGGTAGGTGGCCCGGGCCGACACACCCGCCCGTTCGGCGACGGCGCCCCGGGTCAGGCCCTCGACCCCGTGTGCGGCCACGACCTCGATCGCCGCCTCCCCCAGGCGCGACCACGTCAGCTCCTCACCTCGCCGAGGCCTGCCTTCGCGCCTCGGAGTTCCGTCAGCGGCTCCCATGGCCCTCCAGCGTTGCACGCTTCGGGCCCGAGCCCGTTGCTCTACACCCGGATCCAGCTCGATGGCGTCCTCGCCGGGATGGTGGCGGGGCCCGGAGCCCGGCGAGGTGGCGCCGGCCGCCGACCCGCCGGGCCCACCTCGTCAGCCGAAAGGGCCAGGTGTCGGGCTCGGCCAGGGTCGGGGCGGCCGGCCCCCGGTCCGGGCCTAGTGTGGGCACGATGGACGGCGCGTCGGTGGGAGGTCGGGGGGTGCGGTGCGCATCGTCCTGACGACGTGCGCCGCCCACCCGTCGCTCACGGCGAGCGACGCCCTGCTGGCGGCCGAACTTCAGGCCCGAGGCCACGAGGTCGAGGCCGTACCGTGGAACGGGGCCGAGCCCCGCGACTGGTCGAGCGACGATCTCGTCGTCCTCAGGTCCAACTGGGACTACCACCGGCACATCGATCGATACGAGACGTGGCTCGTCGCCGTCGATCGATCGACCGCGCGACTCGTCAACCCCTGCGACCTGGTCCGGTGGAACTGCCGCAAGACCTACCTGCTGGAGCTCGGCCGACGGGGTGCCCCCATCCCCGCCACCTGGATCGCCGACGCTGCGAGCCCGACTTCCAGGCCCGAGTGGATCGACCCGGCGCGGCCGGTGGTGGCCAAGCCCGTCGTCGGCGCCAGCGGCGACGGTGTCGCCCTGGTCGATCCGGCCGACCTCGACCGGGCGATCGACGAGAGCGGCGGCCCCGACGGACTCGTCATCCAGGAGTTCGTCACCGACGTCGGTGGTGGCGAGTGGTCGCTCGTCTTCCTGGCCTCGGAGTACTCCCACGCCTTCCAGCGGGTCCGCACGGCCGGTGAGGCGGCGGCCGACGTCGCGTATCGGGGCATCGTCCAGGCCGCCACGCCCGATCGCGGCCTGGTGGCCTTGGCCGGTGACCTGCTCGGGCTGCTGCCGACGACGCCCGTCTACGCCCGGGTCGACCTGCTCTCGTCGGCCCGAGGCCCACTGGTGATCGAGCTCGAGGTGAACGAGCCATCGCTGCGGCTCGATCTCCATCCCGACGCCCCGGCGAGGTTCGCCGATGCGCTGCTCTCCCACGACTGAGCCTCCGGCGACTGAACCTCCGGCATATCGACGGCGTGGGCGTCGAGGCCCGGCGGTGAACCGACCGTCGGCGCCGGGTGACGGGCCGGCGCTGGTCCGAGCAGGCACGCGGGACGACGAGTAGGCGGGCCCGGCTCCGGCGCCCGAGCGGGTCCGATATTCACCGGAGCGATCAAGGGCGGCGTGCGAAGATCCCCGATCGTGGCTGCTGAGTATCCGTTCCGACCCGATCCCCATCTCGACCCGGCGGTGGCCGCCGCCTACGACGACCCGGGCGACGAGCGGTTCGGCCCGGCCGCGGTGGCGGCGACGGTCGACGTGCTGTCCGCACTGGCGGGCGACGGGGTCGCCGTCGAGTTCGCCGTCGGCACCGGCCGCATCGCCGTGCCCCTGGCCGCCACCGGGATCGAGGTGCGAGGCGTCGACTTCTCCGAACCGATGGTGGCCGAGCTGAGACGAAAGCCGGGGGCCGAGCGGGTGGCGGTGACGGTCGGCGACATGACGCTCACCCGGGTGGCGACCGAGGCCACCCTCGTGTACCTCGTGTTCAACACCATCATGAACCTGCGGACCCAGCAGGCCCAGGTGGCCTGCTTCCGCAACGCCGCCGCCCATCTCGCCCCAGGGGGTCGGTTCGTGATCGAGACGCAGGTCCCGAGGCTCCGAAACCTCCCTCCGGGCGAGACGATGCTGCCCTTCGACGTCTCACCCCGCCATGTGGCCTTCGACGAGTACGTCGACCTCGTCAACCAGATCTCCGTCTCCCATCACCTGCACATCGACGGCGACCGGGTGCGGCGGACGGCGCCCTCGTTCCGCTATGTGTGGCCTTCCGAGCTCGATCTGATGGCCGAGTTGGCGGGCATGGAGCTGGAGGAACGCTGGGCCGACTGGGGTCGTTCGCCCTTCACCGGCGAATCCGCCGCTCACGTGTCGATCTGGCGGATGCGCTGAGGCGCCCGACGGTCGGGGGCTCGCCGATCGCTTTGGTGCCGTTCCCGGCGCGCCGGTAGCTTCGCCGTCATGGCTGACTCCGATATCAAGGCGCTCACCGAGGCGCTCCCGGCCGAGACCTTCGAGACGACGGCGTTCACCGCGCCACCGTCGTTGTCGGAGGCGACGGTGGCGATCGTGACCACCGCCTCGCTGCATCATCCCGAGCAGGACGACTTCCAGGCCATGGACGCCGGCTACCGGGTGCTCGACGGCAGCCGCCGCGACTACGTGACCGGTCACTGGAGTCCCAACTTCGACGGCACCGGTTTCGCCTACGACATGAACACGGTCTTCCCCCTCGATCGTCTCGACGAGCTGGCCGAGCAGGGCGTGATCGGCCGGGTGGCCGACCAGCACCTGGCGTATGCCGGCAACCAGTTCGACCTTTCGGCCATCCGCCTCGACTCCGGGCCGGCGGGAGCGGCATGGCTCAAGGAGCAGGGGGTCGACGTCGTCCTCCTCACCCCGGTCTGACCGCTGTGCACGCGTACCGTGAGTACGCTCGCCCACATCTTCGAGGCCGCCGGCATCGCCACCGTCGCCCTCGGCTCGATCCGGCGCCAGATCGAGGGCACCGCCCCACCGCGGGGCCTGTGGTGCGACTTCCCCCTCGGCCGCCCCCTGGGCAAGCCGGGTGATCCGGCGTTCCAGCACCGGGTGCTGGCGGCCGCCTTCGCCCTCCTCGGGGCCGACGAGCCCGTGGTCACCGAGTTCGACGAGTCGATCCCCGATGGCGGCGACGAGATGCTGGCCTGCCCGCTCCCGCCCCGCCACGACCCCGACGCCCACCCCGCCATCGACGAGGCCCGCGGTCTGCGCCCCGCCGACGACCGGGGCGTCGAGATGAGTGACGGCCGCTTCGCCGCCGGTCGGGTGGTGGCCGCCGACGACATCCCGGCGGCGATCGAGGCCTTCATCCGTATCGCCGAGGGCACCCCGTGGAAGGAGGCCGGCATCCCGGGCATGCCGTTGCGGGTCAGCCATGACATCCGCAGCTACTACGAGACGGCGGCCCTGGCCCTGGTCGACCACGCTCCGGCCGCCTGGGCCGGCACCCGCTGGTTCCTCGATCGGACCGAGACCGGCAAGGTCCTGCTCGCCGCCCGCCATGCCATGCAGGAGCAGGAGGCACCGCACGGCATGTGGTTCTACCTGACCCCCGGCGACCGCTGACCAGGGGCACCGACGCCCCCGACGAGGCGGCCTTCGCCGTCGCGCCCGGCGAACACCAGCGACTCATGTGATCGCCTGGGAGAGGTCCGCCCTCAACGAGTCGAGGAGGCGGGCCTCAGCTCCGGGGCGACCGTCGCGTCGGTCGTGATGGCGATGTCGCCCGTTCTCGTCGACACCCCGGCGACGGTGCTCCGTGACCGGGGTTCGAGAATGCGGTGCTCGCAGCGGCGTCGGCCGATACTGGTCGTCGCTCGAGACCCGAGGAGGAGCGGTGGGGTTCTACACCGATGCGCAGCGGGAGCTGCAGGCCAAGTTCGACAGCGTGCCGCTGGCCGACCTGATGGAGGCGACGATCATCGCCGACGACATCGCCGAGGACCACCAGGGGTTCATCGAGTCGAGGGACTTCTTCTTCCTGTCGACGGTGAACGCCGCCGGTGAGCCGACGGTGTCCTACAAGGGCGGGGACGTCGGCCTGGTGACCGTGGTCGATCCGAAGACGCTCGTCTTCCCGCTCTACGACGGGAACGGGATGTTCCTGTCGGCCGGCAACATCGTGGAGCAGGCCAGGATCGGGATGTTGTTCATCGATTTCGAGACCCCGAACCGGGTCCGGGTGCAGGCAACGGCGTCCCTGGTGGAGGACGACCCCCTCCTCGATCGCTACCCGGGCGCTCTGGCGCTGGTGCGGGCCACGGTCGACGCCGCCTTCGTCAACTGCGCCCGCTACATCCACAAGCACGAGCGCGTCGCACCCTCGCCCTACGTGCCCGACGCCGAGGGTGCGCAGCCCTACCCGTCGTGGAAGCGGATCGACCTGGTCCAGGACGCTCTGCCGCCCGACGATCAGGGCCGGGCCGACGCCGAGGGCGGCACCATCACCATCGACGAGTACGCCGCCCGGTTGGCCTCAGGCGACTCCTGACCGGCCGGGCCGGGTAGCCCCGCCGGGCCCGGTGCTTCGCGAAGTGTCGAGAGTCGGGTCGCACAACGTGGAGACCACGGCCGCCCGCACGTCTTGACTGTGTCCAACGACACAGATCGACGCGTAAACGGGAGGACCGGTCATGTTGAATCGAGTGGTACGAGTGGCGGCGGCCCAAGCCGAGCCGGTGTGGCTCGACATGGAGAAGACGACCGACAAGGTCATCGAGTACCTGGCCGAGGCCGCAGGCAACGACGCCGAACTGATCGCCTTTCCCGAGACGTTCATCCCCGGCTACCCGTGGCAGATCTGGCTCGACAGCCCGGCGGCGGGCATGAGTTTCGTGCCCCCGTACTACGCCAACTCGCCGACGGCGGACGGACCGCAGATCCAGCGGCTGGCCAAGGCCGCAGCCCAACACAAGATCGCCGTCAGCCTCGGCTACAGCGAGCGTGACGGCGGCTCGCTCTACATGGGGCAGGCTCTGATCGACGCCGCCGGCACCGTGCGCCGCACCCGGCGAAAGCTCAAGCCGACCCACGTCGAGCGGTCGGTGTTCGGCCAGGGCGACGGGTCCGACCTGAAGGTGGACGAGTTCGAGTTCGGCAACGTGGGCGAGCTGTGTTGCTGGGAGCACCTCCAGCCGCTGTCCAAGTACGCCATGTACGCCCAGAACGAGGACATCCACTGCGCCGCCTGGCCCACCTTCTCCCTCTACAAGGGGGCGGCCAACGCCCTGGGGGCCGAGGTCAACAACGCTGCCAGCCTGATGTACGCCGTCGAGGGAGGTTGCTTCGTGCTCGCCCCCTGCGGGGTGATCGGCGACGCCGGGTTCGAGCTGTTCTGCGACACCCCGGCCAAGGAACAGATGCTGCAGAAGGGCGGCGGCTTCGCCCGCATCTACGGCCCTGACGGCAGCTCGCTGGCCGAACCGCTCTCCGAGACCACCGAGGGCATCCTCTACGCCGACTGCGACCCCGCCCTGCAGGCCATCTCCAAGTCGGTTGCCGATCCGGCCGGGCACTACAGCCGCCCCGACGTCACCCGCCTCCTGCTCAACCCCAACCCCGTGGCTCCCACGGTGACCCTGGACGAGGGCGAGGACATGACCAACGGCTCGGCGCCGGCGGGAGCCGACGCCGACGTGGTCGAGGTCTGAGGAGGAGTCGTGGCGTTCTACACCGATGCCCAACGCGAGGTGCAGACCAGGTTCGACAGCGTGCCGCTGGCCGATCGGGTCGAGCAGGCGATCGTGGCCGACGAGATCGGCGAGATGCACCAGGGGTTCATCGAGTCGAGGGACTTCTTCTTCCTGTCGACCGTCAACGGTTCGGGCGAGCCGACCGTCTCCTACAAGGGCGGGGACGTCGGCCTGGTGACCGTGGTCGACCCGAACACGATCGTGTTCCCCTTCTACGACGGCAACGGCATGTTCCTCTCGGCCGGCAACATCGTCGATCAGGCCAAGATCGGCATGCTGTTCATCGACTTCGAGACCCCGAACCGGATGCGGGTGCAGGCAACGGCGTCCCTGGTGGAGGACGACCCCCTCCTCGAGCGGTACCCCGGGGCGTTGACGTTGGCCCGGGCCCGAGTCGACAAGGTCTTCCTCAACTGCGCCCGCTACATCCACAAACATCAGCGGCTCACGGCATCGCCCTACGTGCCCGACGCCGAGGGCAATCAGCCCTACCCGTCGTGGAAGCGGATCGACCTGGTCCAGGACGCTCTGCGGCCCGACGATCAGGGCCGGGCCGACGCCGAGGGTGGCGTGATCACCATGGACGACTACGGGGCCAAGCTGGCCGCCGGCGAGTCCTAGCGCGGCACGGCTCCTCGTCGGGCCACCCGGCCGTCGGCCTCGCACCCCTGGAGGATGTTGCGCCTTGTGTGGGACACTCGGGGTGCGAGGAGACCGCAATGTCCCAGGAACTGACGACCGAAGCCGTAGCGGAGCGAGACCGGTTCGAGTACTGGCGTGAGATCATCTGCGCCGTCTACGTCAAGCTCGACGCCGAGCCGGTCGGCGGTGGCGGTGGCGGCGGCCCGTTCGAGGGCACCGTCACCTGGTCGCCGTGTGGGGAGACGACGGTGTCGCGGGTCTCCTCCGACGCTCAGATCGTCACCCGTAGTCTCGACGCCCCCAACGACGACTGCCTCCTCAGCCTGCAGCTGGCGGGCGTCGGCAGGGTCACCCAGGGCGGGAAGACGGCGGTGCTCCAGCCGGGGGACTTCGCCCTCTACGACGCGGCCGAGCACTATCAGCTTGCCTTCGACGAGCCGCTGGAACAGCTGGTGATCCAGTTCCCGCGACGGTCGTTGATCGCCCGCAACGTCCACGTCGAGTCGGCGGTGGCCCGCACGAACCGGAGCGACCGGGGCGCCGGCGCCATCCTCCGCTCCTTCGCCCAGTCGCTCGACACCCACGGTCCCACCCTCGGTGACGCCGAGCGGGCCCAGCTCGGGACGAAGCTGGTCGACCTCGCCGCCATCGCCCTCAGCGCCGACCCGCCGGAGGAGTCGGTGGCCGAGTTCAACCGGCAGCGGGTGCTGTCCTACGCCGGTCAGCGGCTCCACGACCCCGCCCTCAACGTCACCACCATCGCCCAGGCCTTCGGGGTGTCGCCCCGGACGATCCAGAAGCTCTTCGCCGCCGACGACATCCAGCTCGGCACCCGGATCCGTCAGGCCCGACTCCAGCGGGCCCGGGAGGCCCTGATCGACCCCCAACACCGCCACCACACGGTGACCGTGATCGCCGCCGACAACGGCTTCGCCGGACCCACCCAGTTCGCCCGGGCCTTCCGGGCGGCCTACGGCTGCTCGCCGACCGACTACCGGCGAGCCCACCGAAGCGACGACTGATCCCGAGGAGGTGCCCATGGTCGGCTGGAACAGCGACGTGCCGCCGAACGGGTTTCACAACCGGTCGAGCGACCGGGCCGGTTCGAACGACAACGCACTCGGTCTGGCCACCCCCGTCGGCGACGTGGCCATCGAGACCACGCCCGAGCATCGCAACCTGGTCGCCGGCGATCCCCGTTGCGCCACCTGGACCCGGGCCTACGACGATCCCGACGTCGATCGCCTCCGCCGCCGACTGGCCGAGCGCAACGGCATCCCCGGCCTCGAGGTGGTCGACCCCGCCGACGTCGAACGGGCGGCCACCCTCTTCCACCGCGACGGGTTCGTCGCCGTCGGCGACGCCCTGACCGTCGAGCAGCTCGACCTGCTCCGGTCCGGGGTCGACGAGGTGGTTGCCGGTCTGGTCGAGGCCGACCCCGACGGCTCGGCCGGGGGAGGGGCGGGCGGCCTGCCCCACCGATACTCCTTCGGTGGCACCTCGGTGTCGCGCCACATGTTCCACCGACCCGAGTGGCGCCAGCTGATCGACCTCCCCACCACCACGCCGATCCTCACCGCCGTCTTCGGCTCGGCCGACTACCTGATTTACGGCACCGGCGGCGACCTCGCCCTGCCCGGCGCCATCGAGTACCAGGGGCTCCACTCGGACAACGTGTGGACCGAGCTCCACGACCCGCAGGGCGGCCTCACCATGCGCGACCTGCCGGTGCCGGTGGTCCACATCAACTTCCCCACCGTCGACCTCACCGCCGAGAACGGTCCGATCCGGCAGATCCCGGGCAGTCACCGGTCGCGGTCTCCGATCCCGACGCTGGCCGACGAGCCGGAGTGGATGCGGTTCAGCACGATCTGTCCTCTGCCTGCCGGCTCGGCCATCATCCGCGATGCCCGGTGCTGGCATGGCGGAACGCCAAACCTGTCGCGTCAGGTCCGAGCCATGCCCAACGTGGAGTACATGGCCCCCTGGTTCCGCAGCGAGGCCCTGACCCGGTCGATGGCCTACGAGGAGTGGCTCGGGCTGAGCGACCATGCCCGACGGATCAGTCGCTACATCGTGTGCGACAAGGGCGAGCCCGTGATCGGTCACGGCATCTCTCACCCCCGCAGTGCGGTGCGAGACCGCATCCGGGACGAACAGCTCGCCGCCCTCGGGGCCGACGACGCCGAGGCCTACCGCACCCGCGGCTAGCCGGGCGGCCGGACGCGCCCGTGGCACACTCGCCTGCGCTGGCGACGTGGGTGTGGGCGAAACGACGATCAGGCGAGGCATGGTCGATGCATCGAGCTTCTGGGCAATCCGACCAGTTCCTGCTGTAGTGGTTCGACACTAAACTCCACCGTCTCAGCAGTTGGACATCCGGAGGGGTCGGAAGGTCACCGCTATGGGCGCTCAGCCCGCCGTCATCCCTTTGCGTTCCGTCATCAGCCGCCTCGGCCGGTCGATGCTCGCACTCGCCCTGCTCACCACCCTGCTCACGCTGGTCTCGGCCAATCCGGCAGCGGCGGCCGGCACCCACACGGTCAACAACGTCGGCGACGACGGCGACCAGACGCCGGGCGATGGGGTGTGCCGCACCGCTGGAGGCGTGTGCACGCTGCGCGCCGCCGTCGACGAGGCCAACAGCTCTGCGGGCCCCGACACGATCAACTTCAACATCGCCGGCGGCGGCCCCCACATCATCACGATCAACAGCACGCTGACGATCCGGGATCGTTCGGGCGGGACCACTATCGACGGCTACTCGCAGCCCGGTGCGTCGGTGAACACCTCGCCCGACGCATTCAACGCCACCATCCCGATCCACGTCAACGGCACGTCCGGGGCCGCCCCGATGCTGCGGTTCACCACGGCGGCCAACACCGTGCGCGGTCTGTCGATCTACGGCGGTGTGCACAGGATCTGGCTGGACGGCGAGAACGCCGATGGCAACCGGTTCCTCGGCAACATCATCGGCACCGACCCCACCGGCGACGTCATCTCCGGCAGCGGCCATGGGGTGTACATGCGCCTCGGGCCCGACCGGAACGTGATCGGTACCTCGGCTCTGGAGGACCGCAACGTGATCTCCGGCAGCGGCAACTGGGGCTTCCGCATCGATCACGGCGAGACCTCGCAGAACATCATCCAGAACAACATCATCGGCCTGAGCCCCGATCTCACGAAGAACCCCCGTCAGGGCGGCGGCATCGACCTGCAGTGGTACACGTGGGGCAACTACATCGCCGACAACCTGATCAGCGGCCACCGTGGCCAGGCCGTCGACCTCTCGCACTCGGCGCCGGGCAACGTGGTGATCAACAACCGGATGGGCACCACGGCCGACGGCAACGCCGCCGACGCCGTCACCGCCAACGGCCGTGGCATGACGGTCAAGGACAATGCCCGCAACAACTGGGTCGTCGACAACGTGATGGCCGGCAACCGGTCGGACGGGATCTGGCACAAGCACAACTACACGCTGGGCAACAACTTCCTCAACAACCGGATCGGGGTCGGCCTGAACGGCAACGTGATCGGCAACGGCGGCTGGGGCGTGCGTCTGACCGGGCAGGACGATCTCTACCTGGGCAACGTCTTCGCCGCCAACGCCGCGACGGCGTTCTACGTCGACAGCTCCCTCGGAAGCGGACCGAACTTCCCGAGCGTGCCCAGCGCCGGCAACTCGTTCCTCGAGAACACGTACTACGGATCCCCCTATCCCTTGATCGACATCGACGGCGGGGGCCAGAACCCCAACGATCCTGGCGATGCCGACACCGGCACCCATGGTCGGCTCAACCATCCGGAGATCACCGGTATCGGCCCGGGCCAGATCTACGGCACGGCGTGCGCAGGCTGCACCGTCGAGGTCTACGTCTCGGGCGTCATCGCCGCCGACGGCACCCTCAACACCGACACCGCCGACGTGGGCGAAGGGGCCGGTTGGATCGGGCGGGTCGTCGCCGACGGCGGTGGCAACTGGAGCCTGGGGAGCGGTCAGCTCCGGGCTGACAAGCTGGTGACGCTGATCGCAACCGACCCCGCCGGGAGCTCGTCGGAGACGAGCCCGCCGGCGACCGTGCCGACGTCGTTCGTCGGCGCCGGTTCCAACCCGGGGGCCAGCCTCGGTCGTACCCCGGTGCCCGCGCCCCCCGGACCGCCGCCGGCCTTCGTGCCTGACATCTTCACCTGTGCCTGGTCCAACGGCACGCTCACCTGGGATGACGACGGAGCGTCGCAGTACTTCGTCCGCACCGTCGACGCCAACGGCATCGAGACCTACTTCGGCGGGTTCACCGGCACGAGCGCCTCGGTGCCCAACGCTGATGGGTACCGGGTGGTCAACTGGTCGCAGGGCTTCGCCCGCAGCGCCGTCTGTGATGGCCCCGGCGATGCCCCCACGGGTGAGGTGTTCGTCTGTTCGTTCGCCAACGGCATCCTGTCGTGGACCGACGAGGGCGCCGGCACCTACTACGTCCGCACCGTCGACGCCGCAGGCGACGACTCGTACTTCGCCGCCGCCTCGGGCACCAGCCTGAACGTGCCCGACGCCAGCGGGTACCAGGTGATCCATTGGAGCGGCGGCACGAGGTTCGCCGCATCGTGTGACGGGCCGGGCGAGGCCGCGGCGTTCACGTGCTCCTACGCCAACGGCACGCTCAGCTGGACCGATCAGAACGTCAGCACCTACTTCGTCCGGCTCGTCGACGGGGCGGGCGCCGACAGCTTCTTCGCCTCGACCACCGGTACGAGCCTCAACGTGCCCGCATCGGCCGGCTACCAGGTGATCCACTGGGTCGGCGGGAAGAACACGGCGGCCTGCTGACCGGCTGACCTTCTGGCCGGCTGACCTGCTGGCCGGCTGATTGCGCGACGACCGAACGCTGTCCTCCGACCCCGGCGAGGGGGTCGGAGGATGCGGAGACGGGCGGTGGCACACTTGCGCCGTGCTAGCGGCTCTCGACGTCGGCGGGACGGCGATCAAGGGCGGTCTCGTGGATCTCACCTCCGGTGAGGTGGCGACCGGACCGCCGCGCCACTTCGACGCCGAGGGCGACGAGGCGACGATCGTCGCCGCGCTGACGACGGCGTGCTCGGCGGTCCTCGACGACGACCGGGCCGACGACGACCGCCTCGCCGTCGCCTTCCCCCACCCGTTCGACTACGAGACGGGGCGACCGCTCATGCGGGGTCAGCGGAAGTTCGACGCCGTGTACGGCACCGACCTGCCGCAGGCGCTCCGGGCCGGCCTCGGCCGCCCTGCGCTCGAGATCCGCTTCTGTCACGACGCCGAGGCGGCGGCCTGGGGCGAGGCGACCTGGGGTTCCGGTCGAGATCTCGACCGGTTCCTGATGGTCACGCTCGGGACCGGCTTCGGCGGCGCCGTGGTCGACCGACGGCTGCGCAGCGGCCCGGGCACCACGCTCGGCCCCGCCGCCGAGCTCTTTCGCCGAACCGCACCGTCGGGTGGGACCGCCGACGACAGGTTGTCGGCGTTCGGCCTCGCCTCCCGTCTCGGCGTTGCGGCGTCCGAGCTACCCGCCGCGGTGGAACGGGCGCACGGCGGCGATCCGACGCTGTCGGCCGGACTGGCGGCGTTCGGCGAAGAGCTCGGGGCTTTCCTGGCCGAGGTGGCCGAGGAGTTCGAGGTGGCGTCGGTCGTCGTCGGCGGCGGCGTGAGTAGGGGGTTCGCCTCGTTCGGGCCCGCCGCCGAAGCTCGGTTCGGCGGCGTCATCCGCCCGGCCGAACTCGGCTCGGCTGCCGCCCTGATCGGGGCGGCCGCGGCGTTCCTCGATGCCGACCGGGCAGCCGGTCAGTAGGGGAAGGTCGGCTGCAGCGGCCGCTCGGCTCGAAGGAGGTGATCGAGTAGGAGGGCCCGATGCTCCGCCAGGAGCGCCGGGTCGTCGACGCAGGCCTCGCGGTCGGTGCCGGTGGCGCCGACCGGGCGGACCCGGTGCAGTGACTCGCCGTCGCCGTCGATGCGGTAGCGGTGGTGGGCGGAGCGGAGCGACTTCCAGCCCGCTCCCTCGGTGACGGCCACCCCCGTCGGGTCGCCGGGGGCGCCCGAGAGCTCGGGCGACCGACTGCATCCCTGGAGGAACGGCGGCGGCTGCACCTCGGCCAACTCGAGCAACGTCGGGGCCAGGTCGACGGCCTCGATCACCTCGTCGACGACCGACGAGCGGACGCCGGGGCCGGCGATTACCAACGGTACGCGGGTCACCAGATCATCGCCGGGGAAGCCCTTGCCGTAGCGGCCGCCCTGTCCCAGCCACTCACCGTGGTCCGAGGTGAGGACGACGATCGTGTCGTCGGTCAGTCCGAGGCGGTCGAGTTCGGCCAGGATGCGACCGATGTGGTGGTCGACTTCGGACACCAGGGCGTAGTAACCGTGAGTCACCAGCCGCCGGTGCGCCGAGTGGTAGAACGGATCGTCGTGGTCGTCGGCGATCGGGTCGTCGGGCACATGCAGCCCGTCGGGATCGTAGAGATCGAGGAACCGCTGAGGCGCCCGGAGCGGGGGGTGGGGGTTGTAGAACCCGGCGATGCAGAAGAACGGGTCGGCGCTCGACCGCTCGGCCAGGAACTCGATCGTGCGCTGGGCCACGAAGGCGCTGTGGCTCAGCTCGGCCGGTGCCGGGAGCGGGTCGAGAGCGGCGTAGTCGGCGCGCTCGACGGCCTCGGCGTCACCGCCCATCAGGCGCTCCCACACCGCTCGGGCCGGCGGCAGGGGGCACCGGACCGCATCGACGGCGTTCGGATCCTGCCGGTGGACCCAGGCCAGGTAGGCGTCGTCGTAGACGCCCGGCTCGTCGCTGATCTCGATCCGGTCGAAGCCGTAGGTGGGGTGGGGGAGGCGGTGGTCGCGGTTGGCGTGGGGGAGGAAGTGGAGCTTGCCCAGGTTGGCCGTGGTGTAGCCGGCCCGTCCGAGCAGCACCGGCAGCGTCGGGAGGTCCTCGGGCACCGGAACGCCCATCGACGTGATGCCGAGCGAGCTCGGCAGGCGGCCCGACAGCATGCTCACCCGGCTCGGCATGCACAGCGGGTTCTGTACGAAGTGGTTGGTGAAGTGGGTCCCCCGTCGGGCCAGGGCGTCCATGTGGGGGGTGAGGACGTCGTCGTTGACGGTGCCGAGGGCGTCGCCCCGCTGCTGGTCGGTGTAGAGGAGCAGGATGTTGGGCCGAGACACGGTCACGCCGTCCGGGCCGGGCCCACGCTGCCCCGTCGACGGAGCGACGTGGCCAGGGTGGTGGTGTGCACGGCGTCGTGCGGATGCTCGATCCGGTACAGCAGCAGCTGGAGCGAGAGGCGGCCCATCGCCCCCTTGTCGACGGCACAGGTGTCGAGCCCGGGCACGAGCATGGCCGCCATGGCGATGTCGTCGAAGCCGACCACCGACACCTCGTCGGGCACGGAGATCCGGCGGTTCTGGAGTTCCTGATGGACCGACACCGCCACAGCGTCGTTCACGCCCACCACGGCGGTGATGGAGCGGTCGGCCTCCAGCCGATCGACCACCTCGATGGCCTGCGAGCGGTTGCCGTCGTGGTCGCCGTCGATGACGAGCGGCTCGAGGTCGGCGTCGGCCAGAGCGTCGAGGTAGCCGAGGCGTCGCTCGGCGATCGAGGGGTAGCGGTTGGCGCCCACCAGCAGCACCCGTTCGTGACCGTGGTCGAGCACGTGGGCGGTGGCGTTGCGCATCCCGCGGCGGTTGTCGGTGACGAGGGAGACGAACCGGTCGGGTTGGGCGCAGTAGCCGTCGACGAGGACGATCGGCTTGGCCGTCAGCTGGTCGGCCGATCGCTCGGTCAGGTAGGCGCCGAGAACGAGGAGCCCGTCGACGCTGTCGTCGTCGGCCAACGCTGGCTCGGCCAACGGCTGGAAGTGCTCGTCGACGAGCAGGCTGGCCAACCGGATGTCGACGCCCAGTCGATGGGCCTCCTCGGTGATGCGGGCGATGACCGGGCCGTAGAAGCTGTTGGTGGTCTCCTCCTCGCCTGGGCGCGACTTGACCACGAGGCCGACCGTCGGGCCGTCGACCTCCGCCAGCACCGGCTTCGACGCATAGCCCAGGTCGTCGGCGATCTGCTTTACCCGGCGCCGGGTCTCGGCCCCCACCCCGGGCTTGCCCCGGATCGCCAGTGAGGCGGCGGCCGGGGAGACCCCGGCGGCGCGGGCCACGTCGGCCAGCGTCGATCGCTCACTGCTGTTCTTCTGATCGGTCACTCGTCCTCCGGGCCGAAGCCTACCTCTGACCTCGTCGGTGCCAGCGTAGCGAGCTCCCTGAGTTTTAGTGAATGTTTAGTAATGAATTCTTGACGCGTTACTAAATCGCGTCATACGGTCCCCACCACCAGCTGCACCAACGGTGTGGCGACGTACCGAAGGGGAGAGACATGAAACCTGCGAAGCTCCTGTTGGCCCTGCTTGCGGCCTTCAGCCTGATCGCCGCAGCCTGTGGCGGTGGCGACGACGACGGTTCGGCGGATGCTGAGGACAGCTCGGCGACTGAAGCCGAGACGGAGGCCTCCGGCGATGACGAGGCCTCGACCGACGACGGCGACGAGACCGCGGCGCCCGCATCCGACATCGACAAGATCGAGGTCATGACCCGTTGGCTTGAAGGTGAAGACACCGCCGCGGCCTTCGCCGCCGTGGCCGAGAAGTTCACGGCCGACACCGGGATCGAGGTCGAGATCATCGGTGAGGGCGGTGAGGATCTGGATGTCGCCTACGAGACCGCCCTGCTCGGTGGCGCCGAGCCGCACCTCGTCGTCATCAACCTGTTCGACAAGACGACCGGCTGGCTCGACGCCGGCGCCGTCGTCGATGTGGATCCCTACATCGACGAGTGGGGTCTCCGGGATTCGGTCAACCCCGAGGCGGTCGGCGAGTGGACCACTGCCGATGGTCAGGTCCAAGGCTTTCCCTACTCCGGGTTCGCCTGGCCCTTCTGGTACAACACCGCTGCCCTCGCCGATGCGGGGATCGACGGTGTTCCCGTTACCACCGATGAGCTGATCGCCGCTGCGGACGCGCTGCGGGACAATGGCGTTGCTCCAGTCGTCGTCGGCGGCAGCGACTGGTCGGGCCAGAAGCTGTTCATGCAGATCGCCCAGATGTACACGGGTCCGCAGGGCATCAGCTCGCTCCTCCAGGAAGGCGGCTTCTGCGCCAGCGATCAGGCCATGCAGGGCATCACCCTCTTCTCGGACCTCCTCGAGGCAGGTGTGTTCATCGATGACGTCGAGGGCTACACCGCCGATCTGATGAACGAGACGTTCTACACCTCGGGTGCGGCCATGATGCCCGCTGGTTCCTGGGCCTTCGGCGACACGCCTGAGGATCTCATTCCCAACATCGAGCTGGGAGGGTTCCCGCTGCCCGACGGTTCGGCCTATGAGAAGCCCACCGTCTACCAGGGCTTCACCGGCGTCGGCTACATGATCTCCCCCCGGGGTGAAGAGGAGGCGATTGGTGCGCTTCAGACGCTGATCACGATGCTCTACGCCGAGGAGAACTACTCGACCTTCGTGCCGGCGAACATCGTGCCCGCCATCCAGCTGTCCGATCTCTCCGTCGCCAGCGACCCGCTGCTGCAGCTGGCCCTGGCCTCCGAGTACAACGATGCGACGGACGTCGCCCTCCTGATGGACGTCTGGGTGCCGCCGGCATCCAACGACGGTGTCGGGCAGGCCATCGCCCTCGCCTACAGCGGTGGCTCGCCGGACGAGGTCTGCGCCGCTCTGGACAGCGCCTACTAGTTCCCCCCACTGGCAGACGGACTGTGACCCGGGGCTGACGGTACTTCCCGGCCCCGGGTCACGGCTCCGTCCTACAGAGAAGCAGTCATGACCTCCACACTCGACGAATCGCCGCCGCCAACCGGCTCGCTCGTCCGACCGTCGGGTCGGAAGCGTCCACGGGGCGGCGGGCTCTGGGGCTACAGCTTCCCGGCGGCCTTCTGGTACGCCCTGTTCACCGTCGGACCGCTGTTCGCCATGTTCTATCTGAGCACGCAGTCCTGGCCGGGACTGCTGTCCGACCAGGAATGGGTCGGGCTCGACAACTTCCGGCGTATGTGGGACGACCCGCTGTTCTGGCGAGCCGCCCGCAACACGGGAAAGCAGCTAATCGTCGCCATCCCGGTGATGATCCCGCTGTCGTTCATGCTCGGCTACTACCTGACGTTGAAACCGCGGGGCCATCGATTGCTCCGGGTGTTGTTCTTCACCCCCGGCCTTATCTCGATCACGGCCAAGAGCATGGTGTTCTTCGCCATGTTCGCCCCCAATGGCGGCGTCAACGGTGTGTTGGATGCCGTTGGTCTGGAGGAGCTGACCAGATCGTGGACGGCCAACCCGTCCACGGCGCTCTGGACGATCGTCGCCGTCGATCTCTGGAGTGGTATCGGCTGGACCGCCGTTCTCTTTGCCGCCCGCCTGGCGTCTGTGCCCGACGAGGTCTACGAGGCGGCGTCCCTCGACGGCGCCGGCCACATGCGGATGATGTACTCGGTCGCCTACCCGATGGCCAAGGACTTCGTCGGTGTGATGACGATGCTCCAGTTCCTCTGGACCATGTTCAACTCGGCCGCCATCGTGCTGCTCCTGACCGACGGTGGTCCGGCCGGCCGGTCGACCACCCTCTCGTACTACGTCTACGAGCGAGCCTTCATCGCCCAGCAGGTCGGCTATAGCCAGGCGATCGGCGTTGTCCTGCTCGTGTTGGGCATCGTCGGCCTGGTCGTCATCCGACGCTTGATCAGACAGGACTTCTGAGATGAACCGATTCGTCCGCTCGTCGCCGGTGTCCCTGGTCCTCCGATGGCTGTCCCATTCGCTCGTTTGGTTCTACGCCGTGCTCTTGGCTGCGCCGCTCTATTACCTCATCTCGGCGTCGTTCAAGGACAACAACCAGATCTTCCTCCGACCGTTCCACCTGCCACAGCGCGAGATCTTCGTGACTCGGCCCGGAAACTACCGGGAGTTCGAGCCGCTCGGTTTCCAGAACTACAGCGAAGCATGGGGCGACGTCTTTCTGGGCCAGGCTCTGATCAACAGCTTCGTCGTCACCGTTGGGGCGCTGATCGTGACGCTGGCGCTGTGTATACCGGCGTCCTATGCCCTGGCCAGATCATCGGGCCGCGTCGTTCGGGCCATGGAGCGATACTTCTCGGTCGGCCTTTTGATACCGGGCTTCGCCGCCTTGGTTCCGGCCGTGCTTTTGGCCATCGAGCTCGGCCTGTTCCAGACGCGGCTCTTTCTCGTGTTGGCCTACCCGGCGGGGGCGTTGCCGTTGTCGATCATCCTGCTCACCCAGTTCATGCGCACCATCCCCCGTGAGCTGGAAGAGAGTGCCGTGGTCGACGGGGCGGGCCAGTTCGACATCCTGTGGCGGATCTATGTTCCGCTCGCTCGCCCCGGCATAGCCACCGTGACCATATTGAACGTGCTCGGGTTCTGGAACGAGTTCCTCTACGCCCTGGTGATCACCGGGATCAATCGCAACGTCCGCACTATCCAGGTGGCGATTCCGAACCTCGTGGTCCAGGGGACCACCGAATTCGGCGTCCTCGCCGCCGGCACCGTCATCAGCATCATCCCGGTCTACGTCATGTACGTGTTGATGCAGCGACGGATGGAGAGTGCACTGACCGAAGGAGCCGTCAAAGGATGAACCAGGCCGAACGAACCGTGGGGCCTGTCCGCCGCGTCGACCTCGACAAGGACTGGCGGCTCGACCTCGTCGGCGACGCCGAGCGGGACCTCGTCGACCTGGAGGCGCCCGTCCCCGGCTCGGCCCATACCGCACTGCTGGCCCAGGGTCTGATCCCCGACCCGTTCCTCGATCGCAACGAGCTCGACGTGCAGTGGGTGGGGGAGTCCGACTGGCGGTACCGCACCACGATCACCCTCGACGAGGCGGACCTATCGGTCGATGGCATCGACCTGGTGTTCGACGGCCTCGACACGCTGGCCGTGGTCGAGCTGAACGGCTCGGTCATCGCCAGCACCGAGAACATGCACCGCCGGTACCGCTTCGACGTGGCCTCGCTCCTGCGGGCCGGCGACAACGAGCTGACCCTCACCTTCCGCTCGGCCGCCGTCGAGGCGGAGCGACGGCGCACCGAGTGGGGCTCGCTCCCCACGGCCTCGTTCAACCAACCCTTCAACTACATCCGGAAGATGGCGTGCAGCTGGGGCTGGGACTGGGGGCCGACGCTCAACACGTGCGGCATCTGGCGACCGGCGGCACTGGAGCTCTGGACCGGTGGCCGACTGGCCTCGGTCAGGCCGACGGTGCTGGTCGATGACGACGATTGCGGCACCGTCGAGCTGGAGGTCGACCTCGACGACCGGGCGTCCGCCGTTGGGCGACGGGTGGTGGCCCGCCTGTCGGACCCGGGCGGCGCCTTCGTGGCCGACGTCGACGCCCAGGTGGCGGACGGCGACGCTGCCGCATCGCTCGCGCTCGCCGCCGGGCCGGTGCGACGGTGGTGGCCCCACACCCTCGGGGATCAGCCGCTCTACCACCTCGACGTCCAGCTGCTCGACGACGACGGCGCCGTGCTCGATGGCTGGCATCGGCGTGTTGGCTTCCGCACCATCGAACTCGACACCGCTCCCGACGCCGACGGTAGCCCCTTCACCATCGTGGTCAACGGCCGCCCCCTCTTCGCCAAGGGGCTGAACTGGATCCCCGACGATCCGCTGGTCACCCGGATCACGGCCGACCGCTACCACCAGCGGCTCAACGACTTCCGACAGCTCGGCGCCGACTTGATCCGAGTGTGGGGCGGCGGCATCTACGAGTCGGACGACTTCTACCAGCGATGCGACGAGGAGGGGATCCTCGTCTGGCAGGACTTCCTCTTCGTGTGCGCAGCCTACGACGAGGAGCGCCTCGGCGCCGAGGTGGAGCTGGAGGCCGCCGACAACGTCGAGCGGCTGATGTCGCACCCCAGCCTCGCTCTGTGGAACGGCAACAACGAGAACTTCATGGGCTGGTTCGAGTGGGGCTGGCCCGAACAGCTGGCCGGACGGTCCTGGGGCGAAGGCTTCTACCTCGACCGACTCCCCGACGTGGTGGCCGCCGTCGACCGGGCGCGCCCGTATTGGCCCGGCAGCCCGTGGTCGGGCTCGATGGAGCTGTCGACCACGGCCGACGAGCACGGGGTACGGCACGTGTGGGACGTCTGGAACCAGCTCGACTACCGCCGCTACCGCGACCACGTGCCCCGTTTCGTCGCCGAGTTCGGGTGGCAGGCCCCGCCCACGGCGCCCACCCTGCGCCGATCGGTGAGCGATCAGCCGCTCACGCCCCGGAGCCCCGGGGTCCTCCATCACCAGAAGGCGCTGGACGGCAACGACAAGCTGTCGCGGGGGCTGGCCCCGTTCTTCGACGAACCCGAGGGGATCGACGACTGGTTGTGGGCCACCCAGCTCAACCAGGCCCGAGCCATCCGGGTCGGTATCGAGCACTTTCGCTCGTTCTCCGGTCGGTGCATGGGCACGGTGTGGTGGCAGTTCAACGACTGTTGGCCGGTCACCTCCTGGGCCGTGCTCGACGGCGACGGCCGACGGAAGCCGGCGTGGTTCGCCATCCGCCAGGCCTACCGGCCTCGGCTGCTCACGATCCAGCCCCGGGGCGGGGCCCTGGTGGTCGCCGCCGTCAACGACGGCCTCGACCGCTGGCGCGGGCCCCTCCGGGTGACGCGACGATCATTCGACGGTGAGGTGCTGGCCGCCACCGTCCACGACGTCGACCAGCCCCCGGGCCCGGGAGCGGCCCTGGTCGCGATCGATCCGGCGGTGGCGCAGCCCTCGGATAGGGCGGGGGAGGTGCTGGTGGCCGAGCTCGGCGACGAGCGCACGTTCTGGTTCTACGACACCGACCGCCGGATCCGGCTCCCCGAGCCCCGGGCGACGATCGAGGTGGCGCCGACCGAGGATGCCCTGTCGGTCACCGTTCGCTCCGAGACGTTGCTGCACGACGTCGCCCTGTTCCCCGCCCACCTCTGGCCCGAGGCGTCGGTCGACGAGCAGTTGACCACCCTCCTCCCGGGGGAGGCGGCGACGTTCCACGTGGTCGACGTCCCCGACGGCGCCGTCGATGGCGCCGTCGATGGCGCCGCACCCGATCTGTCAGGCCCGACCGTGTTCCGCACGGCCAACCACCTCGTTCGCGCCGGCCTCGCCATCGACGACTGAGGACGGTGCCCGGCGGCAGGCTCAGCGGGCGACCTGGTCGGTGGCGATGAAATCGAGGATCTCGTCGGCGTCGGGCTCGAAGGGATCGTCATCGCCGACGGTGAGCATGATCGAGTTGATCACCCGGTCGGCCGCCCCGTCCGACGCCTGCACCCGACCTCGATGGAACACCCCGAACGACGGCTCGGCGAACGACTTGCTGTTGTTGAGCACGAGCAGCCGGTACGAGTCGTTGGGGAACGGCGCCAGCTCGGTGGCGTAGGGGGCGAGACGCTCGTCGTTAGCCGCCACGTTGTCGGCCTCCTCACCGCCGAAGTAGTCGGCCAGCGTGATGCCCTCGTCCTCGGCGTAGCGGGTGTAGTCGGCCACGGCCACGGTGCTGTCGACGGTGGTGGGCTCGTAGCCGAGCAGGAGGACCGATCGAGCGGCGGCGTTGTCCCGGTGGAACATGCTGCTGTGCCGGTGGTCGAACCGCCCGACCCACTGGTAGCCGAGCCGCCGGCCCGACACGGTCGCCGCCACCCGGCCCAGGCCCTCGGACAGGTCGATCATCAGCCGGCGGAAGCGGTGTGAGTCGAGATCGGGGCCGAAGTCGCCGAACCAGAAGCCGGGGGCGTCGGTCGAGGTGCGTAGCACGGCGTCGTGGATCGCCCTCAGCTCGGCCTCGGTGAAGGCGGGTCGGTCGACGGTGGCTCGCTCGGTGTGGTCCATAGGGGTGGGCTTCCTCGACGGGGGACTCAACCCTACTGCCGGGACCGGGTGGGGGGGGGGGGGGGGGGACGGGTGGCCCCCCCCCCCCCCACCCCCGGGAACGTCCACAACTAACCCCCGCGACGCCGCGCGCGGGGGCCGGGGGGTATGCGGGGG
>JBCCRO010000049.1:0-36985 GCA_039201605.1 Actinomycetota bacterium
GATCGGGTACGTGCCCTCGCCGACGGCGGGGAGCACGTCGAAGGGGCCGAGTACCTCACCGCTGGAGCGGGGCACGATACGGAAGCGGCCGTCGGTCAGGGCCGATACCCGCTCGGCGAAGAACCCGGCGCCATCGCCCGGCAGGGTCGCAGCCCACACGGTTGGCATCTCCCACTCCAGCTCCGGACCCTCGGCGGCCACCGCCTGGGTCCCGACGGCGGCGGCGCTGCCCATCCCGGCGGCGATGGCGCCCTCCCGGGCCTCGGCCACGGGCTCGGCGTTCGGGCTGTCGGCGCCGTCCTCGACGCCGCCTTGCCCGTCGTCGCTGCACCCGGCGAGCGGGGCCAGGGCGAGCCCGGCGCCGGCCGCCACCGCCCCTCGGAGGAACACCCGACGATCGGTGGCGGGGTGGGGCTGCTCCGGTTCGACCATCGGCCCAGGCAAGCAGGGCCCGGCCGAGGGCACGTCACATTGATGAAATGACTACGCCGTGTTTACACGTTGTTTGCGAACGCGGGCCCGGCGGGCACCGGCCGCGATCGACACCCCGCCTAGCGGGACTGACCGGGTACGACGCGATACACGTCGTACACGCCATCCACCTGCCGGATCGAGCGGATCAGCCAATCGAGGTGGGCGAGGTCGACGATCTCGAACTCGAAGGTGAGCTTGGCGATCCGATCCTCCGAGGTGGCCGAGGCCGAGGACAGGATGTTGATGTGCTGGTCCGACACCGACTGGTACACGTCGGCCAGGAGATGGGTGCGGTCGTAGGCTTTGACGTCGAGCGACACCACGAAGCTGTCGGGCTGGCCCTCGTCGTCCCAATCGACCTCGATCAGCCGGTCGGCCTGCGAGGCGGCGAGCGATTCGGCGTTCGAGCAGTCGGTGCGGTGGACCGAGACGCCCCGGCCTCGGGTGACGAACCCCATGATCCCGTCGCCCGGCACCGGCGTGCAGCAGCGGGAGAGGCGGACGAACACATCGTCGAAGCCCTCGACCGTGACGCCGACCGAACCCGGATCCTTCTTGGGTTTCTGCTTCGGTGGCTCCGGGTACGCCTCGGCCAGCGGGGCCGGCGCCGCCGTCAGCTCCTTGGCCACCCGGGCCGCCGTCGACTCGGCCGACATCTGGCCCTCGCCGATGGCGGCGTAGAGCGAGTCGAGGTCGGCGAAGTTCATCCGCTGGGCCACCATCTCCAGCGCCTCTGCTCCGGCCTTGGGCGAACCCGAGCCGTTCTGTCGGGCGGCCTTGGCCAGATCGGCCTTGGACACGCCTTCGCGCCGCAGGGCCCGATCGAGGGCCTGGCGGCCGTCGCGGATGGCGCCCTCGCGCCGCTCCCGCGAGAACCACTGCCGGATCTTGGACGAGGCCCGATGGGAGGAGACGAACTTCAGCCAGTCCCGCGAGGGGCCGGCGCCCTCGACCTTGGAGGTGAAGATCTCGACCGTCTCGCCGGATCGCAGCGGCTCCGACAGCGGCACCAGCCGTCCATCGACCTTGGCTCCGACGCAGCGGTGACCGACGTCGGTGTGGATGGCGTAGGCGAAATCGATCGGGGTCGAACCGGCGGGCAACGTGGTGACGGCGCCCTGCGGGGTGAAGACGAAGACCTCCTCCTGATCGAGATCGACCTTGAGGTTGGCCATGAACTCGGTGGGGTCGGAGGTGTCCTTCTGCCAGTCGACGATGCGGGTGAGCCACGGCAGGTCGGCGTTGCCGTCGCCGTCCTTGTAGGCGTAATGCGAGGCCACGCCGGTCTCGGCCCGCTCGTGCATCTCGGTGGTACGGATCTGGACCTCGATCGGCTTGCCCTGGGGCCCCACCACCGTCGTGTGCAACGACTGGTAGAGGTTGAACTTGGGCATGGCCACGTAGTCCTTGAACCGGCCGGGGACCGGCTTCCACGTGGCATGGATGGAGCCGAGCGCGGCGTAGCAATCGCGCACGGTCTCGACGATCACCCGGATCCCGACGAGATCGTGGATCTCGCTGAAGTCCTTATCCTTGGTGACCATCTTGTGGTAGATCGAGTAGAGGTTCTTGTCCCGGCCGCGGACGTCGGCGTCGATGCTCAGCTCGGCGATGCGGGACCGGATGTCCTCCAACACCTGGGTGAGGTAGAACTCGCGCTCGGGGGCCCGGATGGCCACCATGTGCTCGATCTCGGCGTACCGCTTGGGGTGGAGGGCGGCGAAGCTGAGATCCTCGAGCTGGGTCTTGATCTCCTCCATGCCGAGCCGGTGGGCCAGCGGCCCGTAGATCTCGAGGGTCTCCCGGGCGATGCGCTCCTGCTTCCAGCCCGGGAGGGCGGCCAGCGTCTTCAGATTGTGCAGGCGGTCGCACAGCTTGATGATCAGGACCCGGATGTCCTTGGCCATCGCCACCAGCATCTTGCGGAACGACGCCGCCTGCTGGGCCTCCTTCGACTCGAACCGCAGCCGATCGAGCTTGGTCACCCCGTCGACGATCTCGGCCACCTCGGGCCCGAAGGCCCGGTGGATGTCCTCCAGCTCGATCCGGGTGTCCTCAACCGCATCGTGCAGGAGGGCGGACGCCACCGTGATCTCGTCGAGGCCGAGCTCGGCCACGATCCGGGCCACGGCGAAGGGGTGGACGATGTAGGGCTCGCCCGACTTCCGCCGCTGGGTTGAGTGGGCCTTGGCCGCCATCCGGTAGGCCCGTGACACGACGTCGACCTGCCGCTCGGCGTCGGGACCGGTGAATCCGACGATCAGGGGCGCGATCTGGTCCTCGGTCTGTCGACGCTCGCGGCGCCACGGGAGGACACGTTCGACGGTAACCATCTATCCCCAACGCTAGTGGGCCGGACCCCCAGTAGGGAGGTCTTTGCGCCCACTAGTCAAGTGTCAAGGCCGGAAACCGCCGCCGTCAGCGCTTCTTCTTCCGGTTCTTGTTCTTGCGGGCCCGGGCCTGGACCCCGGCCGTCCGAGCCTCGCCGGCCTCGGCGACGTCGACCCCGTCGCCGAAGTCCTCGGCCGCCCGCCGCTGGCGGCGACGGTCGTCCTCGGTGACCGGCTCCCGTTCCTTGAGCCAGGCCAGCACCGGTGCGGCGACGAAGATCGACGAGTAGGTGCCGAGGATCAGGCCGATGAACAGCGCCAGGGCGAAGCCCCGCAGCGCGCCGCCACCCAGGAGGAAGCCACCGACCAGCAGCATCGAACCGACCGGCAACACCGTGGTGATCGTGGTGTTGATCGACCGCATGAGCACCTGATTCATCGATCGGTTGATCAACTCGGTGTGGGTCACGCCGTCGCCCACGGTGGTGCCCATGTTCTCCTTGACCTTGTCGAACACCACCACCGTGTCGTAGAGCGAATAGCCGAGGATCGTGAGCAGGGCGATCACGGTGGCCGGGCTGACCTCGAAGGCGAGCAGGGCGTAGACGCCGGCGGTGATCACCAGGTCGTGGACCACGGCCACCAGGGCGCCGGCGGCCATGCGCCATTCCAGAGCGACGGCCAGGTAGATGGCGACGGCGACGAAGAACAGGGCGAGGGCCCGCAACGCCTTGTTGGTGATCTGCGAACCCCAGGTCGGGCCCACGGTCGACACGGTGACCTCATCGCCCGACACGCCGCCCAGCTCGGCCAGGCCGGCCACGATCTCGCCGCTGCGGTCGATGTCGTCGGTGCCGGTCTGCACCCGGATGAAGTTGCCCTCGTCCGGATCCTCGATGAGCTGCACCCGGGCGTCCTCCAGGCCGGGCACGGCGGCCCGCCCGTCGGCCACGGTCACCGTCTCGTCGACCGGGACCTCCCACACGCCGCCGCCCTCGAAGTCGATGCTGAGGTTGAGGCCGCGCCCGAGGAGCAGCACGATCGACAGGAGGAGCAGCGCCCCCGAGATCGGCAACGACCGCCTCCACATCGGGCGGAAGTTGATGGCGGTACTGCCCCGGTAGAGGCGCTGGATCAGGTTCATGACGCCTCCACGTCGGACAGGCCCAACAGCGACGGTTTCTCTCGCACCGCCTCCCGGCGGGCCAGGAAGGCCAGGGCGGGCCGCATGAACAGCCACGAGATGAACAGGTCGAGCAGGGTGGCCAGGCCGAGGTAGAAGGCGAACCCTCGCACCGCGCCGACCGTGAGCAGGTAGAGCAGGACGGCGGCGATCAGGCTGACGGCGTCGGCCTTCACGATGGTGGAGATGGCGCTCTGATAGGCCCGCTCGACCGAGGTGGGCACGGTCTTGCCCGCCCGGTAGGCGTCCTTCACGTTCTCGAAGTAGACGATGTTGGAGTCGGCCGACACACCGACCGACACGATCAGGCCGACCACGCCGGCGAGGGTGAGCGCCAGGCCGAGGTTCTCCCCGAACCAGGCGATGATCGTCCACAACAGCAGGGCCGACAGCACCAGGCCGCCGAGGGCGACCAGCCCGGCCAGGCGGTAGTAGGCCAGCAGGTAGACGGCGACCAGGGCCAGCCCGAGGAGACCGGCGATGACACCGGCACGGAGCACGTCGTCGCCGATCGTGGCCGACACGGTGCGGGTCTGCTGGGTCTCCAGCTCCACCGGGAGGGCGCCGAAGCGAAGGACGCGGGCCAGGTCCTCGGCCTCCTCGTCGGTGAAGTCGCCCGTGATCTCGATCCCGGTGCGGGAGAACACCGGCTGCTGGATGGCGGGGGCGGAGACGACCCGGCCGTCGAGCACGATGGCCAGGCGGCCGGGCTGCTGCTGGCCGCTCACCGAGTCGACGCCGCTGGAGGGGCAGATGGCGGTGCCGGAGAAGCACTGCGAGGCGGCGGCGTTGAACTGATCGATCCCGTCGGCCCCGGAGTTGAAGGTGGGGTTGACCGTGGTCTGGCCGAAGTTGCCAATGCCGACCTGCGCCCCTTCAAGGGTCTCGCCGGTCAGCAGGGTCGGGCCCAGGCAGTAGCGGAAGCCGTCCGCGTCGGCCACGACGACGGGCTGATCGGCGATGTCGTCCTCGGGCGCCGTGGTGCCGGGCTGGGAGCAGATCTCGACGATGGCGGCCTGCTCGTCGTCGAGTTCGGCTGCGGCGTCGGCGGCGGCGGCGGCGGGCTCGTCGTCCGCCGCCGGGTCGGCCTCGTCCTCGGCCGCCGGGTCGGTCTCGCCGCCGTCGTCGGACTGGGCGACGACCAGCGGGGCGAAGCGACCGGCCGAACCCGCCATCGACGACTCCTCGTCATCGGCGGTCGTATCGTCGGTATCGGCGTCGGCGGCGGGCTCGGCGTCCACCTCGCCATCGTCCGTCCCGTCGGTGCCGTCGTCCTCGCCGTCGATCGTCTCGATCTCCAGCGACGGGCCGAGCTCGAAGAGCACCGGGCGGAAGCGCAGCTCGGCCGTCCGACCGACGAGCTCCAGGGCCCGCTGCTGCTCCTCGACGCCGGGTAGGTCGACCACGATGGTGTCGCCCTGGCGTGAGATTTCGGGCTCGGCCACGCCGAGCGAGTCGACGCGGGAACGGATGATCTCCACCGACTGGTCGAGGGCCTCGTCGGAGGCCTCGCCCGTGGGCTGCAGCACCACCGAGACCCCGCCCTGGAGGTCGAGGCCGAGAAGGGGCTGATTGCCGGCCACCACCGTGTACACGGCACCGAGCACGGCGATGAGGATGACCGCCAGCGCCGACAGGCCGGGCCGGGACGACATCGTCAGGAGTCCTCGGGTTCGGCGTCCTCGACCTGTTCGATCTTGGACGCCACGGCGGACTTCGAGACCTTCAGCTCGACCGAGTCCGCCACCTCGAGCCAGAACACGTCGCGATCGACGGCCTGCACGAAACCGTGGATGCCCGAGCTGAGCATGACCTCGTCGCCCTCGCTGATCGATGCCAGCAACTCACGATGCGCCTTGTTCCGCCGCTGCTGGGGATAGACCAGGGCCACGTAGCCGAACACGGCGATCAGTACGAATGGGAGTAGTTCTGCCACAACCGCAACCTCCAGCCAGGAGACGGTAGCGGCTCCACGTGCGGTTCCGGTGCCGCGGTCGAGCCCTACCCCCAACCGTCAAACAGCGGCTCGACGACGGCTGCCGGCCGGTCGTCCCACCGGGGACGATTCAGGGCGCCGGAGCGGGCGTCGGCACCTCGCCGGGGGCCCACGTCGCCCACACCTCGGCCCGGAGCTCGGCGAAGGTCCCGGCCACGATGGCGGCCCGCATCCGCGCCACCAGATCGGCCAGCCAGGCCAGGTTGTGCAGGGTGATGACGCGGCCCGCGGTCGGCTCGTTGGTCACCAGGAGGTGTCGTATGTAGGCCCGGGAGTAGCGCTCGGACAGCGGGTGCCGGAAGACGGGATCGATCGGGCGGTCGTCGCGGGCGAAGGTGCGGTTGCGGAGGTTGAGCTTGCCCTCGGACGTCAGCGCCGTGCCGTGGCGGGCCAGGCGGGTGGGCAGCACGCAGTCGAACATGTCGACCCCGTTGTGCACCGCCTCGACCAGACCCACCGGATCGCCGAGACCCATGAAGTAGCGGGGCTGATCGACCGGCAGTTCGGCGGTGGCGGCGGCCAGGGCGGGGACCATGTCCTCCCGCCCCTCCCCCACCGACAGCCCACCGACGGCATAGCCGTCGAAACCGATCTCCACCGTGCGCCGGGCGGAGATCGCCCGCAGGTCGGGCTCGACGCCCCCCTGCACGATCCCGAACTGGGCCTGGTCGGGCCGGTCGTGGACGCTGCGGCACCGTTCGGCCCACCGCAGGGTCAGCTCCATGACCTCGGTGAGGCTCTGGCGGGTGGCGGGCAGCGCCGGACAGACGTCGAGGACCATGGCGATGTCGCTGCCGAGTTCCTGCTGGACCCGCACCGAACGCTCGGGGGTCAGGTCGACGTAGGCCCCGTCGTAGACCGACCGGAAGCGGGCGCCCTCCTCGGTGATCTTGGGTTCGAGGGAGAAGATCTGATAGCCGCCGGAGTCGGTGAGGATGTGCCCGTCCCAGCCCATGAAGGCGTGCAGACCCCCCATCTCGGCGATGAGATCCGAACCCGGCCGCTCCATCAGGTGGTAGGTGTTGGCCAGGACGATGGGCGGGGCGAGGGCGTCGAGGTCGCCCGTGTCGAGGGTCTTCACCGCCGCCCGGGTGCCGACCGGCATGAACACCGGCGTCGGCACCGCACCCCTCGGCGTGGAGAGGGTGCCGGCGCGGGCCCGGCCGTCGGTGGCCTCGAGCGCCATCGTCGTCTTCACCATCGACCGTGCTCCACCTCGTCAACCGGGTCGTTCACCACGCTTCAGGATGGCGGCGATCGAGCAGCATGGCATCGCCCAACGACAGGAATCGGTACCCGTCGGCCAGGGCGTCGTCGTAGATCGATCGCCATCGGGGACCGACGAAGGCGTCGACCAGGACCAGAAGTGACGACTTCGGCACGTGGAAGTTCGTGAGCAGGACGTCGACCACCTGCCAGTCGAACCCCCGGTTGATGAACAGCTCGGTCGAGCCGCTGAGCTCGCCGGTGCGGGCCGCCGACTCCAACGTCCGGACCACGGTGGTGCCGACGGCGATCACCCGCTCGGCCGAGCGGATCCGGGCCCAGGCCTCCGGGTCGAGGTGGTAGGTCTCGGCGTGCATGTGGTGGTCATCGATCCGGTCGGCCGTGATCGGCTTGAACGTGCCGATGCCCACCTGCAGCTCGACCCGCACCACCTCGATGCCGGCGGCCGCCATCCGGTCGAGCAGCTCGGTGCTGAGATGGAGGCCTGCGGTGGGGGCGGCCACCGAGCCCGGGTTGCGGGCGAACACGGTCTGGTAGCGGTCGGTGTCGGCCAGGGGTCGGTGGATGTAGGGCGGCAGCGGTATCTCGCCCACCCGATCCATCACGTCGTCGGCCAACACCTCGACCAGGCGCCGCCCGTCACCGAGCTGCTCCCCCACCTCGACCAGCTCCTCCCCGTCGAGCCCGAGGCGGGTACCGGAGGCGATGCGGCGGCCCCCGCGGACCAGGGCCTGCCACTGCCGGTGGAGGCCGGTCGGCCGCAGCAGCAGTACCTCCACCCGGCCGCCGGTGGGCTTGGTCAGTTGGAGGCGGGCGGCCGACACCCGGGTGTCGTTGACCACCACCACGTCGCCCGGGGCCAGTTCGCCGGGCAGGTCGGCCACCGTGCGATGGCGACGGCCGTCGATGCGGTCGACGAGGAGACGGGCGGCGTGGCGGGGCTCGACCGGCTCCTGGGCGATGCGCTCGGGCGGCAGGTCGTAGTCGAAATAGTCGAGGGCGCCGTGGTCGCCGGTCTCACCCTCGGGTTGAGCCTCGGCCGGTGGGTCGGCTCGATGATCGGCCATCGCTCAGTCGAAGAGGCCGGGCAGCTCGGGATCGGCCACGGTGTTCTCCGGCGGTTCCGAACCGAGATGGCGCCAGGCGGCGGCCGTCGACACCCGACCCCGCGAGGTGCGGATCAGGAGCCCCTGCTGGATCAGGAACGGCTCGATCACGTCCTCGACCGTCTCCGTCGGCTCGCCGACGCTGATGGCGAGGTTGGACAGGCCGACCGGGCCACCCTCGAAGTGATGGCACAGGCTGGACAGCAGCAGCAGATCGACCTTGTCGAGGCCCCGCTCGTCCACCCCGAACAGCGCCAGCCCGTCCGCCGCCGTGGCCCGATCGATGACACCGTCGCCCCGGACCTGGGCGAAGTCCCGCACCCGGCGGAGCAGGCGGTTGGCGATGCGAGGGGTGCCCCGGCTGCGGCCGGCCACCTCGGCCGCACCGTGGACGTCGATCTCGACCCCGAGCAGGCCGGCGGCGCGCACCACGATGTGCTCCAGGTCGGCGGCCGAGTAGTAGTCGAGGCGGAAGGCGAACCCGAACCGGTCTCGCAACGGGCCCGTGATCAGGCCGGTTCGGGTGGTGGCCCCGACCAGGGTGAACGGGGCGAGGTCGAAGCGGACCGAGCGGGCGGCGGGGCCCTTGCCGATCAACACGTCGATCTGGCGGTCCTCCATCGCCGGGTAGAGCACCTCCTCCACCACCCGAGGCAGCCGGTGGATCTCGTCGATGAAGAGTACGTCGCCGGGCTCGACGTTGGTCAGGATCGAGGCCAGGTCGGCGGCCCGCTCGATGGCGGGCCCCGAGGTGACGTGGAGGTGGGCGTTGAGCTCGGTGGCCACGATCCCGGCCAGCGTCGTCTTGCCCAGGCCGGGAGGACCGGCGAAGAGCAGGTGGTCGGCCGGCTGACCCCGCTCCCGGGCCGAGGTGAGGATCACCCCGAGCTGCTCCTTCAGCTCCGCCTGGCCGACGAAGTCGGCCATCGACTTGGGACGGAGGCCGACATCGTCGGCCGTGCCCCCGTCGGCCAGGGCCTCGGTCGAGGTCTCCTCGGGGTCGGGCTCGGGGTCGAGGATCTCGTCGCGGGGCATCCTCAGCCCCCGGCCAGCGAACGGATCGCCGTCTTGAGGAGGCGGCCGCTGTCGAGCGACGGGTCCTCGGTGACGGCGGCGGAGGCGGCGGCCACACCGGCCCGCACCTCGTCGTTGCCGTAGCCCAGGCTCACCAGGGCGTCGCGCACGTCGTCGATGGCGGTGTGGACCCTGGCCTCGGCGCCGGCGGTGTCGGCCCCGGCGATCAGCTCGGCCGGGGTGTCCGGCACCGGAAGCACCAGGGTGGAGCGGAGCTCGACCAGGAGCCGCTGGGCCGTCTTCTTGCCCACACCCGGCACCTCGCACAGGGCGGTGAGATCGTCGTCGGCCAGGATGTGGGCCAGACGGGTGGCGGGGTAGGTCGACAGGATGGCCAGCGCCAGGGCGGGTCCGACCCCGTTTGCCTTGAGCAGGCTCTCGAAGGCGACCCGATCCTCCTTGGCCCAGAACCCGAACAGCCGCTGCTCGCTCTCGCGGATGTGGTGATGGATGAAGAGGACGGCCTCCTCGTCGAGGCGGATGCGATCGAGGGTGTCGGCGGTGATGAACACCCGGTAGCCCACGCCCTGCACCTCGAGCAGGACCTCGGAGGCGGCCGAACGCTCCAGGCCGGGGTCGCGATCGCGGACGATGCCGCGCAGGGATCCGATCATCCGGCCGCCGCCTCCCAGGCGCCGCCGGCGCTCCCGGGCCGAGGTCGGCGGCCGAGGGTCGGATCGTGGGCCAGGTGGCAGAGGGCCAGCGCCGCGGCGTCGGCGGCGTCGGCCGGCTTCGGGGGCTTGGCCAGCCCCAGGAACGTCTGCACCATCGTCTGGACCTGCTCCTTCTCGGCCCGACCGTCGCCGGTCACCACCGCTTTCACCGCCGTCGGCGAGTACTCGACCACCTGGATACCCCGTCCCGCCGCCTCGGCCAGGGCCAGGCCGGACGCCTGCGCCACCCCGACGGCGGTCCGGACGTTGTTCTGGAAGAAAATGCGCTCCACGGCCACCACGACCGGCCCGAACTCGTCGAGCAGCGACCGCAGCTCGACCTGTAGCTCCGCCAGCCGGATGGGAACGGCGTCGTCGGGCGAGGTGCGGATGACGCCCATGGCCGTGGCCCGCGCCTTGCCCCTGCCCAGGGGCTCGATCACCGCATAGCCGCAGCGGGACAGACCGGGGTCCACACCGAGTACGAACATCTGTACGACGGTAGTGGGTCAACTCGCACTTGAGGGCGATGCCGATCGTGCCGATACAACCACCGTGAACGATCCCGTCATCCGTTTCGTCGACACCGAGCGCACCTTCGGCGACGTCACGGCGCTCGCCCGTCTCAGCCTCGAGATGCCGACCAACGCCATCAGTGTGATCCTCGGCCCCAACGGCGCCGGGAAGACCACGGCGATGCGACTGATCACCGGTGCCCTGCCCCCGAGCGGAGGTGCGGTGGAGGTGTTCGGCCTGACCCCGACCTCGGCCGACGGCGAGGAGGTCCGCCGCCGGTGCGGGGTGGTGACGGCCAAGCCGTCGCTCTACGACCGCCTCACCGGGCGGGACAACCTCGGCTACGCCGCCGAACTGTTCGGCCTGGGCCGAGGGGCGGTGGCCGAGGCCCGCATAGCCGACGCCTCGGCCCGCTTCGGGATCGTCGACGCCCTCGATCAGCAGGTCGGTGGCTACTCGACGGGGATGAAGACCCGTCTGGCCCTGGCCCGGTCGATCCTGCACGACCCCGAGCTGCTGCTGCTCGACGAGCCGACCTCGGGCCTCGACCCGGAGTCCGCCGCCGCCGTGCTGGAGCTGATCAAGGCCATGACCGCCGACGGCCGCAGCGTCGTGCTGTGCACCCATCTGTTGTCCGAGGCCGAGGGCCTGGCCGACCTGGTGGTGGTGATGGAGGGCGGCCGGCTGATGGTGTCGGGTCGACCGGTCGAGCTGGCCGAGCGCCACTGGCCGAAACCGGTGGTGCGGTTCACCGCCGCCGGCCCCTACGAACTCGACTGCATGACGGCGTGGCCCGAGGTGCTGGCCTACGAGCGGACGGCCAACGTCGCCACGGTGACCGTCACCGACAACGCCGCCATTCCCGACCTGGTCACCCGCCTCTGTGCCGGCGGGGCCCGGCTGCTCGCCGTCGACCCCTACCGGCCGACGCTGGAGGATCTGTACTTCGCCGAACGACGGGTGGCCAACGAGCGGGCGGCTCTGGAGGCGGCGGCCGCCGTGGTGAACGGCACCGACGACGGATCGAGCCCCGATCGAGGCCTGGCGACGGTGAGCGCACCGTGACCGCCGTGATGCGGCGAGGCCGCACCCCCGAACCGAAGACCCCGACCGACTTCGGTCGGGTGTGGACCGTGGCCCGCACCGATCTCAAGCAGCTGGTGCAGGCCAAGGATTTCCTCCTGCCCCTGATCGCCCTGGGGAGCCTGTTCTACATCGTGGTGCCCACGATCCTGCTGTTGACGATCACCCAGATCGGCTCGGTCGAGGTGATCGGCCGGGTATCGGAGGCCCTGGAGGCTCTGCCCGAGTCGGCCGAGTCGCAGATCCGGGGCACCTCGCCCCAGGCCCAGACGGGCTACGCCCTGTCGGTGTTCCTCTTCGCCCCGGTGGCCGTGATCGTGCCCCTCACCATTTCCACCGCCGTGGGCGCCGCCACCATCGTGGGCGAGCGGGAGCGGGGCACCGGCGAGTTCCTGGCCCACTCCCCCGCCTCCACCCGCGAGATCTACCTGGGCAAGCTGCTGGCCAGCCTCATCCCCGGCTACATCACGGTCGCCGTCGGGTTCGGGGCCTACTCGCTGATCGTCAACCTGATCGTGGGGCCCGAGGTGGGCGGCTGGTTCTTCCCCACCGCCCAGTGGTGGATCATGATCCTGTGGGTCCTGCCCCCGTTCCTGGCCATCTGCCTGTCACTGGTGCTGCGACTCTCGGCCCGGGTGTCCTCGACGGCGGCGGCCCAGCAGGCCAGCGGCCTGGTGTCGCTACCGCTGATCATGGTGGCTTACAGCCAGGCCACCGGCGTGCTGTTCGGCGCCGGCTACCTGCCCTGGATCGTGGGCGCGCTGGCCTGGCTCGGGGCGTGGCGAGGGCTGCGCAAGGGCATGCGGTCGGTCCGACGGGACCGCCTGCTCACCGTCGCCTCCGGCATCTAGATCGACGCAGGGATTGACCCCGGCCCACCCGTGCACGCCATGCCGGATGGGCCGGGGTCGATTCAGTCGCCGAGGGCGATCACCCGGGTACGTCGACCGAGGGCGGGAAGAGGATCCCCTCGATCACGTGGGCGATGCCGTTGCCGGCGGAGAGGTCGGCCACGGACACCGTGGCCTGACCGTCGTTGAGCACCACGGTGTCGCCGTCGACGGTGACCGTGATCGGCTCGCCGAGCAGGGTGTCGATCTCGCCGGCGGCGATGATGTCCTCGGCGGTGAGGACGCCGGTGGTGACGTGATACTGCAGGACGGTGTCGAGCAGTACGGGGTCATTGCGAAGCCCGTCGGCCACCTCGGGGGGAGCGGCGGTCAGGGCGGCGTCGCTGGGGAAGAAGGCCGTGACCGGCCCGGGGCCGTTGATCGCCTCGTTGAACGCCGGGGAGAAGGCGGCGAAGGTGGCCAGCAGGGTGGAACCCTCCGCCGCCGCCGCGTCGAGCACGGTCTCGGCGGCGCCGCCGTCCGAGGACGCGACCGACGAGGCACCCTCACCGGAGACCGCGGCCGCCAGGGGCGGGAGCACGTTCTCCGCCAGGTAGGCGATGGAGGTGGGCGACGGGGTGCGCACGGCGAAGACACCGTCGAGACCGACGAAGACCACCCGGTCCTCGGCGACGACGTCGAGCGACTGCCACAGCTCCTGTTCGGTCAGCGCCGCCGGATCGCCGTCGACGAACATGACAACGGCGTCGGCGTCCTCGCCGACGAGGGCCACCTGCTCCAGCGAGACCTGCAGCGCCCCACCGGTCTTCTCGCCCTCGTCGTTGGCGAACGCCTCGATCTGGGCCGCCGGGGTGGTGAAGCCGAGCTCGCCGTTCATGAACGCCCGGGTGAAGTCCGAGTCGTCGATCACCACATCCACCGTGCTCGACGACGTGTTGAAGCGGGCGAAGGTGACGGCGGCACCATCGAGGGCGGGAAACTCGGTGCGAATGGCCTCCAGCTCGGCCGCGGTCTCGGTGATGATCGTCTCGACGTCCTCGCTGCGACCGACGGCGGCTCCCAGGTGGCGGAAACGGTCCTGCCACGGGTCGGAGAAGCCGTCGACCGGGGGTGACACGGTGGGGGCGATCTCGGTCAGCGTGCCGCCGACCTCGGGGCTGAAGGCGGTGAAGAAGCCGGAGATGTCCATCACCAGGTCGGGCTCGGCGGCGGCGATGGCCTCGAGCGGAAGGTCGCCGGTCAGCGGCTCCGGCTGGACGCCGTCGAGCTCGTCGCCCAGCCAGCCCGGCACCGGGCCGAACGAGTAGGCGGCGGTCGGCGTGATCCCGAGCTCGGTCAGGAAGTCGAGGCTCCACAGATCGAGGGCGACGATCGAGGTCGGCTCGGCCTCGATCGTGACCTCGCCGAGCTGCTGGGTCAGGGTGACCGGGAAGGGTGAGTCCCCGTCCTCCGACTCCTCCGGCGCGGTCTCGGTCTCGGCCTCGGCCGTCTCCTCGACGGTCGTTGTCGAGGCTTCATCGTCGGTATCGTCGTCGCCACCGCAGGCGGCGAGGACCAGCGCGAAGGCCAGGAGGACGGCGAGCGCCGACCGCCTGCGCCGTGTCGACTGTCGTCGAATGGTGGTGGCGAACACGATTACCTCCCAGAGCCCTCTCCCAGGGCCCGCCAACTCAGGATGAATAGGTTGCCTAACATAACCCGTGAAGATCGCCTCCACACCGGTCGGGGCGACACGAACTGGAGACCCCTGTGCCCGACTTCCCCTCTCTGATCCGCCGCACCACGGCCCGCATCGGTGCTGTCGTCGGTGGTCGATCGGGCCGTTCGGTCTCGATCAGCGGCGAGTTGCGACGCTACGTCGACGCCACGTGGACCCGCGAGCCACCGGCGGCGAACGCCCTCCGCAACACCACCGCCGCGCTCCCCGATCACGACATGCAGATCGGGGCCGACCAGGGGCGGATCCTCTACTGGTTGGCCGGCATGCTCGGTGCCCGCAACGCCGTCGAGATCGGCGTGTTCACCGGCTACTCGGCGTTGTGGACGGCGTCGGCCCTCCCCGAGGACGGACGTCTCGTCGCCTGCGACGTGAGCGAGAACTGGACCTCGATCGGCCGCCCTGCGTGGCAGGAGGCCGGTGTGGCCGACCGCATCGACCTCCGCCTCGCCCCCGCCGTCGAGACCCTCGACGCCCTCCTCGCCGACGGCGGTGAGAACGGCTACGACCTCGCCTTCATCGACGCCGACAAGGTGGCCTACGACGACTATTACGAGCGTTGCCTCCGACTGGTGCGCCCGGGCGGCGTGGTCGCCATCGACAACGTCCTCTGGGGCGGAGCGGTGGCCGACCCCGATCAGACCGACGCCGACACCGAGGCCCTCCGGGCCCTGAACCACAAGATCGCCACGGACACCCGTGTCGACGCCTGCCTGCTACCGGTCGGCGACGGGCTCACCCTCGCCCGCGTCCGCTGAGCCCGATCCCGGTGGCGGCCTCGGAACGCGCCCAGAACCGCAGCGACTCCCCGCCGTCGGCCTCGATCCGCATCGCGGGATCGGGCTCGGTCCGGGGCGGGCAGCGCTCCTCCCAGACGGCCGGCGAGCCGACCCCGTCCTCCAGAGCTGGTCCACGCCGCGGGTAAGCTATCCCTAACACTATGCGGATAGCATCCTTGAGCATCTCGGCGACCTGAGAGGCACGAACGCGATGGTCAAGCATGTGTACGGGACGGTGGCGCTGGTGGCCGTTCTCCTCCTGTCGGCCTGTGGCGGCGGGGACGACGGCGGCACCGACGAGGCGTCGGCATCGGCGTCCGACACCGCTGCGGCGGCGACCGACGAGGCTCCGACCGACGACGGGGCGGCCGACGAGACGGGGACCGGCGACGAGACCGGGACCGACGACGCCGCGGCCGACGACGGGGCCTTCCCCCGCACGGTGACCGATGCCCTGGGTGAGGTGGAGATCCCCACCGCCCCCGTGCGCGTTGTCACGCTCGATCAGTCGCTGCTCGACGCCGCGTTCGTGCTCGACCTCGAGGTGGTCGGCTACACCACCTTCGCCGACCCCGACGGACCGATCCCCGAGCTGTACGGCGACGCCGCCCAGACGACCGACGCCACGTGGGTCGGCGATCTGCAGGCACCCAACCTCGAGGTGATCGCCCAGATCCAGCCGGACCTGATCCTCACCAGCGCCGTCCGCCACGAGGCGATCCGGGACCAGTTGGCCGAGATCGCACCGACGGTGATGACGGCCTCGGCCGGCGCCGGCTGGAAGGACTCGATTCGTCTGGCGGGCGAGGCCACCGGCAAGGAGGAGGCGGCGGAGGCGGCCCTGACCGCCTACGAGGAACGGGCGGCCGCCGTCGGTGAGGCGATCCGGGCCGAGCGCGGTGACCCGACGGTCTCGGTGGTTCGCGTGGTCGACGTGATCCGGCTGTACCAGCCCCCCAGCTTCAGCGGTGTGGTGCTCGACGACGTCGGGCTGTCGCGACCGCCGAGCCAGCAGGACTCGGAGAACTTCATCAGCGTGATCAGTCCCGAGGAGATCGCCGAGGCCGACGCCGACGTGATCGTCTACGCCACCTTCGACGATCCGCGGGCGGAGGAGTCGGTGACGGAACTGACGGGCGGCGCCCTCTGGGCGACGCTGGGAGCGGTCCAGGCCGGGGAGGTCTACGCCGTCGAGGACGATGAGTGGATGTCGGGTGTCGGATTGTTCGGAGCGAACGCCATCCTCGATGACCTCATCACGATCTTTGGAATCGACGTCCCGTGATGGAGACTCGTACCCAACGCAGTAATCATCCGTCGGGCCGACCCTGCCCGACCCAAGGAGAGAGCAAAGAGCCATGGCAACCAAGTCACTGATCACCGGCGGCGTCCTGATCGCCCTGGGCGTGATCGTCACGTTCCTGTCCGATTCCGAGAGCGCCACCTCGCTCATCCCGGCCTTCATCGGCGTCGTCTACGTTGCGATCGGTCTGGCCGCCCGTTTCCTGCCCAATCTGCATCACCACCTGATGCACGGTGCGGCGGCGCTGTCGCTGGTGGCCATCCTGGGCAGCCTGGGCTCGCTCATCGGTCGGGGCAGCACCGGCTGGGCCCTGTTCTCCCAGCTGGTGACCGTCGTCGTTGTCGGGGCGTTCCTGTACTTCGCCATCCAGTCGTTCCGGGCCGCCCGAAAGGCACGGGAGGCCGCCGCCGCATGAGCGACGTCCGGATCGAGAGCGACACCCTGGGTGACGTCGAGGTCCCCAACGCCCGTTACTGGGGAGCCCAGACCCAGCGCAGCATCCAGAACTTCGACATCGGCGGCCAGACCATGCCGATGGAGATCGTCCGGGCCTTCGCCCAGCTGAAGAAGGCGGCGGCCCTGGTCAACGCCGACCTCACCGACTTCTCCGCCGACAAGGCCGACGCCATCGCCTCGGCCTGCGACGAGGTGCTGGCGGGCAAGCACGACGGCGAGTTCCCGCTGGTGGTGTGGCAGACGGGTTCGGGCACGCAGAGCAACATGAACATGAACGAGGTCGTGGCCAACCGGGCGACCGAGCTGCTCGGCGGCGACTTCCGGGCCGAGAAGCTGGTCAAGGCCAACGACGACGTCAACAAGAGCCAGAGCTCCAACGACACCTTCCCGACGGCGATGCACATCGCCACCTACGACGCCATCGTCACCGAGATGCTGCCCAAGGTGCAGCTCCTGCACGACACCCTGGCCGCCAAGTCGGCCGCCTTCATGGGCGTGACCAAGACCGGCCGGACCCACCTGATGGACGCCACCCCGGTCACCCTCGGCCAGGAGCTGAGCGGGTACGTCATGCAGCTGCAGCGGGGTATGGAGGCCATCGGCGACAGCCTGGTCCGGATCCGGGAGCTCGCCCTGGGCGGCACAGCCGTCGGCACCGGCCTCAACACGCCGGATGGCTACGACGTGGCGGTGGCGGCCAAGATCGCCGAGCTCACCGGGCACCCCTTCGTCACGGCGGAGAACAAGTTCGAGAGCCTGAGCGCCCACGACGCCATGGTCGAGATCAGCGGTTCGCTCAAGAGGCTGGCCGTCAGCCTCATGCACATCGCCAACAACATCCGGATGCTGGCCAGTGGCCCCCGCACCTCGATCGGCGAGATCACCCTCCCGGCCAACGAGCCGGGCAGCTCGATCATGCCGGGCAAGGTCAACCCGACCCAGTGCGAGGCGCTGACGATGGTGTGCGCCCAGGTGATCGGCAACGACGCCGCCGTCGCCGTCGCCGGCACCCACGGCCACTACCAGCTCAACGTGTTCAAGCCGGTCATGGCCTACAACGTCCTGCTCAGCGCTCGCCTGCTCGGCGACGCCTGTCAGAGCTTCAACGACAACTGCGCCGTCGGCATCGAGCCCAACCAGGCCCGCATCGACGAGCTGCTCGGCAAGAGCCTGATGCTGGTGACGGCGCTGAACACCAGGATCGGCTACTACAAGGCGGCCGAGATCGCCCAGGCCGCCCACGCCAACGGCACCACGCTCCGGGAGGAGGCGGTGGCCCTCGGGCACCTGACCGCCGAGGAGTTCGACGAGGTCGTGGTGCCCGAGAAGATGGTCGGTCCGCTCCCTTGACCACCATCCACAAGCTGGCCCTCCTGGCCCACCAGGTGCCGGGGGTCAGCCTGATCGTCTACCAGCCGAACTGGCCGCCGCTGCTGGTGGCGCTGGAGCCTCGGGCCTCTCGCCAGGGCGAGGTCTGGGTTCACGTCGATCCGTCACGGTTCCGGCGTGAGCTCGTGTGCCCGATCCGGGAGGCCCGACGGGTGATCGGGCCGTTCCTGGGCGACGACGACACCGAGGTCAGGGTCGACCTGGTCGCCGACCGGTCGACCAGCTTCGACGAGGTGGGCCTGTTCACCACGATGGGATCGGGGGCCCGGTCCACCGTCGGTTTCCCCACCTCGGCCTCGGTGCTGGTCCCCGGGGCCATCGTGTCGTCGCACCCCTCCCTCGTCACCGACGACACCGAATCGTCCCGGGGCGCGCCGAACCTGATCGCCACCGTCGACAGCGGTCTCGGCACCCAGCTGATCACGTGCTCCTACCCCGCCGATGACCTGGTGAAGGCGGCGGAGGCCCGGGTGATCGCCTTCGAGGCGCTGGTCACCGCCTCGGTCGACGAACTCACCCTGCTCACCGCCGCCTGAGCCTCCCTACCGGGGACGCCCCGGTCACCGCCGCTAGGACGGATCGACGACCTGGCCGGCGAAGAGGACCGCCCCCGACTCGACGTGGCGGACAAGGTACAGGAACGGTCGCTCGGCGGCGACCACCAGCTCGGCCTCGGCCCCGGCCGACTCGTCGAAGCCCAGCGCCGTGGCCGCCGCCGCCTCGGTACCGACCTCGTCGACGGTGATGTCGGCCCCGTGCACGGCGCCGCTGAGGAAGGCGTCGGGGCTGATGCCGGGGAAGGCGCCGGGGGCGATGCCGGCGTCGGTCAGCCACGGCAGCAGGTCGAGCGCGGTCGTGGTCTCCCACTCCGGCATCCGCAGCTCGTAGGGCCCCTCGGTGAAGGTGGCGTCCACCTCGGCCAACAGGTCGGTGGAGAGCCGCTCCCGCACCTCGTCGAAGCGGCCCTCGTCGGGCACGAGGACCAGCATCGAGTACTCGTCGCCCAGGTAGCCCACCTCGGCGCCCACGTAGCCGTCGCCCACACCCCGGGGCCCGGGGAGCTCCAGGTGCTGGAGGTACGACGTGGGCACGGTGGAGCCGTCGAGGCGGGTGAAGTCGCCGCTCACCGGCCCGTACTTGCCGAAGACGTCCCACCACTGGGCCTTGAAGTAGACGGCGTCGGTCAGCACCAGCACCGTGCTGTCGCTGATGAAGCCTGGCGGGAGGAGCTCGGGGATCAACTGGTTGGTCTGACCCGCCACCCAGTTGTTGATCAGCTCCCGGGAACCCTCGGCGTCGGAGACGTCGATCGTCTCGGTGACGACGCCGTGCTGAGCCAACAGCAGGTCGATCCACTCCGTGTCGGGCTCGGCGGTGTCAGCCGGCCAGATCTGGCCGCTGAGGGTGACGATAGGGCTCGGGCTGTCGTCGAGGGCGGTGGCCGCCCCGTTGGTCGAGGTGATGGCGGCGTCGAGGGCGTTCCACGCCTCGTGGGCGGCGATGCCGTCGGGGAGGGCGAAGGTGGCGTCGATGGCGGCCCCCGTCGGCTCGTCGGCGGCGCCTCGGGCCATCAGCAGGGCCCGCCCGATGCTCAGGGGGCTGAAGACGACGTTGTCGTCGGTGCCCTGGGTACGAAGGAGGTCGAAGCCGGCGTCGGTGAACCCGTCGGCCAGCACCTCGACCGGAGCTGCGGGATCGACCGCCGCCCGCTCGATGGAGGCGGCGTCGGGCGGCCCGGCGGTGGTGGAGCCTCCGTCGCCGCCACCGCAGGCGGCGGCGACGAGGGCCACGGTGAGAACGGCGATGGACAGGCGGTGCAGACGAGGACGAGGCGACATAATCCTGAGACGATCACCCAGATCGGCTGGTTCCCGATCGGCGGCGATTTCTCGCCGGTCGGTCGGGAGGGCGATGGCCGTTCAGGCCGAGACCGACTCCATCACCTCGTCGGCGATATCGATGTTGGAGTAGATGTCCTGGACGTCCTCGTGGTCGTCGAGGAGATCGATCAGCTTGAGCACCGCCTTCACGTCGGCGGCGTCGCTCATCGGCACGGTGTTGGTCGGCATCATCGTGGTGTCGGACTCCGAAACCGTGATCCCGGCCTCCTCCAACGCGGCGCGGAGGGTGAGCACGTCGGTGGGCTCGCAGGTGACGTTCCAGACCTCCTGGTGGTCCTCGACGTCCTCGGCCCCGTTGTCGATGCCGACGAGCATGACCTCCTCCTCGTCGGCCGAACGGTCGACCTTGACGAAGCCCTTCCGCTCGAACTGCCACGACACGGCACCCGGCTCGGCCAGCGAACCGCCGTTCTTGGTCAGCAGCGAGCGGATCTCGGAGCCGGTGCGGTTGCGGTTGTCGGTGAGGGCGTCGATGAGGATCGCCACACCGCCCGGGGCGTAGCCCTCGTAGGTGATGGGCTCGTAGTTGACGCCCTCCAGCTCACCGGTGCCCCGCTTGACCGCCCGCTCGATCGTGTCGAGGGGGACGGAATTGTCGCGGGCCTTCTGAAACATGGTCCGGAGGGTGGGGTTGGAGTCGGGGTCGCCACCGCCCTGACGGGCCGCCACCTCGACCTGCTTGATCAGCTTGGCGAAGAGCTTGCCCCGCTTGGCGTCGGCCGCACCCTTCTTGTGCTTGATCGTTGCCCATTTGGAGTGACCGGACACGCTGTCCTCCCCTGTCTCGATGGCTGCACGCCGAAAAAGGGGCGTGGCTGGCCAGTGTAGGGGCACCCGTCGACCCGGCGGACCGGGCGCCGAGGGGAGTTGGATGGTTGACTACACAACCTCTACATTGCCTGTCGGGCAGGTGACCCCGTGTGCGGGCGACGCACACGGGGCGACGTAGAGGCGGATCAGGAGGCGACATGACAACGATCTTCGACGAGGCCGTGTCGCTGTTGGGGCACAACGAGTCGGTGGAGTCGTTGGCTCGGGAGCTGGGCGAGGTCGACACCAAACCGGTGCCGGTCGGCGTCGTGCTGTCGCTGCCGGTCGTCGTCGCCGGGCTCGACTCCTGGTTGGCCGACCAGGCCAACGACGAGCGGCTGGAGCAGATGTTGCACGAGCTCCGCCCCGTGGTGCCGGTCACCGGCTACCCCACCCTGGCCGAACACTACGACGTGCCGAACCTGGGCCACGAGCTCCTGTCGAGGATGTTCGGTCCCGGTGTCGACGACGTAACGGCGAGGCTGGCCGACCGGGCGGAGCTGTCGATGCGCTCCGCCGCGCACCTGCTGGCGGTGGCCGCGGCCACCGTCCAGGTCCGACTGGCCGATCGCAACCGATCGACCGCCGACAGAGCCCCTGCGGCCGACGTCGCCCGAGCCGACGCCCAGGTCCACGACGCCGGCTGGGCCCCGTGGATCGCCAGGACGGTGGGGGCCGTCGGGGTCGTCGGCTCCTCGCAAGCCGGTGGTGGGGCCGACGACGACGGACGCCTGCATCCGGCCGCCACGGGGTCGATGGGAGCCGCAACGGCCGTCGGCGGGCTCCAGGCGGCGTCCGCCGCAGGCGGAGCCGACGGGGGCCGCGGCGCCGACCGCCTGGACGGCGGCCCCGGACCGATCGAGCCGGTCTGGCCAACCCCCCAGGACCGGGGCCGAGGGCCCGTGTTCCTCCTGGCCGGGGCCGGCGCCGCCCTTCTCCTGGCCGTCGCCCTCGCCCTGGCCCTCAACCGATGGGGGGACGGCACCGAGTTGGCGGGCACCGAGGCGACGACCACCACCGCCGCCCCGACCGCCACCTCCGAGGAGACGGGCGGCACCGCCGCCGATGACGCCGCGCCGCCCGAGGAGGGCGACGAGCAGGGCACGGCGGCCGACGAACAGGAGACGACGGTCGATGCGGCGCCACTCCCGGCGGCACAGACGCTCCTGGTCGAGCTGGTCGACCCGCTGGCCCGGAGCGGCGCCAGCGGCATCGCCGCCATCGAATTCGACGCCGCGGCGGAACGGATCTGCTTCGACTTCGAGACCGAGGGGATGTCCGAGCGGTACGACGGCCACATCCACGTCGGACCGGCCGGCGTGAAGGGTGGCATCATCGTCGACTACGGCGAGCTGACCGGCGCCACCGAGGACTGTCTGGCCGTGAGCCCGGTCGACATCGCCGCCATCCTCGAGGACCCGGCCGGTCACTACGTCGAGTTCCACGAGGAGACCGAGGCCTTCACCATCAGGGCCCAACTGGGAGAGGCCGCTCCGGGGGCGATCGCCACCGAGGAGGAGGCCGACGGGGCCTACATCGTCATCGGCCCGGAGTCGCTGATCCTGCGGGGCGAGGTGCCGGACGAGGTGGCGGCGGAGAAGCTGGCCGAGACCTTCAGCGACGTCGAACTCGACGGGGTCGACATCGTCGACGAGCTGGAGATCGTGCCGGGAGCACCGCGACCGTCCGGTCGGATCGTGGTCGACGAGGCGATCCTGTTCGCCGTCGACTCCGACCAGCTGACCGACGCCGACAGCTCCGTGCTGTCCAACCTGGCGCTGCTGTTCACCTCACGGCCGGCATGGACCATGGTCATCGTCGGCCACACCGACGACATCGGGCCCGAGGTCTACAACCTGGAGCTGTCGCTGCGACGGGCCGAGGCGGTCCGTGGGGCCCTCACCGAGCTCGGTGTCCCCGCCGACGTGATGTCGATCGAGGGAGCGGGCGCCACCGATCCGATCGCTTCGAACGACTCCGCCGGCGGGCGCTCGCAGAATCGACGGATCGAGTTCGACATCACCGGCGGCTGAGCCCCGCCCGAAACCTCGACCGCGGCGGCCGGCCCCCGTGGCGGCCCGTGGCCCCTCGTCGTCCGGAGGCGGGTCGGAGGCGCAATCGGCGCCGGTCAGGTGCCGACCGAGGTGAGGAACAGCCGGTGGAGCCGATCGTCGTCGGTCAGCTCGGGGTGGAACGACGTGACCAGGACCGATCCCTGACGACACAGCACCGGATCGCCCTCGACCGAGGCCAACACCTCGACCTCGGCCCCCGCCCGCTCCACCACCGGGGCTCGGATGAACACGGCCCGGATCGGGGGCCCGTCGAGGGCGTCGATGGCCAGATCGGCCTCGAAGGAGTCGACCTGGCGGCCGTAGCCGTTGCGGCGGACGTCGAGATCGATGGCGCCGAAACTCAGCTGCCCCGGGTAGCCGTCGGCTATGCCCTCCGCCGCCAGGATCATGCCGGCGCACGTTCCGAACAGGGGTAGACCCTCATCGAGCAGCTCCTGGATGGGCTTGGCTAGCTCGAACGTCTCGAGCAGCTTGACCATGGTGGTCGACTCCCCGCCCGGCACGACGAGGCCGTCGATGCCGACCAGATGGTCGGGTTGGCGGATCTCGACGGTGTCGACGCCGCACCCCTGCAGCATCTCGACATGGCGGGCGAAGGCACCCTGCAGGGCCAGAACGCCGATTACCATCCGAGTTCGCCTCGGCGGACTCGAGGCGGCTTCGAGCGAAGCTCGAAACGCACGGCTACCAGCCGCGGTCGGCGAGGCGGATGTCGATGTCGTCCATGCCGATGCCCGTCATAGGGGTGCCCAGGCCACGGCTGACCTTGGCCAGGATGGCCGGATCCTTGTAGTTCGTGGTGGCCTCGACGATGGCCTTGGCCCGGGGGGCGGGGTCGTCGCTCTTGAAGATGCCGGAGCCGACGAACACCGCTTCGGCCCCGAGCTGCATGGCCAGGGCGGCGTCGGCCGGGGTGGCCAGGCCACCGGCGCAGAACAGCGGCACCGGAAGCTTGCCGGTCTCGGCGATCTCCTGGATCAGGGGCAGCGGGGCCTGGAGCTGCTTGGCCCAGTCGAACAGCTCGGCCGAATCGGCCTGCGTGATCTTCTTGATGTCGCCGGTGATCGACCGCAGGTGGCGGACGGCCTCGATCACGTTGCCGGTGCCGGCCTCACCCTTGGAGCGGATCATGCACGCTCCCTCGGCGATGCGGCGCAGGGCCTCGCCCAGGTTCGTGGCACCGCACACGAAGGGCACGGTGAACGCGAACTTGTCGATGTGGTGGGCCTCGTCGGCCGGGGTCAGCACCTCGGACTCGTCGACGTAGTCGACGCCGAGGGCCTCGAGGATCTGGGCCTCGACGAAGTGACCGATGCGGGCCTTGGCCATCACCGGGATGGTGGTGGCGTCCTTGATGCCCTCGATCATCTCCGGGTCGCTCATGCGGGCCACGCCACCGTCGGCCCGGATGTCGGCCGGGACCCGCTCCAGGGCCATGACGGCCACGGCGCCGGCGTCCTCGGCCACCTTGGCCTGCTCCGGGGTGACCACGTCCATGATCACGCCGCCCTTGAGCATCTCGGCCAGGCCTCGCTTGACCCGGACGGTGCCCTCGGTACGGTTGGCGGCGGCCGTGTGCTCGTTGTTGGGAGAAGACATGGCGTCCAGTGTACGACCGGCCGCCTCAGCGGTGGCCAGTCCACTGCCGCCGAAGCGGTCTGAAAACGCGAGCGGCCCGACCTCAGCCCGTGGGCTCGGTGACCTGCCCGCTCTCGGGGTAGAGCACCCAGGTCTGGCCCGGGGTGAGGGCGATCGGCTCGCCCGTGCTCGACAGGAGGACGGGCTTGGCCTCGGCCGACGTCCGCTCCCAGGTGCCGTCGATGCGATGGCCCTCACTGAGCACGATCAGCTCGCCGGAGCCGGTCGAACGGACCTCGGGCGAGCTGGCGTCGGCGGCGCTGGTGCCGTAGGTGGTGATCATGATCACCACGTTCTCGGGGCCGATCTGGACGCCGGTGGCGGCATCGATGTGGGCCACCCCGTCCTGGCTGCGGAGCCAGACGCCGAGCTCGGCGTCCCAGGCGAAGTCGACGGTCGGACTGTTGGTGAAGTCGATCTCGATCGCATCCACGGGCCGGGCGCCGGTCGGGAGGACGGCATCGGTCGGGCGGTAGTCGAACCAGGGCTGCGGGGCCCCGACCTCGACCGCGGCGTCGCCGACGACGCCGTACAGCACCTCGGGGTCGACGTAGAGGTTGTGAGGGGCGGACGCTCCCTCACCCCGGTAGTACTCGCGCCGGGTCTGGTTGGTCACCGGGAACACCGGGAGTGCACCGACCTCACCCATCACGTAGGCGTTGCCGCCCGAGGAGGCGTAGAGCGGGGAGTCCAGGCCGCGCAGCAGATCGAAGTCGGAGGTGCGGCTGGAGCGGACGGGGCCGACCTCGCCCGGGACCTCGGAGTGGAACACCGCCATGAACCGGGTGACACCCTCCGCCCGCAGGTCGAACACGAGGTCGGCGGAGGGCAGGCCTACCTGGTGGGGTCGGGCGTTGGGGTGGTTGTCGAACTTCACGGCGATGGCCGCCCGGGACGCCGGCTCGTCGAAGCGGGGCATGCCGGTCAGCGGATCGGTGAAGGCGGGCGGGGCCGTCGTCGTGGTCGTCGGAGCCGTGGTCGTGGTGGTCGGCACGGTGGTCGTCGTCGTGGTCGACGTCTCGACGAAGGCCAGGGTGGTGTCGGTGGCGGCGTCGTCGCCGGAGCCACAGGCGACGACGAGGAGGGCCAGGGTCAGGAGCAGCGCCGAGGAACGGCGAAGAGAGCGGCGGATGTGGTGCGGGTGAATGGGGGTTCCCTCTGTTCTTAGAGTTCGCCCAGCACGTCGATTCGCAGATCCAGCGATGCGTCATCGGCACCGGCGGATGCGGTGACCGAGCGCGGCGGCACGAACCAGACGTGGTCGAGCGACGAAGGCACCTCATCGACCGATGCCCGTCCGGCGCGGACGGCATCGAGGGCGGTGAGGAGCCCGGGCGGGTAACGGGTCAGGGCGACGGCCCCCTGGTCGGCCAGGAGGTCACGATCCGCACCGAGCAGCCTCGACATGCCGTAGCCGGCGACCGGCGACAGCATGGCCCCACCGGGGCCGCTCAGCATCGAACCGAACAGGGCGGCCCCCACCGTCGCCGCTTCGGCGTCGCCGTTGTCGATTCGCACCAGCGATTCGGCGACGACGCCTTCCAGACCGACCCGGTCGACGGCGTCGAGCAGTCCCCGGGTGGCGACGAGGGCCTTGGTGTCGCCCGAGGCGACGGCGGCGGCGTTGCGGGCGCCGCTGTCGATCACGAACACGTCCGGCTCACCGGCTCCGCCCGCCAACGACAGGCCCCGAACCAGGTTGAGCAACCGGGCGTGGGTGTCGGCGTCGGCGGGCTGGGCCCCGAGGGCGGTCAGCAGCTTGCCGGCCGCCGAGCGCCACAGCGCCCAGACCCACACCGCGGCGGCGACGAGGCCGACGAGCAGCCCGACCCACCATGGGATCGGCAAAAGTGCGGCCACCACCACCCCGACGATGACGAGGGGTAGCGCCCGGACGGCCCAGGCCAGAGCAAGGACCGGCCCGTAGCTCACCGTGCTGGTGGTCGGGTTGTGGGAGTCGGAAGCCGAATCGACGTTCATGACAGCGATGAAGCCTACTGGTTCGTTGATCGGGGTCGGCGACAGGCGGACAGAGTGTCGCCGACGAGCGGGGTCAGGACGAGTGCAGCCGTTGGTAGCGGGCGAGATAGGCGTCGGCCAGACGGGTCATGGCGAAGGTCTCCACCCGCTGATGGCCGCGCTCCACCCGCTCCGCCACCTCGGGTGAGCGGTCGAGGGCCTCCAGCAGGGCCTTGGCCAGCCCGGCGCTGTCGCCGGTGGGAAACAGCGTGGCTCCGCCGCCGTCGCCGGCCACCACGCGGTAGGCGGGCAGGTCGCTGGCCACCACCGGGGTGCCGGCGGCCATGCCTTCGAGCAGGACGAGGCCGAAGCTCTCGCCGCCGAGCGAGGGCACGCAGAAGGCGTCGGCCCCACGCAGGCGGGCCATCTTCTCCCGTTCCGACAGCGGCCCGAGCCACTCGATCCGCTCGTCGTGGGCATAGCGCTGACGGAGGGTCTCGGTCTCGGGGCCGGAGCCGGCGATCCAGAAGCGGATGTCGGCCGGTAGCCGACACGCCGCCTCCAACAGGACCGACAGACCCTTGCGGGGCTCGTGGCGCCCGAGGAAGAGCACGGTCGGCCCCTCGGTCGGTGCCGGCTCGGCCTCGGCGTAGCGGTCGATCTCGATCCCGTTGAACAGGATGTCGTAGTGACCGCCGAGGTTGCGTCGGGCCGTCCCCGCCGCCTCGGCCGACACCGCCACCCGGTGGTCCAGGCGCGACACGATGCGGCGCAGCACGGGGCGGCCCCAGCGGTAGGCGCCGATCGTGCCCGCGGCGTGGAAGGTGCCGAGCAGCGGCACCGGCTTGACCAGGGCCGTGGTCAGCGTCGGTCCGGGGGCCAGTGGCTCGTGGAGATGGAGCACGTCGAACCGCTGGTCCCACACCGCGCCGAGCACCCGGAGCTGGGCCGCCGGATCCGGGGCCAGCGGGGCGAACGAACCGTTCTGGGCGTAGGGAATCGAATTGCCGAGCGGGGTGATGAAGGGCTCGGGCGGATTGCCGTCACAGGGAGCCAGGACCTGGGTGTCGACGCCCTTGGCCCGCAGGGCGCGCGCCAGGCCGACGACCTGCGCCTGCACCCCTCCCCACACCGCCAGGCTGTAGGGACACACCATCCCGATACGCACCCGGGCAACCGTACTCGCCCGGGGGCCGGGCGCAAGATCGGATGACCTCGGTCACGTCCGGACCGGACCGGGCCGTTCGGATCAGTCGGCCCGGGTGTCCGACCCGGCGTCCGGCGCCGCGCCCGACATCGCCTCCGGCAACCGGTCGGAGGGCCAGTTCGGCTCGAGCAGATGCCACTGGTCGGGGGCGGCCCGGATAAGCGATTCCATGGCGGTGGCCAGGGCCTGGGTCATACGGGCGATGTCGGCCCGCAGCGACAGCGACTCGTCGGCTCGGATGGCCTCGTCGACCCACCCGACCCGACCGCGGCCGCGGAAGTAGACGGCGGTCGGCAGAAGCGGGGCCCCGGTTCGACGGGCCAGCAGGGCCGGTCCGGCCGGGAGGGTTGTCGTCTCGCCGAAGAACTCGACCTCGATTCCGTTGCCGCCGAGATCGCGGTCGCTGAGCAGGCAGACGATCTTGCGGTCCTTGATCGCCTTGACCAGGCGGGGCAACGCCTCGTTCCCCAGAGGGATCACGTCGATGCCGTAGGCCGAACGCAGGTCGACGAACCACTCGAACACGTCGTCGGGCTCCAGGCGCTCCACCACCGCGGCCACCTCGACGCCGACGGTCCGGCCGAGCCAGGCCGCCGCCCACTCCCACCCGCCGAGGTGGGGCAGGACGAGGATGGGCCCGGTGCCGTCGGCCAGGGCGGCCTCCACCCGGTCGTAGCCGTAGACCGAGAACCCCCGATCGACGTCGACCGGGGGCATGGAGGGAAGGCGGAAGGACTCGATCCAGTACCGGCCGTAGGAGCCGAACCCCCGCTTGGCCGCGGCGCGACCGTCGTCATCGTCGAGGGACGGGTCGGCCCGATGCAGGTGCCGCTGCAGCTGCTCGGCCTTGTCCTCCATCAGCCGCGGACCCACCTCGGCGCCGGCCACCTCGGCCGAGCGGCGCAGGACGTTGAACGGCACGCAGCGGGCGGCCGCCGACGCGGTGCGGAAGATGCGAAGCGGCCGGCTGGCCACGGGCGGGCGGGGTGCTCGACGGGTCAGCGCCGACGCTGGCGGCGACGGGCCTCGGCCCGGGCCCGGGCCCGGGTGCGGAAGTCGGTCATCGGCGACCGGGCGTTACGACGCCGACGGAGCCGCTGGCGGGTGGGCACCTCGGGCTGATCGACGGTGGCCTGCTTCCACACCTTGTTGAACCGGGTGACGGCGGTGTAGGCGGTGAGGAGCAGCATGCCCCACAGCACCCACAACAGGATCGGGTAGAAGAGGAGGCCGATGCCGAGGACGATGAACCGCTCGGCCCGCTCCATCAGACCGCCGCGGGCGTCGTAGCCGAGCGATTCGGCCTTGGCCCGCTGATACGACACCAGCGACGCGGCGATGTAGACCCCGAAGGGCACCAGGGCGTTGCGCGGCGTGTCGGTGCCGGCGAAGTACCAGGCGCAGCCGGCGAACAGCAGGGCGTCGCTCAACCGGTCGGACACCGAGTCGAGGTAGGCGCCGCGGGGGCCCGATTTGCCGGCGGCCTTGGCCACGGCCCCGTCGAGGGCGTCGGGCAGCCCGGTGAGGGCGAGCAGGAGGACGGCCAGGGGGAACCACCCCATGCCGATGGCGATGGCGCAGGCGGCGGCCATGGCCACACCGGCGCCGGTGATCACATCGGGTGAGACCCCGGCGCGGTGAAGGTTGCGGCCGATCGGGGCCATCCCCTTCTCGAACGAGGTGCGAAAGTTTCCGTCGAACACGCGACTGGTGCTCCTGTGGTGGAGGGCTGCGAGGGCCGGCCGCCGGGCTGTACCCGAGCCGGCGCCTTACCCGAGGGTAGCCAGCAGTCTAGGCCACGTCACCCGAGGCGTAGTGCTCGCTCCAGTCCTCCGGATTGTCCTCGACGAAGGCGGCGACGACCGTGGCGTCGACCCCGTCGACCAGGACAAACCCCCGCTTGGACGGCGGATCGTCGGCCGAGTAGAGGAGAATCCGCCACGTCGGACGGCTGAGCAGGCCCCGCCAGCCCATCTGGGCCGAGGCGTGCCCGACGGGGAAGCCGACCTCGGACACGGCGGCGACGAGGGCGTCCCGTTCGTCGACGGCGAGGTTCCACCCGGTGACGATGCTGTAGAGCCCGAAGGCGCCGAGCAGGCCTGCGGCGAACAACAGCCCACCGTTGACGAAGGGGCTGTCGCCGGACAGCAGCACCACGACGCACAAGCCGACGGCGATGGCGAGGTAGAGGTAGCCGGGAACCCGCCGACGGTTGTTGTTGGGGAAGACGTAGTCCTCCGGATCGACCAGGTGGGGCTGGAGGTCCTCGGGGAGGACGTCGCCGCCATCGGCGCCCACATCGGGAGTGGCGTCGGCGGCGTCCTCGTCGGCGGGCGCCTCGGCGGCGTCATCGGGCTCGCCCGCTGCCGGTTTCGTCTCGTCCGCCACGGACTCCTCGACGTCGTCACTCACAGGCGGAACGGTAGCAGCGGCGGGGCCCGGTCCCGAGACCGCGCCGGCCGACGGCGGCACTCCGTGCGGCCCTGCACGGTCTCGTCGGCGGAAGCGGGGTTGAGTCGGGGCGCGACGGAACATCGTTCCGCCATGAGGAACGCCCCTGGGGAAAGCTCGCATACACGGAGGGAACCGATGAACATGCGCACGACCACCACCCGCCACCCCCGACGAAGGGGCGGAGGGGCCTGTACCCGAGCCGCCGTGTGCCTGGTGGCCGCGGCCGGGGCCCTCGTGGCCACCGGCTGCGGCGGGGGCGACGATGACGCCACCACCGTCGGCGACGAAACCGGCGTCGCCGATACGACCGCGGCACCGAACGACGGGGCCACCGCCGGGGACGGGGCCGCCGACGCCGCCTCCGAGACCGGAGGCTACGTCGACCCCTACGGCGAGCCCGGCGGTCGACTGGCCGTCGGCGAGGTCTACGACGACGGCGAGTACCGGGCCACCTACCTCGGGCTGGCCCAGATCCCCGTCGGCCCCGACGTGTTCACCGTCGGAGGCACCTGCTACGTGCCCCTGTTCGAGGTGACCTACCTCGATCCGGCCGGCTTCGGATCCGACGAGTTCCGCCCGTCGACCGACGTGTTCCTGGTCGACGGCACGACGGCGGAGGATGACCAGACCGGGGTCGGCTGCGACCAGACGGTCCTGGCCGAGGCCGGATACAAGCGGTTGATCGAGACCCCGATCGCCGGCGATCAGACCGTTCGCGGCCATCTCGGCGCCTTCCACCTGACCAGCGGCGATCCGGCCGACATGGACGTGTTGACCCTCTTCGGCAACACGCCGGCCGACGGCGGATTCGTCACCGAGGTGACCGAGAGCCACTCGGGCTGAGGTTCCCACCGATGACGGGGTGCGGCCCGGGCTCCACGCCCGGGGGCACCGGCTACGGCTTGGGAACGATCCGCATCCCGAGGTAGACGATCGACGCCGCTTGGCGGACGAGATGGTCGATGACCGGGGTGTGGGCGAGGAGCTGGCCCGCCGGCTCGACCTCGGCCTCGACGGCCTGACGATAAGCCTCAACGTCAACGGGGCCGACCGGGAACGGGTGGCGCTACTGGCCGAGGTGGTGACCGCGCTTCGCTGAGCGGCTGGTTCGGTCAGGCAGGCGGGGTCTCGGTCGGCCACGCCTCCCGGAGCTGCCGCCACGTCTCGGCCAGGGTCACCGGGAGGATCCGGGCCTCGGCGATCGGGGTGAGGAAGTTGGTGTCGGCCCCCCATCGGGGCACCACGTGCACATGCAGGTGTTCGGGCATGCTCCCGCCTCCGGCCGTGCCCTCGTTGAACCCGACGTTCAGACCGTCCGGCTTGAAGGCGGCCTTGACCGCCGTTGTCGCCTCCCGCACCAGCGTCCACAGTTCGTGGTGCTCCTCGGGCGTCAGCTCATCGGCGGTCGGCACCGCCCGCCGGGGCAGCACCATGAGGTGACCCGATGTGTAGGGGTAGACGTTGAGGATGGCGAAGGTGAGGGGACGACGGACGATGACGTAGGTCAGTTCGTCGTCGAGACCGGACTGTTCGATCGTCTCGAACAGGGTCTTGCCATCGGCCGGGGTGAGGTCGGCGTGGGGCAGACCGTCGGCCCCCTCCCCCGGCGGCCGCCCGATGCGCCAACCGGCGAAGAGTCGATCCACGTGCGCTGCGCCCTCGAACGGTGCGGTGAGTCGGACGGCGAGGGCCGGTCAGCCCCGGGCCTCGACCTCGGCCCGCAGCCGATCGCGGAACTCCGATGCCTTCACGTCGCGCTCGACCTCACCCCCGCGGGGGTTGACCCCGACGGTGCCGGCGCTCACGTCGTCGTCGCCGACGACGAGCACGTACGGCAGCTTCTGCTTCTTGGCGTTGCGGATGCGCTTGCCCAGCGGGTCGGTGGGGCCGGTGATCTCCACCCGGAAGCCGTCGCCTTCGAGGTCGGCGGCCACCTGGGCGGCGTAGTCCTCGTGGTCGGCGGCCACGGGGAGGATCTCCACCTGGACCGGGGCCAGCCAGGCCGGGAGGTTGCCGGCGAAGTGCTCGAGCAGCACGCCGAAGAACCGCTCGACCGAGCCGAACAGGGCCCGGTGGATCATCACCGGCCGCTTGCGATCGCCGTCGGGGGCCACATACTCCAGCTCGAACCGTTCGGGCAGCTGGAAGTCGGCCTGGATCGTCGACAGCTGCCACGACCGGCCGATGGCGTCGCGCACATCGACATCGATCTTGGGCCCGTAGAAGGCGCCCCCGCCCTCGTCGACGACGTAGTCGATCTCGGCGGCGTGGAGCGCGTCGCGCAGGCAGTCGGTGGCCAACTCCCACAGCTCGTCGGCCCCGACCGACTTCTCCTCGGGTCGGGTCGACAGCTTGGCCTGGAAGTCGTCGAAGCCGAAGGCCCGGAGGATGTCGAGCACGAAGGCCAGCAGGCCGGCCAGCTCCTCACCCAGCTGCTCCTGATCGACGAACACGTGGGAGTCGTCCTGGGTGAAGCCCCGGATCCGCATCAGCCCGTGCAGCGTGCCCTGCCGCTCGTAGCGGTACACCGTGCCCAGCTCGTAGAGCCGCAGCGGCAGATCCCGGTACGAGCGCTGGCGCGATCGGTAGATCAGCACGTGCATGGGGCAGTTCATGGGCTTCGGGTAGTACGTCCCGTTGTCCATCTCCATGGGCGGGTACATGCCGTCGGCGTAGAAATCGAGGTGACCGGAGGTCTCGAACAGGTCGGACTTGGCCAGGTGCGGCGTATAGGCGAACTCGTAGCCGCCCTTCTCGTGCCGCATGCGGGAGTAGTCCTCCATCAGCTTGCGGGAGATGGCGCCCCGCGGGTGCCACACGGCGAGGCCGCCGCCCAGCTCGGAGGGGAACGACAGCAGGTCGAGCTCGTTGGCCAGCTTTCGGTGGTCGCGCTTGGCCGCCTCCTCAAGGCGGCGGAGGTGGGCCTTGAGGGCCTTGTCGTCGTCCCAGGCGGTGCCGTAGATGCGCTGCAGCATCGGGTTCTTCTCGTCGCCCAGCCAGTAGGCGCCCGCCACCCGAAGCAGCTTGAAGTTGCTGAGGCGGTCCGTCGACGGCACATGCGGGCCGACGCAGAGATCGATGAACTCGTCGGTGTTGCGGTAGAAGCTCACCTTGTCGCCGTCTGACGCATCGAGCTCGGAGGCGATCTCGCCGGAGCTGACGCGATCGATGATCTCCAGTTTGTAGGGGTGGCCCGCCATCAGCTCCCGCCCCTCATCGAATGACACCTCGGACCGGATGAAGGGCTGGCCCTCGGCCACGATCTCCCGCATCTTGGCGTCGATCCGCTCGAGGTCGTCGTCGGTGAACGTCAGGCGCTTGCCGTCGACCTCGGGCAGCTCGAAGTCGTAATAGAAGCCGTCCTCCACCGGGGGGCCGATGGCGAACGTGGCGCCGGGCCAGAGTTCGAGTACGGCCTGGGCCAGCACGTGGGCCGTCGAGTGGCGAATGGTGCGCAACCCAAGCTCGGACTCGGCGGTGATGATCTCGACCGTCTGCCCCGCCGACAGCGGGTGGTACAGGTCGACCTGCTCGCCGTCGACGAGAGCGATCACGGCCGCCCTGGCCAGGCGCTTGCCGATCGAGGCCGCCAGGTCGCCCGCAGTGGACCCCTCGGGGATCTCTCGCTGCGAACCGTCGGGCAGAGAAACAGCTATATCGACCACGGTTCCACTCTACGGGCCCAGGTCCCGGCTCTTGACCGATTTACCGGTGAGACGATGGTCGCAGTGGTGGCCGTTCAGCCCGCCGCCATGCCGAAGTCGGGCAGGGGGCGGGTGATCAGCACATCGGCCGACGAGCGGGCCTTGGTCACCCCGGCGTCCACCGGCTCGGGCCGCGACGTGGCCGGACCGGGGTCGGCGGCGGCGACGTCGGAGGCGTAGCGATGGTCGTAGGTCTGGCCGCTGAGCTTGCCGATCTCGAACATGACCTCGTCGGTCAACTCCCGGTACACCAGGTGATCGCCCTGGCGGTCCTGGTAGCGGGTGACGTCGATCGGTCGGCCGAAGGTGACGCTCATCGTCCGCCCGAAGCGGGGCCAGGGCGAATCGACGGGTTGGACGTCATCGGTGCCGTCGAGCCCGATGGGGATGATCGGCGCCCCGGCGGCGATGGCCAACCGGGCGGCACCGGTCCGGCCCTTGTGGAGGCGGCCGGTGCGGCTCCGGGTGCCCTCGGGGTAGATGCCGAACAGGCCGCCGTGGTCGAGTACCTGGGCCGCCGTGTCCAGGGCGGCGGCGGCGTGGTCGCCACCGCGGCGATCGATGGGGATCATGCCGAGAGCCGGGAACAGCCAGCTCGTCTTCCAGTCGTCGAGGTACTCGGCCTTGCCGACGTACATCAGGGGTCGATCGAGCACGGCGGGCACGACGAAGGAGTCGATGGCGGCAAGGTGGTTGGCGCACAGCACGGCCGGGCCGTCGCTCGGCACGTGGTCGGCCCCGTTCACCTCGATGTCGAACAGCAGCCGGAACAGCGGTCCGACGAACCGCTTAGCCAACCTCTGGTGCCGTCCATACCCGGGGTCGTCAGCCATCGAGCCCAGTATCGCGCCCGAAGGAGGACCGGTTCAGGGTTGGCGGCCCACTTTCCAGATCGACGCCCAGGAGGAGGGCCGCCCGAGACACGCCCTCGCCCCGCTCGGCGGCGGCGTCGATGGCGGCCACGGCGCCCGGTGTGTCGAGGTCGGAGTCGAGCGAATCCCGCACCTCGCCCAGCGCCCCGTCGCCGGTGCCGGCCGCCAACCAGTGCTCGAGCCGGTCGGCGGCGGCCGGCATCAGGTCGTCGCTCCACTCCCACTCGGTGCGGTAGTGGTTGGCCACGATGCCGAGGCGGATGGCGCGGGTGTCGTAGGTGTCTCGCAGATCGCTGACGAAGACGAGGTTGCCCAACGACTTCGACATCTTCTCGCCGTCCATCCGCACCATCGCCTGGTGCATCCAATGGCGGACGAAGGGTTGGCCGGTGGCCGCCTCGGACTGGGCCGATTCGCACTCGTGGTGGGGGAAGATCAGGTCGCTGCCACCGCCGTGGAGGTCGATCGTCGACTGGCCCAGCTCCCGCAGGGCCAGGGCCGAGCACTCGATGTGCCACCCCGGCCTGCCCGGGCCCCACTTGGTCTCCCACGCCGGCTCGCCCTCCTCGGAGGGCTGCCACAGGATGAAGTCGAGGGGATCGCGTTTGTTGGGATCATCGGGGTTGCCACCCCGCTCGGCCGCCAGCTTGAGCATCGTCTCCCGGTCGTAGCCCGACAGCTCGCCGAAGCGGGGCCACGAACTCACGTCGAAGTAGACCGCTCCCCCGGCCTGGTAGGCGTGACCCCGGTCGAGCACCATGCCGATGAAGATGCGGATGTCGGCGATGGCCGAGGTGGCCCGGGGCTCGCTCCAGCTCGGGATCATGCCGAGGGCGGCCATGTCGTCGTCGAAGCGGGCGGTCTCGGCGGCGGCCAGGTCGAGGTAGTGGATGCCGACCTCCTTCGCCTTGCGCAGCATGTCGTCGTCCACGTCGGTCACGTTGCGGACACAGCGGGTGTCGTGGCCGAGGTCGCGCAGGCGGCGCTGGAGGACGTCGTAGCCGACGTAGGCGGCGGCGTGACCGAGGTGGGTGGCGTCGTAGGGCGTGATCCCGCACGTGTACATCGTGACGACCTCGCCCGGCTCGAAGGGGACGATGGCTCGCCGGGCGGTGTCGTAGAGCTTGATCACGAGCTGGATCGTACCCCTCACCACTTGAGGACGATCAAACGACGAGCGTCCTCGTCGGGCGGTACCGGCTGTAACCGATGCCCCAGGGGTAGGGTCTGACGTTCGTGGCTTTGCTCGAAGGAAAGAACCTGCTCATCACCGGCGTGCTGACCGACGATTCGTTGGCGTTCGGCGTCGCCCAACTGGCCCAGCGTGAAGGGGCCACCATCGCCCTCACCGGCTTCGGGCGGGCGAAGCGCCTGACCGAGCGCACGGCCCGCAAGCTCGACGAGCCGGTCGAGGTGTACGAGCTCGACATCAACGACGCCGAGCACTGCGCCGCGCTGCGCCAGACCCTCACCGACACCTGGGGTCGGGTCGACGGCGCCCTGCACGCCATCGGCTTCGCCCCCGAGACCTGCCTCGGCGACGACTTCTGGGCCCCCGACTGGGACGACGTGTCGGTCGCCCTGCAGACCTCGGCCTACTCGATGCGACCCCTCGCCGACATCGTCACCCCGCTGATGGCGGACGGCGGCTCGCTCGTCGGGCTCACGTTCGACGCCACCCAGGCCTGGCCCGCCTACAACTGGATGGGCGTGGCCAAGGCGGCGATGGAGTCGCTCAACCGGTACCTGGCCAAGGAGCTCGGGGCCCGCCAGATCCGCTCGAACCTGGTGGCGGCAGGTCCGGTGAAGACGATCGCCGCCAAGTCGATCCCCGGCTTCCAGGCGTTCGAGGACGAGTGGGTCAAGCGGGCGCCTCTCGGGTGGGACGTGACCAACACCGAGGGCGTGGCCAAGGCGTGCGTCGCCCTCCTCTCGGACTGGTTCCCCCAGACCACCGGCTCGATCATCCACGTCGACGGCGGCTACCACGCCATCGGCGCCTGAACGTCGGCGCGGCGCACGACGTTCGGCCCCAGGCCGAACTCGAGGACCCGGGCCCCGCCCGGGTCACGTCGACGGCGGCTACCACGCCATCGGCGCCTGAACGACCCCGCACACGACGTTCGGCCCGGCGCCGAAACCCGCCACCGTCCCGGGGGAGGGCCAGTAGCGTTGGGTCCGTGGGAGAGGTGGACGAGGAGCCGGTGATCCGAGCGGCCGGGCTGCGC
>JBCCRO010000050.1:0-36695 GCA_039201605.1 Actinomycetota bacterium
ACGCCATGAGGCCAAGGCCTGAGCAACGTCGCCGACCGTACAACCGAGATCCTCCTCAAGCGCCGCTTGGCCGACGCCATGGGGGTACCCGCCCACGAGGTGATTCGCTGCATTGTTGACCGCTACTCGTTGGGCGTGCTCCCCAAGCGGGTTGAGGCTCATGAAGACCATCATCGCCAAGGACGTCCTCTCCTGAGCGTTGGCGGGATTTGAAAGCCCGGTACCCAACCGCACCTCGCACCGAGCGCCGTCAATGCGATGCGCCGGGGTCGAGCACCTGCCACCACTCGGCCGAGCCCAGGTCCTCCGGGCGCTCCACCTCGCCGACACCCCCTCGGTCGGGAGTGAACCGGAGTTTCCGCGCACGGTGCAAGTGATGCGATGTGGGTGGCTGTTCGGCCGGCTACTTCGTCGTCGTTTGGCTGCTTGTGTCTGTGTCGGCGGGTTGGAGATGGGTGTCGACGAGCTGCTCGATGGTGTCCTCGTCTAGCGGCCGGGCAAGGCAGAGCCGTGAGTAGAGGAGTGGCCCGCAGAGCACGGCGACGAGGTCGTGGATCGGGACGCTGTCGTCCATCCTGCCGGCGTCCATCGCTGCCTGGATCAGGTCAGCGGTTTGTTTGGACCCTGCGGCGACGAGGGCATCGCGGACGGGTCGGAGCTCGGGGTCTCGGTCAGCTCGCTCGCACATGGCGGCGATGACGTTGCCGACGATCCCCTCGTGGAGCTCGTAGCGGAACGTTCGCAGCTCGTTGATCAGGTCGGTGCGGAGGTCGCCGGTCAGCGAAGCGTGGTGGACCTCGTCGAAGTGGCCGCCGTGGAAGAGCAGCGAGGTCCGGTCTGGGAAGTGCCGGTACACGGTGTTGCGGCCGACGTTGGCGTGATCTGCCACCCGCTGGTGTGTGATCGCGTCCCAGCCTTCGGCGATGAAGAGCTCTTGGACGGCTTGACCGATCAGTGCCCGTGTTCGGATGACGCGTCGGTCGCCGGGCACCGGGTCGTCCGACTCTCTTCGGTCCTGACTTGGCATGACTTCCTCTAGATATGGAACAGTCCGTTCCATGACGAACGAAACGTTCCAAGAGTCCCCCTCAGGCTATCCACCTCGACCGCAGGTGGACGACTCGTCGCCGATACTGACCATCGTCACGATGTGCCTGAGTGTCGTGCTGGTGATCGCCGGGGTCGCCGGACTGACGGTGGTCATCCCGACCATCGGCCAGGAACTCGGGGCCAGCCAAACCGAACTCCAGTGGATCATCGACTCCTACGCCATCATCCTCGCCGCCCTTCTCCTGCCCGCTGGAGCCCTCGGGGATCGGTACGGACGCAAGCGGCTGATGATGATCGGTTGGGTCATTCTCATCATCGCCTCGTTGGCGACCGCATCGACCGACGACATCTGGACCATCGTCGTCCTCCGAGGTGTAGCCGGTGCGGGGGCGGCCTTGATCTTCCCCGGCACGCTCTCGACGATCACCAACGTCATCGCCGACAACCGGCGGACCCAGGCGATTGCCGCTTGGACCGTGAGCGCCAGCGTTGGCGGAACGATCGGCTCGGTGGGCGCCGGTGCCCTGCTCGAGGGTTTCTGGTTCGGCTCGATCTTCGTCGGCACCGCCGTCGTGGCTGCAGTGATCGCAGTCATGACGCTGCTGTTCGTCCCCGAGACCTCGGACCCGGCGGACTCCAATCTCGACCCGGTCGGCAGCTTCGCCTCATTGATCGGCATCGGTGCGCTCACGCTCGGCATCATCGAAGGTCCGTTGAAGGGCTGGACCGACCCCTTGGTCATAGCCGGGCTGGCCCTCGGTGTCGCCGGGCTCGTCGCCTTCGCCCTTTGGGAGCTCCGCACGGCCACACCACTGCTGGACGTTCGACTGTTCAAGCTGCGAGGCTTCTCGACGGGGTCGGTGTCGATCTTTCTCCAGTTCATCGCCGCCTTCGGGTTCTTCTTCGTCGGCTCGCAGTATCTGGCGTTCGTCCTCGGCTACTCGCCCTTGATGATCGGACTCGGGCTCCTTCCAATCGGAGCGACCATCCCACTCGGTTCCGCCATCGCCCCCAAGATGATCGAACGCTTCGGCCGGGGCACAGTCGGCGGTCTCGGCCTCGTCATCCTGGGCGCCGGGGCGGCATGGTTCTCCACCGTGAACGCCACGTCCGAGTACTGGTACTTCGCCATCGGTGTGTTGATCTTCGGCCTCGGCTTCGGCATGGCCGCGCCACCGGCGACGGAGGCCATCGTCGAAGCTCTGCCAGCGAACAAGCAGGGTGTGGCTTCGGCCATCAACGACGTGACCCGGGAACTCGGCGGCGCCCTTGGCATCGCACTGATCGGTTCGCTTCTCACCTCCGGATATCGCCAATCGGTCGAGGAGTCCTCGGCTCTCCCGGCCGAGCTCATCAACTCCATCGCCGATTCCGCAGGGGCCGGCCTCGGGATCGCCGCTGCCCAGCCGGACCAGGAGTCCGCCGGACTGATCATCTCAACGGTCCAGACCGGCATCAGCGACGGCTTCTCCCAGGCCATGCTCGCCGCCGCAGTCGTCGCCCTGGTCGGCGCTGCATACGTGGCCATCCGCACCCCGGCCACGAAAGAGCCAACTGACCACATCTCAGGCACCTGACCTTTCAACGATGTCCTGGCCTGAGCGTCCCCCGGTGGCAGGCTCGTCGGCCGAGACCGTGACCTGGATCGGGCGTCGGGCCGGCACCGAGGCTTCGTCAGAGGTGATCACCGATGCTAGGGATGGGTGATGGAGACATCGGACAAGCAATGGGAGTGGCCGGAGGCGCGTTGGCGGGAGCCGGTGGAGCGCATCCGTGCCGGCCGTCGGCTGACGCCCGACACGTGGCCCGGCGGCGCCCGGGTTGCGGTCGGGCTCTCGTTCGACTCCGACCATGAGTCGATCCCGCTCATCCGAGGCCGACTGTCGGCCGGGCCCCTGTCGCAGGGCGAGTACGGGGCCCGAGCATCGATGCCGCGGATCAGAGCGCTCCTGCGGCGACACGGGATTCCGGCCACGTTCTTCGTGCCCGCCGTGGTGGCGCAGCTGCATCCCGATGAGCAGCGGGCCCTGGCCGAGGAAGGCCACGAGATCGCCCTTCACGGTTGGATCCACGAACTCAACAGCAAGCTCGACCGCAGGACCGAGTTGGATCTGACGTTGCGGGCGGCGGAGGTGCTCCACGGCCTGTCGGGCCGTCGCCCCACCGGCATCCGTACACCGTCCTGGGATTTCAGTGCCCACACGCTGTCGGTGATCCAGGAGCTGAGCCTTCTGTACGACTCCTCCCTGATGGCCGACGACGAGCCCTACGAGATCCTCGACAGCGGTGAACCCTCCGGCGTCGTCGAACTACCGGTCGAGTGGATCCGCGACGACTACGTCTACTTCGGGATGGACCGCTACTCGACCATCCGGCCGCACACGCCCCCATCGTCGGTTACCGAGATCTTCAAGCGGGAGTTCGACGGCGCCTACCGTGAACGTGGCACGTTCATCTTGACCATGCATCCCCACGTGATCGGCCATCGCTCCCGGATCACCATCCTCGAGGAGTTGATCGAACACATCAGCGGTCACGAAGGCGTTTGGTTCGCCACGCACGAGCAGATAGCCGAAGCCTGCGCGGACCGACTCTCCTAGGAGTCGGTGGGGCCCGACGACGCCCTCCCGGAACGACCTCAGATGAACCGGCGGATCAGCCGCTCCTTGATCGAGGTGTAGGGCGGATAGAGCAGCTTGGGATCGAGCTTGGTCGGCTTACGGAGCACCGATCGGAGGTTGGAGAAGGCATCGAACCCGGCCTGCCCGTGGTAGCGGCCGGTGCCCGACTCGCCGACGCCGCCGAACGGGAGGTCGGGCGGCAACAGATGCTGGAGCACGTGATTCACGCAGGTGCCCCCGGCGGTGGTGCGGTCGATCAACCGGTCGGTGACGTCGTCGTTGTCGCTGAAGACGTAGAGGGCCAGCGGCTTCTCACGACCGTTGACGAAGTCGACCGCAGCGTCCATCGACTCGACGGTGAGCACGGGGAGCACCGGGCCGAAGATCTCCTCCTGCATGATCGTGGCCTCGGCGTCGGGGTCGACGATCACGGTCGGCTCCACGTACCTGGCGTCGACGTCGACGTCGCCCCCGAAGGCCACGGTGCCACCGTGATCGGCGAGCAGCCCGCCGAGACGGGCGGCGTGACGCTCGGTGACGATCGAGCCGAAGTCGTCGTTGTCCTTCGTGCCCCGACCGTCGGCGAACTCGGCGAAGGCCTGCTCCAGGCCGTCGACGAGCGCATCGCGACGTCGTTCGGTGACGAGGACGTAGTCCGGGGCGACGCAGGTCTGCCCGGCGTTGAGCCACTTACCCCAGGCCAGGCGGCGAGCGGCGACCTCGATGTCGGCCGAGTCGTCGACCAGTACCGGGCTCTTGCCGCCGAGTTCGAGCACGCACGGCGTCAGATGGCGGGCGGCGGCCTGGTAGACGATGCGACCGACCTCCGTCGAGCCGGTGTAGAAGATGTGGTCGAAGCGCTGCTCCAGCAGCTCGGTGGCCACCGCCACGTCGCCCTCGATCACGGCGATGGCCTCGCGGTCGACGTAGCGGGGCAGGAGCTCGGCCAGCGCCCGGCTGGTCTCCCCCGCCACCTCGGACGGCTTGAGGATGCAGGCGTTGCCTGCGGCGATGGCGGCCGCCGCCGGGAGCAGGAGGAGCTGGATCGGGTAGTTCCAGGGGGCCACGATCAGGGCGACGCCGAGCGGTTCCGGCACGACCTGGGCCCGCCCCGGCAGCAACACCATCGGCAACCGCACCCGCCGGGGCTTGGCCCACTTCGGCGCCTGCTTCCTGATCGTCTCGATCTCGGTGGCGACGAAGCCGATGTCGGTGGCGAAACCCTCCACCGCCGGCTTGCCGAGGTCGGCGGCGAGGGCGGCCTGGAACCGCGCCTCCTCGGCCTCCAACATCCGGAGCAGGCCGTCGAGCTGCTGCTCCCGCCACGCCATCGGCTTGGTTCGCCCCGAGTCGTACGCCTGGCGGACCCGCTCGACGGTGCCGGCGACGTCGACGTCGGTGAGGTCGCCGGTGGAGGAGGCTGAACGATCGGTGATGGTCATGCCCACCAGCCTGTCACCGGTACGGCGGTGGGCGCACCTTCACGTGTTCCCGATGGTGCTGACGACGGCGGGCGGGGCGCGACCTCATGCTTCGAGGTCGCCCAGCTCGATGGCCCGAGTCCACTGCATGTGACACAGCCGCCAGGCGTCGTCCGGCGACTCGGCGAACACCACGGTGACGTGGATCGCATCCGGCGTGGTCCGCAGCGTGGTCGTGGTCCGAGCGGTCGAGGTGAACAGCGTGGTACCGGCCGGGAGCGCCACCGTGCGACCCGGACCGACGATCTCCCAGGAGGTGAACGGCGGGTGATCGATCACCTCGGCCAGCACGTCCGATTTGTGGAGCGGCCGGTCGAAGTCGGGGAACACGAACTGAGCGTCGTCGCTCACGTGGGTCTCGAAGAAGGCGACATCGTTGCGGGCGAAGGCGTCGAGGAACTGGCCGATTCGGCGCTGCAGGACGGCCACCTCGGGTCGGACCTCGCCGGACGGCAGCCGCTCGGCCCACCGCTGGGCGGACAACCACTCCCGCATGCCGTCGAGGGCGCCCGGCCTGAGCTGGTAGGTACGACCTCGACCATCGTCGGCCACGTCGAAGCGCTCGACCAGACCGTGATCGCGCAGAACCTTGAGCTGGCGACTGATCACGGCGGTGCTGAGCTGCAGGCGTTCGGCCAGCGCCCCGCTCCGGGCCGGGCCCTCGCTCAGCACGTCGATCAGCGAGCGACGGACGGGATCATGCAAGGCCTGGAACACCCCTCGGAGGTCGTTCATCGGATCGAATATTACTTCGAGAATCTATAGCAATCAATGACCCACAAAGCTATCATCCGGCCTGCTAGCGAGTGTTAGGTGTGCCTCACGCCGCGGCGCGCACCGCGTCCCGAGGAGTTGTGAATGTCCCGAACCAGACGACTACTGATGATCGTTGCGGTGCTCTGCCTGCTCGCCGCAGCCTGCGGCGATGGCGAATCGGACGGCGACACCGCCACCGATGGAGCCGTCGAGGGCTCGGAGACGGCCGAGGAGGCGGCGACGGACGCCGACACCACCAGCGACAACGGCGACGGCGACGGCGACGACGGGGATGACGCCGCCGAGGACGAGGCGGCCGCCGACGACGAGGTCGGCGAGGTGACCGTCGTCGACGCCGTCGGAGAGGTGACCCTCACCGCGACCGACGCCGGCGTCTACGTGCTCGACGAGTCGGCCGCCGTCGGGCTGTTGACGCTCGAGGTCGAGCCGTTGGCGGTCGAGCGCTTCTTCCAGGACGTCGCCGTGGCCCCCGTCCTCGAGCTGACCGGGGTCAACACCGTGGATCCCGGAAGCGTCGAGGCGATCGCCGCGGCCGAGCCGTCGCTGATCGTCGGTGTCGGCCATCCGACCTTCCTCGAAGCCCGACCCCAGCACGAGGGCGTCGCCCCGGTGGTGACGCCCGACTTCACCACGTCCTGGTCCGATCAACTCGAGGTGTTCGCCACGGCCACCGGCACCACCGACCGGGCCGGTGCCGTCACCGCCGCCGTCCAGGCCCGGATCGACACTCTCCGAGCCGACCTGGCGGCGGCCGGGTTCGACGGTGGCGAGGCCTCGATCATCCAGACGTTCGGTAGCGACTACTACTCCTACGGTCCGACCACGCTGGCCGGCGACCTCCTCCAGCAGCTGGGCTTCACCCGGTCCGAGATCCAGACCGACACCGATCAGTTCGGGTTCGTGCAGATCTCGCCCGAGCTGCTGGCCCAGGAGACCGACGCCGATGTCGTGTTCGCCGTCGCCGGTAGCGACAGCGGGGGCGTGTCGGTACTCGACCATCCCACGGTCGACGTCGGCGACACCCCGGCCGGCGTGGTCCTCGAGGTCTGGTTCCAGAACCATGCGCTGGCGGCCTGGATCATCCTCGACGACATCGAGGCCATCCTGCTGGGCGACGGCAGGACCACGAGCCTCGACGACGTCGCCGACGTCTGGACCGACCTGCTGACGGCGGTCGACGCATCCTGACCCGGCGGGCGGACACCGCTGCCCTCCCGATCACCGAATCGCTACCCGAGCGTTGCCCCGGCGGCGGTGGGGTGAGGGGCGGGCTCAGTACCCTATCTCGGTCAGCAGGCCGTCGACCTGGATCGGGATAGACCGCGACGTGGTGTAGATCCAGGTGAACGACTGCTCCGGGGTGAGCCGGAGCAGTCGTCCCTCCCGGGCCGCCGGCAACTGCAGGAGCAGGGGGTTGGCCATGAACTCGTCGGTCGGGCCGAGGGTGAAATCGAACACGATGACCCAGTCGGCCCCGGACAGATCGGCCAGCCGCTCCAGCGACAGTCGATCCCCGACATCGACCGAGCGGACCCCGATCTCCTCCAGCACCTGGGCCGGGCCGACGCCCAGCTCGGAGGTGTAGACGGTCACCATGCCGTCGCCGGTGGGCACGAGCATGGCCACGGTGACCCCGCCGTCGGGCACCCGCTCGGCCTGCGCCGCCAGCTCCGCCTCCAGTTCGACGATCGCGGCCTGGGCCTCGGCCTCGCGACCGAGGGCGTCGCCGAAGAGGAGGAGCGGCTCGCGCCAGTCGCGGACCCGCTCGTGGGCGATGGTCGGGGCGATGCCGGAGAACTGGTCGTAGGCCTGATCGACCGAGCCCTCCTGGGCCACGATCAGATCGGGCTCCAGAGCGGCCAGATCCTCGAGGTTGACCACGGGGATGGTCAGGAAGCCGGGCACGCGGCCCCAGTACTGCGTGTTCCAGGGAGCGAAGCCGAAGTCGGCGGCCCGGCTCAGGGGGAAGGCGGCGGCCGCCGCATGGGGGACGACGCCCAGGCTGAGCAGGGCGTCGAAGTCGGCCTGGCCGGTGGCGGCGACCACCCGCTGGGGGACGGCCGGGATCTCGGTGTCGCCCAGCGCGTGGGTCACCGTGCGGGGGTAGTCGGGCGCCGGATCGATGGCCGGGGTCGTCTCGAGGAGTAGATCGTCGTCCCCGGACGTCGGATCGTCCCCGACGGCATCGCCCCCGGCGGCGTCGGCGTCGGGCGAGGCGTCCTGGTCGGCGCCGTCGGCGGTGATGTCATCGGCGGTGATGTCATCGGCGGCGGAGTCGTCGTCCGACTCCTCGTCGGCTGTGGCGGCGACGGTGGTCGTGGTGCCGAGGGTGACGTCCTCGGCGTCGATCTCGGAATCGCCACAGGCGCCCGCCACCGCCAGCACCGCCACCAACGACACACACCACCGCAACGTCATCATCACCTACCGCACCGGATCATCGACCGGTCAAGGTTGCCAACCATCGCCGGGAAAGCCACCGGACCGGCGTCGATCGGAGCCGTCGAGGCGCTCGACGATCCATCGGTGGAACCGCCGCCGCCCGTCCTCGTCGTCGGGCAGACCGACGCTGCGGAGGAAGGCGGCCCCGAGCAACGGTTCGGCCGCCAGCACCAGGTTGAGGAACGCCACCTCGTACTGCACCTCGGTGCGGTCCCGACCGGGGTCGGCGGCGGCCCGTCGTTCGACGACGTCGCCGAACATCCCGCTCCCCTCGTCCTCCCATCCGGCGAAGGAGAGCCACATGGCCAGCCGGGCGTAGCCGTCGGTGTCGTAGACGGCGTGGAGCTCCTCGGCCAGCTGTGCCATCCGGGTGGCGTCGGTCTCGGCAAGCTGCTGCTTGAGATCGACACCGGCGTGACGGATGAGGGCGGTGAGCAGGTTCTGCCGGTTCTTGAAGTGGTAGTGGATGGCGGCGTCGGTGAGGCCGAGATCGCCGGCGATGCGCTGCACCTTCACCGCATCGGGGCCACCCTCCCGCAGGTGGCGCTGGGCCGCCTCCAGGATCGCCCGTCTCGCCTCGTCGGGTTTGTTGCGGGTGCCGGCCATTGACCCACCCTACAACTTTGAGTACTCTCAGTTATTACTTTGAGCTGTCAAAGTTAACTCGACGATCGACAACCGGCGGCGAAACCGGGAGGCACCGATGCACGACGATCACCTGGCCCGAGTGGCCGAGCTGGCCGGGATCGACCTGCCCGAGGGGGCCCGCAGCACCGATCACCACGTGATCCTCGACGGGCGTCGGTTCCACTACCTGGCGTGGGGCGACGACGACCGGTTCCCCGTGCTGTTCCTGCATGGCGGCAACCAGTCGGCCCACACCTGGGACGTGGTGTGCGCCTCCCTCAGCGACCGCTACCACTGCGTGGCCCTCGACCAGCGGGGCCACGGCGACAGCGAGTGGTCCTACGAACTCGACTACGGCCCGGCGGCCATGGCCGGCGACGCCTTCAATCTGGTCACCCACCTCGGTTGGCGCCGTTTCGCCCTCGTCGGCATGTCGCTGGGGTGCCTGGCCTCGCTCCACCTGGCCGCCGACGATTCGATGCGGGACCGGCTGGCGGCGCTCGTCGCAGTCGACGCCGGGCCCTACGTCAGCGAGGGCGGGGGCCGGCAGATCATCGACTTCGTCTCGGCCAACCTCAGCCACGAGACCTTCGAGGACTACGTCCAGGCCGCCGTCCGCCACAATCCGAAGCGGCGGGTCGAGCTGCTCCGCCACAGCCTGGGCAACACCGTCCGCCAGCTGAGCGACGGGACCTGGACCTGGAAGGCCGACCGTCGGCGACCGGTCACCCTCGACACGATGCGCACCTGGCTCGCCCCGCTGGAGGGTCTGGTGCCATCGATCGACTGCCCGGTGCTCGTGGCCCGGGGGTCGCACAGCCACGTGCTCTCGGCCGCCGACGCCGACCGGTTCGCCCGGCAGCTCCGCCGGGGTCGGACGGTCACCATCGCCGACGCCGGCCACGCCATCCAGGGCGACAACCCCCGGGGTCTGCTCGACGCCGTCGAGCCGTTCCTGGCCGAGACCGTCCAGGCAGGGGCGGGGCGGCCCGGGGGTCAGTGGGCGGCGACGTAGGCGCCGATGACGTGGCGCAGGCCGTCGGCCTTGGCCTCGACCTCGTCCAGGTCGGCGAAGTACATCATGCGCTGGAGGTTCGAGCCGTCCTCGAGGTCGGGGTGCTCGCCGGGGATCCTGCGGCCGGACGGGAAGATCAGGCTGGCCCGCCTCTTGGCCGACCAGTTGAAGTAGCAGACGATCCCGTCGTACTCGAAGGCCGGTGCCCGGTATTTGATCGTCTCGGTGAGGTCGGGGTCCTCCATGATCACGTTCCGCACCGCCCGCATCACCGGGGCCATCGGGTTGCGGGTGTTCTCGAACCACTCGGCGACGTCTTCGTCCATGACCGCAGTGTGGCGTTCGGGGCCGCCCGGCGCTCGATCGGCCGCGATCACGGGCACCGGGCCGCTACCGGGGGCACCGGTGTGACCGCCTCGCCCTCGACCACCGCCGGACTCAGGTGACTCAGGTGAGGGCCCAGATCTGATGGGTCGGTCCGTCGCCCGGGAGGCGCAGCACGCCCTCGACGGCGACCAGATCCTCGCCGTCGACCACGCCGCGGGCCGAGTGGGCCCGCAGCAGGGTGGCGTCGAGGGCGACGGGCTCGGTCGCGGCGCGGGCGGTGCGGACGAGCAGGCGCTCGTCGGCGGTCTCCCGGAGGAAGACGACGGCGTCGGGTTTGACGTCGACCCAGCGGAACCCGCCTCGGCGCAGGGCGACGTGGCCGTTGCGGACGGCGATCATCGTGCGGTACCAGCGCAGGAAATCGTCGTCCCACCCCTCGGCGCTCGACGCCGCGCCCGATCCGGCCGTGGGGCCGTCGCCGTCGGCGGGACCGGCGGTGGCGTCGTCGGGCCAGGGCATGGTGCGGCGCGCCCGTTCCGACGAGTCGCCGGTGAGACCCACCTCGTCGCCGTAGAAGAAGGTGGGCGCCCCCGGCATCGACAGCAGCAGCCCGAATCCGGCCCGGGCCACCTCGTCGGAGCGGCACATCGTCCGCCAGCGGGCGGTGTCGTGCGAGGCCAGCAGGCTCATCGATCCCATCGTCACCTGCCACGGCGTGGCCGCCCGGACGGCGTCCATGGCCCGAGCCATCTGCACCCCGTCGCGCGGGGCCTGGCCGGGGCCGGGCATGAAGGCCCCGAGGGCGGTGAACTCCCCCAGCCAGGAGGCGATGGGGCGGGTCAGCCCGGCGTAGTTCATGACGCCGTGCCAGCCGTCGCCCGGGGCGTCGAGGGATGCGTCGAAGAAGTGCTCCCCCACCAGCCACTTGTCGTCGGAGTCGGGGGTGAGCGCATCGACGGTGTCGGTGGTGGCCCGGGCGGCCCGAGCCACGTCCTGATTGAGGTCGAGCGGGCCCAGGCGGCCGGTCATGTTGGCCACGTCGATCCGCCAGCCCGCCATGTCGAAGGGGGGCCGGAGGTACCGCCCGAACACCGAATCGGGACCCTCGTAGTAGCGTCGCCGCAGCTCGGCGCTGCGATGATCGAGCTTGGGCAGGCTCTTCACGCCCAGCCACGACTCGTAGCCGTGGGGATGGTCGGTGAAGTGGTAGAACGCCGCCTCCGCACCGTCGGCGTCGGCCTGGGCGGCGACGAACCACTCGTGGTCGTCGCCGGTGTGATTGAGGGTGAGGTCGGTCATCACCCGGATGCCGACCTCGGCCGCGGCGGCGGCCAGATCGGCCAGGGCCTGATCGCCGCCGAGCACCGGGTCGACGTGGTCGAAGGTGGTTGCGTCGTAGCGGTGGTTCGAGCGGGCGGGGAACACCGGGGTGAGGTAGATGCCGCCGACGCCGAGGTCGACCAGGTGCTCCAACCGTCTGGTGATGCCCTCGAGATCGCCACCGTAGAGCTGGGTCATAGACGCCGGCCCGTCGGCCACCGGGTCGTCCCACGCCGCCCAGGTGGCCCACGAGGTGTCGGTGGGGTGGTCGTCGTGACGGTGCTCGCCGGTGGTGGCGAAGCGATCGGGGAAGATCTGGTACCACACGACGTCGGGCACCCACTCCGGCGCCCCGCCGGTGGTGAGGAGGCGGAAGTCCTCCCGGTCGGTGGGGTCGTGGTCGAGGAAGCCGCCGGCGCTGAGCCAGCGGGGGCCGTCGTCGGTCTCCAGATGGAACCGGTAGTTCATCACCGCCTGGGTGCAGGCGAGGTTGAACCGGAGCAGGTGGCCCTCGGCCCGGCCGCCGTCGTCGACGGGGGTGCCCTCGACCCAGAACTGCTCGCCGTCGCGCACCGAGCGTAGCCACGAGGCCGAGATCGGCATCGGGCGGCCGTCGGGCCCGGTGGCGGGTAGCTCGACCAGCACCTCGACGGTCTCGTCGAGGGCGGGCCGGGGGTTGGAGACGTAGCGGGCGGAGGGGTCGTGGTGAGGAAGGTGCAGCATGTCAGCCCTTGACCGCACCGGCGGTCAGGCCCGACACGATGTAGCGCTGGAGGAAGAGGAACAGCACGACGACCGGGATCCCGGCCATGACCGACCCGGCGGAGAACTGGCCCCACTCACCGCCCTGGGAATCGACGAAGCGGAACATCCCCACCGCCAGCGTGTACTGCTCGGCGTCGCCCTGGCCCAGGACGGCGGACGCCACCAGGAACTCGTTGATGGTGAACACGAACGTGATCAGGGCGACCACGGCCAGGATGGGGGCCGCCAGCGGCAGCACGACCCGGAAGAAGATCTGGGCGTGGGAGGCGCCGTCGATCAGGGCCGACTCGTCGAGGTCTCGGGGAATGGTGTCGAAGTAGCCCTTGATCAGCCAGGTGTTCACCCCCAGGGCGCCACCGAGGTAGATGATCAGCAGCATCAGGCGGGAGCCGAGTCCGAGGGCCGGGACGACCGAGCCGATGTCGCTGACGAAGACGAACATGGCCACGAACAGCAGCGTGGTGGGGAACATCTGGATCAGCAGGATGCTCAGCAGGCCGACCCGGCGCCCCGTGAACCGCATCCGGCTGAAGGCGTAGGAGGCGAAGGCGGCCAGGGCGGTGTTGGCGATGGCGGCACCGCCCGCCACCAGCATCGTGTTCCACAGCCAGTCGAGGTAGGGGGCGTCGGTGCCGTTGAGCAGGTCGCGGTAGTTGATGATCGAGAACTCGCTGGGCAGCAGGCCGGCGCTGTTGAGGGTGCCGGTGGCGTTGAACGACGACGACACGATGAACAGCACGGGGAACAGCGAGAAGGCCAGGGCCGACACACCGACGAGGTGGCGCCAGCCCAACTCCCGGAACCAGCGACCGAAGCTGCGCCGACGGTTCCCGGTGCGACCCGGGCGGGCCGAAACGGAGGGCGGGGTGGAAGAGGGAGTGGCGGAGGTGGTGGTCACGGGTGGCTCCTAGATCTCTTCGAGGCGGGCGGTCTTGCGGAAGCTCCAGGCGCTGAACAACGCCACGTGGAGGAAGATCAGGATCGAGATGGCGGTGGCGAAGCCGAGGTCCTGACCCCGTCCGCTCTCGAAGGCCAGGCGCCAGGTGTAGGACACGAGTATGTCGGTGCTACCGGCCGGGGTCTGCGAACCGGGGACCGGCGGGCCGCCCCGGTTGAGGAAGTAGATCACGTTGAAGTTGTTGAAGTTGAAGGCGAACGACGAGATCATCAGCGGCGCCACGGCGATCAGGAGCAGCGGGAAGGTGACCCGACGGAAGGCCTGCAGGGGGCCGGCACCGTCGACGTTGGCCGCCTCGGTCAGCTCCTTGGGGATCGACTGGAGTGCCCCGGTGCTGACCAGGAAGAAGTAGGGGAAGCTGAGCCAGGTGCTGACGAGCAGTATCGACGCCCGCGCCATCCACGGATCGGTCAACCAGGGCACGTCGACGTTGAGGAGCGAGTTGATCAGACCGAATTGGCGGTTCATCATCCCCTGCCATACCAGCACCGTGAGGAACGAGGGCAGGGCGTAGGGAAAGATCAGGAACGACCGGTAGAGCCGCTTGCCCCGCAGGTCGGGGTGGTCGAGGGCGATGGCCAGGAACAGCCCGACGGCGAAGGAGAACACCACGGTCCCGGCGGCGAAGGCCCAGTTCCACACGAACACCCGCAGGAACGGACCTCGGATGGCCTCGGAGCTGAACACCCGCTCGTAGTTCTCGAAGCCGATGTTGATCTCCCACCCGGGATTGAGGCGGGTGCCGTCGTCGGCCTCGAAGTAGCCCTCCACCGGCCGGTAGACGGTGCCGTCCTCCACGCCGACGATGGTGTCGGTCTCGGGGTCGTACTGGAGGGCGTAGGAGACCAGGGCGGCCCGGCTGAAGGTGCGGAGCCGGATGATGCCCTCGTCGGTCGGCACCTCGAGGTCGGCCAGATCCTGTTCGACGTCGGCGACCTCGCCCAGATTGAGGGCGGTGAAGGCGCCGGCGGAGGCGATGGTGTCGCCGTCGAGGCGGATCGTGGCCTCGTCGACGGCGATGAGCCCCTCCGCCGTGCCCACCGAGATCGTCGGCGGATCGGTGCGGTCGTCGGTGAGGATGAGGCCGAGGGTGCCGTCGTTCGACCGGGCCGCCCGCACGGCGAACGAGGTGTCGCTCTCGGTGCTGCTGAGCGACGTGGACAGCACCTGCTCGATGGCGGCGTCCTTGTCGAGGATGTTGCCGGTGCCGAGGTTCGTCGTGGAGATGAGGCCGGTGTAGAGCACCGGGTACAGCTGGAACACCAGCAGGAAGAGCGTGCCCGGCAGCAGGTACTTGAACGGGATGGCCCACCGTCGGGTTGACAGGAACACCACGTCGATGGCCAGCGTGGCCACGACGAGGAACGCCACCCCGAGCCAGATCTCCCGGGTGATCAGGTGCCCGAGAGCCCAGATGGCGGTGGCGTTGACGGTCGCCAGGAAGACGACCTTGAACAGCAGGCCCAGGGTGAGGCCGACCGGGAGCGGGGAGCGCCTGCGCCCCCCGCTCGGCGGCTCCGTCGTGGCGGCCCCGTCGGGCCCCTCATGTGGCGCCGACCCGCGGTGGGGGTCGGACTCGATGACGGAGTCGGATCCGGTCGACACCGGCTCAGCCTTCGGCGATCAGCGTGCGGATCTGCTCGGCTGCGTCGGTGAAGGCCTGGTCGCCCTCGCTCTCACCGGAGAGGATGAGGGCGTAGGCATCGGTCCAGGCCGACCACACCGACCCCATCTCGGGGATTGCGGGCAGGGGCTGACCGTTGATGCCGGCCTCGCCGAAGCCCTCGATGTCGGGGTCGCCGGAGGCGGCGGCGAAGGCCGCGGTGTGGGCGGGCGGACGACCGCCGGCCTCGAACAGCGCCGTCTGCGCCTCCTCGGTCGACATGACCTCGGTGATGAACGTCTGGGCGAAGAGCGGGTTCTCGGCGTTGGCCGAGACCATGAAGCCCTGCACGCCGACGAAGGGCGATGCGGTGGTGCCGCCGAGGGCCGGGATGGGCTCCACGACGTAGTTGACGCCGGTGGCCTTGAAGCCGCGGTCGTCCTCGGCCACGGCCCAGGGGCCGGTGATGGCGAACGGGGCGTCGCCCTGACCGAAGCTCTCGATCATCACGTCGTAGCTCAGGCTCGGCTGCATCAGGCCGGAGGCGGCCCAGGCCGAGAACTGCTGACCGGCGGCGAGGCCGCCGTCGGAGTCGAGGCCGAGGTCGTCGGCGTTGAGGCTGCCGTCGGCGTTCTGCCCGAACAGATAACCGCCGGCGGCGGTGTAGAGCGGGAAGTTGTGGAACGGATCGCCCGGGTCGTTCTGGATGGCGAGGGGGATCTCGACCTCACCCGACTCGACCAGGCCGAGGGCCACCTCCTCCAGCTCCTCCATCGACGCCGGGGCCTCGGGCACGAGGTCGGTGTTGCGGATGAGGGCGATGTTCTCGATGGCGTAGGGCACGCCGTACAGCTGGCCCTCGTAGCTCATGGCCTCGATGGCCACGTCGGAGAACTCGCCACTGCTGGGCAGGTCGACCGGGGCCAGGAGGCCGGACGTGACGAGCTGACCGAGCCAGTCGTGGGCCCCGATGATCACGTCGGGGCCTTCACCGGCGGGACCGGCGGTCTGGAGCCGGTCACGGATGTCGCCGAAGTTGACCTCCTGCACGGCGACGGAGACGCCGTTCTCCTCGCCGAAGGCCTCGGCCAGGGGTTCGATGACGGGGGTGCGGGTGTCGTCGGCCCAGATGACCAGGTCGGCGTCGGCCCGGACGACCGGCGGTTCCTCCGCCTCCTCGCCGTCCGCCGCGGCCTCGTCGGTTTCGTCGGTCTCGTCGGTTGCGGCATCGTCCTCGGCCGCCTCCTCGGTCTCCTCGGCAGCGGTCGTGGTGGTGTCCTCGGCCGTCGTGTCCTCGTCGTCGCCACCGCAGGCGGCGGCGACCAAGGCGAAGACGGCGAGCAGCGCCACGAGCAACTTCACGCGTCGATTCATGTGCGGGTCTCCCAGTACTCGATCGTCTCGGCGGGCGGGTGCCCCCGAGCTCCATCCGCCGCGTGCGAGGCGAGCGGCACTGCTCGGGCGAGTCGGCTGGACGGGTGAACGGAATCTAGGTCTGGGTTGCAGGATTGACAAGAACTTTCTGAAAGAATCTAGTGTTCTTTCCGAAATGACTGGAAGACCTTGCAACACCGTCGAACGCTCGCCACAATCGCTGCGATGCTTCTTCGGCCCCTTCCCCTGTCGACGGACCGCCCCTGATGGCCGCCCGGCCCCCGCTGCGGGACGTGGCCGCTCTGGCCGGGGTGAGCGAACCGACGGTGAGCCGCGTCCTCAACGGGCGCGACGGGGTGGCGGCCCGCACCCGCGATCGCGTCCTGGCGGCGCTGGCCGAGCTGGGGTTCGACACCGACACCGCCGTCGACGCCGCCCGTCTGCACCGGGTGGGCATCGTGACCGGCGAGCTGACCAACCCGGTGTTCCCCAAGTTGGCCAACGCCATCTCCGAGCGGCTGGCCCGGCACGACTACGTGGCCACGATCGCCGTCGACACCACCGAGCTCCACAACGAGGACCGGTACGTCCGGGACTACCTGGAGATGGGGGTGGACGGTTTCGTCTTCGTGGCCGGCGCCCACGCCGCCGACGCACCCCAGACCGCCCTCTACGACGAACTCCTCCTCCAGGGCGTGCCGTTCGTCCTGGTCAACGGCGGGCCGACCGGGCTACCGGTCCCCCACGTGTGGTGTGACGAGACCATCGCCGCCGAGCGGTCGGTCCAGCACCTGGTGTCGCTCGGGCATCGGTCGATCGGCTGCGTGCTCGGCCCCGGCCGCTACCTGTCGACCGCCCGCTTCACCGCCGGCTACGAGCGGGCCATGATCGACATCGGCCCCGAGGAGGGTCGACTCGGCACCATCGAGACCCGCTTCTCCTTCGAGGGCGGACGGGCCGGCGCCATCCGGATGATCAACGCCGGGGCGACCGGCATCGTCTGCGCCAACGACCTCATGGCCATGGGCGCGGTCGAGGCCGCTCGCAGCCTGGGCCTCGACGTGCCGACCGACGTGTCGGTGATCGGCTTCGACGGCACCGACTTCACCGCCACCACCAACCCCCCGCTCACCACGATGCGCCAGCCCTTCGACGAGATGGGCGACCTGGTGGCCGACGCCCTCCTCAGCGAGATCGCCGGCGTCCACCGCTTCCGCGACCACTACGTCTTCGCCCCCGATCTGGTCTCTCGCCGGTCGGCCGGGGCCGCCCCGGTCCACGTCGGCTGACATCGCCCGTCGGACCGTCGCCGCTCAGGCGGGCGGATCGAGCACGTACACGTACTCCCGCAGCATCCGGTCGTCGCCGATGTCGAACTCGACGGCCCCGAGGCGCCGCCACCCGACGTGCTCGTAGAGGGCGATGGCCGCCTCGAAGCGATCGACGACGTCGAGCACGGGGAGGAGGCCGAGTCGGCGGCACTCGGCCACCGCGATGTCGAGCAGGCGACGACCGAGACCGGAACGCCGGAGATCCGGAGTCACGAACAGTCGGGCGACGACACCACACCCGTCCGGCGCGACGCCGACGCCGTCGGCCACCAGGTCGAGCACACCGGGCGAGGAGTGGTCGTGCAGGGCGACGTGGCCGACCACGGCATCGCCGTCCGTGGCCACCCATGCCGCCAGCGGTTCACCGTCGAGGATGAACGCCCCGGCCTCGTCGCCGGGAAGATGCGGTGGGTAGCCGTCCCGCTCCTGCACGACGGCGGCCAGGGCGCCCAGGGCCGGACCATCGGCATCGGCGCGGGAGCGAACGATGATCGTCGACACGGCGGCCAACCTAGGCCGCCGAGGGCCCGCAACCCCAGCGGCGCCGCCCGCGACCGGCGGTCGACCCACCGACGGTCGACCCACCGACGGCCGACCCACCGACGGGCCGCCCGACCCCGGGCCGGCGGTGAGTAGCCTGCGGCCATGACCAGTCGTTGGGTGGCGTTCTGTCGGGGGATCAACGTCGGGGGCCACCGGGCGACCAAGGACGAGCTGATCGCCCCCGTCGTCGCCCTCGGTCACGGCCGGGTGGACACGTTCCTGGCCAGCGGCAACATCCTGTTCACCCCGGCCGCCGGCGACGGGGCCGATCCCGATGACCTCGCCACCACCATCGGCGACGCCCTGACCGAGGCCCTCGGCTTCCCGGTGCCGACCACGATCCGCACCGCCGACGAGGTGGCGACCCTGGCGGCGGCCACACCGTTCACCGACGCCGAGCTGGCCGAGGTCTCCGTCGGCAAGCCTCAGGTCGTCCTGCTCTTCGACCGCTCCCCCGCCGCCCTGACCACCGCCGCCGCCGCTGCGACCGAGCGCTCGAACCCCGGCGACCGGCTGCTGCCCGACCCCGACCACGGCGCCGTCCACTGGCTGCCCGCCGACGGTGTCAGCGGGTCGGGCATCGAGCCCGACGACCTCGCCGCCCTGTTCGGCCAGACCACCGTGCGCACCGCCAACACCATCCGGCGCCTCCACAAGAAGGGCTGACCGGGTCGACGATCGGGTCAGTCGAGGCCGAGGTGGTCGCCGAGTTCGGCGGTGGTGGCGAACACGTGCCCGGCGCCGGCGTCGACCAGTCGCTGATGCTGCACCGGACCGGCGTGGCCGCCGGCGGTGAGACCGACGACGTCCATCCCGGCCGCCAGCGCCGCCTCCACCCCGTGGGGGCTGTCCTCCACCACCAGGCATCGGTCCGGGTTCGAACCGAGCTCGGCGGCGGCGTGGAGGAACACATCGGGCGCAGGTTTGGGCCGCTCGACCATCTGCACCGAGAAGATGTGGGCCGGATCGAACCAGGCCGACACCCCGGCCACATCCATCGTCATGGTGATACGTGACAGGTCGCTCGACGAGGCGACGCAACGAGCCCGATCGGCGGCGTGGAGGCCCTTCAACACCTCGGCGATGCCGGGCACGGCGGTGACATTAAGAGCCAGCTCATCGAGCGCCGCCTGCTCCACCTGTTGCTTCAGATCCAAAGGAACCGGCCGCCCGAACTCGGCCTCCAACCGGTCCATCATGACCCCGTAGCTGAGGCCGACGAACCGCTCGATCACGTTTTCCCTGGTCAGGGGAAACCCGGCCGCGGTCAACATGCGGGCTTCGATGTCGACGATGAGGGTCTCGGAATCGACGAGGACCCCATCGCAGTCGAATATCACCAGCTCAGGAACCATCGCCAAAAACATACCGCCGTGGTCTAGGAGCACGGCCGGGTTGGTCATCAGCAAAGAATCCCGATTTCCCTGCGTGGTCCGTCGGTTCTTCGGGCAACATGTGGTCGTGGTGCATGAAGCGGCAGCGACCGGTTTTTCGAGGGACACCGACCGCTACCACCGGAGCCGACCGACCTACCACCCCGAGCTGAGCAAGCGGGTGGCGGAGAGGTACGGCAAGGGGGTCATGGTCGAGTTGGGGGCAGGGACGGGGATCTTCACCCGTCAGCTGGTGGACGAAGGCCTCGAGGTGATCGCCCTCGAGCCCGTCATCGCCATGCGGACCGCCCTGTCCGAAGCGGTACCCGAGGCCGACGTCCGGGTGGGCTCGGCCGAGAAGATCCCGATGGCCGACGGCACGGTCGACACGATCGTGGCGGCTCAGGCGTTCCACTGGTTCGACCTGGAGCCCGCCCTCGACGAGATCCATCGGGTCCTGGTCCCCGGCGGCCACCTGGTGACCGCCTGGAACGTCCGGGACAACTCGGTGCCCTGGATGGCCGACTACGACAAGATCATGGAGCGGCACGCCGGCTCGACGCCGCGCTATCGCTCGATGGCGTGGCGCAAGGCGATCCACGGCGACGAGCGGTTCTCCCCCATCGACGAGTGGCGCATGGCCAACCCGTACACCACCTCCGTCGACGGGGCGGTGGAGCGGGCGCTGTCGACCAGCTTCATCTCGGCCCTACCGTCGGAGACGATGGACAAGGTGGCCGACGAGGTGCGAGCCATCGTCGAGCCCCACGGGCCCGACGTCGAGTTCCCCTACGAGTCGCAGATGCAGTCGTGGCGCAAGGGCAACGATTGACGCTCTGAACGGTCGCCCGGGCGCCGGAGCCGCGGGCGGATCGATCAGCTTCGGCGCAGATGGGTGATCTTGTCGGGGTTGACCATCGCCCACACCCGGGTGATCAGCCCGTCCTCGACCGCCATCGTGAGGGTGAGCCGCGGCGCGCCGTCCACCGTGACGAGGATCGACGGGTCACCGTTGAGCATCACGAGCTCCGGGACGGCGTCCTCGGGTGATCGCTTGGCCAGGTTGACGAAGAAGCGGGCCACCCGATCCCGACCGACGACCGGGCGGCGGGCGGCGTGGTGGTCGGCCCCGCCGTCGCTCAGGTGGACGACGTCGGCGGCCAACAGGCGCTCCAGCCCGACCACATCGCCCCCGAGGACGGCGGCGAGGAAGGCGCTCAGCAACGCCTCCTGCTCGGCTCCCACCCCGGCCGTCGTTCCGGCGGCGGCTCCGGCCCCGAGCCCGAGCCCGCCGACCTCGCCGACACCGGTCACCACCCGCCCCCGCGCCCCGGCCGCCGGGCCCTCGGCCTGCACCCGGGATCGGGCCCGACGGGCGATCTGGCGGCACGTGCTCTCCGAGCGGTCGACCACGGCGGCGATCTCGGCGTAGGGCACGGCGAACACGTCGTGGAGGACGAAGACCGCCCGCTCCACCGGACCCAGCCGCTCCATCACGGCGAGGAAGCCGAGGGTGAGCGACTCGGCCAGCACCACGTCGTCGTCGGGACCGGGGGCCGCCTCCACCGGTTCGGGGAGCCATGGCCCCACGTACTGCTCACGGCGGTGCCGGGCCGACCGAAGCCGGTCGAGGGCCAGGCGGCTGACCACCGTGGTGAGGAAGGCGGCCGGGTTGTCGATCGTGCGACCGGCCTGGTCGGCCCACCGCAGGTAGGCCTCCTGGAGCACGTCCTCGGTGTCGCTGACCGAGCCCAGGAGGCGATAGGCCACGCCGAAGAGCCGATCGCGTTCCGCCTCGAAGGTCTCGACCATCGACGTCGTCATCCCTCGCCCACCACCTGCGGTCGCCGGGAGGCGGCGCCGGAGGATGGCGTAGCCTCCGACAGGTTGGCGGCCAGGGCCCGGGCCGCCCGTCGACCGCTGGCCACCGAGGCGTCGGCCAGGAGGCCGCTCGGACCGACCCAGTCGCCCGCCACCATCACCTGCGGGTCACCGAGGCAGTCGACATCGGGGCGACCGGCGAATCCCGAGCCGGTGGCGAGCGGCACCCCGTTGGTCACGGTCATGCGGTGAAGATAGCGCTCGGCGGCGATGTGGCCGGGCGCCACCCCCATCCGATGGGCCAGGTCGGTCAGTTCCGCCCGGGTTTCCTCCGCATCGTGCTGCTCGCCCGGCCGCAGGTAGCGGGCCAGGCACACCACGGCGTGACCGGCGGGAGCCAGATCGGTGGGCGGGCTGTGCACCGAGCCGTACAGAGCCTCGTCGATGCCGAGGATGAAGCGGGTGGCGGGCACCTGCGTCACGCCGAGTTCGAGCACCGCCGCTTCGACGGCGGGTCCGGCGGCGGCGACGAGGGCATCGGCCCGGTCGACGGCCCCGGCCGTCCTGGCCGTGATCGCCGGGCCGCCCACGGCCAACACGATGCCGTCGAAGGCGTCCTTCACCGATCCGAGGTCGGTGACGGTGGCCCGCTCGATCCGGGCCCCGGCACCGGTCGCCCGCCCCGCCAGTCCGTCGGCCAGGGCCTGCCAGCCACCGTCGAGATAGACCACGCCGGAGGAGACGCCGGCCGCCAGTTGCTCGAGGGCTGCACCGGCGTCGGTCACGTCGGGGGCGTTGGCGTAGCCGGTGAGCCGGAACAGCCCGTGCAGCAGACCGGCCAGGGCCGGGTCGTCGGTCCGGGCGTCGACCCACTCGTCGACGGTGAGGCCCACGGCCCCCGGCGCCAGCCTGGCCAGGCGGGGCAACAACATCGCCACGGCCAGCTTCGACCGGGGCGACAGCAGCGAGGTTCGCAGCAGGGCCCCCGGACCGGCGGGCAGACGGTGGATCCGGCTCCGGTGGAGCGCCTTGGGGGTGGCCTGGATCGGGACGTGACCGGTGTAGGTCACGCCGAGGTCGGCCAGGACGGTGGCCGCCTCGCCGCTCCGATACAGGGCGTGGGGGCCGCGGTTGAAACGGTAGGGCCCGTGCATGGTGGAGGCGGCCCGGCCCCCCGGGCTCTCGGCCCGCTCGAACACGGTCACCCGGTGCCCGGCGTCCACCAGGTCGTTGGCGGCGGTGAGTCCCGCCAGTCCGGCCCCCACCACGGCGATGTCTGCGCTCATTCGTCCTGCCACTCCTCGGTCGGCTTCGTCGTCTACACCCCCTCGACGAGACGGCCGCTCGAAACGTGACACCCGATCGCAGTGACCTCGATCACACCGCTCTCCTAGGCTGACGGCCATGGGAGACGTTCCAGTCACGTTCGGCACCGTTCTCGATCTCGTCCAGCACGGGCCGGACACGTGGGTCGGCGAGAGCCCCCGGTATCGGTGGGGTCGAATCTACGGGGGTCAGGTGGTTGCCCAATCGCTGTGGTCGGCCATCCAGACGGTGAAGCCCGAGTACCGCCCCCACTCCCTCCACGCCTACTTCATCCGCGGTGGCACGCTCGACGAGCCCGTCCGCTTCGAGGTGGTGCGCCTGCGCGACGGGCGGAGCTTCTGCACCCGGGCGGTGGTGGCCCGCCAGTCGAGCGGCGCGATCCTCCACCTGTCCTGCTCGTTCCAGGTGCCCGAGGACGAGGCCGAGGTGCAGATCGCCCGCATGCCGGTCGCCCCCAACCCCGACGAGATGGCGCCCCAGCCCGACAACTGGCCGTGGATCATGGAGCGGCGGTTCATGGTCAGTCCGCCCGGGTCGGGCCAGTCGATGGGCTGGGTCCGCCTCACCGACCCGCTGCCCGACGACGATCCGATCTCGCACGCCTGCGGCCTGGCCTTCACCTCCGACACGGTGCAGTTCGCCGCCGCCCGCAGCATCCACCCGCTGCAGGTGCCACCCGAGCAGCACCACGAGAAGTTCATGGGCGCCAGCCTCGATCACGCCATCTGGTTCCACCGGCCGACCAGAGCCGACGAGTGGCATCTCTACCAGTGGGAGTGCCGGGGCCTCACCGGCGGGCGGGGCATGACCGTCGGCAACCTGTTCGACGCCGAGGGCACCCATGTCGCCTCCGTGGCCCAAGAGGTGCTCCTCCGGGAGCGGCGGCCGAGATGAGCGCCGACGGCGAGATCGGCCTCACCGTGTTCGACACCACCCTCGGCGGCGTCGGCATCGCCTGGCGCTCCCGGGCCGCCGACGACCCGATCATCGCCATGCAACTGCCGGAGGGCGACCGCGGTCGCACCCGCCGTCGGCTGGTGGCCAAGGCGGGCCGGGTGAGCGGCGGACCGGTCGACGCCGTGGACGACCACCCGCCGCCCGCCGTCGCCGCCGCCATCGGCGCCATCGGGGACCTGCTGGCCGGGGGGTCCCGCGACCTGTTGGACATCGAGATCGATCTCGCCGCCTGCTCGCCGTTCGAGCGGCAGGTGTACGAGGTCACCCGGTCGATCCTGCCCGGCACGACGCTCACCTACGGCCAGGTGGCGGAGCGGGTGGGGCAACCGGGCGCGGCCCAGGCGGTGGGGCGTTCCCTCGGGGCCAATCCGATCCCGATCGTGGTGCCCTGCCACCGGGTGCTCGGCGCCGACGGGGCCCTGACCGGGTTCTCCGCCGCCGGCGGGGTGGACACCAAGCGCCGGATGTTGCTGATCGAGGGCTGCCCTCAGGTGGCGCCGACGCTGTTCGACGACCTCTGACCGCGGGCTCGATCGGCACCGGCCGTCGACGGCGGTTTCGGGCCGGTTACTGCTTGTCGATACAACATCGGACTATCGGCGATGGGTGACGGCCGGATCCAGCGGATCCGGTGATCGCCGCTCGACAACGGGGCTGCCCGTCGGTGGAGGGCCATGGGCAGCCCCGTTGCGTTCCCCCGGGCCCCGCCGCGACCCGCTCGCCCCGGCCCGGCCGCCCCGACCCGCTCGCCCCGGCCCGTTCGGTCCGTCGCACCTCGGCGGAGTCCGGTGGCCACCCGGCCACCTCACGTGCAAGCCGTTCCTTTGCGTCGAATTTACCGATCGATCGGGCGACGCTTATCGATCAAATGCCGCCACTCCAACCCCGTGAGACAAATCGGCAAGTGGACCGCGATTAGCCGGTGACGATTGTCATTTCGTACCGGGGTGAGACACCTTTCACAGATCTTCGATCGACCCGTCCCACTCGGCCGACGACGGCCCCGCCCACCACCATTGTCGACCAGCGGATCGACCCCTGGGCCGGTGCTTCGCCATGGCGGCCCCGATCGGCCCGCACACCACGCTCCCGTACCGCCAAGGCCACATGTGCACTTCTGTGACCTGGGACTTCGCCAAATTGCGCGACTTCTTCAGCCCCCTCGCCGTCCGTACCCATCGGTCCCGCAGATGACGGCAATTCCGTCACCGGGACGCACCCCTGCATACCGTGGTGACATGTACCCAGCAACACGAAGGACCTGCTAGGCAATTGTGTGAACGACGCCTGTCGACCGTTGACGCTCGACTGGCCGCCTGGGTACGTTCAGCTCTGAAGTGATCCCGCCAGCGACACGGCAGCCCCGTGTACAAGCGCGGTCACGGCGGGGGCGACCCAACGTCGCACGAAATGAGGATGAGGGCAGTGACCGATTTGGCGGAAAACAGCGAAGCCAACATGCAACGGATGGGTGAGATCGTCACCCTCGACACCGGGAGCGAACCCTTCGTCCCGAAGCTTGGTCCCGACGGCAACCGGGACACGATCGATGCACGTGAGGCGGATCCTTTCGCCAAGCGTGAAATGGTGGAGACCGTCTCGGTCATCATTCCCACCCTGAACGAGGCCAAGAACCTCGAGCACGTGTTCTCCCGTCTTCCCCACTGGATCGACGAATTGATCATCGTGGACGGCGGCTCGACCGACGACACCGTCGAGATGGTCCGCCAGCTGCGGCCCGACGCCAAGATCATCGGCCAGGATCGCAAGGGCAAAGGCAACGCCCTGGTCTGCGGCTTCCGCGCCGCCACCGGCGACATCATCGTGATGATCGACGCCGACGGCAGCACCGACGCCGCCGAGATCCCCCGCTACGTGGGCGCCCTCCGCAGCGGTGCCGACTACGCCAAGGGCTCGCGCTTCGTCACCGGCGGCGGCTCGAGCGACATCACCTTCATCCGGAGCCTGGGCAACAAGGTCCTGTGCGCCATCGTCAACGTGATGTTCGAGTGCAACTACAGCGACCTCTGCTACGGCTACAACGCCTTCTACCGTCGCCACCTGGCCGACCTGGGGATCAACTCCACCGGGTTCGAGGTCGAGACCCTGATGAACATCCGGGCCGCCCGTCGCGGCCTGCGCGTCATCGAGGTCCCCTCCTTCGAGGCCGACCGTCTGCACGGCACGTCCAACCTGAACGCCGTTCGTGATGGCATCCGCGTCCTGCGGACCATCATGTCCGAGCGCATCAGCGTCTCTTGAGCGACGCGACGTCGTCACCCGCCCCCGAGGGCGACTCCCCCAGCATCGACGTCGTCATCTGCGCCTACACCGAGGACCGGTGGACCGACCTGGTCAACGCCGTCACCTCAGTGGGCAAGCAGTCGAGCCCTGCGCAGCGCACCATCCTCGTCATCGACCACAACGAGCGGTTGCTCGAACGGTGTCGGGATCAGTTCCGCGGCGACGGGGTCGAGGTGCTGGCCAACGCCAAGGAACAAGGCCTGTCCGGCGGCCGCAACACGGGCGTCGAGGCGGCCACCGCCGAGGTGGTGGCGTTCCTCGACGACGATGCGGCGGCCGATGACGACTGGCTCCTCCACTTCCGCCACGCCCTTCGGCAACCCGGGGTGGTCGGCGTCGGTGGTCGGATCGAGCCCGAGTGGGCCGGTGGCGAGCCGACGTGGTTCCCCGAGGAATTCGGTTGGGTCGTCGGGTGCTCCTACCGGGGCATGCCGACGACGATGACCCCCATTCGCAACCCGATCGGGGCCTCCATGGCCTTCACCGCCGAGGCCATCGAGGCCGGCGGCGGCTTCGACGCCGGCCTCGGCCGCATCGGCACCAAGCCGGTGGGCTGCGAGGAGACCGAGCTCTCGATCCGGATCCGGCGGCACTATGGCCCCGACGCCATCGTGTACGCCCCCGACAGCGTGGTCCACCACCACGTCAGTGCCGGGCGCGGCACCGTGAAGTACTTCCTCAGCCGCGGCTGGAACGAAGGTCGTTCCAAGGCCGTGGTCGCCTCCCGGACCGGGGCCGACGAAGCCCTCGAGTCGGAACGGCGCTATGTGACCACCACCCTGCCGACCGGCGTACTGCGTGGTCTCATCCGGCCCCTCGGTGGCTGGTACCGTTCCGCCATGATCGTCGCCGGCCTCTCCGCCACCGGCCTGGGATACGCCATCGGTCTGCTCCGCAGGGACCGGGACGTCGTCAGCGACTCATGAAGGCGGCCTTGGTGGTGTCGGCCCTGTGGGCCGTCGCCTCGGTGGCCGTGCTCCAGACGGCACCGGGTCCGGTGGTGCTGGTCGTCGTCCTCTTCTACATCCTGATCGGGGCCGGCCTCCCGACCGGCGCCGCCCTGCGGGAGTGGCGCCAGCTCGATGAGACCGCCGCCCCCAACTGGATCGTCGTCGGCCTGCTCACCCTTCTCGGCTCGTTCGTGGCCAGCGCCCTCGGCGGCCAGCCCCTGATCTGGACCTCGCAGTGGACGGCCAGTCGGCACGTGGTCGCCACCATGGTCGCCGGCGCCCTCCTCGGGCTGCTGGCGGAACGCATGTCCGGCCCGGAGATGGCACGATGACATCAGTGTCGGAACAGTCGTCGGCCGCCCAGAGCACGATGGTCAAGTCGGGTCTCGCCCTCGTGGTGTCCTCGACCATCCTCACCGTGTCCGGGTTCGCGTTCTGGCTGGTCGTGGGTCTCGGGCTCGACGACCGGGCGCTTGGCGAAGTCGCCGGTCTGACCTCCCTCGTCCTCTTCCTCGCCGGCATCACCCGGCTCAACATGGCCGCCAGCCTCCCCGCCGTGCTCCCCGGCGCCGGCGTCGAGGGCCGGGCCATGCTCAGTCGGGCCTACACCGCCGCCGTCAGCCTGGGCGTCGCCGTCGCCGTCATCACCGTGATCGTGCTCGAGGTGTCGGGCCGAGGCGTCGTCGGTCTCGAAGGCATCTCCCTCTGGTTGATCCCGCTGTCGGTGGCGGCGTGGAGCGTGTTCTCCATGCAGGACGGTGCCCTGGTCGCCGCCGGCCAGTCGAACTTCGTCGCCATCGAGAACACCGCCTACAGCGTCGTCCGCCTGGTGGCGGCGATCGCCGTGATGTCGCTGGCCCCGTCGGTCCCGGCCGCCCTCGCCGCCTGGTTCGCTCCCCTCCTGTTCTTCATCCCCGCCGTCAACACCTGGCTGTGGCGCCTGTTCAGCGGCCCCAGCGACGACGACTGGCAGGAGGCCGGGTTCAGCAGGCTGGTGGCCTCCGACTTCGTCGGGTCGGTCGCCATCATGGCCTCGACCAGGGGTTTCGCCTATCTGGCCCTGCTCGCCATCCCCAACGACGACGGCGCCGACCTGGCCGTCGCCTGGCTGTTCTTCATCACCGTCGACGTGGTCTTCGTCCAGGCCACCGGGGCCCTGACCGCCGAGGCCACCCGGCATCCCGAGCACCGCGACCGGCTCACCCGGTCGGCTGCCGCCCTGGCCTCCGCCCTCGGTCTCGTCGGGGGCCTCATCGGCGTGGTGGCAACGCCGCTCCTGCTCCGGCTGCTGATCGACGAACCCACCCCGCAGCTGGCGACGGCGCTGCGGCTGATCTTCCTGGCCCTGATGGCCCGCCCCGTTCTCCACGTGTGGCTGTCCCGGGCCCGAGCCTCCCGCAACCATCGGGAGCTGACGATCGGCCCGCTGATCTCGCTGGTGGTGTTCGTACTTGCGGTGATCCCGGGCCTTGTCGCCGCCGACATCGTGATCGTGGCCGGCGGCGTCGCCCTCAGCCAGTGGATCATGGCCATCGTGGCCTGGCTGGCCCTGCAGTTCACCAACACCCAGGGCGGCGGCACCGAGGCCCCGCTCGAGTTCCAGCGGGCCGACGAGGCCGCCGTCATGCGGACGCAGGCCCCGAAGCCCGTGCACCGCAAGGTCGGGGCCCACGACCTGGAACGCCCGCTCCGAGCCGGGGCCCGGGCGGCACGGCCGGACAAGCCGCAGCTCACCCAGCAGTTCAGCCGGGAGCAGCTGCGGACCCTGCCCGAGTACCGCCCCCGCACCCGTCTGGCCTGGGGTTTCACCGTGGTGGCGGCCGGTCTGCTGGCGCTGTCGATCCCTCGCGTCGACTACGACCTCGTCGACGGTCTGGGCCTGTTGCCCGCGCTGCCCCCGATCTTCTGGCTGTCGGTGGTGTGCACCACGATCGCCTTCGCCGTCTTCATCCTGGCCCGCCACCACGCCGGTGCGGCCGCCACCGTCGGCCTGCTGACCCTGTCGTTGCACGGCATCGAGCCGATGAGCGCCCCCGCCGCCCGATTCTCCGTGGCCTGGCTGATCAGCGGCTTCTCCGACGTGATCGCCGAGACCGGCTCGGCCGAGCGGTTCATCGACGCCCGCTTCTCCTGGCCCGGCTTCTACCTCGGCCCGGCGGCCGCCATCTCCGGCAGCCAGTCGTCAGAGGTCGGCTCCCAGCCCGACTCCTTCGGCGGGCCCGGGGCCGCCGTCGCCGGTGAACAGCTGCTCAACATCGACCCGCTGATCCGCTTCTGGCCGCTCGGCATCTTCGTGATCTGGGTCCTGCTGGTGTGGGTGTTCACCCGGCACTGGTTCCCCGACCGCTGGGTGGCCGCCCCGATCGCCTCCTGGCTGTTCGTCGTCACCGCCTGGACCGGCCAGAACTACTTCTCGCCCCAGAGCATGGGTACCACGGTCACCGCCATCCTGGTGCTGTTGATCGCCATCATGGAGCGCGACATGCCCCGGGGCGTCCCGTTGCGGACGCGCCTGAGCTGGGTGCTGTTCCCGGGCCTGGGCGGCGGCGCCGAACGCGATCCCGCCATCACGCTGTTCATCGTGGCCACGTCCCTGTCGGTGGTGGTGACCCACCCCCTCAGCCCGGTGTTCCTCACCCTGTGGCTGGTGCCGATGGCCTTCGCCGGCTACCGCTATGCCCGGGGGCTGCCGCTGCTGGTGTTCATCATCTTCCTCACCTGGGTCAGCGGCGCCGCCCGCCCCTGGTGGCGGAGCCGGATCGCCAGCCTGGTCGACAACGTGGGCGCGGTCGAGTCGACGTTGACCGAGAGCACGACGGCCCGCTCGGCCGAGGCCTCCTTCGAACGCTCCGTGGTGCTGCTGAGCCGGGCCGGGATCGTGGTGGCCGTCGCCGCCTTCAGCCTCCTGGCCGCCGGCTACCTGTGGCGCCAGCGGGGTCAGCGGGCCGGTGCCCTGCTGCTCGGCATGGCCGGGCTGCCCGGCCTCGCCATCGCCGGTCAGCCCTACGGCGGCGAGATCCTGGTCCGGGTCTTCCTGTTCTCGGTGTTCCCGGCCGCCATCCTCTTCGGTGCCGCCATCGCCAACATCGCCTCCCGCCGACTGCTGGCCGGCGCCCTGGTCGGTGTCACCCTGCTGGGCGCCCCGACGCTGATCATCAACCGCTACGGCAACGAGTCGTTCGAGATGACGGCCGACTCCGACCGTCGGGCCCTCGAGGCGATGTACACCGCGGCCCCGCCCGACACGCTGTTCGTCACCGACGACCCCTTCATCTCGTGGGGCTACACCCGCATCGAGCGGGTCGACGGGTTCCGCAATCATCAGTACGTGCGTCGTCTCCAGCCGGACGAGACCACCGTGATCCGGGCCGCCGACGCCGCCCGCACCGCCGGCTACGACTACGTCGCCATCGTGACGGCCAAGAGCCAGGAGGCGTGGGGGGAGCAGACCGTCGGCCGCCCGGACGACTGGCTGACCGACGTGGCCACCTACCTCTCCGAGCAGAACGACGTCGACACCCTCTACCGCGACGGCGCCAGCGGCGCCTTCCTGATCCAGGTGAGCAAGATCCCCGAACCCGAACCGACCGAGGACGGCGACTCATGACCCTGGTCGACGTCTACGGCCTGATCGGTTGGGCCGCCATCATCCTTATGGCCGCCCTGTACCTAACGGCATCCCGAGGGCGGCTCCCCGCCATCGGCACCGCCACCTACTTCGCCCTCGGCATCACCGCCTTCGCCATGGTGATGCTCCGATTCGCCGAGGCTTTCTGATCCCATGAAGACCGAACGACTGGCGAAGCGCGTCCTCGACCCGCTGTCGTCCCCCCGAGCACGCCGCGCCCTGATCGCCGCTCGCGATCAGGCGACCGGCACCGTGGCCTGGGCCACGTCCAAGACCGGCTCCGAGCGGGCCGCCCCCGGCTTCATCGTGATCGGGGCCCAGAAGGGGGGCACCACGTTCCTGTTCCAGGAGCTGCTGGCCCACCCCGAGGTGCACTCGTCGCTCACCAAGGAACTCCACTACTTCGACGACCACTACGCCAAGGGTCACGACTGGTACCTGGGCCACTTCCCGTCGGTCAACCGGGGCGGTGTCGCCGGCGAGGCCAGCCCCAGCTACCTCTTCCACCCCTACGCCGCCGATCGGGTGGCCCGCGACCTGCCGAACACCACCAAGGCCATCGCCGTGCTCCGCAACCCGGTGGCCCGGGCCTTCAGTCATTGGCGGCATGAGCGACGTCTGGGTTTCGAGCCGATCGAGAGTTTTCGGGAGGCTCTGGAGGCCGAGGAGAGCCGGACGACCGCCGATCTGGCCCGCATGGCCGACGACCCCCACTTCGTGAGCTTCGCCTGGCGCCACTTCACCTACCGGGCCCGGGGCCACTACGTCGAACAGGTCGACCGCTGGCAGCGCGCCCTCGGCCCCGACCGGCTTCTCGTACTGGACAGTACGGAGCTGTATCGCCATACTGAGGCCGCTCTTCATCTCGTCCATGACTTCCTCGGCCTGGACCGTTTCACCCCCGACGCCGTCGGCGGGAACGACATGGCCGCGTCCGACGATGAGGTACTTGACCCGTTGTTGGCCGAAGAGCTGCGCTTGTACTTTGAGCCCTGGAACCAGCGATTGCTGGACTCCCACGGGGTAGGCGGCAGCTGGTAGGACGAGCGTCCCGACGAGGGCGTGGGATCCGGAAGCCTGTAGGGCGGTGAAGGCAACCTGATGCTGATAACTGGCGGCCGACAGCGGCAAGCGCAGTCCATGCGTGAGCTGGGCGACAAATGGTACGGCTACGGCTCCGGGGTGATCGCATCGGTCGACGAGTCGCACGCCGACGTGGTCCACACCTACGTCTCCGACGCCACCGTCCGGGGCGAGGACGACCCGATGCTGTTCAAGTGCGCCACCCGGGTCGGTGATCTCCTCTACGCCACCACCGAGACCGAGGTGCTGGTCTACCGCCTCCCCGACTTCGAGCTGCTCCACCACGTGTCGCACCCGTGGTTCAACGACGTGCATCACGTCCTCCCCACCCCGGGCGGCGATCTGCTGGTCGCCTCCAGCGGCATCGAGGCCGCCCTCGAGATCGACCTCGACGGTGAGCTGCTCCGGCAGTACCCGGTGGACGACGAGCGGCAGGGTTTCTGGTCCGACGACCGCGACCTGCGGTTCGGGGTGAACCTCAAGCCCCACGCCATCCACCCCAATCACCTGTTCATGATCGGTGACGAGCCGTGGGCCACCCGCTTCGAGCTGCGCGATGCGGTGTCGCTCACCGATCGCGGCCGACGGATCGCCATCGACCGGCAGCGTGTCCACGACGGCCACGTCCACGACGGTCAGGTGTGGTTCACCACCGTCGACGGCGCGGTGGTGATCGGCGATCCCGACACCGGCGCCGTCGTCGACACCTACGACCTCAACGAACACCGTCAGAACGTCATCCCCGGCTGGTGCCGCGGTCTGCTCATCCACGACGACCACTTCTGGGTCGGCTTCTCCCGCATCCGCCAAACGGCGGTGCGGGCCCGGCTGGGCTGGATTCGCACCGGCCTGTCCACCTCCCTCCCCACCCGCATCGAACGCTGGGACCGTGCCACCCGACGCATGGACGCCTGCATCGATCTCGAGCCCCTCGAGATCAACGCCGTCTTCAGCATTCTGGAAGGAACCACCACATGAGGCCCTCCCGCCGGCCACTCGTGCACTCCGCTCTGGTCATCGCCGTCGTCACGACGGCACTGGCCGCCCTCGCCCTCCCCGCCCAGGGCGTCCCCCTCCAGGACGACCCGCCGCCGGCCGAGAGCACCACGACCACCACGGCCGAGGCCACGACCACCACGGCCGAGACGACGACGTCGAGCACGACGGCCACCACCGCCGCCACGACCACCACGACGGCGGCCGCCGGCACCGAGGAGACCACCACCACCGCCGCCGGTGGAACGCCGACCGCTGACGACACAGGCGACGCAGGCGAGACAGCCGACGCGGGCGACACCGGCGATGCAGGCGACGGCGACCCCGCTCCGGCCGAACCGACCACGCAGATCGCCGAGGCCGTCGGCGGCGCCGCCACCCTGCGGGCCGAAGCCCCGACCGGAGCCGAGGCAGGCACCGCGTTCACCGTCGAGGTCGAGATCGACGTCGCCGACACCGTCGCCGCCTACCGGGTCGACATCGAGGCCGCCGCCACCGAGATCGAGCCCACCACGGCCGGTGTCCTCAACCCGGCCGACCTGGTGACCGACCGCAGCGTCGGTTCGCTCGGTGATCGGGCCGTGCTGGCCGCCACCTCGTGCGCCGACACCGGCTGCGAGAGCGGCGACCTCCCCGCCGGGTCGAGCGGCGTGCTGGATCTCGGCTCCGTCGCCGTCACCCCGAGCTCGGGCGGCTCCCTCGACGTCGTCGTCACCCTGACCGAGCTGGCCGGGCCCGACGGTGTCGCCGTCGGCGAGACCCCGGTCGCCACCGCCACCCTCACCCTGGCCGTCACCGGCGCCACCGTCGAGGCCCCGGTCGAGGTGGCCGAAGCCGAGGACGGAGGCGACGACGACGCCAACGGCCCCGTGGCCGAGGAGATCGACCCCGAGGCCGACTTCGCCACCGACGTGGTGGAGGACTGCGACCCGGCCGAGCCCGACTGCGTCAGCATCGCCGACCTGCAGGCGGCCGAGACCGAGGAGGCCGCCCCCGAGGCCCCGGTCGCGGCGGCCACCGCCGCCAACTCGGTGCTGACCCTCGTGGTCGACACCGCCAGCGACGTACAGCCGGCCTGGGACACCAACACCGGCAACGGCATCTGCGCCACCCCGGCCGGCGACTGCACCCTGCGGGCGGCCATGCAGGAGGCCAACGCCTTCCCCGGCCACGTCACCATCCTGTTCGACATCCCCGGCACCGGCCCCCACACCATCCAGCTGGTCTCGAATCTGCCGGCCACCACCGACGACGCCGGCGTCACCATCGACGGCTACAGCCAGGCCGGCGCCGCCCCGAACACCGACCCCCTCATCTCGAACGCCGTGATCATGGTCGAGATCCGGGGCAACGGCGCCGCCAACCACGACGCCCTGAAGATCCGCTCCGACAACAACGTCATCCAGGGTCTCGCCGTCTACGACGCCCGCCGCCCGATCTGGGTGTTCGGCGCCAGCGACAACCGGTTCGTCGGCAACTTCATCGGCACCGACGCCACGGGCACCTTCGCCACCAACGTGTTGGCCCCGACCGCCCACGGCATCCACATGGAGGGCCAGTCGGCCCGCAACGTCATCGGCACCGCGGCGCCCGCCGACCGCAACGTCGTGTCGGGCAACGCCCGCCACGGCATCGGCATCTGGCACCACAACTCCGACGACAACACCATCCAGAACAACATCGTCGGGCTCGCCCCCGACGGCGTCACCCCGCTGCCCAACGCCAAGCACGGCATCGACGTCAACTTCGGCGCCGCCCGCACCATCGTCGGCGGCCTCGGCTCGGGCGAGGGCAACCTGGTGTCGGCCAACCTCGACTCCGGCATCGAGGTCTCCCACAATCCGCTCGACAACCAGGGGTCCCTGCGTCTCATGGCCACCCAGGTCCTGGGTAACCGGGTCGGCACCTACGCCGACGGCGAGAGCTTCGACGTCGCCATCGAGAACTACAACACCGGCGTCTACATCGAGGACGGCGTGAACGACACCGTCGTCGAGGGCAACATCATCGGCAACAACGGCAAGGGCGGCGTCCGGGTGCTGAACGGAGGCTCCAACGGCGTCACCACCGGCACCGTGATCCGCAACAACTGGATCGGTGTGTCGCCATCCGGAGTCGCCATGCCGAACGGACAGGTCGGCGTCTCGGTCGAGTCCTCCACCACCACCGTCGGCCCGGGCAACGTCATCGGCTACAACGCCGGGCCCGGCGTGTTCAGCTCGGAGTTCGACGCCCTGTCCAACACCGTCACCCAGAACGCCATGGTGGCCAACACCGGGCTCGGCATCGACCTGTCGCCCCTCGGGACCAACGCCAACGACGCCGGCGATGCCGACACCGGCCCCAACACCCTGCTCAACTGGCCCGAGTTCTCCCGCACCACCGACCTGGTGTTCGAGGGCACGGCCTGCGCCGGTTGCACCGTCGAGTTCTTCTCGGTCGACACCAGCGTCGGAGCCGGCCTGGCCGGCGGCACCTACCTCGGCTCGGTCACGGCCGACGGCGTCACCGGCGCCTTCAGCTTCGCCAACCCGTCGTTGGCCCAGGGCGTGACCGTCACCGCCACCGCAACCGACGCTTCGGGCAGCACCTCGGAGTTCGCCCCGGCCTCGGCCGTCGTCGAGCACTCCGACCCGCCCACCGTCGACGCCGGACTCGACGTCTCGGTCGACGAGGGCGGCACGGTGGATCTGACCGCCACCGCCACCGACCCCGACGACGACTTCCTCACCTACGACTGGGATCTCGACGGCGACGCCGTGTTCGAGACCCCGGGTCAAACCGTCACCTTCGACGCCGCCGCCATCGACGGCCCCGACACCCGCACGATCACCGTCCAGACCACCGACGACACCGGCCTCACCGCCACCGACTCCCTGGTCGTCACCATCGACAACGTGGCCCCCACCGCCACCCTCGACACCCCGGCCACGGTCGACGAGGCCGCCACCTTCGCCGTGTCGCTCACCGGGGCCACCGACCCCTCCGCCGACGACGTGACCGCCGGCCTGCGGTTCGACATCGCCTGCCCGGGCGAGACCCTGCCGGCGCCCGACTACGCAACGGCGTCGACGAGCTCGGCCAAAACCTGCACCGCCCCCGACGGGCCGGCCTCCCTCACCGTCGAGGCCCGGATCCTCGACGACGACGGCGGCGTGACCTCGCTGTCGATGCCGGTCACCGTGGCCAACGTCGCCCCCTCGGTCGTCATCGGCGGCACACCGGGCGCGGCCGACGAGGGCGATCAGCTGAGCCTCACCACCACCGTGAGCGACGTCTCGGCCGACGACGAGACCGCCGGCTTCACCTACGCCTGGACCGCCCTCCTCGACGGCTCCCCCGTCGCCACCGGCACCACCGACGCCCTCACCCTCGACCTGACCGACAGCGGCACCTGGACCATCACCGTCGAGGTGACCGACGCCGACGGTGGGGTCGGCACCGACAGCCGCCAGCTGGTGGTCAACAACATCGACCCCTCGGCCGAGCTCACCACCGACACGGTGGCCGACGCAGGCCAGGTCGACGTGACCCTGACGATGACCAACCCGGTCGACCCCGGCACCGACGACGTCGCCGCCGGTCTCCGCTACGCCTTCGACTGCGAGGGCGGCTCGCTGGCCGCCGCCACCTACGCCACCGCCTCCACCTCGCCCACGACGCTGTGCTCCTACACCACCGGCGCCTCGGTGTACCCGGTGAGCGGGGTGATCATCGACAAGGACGAGGGCCGGACCGAGTACGCCACGTCGGCCGCCGTCGGCAACAACCAGGCCCCGTCGGTCTCCGTCGGCGCCTCGTTCACCGTCGACGAGGCCGCCTCGATCACGGTGACCGCCACCGGTAGCGACCCCGAGGGTGGGACGATCACCTACGACTGGGACCTCGACGGCGACGGCACCTACGAGACGACGGGCCAGTCGCCCACCTTCGACGCCGCCGCCATCGACGGCCCGGCCGCCGTCGCCATCAGCGTGCAGGTGACCGACGCCGTCGGCCTCACCGCCTCGGCCACCTCCAGCG
>JBCCRO010000051.1:0-35514 GCA_039201605.1 Actinomycetota bacterium
CGAACTCCTCCCCGACACCACCGACGGCATGAGGATGCTCCGACTGCGAAGGCGGGCCTAGTCGCTGCCGTCTGCAAAGGCGGACCTGATCGCTGCCGCCTGGAGACCGCGGAGGACGCCCCGGGCCAGCGCATCGGCCTCGGAACCGGGTGCGGACGGGGCTGGGAGCGGTCGGCCACGGGCAGGGACGGTGCAGTGGTTTTCTCCGCGTCGGAGCGACAATCGCTCGGCGGGGGATCGGACCAGATGGGGTTGTCGCTCCGACGCGGAGGAAAGCCGCGATGCGTGCCTCCGTCGCCCGACCCCACGCTCGGGTTGGGTGGGGCGCCGGTGCGTCAGCCGTTGGCGTCGGCGAAGGCGGTCATGAAGTCCGCCAGTGTGGAGACCGCCTCGTCGGGCAGGGCGGCGTAGACACTGGCCCGCATCCCGCCAACCGACCGATGGCCCTTGAGGTTCTTGATGTTGTGGGCCTCGGCCTCCACCAGGAACTTCTTCTCCAGGTCCTCGTCGGGGAGACGGAAGACCAGGTTGGTGTGGCTCCGGTAGGCCGGGTCGACCGGGCTCCGATAGAAGCCGTCGCCACCGTCGATCACGTCGTAGATCACGCCGCTCCGGGCCGCCGCCCGCTGCTCCATGGCCGACACACCCCCGTTGGCGTCGATCCAGCGGAGCACCTTGCCCATCGCCCACACCGAGAAGGTGGGTGGGGTGTTGCCGAGGCTGTTGCTCTTGGCGTGGAAGTCGTAGCGCAGGTAGCTGGGCACGCTGTCGGGCACCCGGTCGAGTACGGCGTCGCGGACGAACACCACGGCGAGCCCGGCCGGTCCGAGGTTCTTCTGGACCCCGCCGTAGACGAGGTCGAAGTGCTCCCAGTCGATCGGGCGGGCCAGGTAGTCCGACGACATGTCGGCCACCAGCGGCACGTCGTAGCCGTCGAAGGTCAACATCCGCACGCCCTCGATCGTCTCGTTGGAGGTGACGTGAAGGTAGGCGCTGCCGTCCTCGACGGTGACCTCACCCGGCTCGGGCATGGCGGTGGGGCCCTCGCCCCGGGTCCAGGCCTGGTAGGCGGTGCCCATGCGGGAGGCGTCGGCGAACGCCTTCTTGGCCCACGATCCCGACATCACGTAGCCCGCCTTCCCGTCGGCCGGGAGCAGGTTGGCCGGGATCATCCCGAACTGGAGGCTGGCGCCACCCTGGACCAACAGCACATGGACGTCATCCGGCGCCCCCGACAGCGAACGCAACAGATCCACGGTCTCGGTGTGGATGGCGTCGTACTCGGCCGACCGGTGGCTCATCTCGATGACGGACATGCCGGAGCCCTCGAAGTCGAGCATCTCGTCGCTGAGCTCGGAGAGGACCGACTCGGGCAGGACGCAGGGGCCGGGGCAGAAGTTGTGGGCTCGGGGCATGGTGACCTCGCTGTGATCGGGTCAGGGGGTTGGACGCGCTCACGCTATCGGTGCCCTCCGATGAGCCGGTTCGAGCATGCCACCAGGCACACTGTGGGCCGTGTCTACATCTTCCACTCCCGACGACATGCTGGCCAAGGTCGTGACGGTGTCCGACGGCGTCGTGGCCGGCACGCGAGAGGACCGGTCCGGCGACGCCCTGGTCGCCCGGTTGGAAGAGGCCGGCTGGACCATCGCCGATCGGCGCCAGATCGCCGATGGCACCGAGTCGGTGGCCGAGGCGCTCACCGAGCTGGCCGACGGCTTCACCGGCCTGATCGTCACCACCGGCGGCACCGGCTTCGGCCCGCGGGACCTCACGCCCGAGGGCACGGCCGCCGTCCTCGAACGGCAGGCCCCCGGGCTGGCCGAGGCGATGCGCACCTGCAACCCGGCCGGTCTCGGCCGTCTCAGCCGCGCCATCGCCGGCACCCGGGGCACGGCGCTGATCCTCAACACCCCCGGGTCGACCAAGGGCTGCGTCGAGACCCTCGAGGCCGTCCTCGACATCGTCCCCCACGCCATCGATCTCATGGCCGGCGGTCGTCCCCACTGATGATCGAGCCGGACGCGCCGCTCACCGACGAGAGCCTCATGGCCCGGGCGGTGGCCCGAGCCGCACAGAGCCGACTCCTCGCCCCGCCCAACCCCTGGGTGGGGGCGGTGATCGTGACCCCGGAGGGTGTCTCGTACGAGGGGTCGACCCGGCGGCCGGGTGGAGCCCACGCCGAGGTGGAGGCGATCCGCAAGGCGGGCGACGCCGCCCGGGGGGCGACGATGTACGTCACCCTCGAACCCTGCGCCCACGAGGGTCGGACCGGGCCCTGCGCCGAGGCGGTGGTCGCCGCCGGGCTGGACCGGGTCGTCGTCGCCGTGCTCGACCCCGACCCTCAGGTGGCGGGCCGGGGCGTGGAGCGCCTGCGGGCGGCCGGTATCGAGGTGGAGGTCGGCCCCGGCGCCGAGGCGGTCGAGGCTCAACTCGCCCCCTACATGCACCATCGTCGGACCGGCCGGCCGTGGGTGGTGCTGAAGTTGGCCGGGACCCTCGACGGGCGGACGGCCGCCGCCGACGGGACGAGCCAGTGGATCACCGGCCCTGAGGCCCGGGGCGACGCCCACCGGCTGCGGGCGGAGTCCGACGCCATCCTCGTCGGGGCCGGCACCGTGCGGGCCGACGACCCCCGCCTCACCGTGCGCGACGTGCTCGCCCCCGACGGCGAGGCGCCGCGGGAGCCTCTGCGGGTCGTACTTGGCGCCGCCCCGGCCAACGCCGCCATCCACCCCTGTCGGGAGGAGAGCGGCCCATTGTCCGAGGTGCTCGATCGGCTGGGGGCCGACGACGTCGTCCAGCTCATGGTCGAGGGCGGGGCCACCGTGGCCGGCGCCCTCCACGCCCAGGGTCTGGTCGATCGGTACGTGTTCTATCTGGCGCCCGCCATCATGGGGGGTGACGACGGCACGCCGCTGCTCGCCGGTGCCGGCGCCGCCACCATCGGCGATCTGTCCCCACTGAAACTTGACCACCTGGTCAAGTTGGGGAACGATCTCCGACTAGACCTCTCACCGTCGACTCGCACAGGATGGTCCTGATGTTCACCGGAATCGTCGAGGAGCTCGGCTCCGTCGCCGCTCTCGAAGGCGAGAAGCTCCGCATCGACTGCCGAGAGGTGCTGACCGATGTCGTGCTCGGCGCCTCGATCGCCGTCAACGGCTGTTGCCTCACCGTCGTCCGGTGGGACGCCGAGACCGGCTGGTTCGAGGCCGACGTGACCGAGGAGTCCTTCGCCCGCACCCAGCTGGGTGACCTGGCGGTCGGTGACCCGGTCAACCTCGAGCGCCCGGTCAAGCTGGAGGACCGTCTCGGCGGCCACCTGGTACAGGGCCACGTCGACGCCGTCGGCGTCATCGTCAGCCCGGCTCCCGACCTCAAGGTCAAGATCGACACCGGGCTCAACCGATACCTGGTTGAGAAGGGCTCGATCACCGTCGACGGCATCAGTCTGACCGTGGTCGACCCCGCTCCCGACGGGTTCACCGTCGCCGTCATTCCCCACACCACCGAGGTGACGACCCTCGGGAGCAAGGGCCCGGGCGACCGGGTCAACGTCGAGGTCGACGTCATGGCCAAATACGCCGAGAAACTCCTGGCCGGACACCTCGACACCGACGACACCGAGGAGTAGCTGTGACCGAGCGCCCCGCTCAGGAGTCCGCCATCGAGGAGCAGGAGAGCCCGCTCGACCCGGTGGAGGACGCCATCGCCGCCATCGGCCGGGGCGAGGTGGTGGTCGTTGTCGACGACGAGGACCGGGAGAACGAGGGCGACCTGATCATGGCGGCCGAGCACGCCACCGAGGAGGCCATGGCCTTCTTCGTGCGCTACACCTCCGGTGTGATCTGTGCCTCGGTCACCGACGAGCGGGCCGACGAGCTCGACCTCCCGTTGATGGTGGCGGCCAACACCGAGGCCATGCGGACGGCGTTCACCGTGTCGATCGACTATCGCCACGGCACCTCGACCGGCATCTCGGCCCACGACCGGGCCCTGACGCTGCGCAAGCTGGTCGACGGGTCGGCGAGGTCGGCCGACTTCGCCCGCCCGGGCCACATCTTCCCCCTGCGGGCCCGCCCCGGTGGCGTGCTCAAGCGGGCCGGCCACACCGAGGCCGCCGTCGATCTGGCCCGCATGGCCGGGTTGTCCGCCGGTGGCGTGCTGTGCGAGATCGTCAACGACGACGGCACGATGGCCCGGGTCCCCGATCTCGTCACCTTCGCCAAGGAACACGGCCTGGTCTTCATCTCGATCGCCGACATGATCCGCTACCGCCGCCGCACCGAGAAGCTGGTCCGGCGGTTCTCCGAGGCCACCATCCCCACCATCCACGGCGACTTCAGGGCGGTGGTGTTCGAGTCGGAGCTCGACGGCATCCAGCACGTCGCCTTCGTGCTGGGCGACATCGCCACGGCCGAGGATGTGCTGGTGCGGGTCCACTCCGAGTGCCTGACCGGCGACATCTTCGGCTCGATGCGCTGCGACTGCGGCCCCCAGCTCGACCAGGCCCTGCAGAAGATCGCCGAGCAGGGCGAGGGGGTGCTCGTCTACCTGCGGGGTCACGAGGGTCGCGGCATCGGCCTCGGCCACAAGATCCGGGCCTACGACCTGCAGGAGCAGGGCCACGACACCGTCGACGCCAACCTCGAACTCGGCCTTCCCGCCGACAGCCGCGAGTACGGCATCGGGGCTCAGATCCTCGTCGATCTCGGTGTGACCACGATGCGCCTCATGACCAACAACCCGGCCAAGTACGGCGGTCTCGAGGGCTATGGCCTCGAGATCACCGGCCGGGTCCCGTCGCAGGTCGTGCCCAACGAGAAGAACATCGCCTACCTGCGGACCAAGCAGGAGCGGATGGGTCACCTCCTCGATCTCGACCCCGGCAGCGCCGCCCGCTGAGCGGGCCATCGCACCGACCACCACGACGATGAGCCTCCACCTCGGCACCGTGCTCGACTTCGATGTCGACGTCGGCCTCGGCCGGGTCGAGTCGACGGCGGGGGAGCGGTTCGAGTTCCACTGCACCGCCATCGCCGACGGCACCCGGGTGATCGACATCGGCCGCCGGGTCGGCTTCGTCGTCGGCCCGGGCGGGCCCGGCCGCTGGGAGGCGGTGTCCGTGGTCCCCATGGCCGACCTCGATCTCGCCCCCACCCCGGACTAAGCGCCACCTCGCCCGGGTATCTGGGTCAACCCGCCCCTCACGGCGGCTCGGCGTCAAGTGCCGTCCCCAGGTGCCGATCGGGAGGTGATGGAGTTTCTGGCCCGCGGCCGTCGCCGCCGTACCGACACCAACGGTGGTGGCCGACCCGACCCCGACCAGAGTCCGGCCCCGCCGCCGCCCGGCCGCCCGGCCCCACCGAACCCCGACGACACCGGCGCGCCCGCACCGCCGCCCGGGGTCGCCCCGGGGGCCGACGGCGGACCCGACCGGCCCGCCACCGTGGAGATCGTCACCTGGGACGAGGCCGTCCGCCGCTGGGACGCCACCTCACCGCAGCGCGGGAGGGGCGCCGTCGCCATCCTGATCGATCACCTCGACGACGTGGAGGAGGACCGGGGGCCCACCGCCGCCGCCCGTCTGCTCACCGAGGTCGAACACCGCCTCCTGCCCGCGGTGCGGTCCGAGGATCTGCTTGTCCGTCTCGACGGCCGGGGGTTTCTCCTGCTGGCCAACGACGTGCTGACCACCCGGGACCTGCGCCTGGTGGCCGACCGGATCCACACCGCCGCCGGTCGGCCGGCCGACGCAGGCCGCCTGGCGGAGCGCCCGGTGCCCGAGACCGACCTGATCGCCCGAGCCGCCGGGTGGCACGTCACCACCAGCATCGGTATCGCCGCCTCCTTCGACAAACGGCCCGACACCGAGGTATTGGCCGGCCGGGCCCTGGCCGCCGCCCGCTCGTCGGCCCGCCACGGCGGCGGGCACACCGCCGTCACCTCGGCCGAGGACGAACGGCCCCGCTCGCCCTGGGAGGCGGTGCAGGAACTGCACCGGGCCTTCGCCGACGACGAACTCGACGTCGTGTTCCAACCGATGGTGAGCCTCACCACCGGGCGGATCGAGGCGGTGGAGGCCCTGGCCCGCTGGCAGCACCCCGAACGGGGCCTGCTCTACCCGGCCAGCTTCCTGCCCGACCTGACCCGGGCCGGTCTCGACGACCGGCTCACCGACTTCGTGCTCGACCGGGCCTCGGCCGAGTCGGCCCGCCTGGGTGAGCGGTGGAAGCGGACGGTGCCGGTGGCGGTCAACGTCGACCACACCCGCCGCAGTCCCGACGAGCTGGTCGAGGCGGTCACCGATGCCGCAAACCGGCGGGGGCTGCCCCTGGAGGCGCTCGTCGTCGAGCTGTCGGAGGAGCGCCTCACCGCTTCCGGCGAGACCGGGACGGCGGCCGACGGCTGGCCGTCGCTGCCGCTGTCGCACCTGGTCAACGCCGGCCTGTCGGTCGGCGTCGACGGGGGATCGGGCGACGCCGAATCGATCGGGACCTTCGCCCCGATCCGGTCACTACGCTGGTACAAACTCGATCACACGTGGTTGGAACCGCACCGACAACCCGGCCTGGCCGGGGTGGCCCGGGTCACCCGCAAACAGCTCGGCCCCACCGTCCCGCTCGCCGCCCTCGGCATCGGCGACGAGGCCCGGCGGGAGATCGCCACCGACGCCTTCATCGATTGGGGGCAGGGCTGGGCCCTGCACAAGCCGATCGAGGCCGAGGAGCTCTACGACGACGAGGTTTCCTGGGTCCGCTGAACGAAGGCCATCCGGATCTGGTGGAGACCTTCCTTCAGGGTGGCCTCGCCGTCGCCCAGGCGACCCTCCAGCCCTTCGACCAACGCCGCCAGGCCGTCGATGGCCAAGCGGGCCTCGTCGAGCTTGGGCTCGTCGGCCGTCAGGTGGATGGCTGCCAGCTCGTAGATGCCGACGGCGTGGTTGGCCAGAACGGTCGACACCTCGGTCTCCATCAGTCGGACGCGGGCGTCGGCCAGCTCCTGGGCCATCTGCCGGGCCTGCTCCTCCTGCTCGGGGGTCAGCTCCGGCTCCTGCCCGGCGGCAGGGGCGTCGGTCTCCGACGCCGGAGGGACGCGTCGCTCACCATCTGGGGTCCACAGGCTCATGGTCGAAACGCTATCGGTGCATCGGCCCGGTGGGTGTGCCCTTTGCTCGGTGTCAGTGGGCGTAGGTGGTTTGTCCTGTTAGCCTTGACTCCTCCAACTTGCGAAGTGGGCTCGGCCCCACCCGGCCATCCAGATGCGTCCGGGTCTCTCACCTCCAGGCGGCGTCAGCCGTTCCCTCGGTGTCGTCGTGTGCGCTTCTCTCGTTGGTTTGACCAATCGCACACGACCGATTCGGGCGTGACGCGAATCGAAGTGAACCGCAACAGGGAGTGAGCCATCTGCATGATGGGTGATCGGCTATAGCTGCGCCGCCGGAGCCACGGATCAATGATCGGATCCGTGCCCGTGAAGTCCGTGTCATCGGGCCAACCGGCGACCAATTGGGAATCAAACCGATTCCGGAAGCACTGTCGCTGGCTCGAGAACTCGAGCTCGACCTGGTGGAGGTGGCCGATAAGGCCAACCCACCGGTGTGCCGGATCATGGACTACGGCAAGTACAAGTACGAGGCGGCGCAGCGACAAAAAGAGTCGAGGAAGAAGGCGAGCAACGTCGTCGTCAAGGAAATGAAGTACCGCCCGAAGATCTCGGGTGGCGACTTCGACACCAAGACCCGAAAGGTGGAGAAATTCCTCCAGGAGGGTCACAAGGTGAAGATCACGATCATGTTCCGGGGCCGTGAGGTCACGCACCCGGAGCTCGGTCGCAAGATCCTGGATGACATCGCCGAACGGGTCGAGGAATACGCAAAGGTGGAGGCCTACCCCCGCCTGGACGGTCGGAACATGACCATGGTCCTCGGTCCCGACAGCAAGAAGAAACCGAAGAAGAAGCCCCGGGACTCCGAGCCCGGGCCCGCCCCCGAAGTCCGTGCCGAAGGCGCGGCGACGGGCCAGGCGGTCGGCGATCAGGCCGAGAGCTGACATCGCATCGTCCACCCCGGCCCTCGGCGGTCGGGGTGGACGAAGCCACGTAGGAGAAACCCCATGTCGAAGATGAAGAGCCACAAGGGCGCCAAGAAGCGGTTCAAGGTCTCCGGGTCGGGCAAGCTGACCCGCCGTTCGAAGAACCTCAACCACTTTCTGGAGAAGAAGTCGAGCCGGCGCAAGCGCCGCCTGTCCGGTCGCACCGAGGTGTCGGCCGCCGACTCGCCCCGCATCAACAAGCTGCTCTCGAGCTGACGCTCAGCCAGACACCCCCCACGACGACAAGGAGACGCTCCGATGGCACGAGTCAAGCGCGCCGTACACGCCAAGAAGAAGCGCAAGGCAACCCTGAGCAAGGCCAAGGGCTACTACGGCAACAAGAGCCGCACGTTCCGTGGCGCGAACGAACAGGTCATGCACTCCGGCCAGTACGCCTTCCGCGACCGCCGGGCCCGCAAGGGTGAGTTCCGCAAGCTGTGGATCCAGCGCATCAACGCCGCCTGCCGCCAGAACGGCACCTCTTACAGCCGATTCATCAACGGTCTGAAGCTGGCCGAGGTCGAGGTGGACCGCAAGGTGCTGGCCGACCTGGCCGTCACCGACCCGGAGGCCTTCACCGCCCTGGTCGAAGTGGCCAACGGTGCCGCCGACGCCGCCTAGGGCGACGCACGATCGATCGGCCGACGACGCAGGCGCGGACGGCAGTGGGCTGGTGGCCCGCAACCCCCGGATCAAACGCCTCCGGAAGCTGATCACCCAACGCAAGGCCCGCTCCGAGGAGCGGGCCTTCCTGGTGGAGGGCCCGGCCGTGGTGGCCGAGGCCATCGACGGCGACCTCCTCCGCCGCGGTCTCGGCGTCGAGGCGGTGTACATCGAGGTGGGCTACGAGCCCGCCCTGGCCGAGCGCGCCCGCCGGGCCGGCGTCGCCGTGTGGGAGGTCGCTCCCGGGGTTCTGGGCGCCGCCCTCGACACCCGTGCCCCCCAGCCCGTGGCCGCCGTCATCGTCGGCGAGGCGGCCGAGGCCACCGACATCGGGGCCACCGGCCCCCTGCTGGTCGTGATCGACCCCGGCGACCCGGGCAACCTCGGCACCCTGATCCGCAGCGCCGAGGCGGCGGGAGCCGCCGGGTTGGTGGTGGCCGGTGCCGCCGTCGACGTCACCAACCCCAAGGTGGTGCGGGCCACCGCCGGCGCCGCCCTCCGCTTCCCGGTGGTGGTCGAACCCGACGTCGGCGCCGCCCTGGCCCTGGCCCGCGACACCGGTCGCCGAGTCCTGGCCACCGTGGTCGGGCCCGACGCCGACCCCTACGACACCGTCGACCTCGAACGAGCCGCCCTGGTCCTCGGCAACGAGGCGCACGGCCTCACCCCCCAGGTGGTGGCGGACAGCGACGGCGCCGTCACCATCCCCCTGGCCGGCCCCACCGAGTCGCTCAACCTCGCCGTCGCCGCCTCGGTGCTGTGCTTCGAGGCCCTCCGGCAGCGCCGATCGCCGTGACCGGGCCCGATCCCGGGCAAGTCGCGCCGTCACCGTGGCCGGGAACGGGGCCGCACGGAAATAGGCTGGCACCCGGCCCATCGAACCGACAGGTTGGTAGTTGATGATCGCACATCTCGAGCAGCTCGAAGCCGACGCCCTGGGCGCCGTCGGCGGGGCGTCGACCCTGGACGAGATCCGCTCCGTGGAGACCACGGTGCTGGGCAAGGGGTCGCCTCTCACGCTGGCCAAGCGGGAGCTCGGCACGCTCGCCCCCGAGGAGCGCAAGGACGCCGGGCGGGCCCTCAACGACGCCCGGTCCCGGGTGGAGGCCGCTCTGGAGGGCCGCCGGTCCGAGCTGGCCGCCGCCGCCAGGGCCGAGCAGCTGGCGGGGGAGCGCCTCGACCTGACCGAGGTGCCAACCGACGCCGGCGTCGGCCACGCCAACGTCGTCACCCAGACCTGGGAGTTGCTGGAGGACGTGTTCGTCGGCATGGGCTTCCGGGTGGCCGAGGGCCCCGAGGTGGAGACCGACTGGCACAACTTCGACGCCCTCAACATCCCGCCCGGCCACCCGGCCCGGGACGGGTTCGACACGATCTACGTCAACCACGGCAAGCCGGGCTCCACCCTGCTCCGCACCCACACCTCGCCGGTGCAGATCCGCACCATGCTCGACCAGGAGCCCCCGATCTACATCGTGGCCCCCGGGCGGGTGTTCCGGCGCGACACGGCGGATGCCACCCACCTGCCGGTGTTCCACCAGATCGAGGGCCTGGTCGTCGACAAGGGCATCTCGCTCGCCGACCTGGCCGGCACGATCGAGGCCTTCACCGAGGCCTACTTCGGCCCCGGCTTCTCGTCCCGCCTGCGACCAAACTATTTCCCCTTCACCGAGCCGTCGGCCGAGTTCGACGTGCAGCGGCCCGACGGTTCATGGCTCGAGCTCGGCGGCTGCGGCATGGTTCACCCCAACGTGCTCGAAGCGGGCGGCATCGACCCCGAGCAGTGGTCGGGCTTCGCCTTCGGCTTCGGCATCGATCGTCTGGCTTCGCTCAAGTTCGGCATCGACGACCTGCGCGAGCTGTTCAACAACGACATCCGCGTCATCGAGCAATTCTAGTGTTCGCCGCGTCGCGGCGAGCCTCGAGTTGGCCGGGTGGCCAACTCGCCTGTCCCTTTCGAACGGAGAGAGATCAACCATGAAAGTACTCCTGTCGTGGATGCGCGAGTTCGCTCCGATCGAGGGTGATCCGGCCGAGTTGGCCGCCGTCATGACCGACCTCGGCATGGTGGTCGAGAGCGTCGACGAGGTCGGTCCGAACTGGGACGGCATCATCGTGGCCAAGGTCCTCGAATTGGGGAAGCACCCCGAGGCCGATCGGATCCAGCTGGTCCAGGTCGACACCGGCGACGGAGAGCCGCTGCAGATCTGCTGCGGTGCGTTCAACATGGCCGTCGGCGACCTCGTCCCCCTGGCCACCCTGGGCACGACGATGCCGAACGGCATGGAGATCGCCCGCCGCAAGATGCGGGGCGAGTGGTCGAACGGCATGCTCTGCTCGGCGGAGGAGATCGAGCTGGGCGCCGACGGCGACGGCATCCACATCCTCGATCCGGGGCTCGCCCTCGGTCAGCCGTTGGCCGAGGCCCTCGGCGCCACCACCGACGTGCTCTTCGACCTCGACATCGAGGGCAACCGACCCGACGCCCTGTCGGTGGTCGGTGTCACCCGCGATCTAGCCGCCCGCCTCGGCGTGCCCTTCGCCATCCCGTCGCCGGAGCTGCCGACGACGGCTCCCGCCACCGCCGAGGTGGCCTCGGTCGACATCCAGGACGGTCGCCTCTGCCCCCGTTTCGGGGTGCGGGTGCTGCGCAATCTCGACGCCGGCGAGTCACCGGCGTGGATGGTGCAGCGCCTCACCGCGGCCGGGGTCCGCTCGATCAGCCCCGTTGTCGACATCTCCAACTACGTGATGCTGGAACTGGGCCAGCCGAACCACACCTACGATCTCGACCTCGTCCCGGACGGGATGCTCGGCGTTCGCATGGCCCGAGACGGTGAGACGCTCACCACCCTCGACGACGCCAAGCGTCAGCTGACCGAGGCCGACGGCGTGATCGTCAACGCCACCGACGAGCCGATCGGCCTGGCCGGGGTGATGGGTGGGGCCTCCACCGAGATCAGCGACCGCACGACCAACGTCATCCTCGAGGCCGCCATCTGGGATCGGATGACGACCGCCAAGACCTCCCGCCGGCTCAACCTGCGGTCCGAGGCCTCCACCCGTTTCGAGCGTGGCGTCGATCCCGAAGGGGTCGACCGGGCCCTCGATCGGTTCTGCCAGCTGGCGGTGGAGATCTGCGGGGCCGAGCTGGCCGAGGGTTCGATCGTGGTCGACGGCGATCTGACGCTGCCCCCGGCGGTCGAGGTGCGGGTGCCCCGGGTCAACATGCTGCTCAACACCGATCTCGACGCCGCCACCATCACCGGCCTCCTGGAGCCGATCGGGTTCGCCTGCGGCCCCGGTCCGGCCGACGACGTCCTCTCGGTCCAGATCCCCTCGTGGCGGCCCGACAGCTCCCGCGAGATCGACGTGATCGAGGAGATCGGCCGTCACCACGGCTATGACAAGTCGGGCCGCCGGGTGCCGACGCCGACCCAGGCCGGCGCCCTCACCGCCGACCAGGTGAGCCGCCGGCGCATCCGTCGGGCCCTGCTCGGCGCCGGCCACGACGAGGCCATGCCCAATCCGTTCCTCGCTCCGGGCGACCTGGCCAAGGCCGGTCTCGGCGAGGACGGCCTGTCGCTGGTCAACCCGCTGGTGGCCGAGGAGTCGATCCTGCGGACGTCGCTCCTGCCCGGCCTGCTCAAGACGATCGCCTACAACCAGACCCACCGGGCAGGCCCGCTCAAGCTCTACGAGCTGGGTCGGGTGTACCTGCCGGCCGACGCCGAGCTGCCGGACGAGCGTCAACGGGTGGCCATCGCCCACTCGGGGCTCAGCGCGGAGGACGAGGCGGCCCGGACGGCCGTGGCCGAGCTGCACCGTCTGGCCGCCGAGCTGGGTCTGCAGGACGTCAAGGTGGTCAACGGCCCCGTCGCCGGCCTCCACCCGACCCGTTCGGCCGAGGTCCACTTCCGGGGTCGCACACTGGGCCACGTCGGCGAGGTCGACCCCGGGGTCCTCGAGGCCTTCGGCGTCGAGGGTCGGGTCGCGTGGTTCGAGCTGGAAGCCGATCCGGTCGTGGCCGCCATGACCCGGGTCCCCAAGCTGGCCCCGATCAGCCGCTACCCCTCCAGCGACGTCGACCTCTCCTTCCTGGTGGCCGACGACGTGCCCGCCACCGATGTGGTCCGCACCCTGAGCAAGGCGGGCAAGCCCCTGGTGCGCTCGATCCGGCTGTTCGACGTGTTCCGCTCCGAGCAGCTGGCCGACGGTACGCGGTCACTGGCCTTCGCCCTTCGCTTCCAGGCCGACGACCGGACGTTGACCGACGCCGAGCTGGCCGAGGCCCGTCAGGGTTGCATCGATGCCGTGGTCAAGGCCCACGGCGCCGAATTGCGCTGATCGGCCTGGAGAGGCCGCCATAGGCCGCCCGTCGCCGCCCGGCGGTCTCGATGGCGTGGTACACCGGTCGATGGGAACCCCTCGGCCCGGACCTGGGCCGAGGTCGGCGACGGCCCGGCGGCGGGGCTCGGAGGGAATCATCATGTTGCTCATCTGGGGCTTTCGCGCCCGAACCAAAATGCTCAGTGAGGGCGTCTTCTACTCACCGGCGGCGGGCGGGGATGCGCCCTACAAGCTGCTGGAAGCGAAGCGCTGGTTCACGTTCTTCTTCATCCCGCTGATCCCGCTCAACACGCTGGGGACCTTCGTCGAGTGCCAGGCGACCAAGGCCACCTACGACCCGAAGATCCTCGACAACCCGACCAACGCCCAGTTCACCGATCAGCTGAGCCTCGGGTTGCGGGAGGTGGTGGCCGCCGTGGCCGCGGCCGACGGCGCCATCTCCGAGGCCGAGGAGCGGCTGGCGGTGGCCATCGTCGGTCGCCAGATCCAGGGCTATGACGTCGCCGCCTTCCGGGCCGATGTGGCCCAGGCCGGGGTGGCGCCGCTCGATCAGCGGCTCGTCTACCTGGCCGGCGCCCTCAACGCCCAGGGCAAGGAGTCGCTCCTCGGCGCGGCGGCCACGATCATGGCCTCCGACGGCGCCATCGACGAGCGGGACCGGGCCGAGGTGGAGCGGATCGGGTCGCTGCTGACGATGTCGCCGGCCCACGTGAAGGGCATCATCGCCACCGCCCACGAGCAGTCGCTGGCCCCGTAGGCCGGACTAGTTCTCCGGACCCGGTTCCTCCGAGGGATGTCGGCCCGCCTGTCCGCCTCTTTCGGCGGTCGGCGCCCGGCCGTAGCCTCACCATGAATGTGACCGACTTCACGCCTTCCGGTCGCGTCGTGGTGAGGAGCTGTACATGTCCGATGCGAGCAGACCCGGCGTCGGAGCCGACGCCGCCGTGTACGTGGTGGGGACGGGCGACACCAAGGCCGACGAGATCGCCTACGTCGCCGGACTGATCCGGTCCACCGGCCAGCCGTGCCGGGTGGTCGACGTCAGCACCGCCGGCGTCGGCGGTGAGGGCGACGTGACCCCGGCCGAGGTGGCGGCCCACCACCCGGACGGGACCGACGCCGTCCGCTCCGACGACCGGGGTACCGCGGTGGCGGCCATGGCCATGGCCCTGGAGGCCTACCTGGCCGCTCAGGACGACATCGCCGGGGTGATCGGCCTCGGCGGCTCCGGTGGTACGGCCCTGATCACCCCGGCCATGCGGGCCCTGCCGGTGGGGGTTCCCAAGCTGATGGTGTCGACCGTGGCCTCGGGCGACGTCGGCCCCTACGTCGGTCCCTCCGACATCGCCATGCTCTATTCGGTCACCGACGTCGCCGGGCTCAACCGCATCTCCCGCCAGGTCCTCGGCAACGCCGCCCACGCCATGGTCGGCATGGCCGCCGGCTCGATCGAGCTGCCCTCGGCCACCAAGCCCGCCCTCGGGCTCACGATGTTCGGCGTGACCACCCCGCTGGTACTGAGCCTGGTCGACGCCCTGGAGGACCGCTACGACCCGTTGGTGTTCCACGCCACCGGCACCGGGGGCCGGTCGATGGAGAAGCTGGTCGACTCGGCCATGATCGACGCCGTCCTCGACATGACGACCACCGAGGTGGCCGACCTCGTCGGTCACGGCATCTTCTCCGCCGGCGACACGAGAATGGATGCGATCGCCCGCACCGGGGTGCCCTACGTCGGCAGCTGCGGGGCTCTCGACATGGTGAACTTCGGCGCCCGGGACACCGTGCCCGATCGCTACGAGGGCCGGCTGTTCCACATCCACAACGCCAACGTCACCCTGATGCGCACCACCGCCGACGAGAACCGCCGGATCGGTGAGTTCATCGCCGGCAAGCTGAACGCCTGCGACGGCCCGGTCCGCTTCCTGCTGCCCGAGGGCGGGGTGTCGATGATCGACGCCCCCGATCAGCCCTTCCACGACCCCGAGGCCGACGCCGCCCTGTTCGAGGCCATCGAGGTCGGCGTGCGCCAGAGCGGCGATCGGGTGGTGCAGCGGGTCCCCCACAACATCAACGACCCCGAGTTCGCCGCCGAGGTGCTCCGCCACTTCGACGAGATCAAGCCGGGATGATCGGCCGCCGGCGTGACCGGCCGCCGGACGGATCCGGCCACCACGACCGATAACCACCTCGAGGAGGACCGCAATGGGTTTCATCTGCCAGGACGACGTGGAGTGGGAGGAGCTCGACTGGGGCTCGCTCGGCTGGGCCATCCGCCCGGCCAGCGTGCCCGACGCCGCCGAGCTCTGCTGTCTCGACGTCCGCCTCGAGCCGGGCAAGGGGCATGACTTCCACAACCACCCCAACCAGGAGGAGCTGATCTTCGTCCGCAGCGGCGTCATCGAGCAGTGGATAGGCACCGAGCGGCGGGACCTGACCCCGGGCGACATCGCCTACATCCCGAAGGGTGTGGTGCACGCCACCTTCGTCGACGCCGACGCCGCAGAGGGCGCCCGGCTCCTGGTGGTGTTGGGTCCCAGCTACGGCCCCGATGGCTACGAGGCCGTCGACAAGACCGCCGAGGAGCCCTGGAGCACGCTGCGGTGAGCCGCATCCAACACACGGTCACCTTCCGGCTCAAGGAGTCCGTCGACGTGGTCCGTTTCCTCGACCAGTGTTTGGGCCTGGCCGTCATCGCCGGCGTGGAGGACTTCGAGGTGCTCCACCAGGTCGGCACCAAGAACGGCTTCAGCCACGGACTCTCGATGTGGTTCGCCGACGCCGAGGCCTACGCCGCTTACGACGCCCACCCGACGCATCAGGCGTTCGTCAACGACGTGTGGCTGCCCCAGGTCGAGGATTTCCTGGAGCTCGACTACGTGCGGACACCACCGGGCGGATAAGGCTTGTCGGCGTCCGAACGCGCCGATTCCCGGCGACAATGACTGGACCGCGTTCCCCCTGCGCCGCCACGACGATCGAAGGAGCCCGTCATGACCGTCACCGATGCCGACCTCAAGGCCAGCGAGGTCACCTGGGACCTCGAGCCCCTGCTGAACGGGGCCGCCTCCGCCGCCGAGCTGATGGAGCAGGCCGACGCCAGGGCGGCCGACCTCGGCAGCTACCGCGGCCGGGTGGCCACCCTCGACGCCGGTGAGCTGGCCACCCTGATGCAGGGCGTGGCCGAGGTGAACGAGCTGGTGAGCCGGGCCGGTCACTACGGCATGCTCCGCTTCACCGAGAACACCCTCGACCCTCAGCGGGGGGCGGAGATGCAGCAGCTCCAGGAGGCCTCCACCGCGGTGGCCACCAAGCTCCTGTTCGTCGAGCTGGAGTTCGCCGCCGCCGACGACGACCATGTCGCCGCCCTGATCGGCGACGAACGCCTCGACTTCTGCCGCCACCACCTGGAGACCACCCGCCTCACCCGCCCCTACCTCCTCAGCGAATCGGAGGAGACCGTCCTGGTGGAGACCTCCGGCCCCCGCAGCTCGTCGTGGGTGCGGCTGTTCAGCGAGCAGACGTCGGCCATCGAGGTGGAGTTGCCCGCCCTGCCCGGCGAGCCCGAGCCCGAGGGTGGCACCGAGACGGCCAGCCTGGAGGCCGGCCTGTCCCGCCTGGCCCACGCCGATCGCGACGTCCGCCGCTTGGCGGCCGAAGCGGTGACCGGCGGCCTCGCCCCCGGCCTGCGGACCCGGGGCTACATCTACAACACGCTCATGCTGGAGCGCTCGATCGACGACCGCCTCCGCGGCTTCCCATCCTGGGTGTCGGCCCGCAACCTGTCGAACGAGGCCAGCGACGCCTCGGTCGAGGCCCTGGTGGCCGCCGTGGTCGGCCGCTACGACATCCCCCAGCGGTGGTACACCCTCAAGGCCCAGGCCCTCGGCATCGACAAGCTGGCCGACTACGACCGCATGGCCGCCGTGTCCGACGGTCAGCAGGAGATCGGGTGGGCCGAGGCCACCGGCATCGTGCGGGACGCCTACGGCTCGTTCTCGTCGGAGCTGGCCGACGTCGTCGGCCGCTTCATCGACGAGGGCTGGATCGACGCCCCGATCCGCCCGGGCAAGCAGCCCGGCGCCTTCTGCGCCTACACCGTGCCCAGCCACCACCCGTACCTGCTGCTCAATTGGACCTCCCGCCCCCGGGATGTGCTGACCCTGGCCCACGAGCTGGGTCACGGCGTGCACGGCTACCTGGCGGCCAAGCAGGGCATCTTCCACCAGAGCACCCCGCTCACCCTGGCCGAGACGGCCTCGGTGTTCGGCGAGACCGTGACCAACAACCGGCTGCTGTCGCTGATCGACGATCCGGCCGAGCGGTTCGCCCTGCTGGCCTCGTCGATCGACGACGCCATCGCCACCGTCTTCCGTCAGGTGGCCATGAACCGCTTCGAGGACGCCTGCCACAACGAGCGGCGTGACGTGGGCGAGTTGTCGGTCGAGCGGTTCGGCGAGCTGTGGATCGGCACCCAGACCGACATGATGGGCGACTCGGTCGAGCTGACCGACAACTACGCCACCTGGTGGTCGTACATCCCCCACTTCATCGGTACCCCGGGGTACGTGTACGCCTACGCCTACGGCCCGCTCCTTGCCCTGTCGGTGTACGCCCGCTACCAGGCCGAGGGCGACGCCTTCGTCCCCGCCTACCTGGAGATGCTGACCGCCGGCGGCTCCCGTTCCCCCGAGGAACTCGGTGCCATCGTCGGCTGCGACCTCAACGATCCCGGCTTCTGGGACGGCGGCCTGGCCATCGTCGACGCCCAACTGGGCAAGGCCGAAGAGGCGGCCCAGGCCATCCTTTAGCGCCGTTCCGGGGGCGCCGGCCCGCCGTCATGCGATGTCGGGCGACGGTGACGGGTTTGCGCCCCCGTGTCGGTTCGGTGAAGCGAACCCTGCGCCGGGAACCGGTGGTGCATGGTGACCGTCGGAGGATGTGGAACAACCGACCCCCCACTTCGGGGGCACCGGCCACGGAGGGACCGACATGAACCGATACCGAACCGGGGGCTCCGCCTCCCGACGACCGCTACCCACGCTGCTGGCTCTGCTGGCGGCGCTGATCCTGTTCGCCGCCGCCTGTAGCGGTGACGATGACGACGACGCGGCTGCCACCGAGGACACCGGCGAATCGGCGTCGGCGTCGGCGTCGGCCGAGGAGTCAACCGACGAGGCGTTCGAGTTCGAGACCGAAGACAGCGACGCCATGGCCGACGAGGAGTTCGTCGCTGAGGACGGCGACGCTGCGGCCGAGCCGCGGGTGGGCCCGGCGGCCGACGATGCTCCCGCCAACGATCCGCTGGGGGCCGGGGGCACGACGGTGGCCCAGACCGCCGCCGACCTGGGACGTCAGCTGATCTTCACCGCCTTCCTCGAAGTGGAGGTGGACGACGTGGCCGCCGCTTCGGCCGAGGCCACCGAGATCGTCGAGGGTCGGGGCGGCTTCCTCTTCGGTCAGAACACCAGCGGCGGCACCGAGGCCCGCTCCGAGCTGATCTTCAAGGTGCTCCCCGCCGACTTCAACGCCACCCTCGAAGCCCTGGGCGACGTCGGCGAGCTCCGCAACCAGACGGTGACCACCGACGACGTGACCGAGCGGGTGGTCGACCTGGAGAGCCGCATCGAGGTGGCCGAGCTCGGCGTCGAGCGCCTCCGCACCACGCTGGAGACCACCACCTCGCTGGAGGACTTCGCCGAGATCGAGCGCCTGCTGCTGGCGAGGGAGACCGAGCTCGAGGTCATGCGTGGGTCGCTGCGCACCCTGCGGGACCAGATCGACCTGGCCACCATCACCCTGGTCGTCACCCAGGACCGCCTGGCCAACAACGTGACCCTCGACATCTCGACCTACGAGAACCACGACGGTGGCCAGTCCTGCCCCGGCGACGGCGGCCGCTCCTACGAGAACGGCTCCGAGGTCACCGTCTGCTTCGACATCATCAACCGGGGCGATCAGACCCTGACCGACATCACCCTGGTCGACACCGTGCTGGAGATCGACGAGCAGACCGAGCTGATCACCCTGTTCGGCTCCCTCGACGAGCTGGCCCCGGGGCAGGCCGTCCTCGTGGCCTACGAGATCAACCCCGAGCGCGATCTGACCCTGCGGACCCGGGTGACCGCCGTGCCCACCGACGGCGAGACCAACGAGCCCTCCGGGCCGTCGGTCAGCACCCGGGGTGAGTACAACATCAACACCTTCGAGCCCGACCGGGACCCCGGCTTCGGCGACGGCCTCGGCGCCGCCGTCGACATCCTGCAGGGCCTCTGGGTGGCCGTCAAGGTGCTGGCCGGGTTCCTGCTCCTGCCGTTGCTGATCCTGGTACCGCTGGCCATCGCCTTCCGCCGCTTCGTCAGCCCGGCGCTCGATCGGCGCCGCCAGGCCAAGGCCGAGCAGCGGGCGTCGGCCTGGCAGCAGAAGACGGCGTCACCGCCGCCACCCGCCGCCACCCCGGCCACCGTCGGCGCACAGACGGCGGCCGGCGCCTCGACGGCGGGTGCATCGTCGAGGTCGGGTCCGACCGGCGTCCCCGAAGCGCCCTCGGCCGAGGGCACGCTGCCGCCGCCCCCGACCGGCGACGACGGCTGATCCGATCCGCCCGGTAGGGCGTGATGGACGAGTAGCCCGGTGACGGCCCTCGTCGCCTCCGACGCCTCAGGCGGGGGGAGCGGCGGGGGCCAGCTCGCGCAGCCGACCGACGAGGGTGTCGACGATCTGGTCGAGATCCTGGCCGTGCTGGGTGGCGAAGTGGGCCTCGCCGACGTAGGGCTCGACGTAGAGGTCGTGCATCGGCTTCACCGTCGCCGCCAGCTGCGCCTCGACCGACTCCGCCGTCCGGCCCCGGTCACGCTGGTCCCGCTTGCGGCGCCGGTCGAAGCGGACCGTCTCGGGGCACTGGCGGAACACCCGGAAGTCGAGCTGATCGCGCACGTCGTCGAAGCTGAAGAGCAGGATGCCCTCCACCACGATCACGTCGGTGGCGTCGACGATGCGCAGATCGTCGCTGCGGGTGTGGGTGGCGAAGTCGTAGATCGGGATCGCCGTCTCCACCCCGGAGCGTAGGCGCCGAAGGTCGTCGGCCAGGAGGGCGCCGTCGAGGCTGTCCGGATGGTCGTAGTTGACCTCGGCCCGTTCGGCGGGGGACAGGTTGCCCTGGTCCCGGTAGTAGGAGTCGAAGCTGATCACCGTGGCGGCGTCGGCACCTCGTTCGGCCTGGAACCGTTCGGCCACACGTCGAGCCAACGTCGTCTTTCCCGAACCACTGCCACCGCAGATACCAACCAGGAGGGCCACGGGAGGTGCATGGTACTTGAACGTCCGGAGATCCGGGGCACCCGTCTCACCGAATTGCCTTGCATAACTATCGGCCTTGTCGTATCTTCTCGCAGATGGACGCCACGCCAGCCCTCTGTCCTGTGATCGGCCCCACCCCCGACCCCGCCGCGTCGCCGGACCGGTCGGCCCCGCCGTCGGTCAGGAGCACGTCATGACCCGTCGCGTCGGCATCGTCGGTGCCTCCGGGTACACGGGAGCCGAGCTGCTGCGCCTGCTCGCCGTGCACCCGGACTTCGAGCTGGTGGTCGCCACCGGCGACAGCCAGGCCGGCAACCGCCTGGCCGACCTCTACCCGAGCCTGGCCCTGGCCTACGGCGAGCGGACCTACGACGCCTACGACCCCGAGGCCCTCGACGGGCTCGACGTGGTGTTCTGCGGGCTGCCGCACGGTGTGTCGATGAGCGTGGTGCCCGAGTTCCGGAGCAGGGTCGGTCACGTGATCGACCTCGGGTCGGACTTCCGGCTCCACGACGCCTCCCTGTACCCCGAGTGGTACGGCGCCGAGCACACCTGCCCCGAGCTGCTCGACCAGGCCGTCTACGGCCTCCCCGAGCTCTTCCGGGACAAGATCGCCGGGGCCGATCTGATCGCCGCCACCGGCTGCAACGCCGCCACCGCCACCCTGACCCTGGCGCCGCTGCTCGCGGCCGGCCTGGTCGAGCCCGAGGGGCTGGTGGTCAACCTGATCACCGGCGTCAGCGGCGCCGGTCGGCCCCCGAAGCCCAACACCACCTTCTGCACCGTCGACGAGAACGTCACCGCCTACGGCCTGCTCACCCACCGGCACACCCCGGAGATCGAGCAGGCGCTGGCCGAGGGCGTCGGGGCCGAGGCCGGCGCCACCCCCAGCGTCCTGTTCACCCCGCACCTGGTGCCGATGAACCGGGGGATCCTGGCCACCTGCTACGGCCGGCCCACCGAGGCGGGCGCCGGTATCGGCTCGGCCGACGCCCTGGCGGCGATGGCCGAGTTCTACGCCGACGAGCCCTTCATCGTGGTGGACGAGCGCAGCCCGTCGACCAAGGCCACCGCCGGCTCCAACGCGGTGCACCTGACGGCCAAGGTCGACCCCAGGACCGGCATGGTCATGGGCATCGGGGCCCTCGACAACCTGATGAAGGGTGCCTCGGGCATGGCCGTCCAGTGCGCCAACATCGCCGTCGGCCTCCCGGAGACCACCGGTCTCGCCCTGGTGGGGGTATACCCGTGATGGGGATCTCCACGAGGAGCGCAGCCGGACCTCGGCCGGAGGCGCTGGGATCGGGATGTGTCCACGTAGGTCCGAAGCCGCTCACCTCGAGTCGGCCCAATTCGGACCTACGTGGACACTCGACCACGGCGCCTCTCGGACTCGCTCCACGGGCCGCCACCGAGCAGGGAGGGACGCGGTGAGCGGCGTGTCACCGTTGGCCCCGGCCGCCTTTCCCGACCTGCCACCGGTGGGCGGGGTCAGGCTGACCGCCTACGAGGCCGGTCTGAAGTACGCCAAGCGGGCCGACCTGATGCTGGCCGAGCTGGTCTCCGGCACCAGCGTGGCCGGCACCTTCACCCGATCGCTGTGCCCGTCCGCCCCCGTCGACTGGTGTCGCACGCTGCTGGCCGAGGGCGACGGCACCGCCCGGGCCATCGTGTGCAACGCCGGCAACGCCAACGCCTTCACCGGCCACGCCGGGCAGACGGCCACAGCGCTCACCGCCTCGGTGATCGCCGACGCCATCGGTTGCACCGACCGAGAGGTCTACCTCGCCTCCACCGGGGTGATCGGTGAGACGCTCGACGAGTCGGCCCTGGCCACCGCCCTGCCCAAGCTGGTCGACGCCCCGGACGCCGGGTGGGAGGTGGCGGCCGCCGCCATTCGCACCACCGACACCTTCTCCAAGGGCGCGGGCGGCCCCATCACGGGTATCGACGGCGTCGAGGCCAGCCTGGTCGGCATCGCCAAGGGCAGCGGGATGATCGCCCCCGACATGGCCACGATGCTGGCCTTCGTCTTCACCGACCTGGCCGTCACCGCCCCCGCCCTCCAACAGGCCCTGTCGACCTCGGTCGAGCACAGCTACAACCGGATCACGGTCGACTCCGACACCTCGACCAGCGACACCGTGCTCGCCTTCGCCACCGGCGCCGCCGGCAACGACCCGATCACGGGCCCGGCGTCGCCCGGCTGGGACGCCCTGGCCACCGCCCTCGACACCGTCAACCTCGACCTGGCTCACCAGATCGTGCGCGACGGCGAGGGGGCCACCAAGTTCGTGGAGGTCACCGTCACCGGCGCCGCCGACGACCGGGCGGCCAAGACCATCGCCCTCGCCATCGCCAACTCGCCCCTGGTCAAGACGGCGCTGGCCGCCTCCGACGCCAACTGGGGCCGGATCGTGATGGCCGTCGGCAAGGCGGGGGAGCGGGCCGACCGGGACAGGCTGGCCATCACCATCGGCGACGAGCCGATCACCCGCAACGGCTGGGTGCTCGACGAGTATTCCGAGGCTCGGGCCACCGAGCACCTCCGGGGTGACGAGGTGCGGGTCGCCGTCGACGTCGGCGTGGGCGACGGCGTGGCCACCGTGTGGACCTGCGACCTCACCCACGGCTACATCGAGATCAACGCCGGGTACCGGTCATGACGGCGTCGATGCCCGACGGCACCGCCCCCGCCCCCGACGGGGCGGCGAACGGCACGCCGATGACGAGCCCGACCGAGGCGCCCACCGGCACCCCGACCGGTACCGACTTCTCGCCCGAGAAGCGGACCCGGGCCCTCATCGAGGCCCTGCCCTACATCCAGCGGTTCCGGGGCTCGATCCTCGTGGTCAAGTTCGGGGGCAATGCCATGGTCGACCCCGACCTGTCCCGAACCTTCGCCCAGGATCTGGTCATGCTCCGCTCGGTCGGGATCAAGCCGGTGGTCGTCCACGGCGGCGGCCCCCAGATCGGTGAGCTTCTCGGCCGACTGGGCAAGGAGTCCGAGTTTCGCAACGGCCTCCGGGTGACCGACGCCGAGACCCTCGACGTGGCTCGCATGGTGCTCGTCGGCAAGGTCGGGCGCGACATCGTGGGCCAGATCAACATCCACGGCGCCTACGCCGTCGGGATGTCTGGCGAGGACGGCGGTCTGATTCGGGCCGAGATCCGCAACCCCGACCTCGGGTTCGTCGGCGAGGTGGCCGAGGTCAACCCCGCCATCATCGAACGTCTCCTGGCCGAGGACCTGATCCCGGTCGTGTCCTCCATAGGAGCCGACGAGAGCGGCCAGGCCCTCAACATCAACGCCGACACGGTGGCCGGTGCCCTCGGCGGCGCGCTCCGGGCGGAGAAGGTGATCTACCTGACCGACGTCCCCGGCCTCCTGGCCGACGTCGACGACCCCGAGAGCCTGATCCGCCGGGCCGACGTGGCCCACCTGCGCAACCTGATCGACAACGGGACGATCTCCGGCGGGATGGTGCCCAAGGTCCGTTCCTGCATCCATGCCGTCGAGGCCGGCGCCGCCAGCGCCCACATGCTCGACGGGCGCCGACCGCACGTCCTCCTGCTCGAACTGTTCACCGACACCGGCATCGGCACCATGGTCGAAGCCGAACCCAGCCCGCTCGAAGGAGCCAGCCCATGACCGACTACGCCGGCGCCGTCCACTCCGCCGTCGAGCCCGCCCACAGCCCGCTGATGCCCACCTACAACCCGCCCAAGGTGGAGTTCGTGCGGGGCGAGGGCGCCCACCTGTTCGACGGCGACGGCAAGCGCCACCTCGACTTCCTCTCCGGCCTGGCGGTCACCAGCCTGGGCCACGCCCACCCGGCGGTGGCCGAGGCGGTGGCGGTCCAGGCCACACGACTGCTGCACGTCTCCAACCTGTTCGGCACCGAGCACAACCAGCCGGTGGCGACCGAACTCGATCGCCTGATCGGCGACGGCACCCCCCTCGGGGGGCAGGTGTTCTTCTGCAACTCCGGTGCCGAGGCCAACGAGGCCGCCATCAAGCTGGCCCGACGTCACGGCGGGCCGGGCCGCCACGTGGTCGTCTGCGCCTTCCAGAGCTTCCACGGCCGGACCCTGGCCACCCTGGCCGCCACCGGCCAACCCCAGAAGTGGGACGCCTTCCAGCCGCTGCCCGAGGGCTTCCGCCACGTGATCTGGAACGACCTGGAGGAGCTGGAGAAGAACCTGGACGAGACGGTCGGCGCCGTGTTCCTCGAACCGGTCCAGGGCGAGGGCGGGGTGAACCCCGCCACCGCGGAGTACTTCCAGGGCGTCCAGGCCCTCTGCCGGGAGCGGGGGATCCTCTTCATGGTCGACGAGGTCCAGACCGGGCTGGCCCGCACCGGCCGGTGGTTCGGCTTCCAGCACTTCGGGGTCGACCCAGACGTGGTGGCGATGGCCAAGGCCCTCGGCAACGGCATGCCCATCGGGGCCTGCTGGGCCAAGGCCGAGGTGGCCGCCAGCTTCTCGCCCGGCGATCACGCCACCACCTACGGCGGTCAGCCCCTGGCCACCGCCGCCGCCCGGGCCGTGCTCGACACCATGGTCTCGATCGACGCCCCCCGCCTGGCCGCCGAGGCCGGAGCGGCCCTCAGCAAGGCGATGCTCGGGCTCCCGCAGGTGAGCGGTGTCCGGGGCCTGGGCATGCTGCTCGCCCTCGAACTCGAGGGGGTCAACGCCCCGGCCGCCGCCGCCCGATGCCTGGAGGAGGGGCTCGTGGTCAACGGCGTCACCCCGACGGCACTGCGCCTGGCCCCGCCTCTGATCATCGGCGACGCCGAGATCGCCGAGGCGGTCTCGATCCTCGGACCCATCCTCGACGAGCTGGCGGAGTAGCCGACGATGCGACACGTACTGGAGATCGACGATCTCACCCCCGACGAGCTGGCCGAGATCTGCCGGCTGGCCACCGTGCCCCCGGCCGAGCTGGGCCCGATCCTCGCCGGTCAGGGGGTGGCCTGCGTCTTCACCAAGCCCTCGGCCCGCACCCGCAACTCCACCGAGATGGCCGTCGTCCAACTCGGCGGCCACCCGATCTACATCACCGGCCCTGAGATCGGGATCGACACCCGCGAGACCGCCGAGGACGTGGCCCGGACGCTGGCCTGCTACCACAGCACGATCTGCGCCCGGGTCCACGACCACGGTCACCTCGAACGGATGGCGGGCCTCGACGTGGTGCCGGTGGTCAACCTCCTGTCGGACAAGGGCCACCCGATGCAGGCCATCGCCGATGTGCTCACCATCGAGGCCGAGTTGGGCTCGGTCAAGGACAAGGTCGTCACCTATGTGGGCGACGGGAACAACGTCGCCTTCTCCCTCGCCCTCGCCGTCGGCTTCCTCGGCGGCGAGACCCGCATCGCCGCCCCCGCCGGCTACCAGTTCGGCGAGATCGACCTCGACCGGCTGGCCGCTGCCGGCGTCATCGTCGCCCAGACCGACCGTCCGGCCGAGGCGGTGGACGGCGCTGACGTGGTCTACACCGACGTGTGGACCTCGATGGGCCAGGAGGACGAGTCGGTCGAGCGCCTCAAGGCCTTCGAGGGGTTCAGCGTCGACGATGTGCTCATGGCCGCCACGCCCGACGAGTCGATCTTCCTCCACTGCCTGCCCGCCCACCGGGGTGAGGAGGTGGCGGCCTCCGTCATCGACGGCGATCGCAGCCGGGTCTGGCCCCAGGCCGCCAACCGACTGACCGCGGTGCGGGCCGTCCTGGCCTGGCTCCACCGATGATCGGCCGCTAGGGGAGCGCCCGTGGCCGGCACCAAGGTCCAACGCCAACACCGCATCGCCCGCATCCTGGCCGAGGGGGCCGTCACCAGCCAGGGTCAGCTCGTCGACCTGCTGGCCGAGGCCGGGATCACGGCCACCCAGGCCACCGTGTCGCGCGACCTGGAGGAACTCGGGGCTATCAAGGTCCGGGCCCCCGGCGGCCAGTCGATGTACGCCATTCCCGAGCTTCCCACCGACCAGCTGGCCCCCGAGGACCACCTCCGGCGGGTGCTGGGGGAGTGGGTGGTCGACGTCGAGCGCTCCGGCGATCTCGTCGTCCTCCGTACCCCGCCGGGATCGGCCCACGTGGTTGCCTCGGCCCTCGATCGGGCCGCCGTCGGCACCCTGGTGGGCACCGTGGCCGGCGACGATACGTTGCTGGCGATCGCCACCGAGGGATCCGGCGCCGACCTGGCCACGTCCCTCGCCCAACTGGCCGGTATCGGCCTCTAGTCCCCCCAACCCACTTCAGGAGCAGTCAACGATGGACGCCAAGCTCGACGTCAAGAAGGTGGTGCTCGCCTACTCCGGCGGCCTCGACACCTCGGTCATCCTCCAATGGCTCATTGACACCTACCACTGCGAGGTCGTCACCTACACCGCCGATCTCGGTCAGGGCGAGGAGCTCGACCCGGCCCGTACCAAGGCCCTGCAGATGGGCATCCCGGAGGAGTCGATCTTCATCGACGACGTGCGGGAGGAGTTCGTGCGGGACTTCGTCTTCCCCATGTTCCGGGCCAACGCCATCTACGAGGGCGAGTACCTCCTCGGCACCTCGATCGCCCGTCCCCTGATCGCCAAGCGACTGGTCGAGGTGGCGGCCGAGACCGGGGCCGACGCCATCAGCCACGGTGCCACCGGCAAGGGCAACGACCAGGTCCGCTTCGAGCTCGGCGCCTACGCTCTGGCCCCCGACATCAAGGTCATCGCCCCGTGGCGGGAGTGGGATCTGCTGTCGCGGGAGAAGCTCATGGCCTACGCCGAGGAGCGCAACATCCCGATCGAGATGGCCCGGGGCAAGAAGTCGCCGTTCTCCATGGACGCCAATCTGCTCCACATCTCCTACGAGGGTGGCCCACTGGAAGACCCGTGGACCGAGCCGCCGGCCGAGATGTGGCGCTGGTCGGTCAGCCCCGAGCAGGCCCCGAACGAGGCCACCTACCTCGATCTGACCTACGCCCGGGGCGACATCGTCGCCATCGACGGTGTGGCCATGACCCCGGCCGAGGTACTGACCCGGCTCAACGAGATCGGTGGCGCCAACGGCATCGGCCGCCTCGACATCGTGGAGAACCGCTACGTCGGCATCAAGAGCCGCGGCGCCTACGAGACCCCGGGCGGAACGATCATGCTGCGGGCCCACCGCGCCATCGAGTCGATCACCCTCGACCGCGAGGTGGCGCATCTCAAGGACGACCTGATGCCCCGCTACGCCGAGCTGGTCTACAACGGCTACTGGTGGAGCCCGGAGCGGGTCCTGCTCCAGCAGACGATCGACGCCACCCAGACCGTGTGCAACGGCACGGTCCGGCTGAAGCTGTACAAGGGCAACGTCGACGTGGTCGGCCGCAGGTCGCCCGACTCCCTGTTCGACGAGAACATCGCCACTTTCGAAGACGACGGCGGGGCCTACGACCAGGCCGACGCCGAGGGCTTCATCAAGCTCAACGCCCTCCGCCTCCGCACCCTCGCCGCCAAACGGGGCACCGACGCCGTCGGCGGCTTCGACTCGAGTTTCGCCTCCGACGAGACGTCGCAGGGCGCCGGGGCATGACCGACGAGCAGAGCGGCGGGAGTTCCGGCGAAGCCGGACACTCCAAGCAACCCGGAGGGTTGCCGCAACCCGGAGGGTTGCCGCAACCCGGAGGGTTGCCCGGCACCCTCTGGCACGGGCGCTTCGCCCAGGGACCCTCCGAGGCGCTGTTGGCCTACACCGAAAGCCTGTCCTTCGACCAGCGGATGGCCCCCCAGGACGTGCAGGGGTCCCGAGCCCACGCCCGGGGTCTGCAGCGCGTCGGCCTCCTCACCGAGGACGAACTCGCCGCCATCCTCGCCGCCCTGGACACCGTCGCCGAGGAGCTGTCGGCCGGCACCCTCGCCTTCCAGCCGACCGACGAGGACATCCACACCGCCATCGAGCGCCGGGTCACCGAGCTGGCACCAGACGCCGGCGGCAAGCTCCACACCGGCCGCAGCCGAAACGACCAGGTGGCCACCGCCTTCCGGCTGTGGACCAAGGACGCCCTCACCACCGTGGCCGGCGACGTGCTCGCCTTCCAGGAGGTGCTGTTCGATCGGGCGGTGGCGGCGGGCGGGGCCTACCTCCCGGGCTACACCCACCTCCAGCGGGCCCAACCCGTCCTCCTGGCCCATCACCTGGCCGCCCACGCCTGGGCGCTGTCGCGCGACGTCGATCGTCTGCTCGACGCCCGGGCCCGCCTCGACGTGTCGCCCCTGGGGGCCGGAGCCCTGGCCGGGACGTCGCTGCCGCTCGATCCCGCCTCGGTCGCCGCCGACCTTGGCTTCGCCGGACTGTTCACCAACTCGCTCGACGTCACCAGCGACCGCGACTTCGTGGCCGAGAGCCTGTTCGCCCTGGCCATGGTGGGCATCCACCTGAGCCGGATCGGGGAGGAGGTCGTGCTGTGGTCGTCGGAGGAGTTCGGGTTCCTCGGGCTCGACGACGCCTACGCCACCGGGTCGTCGATGATGCCCCAGAAGAAGAACCCCGACATCGCCGAGCTGGCCCGGGGCAAGTCCGGCCGCCTCATCGGCAACCTCACCGGCCTGCTGGCCACGATGAAGAACCTGCCCCTGGCCTACAACCGCGATCTGCAGGAGGACAAGGAACCCCTCTTCGATTCGGTCGACCAGATCCAGCTGGCCCTGGTGGCGCTCGGGGGGCTACTGGCCACCGCCACCTTCCGTACCGACGTCATGGCGGCGGCCGGCGACAGTGACGGCCCACTGGCCACCGACCTGGCCGAGACCCTCGTGGTCGACGGCGTCGCCTTCCGGGACGCCCACGCCATCGTCGGCGAGCTCGTCCGCCGTTCGCTGGCCGAGGGCGTGCCCCTGGTCGAGCTGGCGGCCGCCCACGACCGGCTGGGTGAGCCGATCCGGGCCCTGTTCGAGCCCGGGGCCGGCGTCGCTCGACGGCGCAGCCCCGGCGGTGGCGGACCCGATGCGGTCGCCGTCCAGCTGGACCAGCTCCGGCGGCGGATCGCCGACGACCGGGCCCGGGTGGAGGGATAGGCCCCTGCCCTCGTCGTCGACGGCCATCGGTGACTGGGCCTGGCTCGAAGGTCGGGCATCGGTCATCGCCCCCCGGCTGTTGGGCTTCACCGTGCGCCACGGCGATCGCGCCGGCACCATCGTCGAGGTCGAGGCCTACGAGGGCCCCGACGACGCCGCAAGCCACGCCTACCGCGGCCCCACGCCGCGCAGCGCCGTCATGTTCGAGCGGGCCGGCCTGCTCTACGTCTACCGCAGCTACGGCGTCCACTGGTGCGCCAACGTGGTGTGCGGCCCGGAGGGCACCGGTTCGGCCCTGCTGATCCGGGCGCTGGAGCCGACGGCGGGGATCGACGCCATGTGGGGTGACCGTCCCAAGGCGAAGCGCCCGACCGATCTGGCCTCGGGGCCGGGCAAGCTGTGCGCCGCCCTTGGCATCGACGGCGATCACTACGGCGTCGACCTCCTCGATCCGACGTCGGGGATCCGGCTCGAGTCGGGGACGGCGCCCGCCGACCTCCAGGTGGCCATCGGACCCCGCATCGGTATCACCAAGGCGGTCGATCGGCCCTGGCGCTTCGCCGTGGCCGACAATCCCCACGTGAGCCGTCCCCGGCCCCGTCGGTAGGGAGTCCTTCGGGGAGGGCCCGAAAGCCGACCTGTCCGGGGAGCGACCGCCGCCGGTCGCTCGGACGAGCGATGCCGCGCCGCTCGGACGAGATCGGTCAGGTCGGGGGAACCGGAGACGAGGCTTCCGGCGGCGGGGGCTGCGCGGAGCGGCTTCGCCGCTTGGCGAGCACGCCGCTGAGCAGCAGACCGACGGTCGCCACCAAACCGAGCACATACCCGATGTCGGCTCCGCCCTGTTGAGCGGCGTTGGCGAACTCGGGCTCGTCGCCGGTGAGTCGGCTCAGCGTCTGACCGACGGTCGACACGCCCAGGATCGATCCGCCGACGATTCGTTTGGTTCCGGTCGCCATCACCGGAATCTAGCGGTCGGGGACGGCACATCCGGCTGCAGCGCATGGAACCGGAACCGCCGCTACGAGCCGGTTTTCCGTACCCTGCTAGCCTCCGCCCGTGGCTTTTCGTGATTGGTCCGCCGGGTCCGCTGCGCTTCGTCCCGCCGAGGACGACCTGGACGCCGCGGTGGCGCACCTCAACGCCGCCGTCCTCGACGGGACCGATCAGGTTGATGTCCGGGATCGGATTCTCGACTTCATCGCCACGCACCCCGACGCCCTGCACCGGACCTGCCTCGACGGGCACCTGACCGGATCCGGCGTGGTCGTCGATCCGGCGACGGGGGAGTCGCTCCTGATCAACCACGTCAAGCTCGGCCGCTGGCTCCAGCCCGGCGGACACGCCGACGGCGACGGCAACCTGGCCTCCGTGGCCTGGCGGGAGGCGACGGAGGAGACCGGGCTGAACGGCCTCCAGGCCGTGCTGCCCGCCATCGACGTCGACATTCACGAGATCCCGGCCCGCCCGGGCGAACCGGCGCACCTCCATCTCGATCTGCGCTTCCTCATCCTGGTCGGCACCGACCGGGAGGCGGCCCCCAATCACGAGACGCTGGGCGCCCGCTGGATGCGGCCCGACGATCCCGAGATCGCGGGCGGTGGCGAGCTGCACCGGGTCGTCAGTCGGGCCTGCGCTCTTGCGACCGAGAGGTTCGGAGCGGACTAGGTGCGCAGCTGGTGGGCGACCCCTGGTTCAGGCGCCCTCGGTGAGTTCGGTGAGGGCTTCGTGCTCGATCCTGGCCACCGGCCGACCATCGGCCATGACGGCCACGTCGACCACCGCCCGCTTGCCGGCTCGTGTCTCGAACCGATCGATCACCGTGGCGTGGATGGTGAGCCGTTGACCCAGCCGGGCCGGGCCCTGGTGGAAGATCCGGCTCCTGGTGTGAATCCAGGATCCCGTGATCAGATGGGCCGTGAACACTCTGTTGGCCAGGGTCGGCCACAGCGCAGGGTGGGCCAGGCCGTCGTCGGTCCGGTAGAGGTCGATGTCGTCGCCGGCCCGTAGACCGTAGTGGCCGAGCTCCTCGGTCAGGTCGAGTTCGAGGTCGGGCAGGTCGTCGCCCGGGCGCATGGCGGGCGCTGCGCGGTCGGACCACAGATCGAGGGTGGCCTTGACCTCGCCGTCGACCCGGGCCTCGATCCGATCGTCGGCGCCGTCGATCGGGCCGGCGCCGGGCCCGACGGGCGAGCAGTGCACGAGGTCATCGTCGAGCACGGCGCGCGTCAACCGAAGCTCACCCCCGCCTCCGGTGACCCACCGAGCACCCCAGGCTGCGGCCGGCGGGTGGGTCAGATAGGCGTAGACCGTTGTGCCGGCCACGATGGCGGCCGGATAGCCGGCGGCCTTGGCCCCGACGTCGGTGTGGATCGGGTTGTCGGCATGCTCGGGCAGGTTGACGGCTCGCACCGACCAGGGCTTGAGCGCCGCGGAGTCTGACATCGCCCCATTCTCAACGTCACCTCGGGGGTGGACAAGTCCGATCGTGGCCGTCCTCGATGACATCGATCGTCGACGAGGCTCGCATCGGGAGCGTTTCGCCCCGTGTCACCGAAGGGTCGTGCTCGCGGCGGCGCTCAGCCCAGGTCGGTGGGGGCGGCGCACGAGGGCATGTCGTTGGTGTTGGCCAGGCGGGTCACCCGCCGGTCCAGGCGCTCGGCCACCCCGGTGTCGGTGATGAAGAACTGGGTCTGGTCGTCGACGGCGATGCCCTCGGCGTAGGTGTATCGATCCTCGATCAGCACCCGCCAGTCGGCGATCCAGCCGGTGGAGATCTCGACGTCGCGGGGGTCGTTGTCGGCCACCGACAGGGCGTCGAGCTCCTCCAGCATCGCCTCGTAGCGAACGTTCGTCGCCTCGACCTGGCGGGCCCGGTCGGGTCCGTCGACGGCGTCGAGGGCGCCGGGCATGGCCTCGATGTCCTCGACGGCCTCGGCGCAGATCATCTCCGCCCGATCACCCCAGGTCTCATCGGCCAGCCGGTCCGGGGCGTCACGCTCGGCGGCGCCGGAGTAGGCGTAGACCCAGACGAGGAAGCTGGAGGCCACCACGAGGATGGTCAGACCCCGGCCGATGTTGCCCAGGAGCGTAGGGCGGCGCCGCTCCTCGTCGTCTCCGCCCCCCGGGGCGGCGTCGTCTCGAAGGTCCTCGTATGCGGTCACCCCGTCATTCTGCCAGCGCCCGGGCGTGGCCCCGAGGTCGGGCGAACGAAATGGCAGCCGACGGGCCCTCACCACCTCATAGAGTGGTCTCATGACCACCGATCCCCGCTTGTTCGACGATCTCGTCGCCCGCGGCCTCGTGCACGACTCGACCGATGCCGAGGCCCTCCGGGCCCGACTGAACGAGGGCCCGGTCAAGGTCTACTACGGGGTCGACCCGACACGCGACAGTCTCCATGTCGGCAACCTCATCGGTCTGCTGATGCTGCGTCGCCTGCAGCAGGCCGGTCACCAGCCGCTGCCGCTGGCCGGTGGCGCCACCGGCATGATCGGCGATCCGTCCGGCAAGTCGGCCGAGCGCAACCTGCTCGACGACGACCAGTTGGCGGCGAACCTCGCCGGCATCGTGCCCATCCTGGAGCAGTTCGTCGACTTCGACGCCGAGGGCAATCCGGCCAAGCTGTTCGACAATCGGGCATGGACGGTGTCCACCTCCCTGCTCGATTTCCTGCGCGACATCGGCAAGCACATCACCATCGGGCAGATGGCGGCCAAGGAGTCGGTCAAGGCCCGCCTGGCTGGTGACGAGGGCATCTCCTACACCGAGTTCTCCTACATGCTCCTCCAGGCCAACGATTACCTGTGGCTCCACGAGAACGAGGGTTGCGAGCTCCAGATCGGCGGCTCCGATCAGTGGGGCAACATCTCGCTCGGCATCGACCTCATCCGGCGCAAGACCGGGGGCAAGGCGCACGGCCTCACCTGGCCGCTGCTGCTCAAGGCCGACGGCACCAAATACGGCAAGACCGCCGGGGGCGACACGATCTGGCTCACCGCCGGCCACCTGTCGCCGTACCGCTTCTACCAGGCGTGGATGCAGGTCGACGACGCCGAGGTGCGCAAGCTTCTGCTCCAGCTCACGTTCCTGTCGATCGAGGAGATCGGCGAGGTGGTGGCCCGCCACGAGGCCGAGCCCCACAAGCGCGAGGGTCAACGCCGGCTGGCGCAGGATCTCACCGGCCTGGTCCACGGCGACGAGGCGGCGACCGCGGCCGAGGCGGCGTCGGGGGTCATCTTCGGCGGCGCGCCCGATGCCCTCGACAAGGCCACGTTCGACATGCTCGCCGGCGAGATCCCCACCACAGCCCTCGACCGTTCCGAGCTCGATGCGTCCGACAATCTCATCGGCCTGCTGGTCGCCTCCGAGATCGCCTCGTCGCGCAGCGAGGCCGGTCGGCTGCTCAAGCAGAACGGCATCTCGGTCAACGGGACCAAGGTGGCGGCCGACGCCGCGATCGACCGCTCGGCCCTCCTGCACGACCGGTACTGCCTGGTCCGCAAGGGGAAGAAGTCCGTCCACCTGCTCGACTTCGGGTAAGGGCGCGGCCCCTCAAGACCGGACGATGTCGACCGACAGGGATGAGGGGCCGAAATCTCCCAGAAACCTGGTTGGCCAGGTTGCGGAGCCCAGCGGAACACCGTTAACGTAGATCTTCGCCTCAACGGCACGGTCAACACCCACTCGGGTAGCACCGGAACCGCTCTGAGGCATGAGCCCCGCTCACCACACCGCCACCGTGGTAGCCGCCGGACGAGAATTCGTTCGGCCGCTTCGACTTCGGCTGGTAGCGTGAGCGGTTCGTAGCTCCTTGAAAACGGAAGAGAGGATGTACGCAGCGTGTGCGGAACATCATCATGTGCTGGGTGCTCGGCGTAGCCGGCCACCTTTGATGATGTCCCGTCACAAAATTCCTGGCTCCGTCGACTGTTTCCTTCAGTCGTCGGGGTCGCCGAGGTGCTCAGCAAGCACACTCGGCAAATCAACCAAGATCACGGCAACACCCTTCGGGTGTAGCTTCAAGAAGCTCCGCTTCTTGGGGTGACACCACCAAACGAATGGTGGGGCCAGATTCTCTAACGGAGAGTTTGATCCTGGCTCAGGACGAACGCTGGCGGCGTGCCTAATGCATGCAAGTCGAACGAACTCGACCTTCGGGTCACATGAGTGAGTGGCGAACGGGTGAGTAACACGTGAGAAACCTGCCCCGAAGTCTGGAATAACTCAGGGAAACTTGAGCTAATACCGGATGTCCTCTTCGAATCGAATGGTTCGATGAGGAAAGATTTATCGCTTCGGGAGGGTCTCGCGGCCTATCAGCTTGTTGGTGAGGTAACGGCTCACCAAGGCTTTGACGGGTAGCTAGTCTGAGAGGACGAATAGCCACACTGGGACTGAGACACGGCCCAGACTCCTACGGGAGGCAGCAGCAGGGAATCTTGCACAATGGGCGAAAGCCTGATGCAGCGACGCCGCGTGGGGGATGAAGGCCCTAGGGTCGTAAACCCCTTTCAGTGGGGACGAAACTGACGGTACCCACAGAAGAAGGCCCGGCCAACTACGTGCCAGCAGCCGCGGTAAGACGTAGGGGCCAAGCGTTGTCCGGATTTATTGGGCGTAAAGAGCTCGTAGGCGGTTGCGTAAGTCGGATGTGAAAACTCGGGGCTCAACTCCGAGACGCCATCCGATACTGCGCTGACTTGAATCCAGTAGGGGAGTGTGGAATTCCTGGTGTAGCGGTGAAATGCGCAGATATCAGGAGGAACACCCATGGCGAAGGCAGCACTCTGGGCTGGTATTGACGCTGAGGAGCGAAAGCATGGGTAGCAAACAGGATTAGATACCCTGGTACTCCATGCCGTAAACGTTGGGCACTAGGTGTGGGTCTCAACCAACGAGATCCGCGCCGTCGCTAACGCATTAAGTGCCCCGCCTGGGGAGTACGGCCGCAAGGCTAAAACTCAAAGGAATTGACGGGGGCCCGCACAAGCGGCGGAGCATGTTGCTTAATTCGAGGCAACGCGAAGAACCTTACCTGGGTTTGACATGTACCGAAAAG
>JBCCRO010000052.1:0-35396 GCA_039201605.1 Actinomycetota bacterium
ACCTCGATGTCGGCTCATCGCATCCTGGGGCTGAAGCAGGTCCCAAGGGTTGGGCTGTTCGCCCATTAAAGCGGAACGCGAGCTGGGTTTAGAACGTCGTGAGACAGTTCGGTCCCTATCCTCTGCAGCCGAAGGAGATTTGAGGAAGGCTGTCCCTAGTACGAGAGGACCGGGATGGACGCAGCTCTCGTGTGCCAGTTGTTCCGCCAGGAGCATGGCTGGTTGGCGACCTGCGGAAGGGGTAACCGCTGAACGCATCTAAGCGGGAAACCTGTTTCAAGATGAGATCTCCCACCGGGTTAACCGGGTAAGGCCCCTAGTAGGTGACTAGGTTGATAGGCCGGACGTGTAAGCACTGTAAAGTGTTCAGCTGACCGGTACTAATAGGCCGAGGGCTTGTGATTTCTGTTGCATTTGCTCTCGCTCGTGCTCGCTATTCAGTACTTAAGAACCATTCGGGCTCCCCGGAGTTTCGGTCTTGCCGAACCCCCGAGAAACCAGAGTTCTTACAAACGCTGCTCGCTCCGCCGCTTTCGTCGGCCGGGCTGAGCGCCATAGATTTCGGTGGCGATTGCGGAGGGGTCACACCCGTTCCCATCCCGAACACGGAAGTTAAGCCCTCCAGCGCCGATGGTACTTGGTCGGAGACGGCCTGGGAGAGTAGGACGCCGCCGGATTTCGCCGCAGCTTCTCAGCGAAGTTGCCACGATAAGGAGCCGGTTCACGCCGGCTCCTTTCGTCGTTTTCGGCCCCTGGTAGCGGTGGTCTGCGTGCGGGCCGTCCCCGGGTGCGCCGGGGCCTGCGGACATGGACGGGCGGCGAGACGTCAGCGAGAAGTCAGCGGCGAGCGTGGTGCGGAGAAGGTCGGCGAGGCGTCAGCGGCGACGACGCAGCAGGTGCTCACCGGCCGCCGGCGCCGTCCGCCGCAACAGCCAGACGAGGGTCGCCCCGTAGCGGCCGGCGAGGCGACGAGGCTCCTGGATCATGCGGAAGGCCCACTCGAGCCCGAGGCGCTGCACCAACACCGGTGCACGCCGAAGATGGCCGGTGATGACCTCGAAGGTACCACCGACACCGATTGCGACGTCGACGCCCAGCCGCTCCCAGTGACCGTCGATGAACTGCTCCTGGCGGGGCATACCCATACCGACGAAGAGGATCGACGCCCCTGACGCCGCGATCTGCGCGGCCACCTCGGCGGCCGAATCGCCGAGGAAACCATGGTGGTGACCGGCGACCTTCAGACCCGAATGGCGGCGCTCGAGCTCACGGGCGGCTTCGGCGATCGTCGCCTCCTCGGCCCCCAACAGGAACACCGGCCAGCCCCGATCGGCGGCCTGGGCCGCCATCCGGTCGACCAGGTCGATCCCGGCCACCCGCTCGGGTAGGCGGGTACCGAACAATGGCGAGGCCCACACCAGCGGCTGACCGTCGGCCACCACGAGCTCGGCCGTACCGGCGTACCGGGCCAGGAACTCGTCCTGCTCGGCGATCATCATGCCGGTTGCGTTGAGGGTGAGGATGCGCCCTCGGCCCGGCCCGGTGGCCTGTTCGGCCACCCAGTCGAGGGCCTGCTCGGTGGTGACGGCGTCGACGCCGAAGCCGAACAGCTCGATGCGGCTCATGACGGCTCCGGCCCGGCCGAGGCGTCGATGGCTCGGAACACGGCGTCGACGAAGAACTTGGTGGCCCAGTTGGGGTAGCCGAGCGGGGCGTACCGCCCCCACACCGGGGACGACCCCTTGATGGCGCCCCGAGTTTCGTCCGGTCCACCCAGATCCTGTTGGCGGCCCACGGCGTCGACGGCCCGTCGGGCCCAATCGGCCATGATGGCGTCGCCGCTCTCGGCCGCCAGTTCGAACCAGATGATGGCGAACTGGGCGCTGCCGGTGAGGCACACGCTCGACGACGCCGCCCGGTCGTCGGTGCCGATGCGCCCCGGCAGGCGCCCGTCGGCCCGCAGGTGGCGACCGGCGGCCCGGGCCACCCCGGTGGCGGCGTCGATGTAGCGCGGTTCGTCGAGCACCCGGCCCGCCTCGAGCAGGCCCCGACCGGCGTAGGCGGTGGTGTGGGTGAACGGCGGGGCGCCGACGGTGAACGCACAGTTGTCGAACCAGCCGTTGTCGACCTGCTGGGAGCAGGCCCAATCGAGATTGGCCCGAGCCACGGCGGCCGCCGCCTCGTCGTCGAAGCGGAGAGCGGCCTTGGCCTGGGCCCAGGCCACCCGGGAGTTGTACACGTGGGGGATCGAGTTGAAGGTGTTGCGGGTCCACCGGCTCTCGTCGTCGGCCACCTTGACCAGCCAGGTCATCGCCTGGCGGGCCCCGTCGTCGAACCGTTCGCCGTGGCCCTGCTCGGCCAGGGCCAGCAGGCCGAACAGGTCCTGCCCGGTGTCGAACACCACCCCGTCGGTGGCGCTCAACCCCGGATTGGGGAACGAGCCGTCCGCCAGCTGGGCCGACAGCAGCCAGTCGCCGGCCTCGACCGCCCGCTCGGTCAGCTCGGGGCGTCCGAGACGTCGTGCGGCGGCGAGGAACGTGGTGATGATGTAGCCGGTGGTCTCGACGTACGACGGCTGCCACCCGCCCCGCACGGTGTAGCCGTAGCTGAAACCCCGGTCGGTGCCCTGGTCCTGGGCCCGGCACAGCCACGACAGGCCGGCGTCGACCCGCTCGTCGTGGGACGGGTGGTCGTCGGAAGGGGCGCGGCGGGCCAGATCGAGGGCGGCCCGGGTGCCGATGCGGATCACGGGCTTGATCGAGCTCATCAGGCGTCTTCCTCCAACCAGTGGAACGGCTCGACCGGCTTGCCCTGCAGGGCCAGGGCGATGCGCTCGCCTGCCCGGCCGTCGCCGTAGGGGCTGGCCCCGTCGTCCATCGGATTGTCCAGGGCGTGGTTGACCCGGTCGACGATGCGATCGGGATCGGTGCCGAGCAACTCGGCGATGCCGCAGTCGATGGCCTCGGGGCGCTCGGTCACCTCCCGCATCACCAGGACGCGCTTGCCCAGAGCGGGCGCCTCCTCCTGGAGGCCACCGGAGTCGGTCAGCACGGCGTCGCACTGCTGGAGGGCCCGGGCCATGTCGAGGTAGTCGAGAGGCTCGGCCATCAGGACCCCGGGTACCTCGCCCAGCTCACGCCCGGCGACCTCGCGGACCGACGGGTTGGGGTGGACGGGGAACAGGATCTGGAGCTCGGGCCGCTGTTCGGCAACCCGACGGACGGCGGAGAAGATGTCGGTCAGGCGGGTGCCGAAGTTCTCCCGTCGGTGGGTGGTCAGCAGCAGGAGCGGCCGCTCGGGATCGACGGCGGCCAACGCCGGGTCGGTTGCCCGCTCCGGCAGGTGGCCGGTGGCCCAGTGGAGGGCGTCGATCACGGTGTTGCCGGTGAGGAGGATGGCGTTCTCGGCCACCCCCTCCTTGCGCAGCGCGTCGGCCGCCCGCTCGGTGGGGGCGAGGTGGAGGCTGGTGATGGCCCCCACCGCCTTCCGATTCAGCTCCTCGGGGAACGGCTCGTTGATGTCGTAGGAGCGCAGGCCGGCCTCGACGTGGGCCACCGGCACCCGCTGGTAGCTGCCGGCGATGGCGGCGGCGAGCACGGTGGTGGTGTCGCCCTGCACCACGATCCACGACGGTTGGTGGGTCTCCAGCTCGGGGCGCAGGCGGGTGAGGACCTTGGCCGCCACGTCGGTGGGGGTCTGGTCGTGGGCCATGACCTGGAGGTCTACGTCGGCCTCCAGCCCGAACGAGGCCAGGGCGTCGGTGCACAGCCCGCTGTGTTGGCCGGTGTTGACCAGGACCGTGGGTACCCCCTGGGCCCGCAACGCCTGGACCACGGGAAACATCTTGATCACCTCCGGGCGCGTTCCGACGACGCACATCACCGGACCCGGCTTGTCGTTCGTGATCATCATCCCTCTTTCATCGAACACCCGGAGGTTCGGACTACAGAGTCTAATTATCAGGGCCCGATTCACTCGTGGGTCGGTATCCCCGTGACGCTTCTCCATCGGCCCGTTCGGGCTGGTCCGGAGGGGAGTAGGGCTACCATGGTGTCAATGTCCGACGGCGCCGGTTCACGCTCCAATTCTTCGGGCGGCCGAGGCCGATCCTCTCGCCGCCCCAGCTCGGGTCGTCCCGCGGGCGGTGGCACCCGTCCCCCCGGGGGTCGCAGTGGCTCGGGCCCCGGCAACCGGGGCGGCAAAGGACCCCGCCCGGGCTCCGGCTCCTCCGGCGGTGGCAGCCGAGGTCGAGGTGCCGGCGGCGGTGCCCGCTCCGGCGGTGGACGCGGCGACGACACGAGATCCGGCGGCGGCTCGCGGTCCGGCGACCACGGGGCCGGAGGCTCCCGTTCAGGGGGCGACGGACGGTCCGGCGGCAAACGCTCGGGGCCTCCCCGGCGCACCGGTGGACCGGGTGGCGGCGGCAGCGGCCGCACCGGCTCCGGGGGCCGAGGTCCCGGTCGTGGCGCCGGCGGCCGTAGCGGCGCCGGTGGCAACGGACCGGGCGGTGGCAAACCGGCAGGCCGCTCCGGCGGCGGGGCCCGAGGCCGCGGGCCGGGGAGCGACCGCACCCGAGGCCCCGGAGGCGATGACCGACGCACCGAGGGTCGTCCGTTCAACAAGAGCGGCTTCCGACGCAACGCCCAGGGCGGCGTGGACGGCGAGGTCCGTCGGGCCGCCACTTCTGCCGTCGGCAAGGGACGCCAGACCAGGGGCAAGCGGATTCCTCCGCCCCCGGATCTGAGGGACGAGATCACCATCGAACGGGTCGACGACCCGGCGCCGGCCAAGGCCAAGAAGAAGCGGCCCAAGCCCCGCGAGGTCGACGTCAGCGATGTGCAGTTCCCCGACGTCGCACCCTCGACTGCCCAGAAGCTCCAGCGGCGCCTGGCCGAGGCCGCTCTGGCCTTCGAGGCCGAGCGTTTCACCGAGGCCGACAACCTGCTGGCGTCGATCGAGCGCCTCTCACCCGGGGTTCCCGAGGTGATCGAGATCCGCGGCCTGACCTTCTATCGGCTCGGTCACTGGGCCAAGGCCATCAACCAGTTCGAGGCGTTCCACGAGCGCACCGGTTCGGTCGAGCAGCACCCGGTGTGGGCCGACTGCTGCCGGGCCCTGCGGCGCTGGACCAAGGCCGAGGAGCTGTGGATCGAGCTGGGCGACGCCTCGCCCTCGGCCGAGCTGGTGGAGGAGGGCCGGATCGTGCAGGCCGGCACCCTCGCCGATCGGGACCGGCTGGCCGATGCCATCCGCCTGCTCGAAAGCGCACCGAAGCCGCCCCGCCGCCCCGGCCTGCACCACCTGCGACGCTGGTACGTGCTCGGCGACCTCTACGAGCGGTCCGGCGAGTTCGCCCACGCCCGACGGGTGTTCACCCAGATCATCGAGGCCGAGCCCGGCTTCGGCGATGCCGCCGAACGACTGGCCGCCCTGGGCTGACGGCCCCGTCCGCCGCAACTCCATGGCCGACTCGATCGAAGAGCTTTTCGTCGCCCGCCAGGTCGAGTTCGCCTTCCACCGCCAGCGCCTCCGGTTCGACCTGGCCCGCTCGGTGTTCGCCAGCGCCGGTGTCGATCCGGGCTCACAGCTCCTGTTGCGTCACCTGCAGTCGCTCCCGCTGCCCGGGGGCGAGCGGGTGCTCGATCTCGGCTGCGGCCACGGCACGCTCGGCCTGACCCTCCAGGCCCTCGACCCCGACCGCGAGGTGGTCTCGGTCGACCGCGACGCACTGGCCCTGCGCTTCGCCCGCCGCAATCGCGCCCTCAACGACCTGTCGGCCGATCGCCACCGGATCCTGGGCTCGCTCGGCTTCGACGCCCTCCCGGTACCGGCCGGTGACGATCCGGGGGCCGACGGCCGGTTCGATCTCGTGGTGTCGAACATCCCGGGCAAGGCCGGCGAATCGGTGATCGCCGAACTGATCGGTCGGGCCTTCGCCTACGGCCACGGCGGCACCCTGATCGGGATCGTGGTCGTCGTGCCGCTGGCCGAGCAGGTCGAGGCCCTGGTCAAGGACCTGGCCCTCGAGGTCGTCCTGCACAAGGGCAACAAACACCATCAGGTGTTTCTCCTGCACGGGGCCCACGGGGTACCCGAGGTGCCCGCCGCCGGAGGCTCCGCCTTCGAGGGTGGGGTCTACGATCGGCGGATCCAGCGGTTCACCCAGAAGTCGTTGCGATGGGAGGCCGCCACGGTGACCGGCCTCGACGAGTTCGACTCGCTGGCGTACCCGACGAAACTCCTGCGCACCGCTCTCCAGGGCGTGGAGTCCGGACCGGCGCTGGTGATCGAGCCCGGCCAGGGCCACCGGGCCCTGATTGCGTCCAAGGTCGGATACCCGCCCGCGTTGCTGCTGAGCCGGGACCTGCTGGCCCTGCGGGCCACGTCCCGCCTCCTCACCGACAACGGCGGCGACGAGCCGGAACTCGTGCACGACCTGACCGTCGAGTCAGTCCCGGGGTTCGACGGAGGCGAGGCGCCACCGCCCCCGGTCGTGGTGTTCCACGCGCCGGAAAAAGTCCACAGCCCGTGGTTCGTCGACCAGGTCGAGCGGATCGTGGCCGCCTTCCGCACCGCCGACATGGACCGCCCCGGCGACCTGGTGATGACGGGACGGGCCGGCCTGCTCGGCCGACTCGAATCCGACGTGCTGGCCCGCCGCAAGGGCCACGTGGCCCACAAGCGCACGGAGCGGGGCTTCCGCGCCCTCCGCTTCCGGGTGACGCCGAAGCGCCTCGGCGGGGCCCGGGACTGAGCGCTCGGGATTGAGCGCCTGGGATTGGGCGCCTGGGATTAGACGCCCGGGATTAGGCGCCCGGGATTGAGCGCTCGGACCGCTCCGAACTCAGCCGAAGCCGAGGGCGGAGCCCGGCCCGCCACCGGCGTCGGCCGTGCCCCCGGTGCCGAGCGCCGGCACGCCGGGGCCGGGCTCGATCGGGACCTCGACCCCCGTGGCTCCGGCCGGACCTCGATTGCCCGACGCCTGCACGTTGCCCCCACCCGACGGGTTGCCCTCGGCCATCCAGCCCGCAGCCGTCCAGAAGACGTTGTCGGCGATCCGGATCGGGTGGGGGCCGAAGTCATGCAGGCCCCGCACCCGCACCGCCCGTGCCGAGCCCGGGTCGTTGCGCAGCCCCCACACGGCGTTGCTCTCGATGGCCACGCCACCATGGCCGACCCAGATCGCCCAGTCGTTGGAGCCGCCCCGATCGTCGAGGTTGAGGTTCCAGATGCGGTTGCGGGTCACGACGACGTTGCTCGGGGTCCCCGGGTCGGGGTTGGGGCTGACCCCGACGTAGTGCACCGAGATGGCGCCGCCGTTGATGGGCGAGAGGTCGTGGATGCTGTTGCCGGCGACGGTGATGTTGCGGGTGCCGGGCTTGATGTCGATGCCCTCGGCCGCGGTGTGCGAGATGCGGTTGCCGACCACGACGATGTCGCTGGTGCGGTCGACCCACTCCCTGGTCCCGTACCCGAGGTAGATGCCCTCGCCGAACGTCGACTCGGTCAGACCGGTTCGCCGCACCACGTTGCCCTCCACCCGCACGAACCGGGACGGCGTGTGGTCCGACAGGTCGCCGGCGACGTGGATCCCGGCGTGGCCGATGTCGACCACCTGGTTGTTGGTGATCCGCACCGGAGCGTCGGCCGATCCGGACACCTCGAGGAGGCGGATACCGAACTGGCTGTTGCGGACCCGCACCCCGACCACGTGGATGTGGTCGGCCCCGATCACGTCCAGGGCGCCGAGCACGTTGCGGTGGTTGCCCGGGTCGATCCAGACCCCGTCGGCGGCCGTGATCGTGATCGGTCGGCCCGGCGCTCCGTCGGCTCCGGCCGATCCCGACCCCGCGGCCCGCGGCCCGCGGTACTGGAGTGGCTGGCCGATCGATGCCGTCAGCCGGATGGTGTCGCCGGGCCGGGCGGCGGCGACGGCCGCCCGCCACTGGGAGGCATCGGCCACCTCCAGCGTGGCCCCGGTCGGGGCGGCGGCGGCCGGGGCGGGGACCGGCGTGGTGGGGGGTGCGGTGGGGGTCGGGGTGGCCGCGGTCTCGGTCGGCGCGGCGGGGCGTCCCCGCAGGGCCCAGCCCTCGATCCACACCGGCTCGGTCCACGAGGGGACCTGGGCCCCGATGATGATCCGGGTGGCCGCCCGGGCGACCGAACGGTCGGCGACGCCGACGATGCCGCTGTCGATGACCGGCTGAGCCGCCTTCGACGGAGACGAGGCTCGCTCGGCGAGCGGGGCGGGCACCGTGGTCCGCCCCACCCACGGCCCGAACCGGGCGGTCGGGGTCGGGCCCGACCCGGGGGCTCCGGGGGCGACGGCGACGGGACCCAAGGGCTCGTCGATCGCCCTCTCGTCGACCGTCCGCAGCTCGGCGCCCCCACCGTCGACCAGGGCGAGGTGATGCGACGACAGCAGCGCGGCGACGGCGAGGCACAACAGCAGGGTCGGCCCCAGGCGTCGGGGCGCGGCGAAAGCGGCGGGTGAACTCACGGCGGGTGGGGTCGTTTCGACGGGCGGGACCGGTGCAGCGGCGGGTCGGCGGCACGAGATCCCCGGGGGCGGGAAGACGCCAAGCCTAGGGGGCTGGGTGAAAAAACCTATGCTTGCGGTAGCAAGCGCATGCTTGAGTCGGTATCCTGGAGGCACTATGAAGATGCCAACCGATCTCTCCAACACCCTTTCCCGCGGCGCCGACGAGGCGCGTGGTGTGCTCCAGCAGACCGCGTCGCTGATCGAGGCCGAGTGGAAGCGCATCATCGACACCGTCGACGGTTCCGACAGCGTCCCGGCCCCGGTCAAGACCGCGGTCGGCCGGGTCGACGGCGCCGTGGGCGACGTCAAGGACTTCGTCGTCACCACCGGCCCCAAGGTCGTCGCCGACGGCGTCCGCCGGGCCCGTGAGGCCGGCGTGCCGATCCCCGAGGACTGGAACCTCGGCGACGCCAAGGACGAGGCCGAGGCCGCCGCCGAGGATCTCGCCGATGACGCCGAGGCCGCCGCCGACGACATCGTCGACGCCGAACTCGTCGAGACAGACGAGGTGGCCGAGAAGGCCACGGCGACGGCGACCAAGGCCAAGAAGGCGACCAAGTCCACCGCCAAGAAGGCCACCAAGAAGGTGACCAAGACCGCTTCCAAGGCGACCTCCAAGGCCAAGAAGGCCTGAGCTTCGTACCACGGCGCTAGCGTTCCCCCTTGGCGGACACCTGACCAAGGGGGGCGCGCTGGCCACTCGTCGTCGACTCGACGCCGAACTCCTCCACCGGGGGCTCGTCCCCAGCCGTTCCGCCGCCCGATCCGAGATCGAGGCCGGGCGGGTGCTGGTCGACGGGGCGGTGGTGACCAAAGCGGCCAAGCCGATCGCGCCCGGGTCCACCGTCGACCTGGTCGGCGATCGGCTTCGCTACGTCAGCCGGGCCGGCGGCAAGCTCGACCACGCCCTCGACCGTTTCGCCCTCGACGTCGCCGGTCTGACCGCCCTCGACGTCGGCTCGTCCACCGGCGGTTTCACCGATTGCCTGCTGCAGCGGGGGGCGGCCCGGGTCGTGGCCGTCGACGTCGGCACCGAGCAGCTCCATGCCCGGCTCCGGGACGACCCCCGGGTCGACGTGCGGGAGCAGACCGACATCCGTCACCTCGCCCCGGCGAGCGTGCCCGCCCCGTTCGGCATCATCGTGACCGACGTGTCGTTCATCTCGCTGCGACTGGTGCTTCCCGTGCTGGTGCCGCTGGCCGCCGGCGCGCCGGTCGTCACCCTGGTCAAGCCCCAGTTCGAAGCGGGCCGGGCCGACGTGGCCCGCGGGGGCGGCATCATCGACGATCCCGTGATCTGGCGTCGGGTGCTGGGCGAGGTCCGGGCGGAGGCGGCCACCGTCGGGCTGCCGCTGCGCGGTGTCACGCCGTCGCCGATGCGGGGTTCGAAGGGCAACGTGGAGTTCGCGGCCTGGTGGCAGGCGGATGGTAATAGCCTGAACCCCGTCGAGGGTCTTCCCGCCGAGCTGGGGGATCGCCACCTCGATGAGGTCGTGACCGCAGCGGAAACGAGCAGTACGTGAGTATGAGCCTGGGCCTGGTGATCCACCAGCATCGACCGGACGTGCTCGACCTCGCCGCCGGCGCCACCGCCTGGTGCGACGAGCGGGGTATCGCCGTCAGCCTCCCCAAGCCGGACGCCGACCTGGTCGACCGCCCCGATCTGGGCCGTGACGAGTCGGCCTTCGGCGTCGGGCTGGACGCCTGTCTGAGCCTCGGCGGCGACGGCACCATGCTGCGTACCACGGCCCTGGTGGCGGCCCACGACGTGCCCATCCTCGGCGTCAACGCCGGTCACCTCGGCTACCTGACCGAGGTCGACCCCGACCACATGATCGAGGCCCTCGACCAGTGGTGGGAGGGCGAGCTGAAGATCGAGCGGCGCATGATGATCGACGTGCACCTCGAGACGGCCGACGGCATGTCCTTCGTCGGGCGGGCCCTCAACGAGGCGGTCGTCGATCGGTCGGAGAGCGGTCGAGCCGTCGAGGTGTCGGTCGACATCGCCGGGCGGGATTTCATCACCTTTCTGGCCGACGGTCTCATCGTCGCCACCCCCACCGGTTCCACCGCCTACTCGCTCTCGGCCGGCGGTCCCATCGTCGAACCCGACTTCCGCACGCTGCTCCTGGTGCCGGTGGCCGCCCACACGGTGTTCAACCGGCCGATGGTGCTGGCCCCCGACACCGAGGTGAAGCTCACCGTCGAGGGATATCGTTCAGCGGTGATCGCGCTCGACGGGCGGGTTGTCGTCGAAGTCGAGCCGGGTCAATCGGTGCTGTGCAAGGCATCCAAGACAGAGGTAGGCCTTCTCGTCCGGGGGGATCGCGATTTCCACCTGGTCCTGAAGGAGAAATTCGGACTGACGGACCGTTAGAGGCTTCGGCGCAGGAGCGCCTCGCTCGGAGTTCCGCCGGCGGCGGAACTCGTGAGAGTTGACCGAGGTCCGGCGTCCAGAGTTCCAAGGACTAACACGATGCTCCACGAATTGGCAGTCACCGACCTGGGAGTGATCGACTCACTCACCCTCGAGATCCCGCCGGGCATGATCGCCCTCACCGGCGAGACCGGCGCAGGCAAGACCCTCCTGGTCGACGCCATCAGCCTCCTGATGGGGGGCCGGGCCGATCCCGGCCTGGTGCGCCCCGGGGCCGAGGAGGCCGTGGTCGACGGCCGCTTCGAGCTGGCGGGGGAGGAGTTCGTCCTGTCCCGGGTGGTGGCCGCCGCAGGCCGGTCCAAGGCCTACGTCAACGGTCGGCCCGCCACGGCCGCCCACCTGGCCGAGCTCGGGGCCAAGCTGGTCGATCTCCACGGTCAGCACGCCCATCAGTCGCTGCTCGGCGTCGACGCCCAGCGGGCCGCCATCGACATCTTCGGGCGGATCGACGTCGTCTCCCTCGATGCGGTGAAGGAGGAGCTGACCCAGGTCGACGCTCTGCTGGCCGGCCTCGGTGGCGACGAACGCTCCCGGGCCCGGGAGCTCGATCTGGTCCGCTACCAGGTGACCGAGCTGGTCGACGCCGGCCTCGAAGACCCCGGCGAGGACGAGGCCCTGGCCGCCACCGAGGAGCTGCTGGCCGACGCCGTCGGCAACATGGAGCTGTCGGGCAGCGTGTTGGAGCAGCTCAGCGCCGATGACGGCGCCCGGGACCGCCTGGCCCGAATCCTCGATCAGCTGGAGGGTCGTCGGCCCTTCGCCGAGGTGGCCGGTCGTATCGGGGCTGTGGTGGCCGAGCTGGACGACCTGATCGACGCCGTGCGGTCGGTGGGGGAGGGGATCGAGCCCGACCCCGAGCAGCTGGAGCGGATCCAGGCCCGCCGCCGTCTGTTGCGGGATCTGTGCCGCAAGTACGGCGACGACGTGGCCGCCGTCATGGCCGAGCGAGACGCCCTGGCCGAGCGCCTGGCCGAGCTCGAAGGTCACGATCAGCGTGCGGCCGAGCTCGACGCTCGCCGGGCCGAGGTGCTGGAGCGCCTCGCCACCGAGCAGGCCCGGGTTCGCACCGCCCGCCTCGACGCCGCCCCCGGGCTGGCCAAGGCGATGCAGGGCCACCTGCCCGATCTCGCCATGCCCAAGGCCAGGGTCGGGATCGAGGTCGAGGGTCCGGAGGGGTCCGAGGTGTCGTTCCAGTTGGCGGCCAACCCCGGTAGCGATCTGGCCCCGCTGGCCAAGGTGGCCTCCGGTGGCGAGTTGGCCCGGGCCATGCTGGCGCTCCGCAGCGTGCTGTCGGAGGCTCCCCCGGTGCTCGTGTTCGACGAGGTCGACGCCGGCATCGGCGGACAGGCCGGTCTCGCCGTCGGTCGGTCGCTGAGCGACCTCGGCGATCGCCATCAGGTGCTGGTCGTCACCCACCTGCCCCAGGTGGCCGCCTTCGCCGACGGCCACCTGCTGGTGGAGAAGCGCCAGGGCGACGACGACACCGTCTCGGAGATCCGTCTGCTCGATGCCGAGGGTCGTCTCACCGAGTTGGCCCGCATGCTGTCCGGCCAGCCCAAGTCGGACACCGCCCGTCAGCACGCCCGCGAGCTGATCGATTCGGCCACCCTGCTCAAGCGGCCCGCCACCTGACGCAGCCTGCAACGTCGGGCCCGACCTCTCAGCCTCGGGGCCACCCATAACCTGGTGTTCTCCCGCCGGGGCGGTTGTCGAATCGGCCTAGGGTCGGGCCCATGGCCCTCGTCGATCACTGGCCCCTGTTCGGGCTCCGCATCACCACCCCGCGCCTCGAGCTACGGGTCCCCACCGACGACGACCTGGCCGAGCTGATCGAGGTGGCCCGGACCGGGGTGCACGATCCGGGGTGGATGCCGTTCTCCTTCCCGTGGACCGATCTGGAGTCGCCGGACTTCGAACGGCAGGCGCTGCAGTTCTGGTGGAACGCCCGATCGTCGTTCAGCCCGGCGGAGTGGGATCTGCAGCTGGTGGTGGTCGAGCAGGGCCGGATCGTCGGCTCCCAGGCCATCGGAGCCAACGACTTCCGGCTGCTGCGCTCCGCCGCCACCGGCTCGTGGTTGGGCTTGGACCACCAGGGGCGGGGGATCGGGCGGGAGATGCGGGCCGCTGTCTGCCACTTGGCGTTCGAACACCTCGGCGCGCTGGAGGTCAGGAGCGGCGCCTTCGTCGACAACCTGGCATCGCGCCGGGTGTCGGAACTCAACGGCTACGAGGAGAACGGCATCGAGACCGTGATCCGACGAGGCGAGCGGGCCCACCTCGCCAAGCTCCGCCTCACCGTCGAACGGTGGCGCGACGTGCGGTCCGAGTTGGCGGTCACGGTGACCGGCCTCGAACCCTGCCTGCCCCTCTTCGGCCTCGACTGAGCGACGCTGGCGAGGTTCCGGCGCCGGGTCGACCCGAGCCGGGCCATGAGCCGGCCTCGCTGGTCAGGCGACCTCGCTGCTCAGGCGACCTCAGTGCTCAGGCGACCTCGGCGCGGAGCTGGCCCAGGAGGTCGGTGGCGGTGGCGGCGATGTCGGGCTGGACGTCGGCCAGGGCGGCGGCGACCACCGGCACGTGCTCGGTCGGCAGCGCCAATCGGGGCCGGGCCGACAGGATGCGGTGCAGCAGGGCGGCCACCGCCTGCGGATCGTCGTAGTAGTCGGGGAGGTGCCGCTCGGCGACCCGGGTGAGGTGCAGGCGCCAGCGCGCCCGGTGCTCGGCCTCGACCAGGCTCTCGAGGTCGTCGAGGCGGTCGAGGATGCCGTTATAGGCGTCGGCCGAGGCGGCCTGATGGGTCGGATCGCGCAGCAGCTCCCCATCGAGCAGCAACTCGATGCCGACGTGGCTGCAGGCCCGGGCCGGCCCCCGGCCGACCCCGTCGGCTCCGAGCCGGTCGGCCAGCTCACGATTGCGCCCGGTGAACCACGGGTGCTGATGGAAGGCGTCGTCGGTGCGGTGGTGGAGGTCGATCCCGTGGCTCACGGCGTCGTCGTCCGTCGACCCCCGGAGCCGGAAATGGCCGATGGATGCCAGGTCGGGCAGGGCGGCGCCGAGGTTGACACCGCTGTCGTCGTCGCCGTCGAAGGTGCCCAGCCGGTGGGCGACGGCGATGTGACCTCCTGCGTTCATCGGCGTCCAGCGTAGGTGGGAGCGACGGGCCTCAGTCGACCAGGGCGGCGTAGACCAGGGCCTTCAGCTCCTGACGTATCGGGTAGGCCGACGACGGCATCAGCTGCGTCATCCCGATCACGGTCAGCTCCTCCACCGGGTCGATCCAGAACAGGGTCGATGCCGCACCGCCCCAGGCGAACTCGCCGGGCGAGCACACCACGGGGGTGGCCGCCGGATCGACGACCACCGAGAACCCGAGCCCGAAGCCGTGACCGTCGTTGACGATCTCGCTGAATCCGGGGAGGGCCATTGCCGCCAGGTCCCGGCCCCCGGGCAGGTGGTTGCGGGTGGCGTAGGCGATGGTGGACGGGCTGAGGATCCGGGCCCCGTCGAGGGTGCCGCCCTCCACCAGCATCCGGGTGAACCGGTGGTAGTCGCCCAACGTCGAGAGCAGACCGCCCCCGCCCGACAGGAACGCCGGTGGGGTGCGTTGCGGGCTGGCGTCGCCACCGTCGTCGAGCAGCACCATCTCGTCTCCCTCCGCCCCCTCGGGCACGCCGAAGGGCGACATCGACGGGAGGACGTAGTTGGCGGCCAGGCGATCGGCGGCCTCATCGGGGACGTGGAAACCGGTGGCGGTCATACCCAGGGGCTCGAAGATCCGTTCGGTCAGGGCGACGTCGAAGGTCTGCCCGGTCACCACCTCGACCACCCGGCCCAGCACGTCGGTGGCGACGCTGTAGGACCAGGCGTCGCCGGGGGAGAAGAGGAGCGGGATCCCGGCCAGGATCTCCACCCAGTCCTCCAGCTTGTGGCCGGCGTCGAGACCCGATCGGCGATACAGGGCGTCGACCGGGTGCCGCCGCATCCACGAGTACGAGAGGCCCGAGGTGTGGGTGAGCAGGTCGCGCACCGTCATCGGGCGGGTGAGCGGCGTGGTGGTATGGGAGATCGTGCTGCCGTCGGCCCACACCCGCAGGTCGGCGAAGGACGGGATGAAGTCGCTCACCGGTTGGTCGATGCGGAGCCGCCCCTCCTCGTACAGCCCGAGGATCGCCACCGACGTGATCGGCTTCGACATCGAGTAGATGCGGACGATCGTGTCGTCGGTCATCGGGGCGCCGGCGGCCACGTTGCGGTGGCCGAGGTGGCTCCGGTGGGCCACCTGGCCTCGGCGCCCGATCAGGAGCGAGAAGCCGGGCAGACGGCCGGGTTCGAGGTAGTGCTCGCCGATGAAGCGGTCGATGCGGGCCAGGCGGGTCGGGTCGAAACCCAGCTCGGTGGGGTCGGTGAGCGGGGCGACCTCGGTCACCATCAGGCCTCGGTCCGGCAGCGGACGACGGTGCGGCCCTTCACCTCGCCGGCCAGGATGGCAGGCGCCAGCTCGGCCACGTCGGCCAGGGCCACCTCGCTGGTCAGGTCATCGAGGGCGGCGTCCCCGCCGTCGAGCGCATCGGCGATGCGGGTCCACACCGCCAGGCGCTGCGGTTGAGGGCACTGGACCGAGTCGATGCCCAGCAGGTTCACCCCTCGCAGCAGGAACGGGATGACGGTGGTGCCGAGGCCGTTGCCCCCGGCCAGACCGCAGGCCGCCACCGAGGCGCCGTAGCGCATCTCGGCCAGCACGTGGGCCAGTGTGTCGCCGCCGACGGCGTCGATGCAGCCCGCCCACCGCTCCGAGAGGAGCGGACGGCTCGGATTCTCGCTCAGCTCGGCCCGATCGATCACCTCGGCCGCGCCGAGCGCCCGCAGGTCGTCGGCGTTCTCCGGGCGTCCGGTGGAGGCCACGGCGTGATGACCGGCGGCCTTGGCCCACAGCAGGGCGGACCCACCGACGCCGCCGGAGGCCCCGGTGACCAGCAGCGGGTTGTCGGCTCCAGGCTCCAGCCCGTGGGCTTCGAGGGCCATCAGGGCCTGCATGGCGGTGAAGCCGGCGGTGCCGACCGCCATCGCCTGCCTGGTCGTCAGCCCGTCGGGCAGGGGGACCAGCCAGTCGGCCTCGACCCGGGCCCGTTCGGCGTAGCCGCCCCAGTGGGCCTCGCCCACCCGCCAGCCGGTCAGGGCGACCCGGTCGCCAGGCGCGAACCGCTCGTCGGCCGAGGCCTCCACCGTGCCGGCCAGGTCGATGCCGGGGATGTGGGGATAGTCCCTCACCAGGCGTCCGATGCCCTGGAGCACCATCCCGTCCTTGTAGTTGAGCGACGACCACTCGACGCCCACGGTGACGGCGCCCTCCGGTAGGCGGTCGTCGTCGAGTTCGGTGATGGCGGAGGTCACGCCGTCGTCGTTCTGCTCCAGCAGGAGGGCGGTGAAGGTCATGAGCGGAGAACCTAGTACCGCCGGCCCACCGGGCGCCCCTTGGGGGCCGGGCGACATGAGGCGTCTCCACCAGGCGGCGGGCGGTTGCGTCCGCGCGTCATACCGGCGCGATAAGTTGGTCAGAGCCACCGCTAGGAGTGTGATGACGAAGCACATTTTCGTGACGGGAGGTGTGGTCAGCTCCCTCGGCAAGGGTCTGACCGCTTCCTCATTGGGACGGTTGCTCAAGGCCAGAGGCCTCCGGGTGACCATGCAGAAGCTCGACCCCTACATCAACGTCGACCCCGGCACGATGAATCCGTTCGAGCACGGCGAGGTCTACGTCACCGACGACGGAGGCGAGACCGACCTCGATCTCGGCCACTACGAGCGGTTCATCGACGAGAACCTGTCCCGGGCCTCGAACGCCACCACCGGCTCGATCTACTCCTCGGTGATCGCCGCCGAGCGCAAGGGCACCTACCTGGGCAAGACCGTCCAGGTCATCCCCCACATCACCGACGAGATCAAGCGCCGGATCTCCCAGCTGGCCACCGAGGACGTCGACGTCGTCATCACCGAGGTCGGCGGCACGGTGGGCGACATCGAGATCCTGCCCTTTCTGGAGGCGATCCGGCAGTACCGGCTCGACGTCGGCCGGGAGAACGTCTGCTACGTCCACGTGACCCTGGTGCCCTTCATCGGCCCCGCAGGCGAGCTGAAGACCAAGCCCACCCAGCACTCGGTCACCGAGCTGCGCAGCCGGGGCGTCCAGCCCGACGTCATCGTGTGCCGTTCCGACCGGATCATCTCCGAGGAGATGACGGCCAAGATCTCCAACCTGTGCGACGTGCCGATCGAGGGCGTGATCAACGCCCCCGACGCCGACAGCCTCTACGGCATCCCGCTGGTGATGCACACCGCCGGGCTCGACTCCTACACCTGTCGCCTCCTCGGCCTCGACGTGCCCGATCCCGACCTGGCCGATTGGCGGGCCCTGGTCGAACGCAGCGAGCGGGCATGGAAGCCGCTGAAGATCGGGATCGTCGGCAAGTACGTGAGCCTGCACGACGCCTACCTGTCGGTGGCCGAGTCGTTGCGTCACGGCGCCATCAACAACGCCGTCGACCTCGAGATCGAGTGGATCCTGTCCGACGAGGTCGAGGGTCTTCTGGTGGAGGAGAAGCTGTCCCACCTCGACGGGATCGTCCTGCCCGGCGGGTTCGGACATCGCGGGGTCGAGGGCAAGATCGCCGCCGCAGGCTACGCCCGCGAGAGCGGCCTGCCCTGCCTCGGTCTGTGCCTCGGTATGCAGGTCATGACGATCGAGTACGCCCGCAACGTGCTGGGCATGGTTGGGGCCAACTCCAGCGAGTTCGACACGCCGGACAGCACGACGCCCTATCCGGTGATCGACCTGATGGAGTCGCAGCAGGACGTCACCGACATGGGCGGCACGATGCGTCTGGGCGCCTATGTCGCCGTGCTCGACAAGGAGAGCCAGGTGGCCGATATCTACGGCGACACCGTGGTGAGCGAGCGGCACCGTCACCGTTGGGAGTTCAACCCCCGGTACCGGGCCCGGTTCGAGGACGCCGGTTTCCATTGCTCGGGCACGTCGCCCGACGAGTTGCTGGTCGAGTTCATCGAACTGCCCGACCACCCGTTCTGGATCGGCACCCAGGCCCACCCCGAGCTGAAGAGCCGTCCGGACCGGCCGGCCCCGCTGTTCGACGCTCTGATCAGGGCAGCTCTGGCCCGGGCCGAGGGGCGCGACCCGCAGCGGTTCATCGGGGCGGTGGGGGCGCCGACGTCGGAGTCGGTCCATCGATGACCGACACCTCACCCTCCTCGCTCCCATCCCACGGCGTCGCCCGCACCACCACGCTGCCCGAGGCCCCGGTCCCGTTCCGCCAGCTCGACGAGCGTCAGATCTACAACGGTGCGGTGATCGACGTCCGCCAGGGCACGTTCCAGGGTCCCGAGGGCGAGCCGTTCGACCGCGACATCGTCCGTCATCCCGGTGCGGTGGCGGTCGTCGCCGTCGACGACGGCGACGTGTTCCTGGTCAATCAGTATCGGGCCTGCCTCGACGCCAACCTGTGGGAGATCCCGGCCGGTAAGCGAGACGTGGCCGGCGAACCGCCCGAGGTCACGGCGGCTCGTGAGCTGGAGGAGGAGGTCGGCCTCAAGGCGGGGTCGATCGAACTCCTGATCAACATCCACCATTCGCCCGGGTTCTGTGACGAGTACGGCTATATCTTCCTCGCCACCGACCTGGAGGCGGTGCCCCAGGCCCTGGAGGGCCCGGAGGAGCAGCACATGGTGGTGGCCCGCGTGCCGCTGGACGGCGCGGTGGAGATGGCCATGAGCGGGCAGATCACCGACGCCAAGTCGGTGGCCGCCCTGTTGGCGGCGGCCCACCACCTGCGGTCGTGAACCCGGCCCACGTCGGGCACCTGGCCCGGCGGTTCTTCGGGTCGTTGCGGCCCGGTCCGCCGGCTGCGGACGATGAGGCGTGGGCCGAGTCCCACTTGAATTCCGGGCAGCGGGTGCTGTGGCGCCGCCTGTCCAACCCCGACCGGCGCCACGGTGTGGCGGTGGCCCGGGCCGTTGCCGACGAGCTGGGGGAGCGGGCCACCGATCCCGTGGTGGCGGCCGCCCTCCTCCACGACTCGGGCAAGGTCGTCTCCGGTTTCGGCACCTTCAGCCGGGTGGGCGCCACGCTGCTGTGGGGCGTGGTCGATCACGCCAAGGCCACCGAGTGGCGAGATCATGATCGATCGTTGCTGCGGCGGCTCGGCCAGTACCGCCTCCACCCCGAGCTGGGCGGCGATCTGCTCGACGAGGTGTCGTCGGATCCGTTGACGGCGGCCTGGGCCCGGGAACATCATCAGCCTGTCGACCGGTGGACCGTCGACCGGGAGATCGGGGCCGTACTGAAGGCGTGCGACGATGACTGACGAGGAAACGGACCGACCCGACGACGCCGAGGCGGCGGCGTCCGCAGCGGCGGAGGTGGCCGTGATCGGCGCCGGTATCGGCGGGCTGGCCACCGCCATCCTGCTGCAGCGCCAGGGCACCTCGACGGTGGTGTACGAGCGGCGTGAAGAGGGCGAGTCGATAGGGGCCGGCATCGTGCTGCAGCCCAACGGCCTGGCCGTGCTCGACGCCATCGGCGTGGTGGACGAACTGCGGGCCGGCGGGTCCGAGCTGGGGAGCCTGCGGCTCCTCGACGGCCGGTTGCGGCCCATCGTCGACAACCCCGTCCTCGGTGGGCCATCGCAGGGCACGGCGCTCGTCGTGTCCCGCTCGAACCTGCACCGGGCGCTGCTCCAGAGCGCTCGTGCCGTCGGGGTGTCGGTGGTGCACGGCCGCCGGCTGCAGGAGATCGCCGGGCCCGACCCCGAGCCCGAGCTGGTGTTCGACGACGGTGCCGTGGCGGCGCCATCGCTGGTGGTGGGGGCCGACGGCCAGGGATCGGTGGTGCGCCGCTTCGTCGATCCCGCCGGTCCGACCCCGAAGGCGGGACGAGCCTACGTTCGAGCCCTGGTCGACTGGGTGTGCGTGGAGGATCTCCACGGCGAGTACTGGACGCGCAAGGGGCTGGCCGGCATCCTTCCCTGCGGTCCGGCGTCGACCTACTTCTACTGCACGGCCACCCCGGGGATCGCCGCCGCCGTCGACGCCGGCGATCTCGACGCCTTCCGCAAGGAGGTGTCGGCCGCTCATCCGCCCCTGGTCCAGGCGGTCAACGCGCTCTCCGACGTCGGGGCGGCCCGCCTCGATCGGGTGGTGGAGGTGCAGGTCAACCAGCTGTACCGGGGGCCGGTGGCGCTGTTGGGTGACGCCGCGCACGCCATGGCTCCGAACCTCGGTCAGGGGGCCAACAGTGCGCTCGTCGATGCCGGAGTGCTGGCCTGCGAGGTCGATCGGCGCCACGGGGTGGGGGAGGCCCTGGCCGCCTACGACGCCCGTCGCAGCGAGGCGGTGCGACGGGTGCAACTCGACGCCGGTCGCCTGGCCCGGGTGGCTCACTTTCCCCGGGCTCGTCCGCTGCGCAACCGGGTGTTGCGCCATGCGCCGTCCCGTCTGACAGCCGTCGGTGCCCGCCGGGTCCTCCAGGTCGATCTGGCCGGCTTCCGTCACGAACTGGCTGAGCTCTCGGCCTGAGGCCGGCTCACCGCCTTTCGGGCGGGGCCGGGGGCGAAGACTGCGCCCTCGATGGCCTCCATCGCCCGTCGACACCCGGCCGTGGCGCCGAGTCGCCGGACCGCTCACGGCACCCGCTCCGCCGAGGGGCGATGTCCGGAAAGGTCCCGCGTCGTAGCGACAATTCCCTCCGACGTCACCCCAACCTCGATCGTCGGATGCAGCGCCGGCACGCCTCACACCGCCCAGGCCAATCCGTTGTCGCTACAACGCGGGTGGTTGGGCGGAGCGCAGCCAGGCGTGCCGGGCGGCTTGGGTTCGGCGGTTGTCGCTACAACGCGGGTGGTTGGGCGGAGCGCAGCCAGGCGTGCCGGGCGGCTTGGGTTCGGCCGTTGTCGCTGTGACGGAGGCGGATTGGGCGGAGGCGCACCTCGCCGGGCCCGGCTTAGCGGTGGGGTGGTCGGTGGGTGGTGATCATCGGGTTGGCGAGGTCGTTGTTGTCGATGACGAGATCGGCCTTGGCCGCCGGGTTCTCGGCGTCGAGGTAGTACCGCATCCCCGACACGTAACGATCGAGTCGCCGAACCCATTGCAGGACGTGGTCGACCAGCGGTTCGCCCCCTGGCGGCGCCTCGGCCAGCACGGCGCCCAGCCGGTCCAGGGACACCCGTTCCCCAGCATCGAGGAAGATCACCACATCCCAGTAGCCGATGAGCTCAGGCCTACACAGGAACAGGCCGTCGAAGAGCAGCACCTCGTGGCCACCGACGTGGATCTCGGCACCGTCGACGGCCCGATCGGTCGGCTCGTCGAAGGCCTCGATCCGATACACCGCCTCCCGACCGTCCGCCAACGGATCGAGAAGCAGACGACGGAGGGTATCGAGGTCGTGCGAGTCCAGATAGAAGCCGACCGGCGACGATCGCCCTCGGGCCCACCGCCGCCGACGCGGGTGGTGGAACGAGTCGATGCTGGCGCGAACGACCGTGAGATCGCCGTCGTGGCGGGCGAGGTGGTCGGCGAGTTCGTCGGCGAAGGTGCTCTTACCGCTGCCGTCGACGCCGTCGACGGCGACGAGTAGCGGCGTGCCCGCCCGGCGACGGGACAGCACCGTGCGCGCCACCTCGGCGAGAACGCGGCTGCGCTCGGGTGTCGAGATCGGGTTCGGGTCGCCATCGAGACCGGAGGGCACCGGGCCAGCATGCCCGGGCCGTCTCACCATCCGGCCGCCGGGCGGGCGGCGGTGTGGTCAGTCGAGAAGGTCGACGGCGGTGCGGACCCGCGCCATGACGGTCTCGGCGATGGTCCGGGCCTTGTCGGCCCCGACGCCGAGCAGTTCGCGGGTGGTGCCCTCGTCGAGCTCGGCCCGGCGCTCCTGGATCGGACGCAACATCTCCACCAGCGCCTCGGCCGCATCGCCCTTGAGCGGTCCGTACTGGCTGTACTTGTCGGCCAGCACCTCGGGATCGCCGTCGGTGGCCACGGCCAGGATGTTGAGCAGGTTGGCCACCCCCGGCTTGGCCTCGGGGTCGTAGCGGACTTCGTTGTCGGAGTCGGTCACGGCCCGCTTCAGCTTCTTGGTGATCTCGGCCGGGGTGTCGGTCAGGTAGATCACGCCCTGCGGGGCCTCGGTCGACTTGGACATCTTCCTGGTCGGCTCGGCCAGGTCCATGATGCGGGCCCCGGCGGGCGGGATCCGGTGCTCGGGGATGACCAAGACGTCACCGAAACGACTATTGAAGCGACCGGCGATATCGCGGGTGAACTCGACGTGCTGCCGCTGATCGTCGCCCACGGGCACGATGTCGGTGTCGTACAGGACGATGTCGGCCGCCTGCAGCGTGGGGTAGGTGAACAGTGCCGAGGACACGAAGTCGGCGTTGTCCGACTTTTCCTTGAACTGGGTCATCCGTCGCAACTCGCCGAAGGCCCCGACGCACTGCATGTGCCAGGCCAGCTCGGCATGCTCCCTGACCTGGGACTGCACGAACAGAATCGAGCGCTCGGGTTCGATGCCGGCGGCGAGGAGGTCGGCCGCCAGGTCGAGGGTGTTGGCCTTGACCTCACCGGCCGGATGGGGGACCGACAGGGCGTGCAGATCGACGATGCAGTAGACCCCGTCGGTGGTGTCCTGCATGTTGACCCAGTTGCGAATGGCCCCGAGGTAGTTGCCGAGATGAAGGGCGCCGGACGGCTGAATGCCGGAAAAAGCGCGGGGACGGGGCTGGTCGCTCATACCTGCGTAGACTAGGAGCCTCCCCGTCGCTTCGATGCCGATTTTGGCGTCCGCCGGCAATTTGAGGGCTAGAATCACACCGATGTCATTTCAGGTCCAGACGGAGACGTTCGAAGGTCCCTTCGATCTTCTGCTGCATCTGATCCTCAAAGAGGATGTAGATCTCTACGAGGTGCGGCTCAGCGCCATCGTCGACGACTACCTCGCCCACCTGAAGGAGCTGGAGGCGTGCGACCTGGAGGTCGCCACCGAGTTCCTGCTGATCGCCGCCACCCTCGTCGAGCTGAAGTGCCGACGACTGCTGCCGGTCGACAGCGAGCTCGACCTCGACGAGGAGCTCGGCCTGTGGGAAGAGCGCGACATGCTCCTGGCGCGACTCCTCGAGTGCAAGACGTTCAAGGACGCCGCCCGGGTGCTGGAGGATCTGGTGGCCATCGCCGATCGGTCGGTGCCCCGCCGCACCGGGATGGAGGATCAGTTCCTCGATCTCACCCCCGATCCGCTGGCCGGCATGACGGCGGCCAAGCTCCGCTCCGCCTTCCTCCGGGTGGTGACGGCCAAGCCCAAACCCGAGGTGTCGCTGGCCCACGTCACGCCCATTCGGGCCAACGTGACCGACGCCATCGGCGAGCTGCTGCGGGTCCTGCCCGACAGCGGTCCTCGAACGTTCCGGAGCCTGACCCGGGGGATCTTCGAGAAGGTCGAGATCGTGGTGCGCTTCCTGGCCGTCCTGGAGTTGTTCAAGCAGGGATACGTCGAGCTGGAGCAGACCACGTGCTTCGGCGACCTCACCGTCGAGTGGATCGGTTCCCTCGACGACCGGGAACTGGCCCTCGCCGGGGTCGACAAGTACGAGGGGTAACCGGTGGAACAGCAGGAATCCTTGACGGCCACGTCGATGGCCGAGTCCAAGCGTGCCATCGAGGCCATCGTGCTGGTCTCGTCGGACCCGATCCCGGCCCAGGAGCTGGCCCAACTGCTCGAGCTCCCCGTCGAGGAGGTCGAGTCGCTGTGTCGCGAGCTGGCCATGGGCTACGACCTGGCCGGGCACGGGTTCCAGCTGGTCGAGGTGGCCGGCGGTTGGCGCTACCAGACCCATCCCGATCTCCATCCCTACGTGGAGCGCTATGCCGCCCACGGCATGTCGTCCCGCCTGTCGAGCGCAGCGTTGGAGACGCTGGCCATCGTCGCCTACAAACAGCCGATCTCGCGGGCCCAGGTGAGCGCCATCCGTGGCGTCAACGTCGACGGTGTGCTGCGGACCTTGGCCCAGCGGGGCTACGTCGAGGAGGTCGGCCGTGACATGGGCGCCGGGCAGGCGATCCTGTACGGGACCACCGGCTATTTCCTTGAGCGGCTCGGGATCAACGCCACCACCGACCTGCCGGCGCTCGGCGAGTTCGTGCCGTCGGCCGAGGTGGTCGAGGCGCTCGAGCAGACCCTGAAGGTCGAGGTCGAGCCCCTCGAACTGGAAGACGGTGAGGAGGGCGGCCCGTCGGCCGAGTCCTCGGCCGAGGTGGTTGAGACGCAGGCCGACGTGGCGACGGATGGTGCGGAGCCCTCGGCCGAGGTGGTCGAGACGCAGGCCGACGTGGCGACGGATGGTGCGGAGCCCCCGGCCGAGGTGGTTGAGACGCAGGCCGACGTGGCGACGGATGGTGCCGAACCCCCGGCCGAGGTGGTCGAAGCTGTCGCTGAGGCCTTCGTCGTCGAGACGCCCACCGACAAGCGCGTCGAGGCGCAGAGCGAGGCCGACGAGGTGCCTGCCGAGGCGGCGGAGTCCGGTGCCGACGAAGCCGAGGGCTCGGTCGTCCAGCCGACGGTGGAGGAGGCCGAGGTTCAGGAGGCCGCGCCGGCGCCGACCGACGAGGCCCTCGATGGCGACCCCACCGACTCGGCCGATGCCGAGAACGAGGAAGCACGGCTGGACGAGGACGCCGCCGACCCGGCCGATGAGACAGCGGTGGCGGTCGAGGCGGACCTTGCGGCCGACGACGACGCCGCCGACACCGAGGCCGACGACGAGGCGGAGGTGGTCGCCGCCATCGGCGGGCTGCAGGTCACCGTCTCGAACGACGACGACGCCGCCGACCCGGCCGATGAGACAGAGTTGGCGGTCGAGGCGGACCTTGCGGCCGACGACGACGCCGAGCCGTCCGAGGACGACGTGATCATCGACCTCCGGGACGACTCCGCCGACTCCGTCGAGTCGCTCGACGACGTCATCGAGGACGGCGCCACCGAGGTCATCGACCTGCGAGACGCCGACCACGACCCCGCTGAGCACAGCTCCGGAGACCGCGACCCGGTGGATGGCGTCGGCGCCGACGGGTCGTCGTTCGGCGGTCTCGGTGGTCTCGATGCCGTCCTCACCATGCCCGACACCGTGGTCGACGCCGCCGAGGTCGAGGCACCGGCGCCGCCCACGGTCGAGACGGCCCAGGACGGCGCTCCCACCATGGCCGAGGCCGAGACCGAGACCCAGGAAGTGATCGCCGAGGAGCCGGTGGCGGTCTATGCCACCGTTGACGCCGACGTGGCCGAGGAGTCCGCTTCCGAGCCTGTCGTTGCCGAGGAGCCTGCGCCCGCCGAGCCGCTCGCCGACCTCGCGCAGGAGCCGACGCCGGAGGCCGAGCCGATCATTGAGGAGAGCGACCTGCTGGAGGCCGAGTTCCCTGCGGCCTCGACGGCCGCTCCCGTCGCCAACCCCGCACCGCAGCCGGTCGAGGATGTCCGGCTCGACGACGCCCCGGTCGACGACGACCACTGAAGCGAGGAGGGCCTGCGGTCGCCGGCCTCCGACCAACCGAGCCGCCCGCCGCCTGCTTCGACATCGGTCGACAGCGACGGTGGCGGGCGATCCCGTCTGCGACGGGTAGCCTCCGCGCTGTGGACACGAGCGAAGATGGCCTTCCGACGGGGGAACGGCTCCAGAAGGCGCTAGCCCGGGCCGGGGTGGGCTCGCGCCGCGTCTGCGAGAACCTGATCGCCGACGAGCGGGTGCTGGTCAACGGCACCATCGCCGTGCTCGGGGCCCGGGTCACCGAGGCCGACGAGATCACGGTCGACGGCAGCGTCATCTCCACCAAGGTCGACGCCGTCACCTACCTCCTCAACAAACCCAAGGGCACCGTCACCACCGCCGCCGACACCCACGATCGCCAGATCGTGCTCGACCTCGTCCCCTCCGAGCCCCGCGTGTTCCCCGTCGGCCGCCTCGACCTCGACACCGAGGGTCTCCTGCTCCTCACCAACGACGGTCCACTGGCCCACCGGCTCACCCACCCGAGCTTCGGGGTCGAGAAGGAGTACCTGGCCCATGTCCGGGGTCGGCCGAATCGGGCCGCCGTCCGGGCCCTCCGGGAGGGCGTCCAGCTCGACGACGGCATGACGGCGCCGGCCAAGGCCTCGATCGTGGCCCCCGGCCTCCTCCGCCTCACGATCCACGAGGGCCGCAACCGCCAGGTCCGCCGCATGTGCGAGGCCATCGGCCACCCTGTGGTCCGTCTTGCCCGGACCCGCATCGGGCCCCTCAGCGACAGTCGACTCAAGCCCGGGACCTGGCGCCCGCTCACCACCGACGAGCTCCTGGCCCTGCAGCGGGCCGTCACCGCGGCCGACGACGCCCCCGGGGCCGACGAGGCCGCCACCCCGGCCGAGCCCATCGGCTCCGAGGCCGCCGAGGCGAGCGATCCCGCCCCCGGGCCCGACACCGGCACCGACACCGAAACGGAATGAGCCGCCGCCCGGGGCCCCGGGTACGATGCGGCGCCATGGCAGTACGAGCGCTCCGGGGGGCGACGACGGTCGACGTCGACGATCCGGCCGAGGTCCGGCATCGCACGATTCAGCTGATCGAGACGCTCTTCGAGCGCAACCAGCTGGCCGGCGACGACGTCATCAGCATCTTCTTCACCACCACCGACGACGTGCGCAGCCTGCCGCCCGCCGCCGCCGCCCGGGCGTTCGGCCTGGAGGAGGTCCCCCTGCTGTGCGCCCAGGAGATGGGCAGCGACATCGGCCTGAAGCACTGCGTGCGCATGATGATCCACGTCGAGACCGACCGGGCCCGCGACGAACTGCGCCACGTGTTCCTCCGGGGTGCCACCTCGCTGCGGCCCGAGCTGGCCGAGCCCGGCGACGAGGACGTCTGAGCCGGTGAACGCAGCATCGACGCAGGCCACACGACGGGCGACCGTCATCGGAACCGGCCTCATCGGCGGTTCGGTCGGGTTCGACCTCCGCAACCGGGGCTGGCACGTGTCGGCGCATGACACCGACGCCGACGTGGCGAACCAGGCGGTGGTGGTCGGGGCGGCCGACGCCGTCGGTTTCGACACCGGGAGCGAGCTGGTGGTCATCGCCGCCCCCGTCGGTTCGGTGGCGTCCCTCGCCGTCGACGCCCTCGAACGCACCGACGCCGTCGTCACCGACGTCGGCTCGACCAAGGCCGATATCTGCCTCGCCGTCGACCACCCCCGCTTCGTCGGTGGCCACCCGATGGCGGGCTCCGAGCAGGACGGTATCGCCGGGGCCAAGGAGGGCCTCTTCGACGGCGCCATGTGGGTGCTCACGCCGACCGAGGACACCGACGAGGCCGCCTTCGCCACCGTGCGGGCCCTGGTCCGCTCCTTCGGGGCCGAGACCATCGCCCTCCCGCCCCAGACCCACGACGAGATCGTGGCCCTGGTCAGTCACGTCCCCCATCTGACGGCCGCCACCCTGATGAACGTGGCCGACGGCGCATCGGTGGAACACCGTGCCCTGCTTCGCCTCGCCGCCGGCGGCTTCCGGGACATGACCCGGATCTCGGCCGGGCGACCCTCGATCTGGCCCGACATCTGCCTGGCCAACCGCACCGCCATCGTCGCCGGCCTCGATCAGCTGATCGCCTCGCTGGAAAGCGCACGCAACCTGGTGGCCAAGCAGGACCGGGACGGGATCTACGATCTGCTCAGCTCGGCCCGCTCGGCCCGGGTCAACCTGCCGGTCGGTTTCGGCCCGGCCGAGGAGATGGTGGAAATCGCCGTTCCCATCCCCGACCGGCCGGGAGAGATCGCCGCCATTGCTACCCTGGCGGCAGAGCTCGACGTGAACATCTTCGACCTGGAGATCAGCCACTCGGGTGAGGGCCGTCAGGGCATCATGCTGTTGGTGGTCGACGAGGCTCGTTCCGAGCGGTTCATGGGAGGCTTGATGGCCCGCAGTTATCGTCCGACAGCGCGTTCGCTCGACTGATGGAGAGGTCGACCCCGTTGCCAACCGATGCCGACCTGCGGATCATCGCCATCGACGGCCCCGCCGGGTCCGGTAAATCGACCGTGGCCAAGCGCCTCGCCGATGCCGTCGATCTCGATTATCTGGACACCGGGGCCATGTACCGGGCCGTGACCTGGGCCGCCATGTCGGCCGGTGTCGACCCCGCCGACCACGAGGTGCTGGTGGAGATCGCCACCGAGGCCGACATCGACCTCGGCGCCGACGGCACTGTCGTCGTCAACGGTGAGGACGCCACGGCCGAGATTCGCTTTCGGGCCGTCACCCAGCTGGTCTCGGTGGTCGCCGCCAACCCCGACGTCCGCTCCGAGCTGGTGGCCCGCCAACGGGAATGGGCCCGCAAGCGCGGCGGGGGCGTGCTCGAAGGGCGAGACATCGGCACCGTGGTGTTCCCCACGGCCAAGCTCAAGGTGTATCTGACGGCGTCCTCGTCGGCCCGAGCGGCCCGCCGGGCCCGGGACGAGAACACCAGCGACACCCGCGCCGTCGAGGCCGACCTCGACCGCCGCGACGCCCTCGATTCGCAACGCAAGGCCGACCCCCTCCAGCAGGCCGACGACTCCTACGTCCTGGACACCAGCGACCTCACCATCGACGAGGTGGTCGACCACCTGATCGAAGTGTTCCGTGAGCGCCAGCCCGACTGAGTCCGCCCCCGGCGGCACGATGGCGGCGCCCGATCCCGGGGTCTCGCTCGAACTGGAGGGGGCCTACCGGGTCACCTACCGGATCCTGCGCACCGCGCTGCGGGCCATCTGCAAGCTGTGGTTCCGCTTCGAGGTGCACGGCCGGGAGAACCTGCCGGCCACCGGCGGGTTCGTCCTCGCCCCGGGCGCCCACCGCTCGATCATCGATACCCCGATGGTGTCGCTGGCCGGGCCCCGGGTGCTGCGGTACATGGGGGCGGAGAACTACTTCTCGATCCCGGTGTTCGGCTTCTTCCTCAAGGCGATGGGTGGATTCCCGGTGGAGCGGGCCGCCACCGACCGCCAGGCGATGCGTCTGGCCGAGTGGATCCTCCGCAACGGCGAACCCCTCGCCGTGTTCCCCGAGTCCACCCGAGGCGAGGGCCCGATCGTGGGTGAGTTGAAGGAGGGGGCGTCGTTCCTGGCCTGCCGGACCGGGGTGCCGATCGTGCCCGTCGGTCTCGGGGGAGGGGAGCGGGCCCTGCCCAAGGGGCGGAACGTGGCCCGGCCCCGCAAGATCGTCTTGGTGATCGGCGAGCCGATCCACCCGCCGGTGAAGGAGGGGCGGGTCAAGCGCTCCGACGTCCGCGGGGTGACGGCCGAGCTCCACGAGAGCCTTCAGCAACTCTTCGACGAGGCCCAGATCCGGGCCGGCTGCTGACGCCTCAGCGGCCACGGACACCTGCGAGTGCAGGGCTCGCCGCTAGGACCAGCGGACCCGGCTGAGCGCCGTCGTCGTGCAGTAGTAGACGTCGCGATCGTCGCCGGCGGTCAGGAACATGCCGTTGGCGATGCGCGAGCCGGTCGGCACTCGATCGAGGAGCTCACCGGTAGAGATCCGGACCACGATGAGGTGGTCCTCGCCCTCGGCGGTGTAGTCGTTGATGACCAGCTCGTCGCCCTCGGGGAACACCACGGGCTGCATCGACGGTCGGGCCGCCAGCTGCCAGGCGACCTCGAGGTCGGCCCCGGCGCCGGTGATACCGGCCAGGCCGCCGTTTATCGAGTCCCAGGCGATGGTCATGTCGTGCTCGGGCACGTGCACGGGCGGGGCGATGATGCCACCGCCCGGCACGCCGAACGGGGCGATCGATGCCACATCGGTCGGGTCGTCGATGGCGACCCGGAACAGCCCCTGGGGGGCCGACCACGGGGCCGGGAGCCGCCACGACAGCGCCCGACCCGGCGGCGCCCCGAAGCGCCCGTTTGGCGACCGGGTGTGGATGGCCCGGACCGACTCGGTGTCGCCGCCGTCCATGAACCACACGTGGCCGTCGCTCAGGCACACGTCCCATGCCAGGCCGGCGTCGGCGCCCGGCCCGCGGTACCGGGCCCGCCAGTCGTCGAGTCGGAGATCGGTGCCACCGTCGCCCGGACCGCTGTCGAGCCGAAGCCGGAGGATGTGCTCCGACCCGGGGACGTAGACGTACTCGGTGCCGTCGGCCTGCAGGTCGGCCCCGATCCGGCCCATCGACCCCTCGGGAAGGACCAGAGGCGCCTGCACCAGCTCCAGCGTGTCGGGGTCGAGGCGTGAGATCGTGGTGCCGCCCTGGTCTTCGAGACGGAGGTCCTTGGTGACGATCGTGCCGTCGGCGAGGATCAGCATCCCGTTGTGGGCCCGGTCGGCCGGGAGTACACCCTCGGCCTCGACGTGCAGATCGACCGGGTCGAGCCGGTGCAGGCGGTTGCCGTTGATGTTGTAGATCGAGCCGTTGGCGTGGACCACGGCCGCTCCGCACCAGACGTGCTCGCCGCAGGGCAGCTCGGGGGAGCCGGCGAGCGTCTCCAGCGTGACCGGGTCGATGCGGTGGACCCAGCCGTAGGGGGCCGGGCCGGTGAAGTGGGCCATCGTGCCGGCCACGTACCACTCGTCGGGCTCCCGGCGGACCACCATCACGTTCCAGCGGTCGCTGTGCTGGACCGTGACCTCGGCGGTGCCACGGCCTGCGGCGGGGCCGAGCGACCCGGCCGCCGCCTTCTGCCGACGATTGCCCCCGCACTCGACGGGCCACGGCGAAGGCCAGTATCCGGGGTGGTGGTGCTGGCGGTCGAGGCTGGTCATCAGGGCGAGATCGTACCGGGCCGGGGGTGGGGGCGCCGGTCCGCCGACGACGCCGAGCGGTACGGTGGTGTCGACAGGACAGGTCGAGGAGCGCCACTATGAGCAGCGTGTCGAATCAGCAGCGGGCGCAGGCCTACCAGGCGGGCATGCCCTACCCGGAGCAGAGTCAGGCCACGGCGGCGTTCGTGCTCGGCCTGCTGGGGTTCTTCGTCATGCCGCTGCTGGCCCCGTTCGCCTGGGCCATGGGCAGTCGGGAGATCGCCGCCATCGACGCCGGGCGCCGCCCGCCCGGCAACCGCACCCTGGCCCGCATCGGTCAGGTGCTCGGCATCGTCATGAGCGCCGTCCTGATCCTGATCGTGGTGCTCGTGGTCCTGCTGCTGGGCCTGTCCTTCGCCCGCTGACCGGTCCTCGGTCCGAGGAAATCCGACGCGAACCGCAGTCTGGCGCGGCCGCTACAGGGTGGCGAGGACGTCGCTGGCGCTGACGCCGCGGTCCCGCAGGGGCGGACGGGTGTCGAGCGAGCCACCGAGCCCGGTGGTGATGGCGGTGTCGAGGGCGCCGAGGAGCTGGCGCAGGTTCCGCGGTGGCGGGAAGTACTCCTTCTCCGTGGTGATCTCGACCTCCTCCACCCCTTCGGCCGGGGCCAGGAAGTCGACCACGGCCCGCACGACGTCCTCGGGAGCCGACGCCCCGGCGGTGACGCCGACGATGCCGGTGATGTCGTCGGGTAGCTCGTCGGGCCCGTTGACCCGGAACACCCGCTCGCACCCCGCCTCGGTGGCCAGTTTGGCCAGCGCTGTGGTGTTGGAGGAGTTGGCCGAGCCGATCACCACGAAGGCGTTGCACTTCTCGGCCACCGAGAGCAGCGCCGACTGACGGTTGGTGGTGGCGAAGCACAGGTCGCTCTTGCCGGGGGTGAACAGGTCGGGGAAGCGCTCCCTCGCCGCGTCGGCGACGCTGGCCCAGTCCCGGTGGCTGAGCGTCGTCTGGGCCAGGAGCGCCGTCGGCTCCGTGAAGTCGGGCAGCGCCGCCACCTCCTCCAGGGTCTCGACCCGGTGAATCGAGGTGGGGGCGACGGCCATCGTGCCCACCGCCTCCTCGTGGCCCTCGTGGCCGATGTAGACGATCTGGTAGCCCTTCCCGGCCCGCACCTTGACCTGCTGGTGGACCTTGGTGACCAGCGGGCACACGGCGTCGACCATGTAGCTGCCCCGATCCTCGGCCGCCGCCACCACCTCGGGGGCCGAGCCGTGGGCCGACAGCATGATCGGGCGCCCCTCGGGCACCTCGGAGATGTCGTCGACGAAGACCACGCCCCGCTCGACGAAGCGCTCGACGACGAGTTTGTTGTGGACGATCTCGTGGTAGCAGTACACGGGCGGCTCGAAGGCCCGCACCATCCAGGACAGCGCCTTGATGGCCATCTCCACCCCGGCGCAGAACCCACGAGGAGAACAGAGCAGTACGCGTTCGACACCGCCGGTGGGCGCGTCGGGCCGAAGATCGGAGCTGGGGGAGGTCACGACTCCAGGATACGTGGGTCGGGGCCCTCGGAGCGGGCCGGGCGGGGCCGTAGCCTGGTAGGGATGGCTCTTCCCCAGGTGACGGCCGTCCGATCGGGCTCACCGGCGGAACGGGTAGGAATCGCGGTTGGCGACACGTTGGTGTCGATCAACGGCGAGGTGCCGCGCGACGTCATCCAGTATCAGCTCCTCGTCGACTCCGCCGATCTGTCGTTCGACCTCGAACGGGGCGGCCTGACCCGCACCGTCGAGTTGGCCAAGGCGGAGGGTGAGCCGCTGGGGATCGAGGTCCAGGCGGCGCTGTTCGACCAGGTCCGCACCTGCGACAACCACTGCTCGTTCTGCTTCATCTACCAGCTGCCCAAGGGCATGCGGAAGAGCCTGTACCTCAAGGACGACGACTACCGGCTGTCGTTCCTCTACGGCAACTTCACCACCCTGACCCGCTTCACCGAGGCCGATCTGGAGCGGGTGATCACCGAGCAGCTGTCGCCCCTGTACGTGAGCATCCACGCCACCGACCCCGATGTCCGCTCCGAGCTGCTCCGCAACCGCCGGGGCGCCATGAGCTTGCGCTGGCTCCGGGCCCTGCTCGACCACGGCGTCGACGTCCACGGCCAGATCGTGGTGTGCCCCGGGATCAACGACGGCGCCGTCCTGGAGCAGACCCTGTGCGGCGTGCTGGACGAGTACCCGGAGCTGGAGAGCCTGGCCGTGGTGCCACTCGGGGTGAGCGACCACTCCAACGAGCCCGGGATGCGGTTCCACACTCGGGCCGAGGCCCGGGCCGTGGTGGAGCTGGTGGCTGAGTGGCAGGCGATCTACCAACGGCTGCTGGGGCGACGGCTGGTGTTCGCCGCCGACGAGTACTACCTCCTGGCCGGCGTCGACTTTCCCGGTGCCGACACCTACGAGGGTTTCCCGATGCACGAGGACGGCATCGGCATGGCCCGCAACTTCGAGCTCGAGTTCACCGGGAGGACCGACGACGAGCGGCTGCCCCAGGCGGGTTTCTTCGCCTCGGTCGACGGTGCTCCGGCCGAGGGCTATCGGGCGCCCCGCACCGCCCCCGCCCGCAGCGGCGGCGTGGGGGGCGGTATGGGCGGTGGCTGCGGCGTGGAGATCGCCCTGGCCGAGCCCGGGGCCTTCGCCGAGGGCGCCGGCGCCGACGACGGTCCGGCCGAGCACGGCGCCCGGTCCGGTTCCGCTTCCGCCTCCTCTACCACGATGGCCCAACCGGTGTTGCTGCGGCCTCGGGCCGACGCCCCGATCGGGGTGCTCACCGGCGAGCTGGGGGCGCAAGTGCTCGGTCCGATCCTGGACGAGCACGCCGGCCCCCACGGGGGTCGGGCCCGGCTGGTCGTCGTCGACAACCGCTTCTTCGGGGGCAACATCGGGGTGACCGGGCTCCTGGTGGGCGAGGACGTGGCCAGGGTCCTGGCCGACCAACCGGCCGGCCACCGCTACCTGCTGCCCGACGTGTGCCTGTCGAGCGGCCGATTCCTCGACGGGATGAGCGTCGACGAGCTGCCCCGCCCGGTCGAGGTGCTGCCCACCAGTGGCTCGGCTCTACGGGCGGCGCTGGAAGGACGGTCGTGATGGGAGCCAACCCGAGGGTGGTGATCGTCGGCCGGCCGAACGTCGGCAAGTCCACCCTGCTCAACCGGATCATCGGGCGTCGCGAGGCCATCGTGGAGGAGAAGCCCGGGGTCACCCGAGACCGCAAGGAGGTCGACGCCGAATGGCAGGGTCGGCCCTTCACCGTGGTCGACACCGGGGGCTGGCTGGCCAGCGGCAACGCCCTGGAGGACAAGGTGTCCCGCCAGGCCGAGTCGGCTCTGGCCGATGCCGACGCCGTGCTGTTCGTGGTCGACGCCATGGTCGGCGTCACCGATCAGGACGAGCAGATGGTGCGGATCGTGCGGGGGATCGAGCCGCCCGTGATCCTGGTGGCCAACAAGATCGACGACGAGGTCCACGCCGGCAACGTGTGGGATCTGGTCGGCCTCGGCCTCGGTGAGCCCCACCCGGTGAGCGCCGTCCACGGGCGCGGCCTCGGAGATCTGCTCGACGCCGTGGTGGCGGTGCTGCCCGAGGAGGCGGCCGGCGCCGACGGCGTGGACGACGGCGGCGCCCAGGAGCCCGAGGAGCGGATCTTCTCCATCGCTCTCGTCGGGCGGCCCAACGTCGGCAAGTCGACGCTGTTCAACCGCCTGATCGGGGAGGAGCGGTCGGTGGTGCACGACATGCCCGGCACCACCCGGGACACGATCGACACCGTGGTCGACACCGATCAGGGGCCGATCCGCTTCCTCGACACCGCGGGTATGCGGCGGCGCAGCCGGATCGACGAGGACACGGAGTACTACTCGGTGGTGCGAGCGTTGAAGTCGGTCGACACCGCCGATGTGGCCCTGCTCGTGGTCGACGCCAGCGAGGGCGTGACCGGGCAGGACCAGCGCCTGGCTGAACGGGTCGACGCCGCCGGGTGCCCGGTGGTGGTGGTGCTCAACAAGATGGAGCTGCTGTCCACCGAGCAGCGGGAGGATCTGTCGGACCAGATCGCCCGGAAGCTGAGCTTCCTTCCCGACGTGCCCGTGCACCGGATTTCGGCTCTGAGCGGTCGGGGGGTCAACAAGCTGCTGCCGTCGCTGGGGATCGCCATCGGGGCCTATCAGGCCCGGGTGCCGACCCGGAAGGTCAACGATGTGATCCGACGGGCTCAGCAGGCCCAGCCCGGCCCCGGCGGGGCCCGAGTGCTGTACGCGACGCAGGGGGCGACCGATCCGCCGACGTTCACCCTGTTCGCCAATAGGTCACTACCGGACTCGTACGTCCGGTATCTGGAGCGTTCCCTGCGGGAATCGCTCGATCTGGGGCCGACACCCATCAAGCTTCGCGTCCGGCGTCGAAGCGACTAGATGATTGTTTGGCCTGGTCAGAAGGTTTGTGCCTGACCAGGTGGTTCAAGCCGGGACAAGGTTTCCCTTCTAGGGATCGACCATCAGAGCTACGATGGTCGGGTTATGGAACGGCTGATTCCCGCCTTGGCGGCCGTCGTTTGTG
>JBCCRO010000053.1:0-35296 GCA_039201605.1 Actinomycetota bacterium
GGGCTGCCGCTACTGCCAGGCCCACACCGCCCACACGGCCAAGAACCTGGGGATCGGCGAGGAGAAGCTGGCCGACCTGTGGCAGTGGGAGACCAGCCCCCACTTCGACGCCGCCGAGCGGGCGGCGCTGACCCTCGCCCTCAACGCCGCATCGGTGCCCAACACCGCCACCGACGAGCACATCGAGGAGCTGCGTCGCCACTTCGATGACGACCAGATCCTCGGTCTGGTGGCCACCATCTCCCTGTTCGGGTTCCTCAACCGGTGGAACGACACCCTGGCCACCGACCTGGAGGACACCCCGGCCGCCTTCGCCCGCGAAGTCCTCGCCTCCGGCGGCTGGGTGGCCGATAAACACCGACCCGACGTCGGGTGAGCCGTCGCCACGAGGCCTCCCAGGAGAGTCGGGAGCGGATCCTCGACGCCGCCGAGCAGCTGTTCGCCGAGCGGGGGTTCGTCGAGACGTCGCTGGTCGACGTGGCCGAGCGGTCGGGCATCTCCCGGGGCTCGATCCCCTGGCACTTCACCAACAAGGTCGGCTTGCTGATGGCGGTGGTGGAGCGGGCGACCGAGCGTGGACGCAGCCCGCTCGTCGCCCCCGGGCTCGACGGCCTCGCCGCCGGCCTGGGCGAGGTGGCCGACCGATTCCGCCGGCCGCACATGGCCCTGCTCCACACACTGCTGAGCGAGGCGACCCGGGACGCCTCCCCGATCGCGGCGTCGTACCGTCGCTACCACGAACGGGACCGGGCCGACATCGCCGAGTGGCTGGCCGCCACGCCGTCGCGCCCCGACGCCGAGATCGACGACGAGGCGCTGGCCGTGCTGCTCTATGGGCTCTTCATCGGTATCCACGTGCAGTGGCGGGTCGCCCCCGACCGCATCGATCTCGAAGCGACGCTGGCGGCGATGACGGCACTGTTGGCCTCGGGCTGGGACCCCGCCGGGGACTAGAGGAGCCTGACGGTGCCGGACGAGCCGTCGACCTCGACCAGAGCCCCGTCCGGGATACGCAGGGTGGCGTCGTCGACCCCGACCACGCAGGGGATACCGAGCTCGCGCGACACGATCATCGAGTGGCTCATCGCCGCTCCGATCTCGACCACCACGGCGGCCGCCCCTACGAACAGCGGCGTCCACGCCGGATCGGTCACCGGGGCGATGAGCACGTCGCCGGGGGCCATGTCGCCCGGCTCCCCGGGGTCGAGCACCACCCGGGCCCGGCCGGTTGCCGTCCCGGGCGCCCCGGCGGCCCCCGACAGCTCGGTGCCCGTCACCGCCGACTCCACACCCTCGGTGTCGGCCGTACGGCGGGGCGACCAGGTGTCGATCGGTGGGTACCCGTGCTCGTGGGCGGCCGAGTCGAAGGCGAAGGGCGGCTCCAGGGCGGACAGCTGCTCGTAGTCGGCCCGTCGGTCCCCGATGGTCGACACCATCGAGGGCGGGTCGGCCAGGTAGGTCTCGAACTCGGCGACGGTGAGCAGCAACGGGCCGGTCCGGTCGGCCACCCCGCCCCGTTCGGCCGCTCGTCGCACGAGTTCGAGGTAGGCGTGGCGTCCGAGCTGGGAGGCCTTGACCACGAGGTCCTTCGACTCCTCGCGGGCCCGGGACCACAGGGTGACGGTGGCGATCAGGCTTTCGAGCTTGCGGCCCCGGCGGCCGAGCCGGGCCTTGGCCGCCTCCACCGCCTCCAGGCGCCGTTCGGCCATGCGCCGACCCTGCACCTCCGGCGACCGCTCGGGGTCGAGCCCCCGCATCGTGTCGATGGCGGCCAGCGCCAGCTCGGGGAAGGCCGCCCAGTCTCGCCCGTGGATGGAGAACTCGTTCGGCCCCCGGTGGCCGTGGGCGTCGAGGAAGGCGGCGAAGGCGGCGTCGTGTTCGGGAGCGGGCGTCTCGTTGGCGATCCTCCAGAGCTCGACCGCGGGTTGGGCCGAGACGACGTCGCCGATACCGGTGGTGAGCTCCAGGGCCAGGTCTGGGTTGCCCAGGTGCTTCTGGCAGAAGTCGGCCAGGGCGCCTGCGGCGATCGTGGCCCGCATCGTGTTGATCACATGGGACGAGATGAAGAACTCGGTGGCCTCGGTGAACGACGTGCGGACGTAGCCGAAGAGCGCATCGTCGTCGGCGTCGAGGCCCGGGAACCCCGCCCGGTACCGGTCGACCTGTCGTCGCATCTCGTCCAGTAGCGGCACCTCGTCGGCCCGGAGGGTCTTCAACGCGGTGGCCACCGTCCGGAGTGTGGCTCGGAGGCGGCGATCGCCGGGGCGGGGCTCGTACCCGGGCACGTCGGCCTCACCGAGGAACTGCTCGTCGATGAGGTCGGGCCCCATGCCGGGGGTGCGGACCCCGAGGAGTCGCATCAGGCTGACGTTGAAGTAGGCGTAGCCGCCGAAGACGCCCATCACCACGAAGGGCTCGTCGGCGAAGTCGTCGGGTACGGCGAAGCCGATCTCGGCGGCACCGGTGCGCCAACCGGCCTCGGCCGCCCTCCAGGCCAGGTCGGCCTCCAGGGGCAGCACCACCTCGGGGTACACCTCGCCGACGTTGCCCCGGGTGTAGACCGTCCACGTCCTCGACGGGCCGACGTCGGCCGGCCAGGTGTTCACCATCGTCATGCTGATCCCCCTCCTCCGCGCCCCGGCGGGAGCCATAGATTATGTTATGGGTCGGTGCGGTGCCAGCCGGCGGAGCACGGGCGGGGCCGATCGGCCGCTCGCCATCCCCGTCGGCCACCGCTCTTGGCCGTCCCCGCCGGGCGTGGCCTACCGTACGACGAGGCCGCCCGGCGCGGTCGAGGGACGATCGGCAGGGGACCGACGATGAACGAAGGCGACGTCCGCGACGAGGTGCTCGACTGGTTCCACGGCGCCTGGGACCCCGACCTGTCGTTGGTCGAGTGGCGGTCCCGCCTGCTCGATGCCGGCTGGGCCGTACCGTCGTGGCCGGCAGAGTGGTTCGGGCGGGGCCTGCCCGCCTGGTCGCACCAGGTGGCCCACGCCGCCATCCGCGATGCCGGTGGGGTGGCGGTACCCCTCGGCGCGGGGATGGCGCTGGCCGCCCCCACCATCCACGAACACGGGTCCGACGACCTCAAGCGGCGGCTCCTGCGGCCCGCCATCACCGGCGAGTCGACCTGGTGCCAGCTGTTCTCCGAGCCGGGGGCCGGTTCCGACCTCGCCGGTCTGAAGGCGACGGCGGTGCGCGACGGCGATCACTGGCTGGTCAACGGCCAGAAGGTGTGGAACACCAGCGCCGATCACGCCGACCTCGCCATCCTCGTGGCCCGCACCGACTGGGACGTGCCCAAACACGCCGGCATCACCTACTTCGTACTCGACATGCGCCAGGACGGGGTGGAGGTCCGGCCGATCCGGCAGATGAACCACCACGCCTCGTTCAACGAGGTGTTCCTCGACGAGGCGGTCATCCCCCACGCCGACGTGGTGGGAGCGGTGGGCGACGGATGGCGGGTGGCCCGGGCCACGCTGGCCCACGAGCGGACGTTCTCCGGTCAACGCCGGGTCCACATCGAGCCGACGGCCGCCGGTCGGGTGATCGTCGAGGCTCGGGCCGAGGCGGCGGAGTACCTCAAGACCTACGAGTGGTACCCGCAGCGTCAGGGCCGCTTCGACCTGCTGCTCGACCGGGCCCGGTCCGCGGGCACGGCCCACGACCCGGTGCTGCGGGACGAGATCATGCGGGTGTGGACCTTCCAGTGGGCGGCCGCCCGCACCGCCGAGCGGGCCAAGGTGCAGCGGGCCCTGGGCCGCCCGCCCGGGCCCGAGGGGTCGATCGGCAAACTGGCCCTCTCCGAGGTGGCCCGCCGGTGCAACCACGTCCACGGTCGCATCGCCGGGGCGGAAGCCCTCCTGGCCGGTGGCGACGATCCCGACCAGGCCGCCGTGGCCGAGACGCTGATCTCCACCCCGGCCCAGTCGATCGCCGGGGGCACCGACGAGGTGCAGAAGAACATCCTCGGCGAGAGCATGCTCGGCCTCCCCAAGGAGCCCTCGGTCGATCGCGGCGTGCCCTACCGCCAGGTCGGCCGCCCCGGCGAGTGAGCCCCGGCGTCGGCCGTCGGGCGGGGTGGGATCGATGGGCCGGTCGGGCATCGGAGCCGGGTTGACCGAGAAACCAATCGATCGATAGGTTTCCCTCCGATCCAGCGTGAAGGGGAACAACATCATGGCGATTGCGGGACTCGAGGTCGGCCTGCCCGACAACGGTGAGTCGGTCACGGTCGAGTGGCTGACCGAGGTGCTGCGGACCAGCGGCGCGATCGACGGCGACACCACCGTCGCCACCGTCGACTGCGCCCGCTGGGAGTCCGGCGGACTGCTCAGCTACCTGTACCGGGCCGAGCTGGGCTACGACGGCGGCGACGGACCCGCTTCGCTGGTGCTGAAGTTCCCCACCGACCTCCCGAATCAGCGGGCCATGGCCGACGCCTTCGGCATCTACCGCAAGGAGGTGGTCTGGTACCGCGACATCGCCCCCCGCTCGGATGTGGAGATCCCGCTTATCCACGCCGCCATGATCACCGACGACGCCTCGAACTACTGCGTGGTGATGGAGGACCTGCGCCACCTCCGGCAGGCCGATCGCTACACCGGCATGTCGTGGGACGAGGCGGTGCGGGCCGTCGTGGCCCTGGCCGACTACCACTCGGCGTGGACCGGTTCGGATGAACTGCCCGGCCTGAGCGAGCTGTTCCACGGGCTGAGTTCGCCCCTCAACCGGGGCGGCATGCCCGGCCTGGCCGCCGCCGGTTGGCCGGTGGCCAAGGTCGAGGCGGCCCATGTCCTCGACGAGTCGGTCGTCGCCCTCGGCGACCGGTGGAGCGACCTGCTGCCCAAGATGCTCGACCGGATGGAGGAACGACCCACCCTCTGCCACCTCGACTGGCGATCGGACAACCTCTTCATCGACGATGACGGCGATCGCATCGTGGCCATCGACCCCCAGATCGCCGGCGTCGGCAACCCGGCCTGCGACCTCGGCTATTTCATCAGTCAGTCCCTCGAGCGGGAGGTCCGGGAGGGCCGGGAACGTGAGCTGGTGCAGCTCTACGTCGACCGGATGGCCGAGCGGGGCCACACCATCGACGGCGATCAGCTCTTCGACGACGTCCGCATCAGCGCCGCCGTGTGTCTGATCTACGGCATCGTGTCCTACCCCGAGTGGGACAACCTCGACGACGTGGCCAAGCACGCCACCGAGACGCTCCTGCGCCGGGCGGCGGCCACCGCCGCCGATCTCGACTCGCTGGCCGCCGTCACCGCCCTGTAGTGCCGTCGCCCCTCCTCGGGGTCGAGGCGTGTCGGCGCGGCCGGCCGGGGTCCGGCACCATCTGGCCAGCGGCGCAGGCGGTGCCGCAGAATGGCCCGACCACACAAGGGGGACGTGATCATGACCGACGTGGGCCTACCGGCGCCGACCGACCTATTCACCGACAACCACCGGTGGGGCGACCTCGACGAATGGAACCGCACCGCGCTGGCCCTTCACGCCGAGGGCGGCCTCCACCGCATCGAGCGGAGGGGCTTCTCGCCGTTCTGGGCCGTGATCGATCACGCCGCCGTGCTCGAGATCGAACGCCAGCCCGAGCTGTTCACCAACGGACCGGAGCCCGTGCTGACGACCCATGCCGCCATCGAGGGCCGTCAGCTCGGCATCAAGACCCTGATCCACATGGACGCCCCCGACCACGGCAAGTACCGGCGACTGACCGCAGGCTGGTTCAGGCCGGCGAGCGTACGACGGCTCGAGGGGCGCCTGGCCGAGCTCAGCGCCATGGCGCTGGCCAAGATGGAGGCCGCCGGGGGTGAGGTCGATTTCGCCACCGAGATCGCCCTCCCGTACCCGCTCGAGGTCATCCTGCAGATCCTCGGTCTTCCCCCGTCCGACTACGAGCGCATGATGCAGCTCACCCAGCAGCTCTTCGGCGGTGAGGATCCGGACATGCAACGGGCCGAGCTCAGCCCCGAGGTCCAGCACGCCGTGATCATGGACTTCTACACCTACTTCACCGAACTGACGGCGGAACGGCGGGCCGAGCCCACCGACGACCTGGCAACGCTCATCGCCACCGGACGGATCGACGACGAGCCGATGCCCGACTTCGAGACGATGGGGTACTACGTCATCATTGCCACCGCCGGTCACGACACGACCTCCAGCGCCATGGCCGGAGGCCTGCAGGCACTGGCCGAGAACCCCGATCAGTTGGCCAAGCTGCAGGCCGATCCGGGGCTGATCCCCAACGCGGTCGAGGAGATGATCCGCTGGACGTCGCCGGTGCGGCACTTCATGCGCACCGCCCGGGAGGACACCGAGATCGACGGTCAGGAGATCAAGGCCGGCGAGTGGCTGTACCTGTCGTACAAGGCGGCCAACCTCGATCCCAAGGTGTTCGACGACCCGCTGACCTTCGACGTCGAGCGGGCGAACGCCGACAGACAGGTGGCCTTCGGGTACGGCGTCCACTTCTGCCTCGGCGCCCAGCTGGCCCGGATGGAGTTGCGGTCGCTCTTCGCCACCATCCTGCCCGAGCTGACCTCGCTCGAACTGGCCGGCGATCCGGCCACGATGAAGACGACCTTCGTCGGCGGCCACAAGACGCTGCCCATCCGCTACACACTGGCCCGATGAGCGACGCCACCACCACTCGATCAACGGCCGATCAGCCCGGCACACCGCGGGGCTGCGAGCGCATCGCCTATGCCGTCGGGTTCCAGGAGAACGCCACCTACAGCGATGTCTACGGCGGGGGAGGGGCCGTGGTCGGCCTCGACTGCCACCTGCTGCGGCCCGTCGATCGCCCGTCGGACACGCTGCTGGTATTCATGCACCCGGTCGGCGGCGGGATGTACCTGCCTGCGGTCCGGGCCCTGGCCGCCGCCGGGCACCACGTGCTCTGGGCCAACTCCCGCTACCGGGGGGCCGACTACGCCCTGATCATGGAGAAGGTGGCCAAGGATCTGGGGGAGGCCATCGTCGACGCCAAGGGCCGACTGGGCTACGAGAAGATCGTGCTCGTCGGCTGGTCCGGGGGCGGCTCGTTGTCGATGTGGTACCAGTCGCTGGCCGAGGCGGGCGCCGGACTGCGCAACACCGCTGCCGGCGACCCCTACGAGGTGGCGGCCGACCGCATGCCGGCGGCCGACGCCGTGATCATGATGGCGGCCCACGTCAGCCGCCACCAGATCCTCACCGAGTGGCTCGACCCGTCGATCCACGACGAGTCCCAACCCCACGTCCGGGATCGGGAGCTCAACCTCTACGACCCGACCAATCCCAACCAGCCGCCCTACGGCACCGACTTTCTGGCCGCGTTCGCCGCCGCCCAGGTGGCGCGCAACCGCCGCATCACGACCTGGGTCCGGGAGAAGCTGGCCGAGATCAGGGCGTCGGACAACCCGATGGCCGAGTTCGCGTTCACCGTGCACGGCACGATGGCCGATCCCCGATGGCTCGACGGCACGATCGAGCCCAGCGACCGGGCGATCGGCAGCTGCTACCTGGGCGATCCCGAAGTGGTCAACGACGGACCGGTCGGCCTTGCCCGTTTCTCCACCCTGCGGAGCTGGCTGAGCCAGTGGAGCTACGACGACGCCCGCTGCGACGCCGTGGCCGCCGGTCCCGGGGTGAGCGTGCCCCTGCTCGTGGTCGGCAACTCGGCCGACGATGCCTGCACCCCGAGCCACACCCAGCGCCTGTTCGACGCCGTGCCCCACGATCGCAAGCGACTGCACGTGGTACAGGGAGCCACCCACTACTACACCGGGCCCGACGGCCGGGCCCACCAGAAGGAGGCGGTGGCGGTGGTGGGCGAGTTCGTCGCCGAGCTGGGCCTGGGGCCGGCCGAGTAGGCCCTCCGCCGGTCCGGGATTGCCCGGTTCCAATAAGAAAAGTTATGTTGGCGGGTGTGACGGCAGCGATGGTGTTGACGACGACGGACGTCTTCGAGCGGATCGACGCCCTGGTACCCCGGGTGGCCGAACGGGCGGCCGAGGCCGAGCGGCTGCGTCGTCTACCCGACGCCACCATCGCCGACATCGAGGACGACGATCTGTTCCGACTGATCGTGCCCACCTCGCTGGGCGGCCACGGGCTCGACGTCGGCACGCTGGTCAACGCCACCCGGCGGTTGGCCCACGGGTGTGTGTCGACGGCGTGGACCGCGTCGTTCCTCGTCATGCACAACTGGCTGCTGACCCGCTTCCCCGAGGAGGCGGTGGCGGAGTTCTTCGGCGGCGACCGCCCCTGGGCCTTGGCGGCGACGCCGCTCGCTCCCACCGGAACCTTCCGCCCGGACGGCGACGACCATCTGCTCACCGGCGGGTGGGAGTGGGCCACCGGCATCCACCACGCCGACTGGGTCGTCGTGCATGCGGTGAACCCCGAGGTCGAGTTCAGCAACCGCTTCTTCGCCGTTCCCGCCGACGAGGTGACGATCGACGACGTCTGGCACACCTCGGGCATGCGGGGCACGGGCAGCAACCTGGTCCGCCTCGAGGGGCATCGGGTGCCCGGTCGGCGCTCGGTGGGGGCGCTCGACTTCATCGGCGAGGGACGCCCGATCGATGGCGACGCCTTGGCCGGCCTGCCGATGGCGCCGGTGTTGGCGCTACTGGCCGCCGCTCCCGCCGTCGGCGCCGCCGAGGAGGTGGTCGAGCAGTATCGACGGCGGATCAAGGAGCGGGTGCTCGCCTACTCGCCGGGCGACAGGGCGGTCGACCAGCCGGCGGCCCAGATGCGCCTCGCCGCCGTCATGTCGGAGTTGTCGGTGGCCCGGCTGCAGTGGGACGCCGCCGTGGCCGAGGTCGACGAGGCCGCCGCCTCGGGCCGACGGCTCACCATCGAACGGCGAGGGGCGCTGCGCCTGGCCGCCAGCGACACCGTCCGCCGCTGTCGGGGGGTCATCAACGACGTGGCCCTCGGCGCCGGGGCCAGCGTCTACTTCGAGGATGCGCCGTTCCAGCGGCACCAGCGCGACGTCGAGATGCTCAAGGGCCACGTCATCTTCGACTGGGACCGGACGACGGAGCTGGCGGGCCGGATCGCCCTCGGCCTCCAGCCCGGCCTGGCCGACATGGTCTGACCGCCCGTCCGCCGACGGCTCAGGGGGCGAGGATGGCCAGCACGTCGGTGCTGTCGTTGCGTTGCTGGGCCCGCCACGGGGGCATCACCCGGGCGACACCGTAGGCGATCAGCATCTGGGCTCGGAGCTCGGCATCGCGCCCGCGGTAGCCGAGCTCGGTGAAGGCGTCGAGAACGAAGGTCAGCAGCGCCTCGTCGGTCGCCTTCACCGCCCGGGCCGCCGCCGTGCTGCTCCCGGCCCAGTCCCGCATGGCGGCATCGAGGGTCTGCAGGTCCTGCTCGGCGGCGATGCCGAACATCCGGAGCAACCGGGCCCGGGGCTCGGTCTCGTCGATCGTGGCCAGGTTGTCGGTGACCTGCTCGTCGCCGTAGAAGGCGGCCAGTTCGTCGAGGAAGTCGGGCATGCCGCCGAAATGGTGGTAGAAGCTGCCGGTCGTGAGCCCGGTTGCGGCCGTGAGAGCGTGCAGCTTGACCGCGCCGATGCCGCCGGCCCGCAGCAGCTGCTGGCCGGCCAACAGCCAGGCCACCGCCCCGTCGCTGCGAGCGTCGGTCATCGCCTTTGCCCTCCGCACCTACCAGTCATGCCGGCCCCGAGAGTACCGGAGGATCGGCCAGACCGACGCCACGGTGGTGACGACGGCGTGGGGCGGGCGCGACCGACGGTCAGGCGTCGTCGTCGACCGCGATGGGTGGATCCTCGAAGCTCCCGGCCTTGATGATCGTCTCGTCGTCGAGGGACACCATCAGCTGGTAGCGATCCTCGGGGTAGGCCAGGTGCGGCTTGGCCGGGTCGATCTCGGGCTGGGCCACCGGCTCGTCGGGCCGGTGGTAGGGCGCCGGATGCCGCATCGCCTCCAGCTCCTCGGCCGAGATCCCGCAGCCGGCGGCCACCTCGGGGTCGACCCAGGCCTGATGGTCGAGCGGCCCGGGAGCCCAGGCCACCTCGAGGGTGAGACCCTCCGGGCCGGCGAAGTAGATCGACGAGCACATCCCGTGCTCGATGGGACCGAACGTGACCACCCCCGCCGCTCGCAGCCGGTCGCGCATGGCCAGCAGCTCGTCCTTGGTGTGGGCGGCGAAGGCCAGATGCTGCATCGTGCCCGGTGCGCTCACCCCGTCGCCGGTACCGGAGTGGGAGACGCCCATGACGGGCTCGATGTCCTCCATGCCCGGCACCTGCACGAAGGAGACGTGGCTGTAGTCGTCGAGTTGGACGAAGGCGTGGAAGGCGCCGTCCAACCCGTGCATGTCGAAGAGGCCGACCAGCGGCGTACCCAGCACCTGGGTGAAGAACTCCAGCTGGGCCTTCATGTCCTTGGTCGAGATGACGACGTGGTGCACGCCGACGGGGCTGTTCATGGGCTCGCCTTTCGTCTGGACCGTCATGATCCGCTCAGAACATAACTTGATCTATGTTCGCAGGCCGGGGAGCCCGCCGCCAGTCGGGGCCCGGGTCGGAGCTGGCCCGCACCGAGGTTGGTTCTGTAGCGTCGGTGGTGATGGAGAGCGACGCCCCCAACACCGAGTCCGACCTCGATCACGAGGTCATCGTCATCGGAGCCGGCGTGGCCGGCCTGTACCAGATGAAGCGACTGGTCGACGCCGGCATCGACGCCATCGGGCTCGAAGGCAACGACGACCTCGGCGGCACCTGGTACAACAACCGGTACCCGGGCGCCCGCTTCGATTCCGAGAGCTACACCTACGGCTACTCGTGGAGCCGGGAGCTGCTCGACGACTGGGACTGGACCGAGCACTTCGCCCCCCAACCCGAGACGCTCCGCTACCTCAACCACGTGGCCGACCGCTTCGATCTCCGTCGCCACTTCCGCTTCAACACCCGGGTCGACGCCCTCACCTTCGATGAGGGAAGCGACCGGTGGGAGGTGCGCCTCGAAGGCGGCGAGGTGCTCGTCTGTCGGGTGGTGATCACCGCCATCGGCGTGCTGTCGATGCCCACCTATCCCCGGATCGACGGCGTCGACCGGTTCCAGGGGCCGTCATTCCACCCGTTCCACTGGCCGGCGGAGGGCATCGACCTCGTCGGCAAGCGGGTGGCCGTGATCGGCACCGGGGCCACCGCCATCCAGCTCATCCCCGAGGTGGCCAAGGAGGCGTCCCAGCTCACCGTCTTCCAGCGACGCCCCAACTGGGCCGCCCCGCTCAACAACGGCCCGATCTCCCCGGAGGAGATGGCCGACATCCGCAGTCGGTACGACGAGATCTTCGAGCAGTGCCGCCAGTCGGCCGGCGGGTTCCTCCACAGCGCCGACCGGCGGGGGTTCTGGAACCTGAGCCGGGAGGAGCGACTCGCCTTCTGGGACGAGCTCTACGACGGGCCCGGCTTCGGCATCTGGCTGGCCAACTTCATCGAGATCGTGCTCGAGGCCGAGGCGAACGCCGAGTTCTCCGAGTACATCGCCGACCGCATCCGGGGCCGGGTCGACGACCCGGAGCTGGCCGAGAAACTCATCCCCCGCGATCACGGCTTCGGCGTCCAGCGGGTGCCGCTCGAGACCGGCTACTTCGAGACCTACAACCGCGACAACGTCACCCTCGTCGACGCCTCCGAGACCCCGATCGAGTGCGTCACCGAGACCGGTATCCAGACCACCGAGGGCCACCAGGACTTCGACGTGATCGTCTACGCCACCGGTTTCGACGCCTTCACCGGTGGCTTCGACAAGATGACGATCAGCGGCGTCGACGGCCAGCGCCTCACCGACAAGTGGGCCGACGGCCCCCGCACCTACGTGGGCCTCATGGTCAGCGGCTTCCCCAACTTCGTGATGCTCGCCGGGCCCCAGATCGCCGCCACCAACTTCCCCCAGGCCATCGAGGCCGCCGTCGATTGGACCAGCGGGCTGCTCGACTACGCCGCCGAGCACGGCCATCGCCGTTTCGAGGCCGAGGTGGCTGCCGAGGACGCCTGGCAGGACGAGGTGAAGATGACCTACGACCTGGTGCTGACGGGCACGTCCAAGGGGTGGATCACGGGCTACAACTCCAACGTCGACGGACACGAGTACGGCACGATCCGGTACAACACCTATCAGGGTGGCGCCCCGCGCTATCAGACCCGGATCAGCGCCATCGCCGACGAGGGCTACGACGGCGTACGGTTCGGCTGACACCTCGCCACCGCCTCACCGTTCCGCCATCCGCCCCCATGACCGCTGCCCCCGACGATCTCCACGGCTCTTTCACGCCCACCGACCGGCGCGCCCTGCGCGCCGTCGGGGTCCAGTTCTTCGTCAACGGGGCGCTGTTCGCCTCGTTCGTGCCCCGGCTGCCCGAGATCCGGGACCGGGTCGACATCTCGATCGCCACCGTCGGGCTCCTGCTGTCAGCGGGCGGGCTGGCCGGGTTCCTGGCCAGCGCCGCGGTCGGTCGGGTCATCGGTCGCCTCGGCACCCGTCGGGTGATCCTGGTGTTCGGCTCCGCCCTCGCCCTGTCGTTGGCCGTGATCGGCGTCGCCCCGGTTCCGGCGATCCTGCTGATCGGCCTGATGGGCATGTCGGCCTTCGACGTGCTGGTCGACGTGGCCATGAACCTGCAGGGATCTTGGCTCAGCGCCCGCCGTCACGCCCCGGTGATGAACCGGCTGCACGGCCTGTGGAGCCTGGGCACCCTGGTCGGTGGGGTGGGAGCGGCCCGGCTGGCGGCGGCCGAGGTGCCCCTCACCGTGCATCTGTTGTCGGCGTCGCTGCTGTTGCTGGCCGCCATCGGCTACGTCGGCCGAGGCGTGCTCCGGATCGACGAGGAGCCGGGGCCGACGGTGGGGGACGAATCGGCCGTGGCGTCCAGTCGGGCGCCGGTCGGTCGGCTGGGCCTGCTCCTCTTCGGCGCCGCCGGATTGTTCGCCATCGCCATGGAGGACACCTCGATCAGCTGGGCCGCCTTCCGCCTCAGCGACGATTTCGGCTCCTCGCCCGGCTTCGCCGCCCTGGGCTACGTCGCCGTCACCGGCGGCATGACGGTCGCCCGGTTCGGGGGCGACTGGGTGCTGGCCCGTGTCGGCCCCACCCGTCTGGCGGCGTTGGCCGCCACCCTCTCGGGGGCCGGCCTGGCCGTGGCCACGCTCGGCGATCGGTCGGGGTCGGCCATCGTGGGCTTCGCCGTGGCCGGCGTCGGCCTGGCCACCCTGATGCCGACGCTCTACGACGCCGCCGCCCAGCATCCCGGCCGCCCCGGCGCCGGTCTCGGTGCTCTCACCGGGGGCCTGCGGGTCGGGGTGTTCGTGATCCCGTTCGCCGTGGGAGCGCTGGCCGGGACCGATCTCGGCGTCGGCCAGGCCGTGGCCATCATCACCCTGCCGTGCGCCGTGGCCTACCTGGTCGCCGCCCGCCGGTTGCTGCCATAGGAGCCCCGTCGGGCTCTCCGGCGGGCGGCGGAACCGTGCGCCCAGGGGCGGGCGTCGAGTCGCCGATGGCGATCAGGTCGGACGAAGCGGGCGGCGTGGTGGCCGTCGGCCGTCATCGGGCACCCTCGAGCGGTGCCGAGGTCTGTGGGAATCCGTGATGGGAGGCCCAGGTGGGCAGGCCGTCGAGTGCGGCGACGTCGCCGACGACGATGGTGGCCGGCGCCGTCACGTCGACCGTGCCCAGCTCGGCCAGCGTCGTGCGGACCACCCGCTGAACGGCCGAGGTGGCGGCGGCCACCACCGCCACCGGCTCGTGGGGGGAGCGGCCGCCCTCGATCAGCCCGCCGGCGATACGGCGGGCGTGGCGAACGCCCATCAGGATCACGAGGGTGTGATCGATCTGGGCCAACCGCAGCCAGTCGGTGTCGTCGCTGTCGGCGGCGGTGGAGGCGGTGACCACGGTGAACCCGGCGGCGACGCCCCGGTGGGTGACCGGCACCCCGGCGGCAGACGCCGCGGCGACGGCGCTGGTGATGCCGGGGACCGCGGCCACGTCGATGCCGGCCCGGCGGGCGGCCAACGCCTCCTCACCGCCCCGACCGAAGACGTAGGGATCGCCGCCCTTGAGGCGCACCACCACCCGATGGTGGCGGGCGAGGTGGATCAGGGTGGTGTTGATCTCGCTCTGGGTCCACGACGGGCCGCCCGGCGTCTTGCCGACGTCGATCCGTCGGGTGGTGGCGGGGATGAGGTCGAGCACCCCGTCGCTGAGGAGGCGGTCGTGGACCACCACATCGGCCCGTTGTAGGAGGCGCAGGGCGCGGACGGTCAACAGGTCGGGGTCGCCGGGGCCGGCGCCGACGAGGTGCAGGGTCATCGGGCCGCCACCTTCAGCGCCGATCGGTGCGGGTCGGCGGCGTCGGACGCCACCTCCGAACCCGACCGGGTGGCGACGTCCGCTGCCGCCCGGGGATCGTCGAGGCCGAGGGCGGCCCGGAGCCGGGCTCGGGCCTCGTCGACGCGCCCGACGCGCACCAGGTCGAGGAGGCCGTCGTCCAACGTCGGCGCCCAACCGTCGTGTTCCGAGGTGCCGGCGCAACGGCGGAGCTCGGCTCGGGACTCCATGAGGAGATCGAGCAGGTCGAGCATGCCGTCGTCGAGGTCGGCCTGGTAGCGGCGACGGAGCCAACCGGCGAGGGCCGGGCTCCGGCCCTCGGTGCCGATGTTCACCGAGATCGGCCCCCGGCGGGCGGCGGCGGGAAGGATGAAGGAGCAGTTGTCGGGGTCGTCGGCCGAGTTGACGAACACGTTGGCCGCCTCGCCGTCGAGGAACACCTGGTGGTTGACCGCCGGGTCGTCGGTGGCGGTGATGGCGAGTCGGTAGGCGGCCACCTCGCCCCGTCGATAGGGGCGTCGATGCCAGCGGATCGCACCGTCGTCGGCCAGGGCGGCGATCGGCGGTGCCGCCTCGGGGGCCACCACGGCGATGCGGGCCCCGGTGGGGAGCAGCCGGGCGAGTTTGTCCGTGGCGACGGTCCCGGCGCCCACCAGCAGGGCGGGTCGGTCACGCAGGTCGAGCTGCGCCGGATAGGTGGCGGTCACCGGAGCGACCGGTGTTCGACGGCGGCCGCCGTCGTCGGGCGAGGACCGCCGACGCCGTCGCCACCGGGCTCCTCGACGCCCGGTCGGCACCCGATCGACAGGGCGCACCACGCAGGGGCGAGGGCGAGGGGATCGACGGCGGTCGGTCGGAGGGGGTTCCAGGAGGCGATCGGCATGGACCATATTGAAGACAAAGCCGATCGATTTAGTCAACAATACATCCTGTGACCTCGATCACAGGCTGGGGCCGAGCCGACCCTTGAGGTCGGCGACGAGATCATCGACTCCTTTCGCCAGCGTTTGGCACCCTCCGTACAGTTGTAGAGACCCGGTCGGCCCCAGGTGGGCCGCCGGTCGTGTCCACCGACCCTCGGAGCCCCATGAGCACGCATCCCTCCCTCGCCGACAAGGTCGTCATCGTTACCGGGGCCGGCAACGGCATCGGTCGGGCCCTGGCCGAGCGGTTCGCCGACGCCGGTTCGCAGGTGGCGGTCAACGACGTCGACGGCGACCGAGCCAAGGCCACCGTCGACGCCATCGAGCAGGCGGGCGGCCGGGCCATGGCGGTACCGGCCGACGTGGCCGACAGCACCTCGGTGGCGGCCATGATCGACGCCGTGATGGCCGAGCACGGGCGGATCGACGTCGTGGTCAACAACGCCGGGCTGGTCTCACCGATGCTGCACTTCTTCGAGGCCGACGAGGCCTGGTGGCGCCGCATCATCGACGTCAACCTCACCGGCCACTTCCTCGTCTCGCATCCGGCGGCCCGTATCATGGCCAAGCAGGGCGGCGGCTCGATCATCAACATGAGTTCCGGCGGCGCCACCCGGGCCCACCGGTCATTCACCGCCTACGACGCCACCAAGGGCGGCATCGAAGCCCTGACCAGAGCCATGGCCCTCGATCTCGGCCCCTACAACATCCGGGTCAACGCCCTGATGCCGGGCTCGATCGACACCAGCGGCCTCGACCTCGACCAACGGAAGCTCCGGGGCGAGAACGTTCCTCTGGGCCGTATCGGCGAGCCCTACGACATGACCGGGGCCGCCCTGTTCCTCGCCTCCGACGACGCCGCATACATCACGGGCGACGTGATCAAGGTCGACGGCGGGATGTTGGCCCAGCAGCGGTCGGCCACCGTCGACATCATGCCGCCCTCCGACTTCCCGAAGCCGGAGGATCTCTGATGGCGGGGGTGCGGATCGGGATCGACGTCGGCGGCACCTTCACCGACGTCGTGGTGGAGCGGGCCGGCGAGTACCTGTCGACCAAGGTGCTCACCACCTACCAGGCGCCGGAGGAGGGGATCCTCGACGGCCTGGCGGCACTGGCCGCCGAACACCGGGTCGACCTGGGCACCGTGGAGCAGGTCATCCACGGCACCACGCTGGCCACCAACGCCCTGATCGAGCGACGGGGTGCCCGCACCGCCCTGGTGACCACCCAGGGCTTCCGAGACGTGATCGAGACCCGGACCGAGGGTCGCTTCGAGCAGTACGACCTGAACATCGTGCTCCCCAAGCCGCTGATCGAACGGTGCGACCGGTACGTGGTGCCCGAGCGGCTCGACGCCGAGGGCCGGGAGCTGCTCGCCTTCGACGACGACGCCGCCCGAGCGGTGGTGGCCGACATCGTGGCCGGGGGCTATGAGTCGGTGGCCGTCGGCTTCATCCACAGCTACCGCAACGGCGACCACGAGCGCCGCTTCCGCGACCTCCTGCGGGCCGAGGCACCGGAGTTGGCGGTGTCGATCAGCTGCGAGGTCTCGCCCCAGATGCGCGAGTACGAGCGGTTCAACACGGTGTGCGCCAACGCCTACGTCCAGCCCCTGATGGCGTCGTACCTGCGTCGCCTGGAGTCGGGCCTGGGAGATCTGGGGGCCGACTGTCCGCTGTACTTGATCCACTCCGGCGGCGGGCTGATGAGCGTCGAGGTGGCGGCCGATTTCCCGGTGCGCCTCGTCGAGTCGGGCCCGGCCGGGGGCGCCATCTTCGCCGCCCACCTGGCCGCCCGGCACCGCCGGGACCGGATCGTGTCCTACGACATGGGGGGCACGACGGCCAAGATCGCCCTGATCGAGGATCAGGTCCCGCAGACGGCCAAGACCTTCGAGGTGGCCCGGACCACGCGGTTCAAGAAGGGCAGCGGCATGCCCATCTCGATCCCCGTGATCGAGATGATCGAGATCGGGGCCGGAGGCGGATCGATCGCCTCGGTCGACTCCCTGGGTCAGATCCGCATCGGGCCGCACTCCGCCGGTTCCGAGCCCGGGCCCGCGGCTTACGACCGCGGTGGCACCGAGGCCACCGTCACCGACGCCAACGTCGAGCTTGGGCGCCTGCACCCCGACACCTTCGGGGCCAAGGGCATCGATCTCGCCCCCGAGCGGGCCACCGCCGCCCTGGAGGCCGGTGTCGGCGCCGCCCTCGACATGGACGCCACCACCGCCGCCGTCGGCGTGGCCGAGATGGTCGATGAGAACATGGCCAACGCCGCCCGGGTCCACGCCGTCGAGAACGGCAAGGACCTGGCCCGCTACTCGATGATCGCCTTCGGCGGCGGGGCCCCGCTGCACGCCTCCCGACTGATGGAGAAGCTCGGTATCGACGAGGTGCTCGTGCCGACCGGGGCCGGCGTCGGCTCCGCCATCGGGTTCCTGCTCGCCCCCTTCTCCTACGAGGCGATGCGCAGCTTCCACACCGCCGGGGAGGGCGACGGCGATGCGGTGGCGGCCGGGTTCGACACCGAGGCCGTGGCGGCGCTGCTGGAGGAGCTGACCACCGAGGCCTCCAGCTTCGTCCGTCGGGGTACCGACGCCGAGGTCACGGTGCAGCGCCAGGCGTCGATGCGGTACCGGGGGCAGGGCTGGGAGATCCCGGTCGAGGTGCCGGACGGGCCCTTCGACCGATTGGCGGCCGAGGCCCTGGTCCGGGCCTTCACCAAGACCTACGAGCGGTACTTCGGGCGGGCCATCGACGGCCTGGCCGTCGAGGCCGTCAGTTGGGCGGTCCGGGTGGCGTCGGTGGTGCCCGCACCGGAGCCCGTGGCCGCCATCGAGGCGGGCGCGGCGGTGATGGCGAGCGCCAGCCGCACGATCCACGACCCCGCCGTCGGCGCCGACGTCACCGCTGCCGTCGTCGAGCGGGATCGACTCGAGGTCGGGGCCACCGTGGTCGGGCCCGCCGTCATCGTCGAGGAGCAGACGACGACCGTGCTCGCCGGTCATCACGTCGCCGTCGTCCAGGGCGACCACACGCTGCGGATCGTGCGAGCCACGAGCGAGGAGGCAGGCCGATGAGCAGCGTCGTGCAACACCAGATCATGTGGAACCGGCTGATCGCCATCGTCGAGGAGCAGGCCCTCACCCTGGTGCGGACGTCGTTCTCCACCTCGGTGCGGGAGGCGGGCGACCTGTCGGCCGGCGTGTTCGACGCCGAGGGTCGACTCATCGCCCAAGCCGTGACCGGCACCCCGGGCCACGTCAACACGATGGCCGCCGCCGTCGGTCACTTCATCACCGACATCGGTCGGGAGCGGATGTACGAGGGTGACGTCTACATCACCAACGATCCGTGGAAGGGCACCGGTCACCTCCACGACATCACGGTCACCACCCCGGTGTTCCACCGGGATGAGCTGATCGGGTTCTTCTCCTCGACCTCCCACGTGGTCGACGTCGGCGGCCGGGGGTATGGTCCCGACGCCTCGGAGCTCTACGAGGAGGGCATCCGGATCCCGATCATGAAGTGGGCCGAACGGGGCCGCCTCAACGACGACCTGGTCAACATCATCCGCAACAACGTGCGGGAGTCCGACCAGGTGGTCGGCGACATCCACGGTCTGGCCGCCTGCAACGAGACCGGTCGACGGCGGTTGCTGGAGATGCTGGGCGAGTTCGACCTGGCCGACCTCACCTCACTGGCCGCGTTCGTCTTCGCCCGCACCGACGAGGCGGTGAAGGCGGCCCTGGCCGACGTGCCGAACGGCGTCTACGAGAACTCGATGGACGTCGACGGCTACGACAAGCCGGTGCGCCTGGCGGTGACCCTCACCGTCACCGACGACGGGATGCACGCCGATTTCACCGGAACCTCGGCCAAGAGCCGCTTCGGCATCAACGTGCCCATCGTCTACGCCCAGGCCTACTTCACCTACGGCATGATCGTGGCCCTGGCCCCCGAACTGCCCAACAACCACGCCTCGCTGGCGCCCTTCACGGTGGAGGCCCCGCACGGGGTCATCCTCAACGCCACCGAGCCCGACCCGGTGTCGATCCGCCACGTCATGGGCCACTTCGTCACCGACCTGTGCCTCGGGGCCCTGGCCCTGGCCGTGCCGGAGCGGATCCCGGCCGAGGGGGCGGGGGCGCTGTGGAACTTCCAGGCCAGCGCCCGGGCCGTCGACCCGGTGAACGACCCCCGGCCGCCGGTGGAGCTGCTGATGTTCAACAGCGGCGGCAGCGGGGCCCGCCCCGGCCTCGACGGGCTCACCGCCACCGCCTTCCCCTCCGGGGTGATGACGATGAGCACCGAGGCCACCGAGCAGGTGGGGCCGATCGTGATCTGGCGCAAGGAGATCCGGGAGAACTCGGCCGGAGCAGGCCGCCAACGGGGCGGCCTGGGGCAGGTGATCGAGGTGTCGGCCACCGAGGGCTACCAGTTCGAGTTCTCGGCCATGTTCGACCGGGTGGAGAACCCGGCCCGAGGCCGGGACGGGGGAGAGGACGGCCTGGCCGGCAAGGTCTACCTCGACGACGGCTCACCCTTCCGCTCCAAGGGCAAGCAGACGATTCCCCCCGAGCGTCGACTGATCATGGAGCTGCCCGGCGGCGGTGGATTCGGGCCACCGTCGGAGCGCGATCCCGCCGCCGAGGCCAACGACCGCAAGCAGGGGTACCGGTCGTGACCTCCCTCTCGCCGACACCGTCGTCGACGGCCTCGGCGGTGGCGTCGGCCCCGATCACCGATCGTCCGAGCCGGGCCGGCTACGACGTGGTGATCGTGGGCGGGGCCATGATCGGCACCTCGGTGGCCTGGTTCCTGGCCCAACACCTCGGCTTCGACGGCTCGATCCTGGTGGTGGAGCGCGACCTGTCCCTCCAGCACGCCTCGACCACCCACACCAACAGCTGCATGCGCCAGCAGTTCTCCAACCCGCTCAACGTCCGCATCAGCCAATTCGCCGCCGAGTTCGTGGCCGACTTCCGCCACCACCTCGGCGACGACCCCGACGTGCCCGAGGTCTACACCAACTACTTCGGCTATCTGTACCTGGCCGCCGATGACCGTTTCGCCGAGGTGTTGCGGGCCAATCAGGCGGTGCAGGCCTCGCTCGGCGTCGGCACCCGCATCTGGTCGCCGAAGGAGATCGCCGCCGAGTACCCCTTCTACCACCTCGACGACATCGTGTGCGGTAGCCACAACCTCGTCGACGAGGGCTACTGGGACTCCGGCACGGTGTACGACTGGTTGCGGCGCAAAGCCCGCCACCACGGCGTGGAGTACACCAGGGGCGAGGTGGTCGGCTTCGATATCGGCAGCGGTCGGATCGACGGGGTCCGCCTGGCCTCCGGCGTCACCGTCGCCTGCGGCGACGTGGTCAACGCCGCCGGCCCCCGGGCGGCGCAGGTGGCGGCCATGGCCGGCGTCGAGGTGCCGGTGGAGCCCCGAAAGCGCTACACGTTCATCTTCGACGCCGCCGAGCCGTTGCCCCGCGATCTCCCGCTCACCATCGACCCGACCGGGGTCCACGTCCGCTCCGACGGCGACGCCTACCTGGCCGGCTGTACCCCCGACGTGGATCCCGCCGTCGACCACGAGGACTTCGCCGTCGACGGCGACATCTTCGAAACGAAGGTGTGGCCCGCACTGGCCCACCGCATACCGGCCTTCGAGCGGATCAAGGTGACCAACCGGTGGGCCGGTCATTACGCCGTCAACACCCTCGACCACAACGTGATCGTCGGTCGCCATCCCGAGGTGGGGAATCTGATCCTGGCCAACGGGTTCTCGGGGCACGGCCTCCAGCAGTCGCCCGCCATCGGGCGCGGCGTGGCCGAGCTGCTGGCCCACGGCGGGTACCGCACGCTCGACCTGGCGCCGCTCGGCTACGAGCGGGTGGTCACCGGCGAGCCCTTCCTCGAGGGCGCCGTCATCTGAGTGTCGTGGCGCTGGGCCCGGCGTCGAGGACGGGCCGTCTCAGGCGTCCTGGCGGACGTCGGCCATCCACTGGGACTTGATCTCGCGCCACGCCTCGTCGGTATGGTCCCGGCGCCAGTAGGGCGAGATCGAGGCCGCGTCGACGTCGATGCCGCGGTCGGCCTTGAGATGGCGGCGGACCCCGCGCACCTCACCGGCCTCGCCGTGCACGAAGACGTCGGGCGTTCCCGAGGGGAACTCCAGCGCGGTGACCGCTCCCAACAGGAGATCGGCCGGGTCGGCGCTCTCGCTGCGATGGAGCCACCGCACCCGGATGCTCGACGACGTCGGCAGCGGGAGCTCGTGATCAGGGCTGTCGACGACGGCGAGGACGACGCACGGCGTGCCCTCGCTGACCTGTTCCATCGAGGCCGCGATCGCCGGGAGGGCGCTTTCGTCGCCCACCATCAGGTACCAGTCGGCGTCCGGGTCGGGGCGGTAGCCGCCGCCCGGGCCGTTGAACTGGAGGCGGTCGCCGGGGCCGCAGTGCTGGGCCCACCGGCCGGCGTAGCCGACGTCGCCGTGGGCGACGAAGTCGATCGTCAGCTGCTGCTTCTCGCCGTCCCAGGAGCGCACGGTGTAGCGGCGGGGCTTCGGCCGCAGCTCGCTGTCGAGCTCGGCCACCTCGTCGCGGCTGAAGGGCACCTCGTAGGGCGCGCCGTCCGGCAGGAACAGGGCGTTCACATAGGAGTCGGTGAAGGACGACGGCTCGAAGGCGTCGAGCGTGCCGCCGCCCAGCACGACCCGCATCATGGTGGGGGAGAGGCGGGTCGTCTCGACGACCTCGCCGGAGTTGGTCGGTGGGGTCTTGCGGCGTAACGCCACGTCAGCGCCTCCAGTAGCCGGTCATGTGGACCCTGTCTGCGGTCGCACCAAGGTCGTTCCGAAGGTAGCGCCGAACGGCGCTGATCTCACGGGACTCGGCGGCACCGAAGGCCTGCAGACCGCCGACCTCGAGCGTCAGCCCCTGCACGGCGGCCAGGAGGAGGCCCGAGGTGCCGGGCTCGGCGTCGCCCCGTTCGCACCAGACCACCTCGACGTTCGGCCCCTGGGGGAACGGCGGGCGGGACCGCTCGTCGACCACCTCGATCACGACGGTGGTGCGCAGGTCGCTCGGCGACTCGTCGACGATGGCGGCCGCCGCCGCCAGCCCGGTCTCGTCGACGACCAGCAGTTGATGGTCGACCTCGTCGAGCAGGTCGTGGCTGTTGCGCGGCCCCCACACGGCCAGGCGGTCGCCGGGGCGGGCCCGGGTGGCCCAGCCGGAGACGCCGGCCTCGACGCTGTGGAGGACGACCCAGTAGTCGACCGAGGTCTCGGTGCGGCGGCGGGCGGTGTAGTAGGCGCTGGCCGGCTGCTGCTCCGCGGGCAGCGACTCGAGCTGGCTCATCTCGAAGCCGTCGTCGAACAGATCGTCCCCGCCCGGCCCCGGGACCATCAGGTAGTGGAACTCGTCGCTCCCCAGGATCGGGAACCCGTCGAGGTCGTCGACGGTGATCTCGATCAGGTTCGGGGTGAGCTGCTCCACGGCGGCCACCCGGGCCACCACGGTCTTGAGCGAGGCCGACGCCGCCATCTCCCGCTCGATCGAGGTCTCGGGATGCTCGGGGGCGGCCTCCCGGGCCTCGGCCAGAAGACCGAGGAGGCGACCCTGAAGGTCGGTGATCGTCTCGATCGGCGGCTCGAAGTCGAAGCGCACGTCGTGGCGCTCCGGTTCGCCGACGACGATGTTCAGCCCGGTCGGGTCGACGGCGACGATGCCGACCGAGGTCGCCTCGGCCACCGGCTGGGGGCCGTGGGTCACGATGAACAGGATCGTGTCGTGGTGGTTGCCGATGACGTGCTCCACCACATTCTCGATGTCCGACTTGGTCCCGGGCACGAACCCGGTGACCGTGAGGGAGTCGGTGCCCGGCGAGGCCGCCGTCACGACGGAGAGGTGCCCAGTCGCGCCGTTCGCAGCAGCTCCTCGACGACGCAGGAGGTGTAGCCCTCGAGTGCCGCCGACTCGGCCGACGGGGCGAGCTCGGGGCGGGGAGCGGCGAGGCCGACGACGGTCACCCCGAGGCAGGGGTCGGGCTTGACGATGACCTGGATGTCATCGTCGACGTCAACCTGGTCGTCGACCTGCTGGAGGACCTGGAGCACGGGGTCCTTGCGGAGGACGGTGGCGAACCACCACTCGCCGTTGGCGCTCGTGGTCGAGGCGTAGGTCCCGGCGCCATCCTGTCGGAGCGAGCCCTGGATCTCGACGCTCCGGATCCACTGGGTGATATCCGGCCGGTTCGGACCGAGGCTCGCCACGATGGCGTGACGAAGGCTGCAGAGGTGGAGGTCGGCCTCCGCCGAGTTGGCGGCGAGGTGCTCCGAGCCGCTGACCGCTTGTACGAGCACCTCGGCCCCGGGCACGGCATGGGCCAGTCCAACCGTGAGGCGAAGCTGCTCCATACCGCGGGCCGTTGACGTCAGTCTTTCCATAGTGGTAATAGTAAGCTGACCTAACAGACTCCGGCAACCGCTCCCGCACATCGTTTCGAACGCCGGCGAAAGGACCCGATGACCGACGACACGCACCGACGGTTCAGTGAGGCGGCGATGGATCTCCTCGCCCTGCGCAAGGCTGCGGCCCTGGCCCACTGGGTGCATGGCGTGCACCTGGTGCTCAGCGGCGCATCGACCCCGACCGTCGCCGTCACCTGTGACGAGACGATGTCGTTCGAGGAGACCTGCCTCGTCCTTCATCCGTGTGAGTTCCGCCGGCAGGTGCTCCAGCTGATGGCGTCGGACGCCGCCGGCCTCGGCCCGTCGTTCGGGCTCGGTGAGAGCTCGATCCATATCGGCGTGCTCAGCTCGCCCGGCACCGACATGGACGACCGGGGTCTCGTCGTCACCGACATCGACGGTACCCATGCCGCCGTGGTGCACGTGATCGCCGGCGAGCAGGGCCCCCGCCTGGAGGGCACGACGTCCGAGATCCCCGAATCGTGCTACTGGCCGCTCAACAACGTGCCCGTGCTCGAGTCGGTCGACCCCGATCTCGGTGTCGTCCTGCTCAGCTGCGCCTTCCAGCACGCCGACAACGATCGGGCCCGCGCCGCCTACACCGCCATCCTCGACGCCATGGTCACGGCCACGGCCGAGGAGATCACGGTGCTGCTCGGCGCCTGATCCGCCGTCTGCCGATCGGTTGCGGGCGATCGGCTGTCTCTCCACCGGTCGCAGCCGGGTGACGCCTGCGGCGCGATGATCAGGCTTCGGCCTGCAGCGATCGGGCGTGCTGGAGCAGCTCGATGACGGCCGCCTGAGCCTCGTCCGGGGCCTGCAGGGTCTCCAGGAAGGGGATGCGGGCCAGCCGGGGGCCCTTCGGGGTCACCACCTGGAGTGTCATGCCGTAGCGATCGACGCCGGTCATGGTCGCTTCGGTGGCGTCATCGAGGCCGCCGAGGACCTGGGCGTAGAGCAGGTTGGCGTCGGCGTGATCGTCATTCATGTGCTCGATGATCCCGACGGCGGCGGTGACGAGCGGATCCGGTCCGGCGGTGCGGTAGCCGTCGGCCTCGACCCAGCTCATGTGACCGAACCCGCCGACGTAGCGGCACTGCTCCACGTTGAGTCGCCAGAAGCCGAAATCGGTGAAGTCGACGTAGTACCCGGCGTAGGGATGGACCTCCAGATACTGCTCCCGCACCTCGCCCGGCTCCTCGAGCAACTCCATGCGCCCCACCAGGGTGCAGCGGGCGGCGGAGAGGGGGTCGCCGGCGCCGGTCTCGGGCTCGGCGATCAGCATGCTGGCCCGCTGATCCCGGCGGGCGTTCACCGTGTGCTCGGCCATGTCGGACACCAGCACGACGGGTGCACCGCCGTCGGCCACGGCGTAGGACACGACGCTGCCGTAGGGGTAGCCCTCGGCGGTCAGGGTCGAGAGGGTGGCCCTCGTCTGGCGGCCGAGCAGGGTCCGGGCCAGCTCGGCGTCGCTCGGGAACGACGACGGATCGCCGGCGATCGGGGGCCCGGCCTCGCCGCCGCCGTGTTCGGATGGCCGTTCATCGGTCGAGGTCGTGTCCTCGGTCATGTGGTTCGAGACTCCTGTGGTTCACGGTCCTGCGGTGGTCGTTCGCCGACGACCAGCGCCAGCTCACGCCACTTCCACACGCAGTCGACGTGATGGAAGCCGGTGTCGATCAAAGCGAACTCCCGCTCGGCGGCCGAGGGATGTCGGTCCCAGGGACGGTCGGGGGCGCGATCCCAGGGTACGTACTGGATGAATCGGTCGTGCAGTGCTTCGGAGCCCGAACGCACCAGATCGAGGTCGGCGAAGACGCCGCCCGGGGTCAGCACGCCGTGGATCTCGGTCAGCAGGCGGCGCCGCCGCTCCCGGCCGAGGTGGTGGAGGGCGAGGGCCGACACCACCGCGTCGAACGTCCCGAGCGCGGGCAGGGGCCGGGCCAGGTCGTGATCGACGATCTCCACGTGGGGGTAGCGGGTGAAACGGGACGTCGCCGCATGCAGCATGTGCGGGTTGTGGTCGAGCGCCACCCCGGTGCGCCCGGGCCGGTCGTCGAGGGTCATGGCCAGGATCCGCCCGTCGCCCGCCCCGAGGTCGAGGATGCGGCGGACCTTCGGGCCGAGGCATTCGAGCAGCACCTGCTCGCCCTCGATCCGGTGGGGCACGTCGAGGCCGGTGTCGAGGTACGCCTCGGCGTGGGACCCGTCGTCCCACACCCGAGGGGGTACGAGCTTCCCGCTCATCCGGTGGTCGAGGCGACGTCTGCGGTGGGTCGGAGGCGCCAGCCCTTGGCCTGGCTCCGTCGACGCCAGAAGCCGGCGTAGCGGCCGTCGTCCCGGGCCAGAAGCTCGTCGTGGGTGCCCGACTCGACGATGCGGCCCTCGTCGAGGACGAGGATCTGGTCGGCCGCCTGCACCGTGTGGAGACGGTGGGCGATGACGAGGACCGTTCGGTCCGCCAGGAGGGCGGCGAGTGCTCGGGCGATCAGAAGCTCGTTCGCCGGGTCGAGGGCGGCGGTCGCCTCGTCGAGGAGCACGATCGGTGCGTCCTTGAGGATCGCCCGGGCGATGGCCACCCGCTGTCGTTCGCCGCCGGAGAGCCGGGAGCCGCCTTCACCGACCGAGGTGTGCCAACCGTCGGGGAGCCGGTCGGTGATCTCGTCCACGGCCGCCGCCCGGCCGGCCGCCATCACCTCCTCGTCGGTGGCATCGGCGCGGGCCAGTCGGATGTTGTCGAGGATGGTGCCCTCGAACAGGTACACGTCCTGGAACACGAGCGACAGCCTGTTCAGCAGGTCCTCGGAGGCGATCTGGCGTACGTCGACGCCACCGATGGAGACCGAGCCCTCGTCGACGTCCCAGAAGCGGGCGATCAGCCGGGTGACGGTCGTCTTGCCCGAGCCCGAGGCGCCGACCAGTGCCGTGACCGAGCCCTGGGGCAGATGGAACCCGACGCCGTCGAGGACGGGGGTGTCGGGCTCGTAGCCGAAGCCGACGTCGGTGAAGACGATGTCGTTGCCGGAGGGCGTCTGCGGCTCGGACGGTTGGGGGAGGGGAGGGGTGGACAGCAGCTCGTCGAAGCGGGCCAGGGAGTTCTCGGCCACCCGCAGTGCGCCGGCCAGATCGGCGGCGACCAGGATGGGCTCGACGAAGCGGACGACGAGGACGAGCAGGGCGACCAGCTCGGCCACGCTGACGCCGCCCCCGAGGGCTCGCTGCACGCCGATGATGAACACGACCCCGAAGGCCACCTGGACGGCGGCGGCGAACCCGGCGAAGCCGGGCACGGCGGTGAGCAGCAGGGCCCGTCCGGCCTTGCGCTGCTCCTCCAGCGAGGCCTCCAACCGCTCGTCGCCCGAGCGGGCCTGACCGAAGGCTCGCAGGACGGCCTGGTGGGTGGCGAACTCCACCACCCGACCGTTGGCCTCGGCTCGGGCGGCGTGTGACCGCTTGTCGGCCTTGCCGATGAGGGCGCCGGTGATGATGCCGGCCAGGGCCAGGACCGGCAGCGAGACCAGGGCGGCGAGGGCCAACCGCCAGTCGAAGACGAACATGGCGAGGACGACGGTGACCGGGGTGACGAGCGCACTGATCAGGGCTCGGGCCAGGTGGGCGGGAACCCCCATCACGTCGACGACGCCCTTGGACGCCAGCACGCCCATCGAGCCGAGACGACGGGCGCCGAACCAGCCGAGCGGCAGGCGCACGATGTGGGCCCCCAGCCGTCGGTGCAGCGCTCGCGAGACGGTCGAGCCGACGGCGAAGCCGGCCGCCTTGCCCTGATAGGCGACGACGGCGTAAAGGAGGAACGCCGCCACCATGGCCGCCAACCAACCCCAGGCCGAGTCGGTGTCGTCCTCGAGGAGGGCCCCCAGGGTCGGCACCAGCAGCACGAAGCCGAAGCCGGCGAGGGCGGCGGCGATCATCTCGGTGGCCACGAACTGCTTGAGCTTGCGGCCGTAGTCCTCGCTGAGGACGCTGAGGAGGAGTCGGAGCAGCCTCATGCCTGCACCTCCCGGGAGTCGGTCGACCCCGTGGCCAGCGCCGGGCCGCCGGCCCCGCCGTAGGCGTCCCACAGGCGCCGGTAGAGGTCGGACGTGGTCAGAAGGTCGTCGTGGCCGCCCCGGTCGACGATGCGGCCGCCGTCGACCACCAGGATCTGGTCGGCGTCGACGATCGTCCCCAGTCGGTGGGCGATCACGAGGACGGTGCGCCCGACGGCCAGCTCGGACAGGGCGTCCTGGATGTCGGCCTCGGCCTCAGGGTCGGCGAACGCCGTCGCCTCGTCGAGCACGAGGATCGGGGTGTCGGCCAGGATCATGCGGGCGATCGAGATGCGTTGGGCCTCGCCCCCGGAGAACGACGTGTCGTCGCCGACCACCGTGTCGTAGCCGTCGGGCAGTTCGAGGAGTCGGTCGTGGATGCGGGCGGCGACGGCTGCCCGTTCGATCTCGTCCCGGCCGGCGTCGGGGCGACCGAGGGCGATGTTGTCCGCCACCGAGGCCCGCAGGAGCTGAACCTCCTGGAAGACGAACCCCACCCGGCGGTAGAGCTCATCGGGATCGAGGTCGCGCAGGTCGACACCGCCGATCGACACCGAACCCTCGACCGGGTCCCAGAAGCGGGGCAGCAGCCGGGCGATGGTCGACTTGCCCGAGCCGGACGGACCGACGACGGCGGTCACGGTGCCGGGGACGAGGGTGAGATCGACGTCCTGCAGCACCATCGACGTGCCGTCGTAGCTGAACGAGACCCCCTCGTAGCCGACGGTGGCGTCCACGGGATCCTGGAACTCGGCGGCCGCCGACAGCGTCGGCGTGCCGAGCAGCTCGCCGACGTTGTTGGCCGACCGGACCGCCGTCTGCATGTCGTTGGCGGCGAACCCGAGGGCGTTGATGGGGGAGGTGATACCGGCGCCGAGTACGAGGAAGGGCAGGGCGTCCACCGGTTCGATGGCGCCGGCGGCGACGAAGGCGATCGATCCGGAGAGAATCCAGATCACGGCGAACAGCGGGCTGAGCGCCAGTTCGGTGATGTTGGCCAGCCGGAGCAGGTCCCGCACCCAGCTGTAGAACAGGTCGGCGAACCCCTCGGTCTCCTCGGTGTAGCGACCGTGGGCCTCCTCGGTCCGCCCGAAGGTCTTGACCACGCTGATGCCAGACAGGAACTCGATGACGGCGCTGTTCACCCGACCGAGGGAATCCTGGTAGGCCTTCATCTGGTCGCCGTAGTTGGCCATCTGGCGGCCGTAGAGGAAGAGGCCGAGCACCACCGGAACCAGGGTGAACAGGGCCAGTCGCCAGTCGATCACCAGCAGGATGATCACGGTGGCGATTGGGGTGACGGCGGCCGCCACGAAGTCGACGGCGGCGTGGCCGACCAGGTGGTGCATGTTGGACACGTCGTCCTGCAGCGACTTGGTGAGCCCACCCGAGGTGCGGTCGTTGAACCAACCGAGCGGGACCCGACCGACGTGTCGGGCCATACGCACCCGGAGGCCGTGCTGGAAGCCGATGTCGGCGAGGTGGGTGATGCTCAGGGCGAGGAGGAGAGTGAGGACCGAGACGCCGAGGGCGCCAACGCCGAGCCATACCGCCCGCCAGGCGCCGTCGCGGTCGATCGGATCCTCGAGCAGGGCCTCGGCCACCCAGGCCACGGCCAGAAACGGAAACAGCCCGATGACGGCCGACACGGCGCGAAGCACGCAGGCGACGGCCAGGTGGGGCGCGACCGGCGCCAGCAGTTGTCGAATGCCGATCGCCGAAGCGTCGTCGCTGTCGGTCTCGGCCGCTTCCAGGGCCCCGTCTTCCCGGGCGGAGTCGAGGGGACTCGGGTGGGGGGAGGCATCGTCGACCGGTCCCCCCGCACCGCCCCCCACGTCGGTGTTTGGCATGCTTAACATCCTCCCATCGAGGGCACTACTTGGCAAGGGTCGACGACCGCCCGACCGGCACGCAGAGAGGCGTGCCGGTGACCGGATCGTCGATGACCTTCACCGGCAGGCCGAAGACCGACTCGATGAGCGAGGCGGTGGCCACCTCCTCCGGCTCGCCCTCGGCGATGACGGTCCCGTCGCGCATGGCGATCAGGTGGTCGGCGTAGCGGCAGGCGTGGTTGAGGTCGTGCAGGACCATCACCACGGTGCGGCCTTCGTTCTCGTTGAGCGTGGCCAGCAGGTCGAGGATGTCCATCTGGTGGGCGATGTCGAGGAAGGTGGTCGGCTCGTCGAGGAGCAGCAGGGGGGTCTCCTGGGCCAGAGCCATGGCGATCCAGGCCCGCTGGCGCTGCCCGCCCGAGAGCTCGTCGAGCTGGCGGTCCCGCAGGTCGTCGATGCCGGTGCGGTCCAACGCGCTGACCACCGCCTCCTCGTCACTGGCCGACCACTGGTCGAACAGCCGCTGGTGGGGGTAGCGACCGCGCCGCACCAGGTCGCTCACCACGATGCCCTCGGGGGCTCGCGGGCCCTGGGGCAGGAGGCCGAGCCGGGTGGCCACCTCCTTGGTCGGCAGGCGGTGGATGTCCTGGCCGTCGAGGAGCACTGCGCCCGCCTTGGGCTTCAGGAGACGGGACAGGGCCCGCAACAGCGTGGACTTGCCGCAGCCGTTGGGGCCGATGATCGCCGTGACCTGCCCGGTCGGTATGGCGGCGTCGAAGCTCTCGACGATCAGCGGACCGCCGTAGCCGAGCGCGATCTGCTCGACGGCAAGGGTCGGCGGGAGGCGGTTGGGCTCGGACATCGGAGGCCTTTCCGATCAGAGGGCCCGATTGTGTCGGGCCAGGAGGAACAGGAAGTAGGGACCCCCGAGGGCGCCGGTGATGACCCCGGCCGGGAGCACGGTGGGTGCGAACAGGCGCTGGGCGATCAGGTCGGCCCCGAGCAGGAACAGCCCGCCGAGGAGCCCGGTGAAGATCAGCACCCCGCCGCTGATGTTGCCGGCCAGCAGACGGGCCAGGTGGGGCACCAGCAGGGCGACGAAGCCGAGGGGACCGACGACGGCGACGGCGACGGCGGCCAGGGCGGAGCCGACGCCGATGAGGAGCAGCCGATCGCGCTCGACCCGGATCCCGAGGCCGACGGCGGCCTCGTCCCCGAGTTGGAGCAGCCGGAGGCGACGGGTGAGCAGCACCGCGGCCGGCCCGAGGAAGGCGAGGGCGATGGCCAGGGTCCTGGCGTCGTCCCAGGAGGCGCCGAACAGCGAGCCCGCCTGCCAGCGGGCGGCAGCGATGATCCGCTCGATCGGGAACCGGACCTGGATGTAGGTGATGCCGGCGGCCAGGACGGCGTTGATGCCGATGCCGACCAGCACCAGGCGGGCGCCGCTCACCCCCCGTTTCCACGCCAACAGGTAGATCAGCAGCGCCGTGCTGGAGGCGCCGACGAAGGCGGCGATGGGCAGCAGGCTGACGTTGCCGCCGACGGCGAGGATGAAGACGGCGCAGATGGCGGCGCCGTTGTTGATGCCGATGATGTCGGGGGAGACGAGGGGGTTGCCGATCAACGACTGGAAGATGGCGCCGGAGGCGGCCAGGCAGAAACCGGCGAGGATGGCCACCGTCACCCGGGGGAAGCGCAGGGTGTTGACGACGAAGTCGTACTCGCCACCCCGATCCCACAGCGCCGTGCGGAGGGCGTCGGCGGCCGACACCGGGAAGTCGCCGACGATCAGCCCGACGGTCATCATCGCCAGTACGCCGACGACTGCGGCGAGCGACAGCCAGGCCACCCGCCACTGGACCAGGATCGACAGCGAGGAGAGGCGCATCGACCCCTCGCGTCGCGGGATGTACTCGCTCAACCGGAGGGCGATGACGGTGAGGGCGATGCCGCCCAGGAGGGCGAGGAGGGTGGTCGGCTGCGGGGGCGTGATGGCGATCACAACTCGGCCAACTTGGTGAAGCGCACGAGGTAGACCAGGAACGGCGCCCCGACGGCGGCGGTGACGATACCGACCTGCAGCTCGGCCGGTCTCACCACGATGCGGCCCACGATGTCGGCCCCGAGGAGCAGGCAGGGGCCGAGGATCACGCAGTACAGGAGGATCCACCGGTAGTCGGGCCCGACCAGGGATCGGACGACGTGGGGAATGGCCAGGCCGACGAAGGCGACCGGCCCGGCGATGGCCACCGCCGATCCGGCGAGGACGACGACGATGGCGGCGGAGGCGACACGGACGTAGGTGGTGCGCTGCCCGAGGCCCGCCGCCACGTCCTCGCCGAGCGACAGGGCGTTGATCTGGCGGCCCATGAACAGCCCGGCCACGAGGGCGATCGCCATCATCGGGAACAGTAGCCGCAACTCCTCGAGCCCCCGTCCGGCGATCGAGCCCGCCAACCAGAATCGGGCCTGGTCGAGGGTCTCGGAGTCGAGCAGCAGCAGGGAGGTGGTCCAGGCCGCCAACAGGGCGGTGATGATGGCGCCGGCCAGGGCGAGCTTGACCGGCGTCGGTCCACCGGGGCCGGTGGAGGCGACGGCGTAGACCACGACCGAGGCGCCGAGGGCACCGAGGAAGGCGAACCACACGTAGCCGAGGGGGCTCACCACGTTGAGGGCGAAGATGGCGGTGACGACGGCGAAGGCGGCGCCGGCGTTGACCCCGAGCAGACCGGGTGAGCCGAGCGGGTTGCGGGTCACGCCCTGGGTGATGGCGCCGGCCACGGCCAGGCAGGCGCCGGCGGCGGCGCCGACCAGCGTGCGCGGCACCCGAAGCTGGCGGACCACGATCTGACCCTGGTCCGTGGAGTCGTAGTCGACCAGTGCGTTCCAGGCGGTGGTGGCCGACAACTCCAGCGAGCCGCAGCGAAGGCTGAGCAGGCCGATCACCAGCAGGATCCCCACGCAGAGGGGCACGCCGATCGCGTGCCGGGTGAGGAGGGCCTGGTTGCCACCGCGCCGTCGACCCCAGCTGGCCACGGCGATCGGGGCGACCGTCAAGACGACCAAGATCGCCGCTATATCCGCCGAGGAACAATCCACGGCCATATGGTAGGCACACCTAACATGGTTTGCTAACAGATCGGGATGAAACGCGCCCCGATCGAGCTGTCGGTCGGTCCTCCGGGCTGGTCGGAGGGGGTGTGAGGTCGACGCGTCGGTCGGCCGTCGGCCTTACGGCCGCAAGACCCGGCCCGGTGGCGTCATGGCGACGGCGCCCCCATCGGGGTGTCAGGTACCAAAAAGGCCGACCCCCGGCCGGCCACTGAGGAGGCCGACCGGGGGTCGTTCAAGCACGCCAACAAAGGGGAGGTGGCGTGCGATCGTTTACCCGGCGCAGGGAGTCCGGGCAGTCGAAAGGAAGTCGCAGTAGTCGTCGCGGCTGACCGTCCACACCCCGTCGACCATCGTGATGGTGCGGGTCAGGTCGTTGTAGGCGGCATTCGAGCCGAAGAGGACGTCGTAGGTGATCGTGGCGGTCTCGCCCTCGACCACGGCAGCCGTCGGGGCGAGGCTGATCCCGCCCATCGTCTCGCCCGCCTGCTGGTAGCCGTCGTTGCTGGCCTGCAGATCGGCGGCGCCTTCGAGGTGGGGGGCCTTGGCCTCCCAGTCGGCCGAGCTGTCGTAGACCACGGCGAAGGCGTCGAGGGCGGCCTGGACCTCGGGGTCGTCGCTGATGGCGGCCGCCGGCTCCTCCGTCTCCTCTTCGGCCGGCTCCGAGGCCTCTTCCTCCGCCGGTTCCTCGGCTTCCTCCTCGACGGGCTCCTCGGCCGGCTCTTCAGCCGGTTCCGAGGCCGATGCGCTGGCGTCGGCGTCCTCTGCGGTCTCCGAAGCCGATGCGCTGGCCGAAGCGTCGGCCTCCGATGCGGAGGCGCCGGCCTCGGTCTCGTCGTCACCGTCGCCGCAGGCGGCGAGGATCAGGGCCAGGGCGGCCAGGGCGGCGGCGAGCCGCACGGACAGGGATCGATCGGTGCTCATGATGCGACCTCCGCAGGGGCCTCGGCCGAAGCCGACGCCGCCAGGACGATGTCGAACGACAACAGCTCGGCCCCATGGGCGACCGGCTGCTCACTGGCCTCGGCGTGGCCGCGGGCGAAGGCAGGGGAGTGGACCCAGGCCATGAAGGCCTCCTCCGACTCCCACCTGGTGTAGACGTACCAGGTGTTGCCGTCCGTCGGCCGGAGGAGTTCGAAGCTCTCGAAGCCCTCCATGTGTTCCACTTCGCCGATTCGGTTCTGGAACCGACTCAGCAGTTCATCACCGGCGCCCTCGGGCACGGTGATGGCGTTGATTCTGACGATGCTCATCTTCTTCGGGGTCTCCATTTGATGCTCAGGACTCGACGAGGGCCTCGTCCAAGGCGGCCCGGAGCTCCGCCAGCACCTCGCCCGTACGGGGTCCGTTGCCGAGGAGCAGCTGATCGTCGAACGCCACGATCTGGCCATTGCGGCCGGCCGGGGTCTCCCCGAGTCCGCCCACGTCGAGAATGCCCTCCATGCCGCCCACCGATTCGAGACCGGCGCTGGGCACGAGGATCACGTCGGGGGCGACGGTGAGAATCGCCTCCGGTGCTATCGGGGTGGCGTCGATCACCCCGAGTTCGTCTGCGGCGTCGATCCCACCCGCCGCCTCGATCAACCAGTGCGTCGCCGACTCCTCGCCCAGGACGAGCTGGGTGCTGGCGCCCCGCAGGTACAGGGCGACGACGACCGGCTGATCGTTATCGGCTGGTGCGGTGGAGTCGGCGATGGCGGCTTCGAGCTCGGAGGCCAGGGCCTCGCCCCGCTCCGAGACGCCGAGGGCGTCGGCCACGGCCCGGACCTTGGCCGCCGGTCCTTCGGGGGTGGCCTCGTTGGGCACGATGACGACGGGGTAGCCGAGGCGGCGGAGGTCATCGAGGACCTCGGGCGGCCCGGCGATCTCGGTGCCGATCAGCACCGTGGGCGAGAAGGCGGCGATCGGCTCGGCCGACAGCGCCCGCTGGTAGCCGATCTCGGGCAGCGCGTCGGCCTCGGGGGGATAGGTGGCCGACAGGTCGGTCGCCACCACGTTGTCGCCGAGGCCGAGGGCGAAGACCACCTCGGCCACAGTGCCGTCGAGGGGGATGATCCGCTCGATCGACTCGATCTCGATCTCGGCGCCGGTCTCGTCGGTTACCACGATGGGGAAGCCCGACTCGTCGGCGTCGGCCGCCGCTTCGGCGTCCTCGCCTGCCTCTTCGGCTGTGTCTTCGCCGGCCTCTTCGGCGGTGGAGGCGGAATCGGTGGCCGCTGAGGTGGCGGTGGATGACCCCGACGGCTCCACCACCTCCTCAGCGGTCGCACCGCCACACGCAGCCATCCCAGCAACGGCCGCGACCACGAGGAGAGTTCGCAAGCGTCCGACCGCCCGAACCAAAGGGACCTCGCTTGAACGCCGAAGCTGATGTACTGCCATGTGGTAGGTATGCCTATCACTATTCGTCTAGGCAGGTCAATGACCTGGGTTCATATGGTCATGGGCCACAGACGAAACGTGGGGGCCGCGCGGGCCGCCCCGGTGGGGAGAAGACAAGGGGGGAGGGGGTTTTTGGGGGGGGGGGGGCACGCCCCC
>JBCCRO010000054.1:0-34532 GCA_039201605.1 Actinomycetota bacterium
CCCACCGCGGGCGCCGGGGGGGCCGCCACCCCGGCCACCCCGCCGGCGCGGCGGGGAGCCGCGGGGGCCGCGGGCGCCCCGCCCGCGGCCGACGCCGAGGCCCTCCGGGCCACACAGTCGACGGTGCCGGTCGGCCTGCTCGTCGACCCGGACGGCGACGGCGTCGTCATCGAGGTCGACGCCGATGGTGCCATCACCATGGCCGGTGAGGTCCCCGACCTCGACACCGTACGCCACCTCGAGGCCCTCTTCGCCGGGGGCGGACTGGCCGACAGCGCAACCACGGCCGAGCTCGTCGTGGCCGAGGGCGCGCCGGCCCCGACCGGCCGGATCGTCATCGACAACAACCTCCTGTTCCCGATCGGGGGCGACGCGCTCCGCTCCCCCGGCACCGCCTTCCTCACCGAACTGGCCCGGACGTTCGAGCAGGAGCCGGGCTGGGCGGTGACGATCACGGTCCACACCGACAACACCGGCGGCCTCGACCACAATCGGGAGCTGTCGGCCGAGCGGGCCGAGGCCGTGCTCGCAGCGATGGCCGATGCCGGCGTGGCGGTGGAGGCCATGACCGCCGTCGGCGCCGGTATGGAGTTCCCGGTCGGCGACAACCGGACGGTCGTCGGCCGCAACCAGAACCGGCGGGTGGAGATCCAGATCGTCACCACCATGTGAGTTCCGGCCCTGGACCGGTTGCGTCGGCGGGGTCGATTCGGCCTGGCCGACGGCCGCTACTAGCGTGAGCGGGTATGGCCGGAGATGCATACGACACGGTGGAACGGTTCTGGCGGATCCAGGACGATGGCGACTACGCCGCCCTCGCCCCCCTCTTCGCCGACGATGCCGAACTCGTCGACCCGATCTACGGCACGTTCGTCGGCGGTGAGGCGATCGCCGGCTTCATGCAGATGATGAACACCGAGATGGCCAAGGTCGGGGCCAGCTTCCGCCTGGTCGAGCTGGCCGGCGACGACGAGACGGCGTGGGCCCAGTGGGAGGCCACCACCGACAACGGAACCCGGACCGGGGTCGGCGTGTACCGGGTCCGCGACGGTCGGCTCACCTACTACCGGGACTACATGAACGCGCCCGATCACTGATCATCGCAGCCGGCCGGGCCGCCACGCCGGGCCCGAACACCGCCGCCCGACGCCGTCAGTTCCGGCGGCTCGTCGACCGGTAGTCGCGGGGCGTCAGCTCGAACTGCTGCACGAACCGGCGGGTGAAGTGAGCCGACGTCTTGAACCCGCACGACGTGGCGATGTCGGTGATCGTCCGACCGTCGCCCTCGCTGGTGGCCAGGGTGAGCCGAGCCCGATCGAGCCGCTCCCGGGTCACGAAGTCCATCACGCTGACACCCTCGGCCCGGAACAGGGCGAAGAGTTTGCGCTCCGAGACGCCGATGGCGTCGGCGATCACGGCCGGGGCCAGTGCCGGATCGCCCAGGTTCGATCGGACGAAGCCGACGGCGCGGACGTAGAGCTGTCGGTCGGTGGGACCCGACTCCTCCGCCCGACCGACGGGCGCGATCGCCATCGAGAGGAAGTCGAGCAGCTTGTCGCCGAGGAGCACCTCGTCGGACCGACTGGCCTCGCCGGACTCGTCACCGGCCCCGAGCGAGGTGACCATGGCGTAGAGGCAGCGGGTGAACACGCTGGCGTCCGGGAGCACGCAGGCCCGACCGGCGGCGACCGGCAGCAGGTGGCGGTCGACCGACAACACGAGCTGCTCGAACGGCTCGTGCATCGACAACCGATACTGGCGGTCGCAGTGGTAGACCACGACCTGGCCGGGCTCGACGACGGTGGCGACGTCCCCCTGCTCGATCTCGGTACGGCCGCTGACCACCAGCGACACCTTCACCTGGGGGGCGGAGCCGGTGTCGAGGTCGGCTGCGCTCCGCCAGACGGTCTGGGGCGTGGCCACCACCCGGGCGATCTGCACGACGCCGATGTCGCCGACGTGGAGATCGGCTCGGAAGCCGGGGGCCCAGGGCAGGACATCGCTCGACAGGGGCACGAACGTCTGGCTGATGTGGGCGCGCCACTCATCGAGATCGGCGACCCCGTCGGTTGTCACCCGCTCCAGCAGTGTCATGGGTGAGCTTCCCTTTGCCTGTTCGGTGCCCTTATCGGTAGCAGCCGCAACTCGCTGTTGACAAGTGTCATAGCGCTCCGGGGCAAAAGGGGTGCGGCCGAGGACAAGCGCCACCGAGGTCCGCACCGGTAGTACTGGTGGGCTCGCTCTTGGAGGTGCCCATGTCATACGAGATGATCGTCAACGGAAAGCCGGTTGAGACCACCGAACAGCAGGAGGTGCCGAACCCGGCCACCGGGGCCGTGGTCGGCCACTCCCCCGTCGCCTCGGCGGCCCAGGTCGACGAGGCGGTCGCCGCCGCCCGAGCGGCCCAGCCGGCGTGGGCGGCCCGATCGAGCGAGGAGCGGGCCGGCCTGATCATGCAGTGCGCCGAGCTGTTCGCCGCCAACGCCGGGCCCCTGGCCAAGCTGATCACCGAGGAGCAGGGCAAGCCGCTGAGCGGCCCCGGCTCGAACTTCGAGATGGAGGCCGTCGTCGGCTGGACCCAGGTACCGGCCTCGCTCGATCTCCCACCCGAGGTGGTGTTCGAGGACGAGACCCGGCGCGACGAGCTGCACTACGGCCCGCTCGGCGTGGTGGCCGCCATCGCCCCGTGGAACTGGCCGGCCATGATCGCCATCTGGCAGATCGTGCCCTCGATCCGCATGGGCAACACCGTGGTGATCAAGCCCTCGGAGTACACCCCGCTCTCCACCCTGGAAATCGTCCGCCTCATGAACGAGGTGCTTCCCCCCGGCGTGGTCAACTCGGTGGCAGGCGCCGGCGAGGTCGGCGCCGCACTGACCGCCAACCCCGACGTCGACAAGATCATGTTCACCGGCTCGGCCGCCACCGGGCAGAAGGTGGCCGAGGCCGCCTCGGCCTCCCTGGCCCGGGTCACGCTGGAGCTCGGAGGCAACGACGCCGCCATCATCTGCGACGACGTCAACCCGGCCGAGATCGCCGAGGGGCTGTTCTGGGGTGCCTTCATCAACATGGGGCAGACGTGTGCCTGCGCCAAGCGCATCTACGTGCACGAGAGCATCCACGACCAGCTGGTCGAGGCGCTGGCCGGGCTGGCGGCGGCGATGCCGATGGGCGACGGCCTCGACGAGGCCAACGTCCTCGGCCCCGTCCAGAACCCGATGCAACTCGGCATCGTCCGTGACCTGGTCGACGACGCCAAGGCCAACGGGGCCACCGTCGTCGTGGGCGGCGAGGAGCCCGACGGACCAGGCAATTTCTACCCGATCACCATCGTCACCGGTCTCGACAACGGTTCACGCCTCGTCGACGAGGAGCAGTTCGGCCCGGTCGTGCCCATCATCGCCTACAGCGACATCGAGGACGCGCTGGCCAAGGCCAATGCGCTCGACGTTGGCCTCGGCGCCTCGGTGTGGTCGAGCGACCCCGAGCGGGCGGCCGCCATCGCCGCCCGCATGGAGGCGGGTACGGTGTGGATCAACTCCCACGGCATGATCCACCCGATGAGCCCCTTCGGCGGGGCCAAAGGCTCCGGGTTCGGCCTCGAGTTCGGCGTCGAAGGCCTCAAGGCCGTGAGCCAGCCCAAGCTGATCAGCCTCACCAAGGCCCCGGCGGCGGGCTGACCGATCGGGCCGTGCGGCGGGCTGCCGCCGCACGGCTCAGATGGCGGCGCCGGTGGGCGGCGGGCGTTCGGACGGCGGGGCCTGGAACCGGCCGGCCAGGAGCACCATCAGCGCGAAAATCGGCACGCCGATCACGGCCGCCATCACACCGACCTTCACCTCGGAAGGCCGGATGATCAGGCGACCCACCACGTCGAGCAGCATCAACACGCTCGGGCCGAGCAGGGCGGACGCCGGCACCAGCAGTCGGAGGTCGGCGCCGACCGCCGATCGGGCGGCGATCGGCGCCACCAGACCGATCAGGGCGATCGGCCCCGCCGCCGCCACAGCACACCCGACGAGCACGGCCACCATGGCCAGCGCGGCCAGGCCGACACCGCTCGGCCCGCCCTCCGCTCCGTCGGCGCCGGCGACGCCCGGGGCCAGAGCGCCGGGCAGGAGCGAGAGCACCCAGGCCGCCAGCAGCGCCAGCAGGACGGGAAGCACAACCACGGGTACCAGCGCCTCCTCGCGACCGGGCAGCGAGCCCATCACCCAGAACCACCGGTCCAAGGTCTCCTCGTCGGCCTGAGTCACCGCCCGCGTCGACACGACGAGGGCCAGGACGAGGGCGAGGCCGGCCAGGACGAGGCGAAGCACCGGCTTCGGCCCCAGCGCCCGGGCCACGAAGGCGTAGACCGCGGCGGCGACGGCGGCCCCCACCACGCCGAACACGACCAGATCGCCGGGGGCGTCGAGATCGAGAACGACGACGGCCGACGCCGCGGCCAGGGCGGCCCCGGCGTTGGTCCCGACCAGGCCCGGCCCGGCCACCGGATTCCGGGTGGCGGCCTGGGTGAGGGCGCCGGCCACGGCCAGGGCGGCGCCCACCAGCAGGCCGAGCTGGGTCCGGGGCCAGCGCAGCTCCCGGACGATCAGGTGATCGGCCTCGGTCGTGTCGTAGGCCACGATGGCGTCGATCACGGTCGCCAGATCCATCGACCTCGCCCCGAACGCCAGCGATGCGCCGATCGCCACGGCGAGGCCCACCACGAACAGGCAGAACGAGCCCATGACCCGGGCCATCGACGGCCCAGGGGCTCCCGGTCCGGCCGGGATGCCACCGGGTGGCGATCCGACGGCGAAGTCGAAACGACCCGGTGGTCGCGGCGGCGGTGGCCACTCAGCATCACTCGTCATCGGTCGCCCTTCCCTCGTTTGCGAGCTTAGGAGCCTGGCGGCCTTGAGTTCATCGTCTATTCGTGCTGCGCACTCCACCTACCCGCTGAACTTCTTAGGGGGTCCGATCGGCGCCGGGAAAGCGGTGAAGGTCCTGGATACGGGGGCTCCGGGCCCGGCTCCCACCGGACGAGACCAACTAGCCTCAGGCGATGGCTTCCCGTTCAGCTCGTCCGTATGACCTCGTCGTGTTCGGAGCGACCAGCTTCGTCGGTGAGATCCTGTGCCGCTACCTGGTGGAGCGCCACGGCACCGGCCGCGACCTCACGTGGGCCATCGCCGGGCGCAGAGCCGACAAGCTGTCGTCGGTGGCGGCCTCGACGGGCGCCGATGTGCCCCGGATCGTGGCCGACGCCGCCGATGCCGACGACATGGCGGACCTGGTCGGAACGGCACGCCTGGTCATCTCGACCGTGGGCCCCTATGCGCTCTACGGCTCGCCGTTGGTGGCGGCGGCCGCCGCAGCGGGCACCGACTACGTCGATCTCACCGGCGAGCCGCAATGGATGCAGCGGATGATCGACGCCCACCTCGACGAGGCGACGGCGTCGGGGGCCCGCATCGTGCACAGCTGCGGCTTCGACTCGATCCCGTCCGACCTCGGTGTGTGGTTCACCCAGCAACAGGCGCAGGAGCGGTTCGGTCAGGCCTGCTCGACGATCGCCATGCGGGTGAAGGCGATGAAGGGCGGCGCCAGCGGCGGCACCATCGCCAGCATGCTCAACGTCGTCGACGAGACCAAGCGCGACCCCGGACTGCGCAAGATCCTGGCCAACCCCTACGCGCTGGCGCCCGAGGGCCTGCGCGAGGGCGTGCGGCAGCCCAACGTCACCAGCCCCACCAGGGACGAGGCCACCGGCGAGTGGATCGGGCCCTTCGTCATGGCGTCGATCAACACCCGAGTCGTGCATCGGACCCACGCCCTGCTCGGCCGCCCGTGGGGCGACGACTTCATCTACGACGAGGCGATGCTGATGGGCGACGGCCCGATCGGTGCCGCCAAGGCCGGTGCCCTCACCGCCGGGCTCGGCGGCTTCATGGGGGTGGCCGCCGTCGGCCCCGCCCGCAAGCTGCTGAGTCGGGTCCTGCCGGCGCCGGGTGAGGGGCCCAGCCCGGAGGCGCAGGAGGCCGGGTTCTTCGACATCCGCTTCACCGGAACCACGACCGAGGGCGAGACGATCACCACCACGGTCACCGGCGACCGCGACCCCGGCTACGGCTCCACGGCCAAGATGCTGGCCGAGAGCGCGACGACCCTGCTGGCCACCAACCGGGGGGCGCAGCGCGGCACCCCGGGCGGGTTCTGGACCCCGGCGACGGCGATGGGCGACGCCCTCATCGACGCCCTCGTGGCCAACGCGGGTCTGACGTTCGAGGTGACCTGACGCCGCCGGACCACCCGGACGACGCGTCCGGGTTCTCCGGGTCAGGGGCGGCCCCCGAGGCGGCGCTGGATCAGCCACAACAGGTAGGGGGCGCCGATGGCGGCCGTCATCAGGCCGACCGGTAGCTCGGTGGGGGCGAAGGCCCGCCGGGCGGCGAGGTCGGCCGCCACCACCAGCAAGGCGCCGACCAGGGCCGAGGTCGCCAGGGCGACGGTGGCCCCCCGCACCAGCCGCCGAGCGATCGGCGGGGCGATCAGGGCGACGAAGCCGATCGGCCCGGCGGCGGCCACCGCCACCGCGGTCAGGGCGACGGCGGCGAGGAGGAGGCTCGATCGGGTCCGCCCCAGGGGCACGCCGAGACCGGCGGCAACATCGTCGCCGAACTCCAGCGTGGCCAGCCGTCGCTGACCGAGCATGATCAGGGGGACGAGCACGATCATGGCAAGGGCCACCGAGCGCACATGCACCCACGACCGTCCGTTGAGGGAGCCGGTGAGCCACACCATGGCCCGCTGGATCTCGAACGACGCCGCCCGGGTCAACATCAGCTCGACCCCGGCCCGGGCCACCGCTCCCACCCCGATGCCGACGAGCACCAGGCGGGTGGCGGCGACCCGTCCCCGCCCCCCGGCCAGGTAGATCAGCACCGCGGTGGCCATCCCCCCGACGACGGCACCACCGGCGACGGCGGCCCCCGAACCGTTCAGGAACACGATGACGAACACGGCGCCGACGGCGGCCCCGGCGTCGAGGCCCAAGACGTCGGGCGACCCGAGCGGGTTGCGGGTCAGCGACTGGACCACGGCGCCCGACAGGCCGAACGAGGCCCCCACCAGGACGCCGGTCAGCACCCGGGGCAGACGAAGGCGACCGATGATGTACTCGCTGTCGGCGCTGGGATCGCCTCGGAGGTGGGAGATGACGTCGGCCAGCGGCACCGGGAACTCGCCGACCGAGATCGACCACAGGGCGAGCGTGGCGATCAGGCTCACCAGGATCAGCGCCGTGGCCAGGGCGCGCCGATCGATCCGCAACGACACCGGTCCCGCCCGGAGGGCCGTCACCCCGACGGCGGTCATGCCGCCGACAGCGCTTGGGATCGGCGTGCGACCAGCACGAACACCGGCCCGCCGATGGCGGCGGTGACGATGCCCACCCGCAGTTCCGCCGGTCGGAGTACCAGCCGGGCCGCCACGTCGCAGGCGATCAAGAGCTGGGCCCCGACCAGGGCGCTGGCGGGCAGGAGCCGACGATGGTCGGTGCCGACGACCGATCGCATGGCGTGGGGCGCCACCAACCCGACGAAGGCGATGGGCCCGACCGCCGCCACGGCGGCGCCGGCCAGGGTGGCGACGATGGCCAGGGCCGCCAGACGGATACCGGCCGGCCGGATGCCCAGGGTGACGGCGACGTCCTCGCCCAGGGCCATGCCGTCGAGGGGTCGGGCCAGGAGCCAGGCCGCCACCAGCCCGAGGACGATGGGGACGACGATCTGGGGCACGACGGCGGTGCCCCGGTCGGCCAATGAGCCGACCACCCAGAACCGGAAGCGGTCGAGGGCGGCGTTGTCCAGCAGGGCCACCGCGCCGGTCAAGGAGACGAGCAGGGCGCTGAGGGCGGCCCCGGCCAGCGTCAGCCGCACCACCGACACCGGCCCCAGGGCGCTGGCCCCGAGCACGTAGACGGCCACGGTGGCCAGGGCGGCGCCCCCGAACCCGAACCACACCATGTCGCCGATCACCTCGAGGTCGAACACGGCGATGGCCGACACCACCGCCAGGGCGGCGCCGGCGTTGATGCCGAGCACGCCTGGGTCGCCCAGGGGGTTGCGGGTGATGGCCTGGGTCACGGCGCCGGCCACGGCCAGGGCGGCGCCGGCCAGGATCCCGAGGAGGGTCCGGGGCCAGCGCAGCTCGCGGATGACGACGTGGTCGGCGCTGTCGGCGTCGGGGGCGAAGACCGCGTCGAGCACCGTGGCCGGATCGACCGACCGGGCGCCGAACGCCAGCGACGCCCCGATCGCCACCAGCAGGCCGAGACCGAGCAGGCCGGTGGTCCGGGTCACCGGCCGGCTACGAGACCGGGGCGGGTGGCCCGCCACTGCGTGGCCCGCTCCCGGTCGGCCCACAGGTCGGCGTAGCGTCCGCCCTCGGCCAGCAGCTCGTCGTGGGTGCCCCGTTGCACGATCCGGGCCGGGCCGTCGGGTCCGTCGGCCCGATCGAGTACGAGGATCTGGTCGGCCGAGCGGATCGTCGACAGGCGGTGGGCCACCACGATCAGGGTGCGCCCGGCCACGAGCGAGGCCAGGCCCCGTCGCACCGCCTGCTCGTTGATCGGGTCCATCGACGCCGTCGCCTCGTCGAGCAGCACGACGGGGGCGTCCTTGACGATGGCCCGGGCGATCGACACCCGCTGCCGCTCACCCCCCGAGAGGGTCATCCCGCCCTCCCCGATCGGGGTGTCGTAGCCCAGGGGCAGCGTCGAGACGAACTCGTCGATCCGGGCGGCGGCCGCCGCCCGGTGCAGCTGCTCGTCGGTGGCGTCGTCGCGTCCGCAGAGGATGTTGTCCCGGATGGTGCCCTGGAACAGGTAGACGTCCTGGAACACGACCGTGACCGCGGCGAACAGCTGAGCCGAGGTGAGCTCCCGCAGGTCGCGGCCGCCGATGGTCACCGATCCCGTTCCCGGGTCCCAGAACCGGGCGACCAGGTTGAGGATCGTGGTCTTGCCCGCTCCCGAGGGTCCGACGATGGCCGTGGTCGTGCCCGGTCGGGCCTCGAATTCGATGCCGTCGAGCACGGGAACACCGTCGAGGTAGCCGAAGCCGACGCCGTCGAACCGCACGGTGCCGTCGGCCGGATCCGGGCCGGGGGTGGCGGGCTCGGACTGGGGGTCGAGGTCGAGGATCCGACCGATGCGCTCCAGGGCGGCGTCGGCCAGGCGCAGCGTCTCGACCTGGGTGGCGACCTGGATGAGTGGGCCGTACACCCGGAGCACGAGGACGAAGAACACCAGCGCCGTCCCGGCGTCGATGCGACCCCCGAACCACCAGTAGGTGGTGGCCGAGATCACCAGCGGGACCCCGAGCTGGACCACGCCCATCGAGATCAGGGCCAGGGGGGTGAGGCGCACCGCCAGGAGGTCGTTGACCCGCCGCACGTCGTCGACCGCACCCCGGAAGAGCTGGTTGCGGGCCCCGGTGACACCGAAGGCCCGGGCCACGGCCATGCCCTGTACGTACTCGACGATGCGGCTGTTGGCGGCGGCCAGGCTGTCGCCGCGCACCAGCGCCAGTGTCTTGAACCGGCTGTTGGTCCAGCGGAACAGGGGGACGGCGGCCAGGATGCTGAGACCGGTGGCCACCGCCAGCAGCGGGTCGGTGAAGACCAGGGCGGTCAGCACGGCGATCGGTAGCCCGATGGCCCCGATCAACACCGGCAACGAGTTGTGGGCGAAGTTGCCGACCATGTCGATGTCGCTCGTCATCACCGCACTCAGGTCGCCGCTGAGGCGGCCGTCGACGACGCCGAGCGGAAGCCGTTGCACGTGGCCCAACACCCGGATGCGGATCTCGCCCACCACCTCGAAGGTGGCGACCCAGGCGAACCGGTTGGAGGCGTACATGAAGAGGTACTGGGCCACGAAGGCCCCGGCCACCACGGCGACGACGGCCCAACCCTCGTCGCTGGACAGGCCGTCGGTCCGCAGCTGCTCCGCCACCCACACCGCGGTTACGACCTGGGCCGCGGCGGCGATGGCGGCGGCGAAGCGGAAGGCGATGGCGAGGATGAACACCGAACGGCGGGGCCCGAACAGGCGCCACGTCGTCCGCACCGGACCGGCGTAGAAGGCGCCCTCGTGGCGCCAGGCGAGCTCGGTGGGGTCAGCCATCGTGTCCTCCTCGCACGGCGTCGCCCAGGGCGACCCGTTCGCTGTCCTCGAACGCCGCCCACAGGCGGGCGTACAGCCCGCCCTCGGCCACCAGCTCCTCGTGGTTGCCTCGCTCGACGAGGCGGCCCGGCCCGCCGTCGACGGCGTCGAGCACGAGGATCTGGTCGGCGCCGACCACCGTCGAGAGCCGATGGGCGATCATGATCACGGTCCGGCCCTCGATCAGGGCGGCGATCCCGTCCTGGATGGCGGCCTCGTTCTCCGGGTCGGCGAAGGCGGTGGCCTCGTCGAGCACCACCACCGGCGAGCCCTTGAGAAAGGCCCGGGCCAGGGTGATGCGCTGCTTCTCACCGCCGGAGAGTCGCACGGCCCGCTCGCCCAGTCGGGTCTCGTAGCCCTCGGGCAGCTCGCTGATGAAGTCGTGGGCCCGGGCCGCCACGGCGGCCGCCTCGATCTCGGCCCGGGAGGCTTCGGCCCGGCCGAGTGCGATGTTGGCGGCGACAGTGTCGTCGAAGAGGAACGTCTCCTGGAAGACGAACGAGATCTGCTCCATCAGCTGCTCGAACGGCACCCGGCGCACGTCATGACCGTCGATGCGCACCGATCCGTCGTCGGGATCCCAGAACCGGCACAGCATCTTGGCCAGCGTGGTCTTGCCCGAGCCCGAGGGACCGACCAGGGCGGTCACGGTGCCCGGCTCGGCGGTGAAGGAGATGTCGTCGAGGACCCGCCGGGGCGTGCCGTCGGGACCGACGTGGGCGAAGCCGACCCCCGACATCTCGAGGCGGGGCGAGGTGATCTCCACCCGCTCCTCGACCTCGGCCAGCACCTCGGCCTCCGACAGGGTGAGGATGGCGGAGGCCCCGAACGTGAGGTGCGAGATGTTGGTCATGAACTCCAGCAGCTTCACCACCGGCAGGGAGTAGCCGAGGCCGAACACGAAGAAGAAGAGCAGGGTGCGGGTGTCGATCGAGCCCGATCGCCACAGCCAGACCCCGACGGGCACGATCCCCAGAACGTTGGTCACGACGAGCACGTAGAACAGGCTGAAGCTGGGGAGCACGTCCCGCCCCCAGTCCGACTGGAAGCGGGCGGCGCCCTCGATGGCGTTCCGGGTCTCGGCGAAGGTGGCGCCGCTGCGGTTGAACACCCGGATGACGGGCATGCCCCGGATGAACTCCACCACCGAGCCGTTCATGCGGGACATGGCGGCGGTGTAGTCGCCCATCTTGGCCGAGCCCTGGCTCATGCCCCTCGCCATGATGGGGAAGGCGATCAACACGGTTGCCACCGTGGCCAGTCCGAGACGCCAGTCGACGATGAAGATCCACACCGTCGTCACCGAGAGCACCGAGACGGCGGCCACGGTGTCGGGCAGGGCGTGGGCCAGGAACAGCTCGAGTTTCTCGATGTCGTCGGCGAGGGTCCGCTGCACCTCCCCCGAGCGCCGCCTGGTGAGGAAGCCGAGCGGTACCCGTCCCAGTCGCTCCCCGACCCGGACCCGGAGCCGGGCCAGGGTGGCGAAGGCCGACTTGTGGGAGATGTAGAGGGAGAAGGCGAGCAGGACGTGATCGAGCACGACCAGCACCAGGGCCACGGCGGCCAGGCGGTAGAGGTCGCCGCTGGTGGCCTCGTCGACGCCGACGGCGACCAACACCACCCGGTACACGATGTAGAACACCCCCAGGTGGGCGACGGTGCTGCCGATGGCGAGCGCCGCGGCCAGGGCGAAGCCCGGCCAGCCGTCGCGGGCGAAGGGGAACAGCAGGGCGAACCCCTCGCCGACCCGCCGCCGCGCCGGCTCATCGACGCCGCCGGCGGCAACGGCGTCGAGGCCGGCGGCGGCCTGGTCGGTGAGCTCGACCGAGGACGTCTCGGAGAGGTCCACGCCCGCCGAGGTCATCCGATCAGCTCCTGGTAGTCGGCCCACCGCTCGGCGACGTCGTCCATGTCGCCGATGGCGTCGGCTCCCTCGCCGTTGGCCAGCCCTTCGAAGTCCTCCAGGATCCAGTAGACGGCGAAGGGATGGGTGCCGAACCACATGTCGCCGTCGACGATCACGGAGTTGCCCTCCTGCACCGCCGACAGATCCTGGAAGGTCGGCGCCTCGAGGAGGGTGGCCTCCTCGTAGAAGACGCCGGTCATCACGGCGACGATGTCGGCGTCGTGCTCGTCGAGGACCTCGGTCGAGATGCCGATGACCGTGTCGATGCCCTCCAACGTCTCACCGTCGATCTGGGCCTGGGGTCGTTCGATGCCGACCTCCTCGGCCAGATCGGACAGCACCGCCTCGGGCGACACGGCGAACAGGATGCCGAAGGTGTCGCCCAGGATGGACAGCGAGTACGGGTTGGCCTCGACGGCGGCCGACACCTCGTCGATCCTGGTCTCCAGCGCGGCCACGATCTCGTCGGCCTCGGCGTTGCGGTCGAACAGTTCGCCGGTGTCGCCGATCACGTCCCGCCACGGGACCGTGTAGGGCACGATCACGGTGGGGGCGATCTCCTGGAGGGGTTCGACGCTGCCGACGAAGGCCGACTCGGCGGTCACCACGATGACGTCGGGGTTGGCGGCGGCGATCGCCTCGAAGTCGACGGCGAAGGCGTCGGCCTGCTCGGTCACCTCCACCCCGGCGTCGGCCAGGATCTGCTGGCTGCTCAGCGACGAATAGGAGCCGGTCACCTGCATCGGTTCGATGCCGACGGCCAGCATGTTCATGGCGGCGTACTCGTCGAGAGCGAGCACCCGCTGGGGATTGGTGGGCAACTCGACGGTGCCGAACGACGTCTCGACCTCCCGGGTTCCGGCCGCTCCCTCGTCAGCGGTGTCCGTCTCCTCGTCGTCGGCGCCACCGGCCCCGTCGTCCTCGGCTGCGGCTTCGGAGGCAGAGGCCGAGGCGGAGGCCGAGGCCGAGGCGTCGGCTTGATCGCCATTTTCGTCGCCGCCACAGGCGGCGGCGATGAGGGCGAGGGCGACGAGCAGCGCGGCGACGACCACGGGGCGACGGCGCGACAAAAGAGCCGAATCGGTTGGTTCGGTCATCGGGTATCTATCCTCTCCGGCCTGGGCTGCACCGACGTTCGGTTTCACCGCCCAGGGGTTACGACTACAGTGTTCCGAAATATAGTAAGCTTACTTATCATCGGTCAATGGCATGGCTAGAGAATCCCCGACAACCCCGCCGTCTCCCCCGCCACGACGTTCGGTCGGCCGCCCCCGGCGGTTCGAACCGGTGGCGATCGTGACCGCCGGGCTGGCCCTCGCCGCCCAGCACGGGTTCGAGAACCTCAGCGTCCGGCGACTGGCCGATGAGCTGGGCACGACACCGGCGACTCTGTATCGGCAGTTCGACAGCGCCGAGCAGATCCTGGCCGCCGTCGCCGACGGGGTCCTGGCCGAGGTCGAGCTGCCCGATCCGGTCCCGGACGACGCCGGGCCCGACGAGCTGCGGGCCTGGCTCACCACCGGTGCCGATCGCTACCGGGAGGCGATGCTGCGCTACCCCGGCGTCGCCGACTTCCTCCTCATGCGAGGCCCGACGGGGCCGGCGGGGCTGGCCGCCATGGCCGAGGTCTGCCAGGTGTTGGCCCTCACCGGGCGGTCGCCGACGCAGGTGGCCCGGGCCTACGACTGGTTGATGACCACGGTGTCGGTCTACACCTCCAAGGAGGATCGCCTCGATCGCACCGGCGGCGCCCACCTCATCGCCGCCGCCCTCAAGGAGCGGGGCAGGCAGCACAGGGACGATCAGCTGCTGGAGGTGCTCGGCGCCTTCACCGGCGACATGCCCGCCGCTTTCGAACGCAACACCCGCCTGGTGATCGATCTGCTCGTCACCCCGACCGACGACCTTCGCCCCTGATCGTGGGCCCCCCGGCGGAGCGGCCGCCGGCATCACCGGCCGACCGGGCCCCTAGCCCACCGGTGGTGAACCGGCCCGGTCGACGGCGACCGGAAGTCGGACGACCAGGCGGGCCCCGCCGGCGGGGGCGTCCTCGACGGCGACCGTGCCGCCGTGGCGGGCGGTGATGGCCTCGACGATGGCCAGACCGAGACCGGCCCCGCCTTGGTGGCGGGCGCGCCCCTCGTCGAGCCTGGTGAACCGGTCGAACACCCGCATCCGTTCGGGAACGGGGATTCCGGGCCCGTCGTCGTCGACCATCAACGCCACCATCCCGGCACCGGCGGCCCCGGGCGGGGCGGCGATCGTCACCCCGATCCGGGAGCCGTAGCGCTCGGCGTTGTCGAGCAGGTTCATCAGGACGCGTCGGAGCTCGCGGCGTCGACCGGCGACGACCGCCCGGCCGGGCTCGACCTCGACGGCGAGCCGGATGCGGTCGGCTGCGGCGTGGTCGGCCACCACCTCGGTGGCCAGGTCGGCCAGATCGACCGGGTCGGCCGGCCGCTCGGCGCCCCGGGCCAACTGCAGGAGGTCGTCGACCAGCGCCTGCATGCGGTCCACCTCCTCGATCACCTGGGCCGGGTAGGGCGAGTGCGGGGCGTCCTGGGCCGCCAGCTCGGCCGCCATCCTCGTGGTGGTGAGGGGGGTCCGCAGCTCGTGGCTGGCATCGCCCACGAACCGCTGCTCCCGTCTGACCCCGGCCTCGATCCGGTCGAGCATCTCGTTGATGACACCGGCGATGGTGTCGACCTCGTCGTCGGTGCCCCGGTCGGTGACCCGCCGGTCGAGGGTGTCGGTGCCGATGGCGGCGGCCTCGGCCGCCATCCGACGGGTCGGCGACAGCGCTCGACCGACGACGAGCCACGTGATCAGACCGGAGGCGATCACCAGCAGCGGGCTGATGAGCAGGGCGGCCCGCCGGGCGGCGCCGACCGCTCCCGAGATCTCGTCGAGCACATCCTCGGTGGATTCGAGGAGGCTGATCTGCGAGTCGGCCAGGCCGTCGGCCTGATCCCGAAGCAGCTCGGCCGCCACCTCGCTCAACCGTTCCAGCTCGGGCTCCGGTATCCCACCGGGCTCGGGCAGGACGGCGCGGATCTCACCGGTGCCCGAGTCGAGGACGAAGGCACCCACGGGCTCGCCGTCGGGATCCTCGACCGGGAGGAGTTCGACGAGCACGTCGCCGTCGTCGTCGAGGTCGAGCTCGACGATCACGTCCTCGCCCGACAGGCGGTACTGGGCCCCGCCCAGCCCGATCTCCCGCAGCGCCAGCCCCTCGACATCGTCGGCCAGTTCGACCAGCTCGGACTCACCGGCGGCGACCAGCTCGTCGACGATGAGCCGCAGGAGCAGCCAGCTGAAGGCGGCGACGACCAGCGCCGTGGTGAGCACGGCGAGCACGGTCACCCGGAAGCGGATGGAGCGGATCCAGGTCATCGGGCCGACCCTCGGCCGACCGCCGGCCCCGTCAAGGCGCCGGTTCCGGCTCGTGGGCCGCGGGCTCGCTCGACAGCCGGTAGCCGACGCCGCGGACGGTCTCGATGGTCCGCAGCCCGAAGGGATCGTCGAGCTTGGCTCGCAGGTAGCGGATGTAGACCTCGACCACATTGGAGCGGTGGTCGGTCTCGTGGCCCCAGGCCTCGTCGTAGATGGTCTGCTTGGGCACCACCTTGCCCGCCCGACCGGCCAGGGAGACCAGCACGGCGTGCTCCCGGGCGGTGAGCTCGACCGGCTGGTCGCCCCGTCGGACCTCGGGGTTGTCGGTCTCGATGCGGAGGGTCCCCACCCGCAGGACCCGATCGGTGGCCCGCCCGGTGCGGCGGACGAGGGCCCGGAGCCGGGAGGCGAGCACATCGAAGCTGAAGGGCTTGCGCAGGTAGTCGTCGGCGCCGATGTCGAGGGCCTCCGACTCGTCCAGGTCGCCCTCCTTGGCCGTGAGCATCAGGATCGGTGTGGCCACCCCCGCCGCCCGCAGCTCCCGACAGACGACGAACCCGTTCATCTCGGGGAGGAGGATGTCGAGCACGATGACGTCGAACCGCTCGCTCTCCCCGGCCGCCAGCCCGGACCGACCGTCGTGGACGATCTCGCAGGTCATCCCGGCCCGGCCGAGGCCGTCGGCGATCAGGGTGGCCATGCGAGTCTCGTCCTCGACGATCAGTACGTGCACGACCCCTCCCTACTCCTCGGCGGTGGTGTGGCCGGTGAGCAGCGTACAGAACACGTGGTCCCAGGCTTCGTCTTCGTCGACCGACCCGCCGGCGTTGTTGTCGGCGTCGGCGTCGGCGTCGGCCAGCAGGGCCTCGCAGTCCTCGGTGAGTTCGGCCCGTTCGCCGGTGTCGAACTCGGCGAGCTCGTCGGCCACCTCGGCCACCAGGTCGGCGAGCTCCTCGTCGGTCAGGTCGTACCGCCGGGTCAGCTCGGCCCTGGTGTCGTCGTCGAGGTCGGCGTCGACCACGATCGGCCGGCCCTCACGGTCGTCCTCATCACGGTCGTCCTCATCACGGTCGCCCTCCCCGTCGTCGTCACCGCCGTCCTCGTCGTCGTCGCCCTCGTCGTCCTCGTCGTCGCTGTCGTCGTCGAGGCCGCCGGCGCCGGGGACGTGGGTCAGCTCGGGCATCGGAGCGGGGCTGCCGACCAGGCCGTTGACCACCCGGGGGTCGGGGGCGGCGTCGGCGGGCGGCAGCGTGCCCCCGGCCGAGGTACCGACCTGGTCCTGCAGTGCGCGGTTGGTGAGGTCGGCCAGCGGGCCCTCACTGATCGGTATGGCATCGGCCAGCTGCCCGACCGAGTAGAGCCCACGACCGTCGAGGGTGACCCGATCGCCGAGGAGGGCTCGGTCGTCGCTGTCGGCCCCGTCCTCGGCGGTGGTGGGATCGAACCCGTCGCCGTCGCCGTTGTAGTTGTAGGCGAGCACGACGTTGGCCCGGTCCCGGCGCCCGGCCAGAGGTGAGCCGTCGATCGGGGCAAAGGTGACGTCGCTGAGGTCGAGCGAGCGGCCGGTGTGCTCGGGGTTGTGGAGGATGATGTCGGTGTTGGCGGCCAGGGTGAGGCCGTCCAGGATCCAGGCCCCGTGGCGGGGCCCGATCACGCCGACCTCGAAGCCCGACAGGTCGACGTTCTCGATGCGTCCGGGGCCGAAGGTGACCTCGTTGCCGACGTCGAGGCCGACGCCCACTGCGGCGGTGGCCTGGTAGTTGTGGCGGAACGACTCGGCGTTGCCGATGGCCCGGATGTTCCGCAGCGTCAGCCGCTCGTTGTAGTTCATCAGGGCGCCGTCGCGGACGTCCCAGGTGGTCATGCCGTCGAGCACGGGGTCGAGCGACTCGATGTAGGCCGTCGGGGGCACGTTCGGGTCTTCGAGGTAGGTGGCGCCGTGGATGTAGCGGGCCCGGAAACCGACGGTGGCGCCGTAGGCGACGTTGTCCCGCACCTCGCCCAGCGGGGCCCACCACACCGGGATGTCGGCGCGGTCGGGGATGAGCGACGGATCGGGCAGCGTTGCCACGTCGACCGTGGCCACCTTGCCCAGGTCGGCCTCGGCCAGCCCCTCGGACCACCAGATGATGCCGTGGGCCGAGGAGCCGGCGGCGACGTTGCCGATCAGGTCAACCCGATTGCCCTGGAGCCAGAAGCCGTCGCCGTCGACGCCGAAGTCCTGCCGGTCGGCCCCGAGGTCGGGGTCGATGGCGCCTGCGTCGTCCAGGACGAAGTTCGGCATCACGGTGCGGATGGCGATGTTGTCGATCCAGCGGCCGGTCTCGTCGCCGGCCTCGGTGAAGAAGCCGGAGCCGGCGGTGTCGTAGCTCACGTTGCGGAGGAAGTCGACGTGGCTGCTGTGGTTGGTGAAGGCCCAGCCCGGGTCGCCGGTGACGACGCTGTCGGCGATCACGGCCGGGGCGGCCGACGGGTCGGCGCCACCCCGGTGGATGTGGACCGTGTAGCGACCTCGCACGTTGGTGCCGCCCAGCTTCTCGAAGCCACCGTCCCAGCCGACGGCTCCGGGCTCGATGTCGATGAACTCGATGTCGTCGAGGGGTTGGGACTTGTCGGTGCGACCCATGTCGGTGAAGCGGGCCCCGCCGATCGAGGCGTCGAGTGTGTGCATGATCATCAGGTGGCCTCGACGGTCGATGTCGGTGTTCTCCGAGGTGAACTGCACGTTGCGGGTCAGGTTGGCAACGTACAGGTCGAGGTCGGCGGCCGGGGGCACGTGGTCGGCCTCGAGCGGTCGGTCGAGGGTGACCGTGGTACCGGCGATGGCGGCCACGGTGCGCAGCTCGTCGCTGGTGGGACCGTCGGTGCCGGTGATGACGATCTCGTCGCCGACGTTCCACCCCTGGAGGGTCGAGGTCAGCTCGACGGTGGTGTCGCCGGCCCGGGGGAAGGCGGCGACGACGTCGCGGTGGGTGACCTCGGCCCCCTGAACCACCGTTCGGCCGTGCAGCAGGGCACCCCGGGAGAGCAGCGACGGGTCCCAGGCCCGGTCGATGGGGCCGTCGTCGGCGAAAACCAGGCGGGCGGTCACCCCCGGGGCCACCGGCTGCTCGGGCGTGCCCATCTCGAACGTGCCGGACGGACTGGTGACCAGGGTGTCGACCCGGAGCTCGGTGTCGACCTCGGTGGCGAACCGCAGCGTGCCGTCGACCCCCACGGTCTTGATCTCGGGGGCGATGACCCCCTCCACGGTGACGGTGACGTCGGCCGGGATGTGGACCCGGGCGCCCTCGGCCGGCACCGCTCCCCCGTTCCAGGTGGCGGGGTCGGCCCACCCGCCGGAGGCGACCGCCACGTGGGTGGCGAGGGCCGGATCGACCAGGGCCATGGCGGCGGCGTGGGTCACCTCGTCGTGCTCGCCTGCGCCGTGGGCGTGCCCCTGGCCGTCGGTGTGGGTGTGGTCGTGGTCGGCGGCCTGCTCCGCCGCCGGGCCCCGGGGCGCGGCGGTCGACCCGGGCAGGTCGGCGCAGGCGGCCAGGCCGAGGGCGGCAGCGGCGGTCAACGCCAGGAGGCGTCGACGGAGAGGGGGGTGTGGTTGGTTCATGGCTCGCACTGTGAGGGGCGAACCTGAGACGAACCTTGGAACGCTCAGTCGGGGGCGGCGAGGTGGCGGCGCCGCTGACGCCACGCCTCGATCTGGTCGCTCCAGCGGCGGATTCGCCAGGGCGGACGTTCCCACCAGCGAAGGCGGAGCCCGCCTTCGACCGCCATCGCCTCACAGGCGGTCAGCAGGGCCTCGGCGATCGTCTCCTGGTCGACCAGGACCGACAGATGGCCGAGGTCGAGATCGGTGGTGTGGCCCTCGGCCACGACGGCGGCCAACTCCCGTTGGAGGTCGGGAGCGACGACGCGGTCCTGACCGGTGAGCAGGACGGTGGCCGGGACCGGGCGGTCACCGAGCCACGGCCGACTGTCGAAGGTGGCCAGCGACTGCACGGCGTGGGGGAGATCCTGGGTCGAGGAGCCGAGGACGGGGAGGCGCCCGGCGTAGCGGTCGACCTCGGCCAGCACCCGGGTGACGAACTCCGATCCGGGCGGCAGCTGGAAGCGGGCCGCCGTCGCCAGCAACACCAGGCCCGCCACCCGGTGGGGGTGGCGATGGGCGGTGAGCTGGGCGATGGCGCCGCCCATCGAGTAGCCGACGAGCACGGCCCGCCGGACGCCGCAGACCTCCAGCAGGGCGGCCACGTCGTCGGCGCAGTCCTCCAGTGTGAACGTCTCGTAGGGCTCGATGCCCCGACCGTGGCCCCGGTGGTCCAGGGCGATGACCCGGAAGCGCTCCACCAGCGTCCCGATGACCGGGTCCCAGTTCAGGGCGCCGGTGGCGGCCAGACCGTGCAACAGCACGACCGTCGGCGCCTCCGGATCGGGGCCGGCCTGGTCGAGGGCCCAGGTCGTCCCCCGCTCGGGGAGATCGATCGGTCCCCAGCTCAGACCGGGTGTCGCCCGGAGCGGATTCCGACGCGAGAGGACAAGCTGCTGTACGCCGCTCATGCCGGAAGGTTACCCGACAGTAACCAAGGCTGACCCTCGGGAAGGCGTGACACATGGCCACCTCCCCGACGAGACCTCGACCGGAGGCCCCCTCGTAGGATCGTTCACGACGACGAGCGTCGACGATCACGATCCAGCGGAGCATCATGCCGAGCTTCAGGTTGCTCACCACCTCAACCACGGCGTTGGCCCTGACGCTGGCCACGCTGCTGCTGGCCGCTCCCGGCGTCGTCTATTGGTTGTTCGGGGTGGACGGTGCCGAGACGGCCGACTTCATAGCCCGTCGGGCGGCGATGCTGTTCCTCGGCGTCGCCGCCGTGGCCTACTCGGCGCGGCACCTCGGCCCCTCGGTGGGCCGTCGGGCGGTGGCCGCCGGGCTCGGGGTGCCGATGGCCGGTCTCGCCGTGCTCGGTTCGATCGAGTTGGCCCGAGGCTTCGCCGGGCCCGGGATACTCGTCGCCGTGGTCGGCGAGACGGCGCTCGCCCTCGGCTATGCCCGCATCTGGTCGGCGGACCGGACGGCGTCACGGACGGCCGAAGCCGGGGCTCCGGTCCACCGGCCCGACGGCGCCGACCGCTGACGGCCGATCCAGCCCGCCGGGCGCGGCGGCTCGATGTCGGGCGGGAGCCGGGAGCACCCGGATCGGGCGTCGACCCGCGCCATCGCCCGGTCGCAGCCCGACCGGGCCCGGTGGGCCGGCGCAGCGGCGGCGGCCACCTCGCGCCCGGCGGTCGCAGTGCGTAGGATGCGGCCTGATGCGTGTGTTCCTGACCCACAACCCCGAGGACCTCGACGCCTACTACGGCCGGGCCCTGCCGGAGTTGGCGGCCATCGCCGAGGTGCACCGCAACCCCCTGGCGCGCGACCTGACCACCGACGAGCTGTTGGTCCACGCCGAGGGTTGCGACGTGATCGTGGCCCATCGGGCCACCCCCGGTGAGGCGGCGCTGTTCGCCGGCCACAACGATCTGGTCGCCTTCCTCCGCTGCGCCGTCGACATCAGCACGATCGACGTCGAGGCGGCGTCGGCCAACGGGGTGCTGGTGGCCCGGGCCGACACGAGCTACGTCGCCTCCACCGCCGAGTTGGCCCTCGGGCTCTACCTCGACCTGTCCCGCCGCATCGCCGACTCGACCGTCGACTACCGAGCCGCCGTGGCGCCCCCACAGCGGTCGGGTCGCCAGGTGCGGGGCCAGACGGCGGCCATCCTCGGATTGGGCCTGATCGGGACCTACCTGGCCGAACTGCTCGTCGCCCTCGGCCTCCGGGTCCTGGCTCACGACCCGGCCCCGGTGGCGATGCCGACCGGGGTGGAGCGAGGCGAGCGGGACGAGGTGGTGGCCGCCGCCGACGTGGTCTTCCCCCTGGCCCCCGCCACCGAGGCCACCCACCACCTGGTCGACGCCGTCCTTCTGGCCCAGATGCGGCCCGGCGCCCTGCTGGTGAACGTCTCACGGGGCGAACTGCTCGACGAGGCGGCGGTGGCCGCCGCGCTGGACACCGGCCACCTGGGCGGCCTGGCCATGGACGTTGGCATGGCTCCCGACCAGCGCCCCTCCCCGGCGCTGGTCGCCCGACCCGGGGTGGTGGCCACGCCGCACCTCGGCGGGCTGACCCCGGAGAACGCCGACGCCCAGGCCCGCTCCAGCGTGGAGCAGGTGGCGGCGATGGCGGCGGGCGAGATGCCGCCCCGCTCGGTCAACGCCGAGCACGCAACCCGCCTTCGGGCCCGGTGGTCGGCGTGAGCGCCTGCGACGCCCACATGCACGTCTACGACAGCGGCCATCCGGCCGCGCCCGGGGCCCTGCTCCTGCCACCCGACGCCGGGCTCGACGACTACGCCGAGGTGCAGGCGGCGCTGGGCACCGAACGGGTGGTGGTCGTGCAACCGACCACCTACGGGCTCGACAACACCCTCCACCTCGACACCATGGCCCGGCTGGGCGCCACCGCCCGAGGGGTGATGGTGATCGACGACGCCGTCACCACCGACGAGCTGCGACGCCTCACCGACCTCGGGGTGCGGGGCGCCCGCTTCCACCTGCTGCCCGGCGGCGCGGTGGGGCGCGACCGGTTGGAGCCGGTGGCGGCCGCCATCGCCCCCTTCGGCTGGCACATCCAACTCCAGCTCGACGGCCACGAGCTGGTGGACGAGCTCGACCGGCTGCGCCGACTGCCGTGCCCGCTGGTCATCGACCACGTCGGCCGGTTCATGCCCCCGACCGGACCCGACACCCCCGCCTTCGGGGCGCTGCTGGCCCTGGTCGACGACGGCGCCCACGTGAAGCTGTCGGCCCCCTACGAATCGGCGTCCGACCCGACCCACGTCTACGAGACGGTGAGCGCCTGCGTCGACGCCCTGGTGGCCCGGGCGCCGGATCGCCTGCTGTGGGCCTCGAACTGGCCTCATCCGGGTCAGGCCGATCCGCCCGGTTTCGACGATCTGCTGCGACTCCGCCGCCGATGGCTGCCGACCGACGAGTTGCTGACCGCCGCCCTGGTCGACAACCCCGCCGCCCTGTACGACTTCTGACCACCGTCCGGCCCCACCGGATCGACCCGCCCCGAGGAGGGCTTCCGTGACCGAGTACCGAACAGATCCCAGCGAGGCCCCGGACGCCGTCTACGCCTCGTACCCTTCGCTCGCCGATCGGGCGGTCCTGATCACGGGCGGCGCCGACGGGGTCGGGGCCGGGCTGGTCGCCGAGTTCGCCCGTCAGGGCAGTCGGGTGGCGTTCCTCGACATCCAGTCCGACCGGGGCGAGGCGCTGGCGTCGGCCCTGACCGATGAGGGGGTCCGCCACGCCCCGCTTTTCCGGGCGGTCGACCTCGTCGACATCGAGGCCACCCAGGCCGTCATCGGCGAGCTCGACGCCGCCGTCGGTGGGTTCGCCGTGCTGGTCAACAACGCGGCCAGCGATGACCGCCACACCTGGAGTGAGATGACGGCCGACTACTGGGACGACCGGCTCAACACGAACCTCCGCCACTACTTCTTCACCATCCAGGCGGTGGCCCCCGGGATGCTGGAGCGGGGTGCGGGGTCGATCATCAACGTCGGCTCGTCGAGCTACATGATGCAGGAGGACTTCTTCCCCGGGTACGCCATCGCCAAGTCCGGGGTGGAGGGCATCACCCGCACCCTGGCCCGCACGTTCGGGCCAGACGGGGTGCGGGTCAACACCGTGCTGCCGGGGTGGGTGGCCACCGAACGGCAGCTGACCAGGTGGTGGAGCCCGGAGGGCGAGGAGGGCACCCTGCGGGACCAGGCGATCAAGCGCCGCATCTACCCCCGGGAGTTCGCCCAGATGGTGTTGTTCCTGGCCGCCGACGACGGCGCCGCCTGCACCGCCCAGCAGTTCCTGGTCGACGGCGGGCGCCGGTAGCCGGCGCCGGCGCAGCGAGGACGATGCGATGACCAGGCGACGGTGAGGGCTCGATGGTGAGGAGGCGATGGTGAGGGCTCGATGGTGACGGCGGCCATCGACGTGGATCGGCACCCGCTGGGCGACGACGGCTATGTCGAGGCCTGCCGGGCCCGGCTCCACGCCGACGGCGCCCTCGTCCTCGCCGGGTTCTTCACCGCCGAGGTGATCGAGCGGTTGGTTGCGGAGTCGGCGGGCCGGGAGGGCGACGCCTTCCACGCCGACTCGACCCACAACGTGTACCTGACCGCCCCGGATCCCGCTCTCGCCCCCGGCCATCCGTTCAACCGTCAGGTGGCGAGCAGCAAGGGACTGATCGCCGACGATCAGATCCCGGCCGATTCCCCGTTGCGGGCGATCTACGGCGATCCGGCGTTCCGGGCTTTCCTGTGCGCCGTGCTCGGGGTGGCGGAGATCCACCCCTACGCCGACGATCTGTCGTCGATCAACGTGCACTTCGCCGCCGAGGGTCGGGAGCTGGGGTGGCACTTCGACAACTCGTCCTTCGCCGTGACCATGCTGCTCCAGGCCCCCGAGGGCGGCGGGGTGTTCGAGTACGTGCCCGGCGTGCGGGACGCCGAGACCGGCGACCAGGCCTACGACCGGGTGGGCGCCGTCCTCGACGGCGGCGAACCGGTGCTCACCCTGGCGTTCGACCCGGGCGATCTCGTGCTGTTCCGAGGCCGGGACGCCCTGCATCGGGTGACGCCGACCGAGGGGGCGACCACCCGGATGCTGGTGGTGTTCGCCTTCAACGATCGACCGGGTGTCGGCCTGTCGACCTCGGCCCTGCGCACCTTCTACGGCCGCATCGGCTGACCTGGGCGACGGCCGAGCTCCGCAGGGCCCAGGCACCGCACGGTCACGTCGGGTCGTCGGAGGCGGGCGGCGGGATCCGCACCGCCACCCGCCCCGCCGACTGGTCGACCTCGTAGGTCGTCAGGGCCTTGCAGACCGGGGCCCTCGTCGGTTCCCCCGACTCGATGTCGAACCGGCCGTTGTGCTTCGGACACTCGATCTGTCCGTCGACGATCGTCCCGTCGGCCAGGTGTACGCGCCGGCTGTGGGTGCAGATGCCGTCGGTGGCCAGGTAGCGATCGCCGAGGCGGTACACGGCGAAGGTGCGCTCGTCGACATCGAGCCGCCGAACCTCGCCCGGCTGCAGCTCGTCGATGGCGCAGACGTCGACGAGGCCCTGCCGCATCGTGCCGCCGACGAGGCGTCCGTCGGCGGGGGCGGGCGGGGCGGCGGCCGGGCCCGTGGCCGCCGGACCGGCGATGATCGCCGTCGGCACCGGGCGATCGAGTTCGTAGGTCGGGTCCCGATGCTGACGGATCAGGGCCGGGATGATCTCGCGGTAGGCGGCCACGATCGACCGGCTCGGCGCCGGCAGGTCGTCCTTGATCTCGGCGTGCAGGGCGGCCAGGTTGTGGGTCGGCACCATGGGGAACATGTGATGCTCGACGTGGTAGTTCATGTTCCAGTACAGGAAGCGGAGCACCGGGCCGAGATACATCGTGCGGGTGTTGAGCCGGTGGTCGAGCACGTCCTCCCGCAACCCGAGGTGTTGGGTGGTGCCGAACACCAGCATCAGCCAGGCGCCGTAGAACGACGGCCCGATGACGAACAGCAGAGGCACCAGGCTGGTCGTCGCCACGCACCACACGACGACGGCCGCCCACAGGGCGACGTAGGCCCGACCCTCCCACACGATCCTGTGGTGCTCCCGCTCGGGTACGAACGATCGCTCGGCCTCACCGATCCGACCGAAGGCATGGCGGACGGTGCGGGCCATCGACTGCGGACCGTTCCGCACGTTGAACAGATTGGGGAACCAGTCGACGGCCCGGGGCGGTCGGGGCAGGATGATCTCCGGATCCCGGGCCACGACGATCGTGTCGCTGTGGTGACGGACGTGGGACCACCGCCAGAGGGTGGCGTCGCGCAGGAGCATGAACGACGCCGGGTAGTAGACGAGGTCGTTCAGTCGGCTGCTCCGGAAGGCGGTGCCGTGCCCGCATTCGTGCCACCGGGGGTCGGCCGAGCTGCCGTAGAGCACGCCGTAGATCCCGAGGGCGGGGATGCTCCACCACGACCACAGCGAGAGGTAGGCCCACAGGCCCGACCCGACGAGGAGGGCCACGTAGAGGCCGACGTGGAGGGCGGCCCGGGTGTTGGTCCGTTCCGACAGGACCCGCAGCCGGTCGGGGTCGATCGGGGTCCGATACCAGTCGGCCTCGGCCAGCCCGGCCGCGATCGCCGCCCGTTCCGCCTCGGATGCCAGCGAGTAGTCCCGCTTGATGGTCTGCGGCATGACGTCCCCCGCATCACCTCGTCGTCCCCCCACGGTAGTGGACGGTCCCCGGTCGATTTCCAGCCGGCGTCGCCCGACGGCTCCGGTGCACCATCCGGTGATGGACTTGAAACCGTCGACGCAGCCGAGTGAGGTGGTGGGCATGATCCGTCTCCGCCAGGTGGCGTTCGCCGCCCGTGACCTGCCCAAGGCCGAACACGAACTCGTCGAGGCCCTCGACCTCGAGCTCTGCTACCGCGACCCGGGAGTGGCCGTGTTCGGGCTGGAGAACGCACTGTTCGCCGTCGGTGATCAGTTCCTCGAGATCGTGGCCCCGACCGAGGAGGGCACGACGGCGGGTCGGCTGCTGACCAAACGCGGCGCCGACACCGGGTACATGGCGATCTTCCAGGCCGACGACCTGGCCCCGGTCGAGTCGCGGGTGGCGGACGAGGGCGTGCGCATCGTGTTCGAGGCGGAGACCAAGGGGATTCGCGGCATCCATCTGCACCCGAAGGACGTGCCCGGGGCCATCGTGTCGGTCGACGAGGCCGACGAGCCGGCGTCGTGGCCGTGGGCCGGGCACGAGTGGCACCGGCACGTGCGCACCGACCGGGTGACGGCGATCCGAGGGCTGACCGTCGTCGTACCCGATCCCGACACCACCGCCCGCCGCTGGGCCACGGTGCTCGGGATCGATGCCGACGGCCCGTCGGTGTCGGTCGACGACGCCACCGTCGAGTTCCGTTCGACGGGAGGCGACGACGGCGGCGACGGCATCACCGAGCTGGTGCTCGCCTCCCCCCGGGCCGATCTCGTCGGCACGACGTCCGAGCTCCTGGGTGTCACCCTGCGCTTCGTCGCCCCCTGACGCCGCCCTACACTCGGCCCGTGCCGCCCTCGCATCGGGCCCGCCGGGGTGTCGTGTTCCTCGCCGCCGCCGGCCTCGTGGCCTCCGCCTGCTCCTCGACGTTCGGGGGTGGCCCGGAGGTCGTCGAGCGACCCGGGTGGGATGCCGTCTTCGCCGCTGACGGACTCACCGGGACGATGGCGTTGCACGAGATCGGGTCCGACCGGATCGACGTCGGCGATGAGGCCCGGGCCGAGGAGCCGCTCACGCCGGCGTCGACGTTCAAGATCCTCAACTCGCTCATCATCCTCGAGACCGGCGTCGTGCCCGATGTCGACACGGTGCTCGCCTGGGACGGCGTCGATCGGGGGTCGGAGGGCTGGAACCGGGACCAGACACTCCGCACCGCAATCGACGTGTCCGCCGTCTGGGCCTATCAGGCGTGGGCCCGAGAGGTGGGTGAGGACCGCATGGACCGGTGGGTCGACGACGCCGGCTACGGCAACGAGGACATCGGCGGTCGGCTCGACAGCTTCTGGCTCGACGGCGACCTCCGCATCAGCGCGCTGGAGCAGGTCGATTTCCTGACCCGCTTCGTCGAGGGCGAGCTGCCCTTCGCCGAGCGCAACCAGCAGGCGGTGCGGGAGATCCTGGTGCAGGACGTCGGGCCCGGGTGGTCGTGGTCGTACAAGACCGGGCTGAGCCTGCGGTCCGAGCACGAGGTCGGCTGGCTGGTCGGCATCGTCGATCTTGAGACGTCGATCTGGGTCTTCGCCCTCAACGTCGACATGACGACCACCGGCGGCGAACCGGTCGACCCGGCGGTCCGGATCCGGGTGGCCGAGTCCATCCTCGAGGCCGAGGGCGTCCTCCCCGAGCGCTGAGCGTCGTCAGCTCTCCGCCGGGCTCGCCCCGGCGCCGTCGACGCCCGCGGCCACGGCGGCGATAATCTCGGCCGCCAGCTCGGGTACGTGGGTCCAGATGAGGAGGTGGCCGGCCCCGCCGATCTCGGTGGCGGTGGCGTCGGGGATCGAGCGGGCGATCCGTCGATTGCCCTTCGGCGGGGTGATCAGATCGTGGGTCCCGTAGAAGCAGCGGGTGGGCGTGGTGATCGAGGACAACCGGTCGGTCACGTCGTAGCCGGCCAGGCCGGCGGCGTTCCTCGCCACCTCGACCGGGCGGGCCCGTTGGGCGGCGACGAGCGCGGCGTCGACCAGCCGACGCGACCCGAAGCGACCGAAGAGGGTCCGGGCCAGCACCGGCCGGTGAACGACCCAGTCGATGCTGCTCAGGCTCTCCCGGCCCAGGGCCAGGTCGACCAGCCACCTCGGCGGGCCCACCAGCAGGCGGGAGGTGCGGGGCGTGGTGGCCACCAGCACCAGTGAGCGCACCCGCTCGGCGAAGATCGCGGGCTCCTCGACGGCGAAGGTGAGGGCGGCGATCCCACCCATCGAGTGGCCGACGAGCACGACGTTGCGGAGGTCGAGAGTGGTGAGCACGTCGGCCAGATCGGCGCCGAGTCGGGTGCTGCTGTAGCCCTCGGCACCGGGGTCGGAGTCGCCGTGGCCCCGCTGGTCGACGCCGATCACGGTGTGCCCGGTGCCCACCAGATCCCGAGCGAGCGGGCCCCAGTCCTGACGGCTGCTGGTGATCCCGTGCACCAGAACGACGGTGGGCCCGTCCCCGGTGGACTCGGTGGCGATGACGCCGCCGTCGCCGGTGGCGACCGTGGCCACCTCGCCCGGCGGGAACGTGGTGTCGGTGTCGAGGGGGCGGTCGCCGTCGGCCTCGCTGAGTCCGCGCAGGCTCCGCCGCAGGGCAAGACCACCGCCGATGGCGGCGACGGCGGCTCCGGCCACCCCGACTGTCGTCCGACGCTCCATACCAGCTGACCTGCTCTCCTACCGGCGCCCCGCTCGGGGTCCCCAGGATGCCGGTCCGCCGACCCGGTGCCTCCTCGCCCCGAGGCGGGTTCGACCGCCGCAGGGGCCGGGCGTAGGCTGGCCGCCATGGTTGTCTTCGTCGATCCTCGGGGGGTGCCGGCGACCGAGGCACTCCCCTACGAGCTGTCCGACCCGTTGGCCGACGGTGCCGTGATCGGGCTCGCCGCCAACGGCTTCCCCGACTCCGACACGTTCCTCGATTCGGTGGCGGCGGCACTGGAGACCCGGTTGCCGACTGTGAGCTTCGCCCGCTTCAACAAGGGCAACGCCTCCAGCCTGGCCGACGAGGCCATGTTGGCCGAGATGGCCGAGCGCTGCACCGCCGTCGTCGCCGCCTACGGCCATTGAGGCAGCTGTACCTCCGGCACCGTGCGTGACGGCATCGAGACGGCGAAGCGGGGGCTGCCCACGGTGGCCCTGGTCACCGAGGAGTTCTGGGCCCAGGGCGATTTCGTGGCCACCGCCGCAGGCATGCCCGACCTCCCCCGCCTGCAACTCCCCCACCCGGTCGCCGGCTCCGGTCGCCGGGCCATGGACGAGTTGGCCGACCGGATCGCCCACGACGTGATCGCCCGCCTGCGGGGCGACCTCATCGGCTCGGCCCCATGACCGCCGTCGACCACGTGGAGGCGGCGGACGAGGCGGCGGCCCTGGAGTGGCTGCACGCCAATCGCTGCACCGACGGCCTGCCGGTGGTGATCCCCACCCCGGAGCGGGTGGCGCGGATGGTGTTGGCCTCCGGGCTCGACGGCGCGCTGTCGCTCGGCACGATGGGCCCCGGCGGCGGGGCGGCGACGGTGGAGAAGGTGGCGGCCAACGCGGTGATGGCGGGCGCCCTCCCCGACCACCTGCCGGTGATCCTGGCCGCGGTGCAGGCGGTGCTGCAGCCCGAGTTCGACCTGGGCGAGATGCAGTCGACCACCCACAGCACGGCGCCGTTGGTGATCGTCAACGGGCCGGTCCGCGCCTGGGCCCAGGTCGCGTCGGGCTCGGGAGCGCTCGGCCCCGGGCATCGGGGCAACGCCGTGATCGGTCGGGCGCTGCGGCTGGCGATGATCAACATCGGCATGGCCCGACCGGGCGAGTCCGACATGGCCCTGCTCGGCCACCCCGGCAAGTTCACGTACTGCCTGGCCGAGGACGAGGAGTCGTCCCCGTGGTCACCGCAGCACACCGACCACGGCTACCGGGCCGACCAGTCGGTGGTGACGGTGGTGGGGGCCGAGGCCCCGCATTCGGTGATCTTCGTCAACGACGCCGACGACCCCCGCTCGGCCGATCGGCTGTTGGCCACCCTGGCCGCGGTGCTGGCCAACGTCGGCTCCAACAACGCCCACTTCCGGGTGGGGGTGCAGACGGTCGTGCTCAATCCCGAGCACGCCGTGGTGCTGGCCGAGGCGGGCTACGACCGCAAGCAGGTCAAGGCTCGCCTGGCCGAACTGGCCGTCAACCCGGCCGGTCGGATGGCGGAGCTCAACCCGGCCTTCGCCGGTCGGGGCGAACCCGACCGGGCGCTCCACGCCGTGCCCGACCCCGACGACCTCATCGTGCTGGTGGCCGGCGGCAGTGGGCTGTACTCGGTGGTCATGCCATCGTGGGCGGCCGGAGCCCACAGCAACCCGCTCGTGCATGCCGAGGTCGTCCTCGACCAGGCCTGCGAGATCCCCGATGCGCCTGCGGGCGGCCAGGGGCCCGGCGGACAGGGCTAGTCCGTGTCGCCGAGGCCGCCGGTCGAAGCGGTCACCTCTCGGGGTGTGCCGGTGAGCCAGCCGGCGGTGAACTGGTCTGCCCGCAGGGCCCGACCGAACAGGAACCCCTGGACGTAGCTGACCTCGTGGGCGTGGGCCAGGTGGTGTTGGGCCTGCGTCTCGATGCCTTCGGCGATCATCTTCAGGTCGAGGGCGTGACAGGTTCGGGTGAGGCTGTCCAGGACCAGGGTCTCGTTGTGGGTGGTGGCCAGCCAGCGGCGGTCGAGCTTGGCGTACCGGGGTTGGATCTGGAGGAGCCGGTCGAAGTTGGAGTTGCTGATGCCGACGTCGTCGATGGCGACGGCCACCCCGGCCCTGGTCAGTTCGAGGATGGCGTCGATGTCGAGCTCGGTCGCCGCTTCGGAGATCTCCACCGCCAGCGTGTCGGCGGGGAGGTCGACGTCGTGGAGCTGCCGCACGATGGAGCCGACGAGGTCGGGGTCGCAGAGGGAGGCCTGCCCGAGGTTGACCGACAGTTGGAAGTCCGGGCCGACGAGGCCGTCGATGCGCCACTGGGCCGTGGTCTCGGTGGCGAGTCGGGTGACGTGACGGTCGAGTTCCCGTTGGAGGCTGCGATCGCCGACGGCGGGGAGGAAGTCGCCGGCGGCCACGATCTCGCCATCGGTGGTGCGCAGTCGGGCCAGGGCCTCGGCCCCGAACACGTCGGTCGAGTCGGGCTCGGCCGTGAGGATCGGCTGGAACCAGGTCTGGATGCGGCCCTCGGCCAGGGCGGCGGCGACCTCCCGCTCGGTGCTGCTCCACGGGCGGCGGGCCTCGCGGGGGTTGGGCTTCTCGGCGAACATCGCCGAGTCGGCCTGGTTGATGACGTCGTCGGCCGAGGCGAGCTCCGGGCCGGCCGTGGCCAGGCCGACGCTGCAGTTGACGCCCAACTCGCCGACGCTGGTGACCACCGGCGAACGGAACCGCTGGCGGACGCCGTCGGCGATGTGGCGGGCCTCCTCGCCGTTGCGACCGGCCAGGACCATGATGAACTCGTCACCGCCCCACCGGGCGACGGTGGCGCCCTCGGGTGCGGCGTGGCTCAGGCGACCGGCCACCGCTTGAAGCACCTCGTCGCCCACGCCGTGGCCGTGGGTGTCGTTGATGTTCTTGAAGCCGTCGAGGTCGAGGAAGAGGACCGACCAGGTGTCGGGCAGCTGCTCGATCATCTTGGTGGCGTAGTGGCGGTTGTGGATGCCGGTGAGGTCGTCGTGGGCGACCTGGTGGCGGAGCTTGCGCTCGGCTACGGCGCGCAGCTTGATGTCGGCGTCGAGGTCGGCGGCCAGTTGGTCGATGCTGCGGGCCAGCTCGCCGAGCTCGTCGGTGGCGTGATCGCCGATCGAGGACTGGTACCGGCCGGCGGCGATCTGCTTGGCCGCCAACGACAGCTTGCGGACCCGGCGGGCCAGGGGGTTGAGCAGGAGCACGGTGCAGACCACGATCAGGAGCACGGTCAGGGCCCCGGCCACGACCACGGCCCGGCGCACCTCGGCCACGGGGGCGAAAGCCTCGGCCGAGTCGATCTTCACCACCAGGCCCCAGCCGGTGGCCTCGAGCGTCTCGATGGCGAGGATCGACTCGACCGCCCGGTAGTCGGGTGATCGGACGACCTGCCCGCCGGGCGACGTCAGCGACTGGTTGATGGGGAGGCCCTTGCTGGCGGGGACCACCTTGGTGAAGGCGGCGTCGCGCTCGAAGCGGAGCAGGGTGATGAACTCAGCGTCGCCCTCGGCCGTCGGTTGGGCGATATGTGCCTCGCTGGTTTGGCCGAAGCCCTCGTGTTCCACGACGAGATCGACGACGGGGCCGAGGCGGGTCTCCAGGACCAGGGCACCGACCACGTCGCCGTTGGCCGTGGTGATGGGCGCCACCAGCGCCAGCCGGTCGTCGCCGAAGGCCGAGCGGAAGGCGTTGCCGAACGCCGGGTCGCCGGTGGCGAGGACGTTGTCGATGACCGTGGGGTCGTAGGGCTCCCACCCGAAGCCGGCGGTTCGGCCGTACATGGCGCCGTCGTCGCCGACGAGCTTGAGTTCGACGACCTCCGATCCGGTGGTCCTGGCTTTGTTCTGCAGGGCGAATACCAATTCGGCCAGGGGCACCTCGGCGTCGGGGTCGATCACGTCGAACCCGTCGTAGCCGCCGATCACGGCGTCGTCGCCCTGGACCGCCCCGCTCCGGACCCGGGACACACCGCCGACGAAGTCGACGACGTGGGGGCCGCTGGCCAGGCTCATGGCGTCGTCGACGTAGTCGTCGAGCGCGTCGTTGATCCGGGCCGCTTCGAGACGGCGGACGTTCTCCAGGTCGACCTCGACCCGCTCCGAGAGCCGGGCGCTGATCACCTCAACGGTGAACCATCCCACCCCGACCGAGGGCAGCACGACCAGAACCAGCCACATCAACACCCGTCCGCGCACGCCCAACCGCATATCCGGGTTGTCGACACGCTTCGGACCGACCTGAACGTCGGATCTTCGAGGAGCAGCCTGCCCACACCGGAGGATTCCGGCGGGTCAGGAGGTGGCGCGGTGGGCGAGGACGAAGCCGCCGAAGGGGACGACGGCGGCGAGCAGGGCGAGCAGCGTTCGCCCGAGGCTCCAGCCGGCGACGGCCTGGACCTGAACGACGGCGACGAGGTAGAGGGTGAAGAGCAAGCCGTGGGCCGACCCGAGCACGCTCGACACGTCGGGTCCGTCCAGCAGCACCCGGGCCAGCGATGTCGTCACCAGAACGAGCAGGCTCGTCGCCTCGATGGGGGCGATGAGCCGGAACCGACGGACTTCGGGGAGCTCGGTCTCGGCCGAGGTCACCATGGTTTCAGGACCATGAGGGCGAGCACCGCGACCCAGGACAGGGAGTAGGCGCCGGTCGTGCCGTGGAGTCTGCGGACGAGACGCTGGTCGGCGGCGTCGCCGGCCTCGACGGCGGCCAGGAGTCTCCGCTGCGACGGCAGGATCGAGGCGACGAGGAGCACGTAGCCGGCGATGTAGACGACGACCGCGGCCTGGAGCCAGAGCGCGGACCACCATCCGGTCTCGGTGGCGAGGATGGCCCCGATCCCGCCGACCAGTGCGCTGGCCGGTCCGTAGGTGTTGCTGATGCGTCCGAGTTCCCGGGCGGCGCCCAGGGAGGCGGCATCATCGGTGGCGAGGGCGACGTGGCGACCGTAGGCACCGCTCGCCACAGTCAGCGGGCCGATCATCAGCACGGCCGAAACGATGTGGGCGAGCAGCAGCAGTGACGTCACGGACATGGCCAGGACCTCCGGTGTGGATGAGGGAGCCTCACGTGTGGCGGGATTCTCCCACCTTAGGTCATGCTTAAGTCACACTACAAGTTAAACTGATAGTGTGGTCCGCTAGGTTCGAGCCGATGGCCGACACCCAACCCCCGACGCCGCAGAGGGCCACGCCATCGGACGCGCCGCCATCGGACGCGCCGCCATCGGACGCGCCGCCGTCGGGTGCGCTCACCTCGTCGCTCGCCATGATCCTGATAGCCGTCGGAAGCCGCCTGCGGGAGCAGCTCGACGAACAGCTCGGCGAGTTCGACATAACGATGCGCCACCTCGGGCCACTCGGCCATCTCGCCGCCTCACCCGAACTGTCGACCAGCGACCTCGCCCGGCGAGCCGGGGTCACGCCCCAGAGCATGCGGGCCACGGTCGATCATCTCGAGTCGATCGGCGCCGTCGAACACCGCCGCCACGGGCAGGGGAAGGCCTCTGAGCTCCTCGTCACCGAAGCGGGACGAGAGCTACTCCAGCAGGCGCGAGACATCGTCGCCGAACTCGACACCGAGCTTCTCGGCGACATCGACTACACCGACGAACTCCGCAGCGCCCTGGTGTCGGCGATGATCGAACTCATCAACCGCCAACGATCCGACGGACTCCTCTAGCCTCGCCGCCGTCGGAGTGCCGAGCCACGGCCGACAGCCAGGCCGGAGCTGGCGGCCGCCTCACCGGTCGGCCCGATAAGGCCTTGCGTCAACTACGGGCGAGACGTGCGTGGACCGTACTGGACTTGAACCAGTGACCTCTCGCGTGTGAGGTGTTTAGGACCCCTGGAGTTGCCCCGCTGGGTGAGACACCTGTAGCTGAGAGATGATGCTCTTGGCGGAAGGAGTCCCCTGCGATGGCGAATCGCCACACGTACACCGAGGAGTTCAAGGCGGAGGCGGTTGCGTACGCGCGATCGGCTGATC
>JBCCRO010000055.1:0-32603 GCA_039201605.1 Actinomycetota bacterium
CTGGCCCGCAACCTGTTCGAGGCCGCCGTCGCCCGCCACGCCACCCGCCTGGTCGAGATCGACGACCCGACCGACGTCGAGCTCACCACCCTGGAGGCGGTCGACGTCGCCTCGGTGCCTCTCAGCCACGACGACGAGGTGGTCACCCCCTCTCCGATCGAGCCCACCGACGCAGGCGCACGCGACGAGCCGAGTGGCGACGGCACCGCCGATGGCCCCACCGGGGGTCCGGCCGACGACGGGGACCACGGCGGGCCCGGCAGCCCGGACCGGGCCGACGATCCGGACCCCGCCGACGACGACACCGAGCCCGCCGGGTCGTGATCTCGCGCCTCCTGGCCCGCTTAGGCGGGAGTGGGTCCAACCTCGTGGCGGCCGGGATCCTGCTCTCCCGGATAGCGGGCGTGGTGCGGGAGATCGTGCTGAGTATCGCTTTCAACGGCGCCGGGCCGGTGACCGACGCCTTCCGGCTGGCCATGCGGATCCCCAACGTCCTGCAGAACCTGCTGGGCGAAGGGGCACTGTCGGCGTCCTTCATCCCGGTATACGCCCGTCTCGTGGAGGACGGCGAGGAGGGCGAAGCCGACCGCCTGGCCGGGGCCGTCGCCGGATTCCTCACCGCCGCCACCGCCGTGATCGTGGCCGTCGGCGTGCTCGCCGCCCGGCCGCTGGTCGCCTTCTTCAGTCAGTTCGACGACGCCGAGCCCGAGCTGTTCGACCTGGCGGTGACCCTGCTCCGCATCACCACGGTGGGAGTCGGCTTCCTCGTCCTGTCGGCGTGGTGCCTCGGCATCCTCAACAGCCACCGCAGCTTCTTCCTCCCCTACGTCGCCCCGGTCCTGTGGAACGGCGTCCAGATCGCTGCGCTGGTCGCCGTGGTCCTGATCGGTCTCGACGTCGACGACATCGCCGTGGCCGCCGCCTGGGCCGTCCTCGCCGGTGGCGTGGCCCAGTTCGCCGTCCAGGTGCCCCGGGTCCGCCGTCTCGCTCCCCACCTCCGGTTCTCCCTGCGCCGCAGCCCGGGCGTCGACGACGTGCTGAGCCGGTTCGCCCCCGCCGTCGGGGCCCGGGGCGTGGTGCAGATCTCGAGCTTCGTCGACACGTTCCTCGCCGGCGTGCTGCTGGTGTTCGGCGGCCTCAGCATCTACCTGTTCGCCCTCCCGCTCTACCTGCTGCCGATCTCGCTGTTCGGGTTCAGCGTGGCCGCCTCGGAGCTGGCCGAGATGTCGCGCCGGTCGGGCAACGAGGCCATGGTGGCCGAGCGGGTCCGCCCTGCGCTGCGGCGCGTGATCCTGCCCGCCGGGTTCGTGGCCGCCGCCTACCTGGTCGCCGGGCGACCCATCGTCGACGCCATCTACGGTTGGCCCGCTCGCCTGCTCGACCGGGGGTTCACCTCGGCCGAGGTGACCGCGGTGTCGCTGGTGCTCGGCGCCTTCGCCGTCGGTCTCCCGGCCTCGATGACGGCCCGCATCACCCAGAACACCCTCTACAGCCTGGGCGAGGTGCGGGGCCCGGCCCGCATCGCCGTCGTCCGGCTCGTGGTGTCGGTGGCGGTGGCCGCCGTTGCCATGGTGCAGCTCGACTGGCTGTTCGTCGCCGGCGAGGCCGGCACCACGATCGAGCGGTTCGGCGACGTACCCCACTGGCCGCCGTGGGAGCGGGTGCCCGAGGCCCGCCGGATCGACGACGGCCTGGGCATCCCCCACCTCGGCGCCGTCGGCCTGGCCGTGGGCAGCGCCGTCGCCTCCTGGGTCGAGTGGGTGCTGCTGCGAACCATGCTGCGACGACGGCTCGGGATCCCCGTCCGCTCCGGGTGGGCCCGCCAGATCGCCGTGGCCGCCGTGGCCGCCGGGCTCGTGATGGCCGTGGCCCGCCTGCTGCCCATCCCCTCCCCCGTCGACGTCGTGATCATCGTCGCTCTGGGGGCTGCGACCTACCTCGGGGCGCTGTGGATGCAAGGCGTCCGGCGGTTGGCACAGCTAGCATCAACGTCATGATCAAGCTCATCAGGCGCATGTGGAACTACGTGGTGGCGAGGGGCAACACCGAGTTCAACGAGCGGGCCGATCCCAAGGTCCAGCTCGAGCAGGCCATCACCGAGGCCCAGGAGAATCACCGGCAGCTGAAGGAGCAGGCGGCCAACGTCATCGCTCACCAGAAGCAGACCGAGATCCGGCTCAACCGCGCCATGGAGGAGTACGAGAAGATCGGGGCCAACGCCCGCCAGGCGGTGATGATGGCCGACGACGCCCAGAAGAAGGGCGACGCCGAGAAGATGCAGCAGTACACGACCGCGGCCGAGGCCTTCGCCAACCGCATGATCGGCATCGAGCGGGAGGTCGAGGACCTGAAGGCGCTGCACCTGCAGGCTTCGCAGGCCGCCGATCAGGCCAAGCAGGCCGTCAACACCAACTCCTCGCAGCTCCAGAAGAAGCTGTCGGAGCGTCAGAAGCTCCTGTCGCAGCTCGATCAGGCCAAGATGCAGGAGAAGCTCAACAAGGCGATGACCTCCCTGTCGGAGCAGGTCGGGCAGGACACGCCCTCCTTCGCCGAGATCCAGGAGAAGATCGAGGGTCGTTACGCCAAGGCCAAGGGTGCGGCCGAACTCAACGAGGGCTCGATCGAGGGTCGCATGCTCGAGGTGGAGCAGGCGTCGCTCAACGTCGAGGCCAACGCCCGCCTGAGCGAGATCCGGGCTCAGCTCGGGCTCGAGGCGGCACCCGCCGACACCGCGGCCCAGGTGTCGGAGCCGGCGGCCGAGCCCGCCGTGGCCGACACCACCGAGCCCACCACCTGAGCTCGCCCGGCCGGCCCGTGCATCACGGCAGCCGTCCCGGCTGCTCGAGTCGCCGCCATTGCGGCAACATCGCGGCAGGGTGCCGGCCGCTTGAATCAACGCTCGCGAGCAGGCATCACGGCAGCCGTCCCGGCTGCTCGATTCGCCGCTATTGCGGCAACATCACGAGGTCGTCGCGATGGATCACGGGAACCCGGGTGCCGCTGCGGCCCCGGGTTCCGTCGTTGTCGGGCTCGGTGCGGTCGCGTAGGAAGCGGGCCAGGTCGGTCCCCGACCACCCGACGAGGCCCTTGGCGAACACCCGACCGGACTCGTCGGCCACCTCGACTGGATCGTCGACGGCGAACTCGCCCGACAGCGACCGCACCCCGGGCACCAGGAGCGACCGCTGATCGTCGATCAGGGCCCGGCGGGCCCCGTCATCGACCGTGAGCCGGCCCACCGAGCGGACGGCGAAGGCGATCCACAGTTTGCGGGCCCCAAGCCGTCCGCTGCGGGCCCGGAACACCGTGCCCACCCCCTGGGCACCGCCGACGGCGTCGCCCACCACGCCGGGTCGGCTGGCCAGGGCGATCGTCGTCTCCACCCCGGACCAGGCGGCGATCTTGGCCGCCGCCAGCTTGGACGCCATACCCCCTCGCGCCGCCGACGAGCCGGGACCCCCGGCCACGGCCTCCAGATGCTGGTCGAACTCGAGGATCTCCTCGATCAGCGAGGCCGAGGTGTCGACCCGCGGGTCGGCGGTGAACACGCCGGGGGTGTCGGTGAGCAGCACCAGCCGGTCGGCCGACAGCAGGTGGGCCACCAGCGCCGCCAACCGGTCGTTGTCGCCGAAGCGGATCTCGTCGTCGGCCACGGCGTCGTTCTCGTTGATCACCGGCACCGCTCCGGCGTCGAGGAGGGCGTTGAGCGTGCCCCTGCTCTTCAGGTACCGCTTGCGGAACCAGAAGTCGGTCGGGGCCAGCAGCACCTGGCCCACCACGAGATCGTGAGCGCCGAGGGCATGGGCGTACTTGTCGATCAGCGAGATCTGGCCGATGGCGGACGCCGCCCGCAGCAGGTCAGGGTCGGTTGGACGGCCGCCGTCCCGGTAGCCCAGCCGAGGTAGCCCGGCCGAGATGGCGGCGCTGGTGACGATCACGACATCGGTGCCGTCGATCCGCAGGGCCGCCACCTCGTCGGCCAGCTTGGCCACGGCGGCGGGATCGATGCTCCCCTCGGCCGTCGTCAGCGACGACGTGCCGATCTTGACGACGACCCTCACAGGTCGGGCTCGTAGTCGAAGGCGAACTCGCCGATGCGCACGATGTCGCCGTCGGCCACCCCCGCTTTGCGCAGCGCCTTGTTGACCCCGATCTTCTCCAGCCGACCCTGGGCGTACTCGATGGCGTCGGGGTGGGTCATGTCCGACAGGGCGACCGCCCGCTCGGCCTTCACGCTGACGACCCGCCACGAGCCGTCGTCCTCCCGTTCGATGGCGACGCCCTCGGGTTCGGGGCGGTGTTTGACGAACGACTCCCGCTCGTCCGGCTCGACGGCCCGGGCCTCGCCGACCACGGTGGCCAGACGCCACTTGAGCTCGGTGAGGCCCTCGCCGCTGAGCGACGAGATGGCGAGATCGACCGGGGCGTCGTCGCCCCAGTCCGCCGGTTGGAGTTCGTCGGCCTTCGCCCCCACCACCAGCGACGGTCGATCGATCAGGTCGGGGCGGTACGACGACAGCTCGTGCCGCAGCACCTCCAGCTGCCGGCGGGGGCTCGGCCCGTCCAGATCGGCCAGATTAAGCAGGTAGACCAGCACCCGGGCCCGCTCGGTGTGACGGAGGAAGCGGTGACCGAGCCCGTGGCCTTCGCTCGCCCCCTCGATGAGACCGGGCAGGTCGGCCACCACGTACTCGACGGCACCGGTCGCTGACGAGCGGTCGTCGAGACGGACCACCCCCAGATTGGGCTCCAGGGTGGTGAAGAGATAGTCGGCGATCTTGGGTCTGGCGGCCGAGATACGTGAAATCAGCGTGCTCTTGCCCGCGCTGGGGAAGCCGACGAGGGCCACGTCGGCCAACAGCTTCAACTCCAGCCGGTACCAGGTGTCGTGGCGCTTCTCCCCCTGCTCGGCGAAGGCGGGGGCCCGGCGGCGGTTGCTGAGGAAGCGGGCGTTACCCCGACCACCGCGGCCTCCGGGCGAGGCCAGCCAGCGATCGCCCTGGGCCGATAGATCGGCCACGGTCTCGCCGGTGTCGCGGTCGAGCACAACGGTGCCGATCGGCACCTTCACGTACTGATCGCCGCCCCGCTTGCCGTGACGACCGCTGCCCTGGCCGTGGGTGCCGCTGTCGGCGATGCGGTGGGGGTGGTCTCGGAAGGCGAGCAGCGAGGCGACGTTGCGGTCGGCCTGGAGCCAGACGTCTCCCCCGCGGCCGCCGTCGCCCCCGTCGGGACCGCCGAAGGGCACGTGGGCCTCGCGGCGGAACGAGACGCAGCCGGCACCGCCGTCGCCACCCCGGGTACAGATGTTGCATTCGTCGACGAAGTTCGACACGCCCTCCAGGATACGGGGGGCGGCGAGAACCGTCGGTGGGGTTACCGTCCGGCCCGGCTGCGCCCGCTACTCGGTCAGATGGACCGGGTCACCGATGATCTTGACCGACCACGTCGTCCGGTCGGTCACCACCGCCCCCGAGCTCGGGGTGTAGCGGACCTTCCACCAGCAGTTCCCACCACAGGAGTAGGTGGCGGGCAGGTCGACGGTCATGATGATCCACTGGTCCTGGAACCGGCTGCTGGTGACGTCGAGGCAGGGCACACCGGAGCAGTCGTCGTTCGAGCCGGCGGAGGTCTCAGGCCAGGCGGTGTTGTTGCTGCACATCTGACCGGCGCTGCAGTTGGCCAGACGGAAGTCGAAGTCGACCTCGGCCCCGGCCGGGTCGAGGAACTGGACGTTGTCCATGCCCTCGCCCGGGTCGAACATCGTTATCTGCACCGACTTGCCGGCGTACTCGTCGGAGATATCGGCCAGGAAGAACTCGGCCGGCTGGCCGACGAAGGTGCCGGAGCCGAAGTTGGGGCGGAACACCGACAGGTAGTCCAGTCCGTAGATCTCCGGGCACGTGGCGGACAGCATCGACGAGCACAGCTGGGTGTCGGCCGTGGGCCGGGCCCGCAGGGCGAACGAGTTGAGGTTGGTCTCGGTCGACAACGCCCGCACATTGGCCTGGATGTACCAGCGGCCCTCGTTGGAGCTGCCGGCGGGAATGGTGTGAAGCGGGTACCACCGTCCACCCGGCCCGTTGCCCCCCGTGCAGTCGGTGGTGGCGTAGAGGGTCTCGACCACGGGGGTCGAGGCCAGGTTGTCTGCGTGGTACAGCTCGGTGGCGTCGTTGGCGAACACCCGGAAGTTGAGTTGCGGTCCCCGCCAGTAGTTGTCGTTGGCGCTGTAGAAGAGGTCGCTGGTGTCGGCGTCGGTGCACAGGCCGGGCTCGAACACCTCGAGCTCCACCTGTCCGGCACCGGCCGGCACATCGACGATGAAGGTGTAGCCGTCCGGGTCGTAGGTGGGGTTGGCCCCCTGGTTGGCGGTGTTGCAGGAGTCCCAGATCGTGCCGCCGGCCAGGGCGGCGCCGAAGAATCCGACCGAGATCGGGTCACCCTGCTGGTGGTCCTGACACCAGCCGTTGAGCGACAGCCACACCCCGTCGGGGGTGACGCCGAGCTCGGAGGAGTCGAGGTTGCCCGTGCCCAGGGCGTTGCTGGGGTTGCCGAGACGGACCGGGCTGGACACCTCGGCCACGGCGCGACGGGAGATGTTGATCTGGTCGAGCACGACCGAGCCGAAGTACGACGGGGTGGTGGTGTCGATCTCGACGATCAGGCCGTTGCTGCCGCTGATACCGGGCACGCTTACCGCGGCGTTGGCCACCCCGCCGTTCACCGCCACCCAGGCCGGGTCGCGGAAGCCGTTGCGGGCGGCCACGTCCCGGGCCACCTCGAGCGCACGGGCCTGGTCGGGAAGCCACACGGTGCCGGCCAGGGCGGCGGCGTCAGCCGCCTTCTGGGTCTGGTCGGCCCGGACGTACCAGGCGCCGACGTCGACGGCCAGGGCGGCGAAGATCATCAGCGGGATAAGCAGCAGGGCCGCCATCGGGGCCACGTAGCCGCGCTCGCCCTCACTCCCGACGTCGGCACGATCCGGGCCGGGACGGGCGGTGTCGATCGACGGTGTCGTGATCGTCGGAGGGGTCGGGTGCTCGCTCATTCGATCTCCGGTTCCACCCGCATGACGGTGGCCTCGCTGATGCGCTGGGTGCCGCTGCCGAAGAGCCCGGTGATCGAGCTGCGGTCGAGCTCGATCAGCACGCCGACGTAGGTCGAGCTGAGCAGGTCGTCGCTCCGCTCGCTCGGGGCGCACCAGTTGCCGTCGGCCGACCCGCACGACGTGCCGCTCCCCCACCAGCCCGAGGTGGCGATGTTGCTCAGGCTCATGCCGTCGTAGACGTTGCAGTTGGCCGGGCCGGTGTAGCCGGCGGCGGCCGTGGCACAGGCGGCGGGCATGTCGCCGTTGACGTCGGCCTCGTAGATGACGATGCGGCTCACCCCGGGCCCGAGGGAGCCGAGGGCGGCCTCGATGGCGAGCAGGCCCTGCTGGTCGGCCTCACCGGCCAGGCCGAGCTGGCTCACCACGCGGGCGCCCGACCGCGACGCCTGGTTCAGCGACTGGTAGTCGCGCCAGGCCATGCCGATCTCGAGCACCCCGACGACGAGGGTGGCCAGGAAGGCCCCGACGAGCGCGAACTCCACCAGGACCGCTCCCCGCTCCGGACGACTCCGGCGCCGACGGCGACGCCGGATCGGCGAGCGCTCGGGGCGGCGGCGGGCGATCACTGCGACTCCGGTTCGAGGCGGAGGATCGTGGTCTCGGTGAGGGTCGTGCCGGTGCCGAAGAGGCCGGTGATGTACGAGTGGCTGGTCTCGATGTAGACGCCGATGTACTCGACGCCTGCGGTGATCGAGGTCTCCCGATCGGCCGGGCACCAGTAGCGGTCGACGGCGGTGGTGCTGCAACGGAAGTTGCCGATGTCGTTACCCGCCGAGTCGTCGATGTCGAGTGCCAACTCGGCGGCGGTGTAGCGGTTGCAGGCCAACGTTCCGGGCCCGGCGTCGAGCTGGGAGGACACCAGGCAGGAGGGCGGCACCACGTCGTCGGGCCCCGAGGCCCGGAAGACGACGATCAGCTCGAGCTCGTCGGTGCCCATGGCCTGCAGGCCGTGTTCGATCGAGCGCAGGATCAGGTAGTCGGCGTCCGGCCGCTGGCCGCTCACGCTGGCGGCTCGGGCGCCCTGCTTACCGGCGTTGGTTGTAGTGAGGCTGTCGCGGAACAGCAGCCCGAACTCGAAGATGCCGAAGATCAGGGTGAAGAAGAGCGGGGTGACTATCGCCGCTTCGAGCAGCGCAGCGCCACGCTCGCCGCGACGGCGACGCCGGACCAGAGCCATACGGGCCCATCGACCGGCGGTGACCGAAACTTGAGGGTGTGGGGTGGAGATCGGCGAGAACCACCCGCCGATCTCGGACGTCAGTCGGTGACGACGTCGACCAGGCGGCGGCCCTTGCGGAAGCCGAACTTCACCTTGCCCTCGGCGGTGGCGAACAGGGTGTCGTCGCCACCGCGGCCCACGTTGTGGCCGGGGTGGAACTTGGTGCCCCGCTGGCGGACGATGATGGCGCCCGGCTGCAGATGTTCGCCGTCGTAGGCCTTCACGCCCAGACGCTTGCTCTCGGAATCGCGGCCGTTACGGGTGGAGCCGCCACCCTTGGTCTTCGACATGTCAGCCCCTCTTGATTCCGGTGATCTCGATGGTGGCGTGGGTCTGGCGATGCCCGAACCGACGCCGGTTGTTGGTCTTGTTCTTGTAGGTGAACCCGTCGATCTTGGGACCGCGGACCTCGTCGACGATGCGGGCCGAGACCTTGACACCCGACAGCTGATCGGGGGTGGCCAGCACATCGCCACCGTCCACGAGCAGCACGGGGGTCAGCTCGACGTCGTTGCCGGGCTCGCCGAGGCGCTCGACCTTGAGGGTCTGGCCTTCGGTCACCCGATACTGCTTGCCACCGGTGGCTACTACTGCGTACATAAGCGTTCAAGCCTATCGGCGTGCCGGCTCGGCCACTCCCCCTTTGGGCGTGGCCGAGTGACACATCGGTCGCCGCCTCGATGGGCGACGGTCGGGGAGGCGACTACGTGGGGATGGACGTCTCCGCCATCGATTCGAGCAGGCCCTCTCCGATGCGCTTGCGCGTCATCTCCACCAAGCCGAGGTCGGAGATGTCGAACACCTGGGTGCGGGTCTTGTCCCGGGCCAGTGCCGCCCGGAAGACCCGCACGACCTCCTCCCGGTTCTTCTTGTTCTCCATGTCGACGAAGTCGATCACGATGATGCCGCCGATGTCCCGGAGGCGGAGCTGCTGGGCGATGCCCTCGGCCGCCTCCAGGTTGTTGCGGAAGACCGTGTCCTCCAGGTTCGACGAGCCGACGTTCTTGCCGGTGTTGACGTCGATCACGGTGAGCGCCTCGGTCGCCTCGATGATGAGCGAGCCGCCCGAGGGCAGCCACACCTTGCGGTCGAGGGCCTTGTGCAGCTGCTCGTGCACGTGGAACCGCTCGAACAGCGACAGCTTCTTCTTCGACCGGTCGTAGTAGTCCACCCTGTCGGCCAGGGCCGGGGTGATGATCGACACGTACTCGGAGACCTCGTCGTGCAGGGTCTTGTCGTCGATGACGACCCCCCGGTACTCCTTGTTGAACTCCTCGCGGATGACCCGCACCGACATGTCCGGCTCGCGGTACAGGAGGCTCGGCGCCTTGGTCTTCTTGGCCAACGCCTCGATCTCGGTCCACTGTTGGACGAGGCCGGTGACGTCACGCTCGATCTCCCCCGCCGTCACGTTCTCCGCTGCGGTGCGGACGATGAGGCCGTGGTCCTTGGGGCGGACCCGGTCGAGAATCTGCCGGAGACGCTTGCGCTCGTCGTCGGGCAGACGCTTGGAGATCCCGTAGGTGTCGCTGTTGGGGACCAGCACCACGAACCGACCGGGCAGCGACACCTCGGTGGTGAGGCGGGCTCCCTTGTGGGCGATCGGGTTCTTGGTCACCTGGCAGAGGATGCTCTGACGGGCCTTGAGCATCTGCTCGATCCTGGGCCCATCGGACGACCGGCCCGACTTGCCGTCGAAGTCGTCCTTGTCGTACTGCACGTCACCCCGGTAGATCACGGCGTTCTTCGGGGTGCCGATGTCGACGAAGGCCGCCTCCATGCCGGGGAGCACGTTCTGCACCCGGCCGAGGTAGATGTTGCCGTGGATCTGGGAGATGTCGTCGTTGGGACGAGACACGTAGTACTCGATCAGGGTGCGACCCTCGAGCACGGCGATGTGGGTGGCGTCCTCTCGCTTGGACACCACCATCAGGTAGCGGCCGACGGCCCGACCCTTGCGGGTCCGGCCTCGGCGGTGCTTCAGGTCGTCGTCGTCGAGTTCGACGTTGTTGTCGGCCATGATGAGGCCGACGGGATCGCTGTCGTTCGACTTGTTGCGCTGGCCCCCGCCGCCACCACGGCCGCGGTTGCGTCGCTGACCGGAGCGCTTGTTGCCGCCCCCGCCCTGGTTCTGACCGCCCTTGGACTGGCCGCCCTGGTTCTGGCCTCCATCGTTGCGGGACTGGGCGTCGCCGCCTCCGCCCCCACCGGAGCCCTTGGAGCCGCTACGGCGACGACGACGCCGCCGAGCCTGGCTCGAGCTGGTTTCGGATTTCTGGTTGTTCTGTCCCTTGTCGTTGCTCTGGTTGTTGTCAGAAGACGAGGCCGACTTGGGAGCCGGTCGGGAGTCGCCGATTCTCGGCTTCGGGTCGGTGGGCCGGTCGTTACGTTCGGCGCCGGCCCCTTCGTTCGCTTTTCCGGCGGGACGTCTCCCGCTCTCGGAAAGGTCGGACATCGTGGTGTTCCCTTCTCATGAGGCACGCAACATCTGGTGCCTGGTCGAGGGTCCGGGTGGGCTCACCGGCTCGCACCGGGATCCGTCGACGATCATCCATTGATGAGTTCTACGCACTCGACCCTCGACAAGGTTGCTGTCGAGTGAAGCGGCGAGGGTCCGAACCAGTTCGGCTGGACGCAGCGACACCGTTTCCGTGGCCAGTTGGGCGTACAACTCCACACCGTCATCCGTCGGCCCGACGATCTCCAGATGGAGGATCGCCGGGCGGACATCGGTGACGGTGGTTTTCCCTTTGCGAACTCGCTCCAGTGGGAGCTCGGCGGCGGCAAGCACGTCGGCGACGGCGTCGGCGAGGGTCTCGGGGGTGGTCCCCAGGATCTCGAGACGCCAGTCGCAGGCGACGATGGCCTGCTGCAGGGAGGGGGTGCCGGGCTCGATACCGATAACGGCATCGACGCCCATGCCATCGGGCAGGGCGTCGGCGAGCGCAGCGGGTAGGGCCTCGAGGTCGATGGGCTCGGTGAGCTCGACGTCGAGGTACTCGGCTTCCGACTCGTGCGCCACCGTGAGGGCCAACCCGAAGCTGAGCTTGGGTCGTGGTGAGAAGCCCTCCGTATAGGCGACGGGGAGTTGAAGCTTTCGCAAGGCCCGCTCGAAGAGACGGGCCACATCTCGATGGCTGACGAAGCGCACTCGGCCAGCCTTGGTGTATCGGATTCGTAGGGAGACTGCCCCGGGCCTGGTCACGTGACGACCACCTCGGCCGGGGGTTTGTCCCGACGGGACAGGAGCTGGACCGGCACGGCACCGCCGATCGACAGGTCCTGGCCGGTGCCCTGGCTGCCGCCGGCGGGCGGCATGGCCGAGGCCACGACGTGTTCGATGCCGAAGCCGGTGCAGGCCCCGCAGTCGTAGCAGGGGGTCCACCGGCAGTCCTCGATCCCGACTTCGGCCAGGGCGTCCTGCCAGTCCTGCCACAGGAAATCCTTGTGGAGGCCGGCCGACAGGTGATCCCAGGGCAGGGTTTCGGCCTCGCCCCGGTGCCGGTAGACGAGATCCTCGACCGTCATGCCGTGGTCGTCGAGGGCCTGCAGCCAGCGGTCGAGGTCGAAGTGCTCCGACCACTCCTGGAAGGTGCCACCGTCGCGCCACACCTGCTCGATGACGGAGCCGATGCGGCGATCGCCTCTGCTCACGATGCCCTCGACCAGGGTGGCCTTCGGATCGTGCCACTTCAGGCTGACGCCCTTCATCTTCTTGGTGGCGTCTCGCAGCAGGTTGACCTTGCGCTGCAGTTCCTCTCGGGTGTTCTGCCCGAACCACTGGAACGGGGTGAACGGCTTCGGCACGAAGCCGCCGACCGATGCGGTCACACTGGCCCGCTTGTTGTGCTTCTTGCCGATGGCGACGCAGTTCTTGGCCAGCTCGGCGATACCGAGGGTGTCCTCGTCGGTCTCGGAGGGGAGCCCGATGAGGAAGTACAGCTTCACCCGCTGCCAGCCCTGGCTGTAGGCGGCGTCGACCGCCTCGTAGAGGTCTTCCTCCCGGATCAGCTTGTTGATGATCTGGCGCATCCGCCACGTCCCCGCCTCGGGGGCGAAGGTGAGGCCGGTCCGGCGGGCCCGCTGGATCTGGGCGGCGATGTCGACGCCGAACGCATCGACCCGGAGGCTGGGCAGCGAGACCGACACCGTGCCGCAGCCGGCGGTGTCGCTGTCGTCCATGATGTCGTTGACCACGGTGGCCACGTCGCTGAAGTCGGCGGTGGACAGCGAGGTGAGCGTCACCTCGTCGTAGCCGGTGCGGGCCAGCCCTTCGGACACCATCGTCCGGACCTGCTCGGCCGGGCGCTCCCGGACCGGGCGGGTGATCATGCCGGCCTGACAGAAGCGACAGCCCCGGGTGCAGCCCCGGAAGACCTCGACGTTCAGCCGGTCGTGGACCACCTCGGTGAGCGGCGCCAGCTGCTCCTTGGGGTAGGGCCAGTCGGCCAGATCGGCCACCGTGCGCTTCTCGATCGTCTCCGGCAGCCCGGCCTCGATCGGATGCAGGCCCGTCATCTGGGGGCCGTCGAACGTGGGCTCGTAGAGCGACGGCACGTAGACGCCCTCGACCTGGGCCAGCTCCCGCAGGAGGGCGGCGCGGTCCTGGCCGGGTGCTCCCCCGCCGGCACGGGCCGCCCGGTGGGCGACGATCACGTCGGTGATCTCCCCCACCGCCTCTTCACCGTCGCCGAGCACGACGGCGTCGACGAAGTCGGCCAGCGGCTCGGGGTTGTACGTGCAGTGACCGCCGGCGAGGACCAGGGCGTCATCGTCGGCCCGGTCGGCGGTCCGCACCGGGACACCGGCCAGGTCGACGCAGTTGAGCAGGTTCGTGTAGGTCAGCTCGGCCGACAGGTTGAAGGCGAGGACGTCGAAGTCGTGGAGGGGGGTGTGGTGCTCCACCGAGAAGAGCGGCACGTCGTTGGCCCGGAGCAGCTCTTCCAGGTCGGTCCAGGGGGCGTAGGAGCGGTCGGCGGTGGCGTCGGCCCGCTCATTGACGATCTCGTAGAGGATCTGCAGGCCCTGATTCGGCAACCCGATCTCGTAGGTGTCGGGGTAGACCATGCACCAGTTGACCTTCGCGGGGTCGGGAGCCTTGGCTTTGGCGCCGTCTTCGCAGCCGATGTAGCGGGCTGGTTTCTGTACCTGGGGTAGAAGCGGCTCGAGCTGCGACCAAACGGAGGTCATCGGCCGGTAGTCTATCGCCCCGCCGGGGGTGAGTGGCGGGACCACCTCTGTGACCAGGGCAAAGGCGGATGCGTGGAGCTCAGCGCCGCCCTCGACCGCCCTTCGTGCGCCTCTCGGACGTCGTCAGGTGATGGTGAAGGCCTGGTTGCTGCCGTTGTGGCAGGTCCACTGGATGGCCACCGCGCCGTCGGCGGTGCTGCCGCCGTTGATGTCGAGGCACAGGCCCGAGTGGAGCGCCGTGAGGCGACTTCCCCCGGAGGGGTGGGCCGACACGGTCCACTTCTGGTTGTCGCCGTCGATGCAGTCCCACGTGTGGATGTGGGCGCCTTCCGACAGCGAGACGCCGGACACGTCCATGCATCGGCCGGAGTGGACCGCTCGGAACTCGAACTGGCCGGTGCCGAGGTCGACCTGCTCCCATTGCTGGCTGGTGGCCCCGGTGCACGTCTCCTGGAGCACCCGGGCCCCGTTGAAGTCACCGGCCGCTTCGACGCCCAGGCACAGCCCCGAGTGCACGGGCCGCAGCACGACGACCGGGCTGGGGGCGCTGGTCGTCGTCGTGGTCGTGGTGGTCGTCGTCGTGGTGGTCGGCGGCGGCGGTTGGGTCAGCCACGGCGGGGTGACCGGATCGGCCAGCCCGTAGTCGGCGGCCAGAGGTGGCGGCTCACCGATCCGGCTGCCGGAGTCGACCAGGAACGAGCCCGACCGATCCTCGATCAACCCGATCGAGGCGGCGGTCGCCGTCACGAACAGGCTGAGGATGAGGGCGTACTCCGACAGTGAAGCGCCCCGCTCCGATGCGGTGCGGCGATGCTTGAACGCACGAAAACCAGCCACAACCGGCCATCGGCTGCGGCTCGACGAAACTTGAGGCCTTCCCGGGCCCCGGCGGCTCAGTCGGCCAGGTCGGGGAAGAAGATCCCGATCTCACGGGCCGCCGACTCGTTGGAGTCGGAGCCGTGCACCAGGTTCTCGGTCATCTCGGTGCCGAGGTCGCCGCGGATGGTGCCCGGAGGGGCGTCGGCCGGATTGGTCGGGCCCATCATCGTGCGGACGATGGCGTAGGTGTCGTCCGGCCCTTCGAGGACGGCGACCACAGCCGGGCTTCGGCTCATGAAACCGACCAGCGAGTCGTAGAACGGCTTGCCCACGTGCTCCTCGTAGTGGCGGGCCAGGGTGTCGGCGTCGAGGGTGCGCAGCTCGACGGCGACCAGCTTCAGGCCCTTGCGCTCGAAACGACCCAGGATCTCGCCGACGTGGCCTCGCTCGACGGCGTCGGGTTTGCAGATGACGAAAGTACGACTCACGCCACCGGAGGCTAGCCAGCTCGTCGAGCGCTGCCTCGGCCCGTCGTCGAGGTCGACGAGATTGCGTCGTCGCGGTGCAGAACGTGGCGGAACACGAGCAGAACCTGGGCGAAACTGACCCACAGGAGCAGATACCACGAACCCACCTTCGACCAACCGGCCCAATGGGCGCCGCCTTCGCCCCCGTACACCCAGGTACCGGTCAGCGTGCCCACGTTCTCCGCGGCAAAGAGGAACACCGTGGCCGCCACCGCGGCCGCGGCCAGGGGCAGCCACCGCTCCCGGTCGCTCACCGTGAACCACACCCGGGTGCGCCGCACGAGCACCAGGCTGGCGCCGACCAGTACCCAGCGGAGATCGACGATCACGTGGTGGGTGAAGAAGTTGAGATAGATGGCGGTGGCCAGCGCGCCCAGCGCCCACAGGGACGGGGCGGCGGTGAACCGCATGTCGAAGATGCGGATGACGCGGGCGATGTAGCTGCCGACCGAGGCGTACATGAATCCGGAGAACAGCGGCACCCCGCCGAGCTTGAGCAGGCCGGGCTCGGGGTAGTCCCACGAACCGACGTGGAGCTTGAACACCTCCATCACCGTCCCGGTCAGGTGGAACAGGAGGATCACCCGGGCCTCGGCCGACGTCTCGAGCCGGGCCAGCAGGAAGCCGGCCTGGAGGGCGACGGTGGCCAGCACCAGGAAGTCGTAGCGGGCGAGGCCCCAGTCGTCGGACCACACGAGCGATGTGCCGATCAGCAGCGCCAGGGTGAGCCCGCCGAACAGGCAGGCCCAGGCCTGTTTGAGGCCGAACATGACGAACTCGACCAGTACCGCCGGGAGCCGGGCCCGCATCCAGTCACCGAGCCGGCGCTCGACCTGGAGACGTCGGCGCTCAACGGCGGACTCGGAGGTCGGGGACGGCTGCGTCTGCGTCTGCGTCTGCGTCTGCATGCACCGGGGAGTGTGACCGAGAGCGGCGGCGGGTGGGTCGCGGCGGGCGGATCATCCCGAGCAGCGCAGGCGCTCCGGATGCGCTATCGGTGTGGCTCCGGCTGTGACCCTGACGCCGGCTGAGTCGGGGGCGCCACACGGGTCATGGCCAGGTCGATCGCGGCTTCGGTGATCTTGGCCTCCGGCCAACCGTGGGCCCGCCGCATCTGGATGTAGGTCCAGCCGACGACGTTGACCAGCAGCGGGGCGTCGTCGGCCGGGCGCTCGCTGTGCAGAGAGCCGTCGAGGCACCCGTCGCGGATCAGTCGCTCGAAGGGCTCGGCGAAGGCCATGTTCGTCGTCCGCTCCGGGTCGCCCGGGATCGGCCTGCCGGCCATCCCATACAGCGCCTGCATCACGCCGCCGCGCCGTTCGGCGATGGTGCAAAGCGCCCCGAGCGCCTGCCGCAATCGGACGGCGCCGGACGTGGCGGCGGTGAGGGTGGGCCACAGCTCGGCCCGCAACTCGTCGCTGACCCGGCCCATGAGGGCCACCACGTAGTCGTCGACCGAGGGGCCCCGCCGGTGCAGGGTGACTCGTGAAACGCCTGCTTCGGCGGCGATGGCCGAGATCGACAGCTCGGCCAGGCCGCCCCGATCGAGCAGGCGCGCCACCGCCTCCAGGGCGTCATCATCGATGGCGAGCGTCACACCTGCACCCTAGCAGCATCAATGAAGTTGCCTCAATGCAACACAGGTGTATCATCTGCGGTGACGGAGACGAACGCGAGGAGGGAAGCCATGCGCACGACTCCACCCACCGACACCGGGACCGGGTCCGTCGATGTCCGCCCACCCCGATCGACGGACGACTGGCACCAGGCCACCGCCCTGCTCCACGACTACGTGGAATGGTTGCGAGCCGCGGTCGGGGTCGAACCGCTCGACGAACAACCCGCCATCGCCACCGAGCTCGCCGATCTCGCCGCCGTCTACGACGGTCGCGCCGCCCGGTTGTTCCTGGCCTTCGACGGCCCACTCGCCGTCGGGATGGTGGCCGTCCGCCCCCACGACGACGGAACGGCCGAGCTCAAGCGCCTGTACCTGCGCCCGGTGGCTCGCGGTCGCGGGCTGGCCGACCGACTGGTCGAACAGGCCGTACAGGCGGCGGCCGATGGCGGCCACCGGGCCATCTGGCTGGAGTCGATGCGAGGGGTGATGGAGCCGGCACTGGCCGTCTACCGACGGCACGGCTTCGGCCCCGCCGGCGTCGACCGGCAGACCATCGTGCTCGACGGGATGGTGGTGCTTGAGCGACCGGTCGAGCCGACCCCGGTCGGCCGCTGAGCCGGTACCGGTCGCCTAATCGCCGACCAGCGAGCGGGCCAACGGCCTGACGTCGCCGAGGATGTAGTGGGTGCCGGAGACCAGGATCAGGTCGTCGTCGGCTCCAACCGCCAGGGCCCGGTGGAAGGCCTCGACCGGCTTGGTCACCACCTCGGTGCTGCAACCGAGGGCCTCGGCGGCTGCGGCCACCTCGGTCGCCGGCATGGCCCGGGACCAGTCGGGCTCACAGCAGATCACGGCGTCGAAGTCCTGGGCCCCGAAGGCGGTCAGCATCTCGGTCGGATCCTTGCCCTGCAGCATGCCGACCACCAGCACCCACGAGCCGAGGCGGGCGAACGTCTCGTGCAGCGTGGCGGCGGTGGCAGCGGCGCCGGGCGGGTTGTGGGCGCCGTCGAGGACGACGGTGGGCTCGCGGGAGACCACCTCGAAGCGAGCCGGGAGCTCGACGGTGGCCAGGGCGAACTCGACCAGTTCCTTGTCGAGCGGGCGCCCGAAGAAGGCCTCGACGGCGGCCAGGGCCAGGGCCAGGTTCTCGCCCTGATAGCGCCCGTGGAAGGGCAGGAAGAGCTCGTCATAGGTGGTGCCGGGGGTGCGGATGTCGAGCACCCGACCACCGACGGCCAGCTGGTTGGACTCCACCTCGTAGTCCCGGCCGACCATCCAGGTCTGGCGGGGGCCCTCGGCGTCGAACACCGGGAGGAACTCCTCCAGGTCGGGCCCGAGCACCAGGTGGCTGGACGGCTTGATGATCCCGGCCTTCTCGGTGGCCACCGTCAGACGCCAACCCTCGGCGCCGTCGGTGTGGTCCTTGTCGACGTTGGTGATGATGGCGACGTCGCTCTCGACGACGTTTGTGGCGTCGAAGCGGCCCAACATGCCCACCTCGATCACGGCCACGTCGACCCCGAGCTCGGCGAACCATACGAAGGCGGCCGCCGTCAGCAGCTCGAATCGGCTCGGCGTGTGATCGAGCAGCGGCTCCACGCCGGCGATGAGACCGATGATCCGGCCGAAGTCCTCATCCGAGATGATCTCGGAGCCCCAGGCCAGGCGCTCGTTGATGCGCTCGATGTTGGGGCTGGTGTAGAGCCCGACCGACAGGTCGGTCGCCTGCAGGATCGAGGCGACGAACCGGGCCGTCGAGCCCTTGCCGTTGGTCCCGGTGAGATGGACGACCTTGTAGGCCCGATGCGGGTCGCCGAGGGTCGACAACAGCGTCGCCATCGGCTCGAGCGAGAGGCCCGAGGTCTGCCCGGCGACGGGCAGCGTCTTGTGAACGGCGGGATCGAAGCGACTGGCGCGGCCGCCTTCGAGGTTGGTGTGCCGATCGAGATAGTCGAGGGCGGTGCGGTAGTCCAAGGCGGACGGCGGCCGTGCCGCTGCTACGAGGCGGCCCGTCGGGGCCGGGTGCGAGACTCGCTACGGGGAACGAGCGTGGGATTCACCCGATCGAGCACCACCGAGGCGTCGAACACGCACTTGCCGACGTCTTCGCGACCGGGCAGGTCGTACATCACGTCGAGCAGCACCTCTTCGAGGATGGCCCGCAGCCCTCGGGCACCGGTGCCCCGGAGGAGGGCCTGATCGGCGATGGCTTCGAGGGCGTCATCGGTGAACTCGAGCTCGACCTCCTCCATCTCGAAGAACTTCTGGTACTGCTTCGTCAGCGCATTCTTCGGCTCGACCAGGATCTCGACCAGGGCTTCCCGGGTGAGATTGGTGACGGTGCCGATCACGGGGAGGCGGCCGACGAACTCCGGGATCAAGCCGAACTTCAGCAGATCCTCGGGACGGACCTGACCGTAGAGATCGTCGAGATCCTTCTCCCCGGCGATGTCGGCCTGGAAGCCGACGGACTTGCCGCCGACCCGACGCTCGATCACCTTGTCGATGCCGTCGAAGGCGCCACCGCAGATGAAGAGGATGTTGGACGTGTCGATCTGGATGAAATCCTGGTGGGGGTGCTTGCGGCCGCCCTGGGGCGGGACCGAGGCCACCGTGCCCTCCAGGATCTTGAGCAACGCCTGCTGCACGCCCTCGCCCGATACGTCCCGGGTGATCGACGGGTTCTCGCTCTTGCGGGCGATCTTGTCGATCTCGTCGAGGTAGATGATGCCGGTCTCGGCCCGCTTCACGTCGAAGTCGGCGGCCTGGATCAGCTTGAGGAGGATGTTCTCCACGTCCTCGCCCACGTAGCCGGCCTCGGTGAGCGCGGTGGCGTCGGCGATGGCGAAGGGGACGTTGAGCATCCGAGCCAGGGTCTGGGCGAGCAGCGTCTTGCCGCAGCCCGTCGGGCCCATCAGCAGGATGTTGGACTTGGCCAGCTCGACGTCGCCCGCCGACTGCGCCCCGTACTGGATGCGTTTGTAATGGTTGTAGACGGCGACGGAGAGGATCTTCTTGGCCGCCTCCTGCCCGACGATGTAGTCGTTCAGGAAGTCGTAGATCTCGCGGGGCTTGAGCAGCTCGTCGAAGCTCAGCTCGCTGCCTTCGGCCAGCTCCTCCTCGATGATCTCGTTGCAGAGATCGATGCACTCGTCACAGATGTAGACGCCGGGGCCGGCGATGAGCTTCTTGACCTGCTTCTGGGACTTGCCACAGAACGAGCACTTGAGCAGCTCGCCTCCATCGCCAAACTTCGCCACGACGTTCCCCTCTACGACCCGACAGCCCGGATGGGACCGGATGAGTCGCTGATGTTCCGCTCCTTCAGCACCTCATCGATGATCCCATATTCTCTCGCTTCCTGCGCGTCCATCACAAAGTCGCGGTCCGTATCGGTGGCGATCTTCTCGATGTCCTGGCCGGTGTGGTCGGCCAGGATCTGCTCGAGCGCCTTCTTCATGCGCTCGATCTCGTTGGCCGCGATCTCCAGATCGGACACCTGGCCCTGGGCCCCGGTGTAGGGCTGATGTAGCAGGATCCGGGAGTTGGGCAGGGCGAGGCGCTTGCCCTTGGTGCCGGCCGCCAGCAGGATGGCGGCGGCTGAGGCGGCCTGCCCGAAGCAGATCGTGGTGATGTCGGGCTTGATGTACTGCATCGTGTCGTAGATGGCGAACATCGCATTGATGTCGCCACCGGGCGAGTTGATGTAGACGCTGATGTCACGGTCGGGGTTCTCCGACTCGAGGTGCAACATCTGGGCGCTCACCACGTTGGCCACACCATCGTCGATCGGCGTGCCGAGGAAGATGATGTTGTCTTTGAGCAGACGGGAGTAGATGTCGGCTACTCGCTCTCCCCTACTGGTCTGCTCGATGACCTGGGGGATGATGTAGCTCGCCTGGGCGGGTTGGCGTGTCACTGATCGTCCTCTTCCGCTCCGTCTTCGGCCGCCGTTTCGTCTTCGGCGACAGCGTCGTCGGAGTCTTCTTCCTGGGTTGGCAGTTGTAGCGCATCGGGGCTGACTTGTTGGCCATCCTCGTCAACAAGGTTGGCCCGTTCGCTCACCCAGTCAAGCGCTTTGCTCTTGAGCAGGTCGGACCGGATGGCCGACATCCTTCCCGCCGACTCGAAATCGTCTCGAACGTCGCCCGCCGTGCGGCCGATCTGGGCTGCCACCTCGGCGAACTGTTCTTCGAGGTCGTCCTCGGTCACCTCGAGGCTCTCGGCCTCGGCGATGGCCCGCAGGGCGAGGTCGAGCTTGGCCGAGGAACCGGCCTGCTCTCGCAGCTGGCCCACGAGATCCTCCTGGCTCTGACCCGTCATCTGCATGAACGTTCCGAAGTCCATGCCCTGGGCCTGGAGCCGCATCGACATGTCCTGGACCCGGTTCTCCACCTCCAGGTCGACCATGGCGTCGGGCACCAGATCGTCCTCGACGAGATCGGAGATCGCCTCGGCCAGCTTGGAGCGGCGGACGGCGTCGGCCTGGTTGATGCGGGTGGTCTCGAGGTTGGACCGAAGGTCGGCCCGCAGTTCGTCGACGGTGTCGAACTCGCTGTTGTCGGCGGCCCAGGCATCGGTGGCCTCGGGCAGGACGTTCTCCTGGATCTCGACGACCTCGACGCTGAACTCCAGCGGCTCGTCCTCCTCGTCGTCGGGATGCACGGCGGTGAACTCCATCGAATCGCCGGCCGAGGCGCCCGTGAGTTGCTCGTCGAGCTCGGGCACGACGGCCTCGGTGCCGACCTCGTAGACGTAGGCCTCGGCGGTGAGGCCGGGGACCGGCTCACCCTCGTGCACCGTCTCGATGTTGATCACGGCCCGGTCGCCGGCGACGGCGGCCCGCTCCACGGTGGCGAGCTCGCCGAACTTCCCCCGCATCCGGTCGAGGGACTCCTCGACGTCGTCGTCGTCGACCCCGACCTTGGGGATCTCGATCTCGATCGACTGGTAGCCCTCGACCTCGATGCTGGGCCGGACCTCGACCACGGCGTCGAAGGCGACGGGGCCATCGTCCTGACCGGCGGTGATGTCGATCTCCGGCGGGGCGATCACGTCGACGTCGTGCTCCATGACCGCTTCGGAGTAGTAGTTGGGCAGCGCCTCGCGGAAGGCCTCGTCCCGGGCGTAGGACTGCCCGATGCGGGCCTCCAGCACCTTCCGGGGGGCCTTGCCCGGGCGGAACCCCGGCAGGCGGACCTCTCGGGCAAGGCGTTTGAAGGCGGCGTCGAGATCCTTCTCGAACTCGGCCTCCTCGACCTCGACGACGACCTTGACCTTGTTGCCCTCGAGGGCCTCGACTGTCGACTTCATCGCCGTCCAGTGTACGGGCTTCGACGACCGGCGAGTTGTCCGCCGTCCACGGGTCGGTCGGGTGGGGTTCAGCCGGCGGCGGCCGCCCGGCGCCGTTCCCGGATCTCGTCGAGGTCGTCCGGGAACGTGCGCAGGCGGGCGACGCCTCGCCGGTCGACCGCCGCCACGTCACCGAGGTCGACCTCGACGGCCCGGGTGTGGTCGTCGATCGCCGCCCGCCTCCGCCATCGCGCTGCGTGACCGAGGCCCTGCTCGACGAGGCTCGACGACGGTCGACCCGGCCGTCACAATCGCCGCCGGAGCCCAACCCGCTTCCCGGTCACGCATCGGCCTGGGTAGACTCGTCGGCTTCACGGGATGTGGCGCAGTTTGGCTAGCGCACCTGCTTTGGGAGCAGGGGGCCGGGAGTTCAAATCTCCCCATCCCGACGGAAACGTCACCCACGTTTCCATGGGAGAGGAACCCAGGGAAGCCCCAGGTCACACCGCCAAGGTACGCGGCCTGGGGCTTCTCGCTGTCCGGGTCCCGGTGCCGCGGGCGGGTGTCCCCCGACGCCGGTCACCGCATCTGAGGCTCCGGGAGCCGTTCGGGGACGGAACCGTCGGGGCCGGGGGCGGTGTCGACGGTGTCGCCCACCGGTCGGCGCGCGAGGAGCAGATGGGTGGAGAGCAGGAACGCCACGATCGTGGGCCAGTGGAAGCTGGAGATGGCGAACCCGCCGATCGGGGCCGGGAGCAGGTACGTGATCACCGAGGAGAGCGGCCAGATGCACAACGGGGCCGACAGGGCGAACCACCGGGGAAAGTAGGTCCGGCCTCGGACGACCTGGTAGATGAAGATGACCGAAGCGATGGCGATGCAGCCCATTGCGACGGCGTACAGCGGCACGATGTACTGGTAGGCGAGAGCGTCGTAGATCTCGTCGCTCACCGCCGGATCGATCTCACCGGCGCTCTCGTTCATGGCGAGCCCTATGGGCCCGAGGGCGAAGTGGAACAGTCCGCCGCTCACGAGACCGGCGGCGAGGAACCCGAGCGCAACGATCATGCCGCGCCGGGCCTCCGGTTTGGCTGCGGTGTACCAGTGCCAGTACCCGACGATGAGCAGAAAGATCCCGTAAGCGCCGAAGGCGCCCAGCAGCAGCTCGACGCCGCCCTTGTCGGCGACGAGTTCCCGGATCTCCTTCTCGGCCGCCTCCGAGCCACTGGCATCGATCCCCAGGAGCAGGATGTCGGAGATCGCCACGACGAGCGCCGACAGCGCACCGATCGCTCCGGCGACGAGTATCCGGGTTCGTCGGTCGTTGCTCTCCATGTCGATCTCCTTGCTCGTCGCCGGTGCGCCGGGCAGATGCGAGGTTGGCGTTCGGCCGGATCGACCCTGCCGGCCGACCCTTCCTCCCACCCGAACTACGAAATTAGGCTTGCTTTACACTTTCGCGCCAGTCACTGGCATTCGTCAACCCTCCCCCGACGCCGGGCTCGTCGATTCGCCGCCTGCGCGCCCGCCCGGCGTGCCATGGTGGGCGGGTGGCCGACGACCGACGACTGTTCGTGTTCCTCCGGGCGATCAACGCCGGCCCGGATCGCATCACCAACGCCCGGCTGATCGAGCCCTTCGTCGCCCTCGGTTTCGACCAGGTCGCCGCCTACCAGGCCGCCGGCAACATCACGTTCCGGACCGACAATCCGGATCGAGCCGATCCAGACACGCTCGCCGGCGCCCTCACCGACGCCTACGGCTTCGAGACCCAGGTCTTCGTGCGCCGTCTCGACCAGGTGCGGGCGACGGTGCGCCAACAGCCCTTCACCGAGGAGGACGTCGGCGGGACCGAGGGTCGGGTGCAGGTGTCGTTTCTTCCCGCAGCGCCGCCCGAGGAGACCGCGGCCGCCGTGCTGGCGCTGACGCCGCCGGAGGATCGGATCACGTTCGTCGGCCGTGAGTGGTTCTGGCTGCCGCGTCGCGACGTCGCCGCCTCGCGCCTACCGGTCGCCCGGATAGAGCGCGTGCTCGGTCCGACGACGATGCGAACCCTCGGCACGGTCACGCGCATGCTGGCCAAATTCGACGACGACTGACCCCCGATCGGATCCCGAGGCCGTGCGAACCCCCTGCCGCACTCGCCGGCCGGGTGGCACGTGCTCGGTGGCGGTCGCCTCGCCCGATGGCACCTCAAGCGGCCTCGATGGGCGACCGAAGGCACTATGTGGCCGATGATTCGCCGATGCGACCGCTGTCGCCCCGCAGCTCGACGGGGACGACGAGGATCGTGCTGGCCACCGTTCTGATCGGCCTGTTACTCACCATGGTCTTCGCCAGTCGGGAGCAGGCCCGGGCCGCCCGGGAGCGGGAGCTGGAGTTCGGCCGCGAGGCGGAGGCGGTGCAGCAGACCGTCACCGCCCGCATCGACGAACTGTCGTCCCAGTTCGAGACCGCCACCGCCTTCATCGGCTCGACCCATCCGCTCGCCCCCGACATCTACGGCGAGTTCTTCGAGCGCACCTACCCCGAGCGCTTCTCCGACGACCTGAGCATGCTGCTGCTGGAGGAGGTGGAGCGCGACGAACTCGATGCGCTGGTGGCACGGGAGGTCGCCCTGGGCTCGTCGAACTTCGAGGTGGTCGAGGCCCCGATCCCATCCGGCGGACCGGCCCTGGTGTTCACCCGGGTCGACGGGAGCGGCGAGTTCGATTCACTGATCGGCTACGACATCGCCTTCGCCCGCCAGCTCGTGCTCCCCGACGATCTCGCCCCAGGCGGCTATGCGTTGCAGGCGGCGGAGGCGGCGGCGTTGATGACCGCCACCTCCACCACCTCCCTGTCCGACGTGGCCGACATCCCCGACGTCGCCATCTACTTCGTCGGCGAGGTGATCGATCGCGAGGGTGAGCGCATCGGCTGGGCCGTCCGCTTCCTCTCCCCCACCGAGTTCGCCGGCGTCCTCTCGGTCCCGGAGGAGCTCCACCTGCGCCTGTCGGTCGGCAACGTCGAGGGACCGCTGGCCGAGTTCCCCTACCCCCGTGACGACAGCGTGCTCGACCTCGAGCTCCGGGAGCGCAGCACGATCGAGGCGGCGTCGGAGACGTGGATCGTGGAGGTGACGGCCCACCCCGACTTCGGCGGTGCGACCGGGATGCTCGGTCAGGTCAGGGTGCTGGTCGCCGGGGCGCTGGCCACGCTGGCCGCCGCCTGTGCCACCGGGGCATGGCAGCACTATCGGAGCCGACTCGCCGGCACCAGCTTCGAATTGGCCCACGCCCGGACGCTTGCCACCACCGATCCTCTCACCGGCCTCCTGAACCGCCAGGGCTTGATCGACGGCGCCCGCGAGTACGACGCCGTCAAGGCGGCCGTGCTCTACTTCGTCGACCTCGACGGGTTCAAGCAGATCAACGACCGCCGGGGCCATGAGGCGGGCGACGTGGTGCTGACCGAGGTGGCGGTCGAGCTGCGGGCCTGCTTCCGTCGGCAGGATCTGGTGGCCCGCCTCGGCGGCGACGAGTTCGTCGTGTTCGCCGTCGACGCCCACCGGCCGGTCGACCACGACGATCTGGCTACCCGGGTGGTGGAGCGGGTCGCCCTGGTCGACCCCGACCTCAGCTGCAGCGTGGGGGTGGCCCGGCGGGCACCGGGCGCCGCCGTCGACATCAAGGACCTCCTCCGGGAGGCCGATCAGGCGATGTATCGGGCCAAGCGGGCCGGCGGCGGTCGGTTCATCACCGCCGGAGGCGGCCGGGGATAGGTCGTCGCCGGGCCGGATCGTCGCCGGGTCAGGACCCGCCGTCGAAGTCGACGACGAACTCGACCCGCCGGTCATCGGCGTCATCCATCTCCAGGGCCTCGACATCGGTGATGTCGGTCTCGCCCCGAGCCTCGGTGCTGATCTGCGCGGCGTTGGCGCCGCGCTCGGTGAGGTAGGAGAAGACGGCCTGCGCCCGCTCCCGGGAGATCTGGATGTTGGTCTCGACGTCGCCGGCCGAGTCGGCATGACCGACGACGGCGACCCGCATGTCTGGGAACTCGGCGAGGGTGGTGAGCAGGCTGGCGAGGAACGGTTCGTAGACGGGGTCGATCTCGGTGCTGTTCGACTCGAACAGGATCGTCTCGTCGAGGAAGATCAGCCCGGTGGTGTAGGAGGGGAATCCGGGGGTGAGCTCGAACTCGTCGATCACGTTGCCGGGCCCGACGATGGCCTCCATGTCGGCGACGGCGGCGTCGATCTCGTCCTGGCTCCCGATCCGGCCCCGGAACGTGACGGTGCCGGCCTGGTCGAGGAGACCGTGCGGGTACCGGTTCTCGGTGAACTCGGCCAGCGAGAAGAGATCGAGGAAACCGGGGTAGGCCTCGCCGGTGACGGGATCGAGGCCGTCGTCACCCGAGGTGTCGGCGCCCTCGGTGCCATCGCCCTCGGCCTGCTCGGTGACACCGTCGCCATCGGTGCCGTTGTCGGCCTCCGAGGCGTCCTCGTCGCCGGTCGCCTCGTTGACGTCGTCGCCGACGGCGGCGGTGTCGCCTGCGTCGTCGCCGGCCTGGAACCACCACAGGACGGCGACGATGGCGCCGACCACGACGGCGAGGCTCAGGGCGATGAGGAGGATGGTGAGGCGACTACTGCCCGAGGGCGGGACGGCGGCCGGACGGGAGTCGTCGTGGTCGGGCTCCTCGGGCCACGAGCCCTTTTCGGCCCAGGCGCCGCCGAGCACAGCGGGCTGCGACGGCTCCGGCGACGGCGACTCGACCTCGGCGCCGGGCACGGGGTCCGGGGTGATCCAGCGCGGGGGCTCGTCCGCCGGAGGCCTGCCCACGACCGAGCTGGTGCGAGCGGCGGCGTCGAGAGGCGGAGCCACCCCCGCCACCGGTGTGTGTTCTTGTGGGTCTGGTTGTGGGGCAAAGACCGAGGGCTGCGACTCGGGCTCGCCGTCCTTCGTCGGTGGCTCGATCACCGAACTGCGCTGCAGCGGGGGCAGATCGACCGGCGAATCGGTCATCACCTCACCCACCGTCTCGCCGACGGCGTCGGCGGCTGCATCGGCCGGGGCCTCGGGCTGCAGCTCACCGAGCGGCGTACCGGCCAGCGAGGGGACAGCCTGGAGTTCCAGCGTGGCGTCGCCCGTGCTCAGCGCCTCGGAATCGCCCCACTCTTCATCGTCCAGGCCCGGGATGAGTTCCCGGAGGAGCGCATCTGTGTCCTCGTCCGAAGGTCGTTCCATGTCAGCACACCGCACTTGTCCAACGTGCGAACCCCGCAGCCGAACAGCCCCTTCCGGCCGGATTGTCAGCCCGCACCTCACTACGGTAGCTCGTTCTTGGCCATCCATGCCGACGCAGCGACATGTTGACTCATGTTGGCCTACGTGGGACTAGGCCGGAATGACGAGGTCTTGGCTCCGAAGCGTCGTCAGGGCAAACACCGCAAGCGTGCCTTCTTGGCGCATTTTCGTGGTGACCAGGTAGGTGCGGCCCCGTCGATGCTCCACCGTGGCCTCCACCTGGAACCGAGGCCCGACCACCGGTTCGTAGTAGTCGATGCGCATGTTGAGGGTCGAGAGCCAGTGCCGGTCGACGTCCGGATTCAGGCGATCGGGGCCGGCCCGGGTGGCGAGGAGCGACACCAGATCGATATAGGTCGGCGTGAACCCGCCGAAGAGCTGGCCGAGGGGGTTGCAGGCGTGAACCGGGAGGTGGACGTCGAGCACCAACCGACCCGGCGACTCCTCGACCACCTCCCATTCGTAGGCCTCGAGGAAGTCTCCTGCAGCGTGGCCCCGACCGATGAGCCGGTTCGGAGGGATGTCGAAGAAGGGCGGCGACTCGGTCTCCGCTGGGGTATCGGGTGTGGCCATCGACCGGACACGCTTGCAGAGCAGCGGCCGAGGTGTCCACCCGGCGCAGGGCTCGGCCGGTCGAATTGCGGCCCGAGGTCGGCGGCGGCCAGCTACCCTTTGATCCACAAACCTGCGGGCGTAGTTCAACGGCTAGAACCTCAGCCTTCCAAGCTGATGATGTGGGTTCGATTCCCATCGCCCGCTCAAACCCGTAACCAGGGCGAACACTGTGCTGATCCGCAATACAAGAAACTGACAGGCCCGAGCCTGGGCGAAGTCGGTTCTCCGACGAGCTGCATCGGCGTAAAGCCGAAGTGGAAGGACTCGGACGTGGCGTTGATGGCCGGGCAGCCTCCTTATAGGTAGCAGTCGTAGAAGTCGGCGAAGGCGCTGCCCTGGAACTCGATCGCTTCCTGAGAGATGCCCACCTTCGGCGACATGATTTCGAAGCCGTGGAAACCGCCTTCGAAGAGCTTGAAGCGGGTAGGCACTCCCGCCGCTTCGAGGGCTTCGATGTAGGCGATGGTCTCGTCCTTGAACGGCTCGACGGTGCCGACCCAGCTGATGGTGGGCGGGAGCCGGCTGAGGTCCTGCCGAAGTGCGGGCGAGGCGTACTCGGGCACGTCGCCGCCGAGATGCCCGAGATAGTTGTTCCACGCCATTGCGTTCGTGCGTCGATCCCAGACGGCGCTCCCCACCATGTGGGCCGATTCGGTCTGCATCCGATGATCCAGCATGGGGTAGATCGGCATCTGGAACGCCACGTCGACGACGCCAGCGTCAACCACTCGATGGGTGAGCGCCGCGGTCATGCCGCCTCCACCGCTGTGTCCTGCCGTGATGAACTTGTCGTCGCTCAGGCCGAGGTCTGCGGCGTGGCTCTTCATGTAGTTGATGGTGTCGAAGCAGTCGTTGAGGCCGGCGGGAAACGGATGCCCAGCGAGGGAGAGCCGGTAGGCAGGCGCCACGATCGCGACCTCCCGCCGCTGCATGAGGTCTTCGAAGAAGTCATGGGCCATCTCCGGTACGCCCATCTGGTAGCCGCCGCCGTGGGCATAGAGCATGGCCGGCAGGGGACCCGTAGCGCTGGCCGGCTTGTAGACGCGAGCCCGAATCGAGTGGCCCGGCGTCGTCGTACTTGGGATGGAGATCTCGTCGTTGCTTGCGCCGACGAGCTCGTTGCCGACCAAGGGCCGCATGGCGAAACGCTGCATCATGCGTAGTCCCCAGCGGCGGCGAGCGGTCCACGTTACGGCCCGACCGGGGCCGACACCGCGTCGAAGATCGGGGTGGTAGCTGGACTTCCTCGGATTGGTCATGGTTGCTCCCGGTCGATGAGCGTCAAGATCGCTGGTCACCGTAGGAGTCGAGCCCGTTGCCCTGTTTGGCAGATGCTGCCAGAGGGCGCGCAGATACTGCCGAATGTGGATGGCGGGATGTGCAATCAGGGTGGCGGACATTGGCTCTTTCGATCGGCGCCGGTGTCGGTAGCTTCTTCGAGGCGAGGTCGCCGAATGCTGCGACGGAAGGAGTGGATATGCGCAACCGGTACGCACTCGACCCAACAGCACGGGCGATGCTTACCGACCTCGGCCTCAGCCCGACCGCCGTGTTGCGTCGCGCAGGGCTCCGGCCCGACCTGCTCTCCAACGGGCCGGTGTGGCTCTCCCAAGATGAGTTCTTCTCACTCTGGCGGGCCATGGAGATCGAGGCGAATCATCCCAACCTGCCGATCTTGATGGTCGAGAAGTTGTCGCCCGAGCTGTTCTCTCCATCACTCTTCGCCGCAGTCGTGAGCCCTGACCTGAATACCGCCGCTCACCGAGTTGCCCAGTACAAGCGACTCATTGGGCCGCTGCACATTGACATCGACATCGGGCCACACGAGACCACGCTCTCCTTCGCATGGCCGGTCGGGTCCCATCCCCCAGACTCGATGGTGCTCACCGAGCTGTTGTTCTGGGTCGGGCTCGCTCGCCTGGGTATCCGGGCAGAGGTATCGCCCACACGGGTCACCGTTCCGGCACCGCCGGACGACCTCGGTGCCTACCGCAGCGTCTTTGGCGTCGAAATCGAACCAGCAGACAGGCAATGCGTCAGCTTTCGAGCCGACGACGCAGCGCGGCCCTTTCTCACTGCGAACGTCTCGATTTGGGAGACATTCGAGCCGCAACTCCGCCAGCGCCTAGCCGAGCTCGATCTCGGCGCATCGACGAGTGAACGTGTCGGGGCGGTGTTGCTAGAAGTACTCCCCGTCGGCCGGACGACCGTCGCCGATGTCGCCAAGGAGCTTGCGGTGAGTTCCCGCACCCTGCATCGTCAACTCAAGGCGGAGGGGGCGAGCTTCCAGGAGATCCTCAGTGCCACCCGAGAGCGACTCGCCCGGCACTACCTCCGCAACCCGACGCTCTCCGGCACCGACATCGCCTTCTTGCTCGGCTACGGCGACACGAGCTCGTTCTATCGGGCGTTCCAGAGCTGGACGGGCCAGACCCCCGAGCAAGTCCGCTCGTCGCTCGCTGGTCATTGACGCCGAGGCGAGACTTCCGAGTGTGCGGGGAGTGCCGGTTCTGGACGTTGTGTCTGGGGCTACGATCCGTGGAGTGCGGGCGAGGGTGGCGATCGCGCTAGCTCTGGTTGCTAGTAGCTGTGGTTCCGGCGGAGTGGGTGGGGGTCAGGCTGACCCAGCGGCGACCTTGCGGCCTGATGAGGAAGTCGTCTTCTTCGAGAGTGGCGACGGACTCCGCTGTCTGGAAGATCTCTTTGAGTCATCTCATGACGACTATCGCTCCGCTGCTGTTGGCTTCGATTCAGTTGAGGCCGCTGCCGATGACCACTGGGGTGTCCGAGCTGGGGAGACTCGTGAAGAAGCATCAGGGATGACTGAGGTGATCCGGGATGACCACTCGATCCTCTACGTCGACGATGGCGGCAACGGCAGTCTCATCTTGCGGTTTGAGATGTATCCGAACGGCTGGCTTCTGACCGGGTTTGATCGCTGCGCGGGCGTGGGGCCTAACCCGTCCCCAGTGAGGTTCGGTCGACGGGAAGCGTGATATCGGGTGCGCTTCAAGTGCCGTACTCGGGCGGGGCATAGCGGTTACGTTCGTAGCCCGGCGGTTCTGTACAACAACCCCTAGCCCTCGGAGAGACATCCTGTGCCCTCGCCCCGCCTAGCATCCGGCGTGTTTTTCTTGGCCGCGACGGTTCTTGGAGCTGCGTGCTCTGGGCTCGACTCCGGCGCCGGGTCGCCCCTGGCAGAGTGCGGCACTGCGGAGTTTGAGTCGCTTCCGGTCGTGCTCGATCCACTCGACACGCTCACGGCCAGCAACCGAGCTGAAGTCGTGGAGTTGCTGACCGCAGCTGGCCACTATGAGGGCCGTGAGTGGCAAGTGGTTTCCGACGACGGCAATCTCGTTCTCTTCGGTTCGCCGACCGACAGCAACTTTCCATACGGCCATGCCACTTTCAGCCGGGAAGACGACTCGCTCGTCCTTGAGGTGGCGAACAACTGCAATCTTCAGTTCAACTCTGAGGGTCTGAGCATCGCCTCCTTCCGGCTTGACCCCTCGCAGCCCTTGGATCCTGAGTCAAGGCAGGTCCCAGTTCTCTTCACCGAGAAGGCCTGTGCTGGTGGCGGAGCTCTGGCGGGGCGAGAGGTCAGACCGTCGGTCGTCGAGATGACAGATCGCATCGAGATCGTGGTCTTCGTGGAGGCTCCCCAAGGGCCACAGTCGTGCCCGGGTAACAGTGAAGTTAGCTGGACTGTCGAGCTTGAGTCGCCTGTCGGGAGCCGCACGATCGCCGACGCAAGTGCAATCCCGTCACGGCGAGTGAACTAGCAGGCAAGACTCAGCTGAGCGACACCGACAGAGCGTCTACGTCGACCGATTTCGACCGTCGTTGCCGAGTGCGCGAGGAGTGCCGTTGTAGGGTGCCGTGTCGTGGTCGATGTTGAGCATGAGAGGCAAATGCTCTCGATGGTATTGGACGGGCTCGATGATCTCTACGACCAACGGTTCGGAGCGCCGGTCGGAGCGATCCGAGACACACGAGCCGAGGTGTGGTTGCTGCGCCTGTTGATCGCGGTGAGCGCTGCGTTCGGCGAGTCGCCGTGGGCCAGCAAGCTTCGGGAGGCTGCGGACGAGATACGTGCGTTGATGCATGAGGGACTGGCTGGCCACCAACTCAACGACGGTGCTCTAGCTGCAACCGACGATCTTCGGTCGGCGATCGCATCTCAGATGTAGTTGAACAAGTCTCGGCACAACTCAACCGGCGTACCGGCCCGCATCGGGTGCGCGACAACGCCGCCTCGATGTGCCAACGGGGTGAGCGCTTTAACGGCGCCCTCTTCGCACCTTGCCGAGCTGCGAGGCGAATTGAACCGAGAGCTATCCACTCTTGTCGGTCCGTAGCTGCCAGCGGACCTGTTCGACACTTGGAAACTCGACTTCGTCCGACCATGAGTGAACGTCGACGTCACGAAGCTGACCATCGCGGATGGTAAGAACCATTCCGCCGACTGAAGCTCCGTTCTCGTCAATGATCTCCGCATCGACACCGAAGATGAAGCTCCCACGGCCTCGCCCTTGGGTCAGGCTGGCGAAGCCGATCGATGAGCAACCGCAGTCGCATGAGCGGAAGACCTGGGTCTCCTCGCCGACTTGGTCTCGAAGGAACTCAGCTCCAGGCACGTCGTGCTCAAGCCATGCGCGCATGACCTGCAGCTCGACCGGTGAGATCCGTCGGAAATCCACCCCCTCATGGTGCCATGCCGGAGGCCGCTCGTAACCGGCTTGGTCTCAATGGGTTGACGCAACACCTTGGTGAGGGACTACGCGTAGTCACTTGTCGAGAGGGGTTGTGGTGGGTCGTCGGTTCACAGATGCAGAGCGGTGTGAGGTGTGGGATCGCTGGCAGGGTGGGGAGTCGATGCGGTCGATCGCGGTTGGGATGAACCGCGGTTCGGCATCGATCCGCA
>JBCCRO010000056.1:0-32524 GCA_039201605.1 Actinomycetota bacterium
GCCGCCGATCGACTCGGCGATGACGGCCAGACGGGTGTCGCCGGCCACGCCGTACAGCAGCGACATGCCGTAGAGCATGATGGCCGAGGCGAAGACGCCCATCAGCATGTACTTCAGCCCGGCCTCGTTGGATTTGAGGTCGCGCTTGCGCCAGGCCGCCATCAGGTAGGCGGGGATAGACATCAGTTCCAGGGCCACGAAGATCGAGATCAGGTCCCGGGCTGAGGTCATCACCATCATGCCCAGCACGGCGGCCGAGATCAGCTGGTAGTACTCGCTGTCGTGGTAGTCGCCCTCGGCCATGTAGTTCGTGCTCAACAGCACGATCACGTAGCCCGAGAGCAGGAACAGCCCCTTCAACACCAGGGCGTACTGATCGACGATGTAGGCCCCGATCCCGTCGCGAACGGCAACGGTCTCGCCGCCGACCACCTCGGTGACCACGTTGCCCGCATCGTCCAGGACCAGGCCCTGGAACAGGACCCGGGTGGTGTCGGCGTCCCACAGGGTGAGCACCGGGATCATGGCGATCAGGAACCCGATGCCGGTGAGGGGCGCCATGAACCGGCGGGTGCGCTCCAGCCCGATGATGTCGACGACGGTCACCAGCGCACCCCAGCCGAGCAGGATCAGCTCGGGGGCGAAGGCATGCCAGTCGATCGGGGGCCGGTAGAAGGGGGCATCGGCCTGGGCCAAGAGGGACGGGAGTTGCGGCGAAGCCGGCACTCCGGATGCGACGAGCGAAGCGAGGAGCATGCCTACTCTCCGATGGCGGTGCCGGCGGCGGCCGAGCCGGCCGCTTCCAGGGCGTCGGCCACGGCGGTCACCGGGCCGTTGGTGACGTCGAACACGAGGCCGGGCACGAAGCCCAGCACGACGATCAGGATGAGCAGAGGGATCCAGGCCACGTACTCGGTCGGCACCATGTCGTGGATCTCGGGGTCGTCCTTGAACTCCTCGCTCGGGGTGCCGAAGGCGGTGCGCTGGAGCAGCCACAGCAGGTAGGCGGCGGCCAGCACGGTGCCGATGGCGGCGACCACCATGTAGACCCGGAACAGCGTGGTGTCGAGGCCCGAGGCGGGCTGGTAGGCGGCGAGGATGGCGGGGAACTCGCCCCAGAACCCGGCCAGGCCGGGCAGGCCGAGCGAGGCCATGGTGGTGAAGCCCAGGATCCAGCCCATGTGCGGGGCCTGGACCAGCAGCCCGCCGAGGCGTTTGATCTCCAGAGTGTGGTAGCGATCCTTCACCGAACCGGCGATGAAGAAGAGCATGCCGGTGATGAGACCGTGGGCGACCATGCCGAAGATGGCGGCGTTGATGCCGAAGTCGGTGAGGGTGGCGATGCCGAGCATCACGTAGCCCATGTGGGCCACCGAGGAGAAGGCGATCAGGCGCTTCATGTCGGTCTGGGCCAGGCAGCCCAGGGCGCCGTAGATGATGCCGATGCAGGCGAGGAGGCCGATCCAGGGGGCCCACTCGATGGCGGCCTCGGGAAGGATCGGCAGGGCGATGCGGACGAACCCGTAGGTGCCGAGCTTCAGCAGCACGGCGGCCAGGATGACCGAACCCTGGGTCGGGGCCTGGGTGTGGGCGTCCGGCAGCCAGGTGTGGAACGGGAACATCGGCACCTTGATGCCGAAGCCCATGAACATGCCACCGAAGATCAGGACCTGGGTGCTGAGGGCGATGTCGTTGGCCGCCACTTCCTCGATCAGACCGGGAATCGAGAAGGTGACGGAACCGGTGACCCAATACAGGGCCAGGAAGCTGACCAGCATCAGGGCCGAGCCGAACAGCGTGTAGAGGAAGAACTTGATCGAGGCGTACATCCGCTGCTCGCCGCCCCACACGCCGATCATGAAGTACATCGGCAGGAGCACGACCTCGAAGAACACGAAGAACAGCACCAGGTCCTGGGCGACGAAGGTGCCGAGCATGCCGGTGTGGAGCACCAGAATCAGGATGAGGAACACCTTGGGGTTGCCCGGGCTCGGGATGTGGTTCCACGAGTAGATGATGACGAGCGGCACCACCAGCAACGTCAGGGCCACCAGCGGCAACGACATGCCGTCGAGGGCGACGAAGTAGCGGGCGTTGATCACGTCGATCCACGACCGGTCGACCGCGAACTGCAGCGTTCGGGTGTTGTCGTAGTCGAAGTCCAGCAGGAGCAGGACGCCGATCACGGCCGTGGCCACGGTGGCGGCCAGGGCGATCGTCTTGTGGGTCTCTTCGTCGCTACCCGGGATCACCATCATGATCAGGGCTCCCACGAGGGGGAGGAAGACCATGGCGGTGATGCCCCAGTCGAGTAGAAATTCGCTCATGCCATTGCTTCCCGGTGGTAGGTGAACAGCTCTTCGTTGGTGTGGATCATGATGCCGTCGGCTACACGGCGAAGATGAAGACGGCGGCCAGGAGGGCCGCGGCGCCGAACATCAAGGTTGCGTACTGACGGACCTGGCCGGTCTGGATCCGGCGCAGGAACTGGCCCGAACCCGATGCCGTGCGGCCCGATGCGTTGACGGTGCCGTCGACCACGCCCTGGTCGATGAAGTAGTAGATGAAGCGACCGGCCCGCACCGAGATGAACCCGGCGACGTTGACGATGCCGTCGAGCACGTTCTGGTTGAACCAGTAGGCGGCTCGGGCCAGCGGACCCTTGGTGGCACCGGCGATGATCCCGGTGTAGAGGTGGTCGAGGTAGTACTTGTTCTCCAGCACCCGGTAGCCGGCTGCGGCGAGACCGTTGCGGGCCCGGAGCCCGTCGCTGTACTCCGAGGCCATCGGATCCTTGCGGTAGAGGGCCTGGTAGTAGCGGAGCACCAGAAAGCCGGCGCCGGTGGCCAGCAGCGTGGCCACGATGGCCAGGCTCAGGCTGGGCTTGGCATGGGTGAAGCCGTCGAAGGGGAAGTAGGTCTGACCGGCCGGCTCGACCCACTCCTCGAACAGCAGACCCCAGTCCTCGGGGAGGCCGATGGTCGACACGAACGACTTCGGCACGTTGAGGAAGCCGACGAAGACCGCCATGGTGGCCAGGATGATCAGCGGCACCGTGATCCGGCGGCCGGACTCGTGCGGGTGGTCGTGGCCCCGGTACTCACCGAAGAAGGTGAGCCACACGGTGCGGGTCATGTAGGCGGCGGTCATGGCGGCGGTCAGCATGCCGAAGATGAACGGGATCAGATACGTGCCGTTGCCGCCGGTGCCGGGCCACACCCCGGCGCCGATCAGGATCTCGTCCTTCGACCAGAACCCGGCCAGCGGTGGGACCCCGGCCAGGGCGGCCGAGCCGATGATGAAGGTCCAGAACGTGATCGGCATGTGTTTGCGCAGGCCGCCCATGTCGGCCTTCATGTCGAAGCTGTGGTGACAGGCGTGGCTGACCGAGCCGGCGCCGAGGAACAGGCAGGCCTTGAAGAAGGCGTGGGTGAAGAGGTGGAACATGGCGGCGGTGTAGGCCCCGACACCGAGGGCGAGAACCATGTAGCCGAGCTGCGACACCGTCGAGTACGCCAGCACCTTCTTGATGTCGCGCTGCACGAACGCCAGCAGGCCACCGCCGACGGTGGTGAGACCGCCGATGAAGGCCATCAGGTTGAGCGTGCCGCCGAAGATGCTGAAGCCCTCCCAGAACACGCCGTACAGCCGGCCGATCATGTACACCCCGGCCACCACCATGGTGGCGGCGTGGATCAGGGCCGAGACCGGCGTGGGTCCTGCCATGGCGTCGGGCAGCCAGGTGTGGAGGATGAACTGCCCCGACTTCGACATCACCGCCGCCATCAGGCAGACGGCAGCCCAGGTGGTCACCGTGCCGCTGATCTCACCGTTCAGCGCCTTGGTGTTGATCTCGACGATGTCGAAGGTCTGCCCGGCCCCGAAGAACAGGATCGACATGCCGACCAGCAGGCCGATGTCGCCGACGCGATTGGTGAGGAAGGCCTTGAGGGCGGCGTCGGAGTTCGGTTTCTCCTCCCACCAATGGCCGATCAAGCCGAACGAACAGACACCGACCAACTCCCAGCCCACGATCAGCTGCAGGGTGTTGGACGACAGCACCATGAACAACATCGAGGCGGTGAACAGCGACAGGAAGGCGAAGTAGTGGGTGTAGCGGCGGTCGCCGTTGACGTAGTCCGTCGAATAGATGTGGACCAGCATCGAGATGAAGGTCACGACGAACAGCATCATCACCGACTGGCCGTCGACCAGGGTGCCGATGCGGAAGACGTTCAGCCCGCTCTCGAACCAGTTGACCTCGGTGACGACGGCGGCGCCACGAGGCTCGTAGTCTCCCTCCTCGACCGCGGCCAGCGACCCGGCGGTGAAGGCGATCGGCTGAGCGTCACCACCGTCACCGTCGACGAGCAGCGCGCCCTCGTCATCGTGCTCCTCGTCATCATGCTCCTCCTCGGAGGAGCCGTGGTCCTCGTCCTCCGAGTGGGAGTGATCGTCGCCGTGTTCCTCGTCCGAGTGCTTCTCGTCGGCGACCTTGACCGTGCCGTAGGCGGTGTTGCCGCCCTCCACATCGCCGACCCAGGTGAAGGTGGTGAGCACGGCCAGCACGAAGGCGGCCACCACGGAGGTGATGCCGATCTCGGCTCCCTTGAACGGGAGGCGCTTACCGAAGAACAGGATCAGCAGAAACGACGTCGCCGGCAGGGCAGGGATGAGCCAGACGTTCTCGTACAACCAGGGCACGGCGGTTTCAGCGGCTTCAGCAGCAAACACGGGTGATCCTCAATCTGGAGAGGGAACGAACCAGCTAACCCTTGAGCAGGTTCGCTTCGGCAACGTCGATGCTCCGACGGTTGCGGTAGATCAGCAGGACGATGGCCAAACCGACGCCGACCTCGGCGGCGGCCACGGCGATCACGAACAGGGCGAAGACCTGGCCGGCGATGTCGCCGTTGAAGGCACCGAAGGCCACCAGGTTGATGTTGACCGAGTTGAGAATGAGCTCGATCGACATCAGCACCAGCACGCCGTTCTTGCGGACGAGGACGCCGTACACGCCGATGCAGAAGAGGATGGCGGCGAAGATCAGGAATTGGTTGAGATACATGGCGGCCTAGTCCCTCCTCGCCACGACGACGGCCCCGATCAGGGCGGCCAGCAGGAGCACCGACAGCGCCTCGAAGGGCACGATGTAGGTGCTGAAGATCGCGTCGGAGACTTCCTGGGTGCGTTGCGGGGCCAGCGTGGTGGGCAGCTCCTGATCGGAGAAGCCCTCCCACAGCGAGTACGACATGACGGCCAGCATGCCGACGGCGACCAGGGCGCCGATCCAGCGCTGCTCGTGGTCGAGGTCGGTCTCGGCCCCGATCTTGGCCCGGGTCAACATCACGCCGAACAGCAGCAGCACCATGATGGCGCCGAGGTAGATCAGCACCTGGGTGGCGGCGACGAACTCGGCACCCAGGATGACGTAGACGGCGGCCACGGCCGACAACACGACGAGCAGGTAGAGGGCGGCGTGGACCACGTTGGTCGTGGTCACCATGCGCAGGGCGGCCACGATGGCCACGACGGCGATCACGGCGAAGAAGCCGTTGACGATGCCGATCTCGGCGTTGCTCAACGCCTCCTGGGCCAGGAGGGCCGAGGTCATTTCGGGACCTTCTTCGCCTTGGCCTCGGAGCCCGCCTCATAGGACTCGAACTCGGGAACGGTCTCCATCCACTGGCCGAGACGGCTCTTGTCGTGGAGGAGGTCGGCGATGCGGGGCTCGGAGTACTCGTACTCCGGGCTCCAGAACAGCGCCTCGAACGGGCAGACCTCGACGCAGATCCCGCAGTACATGCAGAGGCTGTAGTCGATGTCGAAGCGGTCGAGCTTGTTGACCGAGCGCGGCTTGCCGCCGGCCCGGCGGGGTGGGGCCAGGGTCTTGTGGCCCTCGATGTAGATGCACCAGTCGGGGCACTCGCGGGCGCACAGCATGCACGCCGTGCAGTTGTCCTCGTGGAGGGCGATGACGCCACGGGCCCGGGGGGCCGGGTCTTCCTTCTGATGGGGGTACTGGATGGTCTCGGCACCGCCGGTGACCGTCTTGACGATTTCGCCGAAGGTGACCCCGAGGCCCTTCACCACACCGGGTACGAGAGGCACGACTACAACACCACCTTGTGTGAGCTGACGGAGCAGCTCACCTCGAGTTTCGCCTGCGGCGAAACGTCGCCTGATCCGAGACTCATGGCGTGCGTCACGGCTAGAACACCACCTTGAGAACGCCGGTCGCGAAGATGTTGACCAGGGCGAGCGGGATGAGGAACTTCCAGGCGAAGGCCTGGAGCTGATCCTCGCGGAAGCGGGGGTAGGTGAACCGGACCCAGTAGACGACGAAGGTCAGCAGCAGCATCTTGCCGCCCATGACCAGCGGGCCGACCACGTTCATGGCGGCCGAGTCGGGTTCGATACCGAACAGGTCGGTGATGAACGGCGGGACCGACCAACCACCGAGGAACAGGACCGAGGCCAGGAAGGCGAACACGTTGGCCGTGGCGAACTCGGCGATGAAGAACATCAGGAACCGGAAGCCGGAGTATTCGGTGATGTACCCGGTGACGAGCTCGGACTCGGCGATCGGCATGTCGAAGGGCGTCTGTGTCAGCTCGGCCTGGACCGCCACCATGAAGATGAAGAACCCGATGAACTGGGTGAGGATGAAGGGGTTGCCGATGGCGCCCCAGCCGAAGATCTCACCCTCGATCTGGGCGAAGACGATGCCCTGGAGGCTGAGGGTGCCGGCCTGGATGACCACGCCGACCACGGCGAGCACCAGAGGCAGCTCGTAGGCGATCAGCTGACCGGCGGCCCGCAGGCCGCCGAGCAGCGAGTACTTCGACGCCGACGCCCATCCCGCCATCAGCACCCCGATCACCGACACCGAGGTGACGGCCAGGGCCAGGAAGACGCCGGTGTCGAAATCGGCGAACAGGGCGTCGGGCCCGAACGGGATGACGATCACCAGCAGGAAGGTGCTCATCAGCACGACGTAGGGGGCGGCGGCGAAGACGAACCGATCCGCCTTGTCGGGGATGAGGTCTTCCTTCTGGGCGTTCTTGCCGACCTCCGCCAGCAACTGCAGCGAACCGTAGGGGCCGGCCTCCATCGGGCCGAGCCGGCTCTGCATGAACGACACCATCTTGAACAGGTACAGGTAGACCGTGCCACCGGCGGGGATGAGCACGGCGACGAAGGCCATGACCATCTTGAAGATGGTGGTCTGCCAGTACGGGATGTCCTGGGCGAGCAGCGCTGAGACCATTACCGGACCACCGTAGGGCCGAGGGGCTTCGGTGAAGCCGAAACCCGGTTGGTGAGCGGAGCGAGGTACGACATCACCTGTCGATGTCTCCGAGGATGAAATACAGGGAAGCCAGAATCGTGACCACGTCGGGAACGTAGGCGCCTTTGAGCAGCCACGGTGTGATCGACATGTTTGAGAAGCTGGCCGAGCGGATCTTCACCCGGAACGGCTCGAGCCCGCCCTGGCTGATCACGTAGTAGCCCATGGCGCCGAGCGGATTCTCCGTGGCGACGTAGGCCTCGCCCTCGGGCACCTTGATGATGCGGGGCACCTTGGTCATCACCGGGCCCTTGGGAAGGCTGTCGAGCAGCTGCTCCACGATCTCGCACGACTCGCGGACCTCCTGGAGGCGCACCCAGTAGCGGGCGAACGAGTCGCCGTCGGGGTGGGTCCAGACCTTCCAGGTCACCTCGTTGTAGGGCATCCCGAGATCGGGACCGTCGCGCCGGAGGTCCCAGTCGACGCCGGAGGCCCGGATGTTGGCCCCCGTCAGACCGTAGGACAGGCCGACGTCGGCCGGGATCACACCGATGCCCCGGGTGCGGGTCTCGAAGATCTCGTTGCCGAGGATCAGGTCTTCCATCTCCTGGCAGAAGTCCCGGATCTTGTCGAGGGAGCGCTTGGTCTCCTCGACCCACCCGGCCGGCAGGTCGTCCTTCACGCCGCCGATGCGGTTGAAGTTGGGGTGGAAGCGGCCGCCGGTCGCGGACTCGATCTGGTTGAGGATGTGCTCCCGATCGCGGAAGGCGTAGAACACCGGGCTGACGGCGCCGAGCTGGACGCCCATGTCGCCGAGGAACAGGACGATGTTGGAGATGCGTCCCATCTCGAACAGGATCGTGCGTATCCACTGGGCCCGAGGCGGTGCCTCGATGTCCATCAGCTGCTCGGAGGCGAGGACGAACGGCACCTCGTTGGCGAAGCTGCCGAGCCAGTCGATCCGGTTGATCAGGGTGGTGACCTGGGGGTAGGTGCGGACCTCGGCCAGCTTCTCGTAGCCGCGGTGCATGTAGCCCATGATCGGCTCGGCGCTGACCACCTGCTCACCGTCGAGGTGGGCCACGATGCGCAGCGTGCCGTGGGTGGCCGGATGCTGAGGGCCGATGTTGAGGGTCATGCCCTCGGCCTCGAGCTCCACGTTGACCCGGGCGTCCGCCGCCTGCGCCGCAATGTACGCCATTTGCCGCCGGTCTTCGAGCGAGAGATCGGTCATCGTGCACCTCTGACGAGTTCCGAAGGAACTCCGTTAGTGACGAGCGAAGCGAGGAACGGCGCCATTTGCCGGCGGTCTTCGAGCGAGAGATCCGTCATCGCTCAGCCCTCCGCCGCCGGCGGCATGGGCTCGACGTCGACGATGCCGGGCCAGGGCTTCACCAGGCGACTCAGCAGCGGGTAGTCCTTGCGCATCGGGTGGCCCTCGAAATCGGTGGGCAGGTAGAGCGGCTTGGGGAACGGATGGCCGACGAAGGTCAGCCCGAACATCTCGGCCGCCTCCCGCTCGTGCCAGCTCGCACCGGGGTACTCCCCCGTCCAGGTGGCGATCGTCAGCTCGTCGCCCATGTCGGCCTTCACGGTGAGCCCGAGGCCGGTGCTGAGGCTGTGGACCCGGGCGAAGACCTGGAAGCGGGTCTCGCCGCCGGCCTTGGAGGATGCGGCGGCGTCGGCGAAGGAGATGGCGTCGTCGTTGCCGTCGGGCGCCTCGCCCCGGGCCGCGGCGAGCTCCTTGTCGACCTCGGCGTCGAGACTCCGACCGAAGGGCGAGGGCAGCCAGTCGACGGCCGACAGCCAGTCGAAGAAACGGAAGCGCTGGCGGTTGCGGAGGTAGTCGGCGGTGTCGGCCCAGGCCTCGTTGGTCACCCGGACCCACAGGTCTCGGCCCGGGGTCAGGTGCGAGTCGACGACGGCGTCGCCCATCTCGCCCCGCACGGCTTCGAGCAGCGCCGAGCGGGCCTCATCGACGATCGTCGTCTCTTCGGTTTCGGTGTCTGCATCCGTGGTTGACATCAGCTCGTTTCCTCGGCCGTCGCAGTCGGACCGTCAGGCCCAACGCAGGACGCCCTTTCGCCAGGCGTAGGCCAGGCCTAGGGCGAGAATGAATATGAAGATCACCATTTCGACGAGGCCGAAGTAGCCGTAGGCCTCCAGGCGGGTGGCCCAGGGGAAAATAAACACGGCCTCAACGTCAAACATTACGAAAAGCAGCGCATAGATGTAGTACCGGATCTGACTCTGCGACCACCCGGTGCCGACAGGGTCGACGCCGGACTCGTAGTTCATCCCCTTGCCCGACGACGGACGACTCGGTCGGAAGATCGAGGCGATGCCGAGAAAGCCGCCCACGATGCCGACGGCGAGCAGGGCGAAGAGAAGAACGAGTAGATACTCGCGGAGGAAGTCGGACACGAACGGCGAGCCTACCTGGGTAAAAGGGGCCGATCCAAGATCAGGCCGTGTGACGTTCTCATGGAAATTCAGGGGCCGATACGGTGCGTGGCGATGGCACCGGATCCCGCTGCGCTCGCCGTGTACGGCACCCTCGCCCCCGGGGAGATGAACGCCGAGGTCATGGCCGATATCGACGGCCTCTGGCGGGCCGGCACGGTGCGCGGTCACCGCTCGATCTGGCCCGACGGCCCCTACCGGGGGCTGCCCCGGCTCGTGCTCGACGCCGAGGGCCCTGCGGTGCCGGTGCAGGTCTTGCACGCCGTCGACCTGCCCGACCACTGGGACCGACTCGATGAGTTCGAGGGCGTGGCGTACCGGCGGGTCCTCACCGTCGTCCACTACGACGAGGCCGACGACGTGACCGGTCGCGCCGAGATGACGGCGACGGTGTGGGTCTACGAGGCCGACCTCGAGTACGACTTCGGCCGCGTCGATCTGGGTGAGCGCCCCTACCACGGTTCTCCGCTGCCCGAGTAGACTGCACGGTAATGAACCCCGCGTCGGCATCCCGCCGTCGGCGCTTTCCGGGATCCGCGTCATGACCCGTCACCACGATGGGTTTGCGCTCGATGCCTGGACGCCGTCGCCCCGCCATTTACTCCGAGTCGGCTGTCTGGCCGATGTCACCGCCGACTGGCCACCCGGCGACGTCTACGAGGTGGGCGCCGGCACCGGTGACGTGACCAGCCGCTTCGTGGCCCGCGGCTTCAAGATGACCGCCTACGACCTGGGCGAGCACTCCCGAGATGTGCTGCGTCGCCGCTTCGGCCCCGACGTGACCGTGATCGACGACCCCGAACACCTCGGCGGCGCCCGCTTCGACTACCTCTTCGCCTTCGAGGTGCTCGAACACATCGCCGACGACCGGGGCGCACTGCTGGGGTGGCTGCAGCACCTGCGGCCGGGGGGCCGGGTGCTGTTCTCGGTGCCCGCCCATCAGCGGAAGTACAGCGACGCCGACCGGGCGGTCGGTCACGTCCGCCGCTACGAGCGGGGTGAGCTCGAGGCCCTGCTCACCGGGGCCGGCCTGATCGACGTCGAGCTGCACAACTACGGCTTCCCCCTGGGCAACGCCCTCCGCTACACCCAGAACGCCGTGCGCACCGCCACCGGCAACCGGGCCACAACCGCCGACGAGGAGGACGACCGCATCGCCCGCGGCGTCGAGTCGGGGGTGTCCACGGCCTCGCCCCTCAACCGGCTGCGGAAGCTGTCGACCCCCGCCCTGTTGCGGCCCTTCGCCACCGTGCAGCGAGTCGCCTACGGGCGCGACTGGAGCGACGGCTACGTGGCGACGGCGGTCCGCCCACCGTCGTGACCGACACCCGCTCCCGCCGCCCGTTCGACACCGCCCCCCGGGCTCGGATCGGCGGGAGCGCGGCCCCTGGCGGGGTGTGGGACGCCTGACGATGATGCGCTTCGTCCGCCGACTACCGGCCCAGCTCCTCAGGCTGCGGCGGCCGAGCCCGCGGGTCGGCCGCCTGCTGAGCGTGGTGGCCGCCGCCGTCTTCGCCGCCACCGTGGTGTGGGGCGTCACGGGCTACCAGTCGGCCGGGCTCGAAGTGAACTGGCCGCTGCTGGTGGCCGCCGTCCTGCTCGGCACCCCGCTGGCCGTGGCCCTCAACGCCGCCGAACTGCGGGCGATGGCCCGGGCCGTCGACGCCGAGATCGGTCGAGGGGCGGCGCTGCGGGCCAGCCTGATGGCCTCGGCCGCCAACGCCCTGCCCCTGCCCGGGTCGGTCCTGGTGCGGGGCTGGTCGCTGCGGGAGGCCGGTGTCGACCTGCCCCGGATCGTCGGGGTCCAGGCGCTGGCCGGCGCCACCTTCGTCGCCGTCGCCGCCGCCACCACCGGCCCCCTGATCGCGCTCGCCTCCCCGGCGCCCGGCCTGGTCGTGGCCGGTGGCGGCGTGGTACTCCTCACCGTGTTGGCCCTCCGACGCCGGGGGGCGGTCGCCCGCCTGGCCGCGGTGGAGACGGCGATGGTCGCCTCCGAGTTGGCCCGGCTGTCGGCCGTGGTGGCCGCCCTGGGCTTGGAGGTGACCCCGGCCCGGTCGGCCGGGCTGGTGCTGGCCGGGGTGGCGGCCGCCGCCGTCGGCGTCTTCCCCGCCGGGCTCGGCCTCCGCGAGCTCCTGGCCGCCGCCGTCGGGCCCGCCATCGCCCTGCCCTCGGCCCTGGCCGTCGCCGTGTCGGTGTCGGACCGGATCGGCACCTCCACCGTGCTCGCCGTGCTGGTGGCGGGGGCGGTGGCGTTCCGAGGTCTGCCCGCCCGGCTGCCGGTCGATCCCCAACCGCCGATGAGGAGAACACCGTGACCACCAACGTGGCGCCGTCCACCGCCGCCGAGCCCAGCGTGGTGCTCGTCGACGGGGCCGGTGACAGCGACACCGACCGCACGCCGCTCCCCCGGCCCCGGCCGGTGCCGCCCCGCCGCCGTCGGCGCAGGAAGGTGTTGGTCCTGACCACCACCTTTCCCGGACGGCCGGGCGACGGCATCCCCCCGTTCGTCCTCGACCTGTCGCGGAAGCTGTCCGACGACTACGAGCTGACCGTGGTCACGCCGCGCATCCCCGACGCCCCGGCCCGGGAGCGCATCGGCACGATCACGGTCGAGCGGTTCGCCTACTTCCCCCGCCGTATCGAGGGAGTGGCCCATGGTGCGACCCTGGCCAACGTGCAGGCCCAGCCGTGGCGGCTGCCCGAGCTGGCCGCCCTGCTCGTCCGCTTCCATCAGGTGGCCCGTGAGGCGGCATCGCGCATCCAGCCCGACCTGGTCCACGCCCACTGGCTGCTCCCCACCGGGGTCCACGCCACAGCGGCGGCCAAGGCGGCCGCCGCCCCGCTCCTGGTCACGATCCACGGGGTCGACGTGCACGCCCTGCCCGTTCGGCCTCTGGAGATGCTGCGACGGTGGACGCTGCGACGGACCGACCATGCGGTTGCGGTGTCGTCCAGCCTGGCCAGCCGGATCGAGGCGCTGTCGCCCACCACCACCGTCGACACCGTGCCCATGGGCGCCAACCTCGACGAGGTACCGGCCGACTTCGCCCGCCATCCAGAGCCGGGCCTGCTGGGCTTCGTCGGTCGCCTGGCGGAGAAGAAGGGCGTGTCGGTGCTCCTCGACGCGTTGGCCGCCGCCCCGGATCTGCGCCTGGTGATCGCCGGCGACGGGCCGGACCGGGAGGCCCTCGAAGCCCAGACCCGGCGGCTGCGCCTCGACGAGCGGGTGGAGTTCTGGGGGCACGCCGACCGAGACCGGGTGTACGACCTGCTCAGCCGGTGCGAGTCGTTGGTCATCCCCTCGGTTGTGGCCCGCGACGGCGACCAGGAGGGCACCCCGGTGGTGTTGGCCGAGGCCGTGGCCCTGGGGGTGCCCGTCATCGCCTCCCGGCTGGGCGGCATCGCCGACCACCTCGATGAGGAGTCGGGCTGGCTGACCGAGCCCGGCGATCCGCAGGGCCTCGCCACCACCCTGGCCCACGCCCACGGCTCCCCCATCGAACGGGAGGCCCGGGCCACCACCGCCCGCAAGCTCGTCTCACCCCTGCTCACCCTCGACGGCACGGCCGAGGCCTACGCCGACCTGTACCGCAAGCTCACCGGAGGCCGCCGATGACCCCCAACCCGACCACCGCCACCGCAGCCACGAACGCCGCCGACGAGGGCGGGCAGACCGCCGCCGCCGTCGGCCCCGACGGTGTGATCGACCTGACCGACGTGACGACCGACGAGGCCCTCCGCCCCGGCACTCACTACCGGACCGAGCTGTTCTCCCGGATCGACCTGGTGCCCGACGACGGCCTCGTCGTCGACGTCGGCGGGCGCGACGGGCGCCTCCTCGGGGCCCTGGGCATCGGCAACGGCCTGGTGGTCGACACCGAGGTGGCGGCCCGGGAGGGCGGCGTGGCCTACGTGGGCGGCAGCGGCCTCGATCTGCCGTTGGTCACCGGCTGCGCCGACACCGTGATCAGCCTCGACGTGGTGGAGCATGTGCCCGACGACGCCGCCTTCGTGGCCGAGCTGATGCGGGTGGTGAAGCCCGGCGGTCGGGTGGTGCTCACCACGCCGAACGTGAACATCCGGGTCCTCCCGGGACGCCTCCAGAACCGCATCGACCGCATGTGGGGCCACGACCGGGTCCGCGGGTACAGCCCGGCGACCCTGCGGGAGCTGTTCACCGCCGCCGGGGCCACCGAGGTGGAGATCACCCCCGTGGCCATGGGTTGGTACCGGCGCCTGTACGTGCCGCTACGCCTGCTGTGGAGCGTCCCCGGTGGTCTCGGCCGCCGCCTGGTCTCGCTGATCGCCCGCCGCGACGCCGCGGCGTTCGAGGGCGAGCACGGTTTCTGCCTCGTCGTGGCGCGCCGGGAGGCCTGAGTACGCCCGTCGGCCGGCCCCGGTCGTGCGGCAGCCCGTCGGCCGCCACTGCGCCGGGCCGGGTCAGCGGAAGGGCGTCAGGCCGGTCTCGTCGGCGGCGGCGATCGTGGCCCCCACCGCCCGCCCGACGGCGACCAGACGGGCCAGCTCGATGTTGATGTCGCGGGGGTCCCCGTCGCCCGAGTACTCGGGCGAGTCGGTGACGAAGCGCAGCTCCACGCCCTGGGCCGGGATCACCAGCGGGATCTCCAAATCGATGGTGCGGCCCGGCACCGACGAGGTGACCGAGGCCAGCTCGTCACCCTCGCCGTCGTAGATCCAGACCTGGTGGCCGCCTCCGGGGGCGGTGAAGATCGTGAGGCCAAGGGTCACGGGACGATCCTCGTCGAGCGTTCCGACCAGGCGGAGGGTGGCGGCGTCGGTGGCGAACACCCCGCCGCTGGGAGCGGACGAGGCGGCGTGGAAGCCGTCGCCGTACTCGGGGAGCACCGGGTGGAGGATCTCGGCCGCCAGCTCGGCCTGCTCGGTCGGCGACAGGCGTCCGGCCAGGTCGGCGGCCCGGGGTGCCAGCGAGTAGTAGAACTGCCGGTCGTCGGACACGGTGATGGCATCGGGGATCAGGCCGCGGACCGACGCCCCCTCATCGGCGTAGCCGACCGAGTCGAGGTAGATCCCGTCGAAACCGGCGGCGGCCAGACCGTCGAGGGCGACGGCGGAGGGCAGCTGCTCAAGGTGGTCCTGCCAGGCCGATGCCGGACGTCCCCGCATGGCGCCGTGGCTCCAGGCCACGTCGTCGGTGTGGATGTAGCCCCGGAAGTGGTCGTAGGCCAGGAGGTGGGGCCGACCGGGCTCGGGGTAGTCGACGACCGGCAGCTGGAACACCATCGGATCGGCCGCCCCGTCGGCCGACAGCGACTCCTCGACCAGGTGGAAGAAATGGGCGTCGTCGTTCCAGGCCTCGATGCGGGTGTCGTAGTTGAACGGGGTGCCGGGCACCTGGTCGTAGAAGCCGATGGCGCCCACCACGAGCACGCCGGCGCCCAACACCGCCGGTGGAACGTTGCGCCTCCGCAACCGGTCGCCAAGGCCCTCGAGGCCGACGGCGGCACACACCAGGGCGAAGAACCCGAGGTAGACCACGATCCGGTTCCAGGTCCGGATCTCCTCCAGGCCGGCCACAGCACTGAGGTAGCTGAGACCGGATGGCACGGCGATGAGGACCGACAGGATCATCAGCAGACCGGAGATCTGCTGGAGCTGTCGGCGATCGGGACGCCCACCGAGGGAGGTACCCCGCTCGACGGCCGCACCGAGCGGGAGGGCGGCGGCCACCCCGAGGATGAGGCCGACCACACCGACGATGCCGAGGGCCTGGCCGCCCTCGGATTCGATGCGGCTCACCATCGGCAGCTCGCCCAGCTCCCGCAGCGGCTCGATCGGATGGTTGGGCGACGGGAGCACGACGCGGGAGATCTTGAGGGCGAAGGCCTCCTGCTCGGACAGCTGGCGCTGCACCGTCTCGGGGTTGGCGCCGTTCTCGGCCCGGTAGCTGAGCGTCGGTACGTTGAACAGCACCACGGTGCCGATGGTGGCGATGCCGAACAGCAGGCAGGCGCCGAGCGTCCGCCACGACCGGCGACGCAGGACGGCGAGAACACCGACCACGCCGGCGATGGCGGGGGCGAAGGCGGCCGCCACCACGTCGGTCCCGGCGATCAGCACGACGGCGAGCAGGACGACGGCGAGGCGCCCCCGGTGAAGCCGACGCCGCTCCCCCGCCTCGTCGCCGCCCGAGGCCTCGGCGTCGATAGCCGTGGCGTCGATAGCCGTGGCGTCGATAACCGTGCCGTCGATCACCGCGCCGTCGGGCGCCGGGGCATCGAGGGGTGCGATGCCGTCGGTCGGCACGGGGCCGTCGGTGGGCGTGGGGTCGACCCGGGCCTGGCGGCGGGCGGGCAGGGTGAGGCCGCCGTCGTAGCCGGCCAGCCACAGGAGCACCAGGGCGCCGACGGGAGCGGCGAAGTAGCCGGACCGGTAGATGTGGCCGACGTGGTGCCAGAAGTGGAAGGGCAGGAACGAGTAGAGCATCGCCACCGTGCCGGCCAGGAGCGGGGCGAAGCGGAGATACCGGAGCACCAGGTGGGCCGACACCGCGACGAGCACGAACGTGGCCAGGTAGTAGGCGTTCATGATGGCGGCCGGGGCGTCGCTGAAGACGCCGAGGGAACGGACGGCGGCCACCTGGAGCGACTCGCCACCGTGAGGGAAGTCGTAGTGTTCGAGGCCGAACGGGGCGCCGAGCCGGGGGTTGGTGAACCACCAGCCGGTCTCGTCGACCCCCTTCACGTGGGCCAGGCCCGCCAGCTCGTCGCCGCCGTAGGTCAGCGAGAGGCCGAACGGGATCCGCCACCACTCGTTGGCCAGCCAGGCCAGGGCGGCGGCCAAGACGCCGACGAGGCCGACCTCACCGGCGGCGCGCAGCAGGCCGCGCCACGGCATCGGGGCGCGGCCTGGTGCAGGCACGGTGGAGCCCTCGGTACCCGCTCCCATCTCGCCACCGTGGACCCCGGCGCGAGGGCCTCGGCGCCGACGGCGAGAGCGGCCGTCGGCCTCTTCGGCGGACGGGGCGTTGGCCGCCGGCACCACCTCGACGGTGGGCTCCGGCTTGCGGATGTCGACGATGTGGTCACGGCCGTGGACGTCCGAGGCCGTGCGCTCCAGATCGCTCACCAGGGTTGGCGACGGCGCTGCCGTCGGGTCTGCTGGACGAAGAGCTCGGCCAGGAGTCCGACGGAGATCAGCTGCACCGAGACCACCACCAACAGCACCCCGATGGTGAGGGCCGGACGGGTGCCGATGCCGTTGCCCTGCAGCTTCTCGATCCCCATCCACAACAGAAGCAGGGAGCCGAAGAAGCCGGCGGCCACACCGGCGGCACCGATGGCGTGGAAGGGGCGGCTGTTGTAGGTGGTGAGGAACTTGACGGTCACAAGGTCGAAGAAGCCGCGGTAGAAGCGGGCGGCCCCGAACTTCGACTCGCCGGCCATGCGCTCCCGATGGTTGACGTCGACCTCGACCGAGCGGAAGCCGGCCCATTCGGCCAGCGGCGGGATGTACCGGTGCATCTCGCCGTACATGTCGAGCGAGGCCGCCACCTCCCCCCGCATCAGCTTGAAACCGCTGTTGAAGTCGCGACCGTCGACGCCGCTGACCTTCGCCGTGCACCAGTTGTAGAGCAGGCTGGTGGTGCGCTTGATGAAGCGGTCGTTGCGGATCGAGCGGCGACCGGTCACGAGGTCGTAGCCCTCGTCGATGGCGGCCAGCATCTTGTGCAGCTCGTTGGGGTCGTCCTGGCCGTCGGCGTCCATCAGGGCGACGAGGTCGGCGTCGACGTGTTCGAAGGCGACCCGCAACGCTTCGGACTTCCCGAAGTTGCGGCGTTGGGTGATGACATCGAGCTCGGGGTTCTCGGCCTGGAGCTCGGAGAGGATGCGGTGCGTAGCGTCGGTACTCCCGTCGTCGACGACGAGAATCTGCCAGCGTTGGAATCGTTCGACGAGCACGGAGCGCAGCTCGATGACGACCGCTTTCAGATTGTCGGCCTCGTTGTAGGCGGGAAGTACAACGCTGATCTGGAGGCGTTCGCTCATGGCGACGCCCAGCCTACGACGCTCCGCGGGCCGGACCAGCCACGCCTTAGCACAATTCTAGGGTGCTTGTCCAATCATGTCGGAAGAAGTTCGACAAAGGTCCTGGTCAGAGCGATGCGGCCTCCGACCGCTCAAGCCGGAGCAGCGCCCGGATCATGTAGATCTCCGAGGCGAACAGTAGCCCGGAGAAGATGAGCTGCCGCACGAGGGCACCGGCACCGTCGAGGTCGGCCAGGGCGACCACGAAGTCGGCCAGGTCGGTGATGAAGCGGGCGAGGAACAGACCGACCACGGCCAGGCGACTGCGAACGGCCAGCGCCGCCAGCAACGCCAGGCCGACACCGAGGTTGCGGTTGGCGTAGAGGCCGACGGCGAAGAGCCCGTCGTCGTTGGTCACCAGGTCGGGGAACTGGTTGGTCGAGTCGATGTGGGCCAGCGACCCGAAGACGATGGCGGCCAGGGCGTGCAACACGCCCAGCACGACCACGGCCCGAGGTAGAAACTGCTGCATCGTCGACTCCCCTTCCGGCGGCAGGAACGATCCTTGGAACCGGCCCACCAAAGCGCTACAGATTGTTTCGCTTAACCTAGGACAGGCCCGTTGAATCCGCAACATGTTGTAGCGTGTCGGTGGTCGAGGCCTCTTCACGGCAAAATGGGAGGACGATGTCGACCCAGGCCCTCACCACCGCCCCCGCTCCGCTCCGGATCGGCCCACTTGCGCTCGACGTGCCGGTGGTGCTCGCCCCCATGGCGGGGGTGACCAACGCGCCGTTCCGTCGGCTGTGCCGAGGCTTCGGCGCCGGTCTGTACGTGAGCGAGATGATCTCGGCCAGGGCCCTGTGCGAGGGCAGCGAGAAGACCGACAAGCTGGCCCGCTTCGCACCCGACGAGACCCCCCGCAGCCTTCAGCTGGCCGGGGTCGACCCGGCCTACATGGGCCAGGCCGTAGCCCGCCTCGTGGCCGAGGACCGCATCGACCATCTCGATCTGAACTTCGGCTGCCCGGTGCGCAAGGTGACCCGGCACGGCGGCGGGGGCGCCCTTCCCTACAAGCGCCGTCTGTTCGCCGCCGTCGTCGGCGCCGCCGTCGAGGCCGCCGGGGATGTGCCGGTGACGGTGAAGATGCGGGTCGGCGTCGACGACGAGCACCGGACCTACCTCGACGCCGGTCGGATCGCCGAGGATCTCGGCGCGGCCGCCGTCGCCCTGCACGGCCGGACCGTGGCCCAGCTGTACTCCGGCGTGGCCGACTGGTCCACCATCGCCCGCCTCAAGGAGACCGTGACCTCGATCCCGGTACTGGGCAACGGCGACATCTGGGACGCCCACGATGCCGTGGCGATGATGGCCGAGACCGGCTGCGACGGCGTCGTGATCGGTCGGGGCTGCCTCGGCCGGCCGTGGATATTCGGCCAGTTGGCGGCGGCGCTTCGGGGCGAGCCCGTCCCCGACCACCCGACCCTGGCCGAGGTAGTGCCGGTGATGGAGCGCCACGCCGCCCTGCTGGTGGAGTGGTTCGGCGACCACAAGGGCATTCGGGAGTTCCGCAAGCACACCGCCTGGTACCTCAAGGGTTATCCGGTCGGCGGTGAGCTGCGGGGGCGGCTCGGCCAGATCGAAAGCCTCGACGAGCTGTCGAGCCTCCTGTCGGGGTTGTCCGACGCCCCGCTACCGGAGGAGAACTGGCGGGTCGCCAGGGGCCATACCCGTGGCCCTCAGGTGGTGGCCCTGCCCGACGGCTGGCTCGACGACCCCGACGACAACGCCGTGGCCGGTGCCGACGGCGACAGCGCCGCCTCCGGGGGCTGAGCGGCCCGATAGGGCGAGAGGTCGATGGCATAGCGGTGTGCGCCGACCGGCTCGCCCCGTACCTCGCGGGTCGTCGCCACGCCGGACTCGGCCCATCCCTGCTTTTCGTAGAAGCGTCGACCGCGACCGTTGTCGGTCAGCACCCAGAGCACGGCTGTGGGCTCGGGATGGTCGGCGGCAAGCCCGGCCAGGGACCAGCCCATCATCGCCTGGGCCAGGCCGGTGCCCCAGGCGTCCGGGTGCACGTTGAGCCCCCACAGCTCGCACAGCTCGGGCGGCGTCCCCTCGCCGTCGACGGCGGCCACCGGCCGATAGGGTCCGTAGCTGCAGATCGCCAACAACTCGCCGTCGAGCTCGCCAACGGCGGTGATCGAGCGGGGACCGCCCTCGACCTCGGCCCCATCGACCGCCCCCGAGGCGATGCGCCGCTCCCAGTTCTCGGCTCGCTCCGCCCGGTCGATGGCGTTGAGGAAGGCGGCGGAGAAGATGTGGGCGTACCCGACCTTCCACGCATCGGCGTGGACCCGACCCATGGCCGCGCCATCGCCCGGCCGGGCGGGGCGGACGTCGATCGCAGGAGCCATGGGCCGATCTTGCGATGCGGCGGTCACCAGACGCAAACGACTTCCGGGCCTCTGGGCCGTCGCTGTCGTTGTCCTCAGGACGGGCTGGTGAGGTACTCCAGGATCGCCAACAGGACGGTGAAGACGCCCAGGGCCACCACGGCCAGCGTCAACAGCCGACCCCAGGCGGCGGCGAGCCCCTCCGGCCCTCGACGACGATCGAGCCGGACGGCGGCCAGGATCACGCCCACCGCAACCGCTCCTCCGGCGACGAGCACGCCCAGGGCGGCCGCGATCCCGGTGAAGAGCGCCAGAAAGGCGAACAACAACACCGGGATCACGAAGGCCGCACCGAGGGCCAACGCCCCGAGCAGGTGGTGGTGGGCGAACGATGGTCGGCCCGTCGAGCGACCGGCCCACCAGCGGTAAGCGACGGCGGCGGCGGTGCCGATGGCGGCCACCAGCACGGTGAGGAGCACGCGGTCGTAGGTGGGCTCGGTGGTGTCGCCCCGGGCGAGGTAGGACGAGGTGAGTTGGAGGGTGAGGAACAGCTCGACCACGATCACCGCCGCCCACCGGGCGGCCACCACCGACCATCGCTCGTCCGGGTACCGCCGGTCGAAACCCCACACCGTCAGCGTCACCCGGGCCAGGGCGAGCAGGGCCCAGACGATGGCCACCACCGAGTCGATCGTGGACACCCGGTCGGCGGTGCAAGTGCCGACGGCGGTGATGACGAGGGCCGCCGCAGGCAGCCCGCTCAGCAGGCCGTGGCGGTACCGGATCGGCAGGATTCGGCTCGCCTGCATGGTCGACTGCTCCATCGCACCCCGCCTCCGGTGGCTTCCACCGACGCTACGTCGCCACGCCGGACCGCGGTTCACGAGTCATCCAAGCCGTCGCCCTTCACCCAGAGCCGGCGCCGATGATTGCCACCGTCGATAGACGCAGTGATGGCCGCCGTCGAAGGCGTGGTCAGCGCAGGGAGCTGAGGGTCTCGGCGGCGTCGGTGAGCACGCCGCCGCCGAGGTTCGGCAACAGGCCGAGCACCAGGGTGGCCGCCGTGGCCAGGGCCACGGCCACCATCGCCGTGGTCGGCACGGCGAGCACGCCGTCGCCGGCGACCACGACATCGACGTCGACGCTCTCCTCGGCGGCGTCCGCGTCCTCGGTGGCCGCCGCCGGGTCGACCAGGAACATCGAGACCACGATGCGCAGGTACAGCACGGCGGCCACGACGGCCGACAGCATGGCCACACCGGCCAGGACATAGGACTCGTCGTCGGCTGCGGCCAGGATCACCCGGAGCTTGGCGAAGAAGCCCGAGGTGAAGGGCACGCCGGCCTGGGCGAAGAGCAGGATCGACATCATCCCGGCCAGGAGCGGGCTGCGACGGGACAGGCCGACGTAGTCGCTGAGATCGTGATTGCCGTCACCCCGACCACCGACCACGGTCACGACGCCGAAGGTGCCGGCCACCATCAGGGTGTAGGCCAGGAGGTAGAACAGGAACGCCTCACCCCCCAGCAGCGAGCCCGAGGCCGACGAACCGGCGTGGACGGCCACCAGGATGAAGCCGGCGTGGGTGATCGAGGAGTAGGCCAGCATCCGCTTGACGTTGGTCTGGGCCAGAGCGAGCAGCGAGCCGAGCACGAGCGTGAGCACGGCCAGACCGGCGATCAGGGGCCGCCAGTCGTTGAGGTAGGGGCCGAAGCCGATCCAGAACACCCGCACCATGCCGGCGAAACCGGCCACCTTGACCCCAGAGGCCATGAACGCCACCACCGGGGTGGGCGACCCCTGATAGACGTCGGGCGTCCAGGCGTGGAACGGGACGGCCGACACCTTGAAGGCGAACCCGATCATGATCAGGGCCATGCCGGCCAGCATGAGCGACGAATCGGTGGCCGGGCTGAGACCGGCGTCGTTGGTCAGGCTGGCGGCGGCGGCGATGCCTCGCAGGGAGGTGAAGCCGGTGGCGCCGTAGACCATGGCGATGCCGTAGAGGAGCATGGCCGAGGCCAGGGCGCCGAGCAGGAAGTACTTGAACCCCGCCTCCTGGGAGTCGAGGCGGCGGAGGTGGAGGGCAGCCATCACGTAGGCGGCGATCGACAGGATCTCAAGGCCGAGGAAGGTGACGATCAGATCCTCGGCCGAGGCCAGGAGGATGCCACCGGCGGCCGACATCAGCAGGAGGACGTACCACTCGGGGCCGTCCAGGTTCTCCCGCCGCAGGTACTCGTCGAGCAGCATGGCGGCGAAGAACACGGCGATGCAGATGACGGCGGTGATGAACACCGTGTACTCGTCGACGGCCAGGGCGTTGGCCACGACCAGCTGGGCGCCTTCGGGGCCGTTCACCCGCTCCCAGATCGGCACCAGGGTGGCCAGGGCGACGGCGGCCACCGTGCCGGTGAATGCGGCGGGGAAGCTGCCACCGCGCAGCCGGGGGTAGACCGAGGTGACGGTCACCAGCAACACGCCGGCGATGGCGAGGATGGCGAACGGCGCCAGGAGCGACCAGGCGATCTCGGGGGCGATCACGTCTTGGGCCAGGATCGAGCTCATTCGTCAGCACCCTCTTCGCTCGCCGTGGCCTCCTCGGCGGCCTTCTTCTTCTCTTCTTCCTTCTTCTTCGCTTCCTCGTGGGCCTTCTCGGCCTCGTGGATCAGTTCCTCGGTGCCGGCCCGGGCCACCGGGATCGGCTCGGGCTCCTCGAAGCCGTCGACGTTGGCCTCGACGTGGGTCACCAGTTCGTCGACCGCCGGCTCGATGCGTTCGAGTACCGGCTTGGGGTAGACGCCGAGGAAGACGATCAGGAACAGGAGCGGGGAGATCCCGAGGAATTCCGACAGCCGGAGGTCGCGCATGGAGGCGTTGTCGCCTTCGGCCGGCCCGTGGAAGCTCCGCTGGTAGGCCCACAGCAGGTAGAGGGCGGCGAGGATGACGCCGGTGGCGGCAACCACGGCGTACCAACGGGCGGCGGAGAACGTGCCGATAAGGATCAGGAACTCGCCGACGAAGCCGTTGAGACCGGGGAGGCCGATGCTGGACAGCATCACCAGTGTGAACACGCCCGCCATGAGCGGGGCCGCCTTCTGGAGGCCGCCGAGGGCGGCGATCTGGCGGGTGTGGCGCCGCTCGTAGACCCAGCCCACGAGGATGAAGAGGGCGCCGGTGGAGATGCCGTGGTTGACCATCTGGAGCACGGCGCCCTGCAGGCCCTGGGTGTTGAGGGCGAAGATGCCGAGCACGATGAAGCCCATGTGGGCGACCGAGGAGTAGGCGACGAGGCGCTTGAGGTCCGACTGCATCGTGGCCACCGCGGCGCCGTACACGATGCCGACCACACCCAGGGTGAGGAAGATCGGGGCCAGGTCCTCGACGACCGAGGGAAACAGGTACACGCCGAAGCGGATGAAGCCGTAGGTGCCGAGCTTGAGCATAACGCCGGCCAGGATCACCGAGCCGGCGGTCGGGGCCTCGGTGTGGGCGTCGGGCAGCCAGGTGTGCAGGGGGAAGGCCGGGGTCTTCAGGGTGAAGGCCAGAGCGAAGGACAGGAAGACCAGCAGGGCGGCGGTGTCGGACAGGGCCTGGGCCGAGGCCAACTCGGTGACGTCGAAGGTCGGGCCGCCGGTGGCGTCGGCCGAGAGGAACACCACGCTGGCGATGCCGACCAGCATCAGGGCCGAGGCGGCCATGGTGTAGAGAAAGAACTTCATGGCGGCGTAGACCCGCCCCTCGTGGCCCCAGCCCCCGATCAGGAAGTACATGGGGACGAGGACGACCTCGAAGAAGAAGAAGAACAGCAGCAGATCGAGGGCGACGAAGGCGCCCATCGAGCCCGCCATCAGCAGCATGATCCAGATGTAGTACGGCTTGGCGTCGTGGTGGGGCTCGGTGGTGAGCAGGGCGATCGGGAACAGGATCCCCGTCAGCACGACGAGGAACAGAGAGATGCCGTCGACGGCGAGAAACCAGCTCAGGCCGACGCTGGGGAGCCAGTCGGCCCGGGTGACGAACTGCAGCCCGGCGTCACCGGTCTCGAACTGCAACAGCATGTAGACCGAGATGACGCCGGTGATGGTGGAGCCGACGAGCGCCGTCAGCTTCAGGTAGTCGGCCCGGGAGGCCGGCATCATCAACAGCACCAGGGCGGTGATCACCGGGATGGCGATCAGCGACGGGAGGACCGGGAAGGACGGCGACGCCGCCCCCGCCTCGACCGCAAAGAGCAGCGGACTCATGACCAGAGCCTCCCTCTGACCAACACGCACCCACGAACAACCAAGGACGTTTCGCCACCAGGCGAAACTCCCAGAGGAACGTCTCCGACGGTCCGACTCATGACCAGAGCCTCCCGAGGAACCAGACCAACACGAAGGCCGAGCCGACGGAGATCCCGAGGGCGTAGCTGCGGACGAAGCCGGGTTGGGAGACCCGCAGGCCCTTGCCTGCGGCCAGGAAGCCGGCGGCGGTCCCCCGCACCCCACCATCGACCACGTTGCGGTCGAACCAGGCCATGGCGTCGAACATGATGCGGCCGGGGCCACCCATGAAACGGGCGTAGGTGGCGTCGAGGTACCAGGCGTTCCGCAACTCCTCCCGCTCGAGTCCGGTGGGGGCGTTGCTACCTCGGAGGTAGACCCGGAAGGCGGCGACGATAGCCACGATGGCGCACAGCCCGGCGATCACGCCGAGGATGATCTTGGTCGTGCCCGACACCGTCACCGTGGCCTCGTTGCCGAACAGCGACGGCTCCAGCCAGTGCTCCAGGAAGTGGAGCTCCTTGGTGAAGGGCAGGTTGATGATCCCCGACACGGCGGCGAAGAAGGCCAGCACGACGAGGGGCAGCGTCATCGTCCACGGCGACTCGTGCGGCACGTACTCCTGCCGCTTCTCGTAGCTCTCCGGGAGGTGCTCGCCCAGCTCGCCCGGGTCGGTCGGTCCGGTGCGGGCGGTCACCACGGTCGGCGGGCGTTCCGGGGGCCAGCCCTGGAGTTCGTTGACCCGGGCCACGGCCGCCTCGATCGTCACCTTGGCCGACGCCACACCCTCGGTCGCCTCGCCGACCGAGGTGTTGGCCTTGGCCAGCGCCGTCTCGGCCTTGGGCACCGCCTTGGTCGCCTTGTCGTGGGCCTTGGCCAGCTTCTCGTGGTTGTCGTCCTCGGCGGTGGTGGCGGCCAGTGCCTGGCGGGCCTCGGCCGCTTTGTCCTGGGCCTTGGTGAGGGCCTCACTCCGCTTGACCACGTCGGCCTCGGCCTTGGTGACGGCCTCCTGAGCCTTCTCGTGGTTGTCCTCGGCGGTGGCGATGTCGGCCCGGGCCGCCTCCAGACGGCGCTCGAAGGCGGCGTCGATCTCCTCGCCGGTCACGTCGTAGTACCGGGAGCGACCGAGGAAGGTGAGGATGACCTGGCGGGTCATGTAGAAGGCCGTGATCAGGGCGGTGAGGAGCCCGACGGCCCACAGCGCCCGGCCCTGGGCCCCGGGGTAGTTCCAGGCCAGCAGCAGGATCTCGTCCTTCGACCAGAAGCCGCTGAAGGGGAAGACACCGGCGATGGCCAACCAGCCGACGACGAAGGTCATGGCCGTGATCGGCATCCAGCGGGCCACGCCGCCCATGCGCCGCATGTCCTGCTCCTCGTGGAGGCCGTGGATGACCGAGCCGGCACCGAGGAACAGGAGGGCCTTGAAGAAGGCGTGGGTGATCATGTGGAAGACGGCTGGCACATAGCCGCCGACGCCGATGGCGAGGAACAGGTAGCCGAGCTGCGACACCGTCGAGTAGGCCAGCACCTTCTTGATGTCGGTCTGGGCCAGGGCGGCGGTGGCGGCGAACAGAGCGGTGGCCGCACCCACCCAGGCGATGAGGGTGACGCTCCACGTCTCGGCCTGGGCCAGGATCGGGCTGAGACGGGTGAGCAGGAACACGCCCGAGGTCACCATGGTGGCGGCGTGGATCAGGGCCGAGACCGGGGTTGGGCCGGCCATGGCGTCGGGCAGCCACACGTAGAGGGGCAGCTGGGCCGATTTACCGGCGGCGGCCAGCAGGAGGAGCAGCACGATGACGGTGGCGGTGCCGGAGCCGATCTCGCTGGAGCGGGTGAGGATGTCGGCGTAGCTGATCGACGACAGCTCGACGAAAATCAGGAACGTGGCGAGCATGAAGCCGAAGTCGCCGATGCGGTTGGTGACGAAGGCCTTCTTGCCCGCGGTGGCGTTGGCGGAGTCGCTGAACCAGAACGAGATCAGGAAGTAGGAGCAGGCGCCGACGCCCTCCCACCCGAGGAAGGTGAGGAGCAGGTTGTCGCCAAGCACCAGCATCAGCATCGAGGCGACGAAGAGGTTGAGGTAGAGGAAGAACTTCGAGAAGTTCTCGTCGCCGTGCATGTAGCCGATGGAGTAGAGGTGGATCAGGGTGCCGACGCCGGTGATGAACAGGCACATGGCGATGGCCAGCGGATCGACGAGCAGGCCGATGTCGACCGTGAACGAACCGGACGAGACCCAGGTGAAGATCGTCTGGATGTGGAAGCGCTCCTCACCCTCCTCGGCCAGCAGCCCGCCGTAGACGATCAGGGTGGAGATGAAGGCGCCGCCGCTGGCGGCGGTGGCCACCCAGCCGGCTCCCGGCTCGCCGAGGCGCCGCCCGAACACGAGCAGCAGAGCGAACCCGGCCAGGGGAAATGCAGGTATCAACCACGCAGCTTCGAGCACAGGATCAGCCTCTCAACGACGCCAGGTCATCGGCGGTCATCGACGGCGACCGCCGCAGGACCGCCACCACGATCGCCAACCCGACCACCACTTCGGCCGCGGCGACGACGAGCACGAAGAACACCGCCGTCTGACCGGCGAGATCGTCGAGCGCGCCGGAGAAGGCCACGAACGACACGTTGACGGCGTTGAGCATCAGCTCGACGCACATGAACATCACCAGCGGGTTGCGTCGCACCAACAGCCCGGTGAGACCGATGGCGAACAGCAGGGCGCTGAGCACGAGATACCAGGTTTCGGTCAGCTCCACGGGGTCCTCCCCTCGTGCCGTGGGCGGGCGGTCATGATGCCGCCGTTCCCGGCTCGTCGACCACCAGATCCTCGGCGCCCCGGTTGCGGACCAGGACGACGGCGCCGACGGTGGCGATGGTGAGGAGCAGGGCGGTGGCCTCGAAGGCCAGCACGTTGCGGGTGAACAGATCGCGCGAGAGCTGGTTGACGTCGGGCTCGTCCTCGACGATCGGGGCGGTGGCCGCCGACTGTCCGGTGAGGGCGACGGCGCCGTCCTCCCCGCCCGGGCCCGAGAGGAACAACCCACCCAGGGTCAGGGCCAGCACCATGGCGCCGATGATCACCCCGGCGAAGCGCTGACCGGCCAGGGGTTCGAGGCGGAGATCCTCGGTGGTGTCGACACCGAGGAGCATGATCACAAACAGGAACAGCACCACGATGGCGCCGCCGTAGACGACGACCTGGACGAAGGCCAGGAAATGGGCCTCCTGGATGACGAACAGGACGGCAACGCCGAAGAACGAGGCAACCAGCGACAGGGCGGCCCGCACCGGGTTGCGGCTCAGCACGACCCCGAGGCCGCCGCCGAGCACGATGGCGCCGGCGATGAGGAAGACGACGACATCCACTAGTGATGCCCTCCCCCGTGATCGTGATCGTCCTCGGACTCGGAATCCGGCGCCGGCGCGGTCTGGCCCATCTCGGGGGCGCGCACGCCGTAGCCGAGCTCGCCCGACCAGCCGACCTTGCCCTCGTAGGCGGCCTTGCCGGCGGGAGCGGTGGCCCGCATCCAGCCCGAGGTGTGCTCGTCCTCACCGGGCCGCCAGTCCTCCCACGGGAGCTGCTGGGGCAGGCCGTCGTCATCGACCAGGAGCTCGTCCTTGGTGTAGATGGCGTCGTTGCGGTTGGTGAAGGAGAACTCGAACAGCTTGGTCTCGGTGATGGCCTCGGTGGGGCAGGCCTCGACGCACAGATCGCAGTGGATGCAGCGCAGGTAGTTGATCTCGTAGACGTAGCCGAAGCGCTCGCCCGGCGACTTCGGGTCCTCCGGCGGGTTGTCGGCACCGCGGACGTAGATGCACTTGGCGGGGCAGACACCGGCGCACAGTTCGCAGCCGATGCACTTCTCCATCCCATCCTCGTAGCGGTTGAGCACGTGGCGGCCGTGTACCCGCTCCGGCTTGGGGGCCTTCTGGTCGCTTCGGCCGCCCCGACCGCCGAGGTACTGGCGGGTGGTGACACCCTCGGCCCACTTGCGGAACGTGACGCCGAATCCTTCGAGATAGCCCATCAGCGGGCCTCCTTCATGACCCAAGCGGCCGACAGGGCTCCGGGGAATCGTGGCCGGCCCGCAGGAGCGGCGACGACTCGGGCCTCCGGGATCAGCGAGGGGTGCACCATCAGTGCGCTCCTTCCGGGAGGGTGTCGGCGCTGTCCTGGCGCGACTCGGGCACCTCGACCAGGCCGTGTCCGGCGAGACGGTCGTTGCGGGCGGTGCGGATGGCGCCGCCGAGCAGCAGGGCGGCCACGGTGGCGACGACGATGCCGAGGATGAACACCAGGACGGTGTCGGTGAAGTTCGAGTCGGTGAACCCGATGCCTCCTGGCTCCTGGGCCACGCGGATCGCACCCAGGATCAGCAGCCAGCCGAGCGACAGCGGGATCAACAGCTTCCAGCCCAGGTCCATCAGCTGGTCGTAGCGGAGACGGGGCAGGGTGGCCCGGAACCACACGAAGGTGAAGAGGAACACCTGCAGCTTGAGGAAGAACCAGACGAAGCCCCACAGCCAGGCCGGGAGGAGGCCGAGGTCGGGGCCGGCCGGACCGCCGAAGAAGAGGGTGACGATGATGGCCGACATCGTGACCGTGTTCATGAACTCGGCCAGGAAGAACAGGGCGAAGCGGATCGAGGAGTACTCGGTGTGGAAGCCGCCGACCAGCTCCTGCTCGGCCTCGACGAGGTCGAACGGCGGGCGGTTCAGCTCGGCGGTACCGGCGATGAGGAACACGACGAAGGGGATGAAGCCGGTGACGATGACGTTCCAGTTGGGCACGATGCCGGCGAAACCCTCACCGGCCTGGACCTGGACGATCTCGTTGGTGCTGAGCGAGCCCGACACCAACAGCACGGCGGCCAGCGACAGGCCGAGCGCCGCCTCGTAGGAGATGGCCTGGGCCGAGGCCCGGATCGAGCCGAGCAGCGGGTACTTCGAACCCGACGACCAGCCGGCGAGCATGATGCCGTAGATGCCGATCGAACTCATGGCCAGGAAGAACAGGATGCCGACCGGCACGTCGGCCACCTGGAGGAAGGTCTCCCGGCCGAAGATCGTGACCGAGCCGTTGTTGCCGTTCGAGAAATCGCCGGCGACCGGGACCACGATGAAGGTGAGGAAGGCGGGCACCAGCGACAGGTAGGGCGCCAGCTGGAACACGAACCGATCGGCCCGGCTCGGGATCAGGTCTTCCTTGAAGAAGAGCTTGGTGCCGTCGGCCAGGGTCTGGAGCAGACCGAACGGCCCGGCCACGGTGGGACCGAGGCGGTTCTGGAGGCGGCCGACGACCTTGCGCTCGAACCACACCATCAGCATCACCGACACCAGCAGCACGACGAAGGCGATCACCGCCTTGGTGACCGCCATGATCACGTCGCCGGTGTCGACGCCGTCGGCCAGATACGGCTCGATGGCCAGCTCGCCGGAGGCGGCGGCGAGGGTGGCGGGGTGGAGTGCCGACATCAGCCGGCCTCCGCCTGGGCGATCGTCACGTGGACGACGGCCTGACCGGCCGTGACCAGATGGTGGGCGTGGGCGTCGGATCGGCCGAGCGTGACCCGGACGGTGCCCTCCAGCTGGCCGGCGTCGACGGTGTAGGGCACGACGATGCTCTGCTCGCCGGCCGCGACCGTGATCCGGGCGTCCTCGCCGGGGTCGGTGTCGACGTTGAAGCGTTCGGCGTCGGCCGCAGACACGAAGGCGACGGTGGGCTCGGCCAACCCGGCCAAGGACGGCGACTCCTGCACCATCGTGCCTCCGTCCCACAGCTTGCGATCGACCACCAGGCGAAGACCGTATCCGTCCGGTACCGGGGATGGTGCGGCGTCGCCGAACTCCAACACCCACTGCCGCTCGCGGTTCAGCAGCGGGCCGTCGGAGCCACCTTCGACGTCGGCCCAATCGATCTCGGCCAACGACGGCGACATCGACTGCAACTCCTTCTGGAGCTCGTCGATGGTGGCGAAACCGAGGTCGAAACCGAGGGCCGCGGCCAGCTCGGCGGCGATCATCCAGTCGGCCCGAGCCTGGTCGGGGGCGGTGACCTTGGCCCGCACCGGGCTCATCCGACCCTCGAGGTTGACGAAGGTGCCGTCGGCCTCCCCGAACAGGGCGGCGGGCAGCAGCACGTCGGCCTTGACGGTGGAGGCGGTGTGGAAGGCGTCGACGGCGATCACCGTCTCCACCTGGTCGAGGGCGGCGGCGGCCAGCCGCCGATCGGGGAAGTCGGCCACCGGGTCGGCGCCGAGCAGGATCAGCGTGTCGATGTCGCCGTTGACGGCCGAGCGGAGAATGCCCTCGGTGTCCCGGCCGTCGAAGTCGGCCACGTTGGGCCACGCCTCGGGCTCGGTGGACGAGCGGCGGACACCGCCGGGCAGGAACCCGGGGGTGAGGCCCATCTCCAGCCCGCCGAACACGTTGCCCCGGCGGAGCGCAGGCAGGAACCGGACGTCGGGCAGGAGCCGCATCAGGGCGCCCACCGCATCGGCGGTGTAGCGGGCCGACTCGGCCTGGTTGGCCCGGCCCAGAATCACGGTGACCGGGCGACCGGAGGAGAGCAGCTCGCGGGCGGCGGCGACGTCGTCACCGTCGAGCCCGTCGAGGCCGGTGTCGTCGGCGACGGCGGCCATCACCTGACCCACGGTGCCGGGCAGGGCCGGCAGGCGGACGGCGGCCCGGGACGAGAGGCTGGTGGCGCGGGGCCCGATCTCGATGAGGTCGACCCCGTCGTTGACCAGGGCGTGACGCAGCCGCAGGTAGAGGCTCGGGAGCTCCTCCTTGGGGTCGGCGGCGCACAGCACCACCACCCCGCCGGGCTCGCAGGTCTGGTCGATCGTGGCCGTGGGGAGGCCGAGGGCCATGGGGGCGGGGAGGCCGTCGCCCATCTGGCAGTCGACGTGATCGGTGTTGATCACACCCTTCAGCAGCTTGGCCCAGGCGTACTGGTCCTCGAGGTTGAAGCGGGCCCCGCCGATGGCGGCGATGCGGACCGGGTCGCCCGACAGGGCTCGGGCCGACGCGGCGAGGGCGTCACCCCAGCGGGTGTAGCCCAGCTCGCCGTCGGCGCGAACCTGGGGGCGGGTGATGCGGTCGGCGCTGCCGGCCACCTCGTAGGAGAAACGATCCTTGTCAGACAGCCAGCCCCAGTTGACGGCGTCGCTGTCGACACCGAGGACGCGGATGACCTCGTTCCGGGAGGCCTGGACGACCACCCGGGCCCCGGTGGTGTCGACGGTGGCCGTCGACTCGACGGCGTCGAGGTCCCACGGACGGGCCTTGAACCGGTAGGGGGCGGCGGTCAGGGCTCCGACCGGGCAGATCTGGACGGTGTTCCCACTGAAGTACGAGGAGAACGGATCGTCGGGGAAGGTGTTGACCTGCGTCTGCGAACCCCGGTCGATGAAGTGGATCAGCGGGTCGCCGGCCACCTCGGAGGCGAAGCGGGTGCAGCGGTCACACAGGATGCAGCGCTCCCGGTCGAGGTGGACCAGGTCGCTGATCGGGATCGGCTTCTCGTAGTGCCGCTTCTCCTCGACGAACCGGCTCTCGCCCGGGCCGTAGCTGTAGGCGTTGTCCTGGAGGGGGCACTCGCCGCCCTTGTCGCACACCGGGCAGTCGAGGGGGTGGTTGACCAGGAGCAGCTCGAGGACGCCGTCCTGGGCGTCCTTGGTCACCTCGGACTCGGTCTCCACCTTCATCTCGGGGGTGACGGGCAGCATGCAGCTGGGCTGGAGGGCCATGCCCCGACCGGTGTCGACCTCGACCAGGCACATCCGGCACATGCCCACCGGCTCCATCCGGGGGTGGTAGCAGAAGCGGGGGATGTGGGCGCCGTTGCGATCGCAGGCGTCGATCAGCAGCTCGCCCTCCTTGGCCTCGACCGCCTTGCCGTTGAGGGTGAACGGTACGCCGGTGATGGCCTCGGTCGGGTTGTTCTCGGTCGCCGTCATCGGACGCGCACCTCGGCGGAAACCGCAGGTCGGGGAGCAGCCGAAACCGCAGGTTGGGGCACAGCCCCAACCTGGTTAGTGAGCAAAGCGAACGGCGTGAGCAAAGCGAACGGCGTGAGCAAAGCGAACGGCGTGA
>JBCCRO010000057.1:0-31690 GCA_039201605.1 Actinomycetota bacterium
GCGCTACTCGCGGATGCGGTAGCTGAGCCGTTCGGCCACTTCCTGGACCCGGCTGGTGGGCGTGGCCCCGGCGGCGACGTTGTCGGTGGTGATCTCCACCTCTTCCCTGATCCGCCGCAGCTGCCGTCGATGGGTCAGCCGGCTGATGATCCAGCCCGTCCCCACCGCCACCGGCACGCCCACCAGGGTCACGGGCGCCGTCACCGCCGCCACCGTGCCGACCACGGCCGTGCCGCCGATGGCGACCGCGGAGCCGGTCAACACCGACTGGGTCCGCTGCTCGCCCACATCGGCCACCACGCAGATCATCGTCTGCTGATCGTCGACCGACACCGCAGCACCCCGCACCTCGCGCATGCCCGACAGTCCGGCCGAGCCGGTCGCTCCTCGCACCTGGCGCACCGCCGTGGTCACGATGCCGCGACGGCGGATGGCCACCACCGTCCCCTCGGCGTCGACCCGGGTCCGCAACCGGTGCCGACGCTTGAGCCACAGTCGCAACCGTTCCTGCACCTCGCGCTCATCGAGCCCGGTGCGGCTCCGCACCGTGACCTGACTCGGACCGACAAGGCGATCGGTCACCGTCCGCTTGGGGCCGTCCTCCGACGGATCGAGCCCCCCGGCCCGGTACTCGGCCAACGCCTCGGCCACGGCCGATGCCGGCATCTGCAGCTCGGCCGCCACCTCCTCCAGGCTCGACACCGGCAGCCGCTCGGCCACGACGTAGGCCTGGTCCGACAGCTGCACCGCCCGCCGCAGGATGGCCTCGGCGTGGGCCTGGTCGACGGTGGCCAACTCTTCGGCCACCTCCTCGGCCGTGGGAGCCGGCGGGGGCGCCGCAGGCGCCGCCCCAGGAGACGGAGCGGGCGCGGGCGCGCCACCGGGCGAGGGCGCGGACGAGGCGGGCGGGGCGGGCTCGGACACGGCGTCCTGCCCGGAGCGTCCCCGCCCCGGGATCGGCAACCGGTTCCGCCGCCCCGATCGACTCACAGGTCGAGCACCCCGTCCAGGCCGACCGTCAGGCTCGACGCCGCCGAACCGACCCGGCGCACGGCCAACACCACGCCCGGCATGAACGAGGTCCGGTCGAACGAATCGTGCCGCAGCGTGAGCGTCTGGGCCGTGGTGCCGAGGATGACCTCCTGATGGGCCGTCATGCCCCGCATCCGCACCGAGTGCACCGGGATACCGGCCGGGCCGACGGCCCCGCGAGCGCCGGGGATGGTCTCGGACTCGGTCGGGTCGTCGCCCCACTGGCCGCTGGCCGCCGCCATCCGCTCGGCGGTGGCCACCGCCGTCCCGCTGGGGGCGTCGATCTTGGCGTCGTGGTGGAGCTCGATGATCTCCGCCGTCTCGAAGTAGGGCGCTGCCAGCTCGGCGAAGCGCATCATCAGCACCGCCCCGATAGCGAAGTTCGGCGCGATCAGACAGTTCGACGAGGTGAATGCGGCGGCGATCTCGGCGTTGTCGGCCTCGGTGAAGCCGGACGTGCCGACCACGGCGTGGATGCCGTTGGCGGCGCAGTAGTCGAGGTTGGCCCGGGCGACCTCGATGTGGGTGAAGTCGACGACCACCTCGGTGCCGGCCTCGCTCAACGCCGACAGCTCGCCGGCCATCGTCAGATCGCCCAGCTCGGCCCCGACCAGCTCGCCCACCGACGTCCCGGCGAACCCGGGATCGATGGCGGCGACCAACGCCAGATCGCTCTCGGCCGCCACCGCTCGGCAGACCTCCTGGCCCATGCGGCCCCCGGCGCCGACAACGCCCACTCGTACTGTCATGGCCTCAATTCTAGGAGGCGACCGGGCGGCCCGTTCCCTCGGTTCCCGGCAGGCGGGCGACGGAACCCTCGCAGCGTCGCCCCGAGCACGGCGATGCGCTCAGGAAGACGACGGCTCGAAGACGAAGCCGTCGAACCCGCCGTCGGCCACCTCGGTGAGTCGGTCGAAGTAGTGCGAGCCCCGCAGGTGGCCGAGGAACTGGCGGGGCTTGCCCGGGATGTTGGCCCCCATGTACCAGGAGTTGGCCTGGGGGTAGAGGGTGCGGTCGGCGATGCCGTTCACCTCGTCGACCCACGCCGCCTCCGCCGCCTCGGTGGGTTCCATGGCGTCCTGACCGGTGGCGTCGAGGTGACGGATGCACGACTCGATCCAGGCCGTCTGCCGCTCCGCCCCCAACGGCATCGTGTAGAACACGCCGGGCGAGCCCGGCCCGTGGATCATGAACAGGTTGGGGTAGCCGGCGATCGTCATCCCGAGGTGGTTGTCGAAGCTCGCCTCCCACTTGTCGCGCAGGGGCATCCCGCCCCGGCCCTTGGGATTGAGCTTCAGCATCGAGCCGCTCACCGCGTCGAAGCCGGTGGCCAACACGAGCAGATCGATCGGGTGCTCTCCCGAAGCCGTCCGCACCCCGGCCTCGGTGAACCGCTCGATCGGGTCGTCCCGCAGGTCGACCAGTGCCACGTTGCGCCGGTTGTAGGTCTCGAAGTAGCCGTTGTCGAGGATCAGGCGCTTGGTCCCGAACGGGTACTCGGGCATCAGCTTGCGGGCGGTCTCGGGATCGTCGACGACGGCCCGGATCTTGCTCCTGACGAACTCCGACACCTCCTCGTTGAGGTCCTCCTTCGACAGCACCCCCCGGTAGCTGTTGATGGCGAGGTGCATGCCGCCCCGCTCCCACATCTCCTCGTACCGCTGGTGGCGCTCCTCCGCCGAGTAGTCGCCGGCCCGGAGGCGGCTCACCTTGAACGGCCAACCACCCCGCCGTCGCATCGACTCCCGCAGGTTGTCCCAATCGGCCCGGCACTCGGCCAGCTCATCCTCGGCCAGCGGCCGGTTGCGGGCCGGGAGCGCGTACTGCGGGGTCCGTTGGAAGACGGTGACGTGCTCGGCCTCCTTGGCGATCTCGGGGATCGACTGGATGCCCGACGACCCGGTGCCGATCACCCCCACCCGCTTCCCGGCGAACGACACCGGCTCGTGAGGCCACCGCCCGGTGTGATGCCACTCCCCTGCGAAGTCGTCGAAGCCCGGGTAATCGGGCGTGTGGGCCAGGAACAGGGCACCGACGGCGCAGATCAGGAACCGGGCCGACACGTGCTCGCCGTCGTCGGTCTCCACCGTCCAGCCCTGGGCCGTCTCGTCGTAGCGGGCGTCGACGATGAACGTCTCGAACTGGATGTCCTTGCGCAGGTCGAACCGGTCGGCCACATGCTCCAGGTAGGCGAGTACGTCGGCCTGGGCCGACTGGGTCTCGGGCCACACCCATTCGTCCACCAGCTCCTGGGAGAAGGTGTAGGCGTAGAACGGGCTGCTCGGGGCGTCGACCCGGGCGCCCGGGTAGCGGTTGTACCACCAGGTGCCGCCAACCCCGGCCGCCCCGTCGAACACCTTCACCCGCAGCCCCATCCGATCCCGCAGGTGGTGCAGGGCGTAGAGCCCACCGAAACCGGCGCCGATGACGATGGCGTCGTAGCGTTCGGTCGTCGTCGGCGGTTGCTCCTGCCCCGTCATCAGCTCACTCCATGCCGGTCTGGGCCCGCAGGCGCTCGATGCCCTGATCGAGCCGGTCGAGGTTGAGGGCGAACAACGGCAGCACCAGCTGGTCGACCCCGGCGGCGGCGTAGGCCGCTGTCATGTCGGGATCGACCCGACCCCGGTTGGGCGACACGTAGATCTTGATCTCGTCCCGGGTCCGCCCGGCGGCGTCGAGGTGCTCGTCGAGCTTGTCGAAGTACCCGGCGACGTCGTCGGGGGCGACGCCCATGCCGTACCAACCGTCGGCCAGGTTCGCCACCCGGCGGAGCGCCGGCTTGCTCTCACCGCCGACGAAGATCGGCGGGTGCGGGGTCTGCACCGGCTTGGGGTTGGCGTGGGCGTTGCGGATGGTGACCGTCTCGCCGCTGAAGCTGACCGGGTCGGCCCCCCACAGGGCCTTCATGGCCTCGATGTACTCCGTGGTGCGGGGGCCACGGGCGCCGAAGTCCATGCCCAGGGCGTCGAACTCCTCCTCCAACCAGCCCACCCCGATGCCGAAGTCGACCCGTCCGCCCGACAGGTAGTCGAGGTCGGCCACCGCCTTGGCCGTGTAGACCGGCTGGCGTTGGGGGACGAGGCAGATGCCGGTGCCGAGGCGGAGGGTCGAGGTGTGGGCGGCGACGAAGGTGAGGGCGGTGAACGGGTCGATCACGCCGTCGGGGTCGCCCGGGATGCGGCCGTCGTCGGAGTACGGGTAGGCCGAGTCGTACTCGGGGAAGAACAGTACGTGCTCGGGCAGCCAGACGGCGGCGAATCCGGCGGCCTCGATCCGTTGGGCCGCCGGGCCGATGAACTCGACCGGCGTGTGATGACTGAAGGCGGTGGTGACGGCGATCTCCATGGCTCCCCGGTCTACCGGGGCGACCTCGGCGCCGTCAATCACACGGGGCCCGGCGGGTCCACCGAGCCCGTCACCCGTGCGAGGCACACGACCTAGGACAGGGCGAAGGGGGCCAGGCGCTCGCCGTTGTCGGCGATGAACGCCTCCTCGTACTCCGCCGTGACCTCGGAGCGGAGAACGGCCTCGGCCAGGCTCCCGCCTCCGCAGTCGAAAGTGGCAAGGGCCAGGGCCACCTCGTCGGTCTGGACCTCGGCCAGCACGGCCAGCCCGGCGGGCGAGACGGTGCGGGGCAGGGCCAGCAGCTCGTCGACGGCGGAGGCCGACAGCAGGGCCAGGTCGCGCTCGGACAGCTCGTCGATCGGGTGGCTCACCTCGTCGTCGACGGCTCGCAATCGGGCGGCGAAGGCCCGGGTCCGCTCCTCGGCCGAGAGGTAGTCGAGGCCCTCGTCGGCCACGCAGTCCGCCACCTCGGCCTCAGTATCGGTCAACCGTTCGTCGGCGGTGACGGCGGCGTACAGCTCGTCGAGTTCGTCCCCGAACTCGTCGTAGAAGGCGAACGATGCCACGGCCGAGGCTTCGGCCGCCCCACCCAGGCACCCGGCGACCTCGAAACCGCCGACCCCGCCGCCCACGCCCCCACCGGCGGCGTCGGTCGCCCCGTAGAGCAGATCGAAGTACGCCTCCAGCTCCACCGGGCTCAGCTCGCCGGTGATGGCCAGGTTGGGGTCGCTCGGCCGTTCCTGACCGGCCCCGTCGAACCCGACCAGGCCCACCCGACCCTCGAGCTCGCCCGTGGTGAACCGGGTGGTGGAGATGCCGAACCCGTAGGTCGCCACCCAGTCCCGGGTCTGCTGGTCGGCCAGCGACCAGCCGCCGGTGACCTGGGCCGGGTCGGGGTCGGGCTCGATCGGCAGGTACTCGAAGCCGCCGGCGGCCATGCACGACTCGATGAACCGCTGCCGCTCCAACTCGACCTCCCGACGGCGCTCGGCCGCCGCCGGCAACCACTCGGCCCCGTACGTGGGGTCGCCCAGGTACTCCCCGAGGGGTGAGGGCACCACGTCGCCCAGGCTGAGATCGGGTGCCGTCGGACCGTCGTCGGCATCGGCGTCGGTGTCGTTGTCGGCCTCGTCGTCGGCTCCGTCGCCGGTGGTGGTGCCGGCGCCGTCGGTGTCCTCGGTGTCGGGCCCCGCCGGGTCGAGCCCGTCGCCGTCGGTGGTGGTCGAGTCGACCTCGTCGGTCGAGGTGCTCGCCGTCCCGTCGGCTGCACGGTCGGTGTCGTCGCCGCCGACCAGGCCGCAGCCGGCCAACGCCAGCGCCGACACCAGGGCGAGCAGCAGGGCCCTCGGCACCAGGCTCACCGACAGCAGGGCCCCGAGCGGCCGACGGCCGAGTGGTCCCACGCTGCCCCCGGCCCTGTCCACGCTCATGCCCTCCTTGTCTCGACCCGTCCCCTCCACGCTAGGCCCCCCGACCGACGGCCGGGCCGCAACCGCCGTACCGGCCCCGGCCTCCGCACCCCGAGCCCGGACCACGGCACCCGGGCCGGGCGCGCCGGAGCCGGTGGGGCAGCTGCCACCACCGGCTCCGGTTCGTTCCATCAGCCGTCCCGGGGACGGCTCGGCCGCTCGGAGGCGGCCGTTCAGGCGAGGGTCAGTCCCGACCGCGACCGCGGCCACGACCACGGCCTCGACCGCCGCCGCCACCGCTGCGGCCCCGACCGCGGCCACGGCCCCGGTCGTCGTCGGACTGCAGGGGCGCACCCTCGGGGCCGAGCTCGCCGAAGCCCTCGAGGGCGTCGTCGGAGAACTCGCTCTCGAACGACATCTCGATGGTGTCGGTCTTCTCGGCCACGGCGGTGCCGCCGCCACGCTCGGAGCGCTCACGACGCCCACCCGAACCGTTGGACGAGGACGAGTCGTCACCGGCGATCTTCAGCGAGATCTTGCCGTTGGGATCGATGTCCTCGACCTCGACCTCGACCTCCTGGCCGAGGTCGTAGACGTCCTCCACCCGGTCGATGCGCTTGCCGCCACCGATCTTGGAGATGTGGAGCAGGCCGTCGCGGCCGGGAAGGATGTTGACGAAGGCGCCGAACTTGGTGATGTTGACCACGCGACCCTGGTAGGTCTCGCCCACATCGGCGGTGGGGGGATCGAGGATGAGGCGGATCTGGCGCTCGGCCTCGTCCACCACCTCCTTCTCGGTGGCGGCGATCGACACGATGCCGGTGACGCCGTCGTCGTCGACGCTGATGTCGGCGCCGGTCTCGGTCTGGATCGAGTTGATGACCTTGCCCTTGGGGCCGATCACGTCGCCGATCTTGTCGACCGGGATCTCGAACGAGATGATCTTCGGCGCACCGTCCCGCACGTCCTCACGGGGAGCGGCGATGGCGCCGGTCATGACCTCGAGGATCTGGAGACGGGCGTCCTTGGCCTGATTCAGGGCCTGGGCCAGCACGTCGGCCGGGATACCCTCGATCTTGGTGTCGAGCTGCAGGGCGGTGACGAACTCGGACGTACCGGCCACCTTGAAGTCCATGTCGCCGAACGCGTCCTCGGCGCCGAGGATGTCGGTCAGCGGGGTGTACTTGCCCTCGGCGTAAACGAGGCCCATGGCGATACCGGCCACCGGGGCCTTGATCGGCACACCGGCGTCCATCAGCGACAGGCTTGAGCCGCACACCGAGGCCATCGAGGTGGAACCGTTGGACGACAGCACCTCCGAGACCAGACGCAGGGTGTAGGGCCACTCCTCCAGGGAGGGGACGACGGGCACCAGAGCCCGCTCGGCCAGCAGGCCGTGTCCGATCTCGCGGCGCTTCGGGCCTCGCATGAAGCCGGTCTCACCGGTGGAGAAGGGCGGGAAGTTGTAGTGGTGCATGTAGCGCTTGCGGGTAACCGGGTCGATGCCGTCGATCAGCTGGTCCATGCGCTTCATGCCGAGGGTGGTCACGTTGACGACCTGGGTCTCGCCCCGCTGGAACAGGCCGGAGCCGTGCACTCGAGGTAGGACGCCGACCTCGGCCGACAGGGGCCGGATCTCGTCGGACTTGCGGCCGTCGATGCGGACGTTGTCCTCGACGATGCGGCGGCGGACGACGGCCTTGCTCAGCGAGCGGAAGGCGGCCTTCAGCTGCTTGGTGACGAGGGCCTCGTCACCCTCGGCCGTGAACTGGGCGGTGAGGGCGGCGAGCACCTCGTCGCGCAGCGCACCCTCGGCCTCGCCCCGCTCGGTCTTGTCGGCGATCGACATGACCTCGACCAGCTTGGCCTCGGCGGCACCGCTGACGGCGGTGAACTGCTCGTCGGTGTAGTCGGCGAGGGTCGGGAAGTCCATCGTCGGCTTGGTGCCGGCGGCCTCCACCAGCTGCTTCTGCAGGGCGATGGCCTCCTTGATGTACTGCTCCGACTCGGTCAGTGCCGTCGCCAGGGCGGCCTCGTCGACCTTGGGGGCGCCGTTCTCGTAGTTGTTCCACGAGTTCTCGGTGCCACCGGCCTCGACCATCATCACGGCGACGTCGCCGTTGTCGAGCTGACGACCGGCGACCACGATCTCGAACGACGAGGCGTCGCCCTCCTCGTAGCTGGGGTGGGGCAGCCACTCGCCGTCGGCGGTGTAGGCCAGCCGCACGGCACCGATCGGGCCGTCGAAGGGGATATCCGACAGCATCAGGGCGGCCGAGCTTGCGTTGATGGCCAGCACGTCGTGGGGGTTGACCATGTCGGCCGACATCACGGTGATGACGACGTGGGTCTCGTTGCGGAAGCCCTCGGGGAACGAGGGGCGCAGCGGACGGTCGATCAGACGGCAGGTCAGAGTGGCGGTGTCCGCCGCCCGGCCCTCACGCCGGAAGAACGACCCGGGGATCTTGCCCGCAGCGTAGGAACGCTCTTCGACGTCCACCGTCAGCGGAAAGAAGTCGGCACCCTCGCGGGGCGACTTTGCACCGGTGGCGGTGGCGAGCACGCTCGTGTCGCCCATACGGGCCAACACGGCCCCACCGGCCAGACCGGCCAGACGACCGGTTTCCAGGTGCAGGTCAGAACCATCACCAGAGGTGACGGTCCCGGAAACGGAAATGGCCTCAGCCATAACAGAACTCCTTGGGTATCCAATTGTTGGGACGTCGCGACCTTCGCTTCGTCCAACGCGGATCAGATCCCAGATTGCGGCCACCCAGACAGATGTGGTGGGGACGGCGGGCTGAGGAGCCGGAAACTGGCAGCTGACCTCGCGCTTGGCAGCGAGTTGATACTCGTGCCCGTGTGAGCAGCCTATCTCCGTATCGGGTGCGATCCGTGCACGCTTAGGAGTTCAGCGGGTAGGCGGAGTGCGGAGCACGAAATCACGATGAACTCAAGGCCCAGGGGAGGCGCAAGGCGCCTACCCGCCAGGCCCCTTAGCACTGCGGCCGATCGCGGGTCCCGGGCCGCCGCCCGCCATCGCCCGCCGGGCGGGGGCCTCAGGCGGTGATGTCGACCGGTGTACCCAGTGGGACCGTTTCGGCCATGCGGGTGATCAGCTCGTTGGGTATCCGGATGCAGCCGTGCGACACGTCGGTGCCGAGCGACGACGGGTCGTTGGTGCCGTGGATGCCGATAAGGCCGTCGCCGCCGTTGAAGCTGGTGAGCACCTCGCTGAAGCCCGAGAGGGCGAAGGCGTGGGGACCGTAGGGGCCCTCGGGGTCGGGCACGTCGTAGAGGACGGTGGTGAAGAAGGAACCGACGGGGGTCGGCGTGTCGCCGGTACCGATGGCGACCTCGGTGGTGAACACCTCCTGACCCCGCTCCAGCAGGGTGAGGGAGTGGTCGCTGATGTCGATCTCGATGCGGAAGCGGTTCTGATAGAGCTCGACGTCGGCCACCCGGATCCACCCGGTCGAGCCGTTGGGTCGAACCGGCAGCAGCACCTCGAGCCACCCGTCGTCGTCCTGGGCCTCGTAGTCGGCGAAGGTCGACAGCGCCATGACGTAGAGCGGGTACCCGTCGTCGGACGACAGTTCGGTCACCACCGCCGACGCCGCATCGGGCTCGGTATAGGCGACCAGTTCGGCGCCGGTGGCGACCGCGGTCAGGACGTCGGCCGGACCGGTCGAGCCGGGGGCGACGAAATCGACGCCGGTGTCGCCGCCGTCGGCATCGGCTGCGGCGGCCGCCCCGTCGGACAGCTCGGTCAGCAGGCCGCCGCCGGTCGCCAGCGGATCCGGCTCGGGGGCGCAGCCCAGAGCGACCAGGGCGAGGCCGACGGCGATGGCGACCACCCGGATCGAGGTGGTCGCCGTGCGTTGGAGGACGGGCACCGAAGTCATCACGGGGACGAGCGAGCGTCGCTATCCGGTGATGGTCGGCGTCTCGTTCTTGGCCGGCGCCACCGGTGCCTGCGGGGGCGAGTCCGGTGCCGGCTGATAGGTCGCCGTCGTCGTGGTGTAGTAGGCCGCCGTGGTCGTGGTTGCCTGATAGCCGCCGGTGGTCGTCGAGCCCATGGTGGTCGTGGTGTAGGGCTTCGACGTCGTCGTCGGTATCGCCGTTGTCGTGGAGTACTCCGACGAGGTGGACGTGACCTTCTCCGTGGTGGTGGTCGTGTCCTTCGCCGTGGTCGTCGTCTCCTCGCCGCCGGTCGTCGTCGTCTCCTCGGCGGTCGTGGTCGTCTCCTCGGCGGTCGTGGTCGTCTCCTCCTCGGTCGTCGTCGTGGTCTCCCGCTCGGTCGTCGTGGTGGGCTCCGGCTCATCGTCGAGCCGGAAACCGTTGCCGACACCCAGGTAGAGCGGCGTGGGGTTGGCGGCGAAGTACGTCTCGGACGTCTGGACCCGACTGAGATCGACCTTGTCGAGGTCGACGCCGATCACGTCATAGAACGGACCGTCGGCGCCGTCCTGGAAGATGATCCCGACGAAAGCCCCGCGATAGTCCAGGAGGTAGGTGGCCACGATGTACTGCGGCTCGAACACCCAGGTGTCGGTGATCTCGACGAACGGACCTGGCGAACCGTTGTCCCGAATCCAGACCTCCGACGGGTCGTGGGCCTGGTAGGCGTGATTGAGCCAGACTTCGTCGAAGCGGTTCGGGTCACCGATGTAGACCTCGTGATAGGCGCCGTCCGGTGTCTGGTACAGCTCACCGATGCTCGCGCCGTACTCGTTGACGAGGTCGGCCACGATGATGGCCCCGGCGGCGACGAGCGCGTCGTACTCGGCGTCGCTCATCGGCTCGATGCCGACCGAGGTCAGTGGCCCCACCTCGGCCGCCGCCGGTGTCGCGTACAGCGGCACCAGCACGATTGCGAGCGCGGCGATGGCCGCGCGAAGACTCCGTCGAAACGACGAGCGTCGCATGCGTTTGTTCCCCTCAACTCTTCGCCCGGGACCCGACCTCGGGTCCTCCCTGTTGAAGCGACACGCTACGACATATTTGGAGCACTATCGACGGGTGTTTGTGGGTCAAATACCCCGATGATCAGCGCCTATTTCGTCCCGCCCACAAGCAACCTTTTTGCCCTGGGGATGGTCACCCGATTTACCGAACGTCCGGTTCCCCATTGTTGCATCGGGTAGCCGTCGACAGCCTTCCGCGAGCGCGGAGAGACGGCGACAACCGATGCCGACGTCGGGTTGACCGGGACTGTCGTCGAACTAGATGGTGACGCAGATCCGGGTGCGCTCGCTCTCGAGCGCACCGCTTCCGGCCACGGGCCGGGCCCGCACACCGACGCAGTACTGACCGGACGCCGAGGCATCGACGGGCAGATAGAACGACGTACCCCAGGCTTGGGCGTGCTGCAGGACGTTGCCCTTGTGGAGCGCCCGCAGGCCGTAGTGCGAGAACGACGGATCGCTGACCGCACCCCAGGTGAAGGTGATGCCGCTGCCGTCATAGCTGCCGCTGCCGGGCCCGGGGGCGGGCAGCTGACCGGCCGACATCGCCGTGGTGGTGGTCGAGTTCCAGGTGGTCGTCGTCATCGGGGCCGGCGGATCGGGGTCGCCGTAGATGGTGGCGCAGGCCGGAGCCGACTCGGCGCTGTTGCTCCAGCCCGGGTCGGTCACCCCGGCGACGGCGATCGCCCGCACATAGACGCAGAACTCGCCGCCCCGATCGGGGGTGACGGCGACGCCCGAGGTGGCCCCTACGGCGCCGGTGGCGCTGCCGCGCAGCGTGGTCGCACCGTTGACCGTGGTGCGGTAGTCGAAACGGCCGGTACCCGGATCGGCGGGCCACGACACCCAGAGGGCGTTCCCCACCGACGCCGAGGAGGCGCTCAGGCTGACCATGGGGGTCCACAGCGGTGTGGTGGGGGTACTGGGAGAATCGGTGGTGCGGGGCGCCGAGCCGCCGGACGAGGCGGCCATGGTCGAACCGGCGGACGTGTCGTCCCGGCCGGTGCCATTGCTGCCCGCATCGTCATCGTCGTCCTCGGACGCCGCATCGTCGCCGTCGGGATCGTCGTCATCGTCGCCACCGCGGGCCCCGGCGGCGGCTGAATCCTCGGTGGTGCTGGAGGAGGCTCGCACGTCGGCCTTGCCCGGATCCTCACCGTCGTCGTCATCGCCGGCGCCCTCGCCGGCCTCGGTGTCGACGGCGGAACTCTGCAGATCGGCGGTGTCCATCGGCTCGTCGGCCGTGCACCCGGAAGCCACCACGAGCAGGACGGCGACGGCGAACGCCAGCGGCGTCAATCGGCGCACCGTGACTCGGGCGGACTCTGCGGTTTGTCGTGTATCTGCCACGCGTACCCTTCCGCCCCGGTCGGAGACACGAAGCCACCGGTCTGGTAGCCGTGAACAGCCAACAATCTAGCTAGATGTCGATCCAGGAGGCGACGATCGGGGCTGAGCAATGTGTCTCGGGCGGTTCCGCCCACCCCGACGTGGGCCTGGAGGCCCGGTGCAGGCCCCTCAGCAGCGGTTTCGCAGCGAGACGGCCACGTCGTCGACGTCGACGACCACCGGCTCGGTCGACCGGTTTGTTGGTCCCGTCGACCTGCAGAACGTCCAGGGTGACACCCTCCGCCACCTCGATCGACCCCTGGCCAGGCGACCGGCGCCGTCGGTCCGGATGCGGAGACCAGAGCCGGCACGCTCGGCGTCGATGAGGATGTCGTCGGCATCGGTAGGCCCCAGGTCGACGGCCCCGGTCGCCCCCGGGTGCCCGCCCGCCCCGCCCCGCACCGGCCCACCGACCGAAGGTCCGGACCTCGCCGCCCCGGCACCACCGATGGCCGGCCACCCCCTGGGGGCGACCGACCATCGGCTGTTGGATGCGGATGTCGTCTAGCGGCTGGCCGATGCCACCTCCTTGCTCGGGGCCAGAACGGTGTGCCCCAGGGCGATGAGCACGACCAGGCAGGCGACCACCACGGTCAGATCGCCGCTGGTCCACCACTTGAGGGCGATCGAGGCGACGACGGCGACGACGGCCATCGAGACCGGACCGCCGACCCACGGTCGACGGGGAGCGAGCAGGGCCCGTCGCTCCACCTTCGACACGACAGCCACGATCGGGGCCAACACCAGCATCGAGCCGACGATCGTGGGCACCTTCCACCACCACCAGCCGGCCGAACCGACGACGACCTCGGGGAGGCCGATGGTGAGGTGGATGGCGGCTGACACGATCACGGCGGCCGTCATGTGCCACAGGTAGACGCTCATGGCCACGGTGTTGGCGGCCACCACGCCGGCCCACACCTTGGGGCGAGCGGCGACCGCAGCCGAGATGGCGGGGGCGGCGGCGATGGCGGTGAGGCTGTAGGCGGCGCCGAAGACCAGCAGCGACAGGGTCGGGGGGTTGGTCGGCGAGTTCTCCAGGCCGGCCCAGTTGACCATCGAGATGGTCCACGGACCGCCGGAGAGCACCAGGGCCAGGGTGCCGACCCAGCAGGCGGCGGCGAGGGTCAGCAGGCGACGGCCGGTGGGCAGCAGCCCGTCCCGCCAGGCGAAACCGAGGACCTGGAACGACAGCCAGCCGAGGACCCAGTTGACCTGGGGTAGGTAGGCGACGCCGAGCACCCGCAGGATCTCGAAGAAGACGAAGGCGCCGACGATGGCGGCCGCCGTCAGGCCCGGGTTGCGGCGGAAGCGGGGCAGCACGTAGGGGGCGAGGGCGGTGTCGATGGTGTAGTTGGCCAGGAACCAGAGCGGGACGGCGGCGGCGAAGGCGCCGATGGTGGCCAGCTCCAGCAGGCCGGCCAGGCGGGCCAGCACCAGCACGACCAGCCAGGTGGCGGCCAGGGTGACCGCCGGAGGCAGCATCCGACGGAGGCGGGCGGCCACCCAGTCCTGCGGATTGCCACCGTCACGGTTGTGGGAGTCGAGCGACATGGCCGAGGAGAAGCCGCCGACGACGAAGAACAGGGGCATGACCTGCAGGGCCCAACTGAGCCACGCCATCGAGGGCACGAACTCCAGGGCGTTGCCACCGACGAGCTCACCGTCGTCGACGATGGCTACCATCGCGAACCAATGCCCGAAGGCGACGGCCAGCATGGCCACCACCCGGTAGAGGTCGATGGCCCGGTTGCGGTCGGCCTTGGCCTGACCGGCGAGGTCACGGAGCGAAGGGGTCGCCGCCGGGGAGGCACCGGCGGAGAGGCCGGACGTCGAGCCGCCGGCCGAGGAGGCGGGGACGGTCGTTGGGGAAGGGGTCGTGGTGGACATGGAGATCATTGAGCCGCACGACGAGCCCTCCGGGAATCCCGGTTACCCCTCAGTAACCCCTGGGGGATCCCCCAGAACCCCCACGGGACGGCGCAACGGGGCCTTTCCGGGTGAACAGGCCTCGATACGGGGTCTTTTCCGTGGTGTGACGGTGTTTCGGGCGATCTGCCTGGCCTGGGCCGTGATCGGGGTGTGGTCGGAACGGGGGTTCCTGGCCCGACCGTGGGCCGCCGTCGGCCTCCTGACCCTGATGGCGCTGTGGACCGCAGCGGTGAGCCTCTGGCCCCGCTGGGGGTCGCTGCTCCCGATCGACCGCCTGTGGGTGCACCTCACCGAGCTGGGCCTGGGAGCGGCGGTCCTGATCGGCGACAGCTTCGTCTACGACCCCGGTCGCGGCATCTCGCTCCCGTGGTCGTGGCCGGCGGCCGGGGTGATGGCCGTCGGCCTGGTCCGCGGTTGGCGGGCGGGCCTGGCGGCGTCGTTGGCCATGGTCGGGGCGAGCCTGATCACCGAGTTCCGCCTCGACACCAACCTGGCCGACCCGGTGCAGGCCTTCTCCCGCATCGGGCTGTGGGCGGTGACCGGCCTCCTGGCGGGTTACGTGTCGTCCCGGCTCCGCCGGGCGGAGGCCGAGGTGGCCCTGGCCCACGCCCGCGAGGAGGTGGCGCGCCAGCTCCACGACGGGGTGCTCCAGACCCTGGCCGTCATCCAACGGCGCTCCGACGACACCGAGCTGGCGGCCCTGGCCCGGGACCAGGAGAGCGACCTGCGGCGGTTCCTGTCCGGCGGTCGGTCGGCCGGTCCGGCCGCCGCCGCCATCGCCGACGACGCCACCGGGGCGGTGGCCGCTCTGCGGACCGCCATGGGCGGCGAGGGCGAACCCGTCGGGCTCGAACCCGGCCTGCGGCTGCTGGCCCAGCGCCACGAGCGGCTGTTCCCGGGCACGACGGTGTCGGTGGTGGTGGCTCCGGACGCCCCCCGGGTGCGACCCGACCCGCTCGAGGCCGTGCTCGGAGCGGCGGGCGAGGCCCTGACCAACGTGGGCAAGCACGCCGAGGCCGACCGCGTCACCGTGTACGCGGAGCCGGCCGACGAGGACGACGTGGCCGAGGCCGCCGACCGGCTGGGGATCGAGGTCCTCGGACGACGGCGACCGACGCTGTTCCTCAGCATCAAGGACAACGGCCGGGGCTTCGACCCCGCCGCCGCCACCGAGCGGATCGGGCTGTCCCGCTCCATCCGGGGCCGGCTGACGGGCGCCGGCGGCCTGGCCGAGATCGCCAGTCGCCCGGGTCGGGGCACCGAGGTGCGACTATGGATCGAGGCGTGATGACGAACGACACGGGGAGGCGCTGATGGTGGTGCGGGTGGTGATCGCCGACGATCACGGCATTTGGCGGTCCGGGCTCCGGGCCGACCTGGGGGAGAACTTCGCCGTGGTGGGCGAGGCGGCCGATGCCGCCGAGGCCATCGAGGTGATCCGGACCTCGTCCCCCGACCTGGTGCTGACCGACCTCCACATGCCGAACGGCGGTGGCCTGGCCGTGGTGAAGGCGGTCGGCGAGCAGGTGCCGGTGGTGATCCTCACCGTGTCGGAGGCCGAGTCGGACCTGCTGGACGCCGTCGCCTCGGGAGCGCTCGGCTACCTGGTGAAGTCGACCACGTCGGAGGAGCTGCGCAACCACCTGTGGCGGGCCAGCCAGGGCGAGCCGGTTTTCTCGCCGTCGCTGGCGGCGTTGGTGCTGACCGAGTTCCGACGGGTGAAGGCCACCCAGCAACCGGCCGACGCCCTCTCGGCCCGGGAGCGGGAGGTGCTCCAGCTGGTGGCCCGGGGCCACACCTACCGCGAGATCGGCGAGGAACTCTACATCTCGGCCAAGACGGTGGAGAACCACGTGCGCAACATCCTCAAGAAGCTCCACCTCAACCGCAAACAGGAACTGATCCGCTACGCCCTGGAGCACGGCATCGAGTGACGCCGGGCGTCGTTCGACGCTCGGGGTTTCCGAGACGCTCCACACCTCGCGACACCCGTCGGCCCCGGTTTGCGCCCAAGGCCCCTCGCCCGCCGTCGATCACCATCGATCGCCAAGCGTCGACCGATAACGGTTGACGCCGAGCAGGCGACTTCACTACCTTCGGACCGCATGGCGGAACAGTGTGCCGCATATCGGCACGTTCTGTTGAGGACGGACGCAGAGACGGAGAGAACGATGGTGATGGGATTCCGCAGGGGGATCTTAGTTTCGTGCCTGGGCGCCGTGCTGGCGCTGGCCTTGGCGGCGGCGCTGGTCCCGAGTTCGCCGGTGGGCGCGGCGGCCGGCTCGGTGGTGGAGGCCGAGTCGATGTCTGACGACGGCCGTCTCCGGACGCAGCAGTTCGGCGAGGCGAGCGGTGGTGCCGCCCTCGTGGTGTCGGGGCGCAGTGGCATCGGGATCGCCACCACGACCTACGACGGACGGGAGGGAAGCGGCGAGGTCCGGTTCGTCTTCAACGACGGCAGCTCGACGTCGTGGGCCAAGGTCTACCTGAACGGCTCGTCGAAGCCGGAGGCCACCTGGTCGCTCCGGGACACCGGCACCGTCGTCACCAAGGGCCTCACCCGCGCATGGAAGAAGGGCGACACGATCGCCGTCAAGTTCTCCAATCGGGCCGCGTTCGACTATCTGGTGGTTCCGGGGGCCGACGCAACGCCGCCGTCGACGCCACCGACACCGTCCGCGGGCGCACCCGCTCCATCGAGCGCCGACACCGAGGCGGAGAGCATGTCGTTCGACAGCCGTCTCGCCGTGGTCGGGAGAAGCCAGGCGAGCGGCGGACAGGCGCTCGCGGTCGCATCGGGGAAGAACCTCGGTGTCGCCTCGACGCCCTACCGCTGGCCGGCGGGCTCGTCGTCGGTCGACTTCGTCTTCGCCGCCGGTACGGGCGCCTGGGCCAAGGTGTACGTGAACGGGTCGAACTCGCCCCTGGCTACGTGGACCATCCGAGGGGCCGAGGTCCGGACCTTGACCCGGTCGTGGTCCACGTCGGACACGATCCAGATCAAGCTCTGGGAAGGGACCGAGCTCGATCGGGTGGCGTTCTCCTCCGGCGGGACCGCGCCGGCCCCCGGCTCCCGTCGCGCCGCCGACCACGGCCACCCCCACCACCTCGCCCCCCACCACGGCGCCCCCGACCACGGCGCCCCCGACGACCACTCCCCCGGAGACCGGAGGCCACGGTGAGCACGGCGGGCACGGGGGACACGGCGGCGTCGCCGACGGCTTCCCCGCCGACCACGACGCCTACTACCGATTCCTCCAGGAGGCGAGCACGACGGCCCGGGACCGGGTCGCCCGCAACATCCAGCTCGTCCCCAACGGCCCGGCCAACGCCGCCGGGGTGGTCCGGTGCGGAGGCTCGGGCGGTGCCCGCTGCTACGGCGAGCTGCCGGGCTGGGAAGGGCACACGTTCCGGTATCCCCTCGAAACGGGGAACCCCTACGCCGACACGCCATCGGATCAGCTCGACATCGCCGACTACATCGTCGACGGTCGCCAGCGCTACTCCCAGATCCAGGGCAAGGTGACCGACGGTGGCCGGTTCCACGAGGTGTGCCAGTTCTCCCACCTCGCCTACGACGATCCGATCGTCTTTCCGGGACAGCCCGGGGCCACCCACCTGCACATGTTCTTCGGCAACACGAGGACCAATGCGTTCTCCACCGCCGACTCGATCCTCAACGAGGGTGGCAGCACGTGCGGCAAGGGCGAGTTGAACCGGACCGCCTACTGGATTCCGGCCCTGTTCGACGGCAACCACAACGTGATCGTCCCCGAGGAGTTCATGGTCTACTACCAGAACTCTCGGACCGAGAACCAGGACGTCGTCCTGCCCGACGACCTCCGGTTCGTGCACGGCGAAGCCCACGCCCCGCAACCCCAACAGATGGTCGATCCGAATGCCCCGAACGAGAAGCTGATCTTCTTCTCCTGCGGCTGGTACGCCGGGCGCAACACGCAGAACGTCATCCCCAACTGCGACAACGACGGTTTCCTGGAGATGAGCATCCGCTTCCCCTACTGCTGGAACGGTCGGGAGGACTCGGGCGACCACAAGTCGCATGTGGTGTACCCCTCGGAGTCGCGGGGTGGGTACTGGAAGGGCGACAGCTGCCCGGCGTCGCACCCCATCGAGCTCCCCCGCATCCGGTACCGGGTGTTCTTCGACGTGAGGGACTTCACCACCTCGACCACCCAGGCGTACCTGTCGAGCGATGTCGACCACATGACCGGGCAGGTCAAGCAGGGCGGTACCACCTGGCACGGCGACTGGTTCGGCGGATGGCACCGGGAGACCGCCGACATCCTCGTCGAGAACTGCATCCACCCCGACCGGGTGAACTGCGATCAGCAGAACCTCGGCGATCCGTCCGGTCGCCGGTTCGCCTACCCGACCAAGGTCGGCGGACGGTTCTCCCCCGAGCAGGTGCTCGAGTCGTGCCCGCTGCGGTCATCGTTCGACGGTCGACCTTGGAGCGTGGCCTACTGCACCATGGGCTAAGGGCCTTAGCGGGTAGGCGCTCTGCGCCTACCCCGGGCCGTGAGTTCATCGTGATTTCGTGCTTCGCACTCCACCTACCCGCTGAACTCCTGAGCCCGAGGGCTCACGGCATCAGGGGTCGTGAGCCCGGAGCCCTCGCCGGGCTGGGTGGCCGCCAACGCGAAGACCCGAAGGCCGAACCCCATGGCGTCAACCCAGGAGCGCCCGGCTGGGCGGCCGCCAAGGCGAAGACCCGAAGGCCGGACCCCATGGCGTCAACCCAGGAGGTTCCGCCAAGTGGCGGAACCTCGGGAACCGGCCGAAGGCCGGTTCCCGTCAGCGACGGAGGCCGAGCTCGTCGCGGACGGTGCGGTAGCGCTCGATGTCGATCTTGGCCAGGTAGTCGAGCAGGCGACGACGGCGACCCACCAGCATGAGGAGGCCACGACGGGAGTGGTGGTCCTTCTTGTGGGTCTTCAGGTGCTCGGTCAGGTGCGAGATCCGATCGCTGAGCAGCGCGATCTGCACCTCGGGGGAGCCGGTGTCGCTGTCGCTCTTGGCGAACTTGGCGATCGTGTCGGCCTTGGGGGGAAGGTTGGCGGCAGGCTTGCTCATTGGTCGATTCTCCGTGTGCAGTCGAGACTGGATGTGAGTGCGGGACCTGGGGCCCGGCCATTCGACCCGTGATCGAGGCGAACAGCAGCACTCCACGCTATCGGGCTCCTCGGGCGATCGGGCTCGTAGGGTTGGCCCCCATGCGCATCGACGGTTTCGAGGTGTTCGTGGTCGGCAATCCCCCGCCGGCCAAGGGTGGCCGCTACTTCATCTTCGTCAAGCTCACCACGGCCGACGGCCTCGTCGGTTACGGCGAGGTGTACGCCGCCACCTTCGGCCCCCGGGTCGTGTCGGCCATGATCGCCGACGTGTGCGAACGGCATGTGGTCGGCACCGATCCCCACCACATCGAGACCCTCTGGCGCCGGGTCTACAGCAGCGGGTTCACCCAGCGCCCCGACGTCTCGCTGGTTGCGGTGCTCAGCGGCATCGAGATCGCCTGCTGGGACCTCGTCGGCAAAGCGGCGGGCAAGCCGGTCCACGAACTGCTCGGCGGGCGGGTCCGGGACAGGATCCGCACCTACACCTACCTCTACCCCACCGACGACGCCGTCGACATCTACGCCAACAGCGACGTCTATGTCATGCCCGAACTGGCGGCGGCCCGGGCGGCGGAGTACCTGGCCCAGGGATTCACGGCGCTCAAGCTGGACCCGATGGGCGGCTACTCCGCCTTCGACCCCCGGCAACCGTCCCTGGAACGGCTCGACATCGCCGAGTCGATGGTGGCGGCGATCCGCGACGCCGTGGGCAGCGGGGCCGACATCCTGTTCGGCACCCACGGGCAGTTCACCCCCGACGGTGCCGTCCGGCTGGCCCGCCGCATCGAGCGGTACGAGCCGCTGTGGTTCGAGGAGCCGACCCCGGCCGAGATGCCCGAGGAGATGGCCAAGGTGGCCCGGGCCACGTCGATCCCGGTCGCCACCGGCGAGCGTCTGACCACGAAATACGAGTTCGCCCGGGTGCTGGCCACCGGCGCCGCCTCGATCCTGCAACCGGCCCTGGGCCGGGTCGGTGGTCTGCTCGAGGCCAAGAAGATCGCCGGCATGGCCGAGGCTCACTACGCCCAGCTCGCCCCTCACCTCTACGCCGGCCCCATCGAGGGTGCGGCCAACGTCCAGCTCGGCGCCTGCACCCCCAACCTCCTGATCTGCGAGGGCATCGAGGACTGGGGCGGTTTCCACGCCGAGCTGCTCCGCTCCCCGCTCCGCTGGGAGGACGGTCACGTCGAGGTGCCGACGGCGCCCGGTCTCGGTGTCGAGCTCGACGAGGACGTGGCCCGGGCCCACCCCTACGAGGGCGACCTGCTGCACCTGGAGATGGACGCCGAGCCTTTCGACGGCTGACGCACGACCGCCCTCCGCCTCGGCGGGGCGTTCCGCACGGCGGGCCGATCCGGCGGCGGCATCGGTTGGGCGCCGGAGGTCAGGGCGCCGGAGGTTCCGACGGCGGCTCGAACGACGATGGGGGCTCCGCCGGGGACGGTGGCTCGGCCGGGGGTGACTCGGCCGACGGGCCGACGATGGTCTCGCCACCGAGGGCGGACGCCCACTCGTCGACGACCGCCTTCGACACCACCACTCCCATGAAGAGGCGACGACCCTGATGGTCGATGTCGAGCCGGAGCACCCGCTTGGGCGGAAACGGCCGGTAGTAGGAGTTCGCCGTCTTGAAGTCCTTGGCTACGGCGATGCCGTTGATGTGTTGGCGGGGCACGTCGATCGGCAGCACCTGCTGGCGGGCCAGCCGGCCCCGATGGCTGGCCGCCACCAGTCGCCGGTCGGTCACGAAGAACCGCCCGGGAAACCGTCGTCGCACGGGGGTGCCCTGATACTGATAGACGGCCACCGCCGACGACTCGATGAGGATCCGCTCCCCCTCCTCGATCCACCAGTGTTCGGTCGTCTCCCCGGCCATGGGGGAACCGTAGCCCGCCCCCGCCCGGCCCGGAGCCAACGGACGGGGAGCGGCCGGAATGATCCGATGGGCCCAGGTGTGCGGTTGGGCTTTGCTCAGGCGGACAAAACCGATGCTCGCCACCCTGAACATCGTGACTCTTCGCTCTTCCGTCCTTCGCCGCCCTTCCAGGGCGTTGGCCGCCGCTTCCCTCCTGTTGGCGACCGCGGCCGTCACCCCGGTCGTGCTCGACAGCGACCCGGCGGCCGGGGCCACCGCGGCGGTGGCGGCGACGTCGGCCAACCCCTCGACGGTGTTCGACCCCCGGCCGGCCAACTCGTGGGGCGTTGAGGGGCTCGACCTCGGCTCGGGCAACTTCCGGTACTACTCACCGGTGTTCGCCTTCGCCCAGATCGGCGACACCGTCTACAGCGGCGGCAAGTTCACCGGGGTCACCAACGGCACCACCAGCGTCGGCCAGTCGTACCTGGCCGCCTTCGACGAGTCGGGGGCGAGCTGGCGTTCGGGCTTCCGGCCCGACGTCGACTGGTCGGTGTTCGCGCTGGAGACCTCGGCCGATGGGTCGCGGCTGTTCGTTGGCGGTGAGTTCACCGGGATCGGGGGCACCGCCGACACCGCGGCGTTCACCGCCGTCGACCCGACGACGGGCGCCGTCGACGAGACGTTCGGCGTGAGCGTGGGACGCAGCAACAACCCGCCCCGGGTCCACGACCTGGAGCGCCACGGCGACTGGCTCTACCTGGCCGGTGCCTTCTCCACCATCACCGGCTCCGACGGTCGGACCTACGCCGTGTCGAATCTGGCCCGGGTCGACGCCGACACCGGCGTGGTCGACGGCTCGTGGCGGCCCCGGGCCACCCAGGGTTCGGTGTGGGAGATCACGCCCGACCCGACCCGGGATCGGGTGCTCCTCGGCGGCCTCTTCCACGAGGTCAACGGCGTGGCCACACGCGGTTTCGCCATGGTCGACGATACCGACGGCACCGTCGAGGACTACGACCACACCTTCGGCACCATCAACTTCAATCACTGGAACGGCTACATCTTCGCCTCCACCATCGAGGTGGCCGGCGATCAGCTGATCATCGGTGGCCAGCAGCACCGGGTGCTGATCACCACCCCCGACCTGCAGATCACCACCGGGTACCAGACCAACAACTGGGGCGCCACCAACGGTGGACGGGGCGGCGACACCCAGGCCCTGGCCGTCCGCGACGGCGTGCTGTACGTGGCCTGCCACTGCTGGGGCCGGACGATGCGGGAGGAGACGGGCGAGCTGTACGACGTGCGCTCGCTCTACGCCGTCGATCTGGCCACCGGCGACTTCATCACCGACTTCGCCCCGGACTTCTCGGGCTCGGCCGGCCCCTGGGCCCTCCACCTCGACCCCGACGGCTGCCTGTGGGTCGGGACCGACGCCATCCAGGCCGGGCAGGCTCCCGGCCGGGGTGTGGCCAAGCTGTGCGAGCGGACAAACCTGGCCCCCACCATCACCTCGATCACCGCCGACGGGCAGCCGGTGGCGAGCGGCAGGCGCCTGATCGACGGCGACATCGTCACCAACTGGCGGGACGATCACCAGGGCCTGTCGACGCCGGCCTCCGCCCGCCCCCACGTGGATCTGACCTTCGCCGAGCCGGTCGACATCGACCGTCTCGTGCTGTGGAACCGGACCGACGAGGGCCGCGATCAGCTGCACGACGTGCACATCTGGCTCTCCGATCAGCCCTTCACCACCACCGACTGGGCCCAGCTACGGCAGGACCCGACCGTGACCGAAATCCAGCGGCCGGGCGACCACCGGTACAAGCGGACGCTCCCCATCTCCGTCGGGCGAACCGCCCAGTACGTGCGCATCCAGGTCGACGCCGCAGCCACCGGTGGCACCGGCCGTCTCGACCTGACCGAGCTGGCGGTGTTCGGCGACCGGGTGGAGACCGTGGCCCCGACGCTCGGCTGCCAGGTGGCCGTGAGCGGCACCACCGCCACTGTGACCTGGGACGGGGCCGACGTCGACCACGTCGTCTACCGCAGCGTCGAGGGCTCCCGGCTGTTCTGGCGGGGTCGGACCGGCGGCGGCACTTTCGTCGATGAGCTGCGCACCGGGCTCGACCACAGCTACTCGGTGGCACCGGTCAACGCCGGCCAGGTGGGCCAGACCGTGACCTGCGACCCGGGGGTGGTCACCACCGAGGCGACCACCACCCTCGACGTCACCTCGCCCCGTCAGACCCGGGAGCGGATCGTACTCCGCTGGGAACGAGGTACGTCGGTGACCATCCTCCGTGACGGCGTCGAGGTGGGGACCGACAGCGACGGCTGGTTCACCGACCGGGGCCTGATCGCCGGGACCACCTACTCCTACACGCTGCGCACGGCCGATGGCATCGAGGGCACGCTCGACGCGGCCACGCTCCCCTAGCTCGACGGCATGCGGCCGGGCGCGCCATCGGGCCACGGCCCGGTGGCCCGACGCTGTGGCGCCGAGCCGCCGGGCGGGCGCCGTCGAGCTACAGGATCTGCGACAGGAAGAGCTTGGTGCGGTCTTCCTGGGGGTTCTCGAAGAAGTGGTCGGGGGTGCCGACCTCGACGATCTCGCCGTCGGCCATGAACACCACCCGGTCGGCCACCTCGCGGGCGAAGCCCATCTCGTGGGTGACGCAGATCATGGTCATGCCCTCGCCGGCCAGGTCCTTCATGGTGTCGAGGACCTCCTTGATCATCTCGGGATCGAGGGCCGAGGTGGGCTCGTCGAACAGCATCACCTTGGGTGACATGGCCAGCGACCGGGCGATGGCCACCCGCTGCTGCTGACCGCCCGACAGCTGGCCCGGGAACTTGCGGGCCTGGTCGGGGATCTTCACTCGTTCGAGCAGCTCCATGGCGGTGGCCTCGGCCTCGGCCCGGGGCTGGTTGCGCACATTGCGGGGGGCGAGGGTGATGTTGTCGAGCACCGACAGGTGGGGGAACAGATTGAAGCTCTGGAAGACCATGCCGGTCTCGCGGCGGATCTCCTGGATGTTGCGGATGTCGTCCGACAGTTCCACGCCGTCGACGACGATTGCGCCCCGGTCGTGGCGCTCCAGCCGGTTGATGCAGCGTATGAGGGTCGACTTGCCGGAGCCGGACGGGCCGATCACCACGACCACCTCCTGCTCACCGACCTTCATGTCGATGTCCTTCAGGGCCTGGAAGTCGCCGAAGAACTTGTCGACTCCGGAGACCTCGATCATGACCTCGCCGGTGCCCCCGGCCTCGGTCGCATCGGCGTTGACGGTTACATCACTCATCGGATTGACCTCCGGGTTGCGTTGGATCCTGTCGTGGCGAGCTGGGGAAGGGCCGACGTTTCGCCGCCAGGCGAAACTCGGTCAGTGACGAGCGAAGCGAGGAACGGCGTCATCGAACACCGACCCCGAGGCGATCTTCGAGCCGGCGGCTCTCCCTCGACATCGTGTAGGCGAAGGCCCAGTAGCCGATGGCGACGAAGAGGTAGGTCACGGGCGCCAGTCCCTTGCCCACGAAGTCCGGCTGGGCGTTCGAGGTGTCGGAGGCCCGCAGGAACTCGAGGATGCCGATGATCGACAGCAGCGAGGTGTCCTTGAACAGCGAGATGAACTGCCCGACCATCGCCGGGATCACGGCCCGCAGCGCCTGGGGCAGCACGATCAGTCGCTGGGTGTCCCACGCCGACATGCCCGACGCCTGGGCCGCCTCGGTCTGCCCCTTGGGCACGGCCTGGAGGCCGCCGCGGATGATCTCGGCGATGTAGGCGGCCGAGAACCCCATGATCACCACGATGGCCAACGTCAGATCGGCGGGGCGATCGAAGTCGATCGGCAGGAAGAACGGCAGCAGCAGGTTGGAGAACAGGAGCAGGAAGATCAGCGGCACGCCGCGCACGAACTCGATGAAGAGCACCGATGCGGTCTTGATCACCGGCAGGTCGCTCTTGCGACCCAGGGCCAGCAGGATGCCGAAGGGCATGCCAAGCGTGATGCCGATCACGGTGGTGAACAGGGTGACGTGCAGGCCGCCCCAGTCCTCCCAGCCGAAGCCATCGAAGGGGATCACCATCCCCAGGATCCAGACCACGATGAGACCGGCGACGGGTACGCCCAGACGCTGCAGCAGACCGGACCGGCCCGCCGGAAGCTCTCGACGGCCCATCTCCGATGCCAGCCAGGCGGCCACGATCAGGCCGAGCGAGAAGCCGCCCAGACCGGACGAGCCGGCGAGGACCATCATCGACACGACGAAGGCGCCGGCTCCGATGTAGATCGCCCGGGCCCGTATGGCCGCCGACGAACGCCAGCCGGCCTCGCGACCGACGACGACGAGGGCCAGGGCTGCGACGAGACCGATGTAGGGAAGGGCGGTGCGGGCGAAGCTCACGAAGAAGATGAGCACGGCGACGACGGGCCAGAACCGCTGAAGCAGTTCGAGCCAGCTCGGCCGTTCCGCCGGTAGGCCCTTGTCCAGATTCGACTCGTAGGACGAGCGGGTGAGGGCGCCGACGGTGAAGGCGACGAAGCCCGCCAGCACGAAGCCCGACGCCCATGGGCGCCACAGTTCGTCGCGGGGGAACTGACCGATCATGAACACCCGCAGGTTGACCCGTACGATCTCGAAGTCGGCGTCGATCACCCAGCGAACACCGAGCCACAGCAGGTAGAGACCGAACGCCCCGACCAGCACGCTAACGATCGAATTGCCGATCGAGCTGAACAGGTTCCGCCGCAGCCATTCGGCCGGCGTGAGCTTGGTGTTCGGCGGCGTCGAATCGGCCGCCTTCAGGGCCGCCTCGATGTCGGCACCGAGTTCTGTATCGCTGCTCGTCTGCGTCATGTCAGCTCACCGCCCCACGATCTGAAGTCGACTGTTGATCACGTTGCCGATCGCCGAGAGGATCAGCGACAGGGTGAGGTAGAGCAGCGCCAGGATCAGGACCAGCTGCGGCACCGGCTGCGACTGACCGAACAGGTTGTTGATCACCGATGTGGTCTCGGCGAAGCCGATGGCGATGGCGAGCGAGCTGTTCTTGGAGAAGTTGAGGAACTGGTTGATCAGCGGCGGGAAGGCGATTCGGAGCGCCTGGGGCAGGATGACGAATCGATACCGCTGGATGGCCGACAGGGCCAGGGCGTTGCCGGCCTCGCTCTGCCCCTTCGGCACGGCCAGGATCGAGCCTCGGACGATCTCGGAGATGTGGGTCGACGTGTAGATGATCAGCGCCAGGGTGAGTGCGGCGTAGGGCATCTGGATCCGGAACCCGTCGGTGTAGATCCGGCCCGTTTCGTCGAGGAGCGGCTTGGACGGCTCGGCCGGCCCGCCAAGGGCGACGAAGGACACCGCAGCGATGGCCAGGAACACACCGATCGCCCAGACCGCTCGTCGGTGAGGGGTCCCGGTCAGGTTGAACACCCGTGTCCGCCACCAACCGACGGCGATGGCGGCGATCAGGGCCGCCAGCAACAGCCAACGGAAGGTCTCGAAGTTGTCCAGACCCTTGACCGAGGGGATGGCGAACCGGCTGTTGTTGATGATCAGCCAGCCGCCGAAGGGTCGCCAGGGCTCCTGGGCGGTCGGCAACTGCAGGAAGGCCGACCAGACGAAGACGATGACCACCAGCGGCGGGATGTTGCGGAAGAACTCGACGTAGCCGGTCGCCATCTTGGAGAGCAGCCAGTTGCTCGAGAGACGGGCGATGCCGATGAGGATGCCCACCGCCAGCGCCAGCGGAATACCGACCACGATGATCCGGACCGTGTTGCCGAAGGCGGCGGTGATGGCCTCGGCGACCGTGTCGGCCGGCGTCAGCGGATTGTCGGCGATCGAGATGTTGCCGGGCTGATCGAGGAAGTCGAACGACAGGTTGAGATTGATCTGATTGGCCCTGTCCAAGAAGTTCGACCAGAGGAAGGCGAACACGGCCACCAAAGCGATGAGGAAGCCGAGCTGGGCGGCGATGCTCAGGGCCTTGACGTCACGGGTGAGTGGCGGCAATGCACCACTGGCCGCTCCACGTGAGCGCTCTGCGAACAGCGCTCGCACATCGAGGAGCAACCGCCCGATGGTGTAGACGACTATGGCAACGAGACCGGCTGCCAGGAGCCACAACAAGACTGTGATCATGTGAAGGAAACACCCCCGCCTTCGTAGGTCCAGATATGCCTGAGGGGCGGACCGGGTCCGCCCCTCAGGTTCACATCAACGCTTGCGTTCGATCAGCGGAACGGCGGCACGTACATCAGGCCACCATTGGTCCACAGATCGTTCGGGCTGCCTTCGAGCGACAGGCCGATCGGGCCCAGGTTGCGCTCGTAGATCTCCTCGTAGTTACCCACCTGCGAGATGATGTTGTAGGCGAACTTCGGGTCGAGACCGAGGCCGACGTCGGCCACGGCGCTGTTGCCCTCGTCGTCCTCAACCGGCTCGCCGAGGAACCGCAGGATGCTGGAGTCCTCACTGTCGAGGAACGAGTCGACGTTCTCCGAGGTGATGCCCCACTCCCAGGCCTGCACGGTGGCCATGACCGACCAGTTGACGATCTGCGCCCACTCGGTGTCACCGTCGGCGACGACCGGGCCCAGCGGCTCCTTGGAGATGATCTCCGGAAGGATGCTGGTCTCGATGTCCATGTTGGCGGCGAAGGAGGCCAGCTGCGAGGCGTCCGAGGTCCAGACCTCACACTGACCGGCCTGGAAGGCCGGGTTGAGCTCGTCGTTGGACTCGAACTCCACCGGGGTGAAGCTGATGCCGAGATCGCCGAGCACGGCGTTGAGGTTGAGCAGCGTCGTGGTGCCGGTCAGCACGCAGACGGTGGCGCCGTCGACGCCGGCCAGGTCGGTGATGCCGCTGTCGGCCCGCACCATGAAGCCCTGGCCGTCGTAGAAGGTGGTGAACAGGAAGTTGGCCTGCTCCGCACCGTCACGGCTGGCGGTCCACGTGGTGTTGCGGATCAGCAGATCGATCTCACCGGACTGGAGGGTCGGGAAGCGCTGGGCGGCGACGAGCGGCGTCACGTTGACGGCGGTGGAATCGCCGAGCACACCGGCGGCGACCACGGCGCAGAAGTCGATGTCGAAGCCGCTGAACTCACCGTCGGCGTCGACGATGCCGAAGCCGGGCAGCGTGTCATTGCCGCCGCACTCCAGCGTGCCCGCCTCCTGGACGGCGGCGAACGTACCGCTGCCGTCGCCCTCGGCCCCCTCATCGTCGCTGTCGCTACCGCACGCGGCGGCCACGAGCGCAAGTGCCAGCAGAGCCGCCACAAGCCGCAAGAGCTTCTTACTCATGTCTTCTCCCGATGGTTCAGTCCATGCCGTCGGTGCACCCCATTCGATGTTGCATCACCTGCGTGACCAACGGCATGGAAACGAGTTGCAAGACCCTACACCTGACGCAAGGGCGAACTGCCCAAGCAAGACATCTGTAATGATCAGTTCGCGGCGCCAAGCACCTCTGCGGCACGGGCCACGTCTCGTGCGAGCTGGGCTTTCAGGGCCTCGATGCCGTCGAAACGCTGCTCCGATCGAAGGAGCTCGACGAGTTGGACGCGGGCCGCTTCGCCATAGAGATCGCCCTCGAAACCGATGACATGGGCTTCGAGCAGTGAATGTTCGGCGTTCTGATAGAACGTCGGCCGCTTACCGATATTGACCGCCGTCGGCCAGCGGGACCCGTCGGGACGGATGTACCAGCCGGCGTAGACCGCATCGGCGGGGATCGCCATCATGCGGGGCACGGCGACATTGGCCGTGGGGAAGCCGATGGTGCGGCCCCGCTGGTCTCCTTCGATGACGTGGCCCCGGATCTCGTGCAGGCGGCCGAGCATGCGGGCGGCCAGGGACACCTCGCCGCCGGCCAGGGCCCGCCGGATCGCCGTCGACGACACCGCCTCGTCGGTCTGCTCCCGGGGCAGGAGCTGCAGGCCCTCCACCTCGAAGCCGTGGAGCTCGCCCAGCTTGGTCAGCAGGTCGACGTTGCCGGTGCGGTCCTTGCCGAAGTGGAAGTCGCTGCCGACGACCACGGCCTTGGCCCCCAGGCAGCCGACGACCACCCGTTCGACGAACTCCTGGGCCGTCTCGTTCGACCGTTCGGCGTCGAAACCGACGACGACCACGGTGTCGACCCCGACCGCCTCCAGCAGTTCCAGCTTCTGGTCGAGGTCGGTCAACAGCTTGGGTGCCGACTCCGGTCGCAGCACGTAGGCCGGATGGGGGTCGAAGGTGACCACGGCGGTGCGGGCGCCGAGGCGTTCCGCCGCCGCCTTGGTGGCCTCGATCACACTGCGGTGGCCGAGGTGGACGCCGTCGTAGACGCCGATCGTCAGGGCATGGCCGTCCGCCGCCTCCGGGCAGTCGGCAAGGTCTCGATAGAGCTCCACAGAAGGAGTACGTTACCGCCGCCGGGCCGAACCCGTCAGACCGACGAGGCGCCTGCGGCGGCCAGCACCTTGACCGGTCGGAGCTCGCCGTCGCGCGCCTCGTACACGGCGAGGAGCTCGGCGTCGGGGCCGCGGACCACCAGTCGACCGGAACCGGGAGCCGGCCCCATCGACCGGCCGTTGCGGACCTGGTCGGCCACGACGTCGTCGACGTCGATCACGGCCATCCCCCGCAGGAGTTCGATCACCGGGAGCAGGGCCACGTCCTCGATCGACGAGCAGTCGTCGAGGGTGAAGGGGCCGACCGCGGTGCGTCGCAGCGAGGCCAGATGGGCTCCGCCGCCGAGTGCGGTGCCCAGGTCGGCGGCCAGGCTGCGGATGTAGGTGCCGGACGAGCAGTCGATCGACAGCGAATAGAGCAGCGGGTCGTCGGTGGGGGCGACGTCGAAGCGGCCGACGGTGACGGGCCGGGCCTCGCGGGCGATCTCCTTGCCCTCTCGGGCCAGTTCGTGCAGCCGCTTCCCGTCGACCTTGATGGCCGAAACCATGGGTGGGATCTGCTCGATGTCGCCGACGAAGGTCTCGGTGGCCGCCGCCACCGCGTCGAGATCGACGGTCATGTCGTGGGTGTCCGTGACCTCGCCTGCGGCGTCGAGGGTGGAGGTCTCCACCCCGAACCGCACCGTGCCCTCGTAGCTCTTGTCCGAGTCGGTCACGAACTGCGGCAGCTTGGTGCCGAGGCCCACCCCGAGCACGAGCACGCCGGTGGCGTCGGGGTCGAGAGTGCCGGCATGGCCGACCTTGCGGGTGCCGAGCGCCTTACGGACCTGATCGACCACGTCATGGCTGGTGCAACCGGCCGGCTTGTCGATCACGACGCAGCCCGACACCCGGGAGTCCGACTGCTTCCGCCCCCGCCGAGCCATCAGGGGGTCTCCTCCTCGTCGGCTCCGGCGTCGCTTCGCTCCTGGTCGCTCGAGGTTTCGGCGCTTGCCGAAACCTCCAAGCCGCTCGCATCAGAGGCTCCGGCGTCGCCGGACGGCTCCTCGTCGCCGGTGTCAGAATCGGCTGTGTCGAGGGTGGCGAGGATGTCGTCGATGCGGGCGCCGGCCCGGACGGCGGGGTCGAAGGCGAAGACGATCTCGGGGGTTTTGCGCAGGCGAGCCTCCCGGGCGATATCGGCCTGCACCCCCCGGCGATACTCTTCGAGCGCCTCCAGGGTCTCGGCGTCGTAGGACTCGTCGGCCAGCGTCGAGATGAACACCTGGGCCTTGTTGAGATCGGCGTCGACCTCGACCCCGGTCACGGTGAGGAACCCCAGCCGTTCGTCGTCGATGCGCTCCAGGTGATCGGCCACGATCTCCTGGAGGAGGTTGTTGAGCCGGGACGTGCGGGGGAAGTGCCGCTTGGTCGCCGGGCGGGGGTTCCGCTTCGAAGATGAACGTCGGGCCATCGTGTCGTCGTGCTCCTCGTCCTCGCCTAGGCGGTGCGCCACGCGGCGCACCGACCCATGTGACAGATCGTTGTTCGCCCTCGCAGAGGGCGAATAGTCAAACCGAGCGTGCGTCTACCCACCGATTCCCTCACTCCTCGTCCCACCAGCGGCGGGTCAGCTCCAGCACCTCGGCGTCGGGCCGTGACCACAGGTACCGCTCGATCTCGTCCATCGTCTGCTCGAGATGTCCCACCGACTCCCCGACCACGGTGATCCCCAACGCCGTCCGCTGCCACTTGTCGGTGAAGTCGACCTCGGCCGCCGCAACCCCGTTCTGGGCGTCGATGTGACGCACGATGGGGGTGACGGCCGAGCGCTTCGCCTTGAGCGATTGGCTTGCCGGCAGATGGAGATCGGCCCGCATGATCAACACGTGCATGGGATTCCCGTTGCGACGGCGGCGAGCCGTCGATCAGGTGCGCGGGATCTCGCGCTCCTCGTAGGTCTCGATGATGTCGCCTTCCTTCAGGTCCTGGAAGTCGGACAGACCGATACCGCACTCGAAGCCCGACTGGACCTCGCGCACATCGTCCTTGAACCGTCGCAGCGACTGGATCGCACCGTGCCAGATGATCGTGCCCTCCCGCAGGAAGCGCACCTTGGAGCCACGGGTGATGACACCGTTCTGCACCATGCAACCGGCGATGGCCCCGATCCGGGGGACCCGGAAGATCTCCCGCACCTCGGCCTCGCCCGTGACCACTTCCTCGAACTCGGGAGC
>JBCCRO010000058.1:0-29795 GCA_039201605.1 Actinomycetota bacterium
CCGGCCCCGGCGCCTTGCCGCCACCCGGGGCGCCTCCCGGTGCGCCACCTCCCGGTTCCGCACCCCCGCCCGGTCCCGGTGCACCCCCCGGTTCCGCGCCCCCGCCCGGTCCCGGTGCACCCCCCGGTTCCGCGCCCCCGCCCGGCCCGCCCCCCGGTGGCCCGGGCGCACCACCTCCGGGCGGCGCACCGACGGCCCAACCCGTCGGCTACCTGGTCGACGAGGGCAACGCCGTCCAGATCCCGATCACCGCCACGACCGTCATCGGTTCACAACCCGAGCAGGATCCGGACGTCATCGCCGGTTCGGCGGCGACGGTCGCCATCGACGACCCCGGTCTGAGCCATGTCCACGCGCGGATCAGGATTGCCGGGCAAGGCACTACGGTGGAAGCCGTGGGAACCGCTCCCGTTTCTGTCCAGGCCGCCGGCGGCGCCGGGCTGGTGGCCGTCAGCCCCACCCCCCATCCCCTGCAGCCGGGCGATACCGTCTTCTTCGGGAACCGCCGCTTCGTGTTCCACCCGCCAGGGGGTCTGCGGTAGCCCATGCTTGACGGCCCGTTCAAGCTCTCCGGTATCGAGCCGCTCAAGCTGATCGGCTCGGGCGGATTCGGCGAGGTCTGGCTCGCTCGGCAGACCAACATCGACCGCAAGGTGGCGATCAAGGTCGGCCACAGCCCGATCGATGACGAGACGGTACGGATCCGCTTCGAACGGGAGTGCATCGCCCTCGGCCGCCTGTCGGGTCACCCCAACATCGTCGACGTGTTCACCGCCGGCCAGCTCGACGACGGCCGCCCGTACCTCATGATGGAGTACATCGACGGCGGCACCCTGTGGCGCCGACTCAAGCGGGCCCCGCTGAGCGAGAACGAGCTGCGCTTCACCGGTATCGAGCTGGCCGACGCCCTCAGCGTGGCCCACGAGGTGGGCGTGCTGCATCGAGACCTCAAACCGGAGAACATCCTCCTTCGCCAGAGCGGCGAGGCCGTGCTCGGCGACTTCGGCATCGCCCGCCTCCAGGACGGGGCCAACACCACCTCGCACCCGATCACGGCCAGCGTGGCCTACGCCGCCCCCGAGATCCTCACCGGCAAGGACGCCACGATCGCCAGCGACATCTACGGCCTCGGGGTGTGCCTGCTGACGGCGGCCACCCGCAAGGTGCCGTTCATGACCGACGCCGACGAGTCTGTGCATCCGATCATCGAGCGGGTGTTGGCCAACGACTCCCCCGACCTGCGGGCCTTCGGCTACTCCGACGGCTTTGCCTCCCTGGTCGGCGACCTGCTGGCCAAGCAGGGCAGGAGTCGACCCAAGACGGCCGACGAGGTGCGCGACCGACTCCTCGATCTCAACCGCGTCGACCCGGTTCCCGACGGTGTTCCCGCCGTCGACCCGGCCACCGTCACCGCCCCCACCTCCACCGGGGCCAGCGGCACCGCCACCAGCGGGGCCGTCACCACCGGGCGCGGCCGCCTCGGTCGCACCTCGATCCCCGGCACCCGCCGCAACCGCACCGCCACCGGCACCGTCCTGGCCGGCGACTCGCCCGCCGCGGCGGCGGCCGCCGTCGGGGCCACCCCGCGATCCTCCGGCTCGAAGCCCAGTCGGGGGCGGAGCGGGGGCAGCCTCGACCGCATGATCCTGCTCGGCGCCATGGCGGTGGCCGCCGTGCTCGTCGTGGGCAGCGTGGCCTTCATCGTCTTCGGCGGCTCCGACGACGACGGCGATGCGGTGGCGGCGCCGGCCGAGGTGCCGATCCCGCTCCCCCTCGCCGAGGCCGATCTCCAGCTGGGCGATGACGTCACCGTGGTCGACGATCTCACCGGCCCCGACTCCTCCCAGTTCTGCGACAACACCCCGACCACCGACGGTCTCGTCGAGTGGACGGGCCGCTCCGAGTCCGGTGCCGCCGGCTTCCCCGTGGTCTTCCAGCAGATCGCCCGCTTCGACACCGAGGACGACGCCGCCGCCTACGTCGACGCCTACCTCGCCGGGGTCGACTGCCAGCAGTGGGCCATCCCGGGCGGCGACGACGGCGAGGCGATGATCGTGCTGCCGATGGCCCGGGTCAACGGCAACCCGCCGGGCGAGCAGGGCATCGAGGTGACCTTCGCCGGCATCGATGGTTTCGACCTGTCGGGGCAGGTCGCTTTGGTACGGCGGGACACCGAGGTCTACACCCTGTCGGTCACGTCGTTCGAGGCGACCGACGTCGAACGGTTCGAGCCGTGGCTGGCCACCGCCATCGAGCGTCTCGAGTTCTGATCAACCGGCGCCCCTGAACCGGGCCGCCGAGGGTCGGCACCGTCGGCGTCCCCCGACCGAGCCGACCGCTCAGCCGTGGAGCCAGGTCGGCGACACCGACCCTGCGCCCTCCTCGACCCGGAAGCGGGTCTGAGCTCGGACGACGGCCGCCCGCAGGACGTCCTCGGGATCGAGGTCGTGCTCGGCGGCCCAGGCGACCGCGGCCAACAGGCCCCGCCCCAGTGCCTCCTCGGCCTCGGCCCGACCGCCGGTGGCGGCGGCGGCGTCGAGTGCATCGATCAGGCCCGGTGCCAGATCGTCGACGGTGGCCGGTTGATCGGCCCGCCGCACCCGCGACAGCACCTTGGCCGCCAGCGACAAGGCCGGCAGGGCGGCCGGTATGCCATCGAGGGCGCTGTCGCGCTGCTTCTCCTCGGTCTTGATGGCGTCCCAGTTGGCCACGACGTCGTCGGTGCTCGAGACCTCGACGTCGCCGAACACGTGCGGGTGGCGGCGGACCAACTTCTCGTGCACGGTCCGGGCCACGTCGGCGATGGTGAAGTGCCCGGCCTCGGTGGCCAGCTCGGCGTGGAACAGGATCTGGAACCAGAGGTCGCCAAGCTCCTCCTCCAGGTCGACGTAGGCCGCCATCTCGTCGTCGCCCACCGCCAACGACGCCACCGGCTCGCCCGGGTGCCCGGGATCGGCCACCGCGTCGGGCAGGCCGTCGATGGCCTCCAACACCTCGTAGCTCTCCTCCAGGAGGTAGGGCCGCAGCGACCGGTGGGTCTGCTTCCGATCCCACGGGCAGTCCCGACGGAGGCGGTGCATCAACGCCACCGTCCGGGCCAGCTCACGGGCGACCGGGGCCGCCATCTCGGGCAGGTAGAGCGAGGTGAGGTGATCGGGCTCGATCACCCGGTCGAGCTCGTCGGCCCCCACCTCGACCACCCGCTCCTCATCGGTGCCGAGGCGCTGGAGCACCACGATCCGTTGGTCGTCGTCGGCGTCGAGGGCGAGCTTGACGTCGGACAGCACCCAGGGGGCGTGGGCGTGGGCCACCAGCAGCGGGCCCCGCTCCCCCGCCGCCTCGGTGGCGAAGCGATGGCCGTCGACGAGGCGCACGCCACCGTCGATCGGGTCGACGCCGAGTCGGGCCCACACCACGTCGAGGAAGGACAGGGCGGGGATCACCTCGACCTCGGCCCGGTCGTCGGCCAGGAGGTGGGCCACCGAGCGTTCGAGCACCAGTGGCGAGCCGGGGACCACGTAGGTCACCGGACCGTCGGCGGCCGCCGCCACCAGCTCGTCGGCGATACCCCGGTAGACGGCGTCGAAGGTGTCGGCCGCCTCGTAGAGATGATCGAAGGATCGGTCGGTGCCTGCCAGGTGGGCGGTCGGGTGACGACTGGTCCGCAGGTAGCAGCGGTCGGCGGCGTCGATGGCGGCTCTGGTGGCGGCGGTCAGATGCTCCGGACCGCCGGGCCCGAGCCCGCAGACCGTGATCGAGGCCGTCACCTGGGGTTCTCCTGCGCCCTAGGGCGCTGCGGCGACGATCAGGCTGACGGGATCCCAGGCGCCGACGCGCTCGTCGACGACGATGTCAGCCGCCTCGAGGCTGGAGGTCATGCGCTGCTGGGCCAGGGTGTCGCCGTCGACCTCGTAGCCGTCGACCACGATCACGTGCCAGCCGAACTGCGTCCGCACCGGACCGACGAACTCCCCGACCTCGGCGCTGTCGACCGCCTCGGCGAACTCGGGGACGTAGTTGGCCGACGGGGCGCAGCCCAGCTCGCCGCCGGACGGGCCGGTGGGCCCGGTCGAGAACTCCACCGCCATCTCGCCGAAGTCGGCACCGCCTTCGAGGCGGGCCACCACGTCATCGGCCGCCGCCTCCTGGGCGGCGTCCTCCTCCTCACTCGGCTGGGCCTGGACGTCCTCGAAGCCGAGCAGGATATGGCGGACGCAGGGGCTCCCCTCGCCCTCCTCGGCGTTCTCCGAGAGGTGGTCGGACAGGGCGATCTGCTTGGCCTGAAGCTCGGCGATGAACCGCAGGTAGGGCACCTCCTCGAAGAGGCGCTCGGCGTCGGACTCGGCGGTGGCCGGGTTCAGCAGCGAGCTCAGCTCGAGGGTGAGCCCGTCTCCCGCCTCGGCCCGATCCTCGTCGGACACCTCGGCGCCCACGGTGACCAGTTCGTTGTCGAGGGCGCGACCGAGGATGTCCTGCGACAGCACGATGGCGTTGAACCCGTCGGGCACCTGACCCCGGTAGGCCAGATCGACGAACTCGCGGTTCTCCTGGGTTGGCAGGAAGACGTCGTTGAGCTCCCCGTGGAGGATCTCCACCATCACCCCGTTGTCGAAGGCGACGGTGGCCGCCACCTCGTCGGCCGGCGCCGTGGTGGCCGTGGCCGGCGATGTCGTCGTCGGGACGGCGGTGGTGGCCGAGGTGTCGTCGGCGTTCTCCCCGTCGGCGTCGGCCGACTCCTCCTCGACGGTGACCGACGGGCTGGCGGCCCCGGTCAAGTCGGCGTCCCTGCTCACGCCACAGGCGGCGATGAGCAGGGAGAAGCCGACTAGCAGAAGGACGGGTCGAAGTTTCACCCGGCGAAGGGTAGCCGCCTACTCCACAGTCCAGGTTGCGCCCGAGCGAAGCAGGTCCGAGAGGTCACCAGGACCGGACTGCGTGTTGGCGGTCAGGAGCTGGTTGTTGACCCCCTCGCTGTACTCGGGGGCGTCGACGGCCCGGAACACGCCGAAGGGCGTCGGCGAATGGTTGTCGTTGGCCAGCTGACCGAGGCTGAAGGCCCACGAGGTGTCGAGGGTCTCGTCGTGGATGGCGAGAGCGTCGCCCAGCTCGGCCACCGGAGCCACCCGGGCAACGCCCCGCTCCACGGTGACACCCCGCTCCCCCTCCTCGCCGAAGGTGATCGGCTGACCGTGCTTCAGGTCGATCATCATGTTGGCCCGATTGGCCCGCTTGAGGATGCCGTCGTAGGCACCGTCGTTGAAGACGTTGCAGTTCTGGTAGATCTCGACGAACGAGGCCCCCCGGTGTTCGTGGGCCCGCCGGAACACCTCGATCATGTGCTTGCGGTCGAGATCGTGGGTGCGGGCGATGAACGTGGCCCCGGCGCCGGCGGCCACCGCGATCGGATTGAACGGGCGGTCGATCGAGCCCATCGGGGTGGACTTGGTGACCTTGCCCACCTCGCTGGTCGGTGAGTACTGGCCCTTGGTCAGACCGTAGATCTGGTTGTTGAACAGCAGGATCTTGAGGTTGACGTTGCGCCGCAGGGCGTGGATCAGGTGGTTGCCCCCGATCGACAGCATGTCGCCGTCACCGCCGACGACCCACACGTCGAGGTCGGGGCGGGCCACGGCGAGGCCGGAGGCGATGGCCGGGGCCCGGCCGTGGATCGTGTGCATGCCGTAGGTCGACATGTAATACGGGAAGCGGGCGGCGCAGCCGATGCCGGACACGAACACCGTGTTCTCGCGCTTGACGTCGAGCTCGGTGTGGAGGAACTGCATGGCGGCGAGGATGCCGTAGTCGCCGCAGCCCGGGCACCAGCGGACGTCCTGATCGGAGGTCCAGTGGCCTCGCTGGGTGGGATCCAGGGTGACGTTGGTTGACATGATCAGATCCCTTCGGTGATGGCGTCGACGAGTTCGGAGGCGGTGAAGGGGGTGCCCTTCACCTTGTTGATGCCTTTGGCATCCACCAGGTATTCGGCCCGGAGCAGGCGCACCAGCTGACCCTTGTTGAGCTCGGGCACGAAGACGTGCTCATAGGAGCCGAGCACCTCGCCCAGGTTGGCGGCGAAGGGATGGAGGTGGGTGAGGTGCAGGGTGTGGGTGGGCGTGCCTGCGGTGTTGAGCCGCTCGGCGGCCGAGGTGATCGCGCCCCGGGTCGAGCCCCAACCGACGATCAACACCTCGGCGTCGCCCTCGCCCTCCACCTCGGCCGGTGGGACGTCGGTGGCGATGCCGTCGATCTTGGCCTGCCGGATGTCGGTCATGGCCCCGTGGTTGTCGGGGTCGTAGCTGACGTTGCCGGTGCCCTCGGCCTTCTCCAGGCCGCCGATGCGGTGCTCGAGGCCGGCGGTGCCGGGGATGGCCCACGGGCGGGCCAGGGTGTCCTCGTCGCGGAGGAAGGGCAGGAAGATGGGCTCGCCGTCGGGCCCGGTGTCGTTGTGTTCGGTTGCGAACGAGACGCTGATGTCGGGCAGCGTGTCCACGTCGGGCAGCTGCCACGGCTCGGCGCCGTTGGCCAGGTAGCCGTCGGTGAGCAGGATCACGGGCGTCCGGTACTTCAGGGCCAGGCGGGAGGCCTCGATGGCGGCGAAGAAGCAGTCGGAGGGGGTGGATGCGGCGACGACGGGCAGCGGGGCCTCGCCGTGGCGACCGTAGACCGCCATCATCAGATCCGATGCCTCGGTCTTGGTCGGCAGGCCGGTGGAGGGCCCACCCCGCTGGACGTCGATGATGACCAGCGGCAACTCCATCGAGATCGCCAGGCCGATCGTCTCCCCCTTGAGGGCGACGCCGGGGCCCGACGTGGTGGTGAAGGCCAGGTGGCCGCCGAAGGCGGCACCGAGGGCGGCGCCGATACCGGCGATCTCGTCCTCGGCCTGGAAGGTGCGCACCCCGAAGTTCTTGTGGCGGCTCAGCTCGTGCAGGATGTCCGAGGCCGGGGTGATCGGGTAGCTCCCGAGGAACACCGGCAGCTTGGCCAGCTGACCGGCGGCGATCATGCCCCACGAGGTGGCGACGTTGCCGGTGACGTTGGTGTAGAGGCCGGGCTCCTGCGGGGCGGCCTTCACCTTGAACGGACTGCCGAACATCTCGGTGGTCTCGCCGTAGGCGTGGCCGGCCTTGAACGCCGCCGTGTTGGCGGCGACCACGGTCTCCGCCTTGGCGAACTTGACGGCGATCCAGTCGAGCGTGGTGTCGAGGGGCCGGGAGTACATCCAGGAGATGAGGCCGAGGGCGAAGAAGTTCTTCGAGCGCTCGGCATCTCGTTTCTTGACGTCGAGATCCTCGGTGGCCTTCAGCGTCAGCGAGGTCATCGGCACCCGGTGGACGGTGAAGTCGGCGAGCGTGTCGTCCTCGCGGGGGTCGACGGTGAAACCCGCCTTGTCCAGATTGCGCTCGTCGAAGGCGTCGTCGTTGAGGATGACGGTGCCACCCGAGCGCAACCGGCCGAGCTCGCTCTTGAGCGCGGCCGGGTTCATCGCCACCAACACGTCGGGGGCGTCCCCCGGCGTGTGGATGTCGTGATCCGAGATGTGCACCTGGAAGGCGGATACCCCGGCCAGTGTCCCCTGTGGAGCCCGGATCTCGGCCGGAAACTCAGGCAGGGTGGCCAGGTCGTTTCCGGCCATGGCACTGGCCGAGGTGAAGCGATCCCCGGTCAACTGCATCCCGTCGCCGGAGTCCCCGGCGAAGCGAATAACGACGTGGTCGAGCTCGTGCTCGACCCGGTCGGCTAAGTCAGTCACGTGTTCCCCTATGTGTCAGACCAGGCGCTCAGCGCGGCGCCTTTGGTCCCCCTTTTGACGATGCCGTCAGGAAAATTCTGGCACCGTCATCTCGCTTGACAAAAGTCGAGACGGGTTCACGTTACCTTCGTCACAGACCCGAGCGGACAGCGGCCCGCCGACCGGCCACCGGCTCGCCGCCGGTCATCGGTTGGCCCGGGCGGCCCCGAGGCGGCCCCGGTGGTGGCCTCAGCCCGCGGCGGTGGGATCCCGATGACGGAGGAAGTGCAGCGCCACCGGCCGACCGTCGATCTCGGTCACCGGCAGGTCGAGGTCGTACAACGCCCGCAGGCCGTCGGGGTTGATCACCTTGTCGGGCCTGCCGTCGAGCACGACCCGACCATCCCGCAGCGCCACCAGCCGATCGGCGTGGTGGGCGGCGATGTTCACGTCGTGGAGCACGATGACCACGGTCTTGTCGAAGTCGTCGGCCAGCCGTCGGATCTGGCGGGTCGTCCGATCGGCCTGCTGGAGATCGAGGTTGTTGAGCGGCTCGTCGAGCAGCACGTAGTCGGTCGACTGGGCCAGTACCGAGGCGATGAAGGCGCGCTGGCGCTCACCGCCCGACAGCTGATCGAGGCGCTGGTGCTGACGGGCCTCCAGGTCGAAGGCACCGATCGAGGCGTCGACCACCTCCCGGTCGGCGATGCTCAACCTGCCGCCGCTGTGGGGGAACCGGCCGAACTCGACGAGCTCCCGCACCGTCAGTCGCACCGCCACCTGGTTGTCCTGACGGAGGACGCTCACCGTCCGGGCGATCTCGGCCGACGGGGTGGTGCGCACGTCGAGCCCGGCGATCGACACCGTGCCGGTGTCGGGCTCGAGCAGCCGGGCCGCCACCGACAGCAGCGTCGACTTGCCGGCGCCGTTGGGCCCGATGAGGGCGGTGACGCCGCCGGGTTCGATGGTGAGTTCGGCGACGTCGAGCACCAGCCGATCGCCGTAGGACTTGGTGACGCCGCGTACCTCGATGCTCACTTGACCTCCCGGAGGACCAACACGATGAAGACGATGCCACCGACGAAGCCGACGATGATGGTGGGCCGGGTGGCGAAATCGAAGAGCTCCTCCAGCACGAACTGGGCCACGATCAGCAGGGTCGCCGCCGAGAGCGACGCCAACGGCACCGTGACGTGGTGGCGGAACGACCTGGTCAGCTCGTAGGTGGCGTTCGAGGCCAGGAGCCCGAGGAACGTGACCGGTCCGACGAGCGCGGTCGGCACCGCAACCAGCACGGCGATCAACATGACCATCCATCGACTGATGCGGTCGTAGTCGGCGCCGAGGGAGATGGCGGCCGGTCGGCCGAGGGCCACCACGTCGAGCGTTCGACGCAGACGAGCCACGACGACCAGGATCGACCCGACGGCGACGCAGGAGATCACGAGGAGTTCGTTGTTCACGAGCGTGAACGACGCGAAAAGCAGATCCTCCAGGATGAGGAACTCGTTGGGCTCGAGCAATCGGATCACGAGGGCGGCCAGGCTGGTGAACATCCCGCCGAGCACGATCCCGCCGAGGACCAGGAGCGGGAGGTCGCCGGTCGCCCGTCGGAGGAACACGGCGCTGAGGAGCAGAACGAACACCATCATGATGGCGACGGCTGCGGCGAATCGGATCCGCTCGTCGAAGCTCACGAACGTCAGGGCACCGAAGGCGGCGACCGACACGCTCTGGATGAGGATGTAGAGGGCGTCGAGTCCGATCAGGGCGGGGGTGAGGATGCGGTTGCCGGTGATCGTGTGGAACAGCACGGCGGCGGTGGCCAAGCCGGTCCCGACGAGGACCATGGCCAGCAGCTTCTTGGCCCGCAACTCGAGGGCGAACGACAGCGAGCCCTGGATGTCGTAGGTCATGAACACCGCCGAGGCGGCGACGAAGGCGACGCCCACGACGATCACCGCCAGCCCGGGACCCCGTTGGGCGGCGACGTCCGGTGTCTGTCCTTCGGTCCCGAGGAGCACGGGATCCCCGGACGGGGAACGGGCCGCCATCAGGACCTACTCCTGATCAGGATGTAGAGGAAGGTGAAACCGCCGATCACACCGACGACGGTGCCGACTGGAATCTCGGCCGGGTAGCGGATCGTGCGGGCGAGGATGTCCCCGGCCAGCAGACCGGCCGCTCCGACCGTGGCCACGATCGGCAGCAGTCGACGCTGGTTGTCGCCCACCAGCAACGACACCAGGTTTGGAACGATGAGACCCCAGAAGGGGATGGTGCCGACGACCACCACCGTGATGCCGGCCACGACGCTGACCAGCACCATGCCGCCGATGATGGTTCGGTCGTAGTTGAGTCCGACGTTGACCGAGAAGTCGCGGCCCACCCCGGCGAGGGTGAACCGGTCGGCGAAGGCGTAGGCCAACAAGCCCACGGCGCCGACGACGTACAACAACTCGTAGCGGCCGGCGATCGTGCCCGAGAAGTCGCCGATGATCCAGGCGTACAACGACTGGAGAAGGTTGAACCGGAGGGCGATGAACCAGGCCACGGACTGGACGACGGCGCCGAGCATGATGCCGATCAGAGGTACCACGATGATGTCGCGGCTGCGGAGCCGCTGGATGAGGTAGACGAAGAGCAGCGTCCCGGCGAGGGCGAAGGCGGTGGCGAACAGCATCTTGTAGCCGACGGGGGCCGCCGGCGCGAACACCGAGACCACCGTCACCCCGAGGATCGCCGACTCGCTGGTGCCTGCGGTCGAGGGTGCCACGAACCGGTTCTGGGTGAGCGCCTGCATGATGGCGCCGGCGACGGCGATCGACGAGCCGGCGAGCACGATGGCGATCGTGCGGGGCAGGCGGCTCTGCCAGAAGATGGTGCGGGCCGCCCCCTCGTCGCGGATGACGTCGGCCAGCGACGCCGAACTGGCGCCGACGAAGATCGACACCACGAACAGCAAAACGGCCGACGCCGCAGCGATTCCCAGAACGCGGGAACCGCTGCGGCGCACCGGCTGAAGGACGGTGGTCACGGGAATGGCCCGGCCGGTGAGCCGGAACGGATCATGCGCCGGTACACGGGCGAACCGGCATCCGGCCCTCCACCGTCACCCTCCTCCGCATCGGCTAGCCGTCGACGGCGGCGGACAAATCCTCGGCGACGCCGCGAACACCCGGCAGACCGTTGAACACGATGTACCAGTCGAAGGAGTCGACGTAAAAGATGTTGTCGCTCTCCGCCGCACCGGTGGCGGCGACCAGCGGGTTGTCGAGCAGGGCTTCGGCGCTCTCGCCCTCCTCGCCCACCGCGGCGGCCCGATCGACCACGAACAGGATGTCCGGCTCGGCCTCGGCGATGAACTCGTACGACACCGGATCACCGTGGGTCTCGTCCCGAGCGAGGCTCTCATCGGCGGCGACGAAGCCGTAGGTGTCGTAGACCTGACCGAAGCGGAACGCACCGGGACCGAACGCCGTCACCTCAGCACCCGTGGTCTGCAGGACCAGGGCCGGGCCCGCCTCGGGGGCGGCCGCAGCGATGGCGTCGATGCTGGTCTGGAGCTCGGAGAGCGCCGTCTCGACCTCGTCCTGCACGCAGAAGACCTCGCCCATGTGACGATGCATGCGGGAGAACTCGTCGAAGAAATCCGTGCCGGCCTCGTCGAACTGGGTGAAGTCGGCGACCGGGGCGATGTCGAGGGCGACCAGGTCCTCCAGCAGGCGCTGCGAGCGCTGGGCCACGATGATCAGATCGGGCTCCAGGGCGTTCAGCGCTTCGAGGTCCGGCTCGAAGACGGTGCCGAGCGACTGGGGCGTGGCCACCAGCTCCTCGTACTCCGCCGGCAGCGGGGTACCGAGCGAGGCGAAGCCGTCCTCGGCGTCGATCGGGACGCCCAGCTCGTCGAGCGACGCCAGCACGGCGAGATCGAACACTGCGATCTTCTCCGGGCCACGGGGCACCTCGATCTCGCTGAGGTAGCTCTCATAGGTGTAGGAGCCCGAGCAGTCGTCGTCGGCCATGGCCTCCTCGTCCTCCATGGCCTCCTCGTCCTCCATCGCCTCCTCATCGTCGGAGGTCTCCGAGGCCGACGCCTCCGAGGCGGAGGCCGAAGCCTCCGAGGCCGATGCCGAGTCCGACGCCGAGCTGTCGGTCTCGGAGTCGCTTCCGCAAGCGGCTGCGGTCAAAACGAGGGCCAGCAGCAAGGCCCATGCACTACGAAACTTCATCTCGCGCACTTTCTCTTTCAGAGGCAGCCTCTCCACCGGGCTGCACCGAATCGCCCAAACTGGGCGGGACGAGGGGATAGTAGGCACCCTTACCACAGGATGAAAACCATACGTGATATCGAACACACCGGCGCGCCAAGTCCCGGGCGGCCGAATCCGCCCCGCCCTAGTCGTCGACCGGGCCCGGATCGAAGGGCTCGGGACGGCGGCGGAACGCCGTCAGCTCACCGAGATTGCCGACGAAGAGGAGTACGGCGGCCGCCACCAGTGTGGCGGCGAAGGCGTACACGCTGAGCGAGATGATGCTGACGAAGCCGAGGAACACCGCCATGGCGGCGTAGAAGGCCACGAGCCGGATGGCGGCCGAGAACCGTCGGCGGACCAGTTGCTCGAGCACGGTGAATCCGGCGGCGATCGACAACAGAAGGCCGACGGCCCGGACCTCGGCCAGCAGCAGTGGGGCCGCCACCACCAGCATCACCAGGGGCACGCTGACCGTGGCCCAGATGGCCAGGATCCAGCCCGTCTCCTCCGGTGGAGCCAGGGGCACGGCCGGGTCGGTCAGGTGGTCGCGGATGCCGATCTCGCTGACCTGCCCCCGCCGGAGGCGACGGCGCAGGTCCTGCAGCTCGGTCCGTTGTTGGTGGAGGCGGCTCAATCGGTCCGACTCCCGCTTGGTCGTGGCCTGGTCGCTGCCGCGCGAGGCCAGGGCCAGCAGCCGCGACGAGTGGCGGATCTCGACGTCGAGGTGGGTGATGCCGGCCTCGATGTTGTCCAGTCGGATGGCGGCGTCGGCCAGCGACGGCGGCGAGGTGCCGTGCAGCCCGGCGAACCCGACCGGATCGGCCCAGGACCGGCGGATGCGGCCGTCGCGCTGGTACTTCGGCCCGGACGGACCCCGCTCGCCGTTGATGGGATCGCCGGTGTCGAGGCCCCACAGACCGCGGAAGGCCCCGAAGCAGGGACGCTGCTCGTCGAGGTGGACGAGCCGGAAGTCGTCGATCTCGGCCCCGTCGCCCGGCGCGGCGTCGACGAAGGGCACACCGAGGGCGGGACCGAGGCCGCCGTCGGGGTCGGGGTCGGCGATCCGCAGCGCCCGCCGGAACCACAGGCGGACCCGGACCAACCACCGGAGCCAGGGCACGTCGATGCGGCTCACGTAGTCGCCGGGGCGGAAGAACAGGGCGTGGGACCCGGCCCCGACGAACAGCACGGGCTTCGACCCCAGTCGCAGCAGTTCCGGGTCGTCCCAGTGGCGACGGAGATTGGAGCCGAGATTGTCGTGGCTGGAGGCCACCAGCCACACCGGCTCGCGGGTGTGGGGGTCGCAGAAGATCCAGGCCTGCTCCCAGTCGGCCTCGTGGTCGTTGACCCCGCGGTACCCGCTGCGCCAGTCGTTCATCACGTAGAAGTAGGCGTAGTGGAGGACGAGCCAGTCGTCGACCTCGACGGCCCGCCCGTAGCAGGTGGCGGTGCGGTGCAGGCCGTGCCGTTCGGCCTTCAGCGAGGCCGCCACCGTGGTCAGTCGGGGGGTGGTGGGGCGGATGACGACGCTGAGGAGGAAGAGCGCGTCGAGGATCCGCCCGAAGTAGCCGACCCGACCGAGGCGGGGGCCGAGCAGCTTGCCGGCCAGGCGCTTCGCCTCCTCCCGGACCACCGAGCGGCGGTCGGCCTCGGCGATGAACCGGAGGTAGGTCCCGTCGGCCAGGCGATGGTCGAGATCCTCGGGCGTGGCCTCGCCCGGCGCCTTGACCTCGACACCCTCGACCACCAGGGCGCTGGTGGCGATGTAGGGCTCGACGGCGGTGGGGAAGAACAGCTCGCGGGCATCGAACCGGAGGACCGGCAGATGCTTACGCAGGAGATCGAGCTGGGAGTCCGTGTCCATCGTGTTGGGGAGGTGCAGCCTCCTCGGTACTTCGGTCTCGATGGGCCGCTCCTGGAGCGTAGATGCGACAGGGCCGGGTGCGGTTCACACCCGGCCCTGTTCACGGTGTTGTCGATGTCCCGACCGACGCCTTCGGGCCTCGGGCGGTCCTCCGCTCGCTAGCCCTGAGCGGGGATGCGCAGAACCTGACCGACGTAGATCAGGTCGGGGTCCTTCAGCATCGGGGTGTTGGCCTCGAAGATCGTCGGGTACTTGGAGGCGTCGCCGTAGTGCTCGAGGGCGATGGCGCTCAGCGTGTCACCCTTGACGACGACGTGGAAGTCCGACTCGTCTACGGCGTCCTCCGGAACCTCGATGTCGTCCTGCACCTGACCGACGTCCTCGGTGTTGCCGATGGCCAGGATGACGCGCTCACGGGTCTCCTGGTCGGCGACGGTGCCGGACACGGTGGCCACGCCGTCGTCGAAGCGGACGTCGAGGTTCTCGACCTCGAGGCCGAGGTCCCGCACGTACTTCTCGAGCCCGCGGGCCCGGCGGGCCTCCTTGCGCTGCTCGGTGCGCTCGTTGGCGAGCGCCTTGGCCTTGCGGGCCTTCACCCGCTCGGCGATCTCGGCCGCCCGAGCGTCCGACGCGGCCTTGGTGGCCGCAGCCGCCGCAGCGTCGTTGACTTCCTTCTCGTCGTCGTCGCCTCCACCGATGCCGATCTTGGCGCCGGCCTCCTTCACGAAATCGAATACGCCCACGATTACCTCCAACAGTCTGGTTGTGGTCGGGAAGGAACCTAGCACCGGCGGGCCGCGGCCCCTCCGGAACGGGCTGGTCAACCGTTCCCGACGGATCTCCCGTGACGTGACAAGGGACCGCTCGGCTCGGATACTGTCTCAAGCGCTAATCCGTTCGCCCCCACGAGGCCGGCTGGAACGTCGACCGAGGGTCGTCGTTGGGGCACGACAGGAAATCGAGCAGTCGTACATGACCGAAGCCGACCTCACCCCCGAGTTGATCAGCGCCCGTCGCTGGGCCGACGAAGACGTCCAGGCGGCCCGTCTCCCCATGATCGACTCGCCCTTCGTGACCGTCGGCGGCGGCCTCGGCTCCTTCGCCATGGTCAACGTGTTGCGCATCGCCGGCATACCGACGTCGGCCATCAAGGTGCTGACCACGATCGACAAGCCGGAGCAGACCTACAAGTTCCTCGCCGGCAACTCCCAGATCCCGGACCACGAGCGGCTCCGCTCCGACTCGTCGTCGACGATCGACAACATCTGGGGCTTCCCCAGCTACGCCCTGCGGGAGGGCCTCTCGGCCAAGGGCCTCGGCAACAAGCTCCGGCCGTGGATGAACGTGATCACCGAGCCCGTGCTCGCCGACTTCTACACCCCGAAGGCGGGCCAGGTCTACGACTCGGTGGCCAACGAGGCCGAGCGCATGGGGTGGCACCAGATGACGGCCAAGGGCGCCGTCCGCATGGTGCGCCCCCGCCACGGCGGCGGCTATTTCACCGTGTTGACCCCACCCCGCGGCTTCCAGCCACCTCCGGGTTCGGGGCCGACAAAGCGCATCGTCTACCGCTCCAGCCATGTCCATCTGGCCGTCGGTTACCCCGGCGTCCGGTTCCTGGGCGACCTCCAGGAGTACCGACAGAAGCACAACGACTTCAGCCGCGTGGTCAACGCCTACGAGCCCCACGACTACGTCTACGAGGAGCTCCTCCGCCGCCCGAGCACGGTGATGGTGCGGGGCTCGGGAATCGTGGCCTCCCGCATTCTCGTACGCCTCCTTGAGGACCGCGAGAAGCGCGGGGCCCAGACTACGATCCTCCACCTGTTCCGCAACTACGTCCACGAGTCGCAGGGCGACAAGGCCACGTTCCGCCGCCTGGGCAAGAACGGCTTCGCCTATCAGGGGTTCAACTACCCGAAGGCGGCCTGGGGCGGTCAGCTCAAGGAGCGCCTCGAGGCCCTCGAAGGCAAGGATCGGGCCGACCTGATCGGGCTGATGGGCGGCACCAACACCCCGTGGCGCAAGCCGTGGGAGGCGATGATGGACCGGGGCCGCCAGGGCGGCTACTACCAGCAGTGGATCGGTCAGGTGCAGTCGGTCGAGCCCGGCCCCAACCAGACGATCACCACCACCATCATCGACCCGGAGCAGCGGTCGACCCAGCTCGGCGCCAACTTCATCATCGACGCCACCGGCTTGGAGTCCGACATCAGCGAGCACCGCCTCCTGGCCGATCTGCTGTCCCACGCCGGGGCCGCCCGCAACCCGCTGGGACGCCTCGACGTCGAGCCGTCGTTCGAGGTGCGGGGCACCCGCAACGAGCCCGGCCGCCTCTACGCCTCCGGTTCGTCGACCCTCGGTGGCTACTACGCCGGCGTCGACTCCTTCCTCGGCCTGCAGTACGCCGCCATCCAGATCGCCGACGATCTGGCCTCGGTCGGATTCGGCAAGCGCATCGGGATCGGACGGTCGGTGAGGGAATGGATGCGGTGGATGCGCAAAAAGCCGATTCCGGCATGATCGGCCACCAACGCTGCGCCGGGGTGCCGTACCTCGGTAGGGTCTCGGAGCCTGATCACAACCGTGCTGGAGGGGATGACCGGTGACGCCAACGCTGCTAGGACGCATACAGAGCAGGCTGTTCCTCCTCGGAACCGTCGGCCTGCTGTGGACGATCCTGGTCGTGCCCGTCCTACCCAAGTTCGGGGCGTCGATCGGTGAGGTGTACGGCGTCACCATCAGCGCCCTGGTCATCGTGGCCTTCTTCGGGATCGGCTGGGAGTTCCTCTACCACCTCATCCAGCAGTACCGCTGGGAGAAGGACTGGCCCATCCTGTACGGCCTGATCACGGGCATCCCCGAGGGGATCCTCACCTGGCTGATCGTCGCCGTCAGCTTCAACCCGACGCCGAGTGGGGTGACCTTCTTCCTCCACTTCGCCTCCACCTGGATCGTCGTATGGCTCGTGGCCAACGGACCGTTCCGGGTGTTCCTGCTCCGCTGGCGGTTCCGGGGCGGTCGGATCGTCTGATGGACGGCATCGCCGATTACGAATTCCTCCACCTGCTCGGCGAGGGCAGCCACGGATCGGTGTGGCTGGCCCGGACGCCGGACCGGCTCGGCATCGGGGCCGACCAGGTCACGGTGAAGACGCTGGCCCACAACGCCTCCGAGACCGACTTCGAACACCTGCGCGACCACCTGCGCCGCTACACCGCCGTCGCCTCGCCTCGGCTGGTGCCGCTCTACGATGTCGGCCTGCAGGGAACCGCCCTCTACTACACCGGTGAGTACTTTGCCGACGGGTCGCTGGCCCAACCGGCCCGCCCCTTCACCCGGGCGTCGGTGCTGGCCGCAGTGGCCGACGCCGCAACCGCCGCCCACGGCCTCCACGAGGCCGGCATCGCCCACCAGGCGATCAAGCCGGGCAACGTCCTGATCGACGGGACGACGGCCAAGCTGGGCGACGTCGGGCTGCAGCAGGTGTTGACCCCGGGTCAGACCATCACCGGCCTCGACCAGATCGGGGCCATCGAGTTTCTGGCCCCGGAGCTGATCCAGGGCGAGGCCCCGAGCCGGGCCACCGACATCTGGGCCCTCGGGGCCACCCTGCACCGGGTACTGACCGGCCGCCCGATCTACCCCAACGTGCCCGACGACTCCCAGCTGGAGGCGTTGCGCTACATGCTCAGCGAACGGCCGACCCTCAACGACGCCCTGCGGGAGGACGAGCAGGTCGTGGTGGGCAGCGCCCTCTCCTCCGACCCCGCCGATCGGCCGCCGACGGCGCTGGAGTTCGCCAAGGCCGTCACCGAGCTCGCCCACCGCTACGCCCAGGCGGAGCCGACATGAACGACCTCGATCTGGCCGCCGGCGTTCTCCATCGCGGTCTTGGCATCGTGGCCCGCTGGCCCGGTGCCATCCTCGTCATCCCCAGCGATCCGGCCCACGACCAGGAGGCCGAGCAGCTGGTGGCCGGCCTCGGTTCCGAGGTCCAGGCCAACGAGCTCTCGTTCGAGATCCGCAGCCGGCTCGAAGACGGTCGCCTCCGGGCCGCCGGCCTCCTGCTGACCGCCACCGGCGGCGGGCTGGGTCTGGTGTTCGGCCCGGTCGAGATCGTGGCCGACGGCGAGACGGCGCTGTCGGGGGCGGCCGGTCTGGCCGAGGCCAGCGTGACGGCGGCCGAGCGTCTGACGGTCCGGGCCAGCAACCTGAAGAAGGCGGCCGAGGGCGTGAGTCCCTTCGACCTCCGCCGCGGCGTCGCCCCCGGGGCCGGCATCACCCTGGGCCAGCCGGTCTCGGTCATCGTGGCCAGCCCTCCGGTGGCCCCGCCCCGCCCCGACCACCGGGTGAGCGCCGAGGGTCCGCCCACCTACGACCCCCCGATCGAGGTCGAGGTCCCGTTCATCGCCGAGCTGCTCCACGTCGCCGATGTGCCGGTGCAGCCGGCGATGGCCCTGCCGATCGCCTCGGCGGTGCCCGCCGACGCCCCGCCGCCGGTGGCCCCACCGGTGGCCCAGTCGATCCAGTCGCCCCAGGCCCCTGAGCAACCGGCGGGCCAGACGGGCCCGTTCGACGCCGACGTCGAGGTGATGGTGCACGGGATCATGTGCTCCCGGGGTCACTTCAACAACCCGCTGGCCCAGTTCTGCCAGACGTGTGGCATCAGCATGGTCCACGTGACCCACAACCTGGTCCCCGGGCCCCGGCCGACGCTGGGGTTCGTCGTCTTCGACGACGGCTCGACCTTCGGTCTCAACCGGAGCTACATCATCGGCCGGGAGCCGGGCGAGACCGACGACGCCCACACCGCGCCGCTGACCATCCAGGACAACAACGAGACGCTGTCCCGACGCCACGCCGAGCTCCGCCTCGTCGAGTGGACGGTGCAGCTGATCGACCTGGGCTCGACCAACGGTTCCTTCATCTGGGATCCGGCGATGGAGCACTGGAACCAGATCGCCCCGCAACAGGCGGTCAACCTGACCCCCGGCGACACGGTGGCCCTGGGCCGCCGCACGTTCGTCTTCGAGAGCGTCACCCGCCTCTGAGCGGCGCTCCGGGGGCCGTCGTCGCCCGGTGCGGGGGATCCGACGGGGCCGGTTTGGGCTAAATCGGCGTCGGTAGCGGCCGATATCGCTTCGAGAGGGCGGAAAGGTCTTTCGCCCTGCGATCGAAGCGGTCGATGACCGGCGGAGTTCCCGATGCCTACCCTGCGTCTCACCGAGATCTCGACCCGAGCCCGCCTGGCGGTGGCCGCCGCCTTCGGCGTGGTCGTGACGGCGCTGGTGGCCATCCCCGTGCTGGCCGAGATCAGCCCCAATGCCGAGGTGACCTGGGGGGTCTACGGGCTCGACACCTCGACCGAGACCGACGCCATCGCCAGCCAGGTGTGGGCCATCGAGCAGATCGGCGACACGATCTACGTCGGCGGCAAGTTCCTCGAGGCCCGCCAGAACAGCTCCAGCAGCAGTCGCCCCCAGCCCTACCTCGCCGCCTTCAACGCCAGCACCGGGGCCTTCGTCGACGCCTTCCGGCCCGATCTCGAATCGGCCGTCTACTCCCTGCAGGCCTCGCCCGACGGCAGCCGCCTGTTCGTCGGCGGCGAGTTCCGCAGCATCGACGGCGACACCGAGGCCCACGGCCTGGCCGCCCTCGATCCGGCGACCGGCGCCGTCGACACCACCTGGCGGGCCAAGGCGACCAACACCTCGGGCGCCCGGGGCGTGGTCTTCGGGATGGACGTGCACGGCGACCACCTCTACCTGTCGGGCCGCTTCGATCAGGTCGGCTCCGGGGCCGGGGCCCACAGCACCGAGAAGGTGGGCCGGGTGGCCCTGGCCGACGGCGCGACCGACACCACCCTGACCACCGACATCGAGGGCGGCTCGGTGTGGGGTATCGGGGTCAACAACGACGCCTCCCGCATCTACCTCGCCGGCTACCACGACAGCGTCGACGGCGACACCGCAGGCGCCGACTACTCGGTGCTGACCAACACCGGCAGCCTGATCGCCGACCGCTCCGACATCGGCGGCAACAGCAGCCGGGCCAGCCGTTGGTACGGCCAGGACGTGGTGGTGACCGACAACCTGGTCTTCTGGGGCGGGTCGGAACACATCGTCCGGGTGTTCGCCGAGTCCGACGGCTCGCTGGTCCGGGAGCACTCGACCAAGACCGGGGGCGACTACCAGGACCTCGAGGTCGTCGGCGACCGGGTCTACGGCAGCTGCCACTGCTACACGGTCCACGCCGCCGACTTCGACGGCTGGGGCCACTGGGGCAACCTCCCGGCGGACGTCCTCGTCACCCCGATCAAGTACGTCGCCGCCTACTCGGCCACCACCGGGGCCTACATCCCCGAGTTCCAGCTCGACATGAGCGCCACCCAGGCCGGGGTGTGGGCCATCCACGGCGCCGCCGACGGCTGCCTGTGGGTGGGTGGCGACCTCAGCCGGGTCACCACCATCGCCGGCAACGACCGGGCGGCCGGCGGGTTCGCCAAGTTCTGCGAGGGGACCGGCACCGACAACCGGGCCCCGGACATGCCGCCCAACCTCGTCCAGACCCGGGAGGAGCGAACCAAGATCGTCCTCCGATGGGACAAGGCCGACGACAACCTGGGCACCGCCCTCTACGAGGTGAGCCGGGGCGGCGAGGTCATCGCCGAGGTCGAGACCACGGGCTCGGGGAAGTACTGGTTCACCGACAGCGGCCTGGAGGAACAGACGCTCTACAGCTACTCGGTGGTGGCGATCGACGCCGCAGGCAATCGGAGCGAACCGGCCGAGATCGAGGCCGGCACCACCGGTGCGGTCGCCGGTGGTGACACCGAGGCGCCGACGGAGCCGACCGCCCTCACCCAGACCCGGGCCGAGAAGACCAAGATCGTGCTCCGGTGGAACGCGTCGACCGACAACCTCGCCGTCCAGGACTACGAGGTGAGCCGCGACGGCGTGGCGGTGGGGTTGAAGACCGCCGGGTCCGCAAACCAGTACTGGTTCACCGACAGCGACCTGGAGCCGGGCACGACGTACGCCTACGAGGTCGTCGCCCGCGACGCCGCGGCCAATCGCAGTGAGCCCGCCGTGCTCGAGGTGACGACCGAGGCCGACGCCGACGCCACGGACACCGAGGCCCCGACCACCCCGTCGGACCTGAACCAGACCCGGACCGAGAACGCCAAGATCGTGATCCAGTGGACCCGATCGACCGACAACGTCGGCGTGACCAGCTACGAGGTCACCCGCGACGGCGAGGTGGTGGGCACCAAGGACGCCGGTTCGTCGACGTTCTACTGGTTCACCGACAGCGGTCTGACCACGGCCACCGCCTACGAGTACGGCGTGGTGGCCGTCGATGCCGCCGGCAACCGCAGCCCGGCCGCCACCCTGAGCGCAGGCACCACCGGCGCCGCCACCGGTCAGGCCCCCGAGGCTCCGACCGGGTTGCGTACCACCAACCAGACCCGCGACCGCATCGTGCTCAACTGGGAGGCCCCGACCGGCGCCGCCGGCTACGTGATCGAGCGCGACAGCGGCGACGGCCAGGGCTTCGTCGAGGTCGGCACCAAGACCAGCCGATGGTTCACCAACACCGGCCTGACCGCCGACACCGCCTACGTCTATCGGGTCGTGGCCGTCGGCGGTGACGGTCTGCGGTCGGCTCCCAGCGACGCGCTGTCGGTGTCGACCCTCCCCTAGCGCACGGCCCCGAGCGGCCTTTCGGCCGACATCGTCGGCTGGGCCCGCAACGCCACACCGGCGGCGAGCACGATCAGTACCAGCGACACGGTCATCGCCGTCGGCACGGTGGTGGCGGCCGCCACGAGGCCGAGGGCCACCCCGCCCCCGATCTCGCCCACGCTGTTGGCCTGCTCGACGAACGACAGCACCGTGGCCCGGGTCTCGGACGGGGCGTGGGCGTTGGCCCAGGCGGTGGTGAACGGCGCCGCCGCCTGGCGCACCCCGCCCTGCAGGATCAGCCCGGCGGCGGCCACCGGCAGTACCGCCACCAGGCCGAGGGCGGCGATACCGACGGCGGCGACGAGAAGGGTGACACCGAGGGCGGTCGGTGTCCGACCGGGCCCGATGCGGCGCTCGGCCCACCACAGCACCACGGCCCCGACCAGGGACTCGGAGACGGCGATCACCGCCACCAGGACCACCTCGTCGTAGTCGGCCAGGCCGAGATCGCCCAACCGCCGGATGTCGAGCCGGTCGATGGCCTCGCTGGCCAGCCCGGCCAACACCAGCACCACCAGGAGCAGGCGGAGCGAGGGCGAGCCGATCGTGACCCGGGCGCCGGCCGCCAGCGTCGACCACAACCCCGGGGCCTCGCCCTCCCCCACCGTCCGCTCCGCCCCCGCCGACCCGGGTCGGCGGGCGCGACGGGCGAAGCCCCGCTCGGGCATGACGACGGCCAGCACCGCACCGGTGGCCACCAGGAGCAGGCCGGTCACGACGACGGCGGTCGTCAGCGAGGTGAGGCGGGCCAGGGCGGCGCCGGCCCCGATCGAGACGACGGCGGTGAGCTGCCGGAGACGGCCGAGCCTGATGATCAGGCCCTCCACGGCATCGGCGCCGCCCAGCTCGTCGGTGATCCAGGCGGTGTCGGCCCCGCTGCGGAAGGTGTAGGCCACACCCCACACCACCTGGGTCGCCACCAGCAGACCGAAGGTGTCGGCGATACCGGCGGCGATCTGAGCCAGGCCGACGCCGACGAAACCGATCACGATCGACCACTTGCGGCTGAAGCGGTCGGCCACCACGCCGGTCGGCACCTCCGACACCAGCAGAGCGGTCTCCATCGCCGTGCCCAGCAGCACCAGCTGCAGGCTTGGCAGCTCGAGAGCGATGGTGAGGCGGACCACCAGCGACACCCAATAGGCCCGAAGCGCCCCGTACCAGATCACCCCGGACCACAGGTAGAGGCGGGTGGGATCGACGGTCACCGCCGGGACGCTACCCCTTCACCGATCGCGGTGCGGTCGAGTATCCGGCGGCCGTTCCCGCCGGTCGGGCTCAGCGGTCGTACGAGCGACCGAGCCCGGCCTGGGCGTCGCTCTGGACCCCGTAGGGCGGGATCGGGTAGCGCAGACCGTTGGCCGACAACGCCCGCAGACCGGCGACGGCGCCGGGCAGGAACCGGGGTGGGGTGGCCATCAGCAGCTCGTCGTCCTGCACCCCGCCGTAGCGCCGCTCGGCGTAGCACGGGATGGAGACGCTGGGCTCGCCCAGGCTGAGGGCCCGGCCCCAGGAGTCGGCGCAGGCCGACTCGCCGACGCACCCCCACTCGAAGTTCTGATAGCCCGACCACTGGAGACCGTTGATCAGGAGGATCATCTGGGCCGGGGTGGCGTAGATCAGGCACACGTCCGGCGGGTCGAGACGGCCGGTGGCGAGGGGCGACACCGCCATCGCCTCATAGGTGCCGAAGGGCACGGTGTGCATGGCGTGCTGGTGGGCGGAGGCGTCCTCCACCGTCTCGAACCACACCCCGGCCATGTGAGCGCCCGACAACCACTTCTCGTCCTGGGGGTGGAGGCCGATCACGGCCCCGCACTGAGCCCCGACCAGATCGTCGTTGGTGATGCCCACCGTCCAGTTGAGACGGGAGGCCATGCCCACGATCTGGTCGGTGGTGTGGATGGCCCCGGGGCGCCGGATCTTGGGCACCGCCTCCATCTCCGCCGCCGTGGCGAACATCTTCATGCCGATCGGCGTCGTCCGAAGCCGCAGCAGCTGGTTGAGGTCGTCGACCAGGGCGCGCCAGTCGATGGGGGCGCCGTCGAGGTGGACGGCCTGTTCGTTGTCGGTGCTGGTCATCGGCCCGGCTCCCCTCAGCTCGGTGGGTTCGTCCCGCTCAGACGGGCTCCTGCCAGTCTCGTTGAGCCGCTGCAGCCCGTCGAGACGGCCCGACCACAGGCCCGTGACCGAGCACGGGGACCGTTCTACCGTCTTCGTCAAGCCATCGCCCAGTTAGCGCCCTGTATCGCTTCGATATAGTGCCTAACCTCGCCGCTTCGGAGCGAGACATCTCGGGCGTTCGAATGGCGGACAGCACAGGACAATCAGCAGCGATCACGTCGCAGCTCGATCCGTTCCGCCTGGCCGGTGTTCGGCGTCTCACGATCACCCTCACCCGGGTCATCATGGGGGCCCGGCTGCTCTCGCACATCACGCTCCCGTTCGCGGCTTTGGGCGCAGGAGCGAGCACCTCGGCCGTCATCGCCGCCATGGTGATCGGCGTCGATCTCGTCATCGGCATACGACCTCCTGTCGTTCTCGACGATCAACGCATCTACGTGTCGATCTGGTTGGTCGGATCGTCGATGCTCCTCCTGCTCACGCAAAGCCCAAAGACCAACGCCGTGTACGGAGCGGCGACCGCGATGTGTCTCGTGGCCTTCCTCGCCGACTGGCGGGGCCTGGTGGCCGCCATCGGCTTACTGATCGCCGTCGATGCGGTCGCCCTCCAGCGGAGCGCTGCGGACACCGCGGAGCTGGTCGAGTGGTATCGCGGCATCGACATCGACGGCTCGTGGTTCTACGTGATCCGCTGGGCCTCGATCGCCATCATCGGTGCCGCCGGGTTCCACTTCGCCCGGATGGCCGATGGTTGGGCCCGCGCTGCCCTCGAGGAGCGGGAACGGGTGAAGCGCGACCTCCATGACACCGTGGCCAAGACCATCATCGGCGTCGGTCTGCTGGCCGAAAGCCTGCCGGATGCTCCCGACCGGGCGTCGGCCGTGCAACTCAGCCGAGAGATCCGTCGTGGTGTACAGCTCTCCCTCGGCGAAGCCCGTCGCATCGTCGACGGCATAGGGATGACCCGCATCGAGGAGCTCCCGGAGGCCATTCGACTCCATGCTCAGCGGCAGGCGCGGTTGGGGCGACTTCCCATCGAGGTGCACACGAACGTCGAGGTCGACGTGCCGAGCCCCATCAGCACCGAGATCTTCGCCATCGCCGTCGAGGCGGTCTCCAATCTTCGGCGGCACAGCGCCGCCGACCGGGCGTGGATCGTACTCGATGTCGGGCTGACCGGCGCCGTGCTGGTCATCGGTGACGACGGTTCCGGGGCCGACGTATCGCAGCCGGCCGACATCGACGAGACGTCGTTCGGACTCCGCTCGATGGGGTCGAGAGCCGGTCGGCTTGGCGGATCGCTCACCGTCTCGTCAGCCCCTGGCCGAGGCTTCGTGATCCAAGCCGACGTCCCCTTCGACGCCACCGGTCCCTTCGATGGCGACACCGGCGCCTTCGTCCCGGCCCCTTTGGATGGCCTCGACGGTCGGATCACGTTCATTCCCCTCAACGCCACCGCTCGCCCGCCGACACCATCGATCGCGCACCGAGCCCCGAACAGGAGGTAGACCGATGGAAGACAAGACCGCACCGCCCGGCCTCCGGGTGCTCCTGGCCGATGACAACCCGTTGGTCTGCCAAGGCCTGTCCGAACTGCTTCGTGGAGCCGGCATGGACGTGGTCGGCGTGGCCCACAACGGCAGTGAGGCCCGGGCGCTTATCGCCGCCAGGCGCCCCGACGTCGCCGTCCTCGACGTGCGCATGCCCGAGGGCACAGGCATCGCCGTCGCCGCCGCGGTTTCGATGTCGACGCCGTGTGTGATGGTCACCTACGACGACGAGCCGGCGACCGTGGAGGAGTGCGCTGCCGCCGGGGCCAGCGGCTATCTGGTCTACGGCGAGTTCGAACCGAGGGATCTGCTTCGCGCCATAGACGAGGCCGCGTCGGGCGGCGCCGTGGTGAGCTCGGCGGCAGCAGCGGCACTTCTGGCGCGTGCGGGAGAGGCCGACGGTGAGGACTCGGCGTCGATCAACCGTCGGACGAGGGCCGTTGCCGAGCGCTACGGCCTGACCACCAGGGAGCAGGACGTGCTCCATCTCGTGGCCCACGGCGACTCGAACCAGGCCATAGCTCGGGAACTGTCCGTCTCGGAGAAGACGGTGAAGAACGCGATACACCGTCTGTACATCAAGCTCGGCGTCGGCGGCCGACCCGAGGCGATCGCCCTGTTCCTCGGCGGCCGCCCGTCACCGCTCCGATGAGGGTCGCTTCGACGATGCCAAAGCAGTCGGCCGAGCTACGGGTCGGGATAGTCCATGCCGACCCACAACGTTCGGCAGCGGTGCAGTCGATCCTGACCGTGGCCGGCATGTCGGTCGTGGGACGGGCCCGATCGCCGGTCGAGGCAGTGGGGGTGATGTCGGCCACCGAACCAGACGTGGTCGTGGCCACGGCGACGGCGAGCCGGGGCACGAGTTCAGCCGACCTGGTCGGCCTGGCGATTGCGGGGCCGACCCTCCTGATCGTTGAAGCCGTCGACCGGGAGCACCTCGCCACCGCAGCCACCGCCGGTGTGGCCGGTCTGCTGCTCGACGGTGATTACACCGCCGATGACCTCGTTCGCTCCGTGACCCTGGTCGCCAACGGTAGTTCCGCCGTCTCTCCCAAGGTCGCTGCGGCCCTGCTCGAACTCGCCCGTGACCTCGCCGACGACAAGGAGGTCCGTGATCCCGATGCCTTCGGCCTGACGACGCGTGAACGGGAGATCATGGACCTGGTGATGGCCGGGGCCGCCAACGAGTCGATCGCCAACGCATTGGGACTCGGTACGGCGACGGTCAAGGGTCACGTCAACCGGATCCTGGCCAAGCTCGGAGCTGGCAGCAGGGCGGAGGCGATGGCCCGATGGGCCGGTCTGCGCTGAGGGAGCTGGGACCGATACCACCGGGCCACGCCGGCCGCCGCCGATCAGAAGAAGACGCGGTAGACCACATCGATCGTGATCGAGCCGTCGGCGTGCCGTGTCGCCGTGTAGGTCGCCTGCATGGTGATCGTCGAGCTCCAGGACGTCGTCCTGGAGCCGCCGCCGGTCAGGCCGACGCCACCCGGCGCAGCCGAGACGGTGCCATCGATCTTCACCCCGTAGTCCGCCCTGAGTTCACACTCGATGGTGATCCACGCCGTGTTGTTGCCGCTGGCCGGGCCGTAGGTGGCCCTGTTCGAGGAAACGCCGGGGAAGACGAACGGTAGATCGCAGTTGTTGCTGGTCTGCTCGATCGCGACCCCCGACCCCTTGGCACAGGCCTTCACGCTCGAGTGATGGAGGTTCGAGACCCACTCCGTTGCGGATGCCCCGAACCACGCCGACCACCAGTTCGGGTAGTACTGCAGCGTCACCCCGGTCAGGTCGCTGCTGGCGTCCTTGCACTCCGAGGTCGCGTAGCCGAATACGGCTCGACATCCGTGGTTGACCCAGATCTTGTTGGCGCCCGGTGAGTTCGTCCAACCCCAGCTGTGGTTGAGCGTGCACGGCGAATTCGACTCCTGATCCAAGAGCCGGACCGAGGTCGGTGAGCCGCCGAGGTCGCAGCTGGCGTAGGCGCTGTTCCAACTGGACACCCGGATCCGGCTCCCCGACAGGAGCTCGCAAGACGGGTTGGTCGGATCGGTGCCGGGCTGGGGGCCGCCATCCAGGCCGATCACGTTGACGGTGAAGGCGAAGTCCGGCCCGAACCAGGCCACCTGTTCGGCGACCATGCGCATCCGAAAGCTCGCCGTCGTCGGTGAGCCCTGGGGCGCCATGATCTGGAATTCGAAGGTCTCGTTCCCGTACTGACCGGTGTCCGAGCACTGCAGTACGCGAGCATTGCCCGGCTCGGCGAAGTGCACGTCGTTGCAGGAGCCCGGCTTGGCCCGCCAGTGCAGCTGGTTGTGGCCGCCTGACCCGGTCCCCGGACCGTTGGCCGCCCCGAGCTTGACGGATCCGTGGCCGTTACCGGCGGGCCAGGTGACGCCGGCCGTGGGGTTCTCCACCTCGATCCTGACGTCGGTCCATTCGCCGACGACGATGCTGGTCGGCACACTCGACGACTTCAGCTTCGCATCGACGGCGGCGGCTGCCGGGGCGCTGCTCACGACGAGGATGCCGGCGATCACTCCGATCGCGGCGATGGTCGCCATGGCCCTCCGGCGGATTGCGGATCTCATTGCTTCTCCTTCCGACGGCGCCCCTTGGCGACGTCCGATCGCATGAGCTCAACGATCACGGAAGGGGGTGCGTGCGTGAAGTAACCCGGGTACCGGGACCCGAGCCCGCGGTCCCGTTGACGGGCCTGATTGCAACCGCAGTCCCGGGCTCCCGGTTCGGGTTCGACGATTCGGCCGATGCGGCGCCGCCCGCAACCGTGGTGGACGGGTACTCCGGCTTTTTCGGCCTGGGAGACTCAGGTAGGTCGGCTGTCGGCCTCGTTGAGTCGCCGCAACCCGTCGAGAATGAAGTCGAGAACGAGCTCGAAGCTCGAGCCCGTCTCCCCCTGACGATGCTGCTCGACGTGCTCGATCACATGGGGGTGGTCGTCGTTCGACAGCCTCCGGGTGAACTCCTCGATCTCCTCGGCGAACTCGGTCATCGAGGCCAGCAGGGCCTGATGCTGCAGCGTGTAGCCGACGACGTGGTTGTTGACGGCGTGGTAGCCGTGATGGGCCAGCTCGGGGCTCAGGCCACTGACGGCGAGCAGTCGTAGCTGCAGCTCCATGTGGGCGATGCGCACCGGGCCCGGCATCTGTCGCAACAGGAGGTTGGCGGCCCATGGGTGACGTTCGAGGGCGGCCCGGCTGTCGATGGCGAAGGTCCGCAGCGCCTCCAGCGGGGCGAGGTCCTCGGCCGGTTCCGGGGTCTCCGCCGCCACGGCCTCGACCATGAGGTCGAGCAGCTGGCTCTTGTTGGCGACGTGGTTGTAGAGCGACATGACCTCGTAGCCCAGGCTCTCGGCCAGCTTCCGCATGGTGAGCCCGCTCTCGCCCGACTCGTCGGCCAGGTCGATGGCGGCCGCCACGATGGCGTCGCGGCTGAGCGGGTGCCTGCCGTCGGCCGCGCCGGTGGCCGGCCTGCCCCGCGGCCGGCTTTTTCTCGGCTCGGTGGTGGCCACGGTTGACAACGTACACCGTACGCCCTATACGTACAATGTACACCCCAGAACGTACGGCGTACGTAACGGCGGCGGTATCGAGACCACCGGCGACGCCGAAGATCGAAGGACCCAACCGTGCCTCCCCACTCCTCGCCCTCCTCATCCCCGTCGTCGCCGGCCGAACCGGATACGGCACGGGACGTGCCCGACAGACCCGACGTGCCCGACAGACCCGACGTGCCCGACATGATGCGAGCGGTCACCTGCCGCCGCTACGGCTCGGCCGACGAGATCGCCGTCGAGGACGACGTGCCGGTGCCGCAGCCGGGCGAAGGCCAGGTGCTGATCGAGGTGGCCGCCGCCTCGCTCAACGCCCTCGACCGCCATCTCACCGTCGGCTCGCCTCTCCTGGTCCGGGTCGGGAGCGGCTTCCGGTCGCCCAAGCGGCTCGGCCCCGGTGCCGACGTGGCCGGCACCGTCGTCGCCCTCGGCTCCGGCGTGACCGACCTCGCCGTCGGCGACGCCGTGTTCGGCGAGGCGGCGGGCGGCACCTGCGCCCAGTACGCCGTGTGCAAGACCGACAGGCTGGCCCGCAAGCCCGACGGTGTGTCGTGGGCCGATGCCGCCGCCATCCCGGTGGCAGGCATCACCGCTCTCCAGGGCCTGCGCCGCCACGGCGACCTCACGGCCGGCGAGCGGGTGCTGGTCAACGGCGCCGCCGGCGGCGTCGGCACCTTCGCCGTCCAGATCGCCAAAGCCTATGGGGCCCATGTCACCGGCGTGTGCAGCACCCGCAACCTCGAGATGGTGCGGCGCCTCGGGGCCGACGAGGTGCTCGACTACACGGTCGACGACGTGGTCGAGCGCTACGGCGACGGCGGCCCCGAGACCTTCGACGTCATGCTCGACAACGTCGCCACCTGCTCCCCGGCCGAGAGCCTCGGCCTCCTCCAGCCGGGTGGCCGACTGATCGGTGTCGGCAAGGTGGACATGACCAACTC
>JBCCRO010000059.1:0-28820 GCA_039201605.1 Actinomycetota bacterium
GGCGGGGGCCGTGGGGGCGATCCAGGCCCGGCCCCAGGTCGCCGGTCGTTCGGCCACACGGACGAGGGCTTCGGCGTAGTCGGGCACGTAGGTGATCGAGTGCCGGGTGCCGGGGTCGCCCAGCACCTGGGCCTTCTTGCCGGCGGCGAGGCGTCCGAACACGGACTCGCCGTAGGCCGATGCGATCACTCCGGGCCCGAAGAAGTCGCTGGCTCGGACGGCGGCGGCCCGGATGGCACCCTCTTCGTGGGCTGCGGCCAGGGCCCGCCACAGCTCGGCCCGCACCCGACCCTTGGTCGTGGTGGGGGCGAGGGGGAGCTGCTCGGTGATCGGGACCCCGGGGGTGCCGTAGCCGTAGAGGTTCTCGGCGGAGACGAGCACACCGCCGGACTGCTCACACGCTCGGACTATGGCCGCCTGGAACGGAGGGAACAGTTCGGGCCAGCGGCTGTAGGGAGGCATCACGGCGTGGAAGACGGCGTCGGCCGGCGCCAGTGCGGCGGCGAGCGATGGAGTGTCGGCGACGTCGATGGCGGCGGCCTTGGCGCCGTCGACAGCGGTGCCGGAGCGGGTGACGACCGTGGGTGTGAGGCCCCGATCGACCAGGCGATCGACGATGGCCCGGCCTACGGGGCCGGCGCCGAGGACGACGGGGCGGGTCAGCGGCGACGTACCCACCGGTGCCGACGGCAGCGGGGAACCGGTCGGCGATGGGGATGGGGAGGTGGTCATGGGGGTTCCTGTCCGATTCGGGATCGCCGGGGTGGGGAACCCAGCGACCGAATCAATCGTTGGTGGTTTTTCAAACAGTGTTTGATTTTGACGATGACGGGAACATACATCAAACGGTGTTTGAAAGTCAACTGGTGATCGGCCTACGCTCGCGGCCGTGACCGAGATCACCGACGGCAGCCCGTCGACCGAGACCCGACGGGAACGCCTCCGCCGGGAGCTGACCGAGCAGATCGTGGAGATCGGGCGGCGACAGCTGGAAGCCGGTGGCGTGAGCGCGGTGTCGTGGCGGGCGATCGCCCGGGAGGTCGGGATGAACCCGGCCTCGCTCTACACCTACGTCGACGGCGTCGACGACCTGTACACCCGCATCCTGCTCCAGAGCTTCAAGCGCTTCGGGGACGCCGTGCACGAGGCCATGGCCGAGGACGGCCGGCCGCCCCGGGATCGGTTGGTGGCCGGGGCACGGGCCTTCCGGGCCTGGGCCCTGGCCCACCCGAGCGAGTTCAACCTGCTCTACACCGACCAGCTCCCCGACTACGAAGCGCCCCCCGACGGGCCGACGGTGGAGGCTCAGCGGCAGGCGATCATCCCCTTCGCCCAGGCCATCGCCCAGCTCGTCGGCGAGCCAGAGCCCATGCGCCTGGTGTCGGCGGCCGACGACGAGCGGACGCGGCTGGTGTTCACCATGCGGGCGGTGATGCACGGCTACACGACACTCGAGGTCAACAACCACGCCCCCTACCTCGACGGCACCGGCGACGAGATGATCGAAGCGCTGGAGCGGGTGCTCGACGACCTGGTCGCCGTGGCCAGAGCTAAAGGCGACGACAAGGCGGCGTCCTAACCCGAGCGCCGCCCCGCACCCCGGCCGCTACGCTCGCGACCAGGGGTCGACGCGGTCCACGAGCCGGACCGTCGAGCGACCCGAGCCCCCGTAGCTCAGTGGATAGAGCGTCGGTTTCCTAAACCGTGCGTCGCAAGTTCGATTCTTGCCGGGGGCGCCCAGATCAGCCGCTAACCGAACGGATTTCCGCAGGTCCAACCCTGTCGCGGATCGACCGCCGTTCCCCGCCATCCACCGCTGGGGGCCGTCATCGGCGGGCCCACAGCGGGCGAGAGGTGAGTGCTCGATCGGCGAGACAGAACTCGGGCGTGCGACGCCACGGGCGAGATTCGACCCCCGCCGGGGGCGATGCCCACAGGTTGACTCCGATGCGAGCGATGTGACAAGCCTGTCGCCCGCCCGATCAGGGGCGATCGCAGGCCGGGTGTGCGCTACTGATCGAGGCGGAAGCCGACGATCGACACCTCGATCCGCCGGTTCTGGGCCCGGCCGGCCGCCGTCCCGTTGTCGGCCACCGGCTCCAGGCTTCCGCGGCCGATGGCCAGCAGGCGGATGGGGTCGACCCCACCGGCGACCAGCTGGTCGACCACCGCCTCGGCCCGCTCCTGCGAGAGACCCAGGTTCTCCGCCGCAACGCCGGCGCTGTCGGCGTGGCCCTCGATGACGGCCGTGGCCGACGGATTGGCCTGGAGGAGGGCCACCAGACGGTCGAGCACGGGAAGGAAGCGGTCGTCCAGTTCGGAGCTCCCGCCGCCGAACAGCACCTCGGCGTCGATCACGACATCGACCTGCGTCGGTTCGGGTGCGGTGGCGTCGACGTTCAGGCCTCCGGTGTTCACCTTGCCGACCCCGACGACCTGTTCCAGCAGGATCACGAGGCGCCCCGCCGACTGGGTCGAGGGGATCACCCCATCGACGACGATCCCGTCTTCGGCCAGCCTCGCCGTGACTCGTCCACCGGCCGGGTCGGACGGGCTCGGGAGCGGGACTGTCACGGGTTCGGTCGACGTCAGCGCTGCGGTGGTCGACGCCGCGCTGGGCTCGGCGGCGCCGAACGACTGCTCCGCCGACGTCGTGCCCTCGTCGCCGCCCGACCAGAGCCTGACGAGCCCGACGCTCAGCATCAGTGCGACGCACACACCGAAGCCGAAGGCCCCGATCAGCCAGGCCGTGGCCGATGGTCGAGCGTCCTCCGACATCGGCGCCGCCATCACCCGACGGATCTCGCCGGTGATGGCGGCAGACCGGCCGTCCGGTCGGAGCTCATCCAAACTCGGTGGTCGGCTGAGGTAGGCCGCGTCGTCGGACCAGTCGGCCTCGCCGTACTCCTGCGCCCGGCTCTGCGCCGGTGCTCGATGCATCGGCGGGATCCGCCCCTCCGTGTCGATTCCGTCAGGTCCCCGGTGCTCAGCCATCGTCAACCCCCGGGGTCTCTAGCCGATCCCGGCGGAGCGACAGAGCTCCTCGATGCCGGCGCACACGGCGTCGAGTTCGACGAAGCCGTCCTCGATCGGGATCCGCACCTCGTCGAAGAAGATCGAGGTGACCTGACCCTGCACGAAGGGGATCTCCGTCGTGCCGTTGTCGATGGTCGTGTTTGCCGGCGGATCCACGCCGCGCATGAGCGCCGCCGCCGCCCGGACGACGGCATCGGCCTCGACTTCGACCGGCTTGTAGACGGTCATGCATTGGTCGCCCTGGAGGATCGCCCGCAGTGCGCCGACGATGGCATCCTGGCCCGTGGTCGGCACCCGGGCCCCGCTCTCGGCCAACACGCCCTGGGCGGCGAGCGACAGACCGTCGTTGGCCACGATGACCCCGTCGATCTCGCCGCCGGCCTGAGCGAGCAGATCGGCGAAGATCACCCTCGCCTCGTCGTCGTTCCAGTCGGGCACGGCGGCCTCGCCCACGGTCACCACACCGCTGCCGGCCAACACCGACTGGTAGCCCTGGCGCACCAGCGTCGCGTTGTTGTCATCAGGTGAGCCGTGCAGTTGGATGATCCGCGCTCCGTCGGCTCCCTCGCCCAGACACTGCAACAGGCCCTCGCCCTGGGCCACGCCGACGGCCACGTTGTCGAACGAGACGTAGACGTCGGCCATGCCGTTCAGCGTGAGCCGGTCGTAGTCGATGTTGCGGACCCCGGCGGCGGCCGCTCGCTGCTGGATCGCCGCTCCCGACTCGGAGTCCAGGTTGACGATCGCGAGCACGGTGATGCCGTCGGCGATCATCCGATCGGCGATGGCCGACATCGTCGCCGGATCGCCCTCGGCGTTCTCGATCACGCAGTCGATACCCGCCTCGATGCAGGCCGCTTCGATGAGCGGTCTGTCGAACTCCTCCCAGCGGGGCGAGGAGGCCTGGTCGGGGAGGATGAAGCCGGCCTTGTCGGCCCGAGTCTCTTCGGCCGCACCGGGAGCCGGATCGTCACCGGCGGAGGCACCCGGAGCCTCCGCGACGATCCCGCCACGGCCATCGGGGTCGTAGGCGAGTGGGCCCTCAACGGTGCCCGACGTGGCCGATCGCACCTGGATGAGGTGGCTTTCGGGGCTGGCCAGGATGCGGGCGGCCAGAGCCGGGTCGGTCACCGAACAACCCAGGGTCCCCGACCGGTGGGTCCCGAGGTCCACGGTGGTGCTCGCTTCGGAGACCAGGGCGACCGTGAACGGGGCCTCCACGGCCCCGGTCACCTGGTAGCAGACCTGACCAGTAGCCGGATCGACCTCGACGGAGGCCGCGCCGCCGGATGTGGCCTCGCTCGACAGCTGAGCCGAATAGCGGACCGGCGCCACGGCGTCGAGGTTCCCTCCCTCGGAGTCACCATCATCGCCAATCACCCAGGGGAGGAACAGCACAACCGCAGCGACTGCCACCACCAACCCGAGCACCGCCGGCCACCACGTCCGTAGGAGCCGGCGCGATGGCGACCTGACGCTCCGCTCATAGGGCTTTGCTGGCACTGGTGGACTCCCCCGACAACGAACCGGCACACGGCATGCGAGGTACGCCCGCGCCCACCGGATGACCGCCTACTGACAACTGCTCTGCGCCCCTAGCGCGACGTCGATGTCCACGTCCCGCGCTTGTTGCCGTGGGAGTGTACGGCTGGTTGCAGCAAATCGTCCATGAGTCCGACATATTTGCGGAAGTCACTTTGTCGATGGCCGAATCGCGCTCGACATGAGCCATTTCTTAGGGTCAATCGACCAACCACCAAATCGAAATAAGTTCTTACTTATTCGGCGACGTCAGTACCTCGCACACCAGGAGGGCGTCGTAGGGTCCATTTGTGGAAGCGTTTCCACCTATCGTATGCTCTGCTGTATACGCAAGGACAGTCGTCGGGCTCCTTGCCGCAGCTACTCGGAGACCTCCCGATCCGGCCGCCGTCCGCACCGGCCCCGGGGCACTGCACGTGAGGTCTGCTGGCACCACGCCGCCACGCCCGCCAGCAGACCTCACTCTCGCAACCAGGGCGACGCCGGGCGCGAGGACAGCCCATGACGGCCCCTGCGCACACCATCGCGGACGCCGGCACGGTCAGAGGAACGAATCTGCCCCATGTGGCGCTCAACGTGCTGGGGCCCCGAAGGCATCGAGCCGGGAACGCGAGACCATTCGATCCGGCCGGCCTGATGCCCCGGAGCCCGCCACCACAGGCCGCTACCGCCGGCCTGCGAGGCTTCGCCGCACACCCGGCGGAGGAGTTCGAACTCGACCGGCACGGTGAGTACCGGCCAGATGTCCCGGCCGGCGGTCAGCTCGAGGGCGCCTGCGAGGGCGGAGACGGCGGCGGGTCCTCGAACGGGGGCCGGATCATGGCCAGGGCCCGGTGGATCAGCGGCTCCGCCTCGTCCACCGTCGCCCCGACGCGCACGCCCTCCTCCATCACCACCCGACGGCAGGCGACCAGAGCCGCCGCCACCAGCTGGACGTCGAGGTCGTCCTCGGGGAGCCGCGATCGCTGGGCGATCCAGCGCACCAACCGATGCTCGAGGTCGCGCTGGCGGTTGGTCACCACCTCGACCAGGCCCGGGGTTCGCCGCACCAGCTCATAGCGGGCGATGTCGTCGGCGGCGGGGGGATCGGTCGTCATCTGATCGATGATCACCCGGGTCAGAGCGTCGGTCAGCGAGAGGTTCCGGGGCGCGGCGTAGAGGGCGGCGAGGAACTCGTTGGTCGTCCGCTCGCTCTCGAAGAACACGGCGTCGGCCTTGGTCTCGAAGTGCCGGAAGAAGGTCCGGGGGTTGACCCCTGCCGCCTCGGCGATGTCGACGGTGGTCACCGCGTCGTAGCCCCGCTCCTGGAACAGCCGGAGCGCGGTCGCCGCCAATCGGGCCCTGGTCGCTGCGCCCCGTCCACCGGTTGGCGCCGACCCACCACTCATTGTCCGATCTTGCCACAGCCGGGCCTCGATGCCATGGGACCGGCGGCGGACCAGGGCCGAAATCGAGATTCGGCAGCGGCCGGCCTCCATGGTGTCCGCACCCGGTCCGCACCCGATCCGCGCCGTGTCCGCACCGGGCTGTGTGCGCCGCAGCCGCTCGTTCGGTCGGGCCCGGCAACTATGGTCGCCGCCATGGCAGTACCGGAGGGCACGTCGTGAGTCACACCCGCGACGACCACGACACCTGCTTCCGCTGCCGGGCCCACCCGCCGGCGCGGGGTGGCGATGCCTGCATCGCCTGCCGCCGGTTCCTCGCCGGTTACACCGACGTCGACCCCAAGGACACCGCCCCGGCCCCCTCCGGGCTCAGCGACGATCAGGTCGACTACGTCATCGCTCTGGCCAGTGCACGCGGCTTCGACGTCACCCGGGACGAACTCGAGCAGCTGCAGGCCCAACGGGCCGGCCGAACCCGCCCGGCCCACCGGCCCGCCGACCCCGATGCCGACGCCCCGCCGGACGGCGAGCCGTAGGACGGCCTCTCGTCGAACGACGAGTCGTCGGGGCGGCGAGCCGGACGTCAGGCGGTGAAGTCCCGCGCCGCAACGAGATCGCCGAAGCGGAAGCCCTCCAGCCGAATCGGGGCCTCGGCGTCGGAGGGCTTGCGCACCGTGACCGAGCGGGTGCCGTCGGGGGTGTCGACGGTGTCGACCGGGCGATCCCGGAGGTAGACGTCGACGTTGGTGATCTCCGCCGTGGCCAGATCGAAGGTGACGTCGCGGTCGGTGGAAACGAGGTTGGTGACGTCGAGCTGTCGGGGCGTACCGGCGGCCAGGACCTCGCCGGCCCGGTTGAGCAGGTCGACGTTGCCCGATAGCAGGTCGTCCCGCGACATCGTGTAGAGCTCGTCCGGGGTGACGCCGAGGTCCTCGACCGGCAGGCCGGCGTTGGCCCCGACCCGGAGCGTGCGCCGCAACGCCACCCGCATCTGGGCCTGACGGGGGAGCGACTCGAGCGGCCCGTCGGTCCAGTCGGTGCGGAGCTGGGCGTGGGTCAGGACGTTGGCACCACCGGCTCCGGTGTTGGCGTCGACGCCGATGATCGTGCCGATCTCGTGGTCCTGGAACCCGGCGGCGAACATGTCGCAGGCGCTGTAACAAAAGGCGTCGGTGATCAGCACGACCGGCCCGTGATACACCTGGCCCACCAGGTTGACGAGGCCGGGATCCGACAGCGGGATGCCCACCGAGTACTGCGACGCCGTCTCGGTCGCCTGGGCGATCGAGTCTCGCCAGGGCGCCATGTGTCCAACGGAGCCGGTCAGATCGAGGGTGCCGTCTGTGGTGACGAACTGACTCGGTTCGGGCGTGATCCGCCGCGGCGTGAGCAGCTGCAGCAGGAACTCGGCGGCGATGACGTAGCCGCCCCCGTTGCCCCGGGCGTCGATGATCAGACCGTTGCGGGGCAGCAACCCGTCGAGTAGCCGGATGGCCTCGACGAGGTAGGCCTGGATGTTCTCGTCGGCCATGGCGAAGGTCCACAGCCGCAGATAGCCGAACTGGCCGGATGTGGTGTCGACGGTCCGAGCGGTGAGCTCGTCCGGCCTCGTGGTTGGCAGGATGTTGGCCGCCTTCTGGGCCTTGGTCTGGCGGATCCTGTCGGCCGACCGACCCTTGACCCGTTCCGCCTCCCGGACGGCGGGGGCGGCGAAGAGCTGCTTCTTCGCCTGCCGGACGGTCTCGGTGCGCAGGTCGACGCCGATCTGGTAGCGCAGCGGCACCCGGAGCGAATCGAGCAGATCCTGGGGCTCGGCGCCACCGGTGAGGATCTCGTTGACGCTGTCGTAGACCTGCCAGGTCAGTCGGGCCTCTTCGATCTCGCCGGTTGCGGTGACGTAACGTAGGTCGACCCAGTCCTCGTCCGGCGGCAGGGAGCTGGCGAGGGAGCGGAACGTCAGGTTCTCCAGGCCCCGGGCGAACCGGGCCGGCAGGTTGCTGCCGGCCTCCCGGTCGGCGTTGCGCCACACGGCATCCTCGATGGGGGTGCCGTTCCAGTGGGTGACCTCCACCCCCTCGGCGAGGCTGGCCTCGGTCGTCAGATGGTCGAACACCTTCGACACGATCCAGTGCGGCTCGTCGTCGTCCCCGTACCGCTCGAGCAGGATGCCGAGGAACGCGAGCTTGCCCCGGTAGGGATCGGGGAGCACGTAGTTGGTGTGCAGATCGCGCAGCTCGATGAAGATGTCGAGCAGCTCCTCGTGGAACGCCGGGTCGTCGAGGGCGTCCTTGCGGTGGTCGAGCAGGCGCAGCCGCTGCACCGGGTCGACGGCGTGCATCGCCTGCTTCAGGGGCAGATGCACGTAGAGGTCCCGGATCATGATCGTCGCCTGATCGATGAGTCGTTGCCGCTGGGGTCGGGTCAACGGGGTGGCGCCTGCGACGCTCTCCCGGTAGTCGGCCACCGTCTGGATCGCCGCCAGTCGGTGGCCCCGACCGATCGTCGACTGTGCTCGTGGTTTCATCGCTCACCCTCCATCTCGCTGGTCACTGTCGTCGCTGCAAACGGCGACGGCAACGGCTACGTGTCCTTCTTCCTGCACAGCAGAGGAGAACGGGCCCTTCCAGATACACCGGGCCCGGATCCCACCGGCCCGGAGTCGGCCCGCATCGGGCCCGGGTTGGCCATGGCCCGCAGCCCGAGTTCGATGGCCGTGAGCGGATGGTCCGCCACACCGACCCCGTCGCACACTGAGCCCATGACCACGATTGAGATCACCGGTATCGACGGCAACGAACTGACCCGAGTCCTCGACGACGGCGTCGACCACGGCGGCAACGTGATCGAGCCCTTCATCGACCCGGACGGCCGCTGGCCACTCCGGTGCTGCCTTCGGGACTCCCGAGCAGGCGACACCATCGCCGTCATCGCCTGGTCGCCGTTCCCGTGGCGGGGTGCCTACGCCGAGGTCGGCCCGATCGTGGTCCACGCCGGCCGCTGCCCGGGAACGCCGGGCGGCGAGGGCCTGTCCGAGGCCCACGACCGACGGCCGATGACCCTGCGCCCCTATGGGTTCGACCGTCGCATCGCCTACGCCAAGGTCCGGTCGGTGCCGGCCGGGGCGTCGGTGACGAGCCACCTCCACGACCTGCTCGACGACCCGGACGTCGACTTCGTCCACGGCCGGAACACCACCGGCGGCTGCTTCAGCTTCCAGGCGACGAGATCGACGCCACCCGGGCCGGCGGGCGAGACCGGGAGCAGCGACCGATGACGACCCTCGACGACGCTCGCTGGGAGGCGGTCCAGCAGCGCTCCCCCGGCGCCGACGGCCTCTTCTTCTACGCCGTGCGAACGACCGGCATCTACTGCCGACCGGTGTGCACCGCCCGACGACCCAAGCGGGTCAACGTGGAGTTCTTCGCCACCTCCGCCGACGCCGTCGCCGGCGGCTACCGCCCCTGCAAGCGCTGTCACCCCGACCGCGAACGGGTGGAGGACCCCACCCTCGCCGCCGTGATCGCCGTATGCCGCTGGCTGGAGCACCCCTCGGAGGAGCTCGACCTGGCCGAGTTGAGCCGGCGGGTCGGCTGGTCGCAGCGCCACCTGCGCCGCACGTTCAAGGAGACGACCGGGGTGACGATCTCGGCCTACGCCCGGGCCCAGCGGGCCGAACGGGTGCGAGCGGCGCTCCGGGCCGGGGTGCCGGTGACCGAGGCCGTCTATCAGGCCGGATACGGATCGTCGCGGGCCTTCTACGAGCACGGCGCCCCCCGGCTGGGCACCACCCCCGACGACTACCGGCACGGGTCACCTCAAGCGATGATCCGCTTCACCATCGTGGCCACCGAACTCGGTCGGGTGCTGATCGCCGCCACCGAACGCGGGGTCTGCGCCGTCCGCATCGGCGACGACGACGAGGCGCTGGTGACCGAGCTGGCCGAGGAGTTCGAGGCGGCGGTGATCCTGGCCGATGACGACGCGCTCGCCGACGTCGCCGCCATCGTCGCCGATCTCGCCGCCGGCCGGGTCACCGCGGTGGCCGACGTGCCCCTCGACCTCCGGGGCTCCGCCTTCCAGGTGGAGGTCTGGGAGGCACTGCGCTCGATCGAACCCGGTCACGTCGCCAGCTACGGCCAGGTGGCCGCCGACCTCGGTCGACCCAGCGCCCACCGGGCGGTGGCCAACGCCTGTGCCGCCAACCCGGTCGCCCTCCTCGTCCCCTGCCACCGGGTGGTCCGCAGCGACGGCACCGCAGGCGGGTACCGGTGGGGGGCGCCGACCAAGGCCAGGCTCCTCGCCGCCGTGGCGGCGACGTCGACCACGACGATCCTGTTCACCGACATCGTCGCCTCCACCGCCACCACCCAGACCCTCGGCGATCGGGCCGCCCAGGACCTCATCCGGGCCCACGACGACGTCGTCCGCCGGGCCCTCGACGACTTCGGTGGCGAGCTGATCAAGCACACGGGTGACGGCATCTTCGCCACGTTCCCGGCGGCCACCGGAGCGGCGCTCGCCGCGCTCGACATCGCCGCCGGGCTCGACACCGCCGGGATCGCCGTCCGCATAGGGATCAACGCCGGCGAGCCGATCGAGGAGAACGACGACCTCTTCGGCACCGCGGTGCAGCTGGCGGCCCGGGTCTGCGACCACGCCGGACCCGGGCAGATCCTCGCCACCTCCGTCGTCCGCCAGCTCACGGCGGGCAAGGACCTCGACTGGGACGGCGGCCGACCCTTCGACCCCCGTGGCTTCGACGAGTCCGTCGTCGTCCACCGGCTACGAGGACGTCGCCGGGACCCGCGGCCCGACGACCGGCCGGCGATCGCCCGGCACGCCGCCGACTCCACGAACGACGCCACCCCCTAGCCGGCCGTCCATCGACCGGACGACACCACGCCACCCCCTGACGCGGCGGTCGGGGCGGCGTCGCCGCTGCCCGAAAGGGGCGGCCACCTCTCGAAAGGGCTTCCGCCTCCCGACGGGGCGTCCCCCGGCCGGTCGGGCCGTTCGGGTGATCAGGCGGCGGCGATGCGGGTGACGAAGCGGGCGATCTCGTCGATCACCTCGTCCCGGTTGGTCTCGTTGACCAGCTCGTGGCGAGCACCCTCGTAGACCCGGATCGTCAGATCCGACGTCGGCATCGACTCGGCGGCGGCCAGCGAGGTCCGGTAGTCGACGAAGGGGTCGCTGTCGCCGTGGCAGAACAGCACCGGCATCGTCAGGGCGTCGATCTCGGCGGTGAAACGGTCGAGGGCGATGACCTCGGCCTCGAGCAGCGGTCGCTTGTACCGTCCCCGGTAGATGAGCGGATCGGTGGCGTAGGCCTCGACCGCCGCCTCGTCTCGCGACATGCCGGAGAAGTCGGTGGTCGCCGGTGGAAGCTCCGGCTCGGCCAGGACCTCCCTCGCCCAGTTCCAGTCGCCGATCACGGCGCCGAGAAGGACGATGCCCGCCACCTCACCGGGGTGGGTCTGGGCGAAGCGCGAGGTCAGCAGGCCGCCCATCGAGTGCCCGATCATGACCAGCGGCAGACCCGCATGCTCGGTGGCGGCAAGGTCGACCAGCGTCCGCAGATCCCGCACGACGTGTTCGAAGTCGGTGATCAAGGCCCGCTCGCCGTCGCTTCGGCCGTGCCCGATGTGATCCTGGCCGTAGACGACGGCCCCCTCGGCCACCAGGCGCTCGGCGAGGTGGGCGTAGCGGGCGGCGTACTCGGCATAGCCGTGCACGACGACCACGATGTGCGTGGGCGGACCCTCGGGAGCCCACCGCTCGTAGTGAATGGAGCCACCGACTCCGGCGAATGTCGACACCAGGCGGGTCTATCACATGGTGATCGCGCCGTCTGCACGCATCGACGGATGGTCGGCCAACTCCGACTTCGCTGGTGTTCCTTGTATCTGAAGGTAGGGACGGTTAGCGTCCTCAACTGATACTGATTCTCATTCCTGTCGCCGAAGCCCGGGCCGCAACGCCACCTTCGATGGCTGGGAAGGCCTGCCGCACCGCCGAGTGGCACCGGGCTCGGCTCCTGCCGACGAGACGACATCGACACTCCCCCACAGCCCAACGAGGTTCTCCCATGCAGCGATTCCCCCTTCGCCCCCTGGTCCTGCTCATCGCGCTGGCGATGTTGGCGGCCGCCTGCGGCTCGGACGACGAGGACGACGCGGGCGCCAGTGCGTCGGAGTCCGATGTCGCCGCCGAGGCCGAGGCCGACGGCGCCGAGGAGGCCGACGGTGACGAGGAGGCCCCGGCCGAGGGCGGCGGCGAGGGTGAGCGCCTGATCGTGGGCGTCCAGTTCCTCGACGACTTCGTCGGCGCAGGGGTCGCAGGCTTCGCCACCCCGCCGGCCTACAGCTCGGTGATCGCCCAGTTCATGTTCGACGGCCTCCTCGAGCTCGACCCCACCCAGGGCTACCTGCCGGTGCCGGATCTGGCCGAGTCGTTCGAGGTGTCCGACGACGGCCTGGTCTACACGTTCGATCTCCGTGATGGCGTCACCTGGCACGACGGCGAGGCGTTCACCTCCGAGGACGTCGTCTTCACCCTGAACGCCGCACTCGACCCGGCCAACCAGGCCCGGACGGCCGCCGACCTCGCCGCCGTCTCGTCGGTAACCGCCCCGGACGACGACACGGTCGTCGTCGAGCTGTCGCGGCCCTTCGCCCCGATCCTGCAGAGTCTCTCCCTCGCCATCCACCCCGAGCATCTCCTCGGTCCCGAGCTGGCGGCCGGCACACCTCCGGGTGAGACCGAGTACGCCGCGGCACCCGTCGGCACCGGCCCTTACATGTGGAACGAGTACCGACCGGGTGAGCAGCTCCTGCTCGACGCCAACCCCGACTACTACAAGGGTGCCCCGGCGATCTCCGAGGCCGTGCTGGTGGCGGTGGCCGACTACGACATCGCCGCCGCCCGACTGGCCGCCGGCGAGATCGACCTCTCCGAGGTCAGCGGAGCCCAGCTCGGTCTGGTCGAGGGTCTCGACAGCTACGCCGTGAACACGGTGCGCTCCACCAACGTCTTCGCCATCGCCCTCAACATCGAGGACCCTCTGCTCGAAGACCCCAGGGTCCGCATCGCCCTCAACAACCTCGTCGACCGCCAGGCCCTGATCGATCTGCTCGAGGCCGGCCTGGGCGAGCCCGCCCTGTCGCCCCTGATCAACACCAGCGTCGAGACCGACGCCGGGGCCTCCCTGGCCACCGACGTCGAGGCCGGCACCGCCCTGCTTGAGGAGGCGGGTTGGGTCAAGGGCGACGACGGCGCCTGGTCGGTGGACGGCACCCCGGTGTCGATGACCCTCCACGACGGGTTCGCGCCCCAGATCGCCGAGGTGGTGGCGTCATCGCTGCGGGACCAGGGCATCGGGGTCGAGGTGATCACCGGTCAGTACAGCGACATCTTCGGTCAGCTCTTCGCCGACCCGTCCGGGTTCCAGCTGTTCACCTACAGCTTCGGTGCGCCGACCGACCCCGACTCGATCTACATCCTGTTCCACTCCCAGGCCACGCTGGCCAATGGCGGGTTCAACGCCTTCGCCTACGCCAACGACGACGTCGACGCCGCTCTCGACCAGGCCAGGAGCGTGACCGACGTCGACGGCCGGGCCGAGGCCTATGCCGACTTCCAGGAGGCGGCCACGGCGGACCCGGCCTACATCCTCCTCCACACCGCACCGGTGCACATGGTGATCTCCGACGAGCTCGGCGGTTGGGAACCCGGCCTGGTCGAGTATCAGTTCGTCCGATTCCTGTGGTGGAACGTCGAGGAGTGGACCAAGTCGTGACCCCATGACCCGCTACATCCTCGGCCGCATCGCCACGCTGGTGCCGATGCTGCTCGTGGTGTGCGCCCTCACCTTCGCCCTGCTCGATCTGGCCCCGGGTGACCCGGCCCTGCGGATCGCCACCTCGCTGGCCGGTGGCCCACCCGACCTGTCACGGGTCGAGGACCTGCGGGTCGAGCTGGGGCTCGACGACCCGCTCCCGGTCCGGTTCGGGCGGTGGCTGGGCGACGTGGTCCAGGGCGACTTCGGCCGCTCCGCCATCGACGGCTCCCCGGTGACCGAGCGGGTCGTCGGGGCCCTGGGGCCGACGCTGCTCCTCACCGGATCGGGACTCCTGGTCAGCGTGTTTGGCGGCCTCCTGCTGGGGACCACGGTCGGGCTCCTGCCCGATCGTGGTCCGGCCCGGCTGGTGCGGGGCGGGATCATGGCCATGACCGGCGTCTCGTTCGTGGTGCCGACGTTCCTGGTGGCGCTCGGGGGCCTCTGGCTCTTCGCCGTGATCCTCGGGTGGTTCCCGGCCGGCGGCATCTCCGATCCGGGGGAACCCCGCACCATCGCCTCGACCCTGGAGCACCTCATCCTGCCGGCCGTGATCCTCGGCGTCGGCACCAACCTCGGGGTCTTCACCCGACTGATCGCCGCCGGGGTGGAGGAGCAGATGGACGCCGAGTTCGTCCGCAACGCCCGCAGCCGGTCGATCGGGCCCCGCCGCATCGTGTCGGCCCACGTCGTCCGCACGTCGATCATCCCGCTGGTGGCCCAGGTCGGCTCGTCGATGGCCTATCTGGTCGGCGGGGCCTACGCCGTCGAGGTCGTGTTCGGCTGGCCCGGGCTGGGTCGGCTGGCGGTCGAGGCGGCCCAGGATCAGGACGTGACCGTGATCCTCGCCGTCACCGTCATCTCGGGCCTGGTCGTGGTGGCCGGGAACCTGGCGGCCGACGTCCTCCTGGGCGTTATCGACCCCCGGGTGCTGATCGCCCGGCGGACGACGTGATGGGCCGCCACCCCCGACTGCCGACCGGTCGACTCCCGGTCGTGGTCGCCCTCACCGGCCTGGCCGCACTCGTCCTGATCGCCGTCGTCGGCCCGCTCGTCATCGACGCCGACCCGCTTCGCACCGCCGCCGGCCCGCCAAACGCCGCACCTGGAACCGAGGGACACCTGCTCGGCACCGACTCGCTGGGGCGGGATCTCCTGGCCCGGGTCGTGATCGGCGGTCGGGCGTCGCTGACCGTCGGCCTCGCCGTGTCGGCGATCGCCCTCGTCGTCGGCTCCCTGGTCGGCCTGGCCGCCGCCACCGGACCCTCCTGGCTCGACTGGTCGATCGTGCGCGTGATCGACGCCCTGACGACGGTGCCCTTCCTCGTGCTGGTGCTGGCGTTGCGGGCGGTGCTCCCGCCGGGTGTGGCCAGCACCGTGCTGCTGCTGGCGGCCTTCACCTGGCTGCCGGTGGCCCGGGTGGTGCGAGCCCAGGTGCTGTCGCTGCGCGGCAGGCTGTTCGTCGAGGCCGCCGTCATCGGGGGCGCCAGTCGGTCGAGGGTGCTCTTCGGCCACCTCCTTCCCAACGCCGCTCCGCCGGTGCTCGCCGTCGCCTCGGCGGTCTGCGCCGAGGCCATCATCGCCGAGACGACCCTGAGCTGGCTCGGCCTCGGCATCCCCCCGACCACGCCCAGCTGGGGCAACATCCTGGTCGACGCCCAACGGGAGATTCTGGTCGGCAACTGGTGGTCGCTCGCCGCCCCGGCCACCGCCATCGCCCTCACCATCGCCTGCACCGGCCTGCTGGCCACGCAGAGCCGCCGCACCGGGTTCGCGTGATGTCCTCGGCGCTCTCCATCCGGGATCTCCACGTCGATCTCCACCTCCGGCGAACGACGGTGGAGGCGGTCAAGGGCGTCAGCCTCGACGCCCTTCCCGGGCGGCGGGTGGCCCTCGTCGGCCCGAGTGGGAGCGGCAAGAGCATGGTCGCCCGGGCGGTGACCGGCGCCCTGCCAAGGTCGGCCAGGGTGCGGGGCGCCATCGAGGTCGACGGTGTCGACGTGGGCGCCAAGCGGCCGGCAGGGCTGGTGGCGATGGCGTTCCAGGAGGCCGCCGCCGCCTTCAACCCCACCCGGACCGTGGCCTGGCACCTGCGGGAGTCGTGCCGGGCGGCCGGCGTCGATCCGGTCGACGCCCTTCCCGACGCCCTGGCGGCGGTCGGTCTGGCCGACGAGCACGGCTCGGCCTACCCCTTCGAGCTGTCCGGGGGTCAGGTGCAGCGCGCCGGCCTGGCGCTGGCCATCGTGACCTCCCCTCGCCTGCTCATCGCCGACGAAGTGACGACGGCGCTCGACAACGAGACCGAGACCGAGGTGCTCGACCGCCTCGGTTCCCTGACCCGATCCCGATCGATGACCGTGGTGTTCGTCACCCACGATCTGGCGCTGGTCGAACGGTGGGCCGACGAGATCGCGGTGATGGACGACGGACGGATCGTCGAGCACGGTGAGCGCGCCGGCCTGCTGTCCGCACCGGCCCACGCCAAGACCCGGGCCCTGCTCGAGTCGCGCATGCCGACCGTGACCCTCGACCGGTTCCGCCCCACGGCGAACGGGGCCACCGAGGCCGGGGGCGACGACGCCGGGACCACCGGTGACGGGGCCGCCGTCGGGGAGACCCCGGTCCTGGAGGCGCAGGCGGTGACCAAGCGGTTCGACGGCCAACGCGGCCGCCGGGTCGACGCCCTCGACGGGGTGCACCTCTCGGTCGGGCCCGGTGAGCGCATCGCCGTCGTCGGCCGCAGCGGTTCGGGCAAGACCACCCTGCTCCGGCTGCTGGCGGCGGTGGAACGACCCGACGCCGGCACCGTGTGTTGGGGCGGCGAGGAGGTCGCCGACCTCGACCGGCGAGCCCTCCGCTCACAGCGGTGGCGGGTGCAGATGGTGTTCCAGAGTCCGCTCGCCGCCTTCGACCCCCGGCACTCGGTGGCCGACATCGTGGCCGGCCCCATCCGGTCGTTCCCCGACCGCTGCCCGACCGACGTCGATGACCGGGTGCAGGAACTTCTCGGCGCCGTCGGCCTCGATCCCGATCTGGCCCCCCGCCGACCGGACCAGCTCTCCGGTGGTCAGCGGCAGCGGGTGGCCATCGCCCGGGCGCTGTCGGTGGAGCCCGAGGTCCTGCTCTGCGACGAGCCGGTGTCGAGTCTCGACGCCAACCTGCGGCGATCGGTGGTCGAGCTGATCTCACGGCTGTGCGCCGAGCGGGGCATGGCCCTGGTGTTCGTCACCCACGATCTGTCGCCGCTTCCCCTCCTGTGCCAGCGGGGGCTCGTCATGGACCACGGCCGGTTGGTCGAGCAGTTCCAGGTCGACGACCGGTAGGAAGCGGCGCACCCGGGTCGAGCCGACCGGTCGGCGATCCATCGCCGACCGCCGGAGGGAATGACACGGCGGGGCCCTCGGTTTCTCGCCTGGCCCGCCGCCTGGGGGCCGACGGCGACGACCTGGTCATCCTCGTCGACGGCGCCATCACCCACGCCGCCCTCCACCGCGACCTCGCTCCGATCCGGAGGGCGCAGCGACTCGCCCACCTCCTCCTCACCACCAAGGACGACCCGTCATGAAGAACTTCCTGGAGCTGGCCCAGACCCCGGCGATCCACGCCGTGCAGGAGCAGAAGGGGGCGCTCGGCATCTACGACACCGCCCCGACGCCTCTCGACGGCCTCGACGAGCACGAGGCGGCCTTCATCCAGGCCGCCGACAGCTTCTACATGGCCACGGTCAACGAGGACGGCTGGCCCTACGTCCAACACAAGGGCGGCGCGCCGGGCTTCGTCAAGGTGCTCGGCCCGGCCACGATCGGGTGGACGGAGCGATCGGGCAATCGCCAGTACCTGGGCGCCGGCAACGTGGCCGCCAACGGTCGGGTGGCCCTGATCTTCGTCGACTACGCCCGCCGCATGCGGCTCAAGGTGCTGGGTCGGGCCCGCCACGTCACCGACCTGACACCCGGGCTGGCCGACGATCTGAACCCCGAGGGCCACCGGGCCGACGGCGGGTTCGTGATCGAGGTGGAGGCCACCGCCTGGAACTGCCCCAAGCACATCACCCCCCGCATCACCGTCGACCAGGCGAGGGAACTGGTGGCCGGTCTTGAAGCGCGCATCGCCGAACTCGAGGCCCAGCTGGCCACGCAAGCCACCGACGCCTGAGCGGGACGAGGCGCCGCTCAGCTGCGTCGAGGCGCGGCTGCGAGACCTCGACACCTCCGACCGTTGGCATCGACAGGTGCTCGATCACCTGGCCGACTGCGACGCCTGCCGGCTCCATCTCGCCGCCCGCACCTGCGACTGACCCACACCGATCGACGGGGTCGCTTGACGTGGCCCGTGCAGCGACAAGACTGGCCCCGGAGAAGGGGGAGGACAACCATGAACCTGATCAGAACCGCCGCGGTGGGAACCGTCGCCGCCATCGTGGCCGCACTCATCGTGTACTTCATCGCCGACGCCGCCAGCGGACCGCTGCTGGTGACACCGGCCGGGGCGGACGAGGCCCAGGAGTTGCCGCTCGGCGCCGTGATCGCGTCCACGATCTTCGGCGGCATCGTCGGCACGCTGGTGGCCCTGGTGGCCCGGCGCCTGTCGCGGCCCCGGACGCTGTTCCTGTCGGTGTGCATCGTCGGCCTGCTGTTGAGCTTCATCACCCCGTTCACCGGGAGTGAGGAGACCTCGACGGCGATCTGGCTGGTGATCATGCACATCGCCGTCGCCATACCGATCGTCGGCTCACTGGCCCGGTTCCTGCCCGAGCAGAAGGCCTGACGCCGCCTCGGCGTCGTCCTCACAACTCGTCGGGCGAGGGTTCTCCGCTGACGCGCCCGTCGGGCGTCGCCGGTCGAGCGCGCCCGCTCTCAGCTGGAGGCGGTGCCGACGGCGGGCGCGCACCCGTCGATCACGCCGACGTGGTTGGCCACCGGACGCGACCGACCGGGGATCCGGCGATGGACGGGTCGGCTCAGGACGTCGTCGGCCGTGGCCAGGATTGCCGAGCCGCCGCCGTCGAACTCGATCGCATGGGTGGCACCCCGGTCGGCGAGGAAGGTGGCGGCCTCGGTCAGGGTGACGCCGTGGCTGTAGCCGGCCTGCTTGCCGTCGACCACCAGCCACCACATCGTGGTGTCGTTGAAGCCGATGATCGACCGGGCGTAGGGCACCGACTCGGGCGCCGTCACCACCCCGTCGTCGAGCAGCAGGGCCCGGCCGCCCACGCCCCATACCGCGTCCTCAGGGTAGACCCAGCCCACGCCGGGCCGGCCCTCGGCATCGAGATGGACGAGCACGCCGTCCCAGTCGCCCTGCCAGTCGCGAGGCAGGCCCCGGAGCTCACCGTCGACCACCGCCTGGCCGAGCACGCCTGCCTCCAGGCCCTCCTGGTAGCGGGAGGGCTGGAGCAGGGGCAGGCCGACCGAAGGCGGCTGCGCCTCCTCGACGATGGCGAAGAAGCTGGCGTTCATGGCCACCACCGCGGCCTGGTCGGCCGCCCAGTTCTCAGTCTGCTGGGCCCCGACGCGGCCCTCGGCGTCGATGGCGGTGGTGATGAGCCGGGTGCAGGGGTCGCCGAGGTCGATCGTGGCCAGGTGGCCCCGGCCGCCGTCGGCCACCCAAAGCTGTTCGTAGGTCACCATCGAGGCCAGCTGTTCGGTCCGGTCCGACCGTGGGCCGGCGGCGACGAAGAGGCCCCAGCCGAGCACGCCGAGCCCCGCCAGCAGCACCGGCAGCACGCCGAGGCCGAGGAGTCGGGGCAGGATCAGCCGCTCCCGCCACCGCCACAGGGCGGCGAGGACGGCCACCGCCACCGCCGTCAGAACCAGACCGGCTGCGATCGGGGCCTCGTAGACCATGATCAGCACCGGCCAAGGACACCACACACCAAGCGACCACAAGCAGCACCTGGTAGCCCTGCCCATCCCGATCGGACCGTCCGGCCCGGGACGGCACCACCGCCGGGCGGTGACCGATCGGGCAACGGCCCACCCCCTACGGCCCCCATCGGGGTCGGGGGATGTCCCCGATGGCCGGCGTCGATCGCCGGGTCATCATGAGGACATCGAAGCAACCCCACAGCGGTTCGCCACCGACTCTCCCCGGTGGACGAACCCACCCCACAGCGGTCCGGTCACCGACTCTCCCCGGTGACCGAACCCCACAACCGATCGAGACCGATTCTGCGGCGGGCTCGATCACCCACAGCGGCTCCTCCCGGTGGTCGGTTCCCACAACCGACCACCGGGGGCTGCACCATTTTTGGGCCGGGTGGGCCCAGTAGCATCGAATCGGGATGGACCTCGACGAGTTCAACGACCACTGCCGTGCGCTACCCGGCACCACCCACGTCATCCAGTGGGGTGACGCCCACGTGTGGAAGGTCGGGGGCAAGGTGTTCGCCATCGGCGGGTGGGACGAGGAGGGCGAGGTCACCGGTATCACGTTCAAGACCTCGACCGACGAGTACGAGTTCCTGATCGAGATGCCCGGCGTGCGCCCAGCGCCCTACCTGGCCAGCCGAGGGTTCACCTGGGTCCAGCACTACGCCGAACCGGGCCTCGGCGACGACGACCTGGGCGAGCAGATCGAGGAGTCGCACCGTCTCGTCGCCTCGGGGCTGTCGAAGAAGAAGCAGCGCGAGCTCGGCCTCCTCGACGATGGCTGACGCGCGTCGGCCGCAGTGCTAGACGGTGCACACCGGCGCCGCCACCCACCGACCCAGCGCATCCAGGTACTCGACCGTGGTCCAGTTGTCCGGAATCGCGTTGTCCAGGAGCACACCCCACCCTGCGGGCGACGACGCATCGGCGTAGGACCGCCAGGTCCGCACCCCATCGGTGAACTCGATCCAACCCGCGCTCCCGCCGGCGGTACCGTCCACCCCGGCGCCATCGGTCTCGATCTCAAAGACGGTGTCTCCGTCGTCGTCGACGAAGCGGATCCCTGACGGTGCCACATAGTCGGCAGCCCGGGAGACGTCGACGCCCGGGTCGAAGAGGGTGATGACGATGCGGTCGCTGCCGACGGCGAGCATCGTGCAGCGGTTGAAGCCGATCGTCGCCGGCACCACGCCGGTGGTGGTCGGTGCGGGATCATCATCGGCTCCAAGATCGACCGGGTCCGTGGCCACGGTCGTCGTCGACGGCGACGACCCGTCGCCGGGCTGCTCGACGAGCGGGGGCGTGGACGTCGTTCCATCAGCGTTCCCGGTCGGGGGAACGCCGGTGTCGTCGGCGGTCACACCGGCGGCACGGTCGGTCTCCGTGCCGCCGATGACGGGCGGCACGTCGTCGATCGTGTCCGATCCCCGCTCGATCGGATCGGTCTCCACCGGCTGGTCGAGGACCACGCCGCGGGCCAGCCACACGACCAGGGCGGCGATGACGACGGCGAGGCCGGCGAGGAGCGCCGTGCGCAGATTGGCCATCGCTCGGTGCTGGAGTTGATGGATGGCGTTGGCCTGGCGACCTTGGAGATGGCCCGCCTCCTCGGCACTCAGGCCGAGGAAGAAGCGCTGGATGATCGTCTCCCGCTGCGCCGGCGGCAGATCCTGGATCAGCTTCTGCACCAGCGCGGCATCGACGACCCGATCGCCGATGTCGCCAGCCGGATCGGGATGGACATCGACGGCCGCTTCGTCTGCCGTGACCGACCGGGAGAGTCGACGGTGCTGATCGATGATCTGGGTCGACGTGGCCCGGAACAGGTAGGCCCGAACCGCAGCGTCCTGGCGGGTCCGGAGCCGGTCACCGGCGCGGTAGAGCTCGAACAGGGCGTGGTCGGCAGCCGCCTCAGGATCGTCGGCGTTCTGACGGGCAGCGAAGCGGACCAGCGTCGGCCGATGCTCCCGATAGATCGCCTCGAACTCCTCGTCGTCCAGTGCCGGCGACGCGCCCGACCCACCTCGCTGCGTCGCCGATCGGCGATGCGTCGCTGCCGGTGCCGCCATCACCACGTCCTTTCCCGCGATCGGACGCTCACTGTAAGTGACCACCCCGTCGCCAAGTCGTTGGGCAAACCGCCTCAGCGGGCATAAGGCGTGCGCCCCTTCCCACGTCTGGGTGACTAGGCGGCGCCGGACGATCCGACGCGCCACGGAGCGAGGAGGCTCGAACACATGGTGGATACGAAACGGCGGGGTCGGGCGACGGTGCCCCGATGGGCTCCCGTCATGACCGGGTTCATGCTCATCGTCGGTCTGCTGGGCTTCGGCCTGGTCGGCCCGGCATCGGCGACCGCCCGCGGCACGAGCCTCTCGGGCGTGATCGCCTTCGACGATGGCAGTCCCGCCGCCGACGTCAAGGTCAACCTGTTCGAGGCGAAGACCCGCTGGAAGCGAGGTCATTTCGTCGCGGTGGCGAGGACCGACGCCCACGGCCGCTACAGCCTCGACGTCGACCCGGGCTGCTACATCATGGTGGCGATCGCGTCTCCGGACACGGAGTTCGACCGCCCCGGCTCGGGCGACGTCCACGATCAGCAGTACGGCTGCACGGCCGACGGCGCGCCGCAGTTCACCTCGGTGCTGGTTCGAGCCGGTTCCGACTACGAGCCACACCCCGACCCCACTCCCGAGCCCCCGCCCCGTCCCGAGCCCAAGCCGGATCCTGAGCCCAAGCCAGACCCCGAGCCCACGCCCACGCCGGATCCTGAGCCCACGCCGGACCCCGATCCGGAGCCGCTGCCCTGCTCGTCAGCCCAGGCCGAGTGGACCCTCCGTCCCGAGACCGGTCGACTCGACTACGCCCTCGAGCTCGGCGCCTTCGACTTCGGGGCCCAGCCGACCGACATCGACCTCGACGCGATCGAGCGGACCGTTCCCGGCGTCGACTTCGGATCCACCGACGACGCCGTCATCGTGTTCCCGCCCGTGCTCGTCACCGAGCGGACCGGCGTCATCGGCAACCTCAACCCGAGCGACATCCCGCTCGAGATCGTGACCACCGTGACGACCAGGTTCGGCCCGCAGGAGACCAAGCTCTGCTTCACCCTCGAGCGGATCTCCCCGATCGGACTGGACATCGACGGCTCGGGCTCGGTCGAGCGCGTCGCCGGTGAGTTCGCGTTCGATTTCGATGCCGACGGGGAGGCCGAGACGGTCGCCGAGTGGTTCGCTCCGAGCGAGGGCATCCTGTTCGACACCCGCATCGACGGCGAGCTTACCGGCGCCCACTTGTTCGGCGACCAGGGCGGCCGCTACGCCGACGGCTTCGAGAAACTGGCGCAGCTCGACCGCAACGGCGACCGACGGCTGACCGGCGGTGAATTGGACGGCCTGGCCGTCTGGATCGACGCCAACACCAACGCCGCGCTCGATCCCGGCGAGATGTCGCTGCTGTCCGAGCACGCCATCGTCGCCCTGTCGACCACGCACCGCGACTACGTCTCGACGGCCACGCTGGCCGACGGCTCGACGATGGTGACCGAGGATCTCTGGTTCCCGACCGCACCGACCGTCGGCTCCAGCTCAACGATCCGACTCCTCGGCGCCGCACTGGTGGCGGGCGGACTCCTCGCCGCGGCGTACGGAGCGGCCGCTCGACGGCGGAGCGGTCTCGACGCCGAGCTGGCGAGCCTCGTCGAGCAGGAAGCCGTCGACACCCGCTAGCCCTGCTCCGGACACCCGGTCGGACGACGGTCCGTGGGCGACGGCCATCGTCCGACCGGGACACGGGTGCCATCGGCCTGTGGCACGCTGAGCGCATGGCAGCGAGTTTCGAGGTGACGGCGATCGGCCGGGTGGAGTCGGGGCGGGACCAACCGCTCGACGACGACTGGGGCGACGTGGTGAGCACGATCCGGCTCGACGCCGAACGCTTCGAGCCCGACGTGCTCTTCGGCCTCGACGACTTCTCCCACATCGAGGTGCTGTTCCTGTTCGACCGGGTCGACGAGTCGTCGGTCAACCTCAGCGCCCGCCACCCTCGCAACAACCCGGACTGGCCCCTCGTCGGGATCTTCGCTCAGCGGGCCAAGGGCCGGCCGAACCGCCTGGGTGCCACCACGTGCGAGGTCGTGGCGGTCGACGGGCTCGACATCCGGGTCCGGGGCCTCGACGCCATCGACGGCTCCCCGGTGATCGACATCAAGCCCTACGTCCGGGAGTTCGCCCCCCGGTCCGAGGTGACGCAGCCCGAGTGGATCACCGAGCTGATGCGCAACTACTGGTAGCCGGGACCGGCGGCGCCGACCGCCCCGGCCCGTCCCGTGCTCAGTCGGCGTCGGCGGCGGCCTCGTCGGCGGTGTCGGCGGCGGCGGCGCTCTCATCGGGCGTCAGGGTGACGACGCTGAGCGGCCCCCGTTGCGGGGTGCCGGTGGTGGCGTGGCGGCGACCGCAATACCAGACGGCGGTGCCCCCGTCGGCCTCGACGTTTCTGAACCACTGCGAGGTGGGGCGCACGGTCGACACCAGCACGGTGTCGCCGGTCCGCAGAGCCAGCAGCGGCACCTCACGCACCTTGCCGCTGACCCGGCCGGTGGTCTCGAGCACCACGGCGCCGACACCGATCGGCAGTGGCGAGCCGAGACCGGCCTTCACCAGCGGCTTGGCCACTCGATTGAGGGTGCGGAACGCCACTCGGGTCCCACGGGTCGTCATCTCTTCGACGTTCATCGACAGCTCCTTCGTCCTCGACCCGGCGACGACCGATGGCTGCGGCGGCGGGCCTGATCTCGTTGTTGTGTTGGGGGGTGGCCGGCCTCGGTGGCCGGCCTCGGACCCTCAGGCTGCTCGGGGCAGTCGGGTGGGGTCGTGGTCGGCGGCTCGACCGAAGGCGGTGCGAGCCCAGAACGGCGGTCGGAACCGCTGCCACTCGTCGGCCGGCTGGGCCAGGCGGTCGGTGACGACGAGCGCCACCGAGGGGTTGAAACCCAGGCCGCAGTGGCTGCCGTAGACCTCGACGTTCTCGCTGAGCGGGCCCTTGCACTCCAGGCACGTGCGCCAGTGCACGATGCCGTCCGAGCGGGTGTAGACCGACGTGGTCGGCACCGGAAGCGGCGGTCGATCCCGCTGCGACATCATGTCGATCACCTCGGCGTCGTGGAGCTCGCTCAGCGACTCCCACCGACTGCTGGCGGCGCTGCGGTCGCCGGGCGACATCCGGATCGGGCTGCCGAGCGTGATGACCTGGCGGACGTTGCCGGGGTAGGTGCGGGCCAGCTCTCGGGCGAACAGACCGCCCAGGCTCCACCCGACCAGGCTGATGGGTCGACCCTCGCGCTCCTCGATGTGACGGAAACGGCGGTCGAGGCCCTCGACGATGTGGGGTGTCGGGCCGAGGTTGGCCCCCAGCTTCCAGCCGTAGGTGCGATACCCGAGGCGACGGAGCAACGAGCGCAGCGGCGCCGTCGACCGATCGGCGGCGGTGAACCCGGGCAAAACCAGCACCGGATGACCGTCGCCCCGAGGGAGTTGTTCGAGCATCGGGCGCAGGGCCTGCCATAGCGGGTACTCCACGGCGACCCGGGCTTCGAGCGCCGTGTAGAGCGAGTGCGGTCCAGCGAGACGTCCCTGATTGCCCACGTCAGAGACCCTAGGACAGTGTAAGGCCATCCAGGAAATAGAAGTCAGCCATCTGTCAGTTCGATGTCGAGCTCCTTGGCCAGGACGGCGATCTCGTCGATCAGGTAGTCGGCCAGCGTCCACAGGTCGGGGACCAGCTCCCGGCAGGACACCAGCCCGAAATCCAGCACGTCGACGTAGCTCTGGACGGTGATGTTGAGCCCCTGGCCGTCCACGACGGTCGACACCGGATAGTAATGCTTGAGCATCGCCGACGAGCCGTCCTCCGGGTCGCCGATGTACAGCGGGCTGCGAGGTCCGGGGACGTTGGACACCACCAGGTTGGCCGGTGGGTTGGTCCAGTCGGCCATCCGGGTGCGGGCGGCGATCCGGGCGGCCCGTACCGACAGGGCCGGCGGGGCCAGCTCGCTGATGTCGAGCAGGGTGTCGGCCGGCATCAGATCGAACTGCCCCTTGCCCTCGACCATGGCGTCGTGGGCCCCCTGGATCCGCTCCAGCGGCTCGTCGGTGGTGGTTGGCAGCTCGGCGAAGATGGCCGACACACGGTTCTGCCACCGGTCCTCCTCCTCGCCGGTGCGGATCGAGACCGGCACCATGGCGATCAGGTTGCGCTCGGGCAGGGCCTCGCGGTGCTCCAGGTAGCGACGCAGGGCGCCGGCCACCACCGCCATCACCACGTCGTTGACCGTGGCCCCGCAGGCGTTCTTGATCGCCTTGATATGGGCCAGGGGGGCGCTGCGATAGGCGAAGCGTCGGTGGGGCGTGATCGAGGCGTTGAACGGGGTCCGGGGGCCGACGAGGTTGGGTAGGAGCGGGGGTCGGTCCTGCTCGTTGGCCTGGACGTCGCCCAGCATGCGGCGAACGGCGGCGCCGGCCGGTCCGGGAAGACCGCGACGGAGCTGGTTTGCCGCCTCGGTGAAGCCCCGGGTCTGCGTCACCCGACCGAGCTCCGACAGCATCTTGATCTGCAGCCGCAGCGCCTTGGCCGGGGTCTTGCCCACCTCGACGGCGGTGCGGGCCAGCAGCTCGGTGTTGCCCGGGATGCGCTCGGGCTGCCACGGGTCGCTCTCGGGGGCCGACGGGTTGAGGATGATCGTCATCATCTCCGCTCCGGCCGCTCCGTCGATCGTGCTGTGGTGGACCTTGGTCAGCACGGCGAAGTCGCCGTTGGCCAGGCCCTCGATCACGTACGACTCCCACAGGGGTCGGGTCCGGTCCATCGGGCGGCCGATGAGGCGACCGACCAGGGCGCCGAGCTGCTCCTCGTCACCGGTGCCGGGGACGGCGATGTGGCGGAGGTGGAAGTCGAGATCGAAGTCGGGGTCGTTGATCCAGTACGGCCGGTCGAGGCCGAAGGGCACCTCGATCAGACGACGACGGAACGGTTCGAGGACGGCCAACCGGGGTTCCAGCTGCGACCGGAAGGCCTCGTAGGGGTCGAAGTCAGGATCGTCGTGTGGGCGGCGGTAGATCGCCAGGCCGCTGATGTGACCGAACGAGCTTGCGGTCTCCATGTTGAGGAAGCTGGCGTCGAGGCCGGAGAGCTGCTTCATGACGAGGGTCCTTCGCTGGAGCCGGAGATCGCCGGCTTACGGATCTGGTTCGGCACCGACCGGCGGGAGCCGACCAGCTGGTTGCGGAGCACCTTGCCCGCCTGGTTTCGAGGGAGCTCCGACACGTAGACGAACTCCTTGGGCATCTCGTGACCGGCCAGCTCATGACGGAGGGCGGCCTTCAGCCGACGGGTCGTCGCCCCGGCGGAGGACGGATCGACCACCTGATCGGGCCCGCCGGTCACCACCACGGCCCGGACCCGTTGACCCAGGTCGTCGTCGGCCACGCCGACCACGGCGGCGACCTCGACCGCATCGTCGGCGAGCAGGGCCCGTTCGATGTTCGACGGGTAGACGTTCTCGCCGCCGGAGATGATCATGTCGTCGGCCCGGCCGAGGACGAAGAGGAGGCCGTCCTCGTCGATGTAGCCCCGGTCGCCGCTGGAGAGCAGGTTGCCGACCGAGCGCTTCTGCTCGCCGTTGGTGTAGCCGTCGAAGCGGGCGGGACTGTCGACCAGGATCTCGCCGACGTCACCCGGGTCGACGTCGTCGTCATCGCCGTCGAGGATGCGGACGTCGATGCCGGGGAGGGGCCGACCGGCGGTGGTGGGCCACCTGCGGAGGTCGGCGGGTTCGGCCACCGACACCTGACCGCACTCGGTCGAGCCGTAGAGGTTGTACAGGTTGTCGCCGAAGCGATCCATCCAGCGGGTGGCGAGGTCGCCGGGCAGCGGTGCGCCGCTGCTGGCCACGATGCGGAGCGAATCGAGCTGGGCCACCTCGTCGATCTCGGCCGTCGGGGCCGAACCTGCGTCCCAGGTGAGGATTCGCTGCAGCATCACCGGCACCGCGACCAGCACGGTGGCGCCGTGGGCGTCGAGGTCGGCCAGCACCGTCTCGGGGTCGAAGCGGCGGCGTAGCACCACGGTGGCGGCCAGCGTGGCGGCCAGGGCCAGGTGGCTGAAGCCCCAGGCGTGGAAGAGGGGGGCGGGGATCGCCATCACGTCGCCCCGGTTGTAGGGGATGGCCTCGAGCACACCGAAGGCGCTGCGCAGCGCCCGGGGGTCGACCGATCGCTGCGTGCCCTTGGGGGCGCCGGTGGTCCCCGACGTGAGGATGATCGGCGCCATGGCGGCGGCGAACGGGTTGCGGGGGCGGGGCAGGGCGGGGAGCCGCCCGTCGAGATCGGGGAAGCTGCGATCGGGGTTCCGCTCGGGATCGGCCACGAGGACGACGACCGTCGGGCCCTCCATCGAGGTGAGGGGTGCGGCGAGGTCGTGATCGGCCACGACGACCGACACCGACTCGGCCTCGATCACGGCTCGGAGCTGGGCCGGCGGCAGACCGGTGTTGAGCAGTACGGGTCGGGCCCCGAGCTTGGCCGCGGCCAGGGTGGCCTCGACGAAGCCCCGGTGGTTGCGGCACAGGATCCCCAGCCCGTCGCCACGTGACAGACCCCGCTTGCGCAGGCCGGACGCCAGGACACCCGAACGCAGTTCGAGCTGGCCGTAGGTCAGGGGCCCGAAATCGTCGACGATGGCGATCCGGTTCGGGTAGCGGAGGGCGGCCGCACCGTAGGCGGCGGCCGGGGTGGGGCCCCACAGCGTGCCCGACCAGCCGAGGGCGGCCATCGACAGCGGGTCGAAGAGACCGGTGCGGCGAACGGTGTCGACGACGGCGCCGGCACGCTCCCTCATCGGTCGCCTGCGGTCGAAGCCGCAGCCTTGCTCGTCGTCGCCGCCTTCTCGGCCGACGCCTTGCTCGTCGTCGCCTTCTCGGCCGCAGGCTTCTTCGCCGACGACGCCTTCGCCGTGGCCTTCTTGGCCGCAGGCTTCTTCGCCGACGACGCCTTCGCCGTGGCCCTCTTGGCCTTCGTGGCCGCAGGCTTCTTCGCCGACGACGCCTTCGCCGTGGCCCTCTTGGCCTTCGTGGCCGCAGGCTTCTTCGCCGACGAC
>JBCCRO010000060.1:0-28002 GCA_039201605.1 Actinomycetota bacterium
GCGATGATAACGACACAGAAAGTGCCTCCTGTAGCGATGGGCTTCGTGACGTCAGACATCACGAGACTCCCAGCTCAGGAGGCCTTTTTGGTGGACACGACCCCACCTACCAGATCAACCCACCGGTGGATCCAGGCTAAGGGCCTTAGCGGGTAGGCGCTCTGCGCCTACCCTGGGCCGTGAGTTCATCGTGATTTCGTGCTTCGCACTCCACCTACCCGCTGAACTCCTAAGGGACGGCCGGTTCAGGCCTTCTTCGGGGGCAGCGGGACCAGCAACGAGGTGCGGTCGAGGTAGGCCCGGTACTCGGGCTCGTCGCCCCACCGCTTCAGCCCGCGACGACTCAGCATCGGGATCCCGCTGATCCGGGTGAGCAGGACGAACACGAACACCGGCGAGATCAGGACGGCCCACGACCAACCGGAGAGGCGGGGCACGGCCATGATGGCCACGCCGACCCACAGGGTGATCTCGCCGAAGTAGTTCGGGTGGCGCGACCACGACCAGAGGCCGGAGGTGATGTAGCGACCGGCGTTGGCCGGGTCGGCCTTGAACCGGCTCTTCTGCTGATCGGCCACCACCTCGACGCCCCAGCCGACGGCCCACACGATGAAGCCGAGCACGCCCCACACGCCGAGTGAGACCCGATCGTCGGCCACCACGACGGCCAGGGCGGCGGCGGCGGTGAGCGACACCCAGAGACCCTGGAGGGTCCAGGTCATGAGCAGACGCCAGAAGTCGGTCTTGATCTTGTCGAACCGGCCGTCCTTGCCGTCGGCCCGAATGCGGCGGAAGAGGAAGGTGCCCAGACGCAGGGCCCACACCCCGACCATGGCCGCCACCAGCGCCGACCAGCCGTCGATGCCGTCGGCCAGCAACAGGGCCAGCACCATCACCGACAGATAGGTGATCGAGCCCGTCAGGTCGAAGAAGGTCTCGGTGCGATTGAGGAAGGACGGCACGAAGGCCACCCAGTTGATGACGAAGGCCAGGATGACGCACCACACGAAGGCGGGCAGCCCGCCCACCTCCACGCTGGCGTCACCGCCGGCCCAGGCCAGGGCGGCCGCCACCACGAGGACGACGACGATGGCCAGGATCGATTGTGACGACTTCATGGGCCAGCACGTTAGGAGGTGTGCCGGTGGCCGCGCCGATCCGACGAGCAGATCCCGGTGTTCGCAGGTGGGCGGGGAGGTCGAGGAGGTCCGGGACGAGGTCGGAGCCGACGCCGGCCACCCCCTCGGGGCTACCCGACGGCGCGGAGGTTGTCGGGCCCGAAGAAGGCCTGCCAGGCGAACCAGAACTCGTTGCGATGTTCGACCGCGCCGAGCCGGCTGCCGGCCAGTGGTCCGTCGGTGGCGATGCCGACCACCGACCACGTCGATCCGGTCTGATCGTCGACGTACACCCCGTCGCTCTCGACGGTGAAGGTCAGCGTCTCCCCGTCGACGACGGGGTCGTGGGCGATGGCGGTGCCGATGTTCTGCGAGTCGGCGATGCGGGGCCCGTCGAGGGCGTCGCTGGTGCCGCTTTGCCAGAAGACGGCGAGGGGGCGACCGTCGACCTCGTCGTTCACCACCTGATTGGCGGCCAGGTCCTCGAAGGCGTACGAGGCCACGGTGTCGCCGTCGCTCACGCCGACCACCCGGGACAGGGCGGGGAGGCGATCGTCGGTGGTGCCGTCGAAGAGGAACGGGGTGGACGACGAGCTGTAGCCGACGTAGGGGTTGGCGCCGTAGGTCCCGCGTCCGAGGGCGCTCTCGGCCGCCAGCGACCAACCCTCGGGGAAGTTCTCGGCGAACTGGGCGAAGGACACGATCGACGTGGGCACGAACTCCAGCTCGACCCCGGCGTAGGTGCCGACCACACCCTCACCGGTGAGCTGCTGCCACAGCGAGGTGGTCTGGTCGTCCCACATCACCAGGTCGCTGTTGCGCAGCAGACCGGAGACACCGAAGCGGAGGACCTCGTCACCCACCCGGCGGTCGAAGGCGATGGCGGTGTTGCACAGGGGACAGAAGGTGACGGCGACCGGAACGTCGCCGAAGGCGTCGTTCACGATCTCGTGGCGGGTCATGATCGACAGCGGGTAGAAGCGGGCCTCACCGTTCACCTGGACCAGGGCGCCAGGGTCGTTGGGAGCGAGCCACTCGGCGGCCAGCGCCGGCGACTCGAAGATCGGCTCGTCGATCGGGGGGATGCCGTCCCGGGGGTCGCTCTGGGGGAGACCGGCCAGGAACTCGTCCCAGTCCTCCACCGTGCGCTGGGTCCAGTCGGTGTCCCACGGCAGGCGGCTCAGGGTGCCGGGCAGGCTCGGGTCGTCGTCGACGATCAGGGAGGCGGTGTCGATGTCGGTCGTGGTGCCACCATCGGTGCCGAAAGGGCCCTCCAGCGGCGGGTCGAAGGTGACCTTCTCCCCTTCGACCTCGAACACCGTGGTCGTGGTCGACTCGGCACCGTCGTCGCCCTCCTCGGCGTCGGCGGTGGGAGCGGCGGCTCCGTCATCGACCTCGTCGGCGGCGGTGGTGGCGTCGTCATCACCGGAGGAACAGGCGGCGGCGACGAGCGCGACGGACAGGAGAAGGGCCAACAGGCGTGCGATACGCATGCCGCACCAACCCTGTGTCCCACCCCGGCCATTCCCCAGGTGGCGTCAGGTATGAGAAAGGCCGTTGCTGCCGTGCCGTACCATCGGGCCGTGGCCGGTTGGAGAAGACCACCACATCGGGTCGAGGGCAGACCGATCGCAGACACGACAACGGCCGTCTTCACCACGATCGTCGCGGCCGGCGCGCTGGCCGTGATGCTCGCCGTGCTCACGGCCAGGGTCACCACCGGCCAGGGCGTGACCCTGCTCCTGTTCCTGATTATCGCCGCCATGGCGCTGTCGATGCCGCTGCTGAGCGGACGGGTGCGCTACGTCGAGTTCCGCCACAAGTCGATCATGGTCGGCCTCCCGGTCGGGCGGCGACGTATCCCCGCCACCGACATCTGGGACATCCGCTTCCAGTTCCGCGAGTACCAGCGCTGGTTCTATCAGGACGAGGAGGACCCGAAGCTTCTGATCCCCCACGAGTACGAACTCGTGGTGGAGACGGCGAACGGCGCACCGCTCCACGTGCTGAAGGACGCCCAGTTCGAACGCAGCGTCACCCACCTCCTTCCCTACGTCGCCCACCTCTATCAGACCCGGGAGGAGTACCTCCGGACCCAGGTGTTCCTCGACGACCCACACCGCCTGTTCGGCACCGACTCCGCTGTGCCCTTCGCCGACTACTTCTACGGCAAGAGCACGGTCAGGCCGTCCAAGGTCCAGGGGATCAACGAGTTCCTGTGGTCGTGCGAGCTCCGTCCCCATCTGGGTCGGCGAGGTCAGTGGCAGCATCCGCTCGACTTCGAACGGCGGCGGACCGGCAACGAGAAGGACCACGCCCTGTGGGCCTGGAGGCGCCTGGTCGAGCTCGGCTTCGAGGCACAGCTGGTGCGCGGGAGACGACGGCGGGCACCGGGTAGCTGGGAGGACCACACCTGGGTGTCGTTCTACGACGGCAGCCGTCAGCTCTACGTCCTCGACGCCAGCTCGAAGGACCGGGACGCCACCGTGATGCCCGAGGTCATCGCCCGCTCCACCTTCGTGCCCCACGTCGACGTCGACCGTCGCCAGAAGACGTTCCAGCACCCGGTCAACATCGTGGGCGACCCCCGCTACCACGACCAGGGGCCCTGATCGGACCGACGCACCGGATCGGGCCTCGACCGTGGCGGCGACCCGCTCGGCGCACCGGGAAGCGACGGTGGCGTACGATCTCGCCGTGGCCGGTCGGCGACTCCACGTTCCTCATCGGGTGCACACCAAACCACCGGAGCGGGATCGGGCGATGGCGACCGTGCTCGGACTCGCCACCCTGGGAGCCGCTTCCACCGTCGCCGCCGCAGGCGCGGCGGCCGGCGGATCCGGCTGGCCAGTGCCCGCGGTCATCGCCGTGCTGTGCCTGCTGGCGGCCGCAGCCCTCGTCGTCGCCGTGTACCGGTCCCATCTCCGACACGTCACGTTCGACCACGGCGACGTGGTGCTGCAACGCCTCTTCCGGGCGGAGAGGATCCCGGCGGTCGACATCGTCGCCATCCAGTTCCACGCCGCCGAGCGCCCCCCGCCCGACGATCCGCACCTCCACCACGGCCTCCTGATCGAGATCAGGGACGGGACGAGCCACCTACTGTGCGAGCCCGACTTCGTCGACGATCTCGACTCGCTGATCCCCGACCTCATCGAGCACTACCGGCTGCCCGACACCTACGAGCGCAGCCGCACCCCGGTGCCCCACCACCTCTTCGGGCCCGGCTCCGATCGGCCCTTCGCCGAGTACTTCACCGGTTCGACCACGACATCGATGACGTCGGTGGAGGAGGTGATCGACTGGCTGGCGGCGTGTGAGTTCGTCCACGACGTCGACCGCTTCGGCCGCCACGACCACTGGCAGCATCCGCTGGAGTTCGAGCGCAACCGGTTCGGCGATTGCGAGGATCACGCCCTGTGGGCCTGGCGGCGGCTCGTCGAGCTGGGGTACGAGGCCGAGTTCGTCTGCGGTCACCGGAAACGCCACCACGCAGGCGGCTGGGACGTGCACGCCTGGGTCACCTTCGAAGCCGAAGGCACGGCCTACCTACTGGAGACGGCGTCGAAGCAGCCGGTGCTGTCGCTGGTGCCGTTGGCCGACATCGGGCTCCGGTACGTCCCGCACTACTCGGTCGACCGGCGGTTCGAGACCACCCACTATCCGGCCAACATCCTCGGTGACGACCGGTATCACCGCGTCCGCCACCGGCGATGACCGGCGGCGGCCCACCGACCCCCCCACTCAGGGCGACGGCTGCGGCCCCCGGCCCATCACCACAGGTGGCGGCGGAACATCGCATGGACGCGTTCCCAATGGAGTTCGCTGGCGTTGCGGTTGTAGCGGGGGCCGGCCGGGGCGTAACCGTGGACGGCGTCGGTGAACCAGTCGAGGTTGTAGGTCACCCCGGCGTCCTCCAGGGCCTGACGCATCACGGGTACGTCCTCCTCGGGAGCGGTGCCGTCCTCCGCGCACCACCCGAGGTAGACCTCGGCCGCCACCGGGTCGAGCCCGAGATGGGGGGAGTCGTCGCGGTCGCGCACCAGCCAGGCTCCGTGGATCGAGGCCACCGCCGCCACCCGATCGGGCATGGCCCGGGCGATGGAGATTACCAGGCCTCCACTCATGCAGAAACCGACGGCGCCCACCTTGCCGTCGGCGGCGGCGGGATCGTCGGCGGCGACGGCGAGCAGGGCTTCGGCGTCGCCCAGGATGTTGGTCGGGTCGATCTGACCCATCAGCTCCTGACGGGCGTGCATCTCCTCGTCCGAGGTGCCCCACTCCCGGAACGGCCCACCCCGGTAGAACAGGTACGGCATCATCACGTAGTACCCGGCCGAGGCGAGACGGGTCGCCATGTCGTGCAGGGCGGGGCGGATGGACGGGGCGTCCATGAGGTAGAGCACCACCGGATGGGGACCGTCGTTGGTCGGGTGCTTGATGAAGGTCTTCATCGACCCGTCGGGCGTGGTGACGTCGAGTTCCCGTTCGATCATGGGTCGGAGTCTGGCACACCGGTCGGCGATGGGGCGGCGGCAGCCGTGGTGCCGTCGCCGTCTCCCTCACCATCGACGCCGTCACCGTCTCCCTCACCGTCGGCGCCGTCGAGGAGCAACCGGTACAGCGGCGGCGCGGCGATGGTGGCCAGGGCGATGCCGACGAGGTCGGCGAGGAAGTCGGTCAGGTCGAGCGAGCGGGTGGCCACGAAGCCCTGGCTCAGCTCCTCGACGGCGGCGAAGGCGAGCACCCCGAGGCTGCCGAGCAGCAACCGACCCGACGTCGGCCACAGCCGCACCGAGCGGCAACCGGTTGCCAGGTTGAGCAGTAGGGCCAGCAGTCCGAACAGGATCACGTGACCGAACTTGTCGCCGTAGGGCAACGCCCGCACCAACGTCCCGCCCGGGTGGCGGAACCCGGTGTTCGCGGCCCAGATCACCGATCCGATGAAGATCGTGAACGCGACGGCGACCGCCCCGATCACGAAACGTCTCCTGCCCATCGCCGCGACCGTAGGGCCGGTCACCGAAGGTCGGGGGTCACCCCCCGATCGCCGACGGCCGCCACGTCGTTACCCTGGGGTAGTGCGAACCCGCGACGATCTTCGAAACGTGGCCATCGTGGCTCACGTCGACCACGGCAAGACGACCCTGGTCGACGCCATGCTCCACCAGACCGGATCGTTCCGGGCCAACGCCGATGTCGCCGAGCGGGTCATGGACTCCGGCGACCTCGAGCGGGAGAAGGGCATCACCATCCTGGCCAAGAACACCTCGGTCCGCTGGGGTGATCTGCTGCTCAACATCGTCGACACCCCGGGCCACGCCGACTTCGGCGGCGAGGTGGAGCGGGCGCTCACCATGGTCGACGGCATCGTCCTCCTCGTCGACGCGGCCGAGGGCCCCCTCCCCCAGACCCGGTTCGTGCTGCGCAAGGCCCTGGCCCGAGACCTGCCCGTGGTCCTGGTGATCAACAAGGTCGACCGACCCGACGCCCGGGCCGCCGAAGTGGTCGACGAGGTCTACGAGCTGTTCTTCGACATCGACGCCCAGGACCACCAGGTCGACTTCCCGATCCTGTACTGCGCCGCTCGCGACGGCTGGGCCTCGGCCGACCCCGACGTCGTCCACCAAGGCGGTGGCACCGACCTGGAGCCGCTGTTCGAGCTCATCCGCGACACCATCCCCGCTCCCACCTACGACGACGGCCACCCCCTCCAGGCGTGGGTGACCAACCTCGACGCCTCCCCCTATCTCGGCCGCCTCGCCCTGTGCCGGGTGATGAACGGTCACCTCAAGCGGGGCCAGACCGTCGGCCTCAGCCGGGTCGACGGCACGGTGCAGTCGGTCAAGCTCAGCGAGCTGTACCTCACCGAAGCCCTGGAGCGGGTCCCGGCCGACGAGGCCGGGCCCGGCGACCTGGTGGCGGTGGCCGGCATCGACGACATCCTCATCGGCGAGAGCCTGGTCGACCTCGACGACCCCAAACCCCTGCCGGTGATCAAGGTCGACGAGCCCTCGCTGTCGATGACGATCGGCGTCAACACCTCACCCCTGGCCGGCAGCGACGGCGACAAGCTGACCGCCCGCCAGATCAAGGCCCGCCTCGACGCCGAGCTGGTGGGCAACATGAGCCTCCGGGTGCTGCCCGCCGAGCGGCCCGATGCCTGGGAGGTCCAGGCTCGAGGCGAGCTGCAGCTGGCGGTGCTGGTCGAGACGATGCGCCGCGAGGGCTTCGAGCTCACCGTCGGCAAGCCCGACGTGGTGACCAGGGAGATCGACGGCAAGCTCCACGAGCCCGTTGAGCGGGTCACGATCGACGTCCCCGAGGAGCATCTCGGCGCCGTCACCCAGCTCATCGCCACCCGCAAGGGCCGCATGGAGAACATGGTCAACCACGGCACCGGCTGGGTGCGCCTCGACTACCTGGTTCCGGCCCGGGGCCTGATCGGGTTCCGCACCGAGTTCCTCACCGAGACCCGGGGCACCGGCGTCCTCAACCAGACGGCCGAGGGCTTCGAGCCCTGGTTCGGCGACATCCGGACCCGCAACACCGGCTCCCTCGTCGCCGACCGGCAGGGTCCGGCCACCGGCTACACGCTGATCAGCCTGCAGGAGCGGGCCCAGATGCTGGTGGGCCCCGGCACCGACGTCTACACCGGCATGATCGTGGGGGAGAACTCCCGGGCCGAGGACATGGACGTGAACGTGACCAAGGAGAAGCAGCTCACCAACCACCGGGCGGCCTCCGCCGACGCCACGGTGAAGCTGACCCCACCTCGCGTGCTCTCGCTGGAGCAGGCGCTGGAGTTCATCTCGGCCGACGAGTGCGTCGAGGTCACGCCCGCCAACGTGCGCCTCCGCAAGGTGGAGCTCGACGCCACCGTCCGGGCCCGCCTCACCAAGCAGCGCAAGAACGCCGCCAACGCCGACTGAGCGCGACGCGCCCTCGACTACGCCGTGTCCGACGTGGGGCCCTTCCGCTAGGAGCGAGGAAGCACCGGGCGCTCAGCCGTCGGTGCGGGGCTCGCGGCCCGGGAGGTACCGCTGCTTCGCCCAGCCCTTCTCATAGGGGGTGAAGAAGGCCACGTCGATCGACAGCGACGAGAAGTACCAGGCGCCGGCCACCCGACGGAAGGTGTCGTGGTAGGTGGCCGACAGCCACACCGCCGATGCGACCGACGACTCGACGCAGGGCTGGAAGAGCATCCACCGACCGCCGGCCGTGTCGCCGTCGACGTCGATCACCGAGTTGGTCACGTGGTGGCGGGCCACCGTGATCCGCCCCGCCGACCCCTCGAAGTAACGACGGATGGCGTCGCGCCCCTCCCGCCGGCCGAACGTGCGCCCGCCGTCCCACACCCCGTCGGCGGTGAAGAGCTCGGCGATGCCGTCGGGGTCGTAGCCGTCGTCGCAGCGATCGCAGTAGCGGGCCTTGAGGCGACGGATCGATTCGAGGTCTTCCAGGTGCTGCAGCCGTTGTTCCACAGTCGGGTCGGCGGAGGACATGGACCAAGTCTTGCAGGCTCCGACGACGGCCACGCCGGTCGCCGGCGTTTACGCCCCTTTTCACTCCGATACGTCACAGTACGGGTACCGGTCGGGAACATTCCTCCCCCGATCGGCGTTACCTCTACGCAACAACCCACAACCGTTTCGGGGAGTACCCCTGCAAACGATGTCGTCGTCAGCACGGAACGGCCGACCCACATCGGCCGGGCCCGGCGGCATCGGGGCGGCCGCACGTCGGCCGCTCGGGAAAGACCGAGGCCTTCGACTGAAAGGCTTCTTGATGCGCGATTCACTGCGCTTCGGATCCATCAACGGCATCACGATCGGCGTCCACTGGACGATCGCCATCGTGGCCGCCCTCTTCACGCTCGCTCTCTCTGGCGGCGTCCTGCCCGCCTTCGCCCCCGGGTACACCTCCGGGGCCTACATGGTGATGGCGCTCGTCACCGCCGTCCTGTTCTTCGCCTCGATCGTGGCCCACGAGTTGGGTCACTCACTGGTGGCCCAGCGCAACGGGATCGGCGTGAGTGGCATCACGCTCTTCGCCCTCGGCGGCGTGGCCAAGCTCGAAAGCGACCCCAAGGACGCCGGGTCCGCCGCCCGCATCGCCCTCGCCGGTCCCGCCGTCAGCGTGGCCATCGGCGTCGGCGGCCTCGTGGCCGGTGTCCTGGCCGGAGCCCTCGGCCTTCCCACCCTGGTGGCCGCCGGTCTGGCCTGGCTCGGCATCATCAACCTCGGCATGGCCGTGTTCAACATGATCCCGGCCCTGCCACTCGACGGCGGTCGCACCCTGCAGGCCTACCTCTGGCACCGCAGTGGCGACCGGGATGTCGCCACCATCTCGGCGGCCAAGCTCGGTCGGTTCCTCGGCTGGGCCATGATCGCCTTCGGCCTGTGGCAGTTCCTGAACGGTGGCGCCGGCCTGTGGTTCGCCCTGATCGGCTGGTTCGTGACCGCCGGGGCCCGGGCCGAGGCCATGCGGGCCCGGTTCGAGATCCAGCGCCGCACCTGGGCCCCGCCGGCCTGGCCCCCCTTCGGCTTCCGGGCCGGCGACGGCCGACAGGCCGCCACCGGCGGCTGGCCGGGCGGCCCGGTCGGCTTCCCGCCCTACCAGCAGGCGCCACCCCCCAACCCCGCCGATCGGTACGACGTCGTCGACGTCACCGGTCGCCCGGTCGAGCGGACCGAGTCCAGGACGTAGCCCCCTGGCGTAGTCCGCTCCCGGCACGGGGTGGAGCAGACGATTGCTCCGCCCCTTCAGGACGACGGGTATCCCTCCACCCGTCCCGAGGCCCCGGTCGCTCGGTTCACGACCGGGGCCTCGCCGCGCCCGGCGGTCGTTTTACCTGTTCAGCGCCCGGGGCCGGTGACCTGACCCCGGTCTCCACAAAGCCTCCAGACCGTCTCCAAGTTTGGGGGTGGCAGAGCCTTCAGGGTTGAGGCATGAGCATCGCCTACACCCACGACCTCCAGCACTCGCCCCTCACCGACGTGCTCACCGAGGCCGGCACCCTGCTCGCCGTCTGGGCCCACCCCGACGACGAGAGCTTCCTCGGTGCCGGTGCCATGCACACCACGGCCGCCGCCGGGGGCCGGGTCGTCAACCTGACCCTCACGCTGGGCGAGCACGGCACCGCCGACCCTGCGGCGTGGCCGCCCGAGCGGCTGGCCCGCCGCCGTCGGGCCGAGCTCGACCAGGCCCTCGCCCACCTCGGTGGGGCCGAGGCCGCCTTCGGCGGTCTGGTCGACGGTGCCTGCGCCGAGCTCGACGACGCGACCGGAGCAACCCTGGTGGCGGCCGCCATCGAGGCCCACCGGCCCGACCTGATCGTCACCTTCGGGCCCGACGGCGTAACCGGCCACCCCGACCACCAGGCGGTCCACCGGTGGACCCACCGGGCCGTCGACCGGGTCGACCCCCGCATCCCCGTGCTCTCGGTGGTCACGGCCGCCGCCTGGCCCGTCGACCTGCTGGTGCCCCTCCAGGAGCTCGGGGCCTTCTTCCCCGGCTACCCGAGCCGTGCCGCCTGCGCCAACGACCTCCACGTCGCCCTCGACGACGTCACCCTCGACGCCAAGGTGGCGGCCCTGCTGAGCCACGAGAGCCAGATCGGGCCGATCCACACCGAGCTGGGCGAGGACGACTTCCGCCGCCTGTTCGCCGTCGAGGCCTACCGACCGACCAACTTCGCCGCCCGCCTCTGCCTGGGCGCCCCCGACCTGCTGCCGACCGCGGCCTGACCCGTCAACCCACCGAGCCGACAACACCGACCTTCACCGAGGAGCACCCCCTGCCCACCGACACCCCCACCCCCGACAACCGCTACGACGCCCTCATCGTCGGTGCCCGCGTCGCCGGCGCCGCCACCGCCATGCTGCTGGCCCGCCAAGGTCTGCGGGTCCTGGCCATCGACCGCGACGGCTACGGCAGCGACACCTTCTCCACCCACGCCCTCATGCGAGGCGCGGTCGACAGCCTGGAGCGGTGGGGCATCGCTCCGAGCCTGCGGGCCCAGGTGCCCGACATCGAGGTCACCACCTTCCACTACGGCGACAAGACGGTGGCCCTGGACAACACCGGCGAAGGCACCAAGTCGCCGCTGATGGCCCCTCGCCGCACGCTGCTCGATCGGACCCTGGTCGACGCCGCTCGGGACGCCGGGGCCCACGTGCTGCATCGCACCCGGCTGATCAGCCTCGCCATCGACCCGTCCGGGCGGACCACCGGCGCCACCATCGAGACCGCCGACGGCGCCCGTCGCGCCGTCTCGGCCGGGATCGTCATCGGCGCCGACGGCCTGAATTCCACCGTGGCCCGTCTCCTCGACGTGCCGATCACCCGCCGAGGGACCGCCGCCGCCCCGTTCGTCACCAACTACGTCCAGGGTCTCGATCTCCCCCGGGACACCTTCCAGTGGCTGTACGGCGAGCAGATCGGCGGCGGTTTCATCCCCACCGGCGACGATCAGTTCGTGGTCTTCGCCGGCTGCACCCCCGAGCGCTTCACCTCGGAGATCCGCCACGACACCGAAGCCGGCTTCCACCGGATCCTCGACGAGCTCAATCCCGAGTTCGCCGAGGTGACCCGGGCCGCCACCCCGATCAGCAACCACCGGGCCTGGCCCGGGCGGCCCGGTCAGTACCGGAAGGCCTTCGGGCCGGGCTGGGCCCTGGTCGGCGACGCCGGCTACTTCAAGGACCCGTGGGCGGCCCATGGCATCAGCGACTCGCTGCGCGACGCCGAGCTGCTGGCCGAGGGCGTGATCACCGGCGACCTGGCCGACTACGAGCGGACCCGGGACGAGGTGTCGACCCCCCTGTTCGAGGCGCTGGAGAAGATCTCGTCCTACGACTGGACGCTCGAGGAGTTGCCGGCGTTCCACCTGGCCCTGGGCCGGGCGATGGCGCACGAGCACCGCGACCTGAAGCGTCGACGGGAAGCCCGTGAGGGCATCTCCCTCGGCGAGCTGACCCTGGTGGCCTGAGGACCCTTTCGGCCGCATTCACCCTGGTCGGCGGCCTGCGCTAGGTTTGCTCGCCATCGCCGACATCGATTCAGAAGCAGCCGCCGCCGGCCACCTCTACGGCCTTCCCGCCGACGAGTTCATCGCCGCCCGCAACGACCTCGTCCGTAGCCTGCGCGCCGAGGGTCAGCGGGAGCTGGCGGCGGCGGTGGCCCTCCTCCGTCGACCGACGGTGGTGGCGGCGGAACTCAACCGGGTGCTGCGGATCTCGCCGTCGCTGGTGGCCGACCTCCTCGACTGCGCCGCCGCCGTGCGGCGAGGGCATCAGCAGCTGCTCGACGGCGTCGTGGTCGACGTCGCCTCCCGACTGCGGGCCCACCGCCAGGTGGCGGCCGAGCTGGCCGAGCTGGCCGGCCGCGACCACGGGGTGATCCAGTCGGCGCTGGAGGCGGCCTCGCTCGACGAGAAGCTCCACGATCAGCTCCTGGCCGCCACGTTCGCCACCGAGCCCACGCCTCAGACCGGGTTCGATCTGCTCACGCCGACGGCGACGGTGTCGTCGCTCAGCGAGGCCCGCAAGAAGCGACAGGATCGGGAGCGCAAGAGGAAGACGGAGGCCGATCGGGCCCGCACCGATCGGCGCTCGCCGAAGGGCCGAGGTGCCGTAGACGATGGGGCGGACGACGGCACCGCACCCGGCGAAGGGACCGAGACCGAGACCGAGACCGAGGCCGAGACCGAGCCGATCGACGCCGAGGCGGTGGCCGAGGCCCGCGACGCGCTCCGCCTGGCCGAGCGACGGACCACGGCCACCCGGTCGGCCAACGCCAAGGCGGTGGCCCGCGTGGATCAGCTGAGCGAACAGCTGGAGGCGGCGCGCCGGCACGTGGTCGACACCGAGGCCAAGGTGGCGGCGGCCGAGGCCAATCAGGAGCGGGCCGAAGCGGCACTGGCCGACCTCGTCGGCGACGCCGCGACCGACATCGATGACGAACAGGACTGACCCGGGCCCGGCTCTCGGCGCAGGCCCGGCCCTCGTCGGGGGCGTCCCGAATCACGCCGGGGCCGAGTTCACTACGCTCGTGGTCATGGATCGGCTCGACGGCGACAACTACCGGGTGACCGACGAGGAGGTCGCCTACTTCCATCAACACGGCTACGTCCACCTTCGGGGCCTCCTCCGGCCAGCGGAGGTCGACGAGCTGAGCGACGTCTACGACCGCTTCCTCCGTCGCGAGATCGAGGTACCCGGCAAGGACTACTGCGACATGGCCGGCGACTACGGACGCCAACCCGACGACTACTCGATCGTCAACGTCATGCTGCCCGCCGCTACCACCCGACCTGGCAGGACAACGTCTTCGAGCGCCGCGCCGCCTCGGTGGCCCACCAACTGCACGGCGGGGGCATGGTGCTCGACTACGACCAGCTGCTGGCGAAGCAGCCGTTCAAGGACGACGCCGTCTTCGCCTGGCACCAGGACATGGCCTACTGGCCCGACACCCCCGACACGAACACCGCCACCCTGTGGCTGGCCATCGACGATTCGACGCCCGAGAACGGCTGTATGCGATTCGTGCCGGCCACCAACGCCGAGGACGCCCTTCGGCCCCACGCGCCGGTGTTCGGGGGCCGGGGCGAGAGCCATGCCCTGGGCACGACCCTTCGTGAGGACGACGAGGTGATCACGGTGCCGATCGCCCGGGGTGATGTGACGGTGCACAACGAGCGGGTGCTGCACGGCTCGGGTGGCAACCGCACGGCGGGACGTCGCCGGGCCTACATCCTCGCCTTTCGTCGGGACGAGACCGTGCGCATCGAGCGGGAGCTCGGCTTCACCCACAGCCACAACGACGGCTCCGAGGTGCTCGACTCGGTCGGTATCGACGGCGAGACCCGCTGAGGGATCCGTCGCCGTCCCACCCGGTCTCGCCGCCGTCTCGCCGTCTCGCCCCACCCTGACAGACAGGGTCTCGCCCCCTTCCGATCTCCTCGCCGACGCCGTCGGGGCCACCTGCGCACGCCGAACCGGGCGGTTCGGCGCCGGCCCCACCAGTGGATAGTCACGTGGACAGACGGTGGACATCCAGTGGACAGAGTGGGGAAGCCTGGGGATCAACCAAGAAATCCTGCGGATAGCCCTGAGGATTTCGACAAGGGTCTTGACCCAGCGGCAACGGCTGGTTCAGGATGCGTTCACTCGCTCCCGGGGGCACCGACAGGGAAGCCGGAGCGAAGCGGACACAGGTCGCTGCTGGGGAAACCCGGCGGCCGGCAGGTGGAAGCGGAGCAGCGGTCGATCCGTAGGGATCGCCGGGGGATCAACGAGTACAGGTGAATAGAGATCCATGATCGAGACGCACGGTCTCGTGCTAGGGCCCTCGTCGAGTGTCGACAACTTCGGGGGGTCTTGTACGCCTCTGGCCTCGGAGACCGAAAGCGACGATCACCTCGCATCACGCAGAGCATGCGGTGTGATGGGGGAAAAACTGAAACGCCCGCCCGGAAGATTCCCTTACCCAGAGTCAACCGAACGGACGTTGAGGACAACCTCGTTGGTGAAGAAGATAGCGCTATCGAACCCGATGTAGGTGGATCTCAAGTGAACCGCTTTCGGTGCCTCCCGATGTGGTCTTGCAGCTACGGCTGTGGGCCTGCGGGAGGCACCGGTCTTTTTGCCCACAGCTCGGGCTCGACGAACCATGGTCACCGTGTCGATTCCCCCACTGAGGGGTCCGTGACTTTCGTGTGGGCACAACGAAGCCTTACAGTGTCCGTGGATCCCGATACGCCGACGGGCGTGTTGGGTACCGCCTCGGGTGCCTCGTTGCGGCTTCCCTCCCCGCAACGGGGCACCGGGGCACTCTGTAGAGCGCTTCACCTCGGCCGCTCGGCCGTCGGCGACGCAGCTGCGGTGCCCGTGTCGCCGTAGGCCGAACGGACGATCTCGCCGTAGTCGGCCACCAGCTCCTCACCGATGCGGACCAACTCGGCCTGGATCGACGGTGGGCCGAGCACCCGCACGTTGTGACCGAACCCGGCCACGGCGTGGACCAACGGCGCCAGCTGGGACGAGGTGACCCGCACCCGCAGGTCGCCCGCCACCGTGGGAGTCGGATCGCCGACGGTGATCGCGCCCAGACCCTGAAGCGGACCGAGGGCCCACGCCCCGATCTCGATGTCGACCCAGAACGCGTCGTCGGTCAGGCTGGCCCCGAAGTCGGTCTTGATCTCGGTCCAGGCGGCGGCGAGATCGAAGTCGGGCGGGCGAGGGGCCGGTGTGTCGAGCAACTCCACGTCGAGGACCCGGCTCACCCGGAACGTCCGCCGCCCCTTGGCCGTGCCCCCGATCAGGTACCAGATCGACGCCTTGGTTACGAGGCCGTAGGGGTCGACCACGCGATCCGACGGCTCGCCACCCGGCCGCTGGTAGGCAAGGCGTATCCGGCGCTCCTCCAACACCGCCTGCTGCAGCAGATCGAGGTGCCGGGCGTCATGGGGCGGGATCGTCCGCCGCCACGGGTTGCGATCGACGTGGATGGCCTCCTCCACCGCCGCCGCCTCCGACTGGAACGGGGCGGGCAGCGCCTGAGCCAGCTTCCGTCGCGCCCGGGCCACGGCCTCGCCGCCGCTCGGATCGCCGGCCGTGGTCACCGCCGACCCGGCACCGGTGGCGGCCGCCACCAACAGGGCCCGGGCCTCGGTCGCCGTCAGGCCGGTGAGGTCGGTGGTGGCCCCGCCCACCAGCTCCCAGCCGCCCCCTCGGCCCCGGATCGGATAGACGGGCACACCGGCCATCGTGAGGGCCTCGAGATCGCGCCGCGCCGTCCGCTCCGACACCTCGAGCTCATCGGCAACGGCGGCCGCCGTCACCCTCCCCCGCCGCTGCAGGATCAGCAGCACGGCGACCAGTCGATCGGCCCGCATCATGCGATTCTATGGCTTCCGAGAAAAGTGGCCAATCGATGACCGCTTTAGGTCGTCAGGGTGTGACCATGACCCAGAGCACCACTGCCCAGCCCACCCCGACCGACCCCGCCGGCCCCGACACCGCCGGCCCCGACCCCGCCGGCCCCGACACCGCCAGCCCCGACACCGGCGACTCCCCGGGAGCGATGGGCGACATGCCCGATCCCCGACCGGTGTTCCTGGCTGCGCTGGCCCAGGCGGCGCCCGTCATCGCCGCCGTCGAGAAGGGCGATCTGCGCCGACCCACCCCATGCACCGAGTTCGACGTGGAGGATCTCGCCCGACACCTGGTGGCGGTCGGCCGCCGCGCCATCGCCATGGCCGAGGGCCAACCGGCGGAGTCGGTCGGCCTCGACGCCGCCGATGTCGCCACCGACGGTCTGGCCGCCGAGTGGGATCGGGCGACGACGGCCCTCGCCGAGCACCTCGAACGGGACGAGATCCTGGGCCAGCCGATGGTGCTCCCGTGGGACACGCTCCCCGGCACCGTCATGCTGTCGATCTACAGCGCCGAGGTCCAGATCCACTCGTGGGACCTGGCCGTCTCGCTCGGGCTGACCCCGGCGTGGAACCACGATCTCGCCGCATTCGGCCTCGGCATGGTCAAGGTCGGCATTCCGGCCGAGGGTCGCAACAGCGACGAGATGCCCTTCGACCCCGTGGTCCCCACGGCGGCGGACGCCCCGGCGCTCGATCAGCTCGTGGCCTGGGTCGGGCGCGATCCGGCGTGGTCGGCCCCCGCCGGCTGATCACCGCCGGACGGCATCCGCGATCCACATCCACATCGCCGCCCTCATCCACATCCGGATCACCGCCACATCCACATCGCCGAGTTGATCCGCCTCATCCGCATCTTCATCCGCATTCGCCCGGTCGTCCGCATCTGCATTCGCATCCGGGGAGGGGGGCATCGTTGCTCCTCTACGCGGCGCCGCAGATCGATTAGGTTGTCGCATTGGTTGACCCAAACCCGCACCCAAGGAGAGCGCGCATGGCTGGGAAATTCGAGGTCTACAAGGACAAGGCCGGCAAGTTCCGGTTCCGACTCAAGGCCGGCAACGGCGAGGTGATCGCCACCGGCGAGGCCTACAACACCAAGGCCGCCTGCAAGAAGGGCATCGCGTCGGTGCAGCGCAACGCACCCGACGCCAAGCTCGTCGAGCTGGACTGACCAACGGCATCCGTCCGCTGCCGGGCGGGCCACCAGCAGCCGACGCCGGGTCGACCGGGCCCGTGAACCGAGAATCGAAGGCCGTAGCCCCTGGGCTGCGGCCTTCGACACGTCGATGGGGGCGTGTCCGGTGCGGCGACCGACGGTGCGACCGACGGTGTGACCGGTGACTGCACGCTCCGGTCTCTTGCCATCGGGACCTGTTGGGTATCGTCGAGGGCAATGGAGTCCTACGACCTCGTGATCATCGGAGCCGGACCGGCGGGAGCGGCCGCCGCCATCACCGCGGCGCGAGCCGGTGCCTCGGTGATCGTGTTCGATCTCGCCCCTTACGGGCGGGACAAGGTGTGTGGCGACGGGCTGACCCCTCGCGCCGTCGGCGCTCTCAACGAGCTGAAGATCGGCCTCCACGACGCCCACCACATCGACGGCCTCCGCATGATCGCCGGCAAGCAGGTGCGGGAGCTGCAGTGGCCCCAGACGTCCCGCTTCCCCGGCCACGGTGCGGTGTGGCCCCGGCGCCGCCTCGATGCCGCCCTGATGGACGCCGCCGCCGAGGCCGGAGCCAAGGTGGTGTGGGAGACCGAGGCCCTCCCCCTGATCGAGAACGATCGCGTGGTCGGCGTGACCGCCGGCGACAAGCGGGTCGAGGCCGAGATGGTGGTCATGGCCACCGGCGCCCCTGGCAAGGCGGCGAACATGCTGGGAGCCCGGCGGGTGCCCGACGAGCCGTTCGGTCTCGCCATCCGCACCTACGCCGAGTCGCCCCGGCACGCCGATCGCCACCTCGAGGCCTGCCTCACCCTGCGCGACGGTGACGGCACGGCGGTGCCCGGCTACGGGTGGATGTTCCCCGCCGGCGACGGCACGGTCAACATCGGCGTCGGCGCCCTGTCGACCATGAAGAACTTCAAGAAGCTCAACCTCAACAAGCTGATCGAGAGCTACCGGGGCCTGGTGCAGGACGACTGGGACCTCGGGCCCAACCTGGAGCGGCCCCGGGCCTGGCGGCTGCCCATGAGCACGCAGAAGCGGCACGGTCCCGGCTGGGTCGCCATCGGCGACGCCGCCGGTCTGGTCAACCCGATGAACGGTGAGGGCATCGACTACGGCCTCGAATCGGGGATGCTGGCGGCCGAGCTGTTCGTGGCCGATCCGGCCACCGCCGCCGACCGCTACGACCAGCAGGTGGGCGAGCGTTTCGACGCCTTCCTCCGGACCGGACGCCGTTTCTCGTTCCTGATCGGCCACCCCTGGATCCTGCGCAGCGGGCTCCGCCTCGCCGTCGGCACCCAGGCCATCGCCAAGATCACCCTCGATGTGATGGGCAACCTTGTCGATTCTGAAACCCCTGGAGTATCTGGCAGGGTGCTGTCGATTGCTGATAAGTCTTTAGCGGCCGCTGATCCGATCCTGCGTCGGACCAAGGCCAGGGCGTGAGGCCCGCCGCCGAATCGACGGGCTCCCGCCGCCCCTGCGATCACTGATCCCTCCCGCCTTCGAGACGCCCTTGAGCCACAACGTATTCGAGCTGTTCGCCGGCCGCTTCGCCGAACACCTCGACCAGCCCTTCCTCTCACCGCCGGGGGAGCCCTCCTGGACCTTCGGTGACATCGATCGCCGCAGCGCGGCGTTCGCCACCGTGTTGCGCCGGGCCGGGGTGGAGCCGGGCGAGCGCCTGGTGGCCCAGCTCGGCAAGTCGGTCGACGCCGTGGCCCTCTATCTGGGCTGCCTCCGGGCCGGGGTGATCTACATCCCGCTCAACACCGCCTACACCCCCGAAGAGGTCGGCTACTTCATCGGCGACGCCGACGCCAAGGTGTTCGTGTACTCCCCGGAGCGGGCGGAGAAGGTCCGCCCCGTCGGCGAGATCGCCAACGTTCCCCTGCTGCTGTCGCTCGGCACCGACGGCACCGGCACCCTGGTCGAACTGGCCGACACGGTCGACCCCGACCCCACCGTGATCGAACAGGGTCCGGACGATCTGGCCTGCATGCTCTACACCTCGGGCACCACCGGCCGCTCCAAGGGGGCGATGCTCACCCACGCCAACCTGGCGAACAACGCCCTGGCCCTGCACTCGATCTGGCGGTGGCGGGAGGGCGACGTCCTCCTCCACGCCCTGCCCATCTTCCACGTCCACGGCCTGTTCGTGGCCCTCCACCCGGCCCTGCTCAACGCCTCGAACGTCATCTTCCTCCCCCGCTTCGACGTGGACGAGGTGCGGCGACACCTGCCGGCCGCCACCGTGATGATGGGCGTGCCCACCTACTACACCCGGTTGCTGGCCGACGAGGCCTTCGGGGCCGACGACTGCAACTCGATCCGGATGTTCACCAGCGGGTCGGCCCCGATGACCCCGGGCGTGTTCAAGGACTTCACCGCCCGCACCGGCCATACGATCACCGAGCGCTACGGCATGACCGAGTGCGGCATCATCACCTCCAACCCGCCGGAGGGCAAGCGGTTGGCCGGCACCGTCGGCTACGCCCTGCCCAAGGTGGAGCTGCGGGTGGTCGACGACGAGGACAACATCCTCGGTCCCGACGAGATCGGCCTGGTGCAGACCAAGGGGCCGAACCTGTTCCCCGGCTACTGGCAGCTGCCGGAGAAGACGGCCGAGGAGATGACCGACGACGGCTTCTTCCGCACCGGCGACATCGGGTCGATGGCCGACGACGGCCGCCTGACCCTGGTCGGCCGGTCCAGCGACATGATCATCTCGGGCGGCTACAACGTCTACCCGAAGGAGATCGAGCTGCTCCTCGACTCGATCGACGGGGTGACCGAGAGCGCCGTCGTCGGCCTGCCCCACCCCGACTTCGGCGAGGGGGTGGTCGCCTTCGTGGTCGGCACCGAGGAGCTGACGGCCGAGCTGCTGGAGAAGTCGCTGGCCGAGCGCCTGGCCCGCTTCAAGCAGCCCAAGGCCTACTTCTTCATGGACGAGCTACCCCGCAACGCCATGGGCAAGGTCCAGAAGAGCGTGCTGCGCTCCGACAAGGCCGAAGCCTTCGCCTTCGACCTCTAGCCCCTCGTCGACCACGGCCCGCGGCCCATCGGCTCGGGCATCGCCCGGCCGCTCAGCCGGCCGCTGGCCTCAGCCGGTCGGTGGCCGATAGAAGATCGCGAGCTGACCGACACCGCCGGCCAGGCCCAGCCCGAGGGCGATGCCGAGGCCGGCGAAGCCGTTGAGGTCGTCGATTCCGAGGGCGGCGTCGAGCGACCAGCCGCCGGGCCCAAGCGCCGCGATCAGGACGGCCATGAAGCCGACGATGAAGGTGTACTCCCACCCCTCGGACACGATGAAGAACCCGTTGGCCCGATGGACGGCGTAGCCGGCCACGATCATGACTCCGACCACGGCCGCCGCCGCCAGCGGGGTCACCAGCCCGACGGCGAGCAGCACGCCGGCCACGATCTCGGTGCCGGCGGCCAGACGGGCGTGGACGGCGCCGGGCCGCATCCCGATGCTGTCGAACCAGCCGCCGGTGCCGGCCAGTCTGCCCCCTCGGAAGACCTTGGCGTAGCCGTGGGCGGCGAAGATCAGGCCGAACACCACCCGGAACAGGGTCATGATCGCATCGAACTCGTTCGTCGTGAGGTGTTCCACGCCGCCTGCTCCCTCGCCGCCTGCCGTCGATCCGCCCGGTCGGGCGGCCTCAGCCCGCGGTCGTACTCGTCGTCTCCCCGGCCTCGGGGGTGGTCTCCCCGTCGGCCGTCGTCGAATCGGTGGTCTCCGACCCGGGCGTCTCCTCGGGGAGCGTGACCCCCACGAAGACGAACTCGATCCGACGATTGGCCGCCCGACCCTCGTCGGTGTCGTTGTCGGCGATCGGCTGAGCCTCGCCTTCACCCCGGGAGGTCATCCGTTCCACGGCGATACCGAGCTCGCCCAGCCGATCGACGACGGCCTGGGCCCGCTCCTGGGAGAGCAGCAGGTTCTCCTGGTCGTCGCCGACGTCGTCGGTGTGACCGACCACCTCGAAGTCGCTGGAGGGCACCTCGGCCAACAGCTGGGCCAGCTGGGTCAACACGGTGTCGCTGCCGGGGTCGATCTCGGCCGACAGCGGCTCGAACTGGATGGGTTCGGCCTCCAACAGGGTGATGATCTGGTTGTTGATGTCGGCCAGCAGCAGGGTGATGTCGTCGACGACGAGACCGGCGGTGTCGACCGTGACCAGCTGACCGATGCGCTCGGCCACCCCGGTGCCGAAGTCCTGGATGCGGAGGTCGGTCGACACCGTGCGGCCGGTGAGGCGGATACGGCCCTCGGTCCAGGTGGTGTCGCCGATGGAGAGACGGGTGGCGTCGACGTTGGACGCCCCCCAGATCTCGGACGACAGCGCCACCAGATCTTCGATCGACTGCTGGTCGGGCAGGGTGCCGCTCAGGGTGATCAGGTCTTCGTTGAGCTCGGCTTGGGCGTTGACCGGGGTGAGCACGGTCTCGACGAAGCCCACCTCGAAGCCCCGGTCGGCAAGCCCGAAGTCGGCGGCGATCATGTCGTGGAGGGCCTGGGGTCGCTCGTCCTCGAACCGGGCGGAGCCGACGGAGCGGATGGTGCCGGCATCGAAGCTGAAGCCGGGATCGACGGTGATCTCGTCGATCACGTTGGCGGCCCCGTAGGCGTTCTGGGCCAGGGTGAGCAGCTGGGTGCGGGAGGCGTCGTTCGGCACCGTGCCCTGCACGGTGATGATGTCGCCCTCCACCCGGAACACCAGCTGGGAGGGCTGACCGGTCTCCGCCATCTCGACGGCCTCACCGGTGGCCACCTCGGATCGACCTTGATCGCTGCAGCCGTAGCCGAACACGACCAGCAGGCTGAACATGCCCGTGAGCACACCGAGGTAGGCCCACGCCGTGCGCTGCTCGGCCGAGGCCTCCGAGCGGAGCCGTTCCATCTCCTCGGCGAACTCCTCGGCGGCGACGGCGGCCACGCCACTCGGGGCCCGGGGGTCGGGGGCACCCGATCCGTCGTCGAGGCCGTCATCAAGGCCGTCGTCGACGTACCCCTGATGCCGGGGCGGGGGAGCCCCACGCCTCGGCAGCCGACCACGGCGGCCCTCGGGGGCCGGCGCCGGGGCCGAAGCCGGGCGCCCCTGGTCCGGGTCGTCGAGGACGCCGGGTACGTCCTCGACGCTCGGGGTGTTGAAACGGCTCGGATCGTCCGGATCGGCGCCGCCCAGCCGCTGGGGCCGTGGCCGCCCGATCGGTCGCTCCCCCTCGCCGTTGGTCCGATGGGCGGGCCGGGGCACCACCGGCCGCTCGCCGGTCGTCGCCGGGTCGCCGATGCCGTCGAGGTACCCGTCGTCGACGACCTGATCGAACGCGTCGTGTTCGTCGAAGTCGTCGATGTCGAGATCGACGTCGTCGGGGCGTGGACGGCGGGAGCCGAAGGGGAGCTTCATCGGGGCGTCGGGGGTCCTACAGGTCCTGGGGAAGTCGGGTCAGGGCGTCCTGCACCCGCTCGTCGGGATACTCGTAGTCGGTCACGTCGCCGGCGAGGAACTTCTCATAGGCGGCGAGATCGAGATGGCCGTGGCCGCACAGGGCGGTGAGGATCACGGTCTCTTCGCCGCTCTCCTTGGCCTTGAGGGCTTCCCGCACCGCACCGGCGATGGCGTGGGTGGGCTCGGGGGCGGGGACGATGCCCTCGGTCCGGGCGAACTGCACACCGGCGGTGAAGCACTCGTTCTGGTGGATGGCCTCGGCCTCGATGAGGCCCTCCTCATAGATGTGGGAGATCAGCGGGGCCATGCCGTGGTAGCGGAGGCCACCGGCGTGGATCGGGTCGGGGATGAAGTCGTGGCCCAGGGTGTGCATCTTCATCAGCGGCGTCATACCGGCGGTGTCGCCGAAGTCGTAGGCGTAGACGCCCTTGGTCAGGGACGGGCAGGCGGCCGGCTCGACGGCCCGGACGGTGGGGGCCATGTTGCCCGCCATCTTCTCCCGCAGGAAGGGGAAGGCCAGGCCGGCGAAGTTTGACCCGCCGCCGGTGCAGCCGACGATGACGTCGGGGGTGTCTCCCACCTTGGCCAGCTGCAGCAGGGCCTCCTCGCCGATGATCGTCTGGTGCAGGAGCACGTGGTTGAGCACGCTGCCCAGGGCGTAGCGGACCTCCGGGTCCTGGGCCGCCACCTCGACGGCCTCGGAGATGGCGATGCCGAGACTGCCCGGCGAGTCCGGGTCGTTCTCGAGGATCTTGCGCCCGGCGTCGGTCAGCTCGGACGGGCTGGGGTGGATCGTGGCCCCGAAGGTCTCGATCATGGCCTTGCGGTAGGGCTTCTGGTCGTAGCTGGCCCGGACCTGCCACACCTCGCACTCGACGTCGAACAGCGAACAGGCGAAGGCCAGCGCCGTGCCCCACTGACCGGCGCCGGTCTCGGTGGTGAGGCGCTGCACGCCCTCCTGAGCGTTGTAGAAGACCTGAGGGACGGCGGTGTTCGGCTTGTGGGAGCCGGCGGGGCTGACGCCCTCGTACTTGTAGTAGATCTTGGCCGGCGTATCGAGGGCCTTCTCCAGCCGGTGGGCCCGGTAAAGGGGCGACGGCCGCCACAGGCGGTAGACGTCGAGCACCTCCTCGGGGATGTCGATGTAGGAGTCGCCGCTGACCTCCTGCATGATCAGGGCCATCGGGAACAGCGGGGCCAGATCCTCGGGGCCGACGGGCTCCCGGGTGCCGGGGTGGAGCGGGGGCGGCGGGGGTGTCGGAAGATCCGGGATGAGGTTGTACCAGCGGGTCGGCATCTCCGACTCGTCGAGGAGGATCTTCGTCTGCTTGGTCATCACCGCTCCTGGAGGCTCACATCAGGGGCCGACGGATGGCCGCCGACCGTCGCCCTGAGCCCACCAACATAGGCGCGGCGAGCCCGCCTGGCGCCCTGGGGCGGACTTGGGGGTGGTCAGGCCTCGAGTTCGGCGTACTCGGTGAACTCGAGGAAGATGCACTCGCCCGGACACTCGGAAGCGGCATGGATGACCTGGGCCTCGTCGACCGGGGCCACGACGGCCAGATCGGCGGCGCCGCCGGGATCGTTGAACACCCGGTCGCCCTCGATGCAGTAGGCGATCCCGTCCTCGAGGATGGTGAACACCGCCGGCGCGAAGTCGGTGCAGATACCGTCCCCGGTGCAGAGGTCCTGGTCGATCCAGACCTTGAGCTGCCCGGCCAGATTGGTCAGGGGGCGGCCGTCGGCGTCGGTCAGTCTCTCGACCCCGGTGGTGTCAGTCATCGGCTTCAATCGTAGAGGTGACCACGGTCGGTGGAGACACCAGGCGCCCTCTACCCTGGCCAGGGTGTCGAGCACGTTCGGACGACTGTTCCGCCTGGCCACCTTCGGCGAGTCCCACGGCCCCGCCGTGGGTGCCGTGGTCGAGGGCTGCCCACCCGGTTTGGCCATTTCGGTGGAGGAGATCCAGTACGACCTCGACCGTCGGCGCCCCGGTCAGAGCCGTCTGGTCACCCAGCGTGACGAGGGCGACGGGGTGCAGGTGCTGTCGGGGGTGTTCGAGGGCGAGACGACGGGCACCCCGATCGCCATGGTGGTCCACAACGCCGACCACCGGTCCGGAGCCTACGACCACCTGAAGGACCTGTACCGTCCCAGCCACGCCGACTACACCTACGAGGCCAAGTACGGGCGGCGCGATCACCGGGGCGGCGGCAGGTCGTCGGCCCGGGAGACGATCGGTCGGGTGGCGGCGGCCGCCATCGCCCGCAAGCTCCTGGCCGCGGGGGCCGGCATCGAGGTCCTGGGCTGGGTCAGCCAGGTCCACGACATCGACGCGACCGTCGACCCCTCGGCCGTGACGATGGAGCAGGTGGAGGCCGACCCCACCCGCTGCCCCGACCCCGAGGCGGCGGCCGCCATGACCGGTGCCATCGAGCAGGCCCGACGCGACGGCGACTCGCTCGGGGGCGTGGTGACGGTGGTGGCCCGCAACGTGCCCGCTGGTCTGGGCGAGCCGGTGTTCGACAAGCTCGACGCCGAGCTGGCCAAGGCCATGCTGTCGCTCCCCGCGGCCAAGGGCTTCGAGATCGGCAGTGGGTTCGCCGGTACCCGCATGACCGGCCTGGCCCACAACGACGCCTTCGAGCCGGGCCCCGACGGGCGCCCGGTGACCGCGACCAACCACTCGGGCGGCGTCCAGGGCGGCATCTCCAACGGGGCCGACGTGGTGTGCCGGGTGGCGTTCAAGCCGACGGCCACCATCTCCTCGGAGCAGAAGACGGTCACCACCGACGGGGAGGCCACCACCCTGGCGGCCAGGGGTCGCCACGACCCGTGCGTCCTGCCCCGGGCGGTACCGATGGTGGAGGCGATGATGCTGCTGGTGCTGGCCGACCACTGGCTTCGCCAGCACGCCACCGACGCCCTGCGCTGATCGCCCGCAGCCCGCCTCGAACGAGTGCGGGCGTTGGCGCGGGCTGAGCCCGGTCTAGGCCGAACCCTCGTCGGCGGCCCCGCTGTCGGAGTCGTCGACATCGTCCACCGGTGCGTCATCGGCCGCGCCGTCCGTCTCCTCAGCGGCCGCACCGTCGGCCCCGTCAGCGGCCGCCTCGTCGGCATCGGCATCGGCGTCGGCGTCGGCGTCTCGACCCTCGTCGCGGAGGAAGGCCTCCAGCTCGGCGGCGAGATCGTCACCGGAGGGGAGCAGCTCCTCGTCGGAGTCGACCTGGCGTTCCAGTCGGGCCACGTAGTCGCGGCTCTCGTCGTCGGAGGCCACGGCGTTGTCGACCTGGGTCTGCCAGTCGCTGACCTCGCCGTCGAGCTCCTCGTAGTCGGTGGTGACGCCGGTGGTCTGTTGCAGGCGGCGGAGCAGGGCCCGGGTGGCCTTGGGATTCGGCGGTCCGGGGACGTAGTGCGGCACCTGGACCCGCAGCGAGATCACCGGGATGTTGGCGTTCTCCAGGTGGGCGTTGAGCACACCGATCAGGCTCGTCGGCCCCTCGTACGACGGCTTCGACAGGTGCAGCCGTCGGGCCAGCTCGGGGTGGATGGCGCTGCCGATGACACCGAAGGGACGGGTGTGGGGGACCATGGCCACCATCGCCCCGACGGTCACCACCATCTCGCAGCGGGAGCGACGGGCCACCTCGACCACGTGATCGGCGAACGTGCCCCACCGCAGGTGGGGCTCGGTGCCGGTCATGATCACCAGATCCCGTACCGAGCCGGTCCGGGCGGCCCGCACCTGCGCCCCGGGCCAGTCGATGACCCGCTGACCGTCGTCGTCGATGCGGGCCATCGGCCGCGACTCCTGGAAGTTGTAGAAGCGCTCCGGGTCGATCTCGCCGATGGTCGACGAGTCGGCCCGTTCGGAGATCCACCGCAGGGCCGACGTCGCCGACTCGGCGGCGTCGAACACCCCCTCGAAAGCGACGAGAAGCAGTGGGCGGCGGAGCTCAGGGCTTTCGGACCAGATCAGATCGGACACCTTCTTAGACTCGCGCACCACGGCGGGCGACGCGAAGGCATGAGCGAAGGTCACAAAGCGGCGGCCTTCGACAATGGGCTGGAGGTAGCCGAGTTCAGGCCCGTAGAGTCGACCCTCGTGGCCCTCGATCAGACCCCGGACGCCGCTCCCCCACCCATCGTCGGCTGGGGTGAGGACCAGGTTCGCCTGACCCCGTCGGTGTCGGTGCTGATCGGAGCCGACCGGGGCGCCTACCCGGCGGGCAACTCGCTCCTGATCGAGGGTTCGGCCGAGGTGGCGCTGATCGACCCGTCGATCACGGTGGTGGCCCGAGGCGGGGCGCCGACGGCGGTCGACGCCGTCATCAACTCCCACGGCCACGAGGATCACGTGGCCGGCAACGGCCTGTTCGCCACCAGCTCGGTCCACGCCCACCATGACGATCTCCACGCCGTGCATACCCTGGAGGGACTCCTGGACGTCTACGGGTTCACCGGCGAGGTCCAGGAGCGCTTCGCCACGTCGGTGCTGGAGGAGTTCCACTACACCGAGCGTCCCGACGCCCAGGGATTCGGTCACGGCCACGTGTGGGACCTCGGCGGCGGGGTGACGGTGGAGGCCGTCCACCTGCCTGGCCACACCCGGGGCCACAGCGGGTTCGTCGTGGGCGACGTCTGCTTCCTCAGCGACATCGACCTCACCGGTTTCGGGCCCTACTACGGCGACATGTGGTCCGACCTCGAACAGTTCGAGGAGAGCCTACGGGTGGCCCGCGAGATCGAGGCCGAGTGGTACGTCACCTTCCACCACAAGGGGATCGTCGAGGGGCGGGCCCGGTTCCTGGAGATGATCGACGCCTTCACCGCCGTGATCGACCGGCGGCACCAGGCGATGCTCGACGCCCTCGTCGAGCCCCACTCGCTCGACGAGATGGCCGAGCGTCGCTTCGTCTACCGGCCTCACGTCGAGGCCGACCACGTGCCGGCGGTGGAGCGACGGACCGCCGAGTTGCACGTCCTGCGCATGCTGGAGCGGGGCGAGGCGGCCGAGGTCGAACCAGGCCGCTTCCAGCGGGCCTGAGGCCGCCCCTACACGTAGGTCGAGCCCTTGACCCCGTCGACGTCCTTCCGCATCTCCACATTGACCAGCGCCGGCTTGCCCGAGGCGAACGCCCGCTCCAGGGCGGGTCGGATCTGGTCGGGTTCGGTGACGTGCTCGCCGTGGCCGCCGAGGGCCTCGACCACGAGGTCGTAGCGGGTGTAGTTCAATTCGGTGGCCACCAGCCGCTCCGAGCCGTACAGCATGGCCTGGGGTCGCATCATCTGGCCCCAGGCGGCGTCGTTGCCGACGACGCC
>JBCCRO010000061.1:0-27977 GCA_039201605.1 Actinomycetota bacterium
TCTCCGGCGGCTGCCGCGAGCGCCCGCTGGGGTGCCTGGGTGAGTCCCACGTAGTGGTGTAGGTCGTGGTCATCGCCAGGGGACGACAAAGTCGACGAACCCGAGCAGAGGCCGGCAAGCGAGCGTTTCTCAGCGCTCTCGTCGTGCCGTTGCCGGGCGGGCCGCGTGGTCCGGTGTGCTGGGCCGTTGGGTGAGCGTAGGCTTTGGCTGGTGGAGTCGAGCAGCCAGTCGCCTCATGCAGGTGTGCTCCTATATTCGGGCTGCACTATTGCTGAGGTCATCGAGCTGGTAACCCGCTTGGCTGATGCGCAGATCCGTGTGGTGTTCGCTGGTGCCGGTTCCGAGGTGATCACTGATCGATCGGGCCTCCAGCTCCGCCCGGACGCAAGCGTCGAGGATCTCGATTCGGCAGCGCTCGACGTCGTGATTGTTCCGGGCGGCGATCCGGAGGCCATCATCGGTGACCCGAGAGTTGCGAGGCTGCTCAGCTCTGTGGCGAACTCAGGAGGTTTGATCGCAGGTATCTGCGCAGGGGTGCTCGTCATGGGGTCCGCCGGTCTGCTTCGGGGTCGCTCGATCACACACAACTATCGGGCCCCGTGGGCCCCTCCGGAGATCTCGGCCGTCGTCGAGCGCTTCTGGGAAGACGCGCAGGTCGAACCCGATCCTTCGGTGGGGGTTGTCGTCGACGGCCAGGTGATCACGGCGCTTCCGAACGCGACCATCGAGTTTGCGATGACGGTCTGTCGTCGGCTCGGTGTCTACGGAACTGACCGAGCTGCCCAGCTCGGCCGCTACCTCCGGGGCGAGCACGTCGCAGAGCTTCACGACTACGGGTGACGAGGGTTCGGCTCATCCGCCAGCTCACGATGCGTGAGCGACGGGGAGGGCGGCCGGTGATCCCGAGTGCGCCACACGTGACGGACCAGGGCGCATGTCTCCACGAAGTGAGTTCTGGCCTCAGCAGTGAGTCAACTCACTTCGACGACGGCTCCGTAGCGTTGCTGTGCGGCCTGCGCCGAGGTGCCGAGCACCGCTCCGATGCGCTGCCAGGAGAGACCCTTGCTCCGGGCGACCACGATGGCGTCAACGATCTGGCGCTCGCCTCGGGCACGGGCCAGCACCGCTCGTTCCAGGAGGTACTCCTCTACTGGGCGCTCATCGGCGGGATCGGGTTCGTATTCCTCAAACCGCTTGGCCAACTGGTCAGCCTGATCGAGAATGTCTTGGATCGAGCGAGGCATGGTTACTCCAGGAACCTTGGTCGGGCCGGCATGGCGTGAACGATGAAGTCGATCTCGTCGGAGCGGCCAACGCCGATCTCGAGGAGTGCGCCCGACGCGGCGGGCCCGATGAGCATAGTCAGGTCGTCGAGTTGGAAGACCCGAACCGGGTTGCGGTAGGCGTGCAGCATGTCTTGATCGGTGAGGTTGTGCTTTCTAGCGCTGGCCAGGATCACCGGGTCCACGACCATCAAGTTACCTTGATATCTCTAGGTTGGCGCATCGGCCGGCCGCTGTCTACCCACCGCGCCCTAGTCCCGGCGATTCCGGACGCCTTGACCGTTCGAGAACGCCACCACCATGGTGGTGTGCTCGTTCCATGCCACCAGCCCCACGGTGAGTGGCGCCGACCGCCACGCCCTTGTGTTGTCGCGCACGCGAGGAGCGCCGTTGAGTTATACGGTCAGGCAGATCGTCGGGAGCGTTTCCGGGTGCGGCTGGGATGCGGGAGCCTGGCCTGGATCAAGCTGGTCGGCAATCGTCGGTCTGGTGATTGGCTGAAGGCGTTGGTTGCCAAGAGACGCTAGGCGTTTGCTTGCGGGACGTCCTGACCGGTCAGTAGGCATCGATTGAGGTATGTCTCGATCTCGGCAGCGATCTGGGCAGCCGGTGGGCGGCGATGGTCGATGACGTAGTCACGGAGCGTGGCGAGCATGGCACCGGCGAGGAAGCGGGGCAGTCCCGGTGATGATTGGGCGTTGACCATCTGGGCGAAGGCGGCGGCGAAGCCCCGTTCGAGAGCAGCGGCGATTTCTCCGAGAACCGGCTGGGACAGGAGCGGGGCAAAGATGGCAGCCATCTCCTCGGCGTGCTCGAACAGGGGACGCAGATCGAGCCGTGCTGTAGTTGGATCGATGATGATCATGTCGGCGAGCTGCGGGATGTCGCTGGTCAGGACGTCTGTCTTGTTGTCGTAGTGGGCGTAGAAGGTCGATCGGCTGATGCCCGTGCGGTCGAGCAGGTCCTGCACCCTGATTTTCTCCCATCGTCGTTCTTGGACGAGGTCGAAGAGAGCGTCCTGGAGCGCGGTTCGTGTGCGGACGACTCTGGCGTCCATTTGCTCTCCCTTCGGGGCTTCCGGCCAATCCGGCCGATGTGTTCGATAGCGAACGGATCGAGTGATCTGTCGGTGGTCAGGCTCCACTCGTCTCTCTACGTTACCGAACATGGTATTCGATAACTCGCCTCCGGTAATGGCCTCTCGTTGGGAGGTGGTGAGAGACCACTTCCCGATTCTCGTCCTGGTCTTCGCCGCTGTCGGTGTTGCGGCAGGCGTCCACCTCGCTTCGGCTGCAGTGATCGTGATTGCGGTCGGACACATGGTGCTGGCCGGCGTCTTGTTCGCCATCCGTGTGCTACGGATCCGCAAAGCGGAACATCGCAGCGATGACCGTTGACGCCACGCCCCCGGCCATCGAGACCCGTGGCCTCAGCAAGCGCTTTGGCGACGTCGTGGCCGTTGATGACTTATCGTTCACCGTGCCGTATGGGGCCGTCACCGCGTTCGTCGGCGGGAATGGGTCGGGAAAGACGACGACCATGCGGATGTTGCTCGGTCTGACGTTGCCGACCGCGGGCGCAGCGCTTGTAGCGGGCCGGCCGTTCATCGATCACGATGAGCCCCGCCTGGTCGTAGGTGCCGCTCTCGACCGACTCGGCGCCCACCCGGGCCTGTCGGGTCGCCGCCACCTCTCCCTGGTCGCCAGGGCGACCGGCCTTTCACCCGAGCCGGTTGAGACTGTGCTGGAGCTCGTCGGCCTGGTCGATGCGGCCGACCGCAGGGTACGGACCTATTCGACCGGGATGCGGCAGCGGCTTGCGCTCGCCACGGCCCTCCTCGCCGAACCGGAGATTCTGATACTCGACGAACCATCGAACGGGCTCGACCCCGCCGGCATCCGCTGGCTGCGAGACCTTCTGCGAGCGCGGGCCGACGCAGGCGCTGCCGTGCTCGTCTCAACCCACCAACTGGTCGAGCTAGCAGCCCTCCTCGACTACCTCGTCGTGCTCGACCAAGGCAGGCTCCTTGCCACCGGCCCCGCCGGCGACGTGCTTCGCGAGGCCGGCGCCGGATCGATCGAGGAGCTCCTCCCCACCGGGGTGGCGTCATGACCGTATCGTTGGACGCCGCTCCCATGGCGTCGCCTTGGGCCCGGGCACTGCGCACCGAGGCTACGGCCGCCCTTGCCACACCGGTTGCACGGTTGCTTCTTGCAGGATCTTGTGTGATGGCGGTCGTGAGCTGCACCGCAAACCTGCTCGTTCTCGAGAGCTCAACCGGCGACGAACAGACCCGAGCCGCGCTGCACTCGGCCACGGTCCCCGCCCTGGTGTTCGCATTGGTCGCCGGCGCCTATGCGGCCAGCACCGATCGGCGGTTCGGCTTCATCGATCAGCGACTACTCACCGACCCTTCTCGGGCGCGATGGCTGGGTGCGAAGGCAGTCGCCCAGGCTCTCGTCGGGTTGGGCTACGGGTCGCTCGGCGCCGCCACCGCGGTCGCAACTTCCACGATCGTGTTCGCTGCCCGCGGTGATACGTTCGACTCCACCTCAACCGTGGTCGTGCGGGCGTTGCTCGGCGTCATTCTGGCTGCGCCTTTGTTCGCCGTCATCGGCGCTGCCATCGGCTCGCTCACCGGGAACACCTCCGCGATCGTCGCGTGTCTCCTCGTGTGGGTGCTCGTCATCGAACCGCCGACCGTCCTCGGCCTCCCTGAAATAGGCCGTTGGCTGCCAGCGGCCGCCGGTCTGGGGCTCACCCTCAGCCCCGACGCCGCCCTGCTCGGCCAAGTTCACGGAGGAGTCGCCCTCTCGGCCTACGCAGCCAGCGGTCTCTCCCTAGCCGCCCGTCGTTTCCTGCAATCCGACATGTGAAGGTGAAAGCAGCGTCGCACGCTCGACACCCCTCGCAGGACACCACACGCCGACCCATCCACCCATCCCGGCACCTGCCGTCGGACCACGCAGCGCTCGGCAGCACCACCCTGAAGCAACGGATCGTCGCATTGAGTAACCGGCGATGTCGGTCTGGGGGTGCCGTCTTATCAGCGCCCGAGGTACGTGCCGTTGCCGGGCACTCGGTGCCTGTCCATCCGGACGCCTATTGCATGCCCGTGGTGGATCGTCGATCAGGAGCTCAGCGGTTCTGGGTCGAGTCCCCGAGGCTGCTCTTGAGCCAAGATTCGGCGAGTGAGTCGTCAGTCAGAGCCCGAGGACGTGTTTGACCGAGCCCTCCGGTCCGAACGACCAGTCGATGGCGCGGTTCTCGTTGAGGAACACGATCGAGCTCGACGGGTCGAGCCCGAGTTCACCGAGTCGGCGGCGGACGTCCTGATAGAGCGCCTCTTTCTGCTCTTCGGTGCGTCCTTCGAGCAGGGTGATCTCGATGACGATCGTGTTCGCTGGGTTGCGGACGCCGAGAAACGTGGGGTGGAACAACATGTCGTCGGGGTCGTAGCGGCACACGAGGGAGAAGTCGTCCTCGTCGCTGACGCCGCAGGTGTTGACCAGGCTTTCGTGCAGCTCATCACTGATGCGGTGGCAGGTCTCGGCCGGGGTGCCCGTGGGCACGTGCAGCTTGTTGAAAGGCATGGTGCCGGACTGTACGCCTGCCTGCCGCCGACCGGGCGAAGGGAGGCGATGTCCCACCCGCCGAAGTCGAGGGCTCGGCACGTGCGGCGCTGCTGCACCTGCTGCTCGGCAGGGAGGGGCTAGTTCGCCTCTTGGACGTATTGCACGCTTGTACACCCGCAGGCGCGGGCCGCTTCGTAAACCTGGATCGTGAGTCCGAAGGTGGGCATGTCGGTCGCAGGGACCGATCGGGTGTCATGGCCGCCACCGCTGAACGCGAAACGGTCGCCGACCGCAAGACGCATGTTGTTCGGTAGGACGACTTCGTTCGTATCCGGATCCCACGTCGTGCCGGCCGGCCAGACCAGGCCCTCTTCGTCACCGAAGCCGGCATTGAGGCAGTCTTGGTCATCCCCAGTCCAGGTGACCCTGCCTCCGACCACCGCTTCCTCGGTGCCGTCTTGTGGTGCGGCGACAACTATCGGCCCTGTCCGGCCGATGACGTCTCGGCCCTCTGGTGAAGGCTCACCGCTGATTGAGTCAGGAGGTGGAGCTGACGAGCAGCCGAGCAGCGCTGTGAGAACGAGCACGGCGATCAGTGGCCTCATCGATGGAGACTACAACCGACAACGGGCCCGAGTCGCGGCGAGGTCCGATGCCACGAACGCCCGAAAATGTGATCGCGCACGGTGATCCGCTCGCTCCGGCGAGAAGCGCCACGGCCAGTGGCATCCACCACCCCGGGCCCGTCGCACCAACCGATGGCGCCGCTGCAGGGGCTCACGCTGTCATAGCCGACCTGCATCACAGCAGGTATTGGACTCGTGGCCCCTGGGCGCAGAGGGTGAGGGCAAGCACCATCCGAGAGCCCGACCTGCGGGCTGATCATCGAGGAGTCCCCGGCATGACCACCAAGGACGCGAAGCTGTCAGCGATCGAGAGCTTCTTCGAGGCCTACGGCAACAACGACCGGGCCGGCATTGCCGCCGTGCTCGCTGAGGACATCACCTGGACCATCCCCGGCCACCACCCCCTGGCCGGCACGAAACAGGGGATCGACGAGGTCCTGGCGTTCTTCGACCGACTCGGCGCAGCTGGGTTCATGGCTGAGACGTTCTTCCTCGAAGCCTCGGAGGACTACGTGGTCGACATCCACCGCGGCTACTCGACCCAGGGGGTGGGAGCGGTCGACACCACCTGGGCCCTGGTCTGGCACTTCAACGCCGACCTCAGGGTCGATCGGGTCATCAACCTCTCTGGTGACCAGCACCAGATGGACTCGTTCATCTGGCAGAACTTCCCTCTCGCGCCGATCCCGAGCCGGCTGGCCTAGGAGCAGACGCCCGACCATCAAGGGCGGCTCGCCACGATGGGGGGCGACCTACTCGCAGCCGGTCCAGCAGACCGGCCGGCGGGAGCCGACGGCCGACGAGTGGCCGGACGTCAGCGTTGTCGAGGGCTCGGATCCTGCCGTTTCGCACGGGGAAGGTGATTCTCAGGTCTCGTCATCGAGGTAGCGCAGGAAACGCTGCGGGGCTTCGAGGAAGCTGCGCCAGAGGCCGACGATCTCGAGATCGTCGTAGCTGGTGGTCTCGAGCCCGGACGAGCTCAGTTCGAGGATCTCGGCGTCGGGGGTGGCCATGAGGATCGGGGAGTGGGTGGCGAAGATGAACTGGGCTCCGGCTTTGACGCCTTCGGCGATGGCCGCCATGAGTGCGAGTTGACCCCAGAACGACAGCGCCGCCTCGGGCTCGTCGAGAACGAACAGCTTCGGCGAGTTGAACCACTCGGCAGCGACGGTGAGGAACGACTCGCCGTGGGAGATCTCGTGGTACGACGGCAACGGGTTGAAGCCGGCGCTGCGGTCTCTGAACGTGGCGACGTTGTAGAACGTCTCGGCCCGCAGGAACCAGCCGGGCTGCAGGCGGCTGCCCCAGGTCAGCCGGAGGTGGTTCGCAAGGGTTGAATGCGATGCTTCGGTTTCGAACCGGACTTGTCCACTCCCGCCCTCGGGGTTGAAGCCGGCGGCGACGGCGATGGCCTCGATCAGGGTGCTCTTCCCCGAGCCGTTGTCACCGACGAGGATCGCCACCGGTCGGGTCAGCTCAAGCGGCAACGCCCGCACAGCGGCGAGGCCGTACGGGTAGCCGGACGAGGGGGCCTCGTCGAGGAGTTCGACGGTCCTGAGCGCCATCGGCCGATTCTCGCACGGCCCGTCTCGACCGACGCCGAGGCCGCCCCGAACCGGTTGGCGGGCTCAGCCGGGAGGCCGAGCCCTAGAGCTCGAGCTGGCCCCGGAAGACGCTCGCCCCACCGTGGGAGGGGTCGCCGTCGAAGTTCTCGACCGACACGTCCACCACCGGGAAGTCGGCGGGATCGAGACCGGCCGGCAGCTCGTACACGCCGTCGTCCTGGATGGGGCCGAGCGAGATGAGCTGGGTGATCTCGCTGTCGATGAGCCACAGCTCGAGATAGCCGTCTCCGGGGTCGACACCGTCGACGTCGACCACCAGGCTGAACTCGTTCCCACCATCGACCAACTCGGCCGATGCGGCCCCGAGGTCGGTCAGTGCGGCCAACTCGACCGTGGAGACGCTCTCGGGCTCGTCGGAGGCGAGCATGGTCAGAACGGCACCGGCTCCGACGACGGCCACGAGAACCGCAGCGGCCGAGAGAAACCAGGTTTGAACCTTGCGGGACCGGGGTAGATGTACGACGTTGGTCGCTTCTGCCTGCAGAATCGGCTCCGGCGATGGACTGGACAATTCAGAGCCAAGAACTTCGGCGATCGCGTCGAAGCTCGCTGGTGAGCCGGGGTCGAACGACCTCGGCTCACCGTAGTACTCGGATTCCATCGTGCGAGCGATGGTGCCGACGCGTTGTGCCGTCAGCAGGTGTGCGGCCTCGGAGGGATCGCTGCTGCCGACCGGCTCACCCCGAAGGGCGGCCAACAGGCGATCATCGCTGTCATGTTGCAGCATCGAGACCTTCCAAGTCACGTCGCATCCGGGCCAGGCCTCGGCGAATATCGCTTTTCACCGTGCCAAGCGGTGAACCGATTTTATCGCTGATTTGGGCGTGGGTCAGATCAGAGTAAAAGGCCAGTTCCATGGTCTGGCGCATCCTGTCGGGTAGGCGGTCGAGGGCTTGAGCGATGACGATCTGTTCCGCCACCTGCTCCACGGCCTCGTTGCCGGTGGGAGCATCGCCGTCGTGCTGGCGCTCGGCCCGGGCCCGACGGCGTAGATGATCGATCGCTTTGAACTTCGTGATGCCGATGATCCAGCCACCGAGACTGCCCCGGTTTGGATCGAAACGGTGATGCGTGCGCCAAGCGGCCAGGAAGGCCTCTTGGGCGACGTCGGCGGCATCGTGGTGGCCCACCGTGCGTACACACAAACGATGTACGTCATCGGCATAGCGTTGATGAGCGATCCGGAGGGAGTCCGGGTCGCCCGACGCAAAGGCCGCCTCGAGCTGGTCGGATGCTTCGACCACGACAGGATCGTAGCGGTACCGAGCCGGCTCTACGACGGCAACCGGAGGTGGGCTGAGCAGGGTCATCAGGCGACGGGCACGGCGTAGGCCACAACGTTGTCCTCGTAACTATCTACAGAGGGCTGGAAGTCGCCGCCACAGGTGATGAGCGTGATGACGGGCTCGCCGTCTCGGGCGAAGACCCGATCGAAAGGGAGCTCGTCTTTGTCGTACTGGGCCATCTCGATGATCTCGAAGGCCTGGGTGGATCCGTCGCTGAATTCGACCTCCACCCGATCGCCGACCTCCGCCTCATCGAGGTAGCGGAAGGCGCCGTTCTCGCCGTTGTAGGCGATGTGGGCGGCGAGCACGCTGGAGCCCGCCTGACCCGGAGCCGAGCCGTACTCGTACCAGCCGACGCGGTCGGCCTCGGGCACTTCGAGCTCGCCGTTCGGTTCGACTCCGACCCCGTCGATCGGCGACGAATCGACGCCGACCGACGGGATGGAGACGGCCACCGGCTGGGGACCTTCGTTCAGGCCCGGCACATCGAGTGCCGTGTCCAACTCCACGATGCGAGATGCCAGGTCATCCGCCGAAAGCTCGTCGCCGTTCGACACGCCGGCCTCGGCTCCGGTCTCCGCCCCGGCCGCCGCAGTGGCGGCCGCCTCAGATGCCCCGTCGTCCACCGGGTCGGTGGCCGTATCGGTTCGGGTGGAGTCGTTGCCGTTGTCGGCGCCCGCCGTCCCGTCGTCGCCGCCGGTGGAACAGGCGGAGGCGAACAGGGCCAAACAGAGGGCGAGAGCGAGGGCGAGAAACGTGGATCGTCGCATCGTGGTGGGGATTCAGTCCGTTACCAGTGGGGGGTCAGTGATTGACTGTCAGCCGTTGCGGCGGGCCAGGGCCTGGCTGCCACCGAAGACCACGACGACGGCGCCGAGGGCGGCGACGAGGGCGGCCACGTTCAGCCCGCTGGAGACGGGGCTGTTGCCGGTGTTGACCTGGTTCGGGTTGGTGTGCAGACCGGTGATGCTCTCGGTCAGGACCGTCAGGTTCCCATCGTCAAGCGAGCCGACGGCGTAGACGACGAGGGCCTCACCCTCGGCGATGGGCAGGTCGGCCGGGCCGATCACGACCGGGTCGTCGGCGCCGGTGGGCACGACCTCGGCGGAGATGGTGCCGGTGGGCAGGTCGGCCTTGCCCTCTTCACCGTTGGACACGTTGGCGAAGGCGACGTCGCCGTTGGCCTTGATGTCCACGGCGGGAGCGGCGGCGGTGTGACGGACGATCAGACGACCCTCACCGGCAGCGGTGTTGGAGGTGTCGTTCGAGAAGATCGACAGCGTCGGGGTGCCGTCGGCGTCGAGGTGGGCGATCGCCGTGATGTTGCCGGAGCTGGGCAGGGCGACGTCACCGGCGTCGATGGCGACGGTGTCGGTGCCGGCCAGCTTGACCTTAACGCCACTCAGGGTGGCGCCGGCCAGCGACGAGAGATCCTGGGTGTCGCCGAACTGGAAGCCTTCGAAGACGTTGTCGCCATTGGCTTCGACGTCGACGTCGGTGTCGGGAATGCCGTGGATCAGGTGGATGCGAGCATCCTGCGCGGCCACGGGCGAGCTGAACGCCAGAAGCGAGATGGACAAGGCCACGAAGGCGGCCAATGCGATACGGACACGAGACATGAGAGGGTTTCTCCTTGCTTGGTTTCTGTTTCCCTCTTCGCCCCACCCCGTGTCCGTGGATGCAGCGACCAGCACCTTTTTCTTTGGATCCTTCGCAGTGTCGGCGGGGGACGGCGTCAGGCCGGTCGTTCAGAGGGCCACGCCGACGGCGTCGGCCAGCTCGGCCAGGGCCGGCTCGGTCCGGTCTGCGAGGTCCCACAGGTCGGGGATCAGATCCCGATCGGCCACATAGCCGAAGCCCAGCCGGTTCTCGACCGACATCACCGTCACGTTGAGCCCCACACCGTCGACGATCGTCGACACTGGGTAGTGGTCCACGATGCGGGCACCGGCGAGATAGAGAGGTATCGGTGGACCGGGCACGTTGGAGACGACGAGGTTGAACGGGAGGTTTACCCGGTCGGCCAGCTTGGTCGAGGCGACCAGCCGGGCTGCGAGGCCGGCGATCGCCGGGGGCGTCACCTGGGTGACGTCGGTAAGGATGTCGGCCGGCAGGGTGGCATGCCGCTCCTTGGCCTGATCCATGCTCGCCTTCACCGCCGCCAGGCGTTCGGCTGCGTCGTCGAGGTTCGTGGCCAGTGTGGTCACGGTGGCTGAGATGAAGTTGCCGAGGGCCGAGGTCTGATCCTGGGACCGCACCGACAGCGGCACCATGGCGGCCAGCGGGCGATCGGGTAGTGCGTCACGATCGTCGAGCCAGGACCGGACCGTGCCGGCCACGGTGGCCAGGATCACGTCGTTCACGGTCACGCCCGCCTCGTTCTTGATCGCCTTCACGCGATCGAGGGGGAGCGTGCTGTAGGCCCACCGGCGGTGAGGCCCGATGGCGGCGTTGAACGGCGTGCGGGGTGCGGCGCCGAGACGGCGGGCCAGATCGCCGGCCGTCTCGCCGCCCGGCTCCGCCCGGTCGAGCGGATCGCCGAGGGCGGGGCCGACCACCGGCACCAGGCGGGCCAGGGCCCGGCCCGCCTTCACCGCCCGGCCCGGCGAGGCCAGCAGCGACAGCATGGTCCGACCGACGACGGCGGCCGGGTCCAACTCGCCGACCGCCGCCCCGCGCTCGGTCGGGTCCTCATCGTCGGGGGCGAGGGGAGCGTCGGGGTCGAGATCGACGAGGGAGGCCAGGATCTCCTGACCGGACAGGCCGTCGATGGCCGCGTGGTGGATCTTGGTGATCAGGGCGATCCGGTCGCCCGCCACCTGTTCGACCACGTGGCACTCCCACAGCGGCCTGCGCCGATCGAGCGGCCGCTCGTGGATACGGGTGACGAGATCGGCGAACGGTTCTCGGCCTCCACCCCCGGGGACGGCCACATGGTGAAGGTGATCCTCCAGGTCGAAGTCGGCGGCGCGCACCCAGTAGGGGAAATCGAGCCCGAGGGGCACCTCGACCAACTTCTCGGTGAACGACGGCAGTTTGTGGATGCGGGCTTCGAGGAGCGCGGCGAAGCGGTCGAAGGTCCACGGCTCGGGGGAGGTCGAGGGGTCGAGGAGGAGGACGCTCGTCATGTGGCCGACGGTGGTGGCGTCCTCCCACGTGAGGAAGTTGGCGTCGAGGCCGTTCAGCTGGCGCATGGCGTCGCTCCACCGGGAGCGGGACCGGGCGATGAGAGGGTGTTTGCGACCGCCATCAGCCAGTTGTACTACACGGCGTCTCGGCGTCGCCCCGGCGCGGTGGCCGAGAGCAACGACGCCCATGGTCCCACCGACCTGCATGGGTTACGACTAGACAAGGTTGGTTCCCCCACTCACCACCCGAGCCCACGAGGGTCGTACGTCACGGGTGCCGTGTAATCGTTCCGTAACGTTGATACCGTCTTGTCGTCGACCCACGAGGTCGCATGTGCATCAAGGACTCTGAATGTTCTCACCGGCGGCGGAGCCGGGAACCCAGTAGGGAGTAACAGCGAATGCATGTTGAGTTCCCAACCGAATCGGCGCGCCCTGGCCGCGCCGTCCTTCTGGCCGTTCTCATGGGACTGGCCACCATCGGACTCGTCTTCGGCGCCAACGCCGGCGATGACGCCTTCGTCGACGCCGTGGACGGCGCCGCCGACGATTCGGCGGCCGCGACCGAGACCGAGGACGTGAGCGAGGCGGCGGCGCCGGTCACCACGGCGGCCTCCACCACGACCGACACCCAGTTCGTCGACGGCGAAGCGTCGGGGGGTCTGAACCCGTGGGTCTACGGCGAGGGCCCACCCATCCAGGGCGTGCTGTCGGCGGCACCGGCGGCGCCGACCACCACCGAGGCCACCACCACCACGGCGGCTCCGACCACGGCGGCGCCCACCACGGCCGCCCCCACCACGGCGGCGCCAACCACCACGGTGGCCTCGACGGAGGCCACGGCGGCCGACGGTGCAACCGACCCGACGGTGGATCCGGCGGCGCCGACCGAGAGCACCGACCCGGCCACGGAGACCACGGCCCATCCCGAGGGCTGGGTCGACGCCGGCCACGGTGTGTTCGTGCCCCCGGTGTTGCTGCAGATCCGGTTCTGCGAGTCGACAGACAACTACCAGGCGGCCAACCCGAGCTCGAGCGCCCGGGGCGCCTACCAGTTCCTCACCGGAAGCTGGGCCGCCTACGGTCACGCCGACCGGTACGGGGTGTCGCAGGCCCACCTGGCCTCCAACGCCCAGCAGGACGAAGCGGCCCTCCTCACCTGGCAGCGGGACGGCACCCGTCCCTGGAACGCCAGCAAACACTGCTGGGGCTGATCGCGCCCATCGAGAGCGCCATTTCCTCATCGTCATCTCAGTGCGAGGGACGGCCCGGAGACGGCGTGCCGGGACGGACGCACGGCATTCACCGCTAGGAAACAAACAGGAAACAGTCGATTCGTACCTTCTCACTATGAAGGTTGAATTGGTGTACTGGCCTTCCGAGCGAGAACGCCGTGCCGACCTGCGCTCGCAGTCGCTGCCCCGGGTCCTCTTGGTGGCGGAAGACGAGCCGGCTCCGATCTCCGTCGACCCGATGGAGGACTGGATCCGGCTCCCGGCGGATGAACGGGATCTGCAGGCTCGGATCGAAGCCCTGCGCGGGCGGTCGGTCATCGAGCCGACCCTCGACGACGACGGTGTTCTGCGCCATGGGGAGCGGTGGACGGCCCTCCCGCCCATCGAGGCCCGCCTGGTGTCGACCCTGCTCGACCGCTTCGGCAAAGTCGTCAGCCGAGAGCAGCTCCTCCAGCAGGGCTGGCCGGGTGAGCAGCCCCGGCGAAACGTGCTCGACGTGCACGTGCTGCGCCTGCGTCGTCGCCTCGAACCGCTCGGTCTGTCGATCCGGACCGTCCGCAAACGCGGCTACGTCCTCGGCACCTAGGGACAGCGGCGCGCCGTCGATGAAAGAAACGGTTCAGAACCGTGTCGTCATGGCGTAACGAGGACCGAACAAATCAGAAATGGCCCGCTCCTAACGTCTGGCTCTGAACCGACAAGGAGAGGTCCAAATGAAACGGAAGTTGTTAGCAGCGACGGCCTTCGCCGGTCTGTCGATCCTGGCTCTGGCGGCCCCGGCCGCAGCCCAGGATCAATATGATCGGACGGCGGCCACCGGCGCTGAAGCGATGAACATGATTGTCCTGGACAACATCTTCATCTTCTTCGCCGCGGTGCTGGTGTTCCTGATGCAGCCGGGCTTCGCCCTGCTGGAGGCCGGTCTTACCCGAGCCAAGAACGCCGCCAACATCATGATGAAGAACCTGATGGACCTCTGTGTGGGTGTCCTGATGTTCGCCCTCATCGGCTGGGGCATCGCCTACCCCGGTGACTTCAACGGCTGGATCGGCTCCGCCGGTCTGTTCGTCGACGGCTTCTTCTCCGGAGCCACCGTCGACATCAGCCCCGAGGCGCTCGCCGACGATGGCTTCTACCCGCTGGCCGTTCCGGTCGACTTCCTGTTCCAGGCCGCCTTCGCCGCTGCCGCTGCGACCATCGTGTCCGGCGCCGTGGCCGGCCGGACGAAGTTCGTCGGCTACCTCAGCTACTCGATCATCATCACCGCCGTGATCTACCCGATCGTGGTCAGCTGGCAGTGGGGCGGTGGCTGGCTGTCCGAGGCCGGCTTCGTCGACTTCGCCGGGTCCGGTCTGGTCCACATGACCGGTGGCTTCGCCGCTCTGGCCGGTGCCGTCGTGATCGGTCCCCGCATCGGCAAGTTCGGCGACGACGGCAAGCCCCGGGCCCTGCCCGGTCACAGCATCCCGCTGGCCATGGCCGGCGTGTTCCTGCTGTTCATCGGCTGGTTCGGCTTCAACCCCGGCTCGCAGCTGCAGGCCGACATGGCGGTCCCGGTGATCGCCGTGCTCACCGCCTTCGCCGCCACCGCCGGTGGTGCCGCCGCTCTGGCCACCTCGTGGATCATGATGCCCAAGCCCGACGTCTCGATGGTCGGCAACGGCATCCTGGCGGGCCTGGTGGCCATCTGTTCCGGCATCGGTGAGATGAGTCCTGTCGGCACCCTGATCACCGGCGGTGTCGCCGGTGTGCTCGTGGTGATCTCGGTCCTCACGGTTGAGCGCCTCGGCGTCGACGATCCGGTCGGTGCCTTCTCGGTGCACGGCCTCGCCGGCTTCTGGGGCCTCCTGGCCACCGGCCTGCTGGCCACCACCAGCCCGGTCAACGGTGCCGAGGAGTCGGCGGGCCTGCTGTACGGCGGCGGTGCCGGCCTCTTCCTCGACCAGCTCATCGGCGGCGTTGTGATCGGCGTGTTCGTCTTCGTCACCGCCGGTGCGATGTTCTTCGGCCTCAAGGCCGCAGGTCTCCTGCGAGTCAGCCCCGAAGAGGAGCAGGCCGGGCTCGACATCAGCGAGCACGGTAGCCCAGGCTATGGCCCCGATCTGATGCCCTCGCCGGCGTCGGTCTGATCCGCACGACGACGAGAGGACGAGTACCGTGCAGTTGATTACCGCAGTCATCAAGCCCCACGTACTGGATGGCGTGAAAGACGCCCTCCGGGAGCACGGGGTTCAGGGAATGACCGTGTCGGAGGTGAAGGGGTTCGGCCGTCAGGGCGGACACACCGAGACCTACCGAGGCGCCGAGTACCAGGTCGACTTCGTGCCGAAGTTGAAGCTCGAGGTCGTGTGCGACGATGCCGACGTGGGCAAGCTCGCCGAGGCCATCCGTGGCGCCGCCGCCACCGGCAAGATCGGTGACGGCAAGATCTGGGTCGTCCCGGTCGACTCCCTGGTTCGCATCCGCACCGGTGAGGCCGGCGCAGACGCCGTCTGATCCCCCTACCGGGTGGAGCGGCCGCCGGCAGCACGGCCGCTCCACCCGTTGAATCGAGTTCGGGAGCCCTCCGGGTTCTCGCTGCCACCATCGTTGCAAAGGCGCAGCTTCCGTGAATCGGGGGCGGAGGTCGGCTCGGAGCCGGCTTCCGCCCCCGATTCGTGTGCGTCGGCGGGTGGTTCCACCCACTGACACCGCTCCTCCTGGGCAGCGGGGATCGCCACGCATCGACATGTCCGCCCATCGATGCGGATCACTGCAATTCCTACTTTCGGTAGTTGTTCACCACTGAAAGTGAGATTGCGGGATGCGGCGGCTTCTCTTCACGGTTCTTGTCCTCGGCGGACTGTTCCCGGCTCTGCCGGCCGGCGCCCTCACCGCCACCGAGGGCGGCGATGACACCGACCCGACGGTCGAGGTGTCGATCACCTGCGATGGGACCGGCGTGCACACCGCCCGTCTCTACCGCACCCTCTTCGGCCGTCAGGCCGACCCCGAGGGTCTCGCCTACTGGGTCGCCCTCCGCCGGGCCGGCATCGGGGGCGACGAGGTCGCCTACTGGATGACGCAGAGCGCCGAGTACCGCTTCCTCTACGAAGGCCTCGACGACGGCGAGTTCCTCCACGCCGTCTACCGCAACCTCCTCGGTCGCGACGCCGATGAGGGCGGCCACGCCTACTGGCTCGGCCTCATCGCCACCGACGGGCGGGCCAGCGTCGTCAGCTGGATGACGCAGACCCCCGAGTTCGCCGAGCGGTGGCCCTTCGAGCACACCGCCACCTGTGGCAAGGCCGAGCGCCTGGGCCTGACCGAGATCGTCCCCGGGATCTCCGTCGGCAAGCGCGGCTCGACCGTCACCGTCATCGCCGACCGCAACCTCGTCGCCCTCGACGCCCGCGACGGTGGCCGCACCTACGCCTCCCGGATCCCCGGCGACGTGGTGGTCAACGCCAACTGGTTCATCGGTTCCACCTCGCAGTCGCCCGTGGTGGTCGACGGCCAGGTGTCGGGCAGCGGCGACCGGCTCGACCGGGGTCAGATCGTGGAGTACCACGCCGACTGCGAGACCCACGGCGGTCGGGACCTCGATCACATCTGGATGGGGGAGGAGTGGACCCCGAATGCCTGTGTCCGCTCCGCCGTCTCCGGTGTGTCGTTGATCCACAAGGGGCAGCGGTCCGACGCCTACCCCGGCATCGACATCACCTACGGCTACACCAACGTCAACCGCTCGCACAGCTTCCTCGGCTTCAACGACGACGAGATCATCATCGTCTCAACCCTGTCGATGAACGCCTCGATGCTGGCCGACTACGCCCTCGGTCTGGGCGTCGAGGAGGGCGTGATGCTCGACGGTGGCGGCTCGACCCAGATCTCCACCGCCGGGGGCAGCATCGGCTCCGCCCGCTCGGTGCCGTCCTTCGCCGTGCTGAACAGCCTCGCCGCCGGCTGAGGCCCGACGCCTGGCCTCCTCGATCGCGCTCGGCGCCGCGACGGGCCCGGCGTCCGTTGAAGCCGGTCGCCTCGGGGGGACGGCTCACGGGCGGACCGGGCGCCCGAGCGGCGTCCGGAGCCGGACCGTGGGGGAGGTGGACGTCGACCCGGGGCCATGGCCGCTGCGGCGCCGTGCGGGCCGCCCGCTTCCGGGGGAGGCGACCCCGGAAGCCGCACCACACCCGGGCAGCGGCGCCCCGAGCCGACGTCCTGGTCACCTACGTCTGGCCGTCGGGCCCGGATGTTCCCGGCGGTGGCCCCTTTTCCTCGGCCGACGGTCGACGGTCGATTGCTGCGCCCTCCCGCCGCGGCGTCGGCGGCCGGGGGAGGCGGGATCAGCCGTCGGCGGTGGTCGTGGTCTCCTCGGGCACCGTGGTCGAGGGGTTCTCCTCGGGGGCGGTGGTCGACGGGGTCGGTTGGGAAGCGGGGGAACCGATGCGGGACAGGAAGTTGGCGGCAACCGGGCCAGCGACACCGCCGCCGGCCTCGCCCCGCTCGACGAGGACGGCGAAGGCGATGTTCCCCTGGAAGCCGACGAACCAGGCGTGCGCCCGGACGACGCCGTCGGTGTCGTCGAACTGGGCCGAGCCCGACTTGCCCGCCACCGGCGCCCCGGGGACGCCCAGCAGCGCGGTGCCGGTGCCGTTGGTGACGACCGAGCGCATGATGCTCTGGAGGTCGGCGGCCGGGCCGGGGGAGAGCTGGATGACCTGCTGCTCACCCGGGCTGGGGGCGGTGACCAGACGGGGTGAGCGGTAGACGCCGCCGGCGGCGGTGGCGGCCATCACCGCCGCCGAGAACGGACTCATCAGGATCTGGCCCTGGCCGAACGACACCTCGGCCAGCTCCTGTCCGCTCGGGGTCTCGGGGACGAACCCGCTGAACACCGGGGCCCCGACCGGGGTGTCGTCACCGATGCCGAACAACGCACTGGTGTCGGTCAACACCGTTGGCCCGAACCCGCTGCTGGCGTTGATGAAGGCGGTGTTACACGACACGGCGAAGGCGGTGCGCAACGGGATGACCCCGAAGGCCGACCCGCCGGCGTTGCCGAAGGGGCGTCCCTGGATGGTGATCGTCTGGGGGCAGTCGATCGACTGCTCGGCGCCCAGGCCGCGTTCCATGGCGGCGTAGGCGGTGACCATCTTGAAGATCGAGCCCGGCGGGTACTGGCCGGTCATGGCGAAGTTGACCGTGGAGTTCGGCCCGCTGTTGGCCACGGCCACCACCTCGCCGGTCGACACCTCGATGGCGACCAGGGCCGACGTCTCGGTCCGAGTGGACAGGGCCGCCTCGGCTGCGGCCTGGATGGCGGGGTCGATCGTGGTGATCACCTGCTGGCCCGGGGTGGGCTCGACGGTGGCCAGCTCCTCGGCCAGGGTCGGATCCCGCAGGGCCGAGGTGGTGGTGAGGCCGGTGCCGGTCGTCGTCGACGACGGGTCGAACGGGGCCCGGAACACGGAGATTCGGGCCCCCGGCAGGCCGGTCAGCTCGGCGTTGTACTCCCGCTGCAGACCGGACAGACCGGCGAAGTCGCCGGCGGCGAACAGGCCCGGGTTCTCCTCGAGGATCTCCGCCGTCACCTCGCCCGAGCTGCCCAGCAGGGCCCGGGCCAGCTCGCTGCTGCCGGCGACGGGCCGGATCTCCTCCCGGAACACGGTGCCGGGCAGGGGGAAGACCTGCTCCCGGATGGCCTCGTACTCGGCCCGGGGGAGGGCCGTGACCTCGACGAAGTCGTCGGGATCGGCGGCGGTCACCCGGGCGGCGAGGTCGTCGGGGTCGATCGGCAGGAGCGCCTGAAGTTGGCTGACGAGGGTCGGCAGGTCGTCCACCCGGCTGGGTCGGATGCCGATGCGGACGAAGCTGGCCTCGCTGACCAGCACCGACCCGTCCCGCCCCAGGAGTTCGGCCCGGGCCGAGGGGATGCGGGTTCGCTGGAGGCGGTCACCGCGCAACAGGCTCGATTCGAGGGCCGACACGTCCCACCGCACGAGCCACCGGCCGCCGAGCTCCTGTACCGCCACCGTGGTCTCGGTGACCCAGGGGCTGGTCTCGGGGAAATTCCAGGTGACGGTGAGGGGCACCCGGGCCAGGCCGCTCTCGGTCATCGACACCGTGCCCGATTCGACCTGGAGGGTGAAGGGGGCCAGGCCGTCGGTGGTGGTGGCGAAGTCGGCCGCCGCCTCGGCCCCCGTCGTCGAGGCGTACTCCACCGTGGTGACGTCACCGGCTGTCAGCGCGGCGGCGAACGCGGTGGCGGCGGCCTCGGCCGCCGCCTCGTCGACGGGGATGGTCGTTTCGGTGGTGGTGGTCTCCGGCACGTCCTCCTGGGGGAAGACGGCGGGCCCGAGGAAGGTGGCGGCGGTCGCCCCGAGCCCGAGCATGAACACCAGGCCGGCTGCGATCGTGACAAAGCTCGGTCGGCGTCCCTCGGCCAACGTCTCCTCCGTGGTGGTCCCTGCCCGAACCGCTACCCGGGCTCCGACAGACACTACTCAACGGCGCTGGCCAGGCGGTGCCGCATCCTCGCCCAGCCGTGATCGGCCCCGGTGGCGTGGAGGGAGGGGTCGGTCACGGACCTCGGACGGTGGGGCACCGCAGACCGATGTCGACGCTCGGCGTCAACGGGGCGCCGGGGTCGGATCCGGGGTCGGCCACCGCCGTTGCGGACCCCGGTTCGACGGTGGCGGACGGCTCGGCCCCGACCTCCACGTCGGCCCTGACCTCGCCCCCGGCGCCGGTGCCGGGGTCGACGGGGCCGAGGCCGCCGGCGGCGACCGCGGGTCCCCCGGCTCCGGTGCCGGCGATCGAACCCACCGTGACGTCGTTGGCCATCAGCACGGTGGCCACGGCCAGCGCCCGCTCGAATGACAGCCGGTACTCCTCGGAGGTGGTGAGCGTGTCGTCCTCGGCGTGGCCGTGGAGCACGGCCGCCGCCTCCGGGGCGGGACAGAACGATCCGACCGCATCGGCGACGCAGCCGGCGTCGCGCAGCTCGACGATGAAGGCGACGATCGCCGTCTCCGCCTCGGGTCGCAGCACCGGCGTCCGGTCGTAGAAGTCGACCCCGTCGAGCCGGTGGGGACGACAGACGCCCGAGGCCGGCGACCGTTCGTCCGGCGTCGCATCGGTGGTTGTCGACGCCGTTGCGTCTCCCGAGGGGGCGGTGCCCGCCGTGCCCGGCTCGGGGCTCGGGTCGAGGAGCCCGAGCCAGGCCGCCATGACCACGATGACGAAGGCCCAGCCGAAGAGCAGCAGGCGGATGAACGTACCCATGTCCCCACCTTTCGCACGACGCGGATTCTTCCTCAAGGACCAGCCGTAACCGATTTCCGGCGGCGTATCACCAGTTGTCAGATGACAGTTGCGACCGCTTCGGGCGATCCGGATCACGATCGTCGAACGACGGCCTGTCACCGACCACACGACACCCGCATCGGCCTCGTACCCCCGGGGCCCGGTGCCCGAGGAGGAGGGCCGAACCATGGGGCGCGGATTACGAATCGACTATCTGGGCGACAGCCTCCGGCTGACGGCGAGCGCCCTCGCCGGCGAGCACCAGGCACGCGGGCACACCATCTCCTGTGCCTCCGACCTGACCGAGGTGTCGGAGGCGACACCACCGGACGTCGTGTTCCATCAACCGCTCGATCGCACCCCGGACGGGCTGATCGGCACCTGCGCCCTGGCCGAGCGGCTGCCGGCGCACGCCCTGCTCGTCCCCATGTTCAGCGACTTCGGGTCGTCGCATGCCATGTTCGTGCGCCACGCCCTGCGAGGGAACTGCCATCCCAAGATGCTTCTGCACTGGTTGGGCAGCGAGCAGCGGACCCCGAGCCAGGTGCTCGATCGGGTCGAGCATGCCGCCGGGCTGAGGGCCGGGGTCGAGTTCGCCGGGTCCTTTCCCCCCTACGACATGTCCGGCCCCGACCTGGGCGAGATCATGGCCGAGCGGGAACGCTTCGGCCGCCTGCTCTACGTCGGCGCCTGGTCCCAGTCCTGGTCGAGCTGGGGTGACCTCACCCGCCTGCTCGCCGTCGGCGACGGCGTCGTGCGCAACATCAACAGCGAGCTGGGCCGCGAGCTGAAGCGGGCCGCCATCATCCCCGAGTCGTGCCGGTGGACGGCGCAGCGCTTCACCCGGTTCGTGGTGGAGCACCGGTCGTTCATCGTCGCCTTCGGCCAGTCCCACCTCGGCTACGAGCCGCCGGAGGACCGCCATTGGTGGTGCACGGCCACGGGGAGAGCCTCATGACGGCAACCGACTCCCCCCTGGACGCCACCGTCGGTGGCGAGGGCGACGACCCCGAGGGCGGCGCCCTGCGTCGCATCCACTTCCACATCAACGATCAGATCACGTGCGTCATCGAGCGGATGGGCCTCAGCGTCCTCGACCGGCGACTGCTCGACGCCCTGGCCTACGCCGAGGGGCGGGGCCTCGACGAGGGGCTCCCGGTGGCCACGATCTGCGACCTCGTCCCGCCGTCGCCCAAACCGCAGACGGCGCTGTCGGCCCTGTCGCGGATGGCGGCCGACGACCGGGCGTGGGTGGCCCGTCACGGCGAGAGCGCCGAAGGCCGCCGCGGTAAACGGTGGCGACTCACCGATGTGGGGCACCGGGTCCGCCACGACTACCTGCGGGTGGCCGAGACCGTGCTGCGCGAGGTGTTCGCCGAGGCCGACGCCGAGGAGCACGAGGCGCTGGTGGCCCGGGGCGAGGCCCTGAGCCGGACCATGGACGAACAACTGGGGCCGGTGGTCGACTTCCTGGAGCCGACCGCCCCGGGTCGTAGCAGCCCGCCCCGGGCCTGGAGCGCGGTGTGCACCGCCCACTTCTTCATCAACGACCTGATCTTCGAGCGGGCGGAGAAGGTGGGGGTCGACGTGGTCGATCGGCGGATCCTCGACGCCCTCTCCTTCGCCGCAAGCCGGGGCGTCCCCGCCATCACCGTCGGAACCCTGGCGGCGCTGATCACGCCGACCATGCGTCCCGGCCTGGCCACCAACACCCTCGACCGGATGCTGCGCCTGGGGTGGATCGACCGTCGGCTCGGTCGGCGCGCCGTCGACAGCCTGTGGTCGTTGACGGCGCGCGGTCGCGATGTGCGCCACGACTACACCCGGTTCGCCGAGGCCCGGGTGGCGACCCCCCGGACCGACGCCCCCGGTCACGAGGCCCTCCGGCGGATGGCGGCCGCCGCCGAGTCGCACCGTCTGGTACGACTGGAGGCGGTGTTGCGACAGCGAGGGGCGTAGCCCGGAGCGGGATCGGAGGCCGATGTCGTCGGCCCCCGGCCCCTCAGCTGGAGGACAACCGCTCGATCTCGGCGACGAGGCGGGCCTCGTCGGCCACGCCGTAGCTGGTGAGCTCGCTGGTGCCGTCGTCGTTGACGAACATGAAGGTGGAGCGGCCCTCGGTACCGAACCGCTGCCACAGCTCCCCGTCGGTGTCGTTCAGCTGGGTGAACCCGCCGGTCCCCGTCTCGTCGATGAAGGCGAGCATGTCCTCGACGCCGGCGCTCCCGGCGATACCGACGATTCGGACCTCGTCACCGTAGGTGGCTTCGACCTCTGCGACCGCAGGGCCTTCGGCACGGCACGAGGTTCACCACGGAGCCCAGAACCAGATGATCAGGTCTTGACCGGCGAGCTCGTTCAGGTCGAACGTCTCGCCCTGGACGGTCTGGGCGGTGGCGTCGAACACCGACTGTTCGAGGGCGACGCCGTCGCCCGCCTCGTCGTCGGCGCAGGCGGCGAGGCCGAGCGTGAGGAGGGCGGCCGCCATGACCAGACGTAACGAACGACGCCGCCGTGTGGGGGTGGGGGAGGGCAACACGTGTGTCAGCATCGCACACGGGAACCGCTCGGACGGGTTCAGGCTTCCGCCGCCGGGTCGACCCGGATCAGCTCCCCGCCGTCGATGATCATGGTCTGACCGGTCATCCACCGGGCGTCGGCGGCGAGGAAGACGGCGGCGGCGCCGATGTCGTCCGGCTCGCCGAGGCGGTGCAGCGGCATCCGGGCCGCCACCTCGGGCCCCCGATCGCCCTCCCACAGCACCCGGGCGAAGTCGGTCTTGATGAGCCCGGGGGCGATGCAGTTCACCCGGGTGCCGGGGCCGAGCTCGGCTCCCAGCTGCTTGGTCAGGTGGACCAACCCGGCCTTGAACAGGCAGTAGACCCCGAGATCGCGGCTGGTGCCGAAGCCGCCTACCGAGGCGATGTTGATCACGCAGCCGCCGTGCTCGGCCATCCAGAGGCGCCAGGCGTGTTGGGTCCACAGCAGGGGGCCGCGGAGGTTCACCTCGTAGGTCTTGTCCAGACGGGCGGGGTCGACGTCGATCGTCGGTCCGTGCCACGGGTTGGTGGCGGCGTTGTTGACCAGGACGTCGAGCGCTCCGAACTCGGCGATCGTGTCCTCCATCACCTGGCGGCCCTGCTCGGGATCGCCGACGTGGCTGGCCCGCCACGCCACCTGGCCGGCTCCGTCGACGTCGGCCGTCGCCGCCCGCAGCTCGTCGGCCGCCGTCTCGCACTTCTCGGCCTTGCGGGACGTGATCATCACGTCCGCCCCCTCGGCCAGGAGGGCCGAGGCGATACCGAAGCCGATCCCGGCCGAGCCTCCGGTCACCAGTGCCGTCTTGCCTGCCAGTCGCATGCGAGCCTCCCCGTCGTGGTCTGCGAGCGCCCGATCGTAGTGGTGGCGCCCCGAGCCGGGCCAAGGCCCGGTGGTCGATCGGGGTGGCGGCCCGCCTCGACCGCCCACCACCGGCTGGTGTCGGCGGCGGGCGGCGACCATGGTTGTGCGATGGATTTCGATCTCGACCAGGTGGACGCCCTCCTCTCGACCACTCGCGCCGTGCGCAAGCGGCTCGACTTCGACCGGGAGGTGCCCGACGACGTGCTGCTCGACTGTCTCCAACTGGCCCTCCAGGCGCCCACCGGATCCAACCGGCAGGGGTGGCGGTGGATGGTGGTGCGCGACGCCGACAAGAAGGCGGCGCTGGCCGACATGTACCGAGAGGTCGGCGGCGCCTACCTGGCCGAGCATGCCGAGCTCGTCGACGCCGGCACCCAGACCGGCCGGGTGATGGACTCGGCCAACTACCTGGCCGAGCGCCTCCACGAGGTGCCGGTGATGGTCATCCCCCTGATCATCGGCCGAGCCGAGGACCCCGAGGTCTCGGCCGCCGGTCTGTTCGGCTCGATCATCCCCGCCATGTGGAGCTTCCAGCTCGCCCTTCGCAGCCGCGGTCTCGGCAGCTGCTACACCACCCTCCATCTCCGCAAGGAGGCCGAGGCGGCGGAGCTGCTCGGCATCCCGCCCCACCTCACCCAAGCGGGCCTGCTGCCGGTGGCCTACACCCTCGGCACCGACTTCAAGCCCGCCGCCCGACGACCGGTCTCGGAGATCACCTACCTCGACACCTACAAGAACCCGATCGCCTGAGCCGTCGCCCCGGCGCCACCCGACCGCCATCGGCGGTACCGAGCCGGGGAGGGGGCGAAGATTGGGCGGCGTCCCGCAGCGAGGGGGCCACCGGCGAGTACCGTTCAGGGCATGTGTGGTCGGTTCGTAGCGGCGTCGCCTCCCGATGAATTGGCGCGCTACTTCGAGACCGAGCCGCCCACCGAGGAGCTCGAGGCCAACTACAACGTCGCCCCGACCAACACGGTCTACGCCGTGCGGGCCCGCGACGGGCATCGTCAGCTGAGCGAGCTCCGCTGGGGGCTGGTGCCGTTCTGGGCCAAGGACCGCAAGGTCGGCTCCCGGATGATCAACGCCCGCTCCGAGACGATCCTCGACAAACCCGCCTACCGACGGGCCATCCAGAAGCGTCGGTGCCTGATCCCGGCCGACGGGTTCTACGAGTGGGCCAAGGTCCCGGGGCACAAGAAGAAGCAGCCGTACTTCATCCACCATCGGGACGACGAGCCGCTGGTGTTCGCCGGCCTGTGGGAGCGGTGGTCGCCCCCCGAGGGGAGCGACGACGAACTCGGCCCGGACGGGATCCTCGAGACGTGCACCATCCTCACGTGCGCCCCCAACGCCACCATGGCCTCCATCCACGATCGCATGCCCGTGCTGTTGGCCCCGGCGGTCTGGGACGAGTGGTTGACCCACACCGACGACGTCGCCGACCTCACCCGACTGCTGGTCCCGGCGCCGGACGAGATCCTCGACCTGCGGGCGGTCACGCCTGCGGTCAACAACGTGCGTAACCGGGGTGCCCATCTCCTCGACCCCGATCCTGAGCCGCTGGTGGCCGAGGGTGAGTGAGGTCCCGTTCCAGCGGCGCCTGGAACGCCAGCTGATCCGGCAGCAGGCCCGGATCGAGGCCGGGGCGGGCGACCGGTGGATCCCAACGGTCGTCGTCGTCCTCCTCGGGGCCGTGCTGATTCGGGCCGGGCTCGACCGGCTCGACGCTCTCGACACCGGCCGCAATCTCGCCGCCTACAGCCAGTCGCTGTGGCTGTTGAGCGAGGGGAAGATGCCGGAGGCATCGCTGTTCGGCCCGGACGTCCACGTCCTCGAACGCAACTGGACCTTCATCCTCTACCCGCTGGGGGCCCTGGCCACGGTCGTCCCCGCCGCCGAACTGCTGATCGTGGTCCAGAGCGCGGCCCTGGCCATCGCCGTGCTTCCGCTGTGGTGGCTGGCCCGGTCGGTGGCCAAGCTCCGGGTCGGTGCCGCCACGGCCCTCATCGGGGCCTACGCCCTCCACCCCGCCACCCACCGCCTCGGCACCGAGGACTTCAACCCCGCCTCGCTGGCCGTGCCCGCCCTGATCGCCATGGCCTTCTTCGGGGCGACCAAGCGCTGGCCGTGGTACTGGGCCGCCATCGCCTTCGCCCTGGCCTGTCGAGCCGACCTCGGCCTGGCCGTCGCCCTCTGGGGCTTCGTCGTGCTCGGCTCCCGGGAGCGCACCGTCGGCCTGTGGACCCTCGGCGTCGGCCTCTTCTGGTCGCTCGGCCTGCTGATGATCGTCCACCCCATCATCGGGCAGACCCCGCTGGCTCCCGAGACCTTCGGCGGGACCGACGGCACCTTCCTCGGCGACGTGCTGCTCGACGCCGTGCGCGATCCCGTCCGCGTCGTGCAGGACCTCGTCGCCAGGGAGAACATCACCCTGATCGTCGGGCTGCTGGCGCCGGTGATCTTCCTCCCGCTGCTGTCGCTGCGGTATCTGGCCCCGGCCCTGCCCCTCGGCGTGCTCTATCTGGCCGCCGGCGCCGCCGACGAGGCGATCTTCGCCGAGCGGGCCGCCATGCTCCTGGCCTTCGTCCTCATCGCCGCCACCTACGCTCTCAACCGCCTCGGCAACATGGGTGTCGACCGCGTCTTCCTCGACGTCCGCATCCTGTCGACGCTGGCGGCGACGGCGATGCTGATCTTCGTGGCCGACTCACCGATATCGCCCTACGAACGGCCGTGGGAGTGGGATCGACAGACCTCGGTCGACGCCTCGATCATGGAGGCCATCGAGCTCATCGAGGACGACGTGGCCGTCCGGGCCTCGCCGGCCGCCCTGGCCGAGCTGTCGGACCGGGACTGGATCTTCGCCCTCGACACCGAGCAGGAGCCGGTGGCCGCCCTCGCCGGCTTCCCCGACTACACCCTGGCCGTGCTCGTGGTCGACGAGCAGATCCCCGAACGCACCCAAAGCTCGCGCGAGGCGTTCGACCAGGGCATGACCTCCCAGGGGTTCCAGCTGGTCTACGACGAGAACGGCGTGGCCCTCTACTCCCGCCAGGACGGGGATGCGGTGGTGCCCGATGGCTGAGCAGCACGACGAGCCGCAGACGGCGGCGCCGCTCCAGCTCCGCTTCGGCCGCGACGACATCCTGACCTGGCCCAACCTCTTCACCTTCATCCGCCTGTGCTGCATCCCGCTGTTCCTCTGGCTGCTGTTCGCCCAGGAGGAGCGGGGCATCGCCGCCTGGCTGCTCGGCGGGCTGGGGGCCACCGACTGGGTCGACGGGTGGCTGGCCCGACGGTTGGACCAGGCCTCGGAGTTCGGGGCCATGTTCGACCCGATCGTCGACCGTCTGCTCTTCTTCGTCGCCATCCCCAGCCTGATCATCGACGGTTCGGTGCCGATCATCGTCGCCGTTGCGGTACTCGCACGGGAGGCGGTGGTCGCACTGCTGGCCCTGGTGACCACCCGGCGGGGGGAGCGCCTGGTGGTGACCTGGGAGGGCAAAACGGCGGCGTTCCTGCTGATGTTCGCCTTCCCGTTGTTCCTCGGGGCCAACAGCGAGCTGTCCTACGCCGGCATCCTCGGCCCGCTGGCCTGGCTGTGCGTCGTTCCCGCCCTCGGGTACGGCTGGTATTCGGCTCTTTTCCAGTATCTTCCCGCCTCCCGGCGCGGCATCGGGGTCGACGAGGACTGATCACGCCGAAACCGACCGCGACCTGGCCGCCGAAACCAGCCGCATCGGCCTCGAAGCGGTAGCGTGTGGCCCATGAATACCCCCGATGATCTGCGGTACTCGTCCGAGCACGAGTGGGTTCGCGTCGAAGCCGACAACAAGGTGCGGGTCGGTATCACCGACTACGCCCAGGACGCCCTCGGCGACATCGTGTTCATCGAGTTGCCCCAGGTGGGCCAGAGCATGGGCGCCCATGACCGGATCGGTGAGATCGAGTCGACCAAGTCGATCTCCGACATCTACGCCCCGGTGGCCGGCGAGGTGGTGCAGGTCAACGATCAGCTCGAGGAGCACCCCGAACGCATGAACGCCGATCCGTATGGAGAGGGCTGGATATGCGTGGTTGAGCTAGACTCAGGCGCAAGTATCGACGAACTGATGGATGCCGCGGCATACATCAACCTGACGGAGGCCTGAGCATGGGGTTGTCCTGCCCCTCCTGCGGCTATGAGAATCCTCTCGGCGCCAGGTTCTGTAGCTCCTGCGGCGTGCCTCTGGGTTCTCGGACGGGCAGCGACGACGTGACGGCGGTGCACGAGGGCTGGATCAACGACTCCGAGGCCGCCAGTGCCGAACCGATCGCCCTCGATGACGTACCGGACGGTACCCCCGGCATGTTCGTGGTCCGCCAGGGCCCGAAGCGAGGCAGCCGAATCCACCTCGACAGCGACCAGATCACCATCGGTCGGCACCCCGAGAGTGACATCTTTCTCGATGACGTCACCGTCTCCCGTCGACATGCTGAAGTACGGCGGGGGGGGGGCGTGTTCGAGGGAGGCCCCGCCGGGAGGGGGAA
>JBCCRO010000062.1:0-26085 GCA_039201605.1 Actinomycetota bacterium
AACCGCTCGCGCTCCACCTCGACCCGTCCCGCCCGGCGACTGCGGGGCGACACCACCGGCAGGTGCTCGGCCAGGGAGACCACCCCACGTCGATCGGCCCAGTCGCCGAAGCCCTCGCCGAGCAGGCGATCGACCCGGTAGCGGTCGAGCAGCGGGCCGACGACGTCGGCCAGTTTGTCCAGGGGCACCGACTCGATGAGGCGGGTGGCAAGGCGGGTGCCGGCGGGGTCGCCTCCGATGAAGATGTCGTAGGCCGACTTGGTCCGCCCCACGATGCCGAGTTCGGCCACGTAGGGGCGGGCGCAGCCGTTCGGGCAGCCCGTCATGCGGGTCTCGATGGCCACGTCGTGCAGACCGCGCTCGGCCAGGAGGCGATCGAGGGTGGCGGTCACCTCGGGGAGCACCCGCTCGGCCTCACCCAGCGCCTTCCCGCAGGTGGGCAGGGCGGGGCAGGCCATCGACGACAACACCGACAGCGGGAACCGCTCGGCCTGGCGGACCCCGTGGTCGGTCAGGAGTTGCTCCACCGCCGCCTTGTCGGCCTCGGCGATACCGCACAGGAGCACGTCCTGGTTGGGGGTGAGGCGGATCTCATCGGCGTGATCGGTCAGCACGGCCCGGATGGCGGCCCGGGGGCGGTGCAGGTCGGTGTCGACCAGGCGCCCGCCGGGAACGGGGACACCGATGAACCAGGTGCTGTCGTCCTGACGGTGCCAGCCCAGGTGCTTGCGGGGGTTCTCCCACGGGGGCAGCGGTACCGGATCGGCCAGCGTCGTGCCCAGGTACTCCTCGACCTGGTGGCGGAGCCAGTCGATCCCGTGCTCCTCCACCACGTACTTGAGGCGGGCCTTGCGTCGGTCTTCGCGGTTGCCCCAGTCACGGAAGGTGACGACGATGCCCTCGACCACGTCGACGATCCGATCCTCGGGCACCCAGGCCATCGGCTCGGCCAGACGGGGGAAGGTGGTCTCATCGGCATGGTTGCGGCCGAGGCCACCCCCGGCGAGCACGACGGCCCCGGGTTCGCCGTCGGGCCCGTCGATGGGGACGATGCCGACGCAGTTGCTGTAGACGTCGATCGAGTTGTCGCCCGGCACGGCGATACCGATCTTGAACTTGCGGGGGAGGTAGGTGGGACCGTAGATCGGTTCGGCGTCGTCGCCGGACGACGGGCGGTCGCCCGCCGCCGCCGGTCCCGATGACACCGCCCGCTCGCCGTCGAGCCAGAGCTCCCAGTAGGCGGCGGATCGCGGGCGGAAGCGATTGGCCAGGGCCCGGGCCAGCGACTCGACCCGTTCCAGATCCCGCCCGGCATGGGGAGCCGAGGAGACCATGATGTTGCGGACCACGTCGCCGCAGGCGGCGTAGGTGGTCACCAGGCCGTGGTTGAGGGCGTTGACGAGGCCCTTCAACCCACCCTTGTGGACGAAGTGGTACTGCACCCCTTGGCGGGTGGTCAGCCGGAGGGCGCCCGGGGTGCCCTCCGGGGCCACGGTGTCGGCCAGGCGGTCGATCTCGAACCACTGGTCGGATCGGAGCACACCGGCCGGCACGGCGCATCGGACCATGCACGAATAGGCGGGGCCCTCGCCGGCCCGGGTCAGCTCCCGTCGGCGGTCCCGGTCGTCCTGTTGGTAGATCCCGTGGAACTTCAGCAGGTTGTTGGCGTCGTCCGAGAAGCCCGACTCGTCGTTGGCCAGCTCGGCGGCGAGCGGCCCTCGGAGGTAGTGGCTGTTGTGCTTGAGCTGTTCAGCGTCGCTGCTCATGGCGGCTCCGATTCCGATGGTTATGCGCCGGGTTGGGGAGCGGAGCGACTCGGCCCCAATTCCCTACCACTTGGGTCATGAATCGGACCTTAGCGGGCCCGCTCGCGATTCTCGACAAAATTGATCGGGTTTTGTCGGTTTGTTGGGCGGGCCGGGTGTCGAGACCGGACGGAGGCGGCGTGGGGTCGCTGCCGAGCCGCTCCCGGGCGCAGCGCGGCGACGGGACCGCAGGGGACGGTGGCGACGTCGATGACCTACGATCGGGGACGATGAGTGACACGGCGCCCCCGTCGGCGGACGACGGCCCCGACGCCGAGGCCCGGACCCCGCTCGACGGCGGCCGGCCCCAGGTCGGCAAGTCGAAGGAGTGGGCCACCGGCCTGCCCGCCGTGGTGTCGACCGTCCGTCACGTGCTCGCCGACTCCGGACCGCGCCGGGGCACCCGGGCCCTGCGGCTGGTCAATCAGCACGACGGCTTCGACTGCCCGTCCTGCGCCTGGCCCGACCCCGACGACCACCGCTCGGTGGCCGAGTTCTGCGAGAACGGGGCCAAGGCCGTCGCCTCCGAAGCGATGGGCACCACGATCGGGGCCGACTTCTTCGCCCGCCACTCGATCTCCGACCTGGCCGCCCGCTCCGACCACTGGCACGACAAACAGGGCCGACTGGCCGAGCCCCTCGTGCTGGACCCGGACGCCGAGCACTACCGGCCGATCTCGTGGGACGACGCCTTCGCCCTGATCGCCGACGAACTCCAGGCCCTGCCCAGCCCCGACGACGCCATCTTCTACACCTCGGGCCGGGCGTCGAACGAAGCCGCCTTCCTCTACCAGCTGTTCGTCCGCCACTTCGGCACCAACAACCTGCCCGACTGCTCGAACATGTGCCACGAGTCGTCGGGCAGCGCACTGGGCCAGTCGATCGGGATCGGCAAGGGGACGGTCACCCTCGACGACCTCCACCGGGCCGACACCATCCTGTGCGTCGGCCAGAACCCGGGCACCAACCACCCCCGCATGCTCTCCGCGCTGGAGACGGCGGTGGGCAACGGGGCCACCGTCGTCGCCGTCAACCCGCTGCGCGAGGCCGGGCTGCTCGGGTTCGCCCACCCCCAGAAGCTGAGCGGTCTCCTCGGCCGGAGCACCGACCTGGCCTCCCAGTACCTCCAGGTCCGCATCAACGGCGACATGGCCCTCTTCCGAGGCCTGGCCAAGACGATCCTGACCCGGGGCGAGGCCGACGAGGCGTTCCTGGCCGAGCACACCGAGGGACTGGACGACTACCGGTCCGTGGTCGAGGCGACCCCGTGGACCGAGATCGAGCGGAAGTCCGGCATCGCCCGGGCCGACGTCGAGCGGCTGGCCGACACGGTGCTGTCGGGGCGCCGCCGCCTGATCACCTGCTGGGCCATGGGCCTGACCCAGCACCGCAACGCCGTGGCCACCATCCGGGAGGTGGCCAACGTCCATCTCCTCCTCGGGGCCATCGGGCGACCCGGGGCCGGTCTGTGCCCGGTGCGCGGCCACTCCAACGTGCAGGGCGATCGCACGATGGGCATCTTCGAGAAGATGCCGGCGTGGTTCCACGATCGGATCGACGAGGTGTTCGAGTTCGAGTCGCCCCGGGCCCCCGGCGTCGACGTGGTCGACGCCATCGTGGCCATGCACACCGAGCCGGGGAAGGTGTTCTTCGCCCTCGGCGGCAACTTCGTCCAGGCCACCCCGGACACCGACCTCACCGCCCGAGCCCTCCGCACCTGCGCCCTGACGGTGCAGGTGTCGACCAAGCTCAACCGGTCCCATCTGGTGTGCGGCAGGCGGGCCCTTATCCTGCCCTGCCTGGGTCGGAGCGAGGTCGACCGGCAGGAGAGTGGGCCCCAGTTCGTCACCTCGGAGAACTCGATGGGGGTGGTGCAGCGGTCGATTGGCCGACTCGACCCACCGTCCCCCCGTCTCCGATCGGAGGTGGCGATCGTGGCCGGTGTGGCCGCCGCCACCCTCGGCGACACCCCGACGGTTCGGTGGCGTGAGCTGGCCGCCGACTACAGCCGCATCCGGGCCGCCATCTCCCGGGTCGTCCCCGGCTTCGACGACTACGACGAGCGGGCTCAGGCCGACGGGGGCTTCTACCTCCCGAACGGGGCCAAGGAGCGGGTGTGGAACACGCCGGGCGGCAAGGCCACCTTTGGCGTGGAGGAGCTGTCGGTGTTCGAGCCGTCCGACCCCGACCGTCTGGTGCTGCAGACCAGTCGCAGCCACGACCAGTTCAACACCACGATCTACGGCCTCGACGATCGCTACCGGGGTGTCCGCAACCAGCGTCGGATCATCTACCTCCACACCGACGACATGGCCCGGCGCCGGATCGAGTCGATGGGCGCTGTCGACATCACCTCCTATTGGCGCACCGAGAGCGGCGATGTGGAGGAGCGTCGGGTGGAGCGATTCGTCGCCGTGCCCTTCGACCTGCCCCAAGGCACGGCGATGGCCTACTTCCCCGAGGCCAACGCCCTGGTGCCGGTCGGTTCACGGGCCGAGATCTCGGGGACCCCGACGAGCAAGGCGGTCGAGATCGACGTGGCGCCGAGCCCCCCGCCGTCAGCCGGCTAGTACTCGATCCCCTTGATCGCCTTGATGCCCTGATCGTAGGCGTGCTTGACCTTGTGCATCTCGGTGACGGTGTCGGCGATGTCGATCAACTCCTGGGGGGCACCCCGCCCGGTGATCATCACGTTGGTGCCTTCAGCCCGGTTGACCACGCCGTCGACCACGTCGGCCACGTCGACCCACCCGTACTTCATCGTGTAGGTCAGCTCGTCGAGGATGAGCAGCTGGTAGTCACCGCTGGCCAACTTCTCCCTGGCCACCTCCCAGGCATGGCGGCCCTTGGCGATCGTCTCGTCCATGTCGGTCGACTCCCAGGTGAACCCGTCGCCCAGGGCGTGCCACTCGATACCGAGGTGATCGGCCAGCTTGCGCTCGCCGATCTTCCACTTGCCGCCCTTGACGAACTGGACGACGGCCACGTTCCAGCCCCGGGCCCAGCCGCGGCCCATCACGCCGAAGGCCGAGGATGACTTCCCCTTCCCGTCGCCGGTGTTGATCAGAACGATGGATGGTCGAGGCATGGGCCCAGTGTGCCCCATCGGAGTGTCGGTCGGTCAGCCCTCTCCGGGGTACACGGGATAGGTGCCGTAGGTGAGGAAGTCCTCGATGGAGTCCGGCTCCTGGCCCACGTACAGGCAGTCGATGATGGGCACCGGTTCGCCGCCGACCGGGGTGAAGGCCTCGTCGGTCACCTCGGCGGTGATCGACTGGACGGTGGTGGTGCCCTGCTTCAGGTCGCGGACGACGAGGGCGGCAAGCCGGTACACGTCGACCTCGGGCGCCGGCTCCGGCTCGACCCGGTCGTCGATGCGGACGGCCGAGATCGTTGTGCGGTCGGTGAGGTTCCAGCCGTTGGCGTAGGCACGGTCGTCGGAGAAGTCGAGCACGACGGTGGTGGTGTCATCGTGGTAGCAGGTCCGGTTCTCGCCGGTGGCGAGGCGCAGCTCGCTGGTGAGCAGCTCACCGATCGGCAGGTCGGGTAGGGCGATGCCGCTCTCGTTCGCCTCCTCCGGATCGGCGCCGAGCACATTGCAGTCGATCACGTCGGAGACGACCGGCCCGTCGGCGCCCGGTCGGCTGATGGTCTCGTCGTCGATGGTCCAGACGGCGGTGCTGACCGAGTACGGGGTGGAGGCCGGAGCGACCGGGAGGTGTTGCACCGAGACGGCGAACTCGATCCCCTCCTCGTCGAGAGCCGCGCCGGACAGCACGCCGCGATCGGCGTCGTGGTCCCACGGCATCAGCGATCCGGTGATGACCTGCCGGTCGGCCCCGATGGTCAGCACGACGCCCTCGTCGGCCGTGCCGTAGCACCGTTGGGTCACCGGCTCCCGGGGCACCGGTTCGGCGGCATCGGCCCGGTCGTCGCCCAGGACGGTGACGGCGAGCACGGCGGCGGCCAGGACGGAGGAAACCGCCGCAGCGGTGGCCCTCAGGGGAACGCGGTGGGTGGTGGTGTTGGTCAGGACCGTTGGACGTCGCACCGGGCGGCGCGTTTGCGTCATTCGTCGTGACCGGAGTCACCGGCCTCGAGGGGCTTCGCCGGTGGCCGCCGTCGCCTACCGTAGGCAGGCGTACCCCACGCCGTCCGGACCCGCCCATGAAGTTCCCCGATTCACCGTCGTCGGCCGCCGAGCTGGCCGAGGCTCTGGTCGACCAGCTGCCGTCGGGGGCCGATGTCGTGCTCCCCATCGCCAACGGTGAGCCCGTCACCCTGATGGACGAACTGGAGGCCCGGGCCGGGCGCCTGGATCGGGTCAGGGTGCATCAGATGCACGCCCTGCGGGAGCGGGCGTACATCAGCGGTGCCCACAAGGGGCACCTGGAGTACGTGGCCTGGTTCCTCTCACACGTCTCCCGCAAGGCGTACCACGACGGCGGCTGCCACTTCGCCCCGGCCAACTTCAGCGAGGTGCCCCGCTTCCTCAAGGCGAAGCGGCCGGCGGTGGTGTTGGCGGCGGCCAGCCCGCCCGACCGGCACGGCTACTTCACCCTCGGGGTCAGCGCCGACTACGCCGCCGCCCTCATCGGTCGGGTCCCGTTCGTGTTGGAGGTCAACCCCCGGATGCCCCGCACCATGGGCACCAACCGCCTCCACCGCAGCGAGGTGGCGGCCTGGTTCGAGGCGGCGCCGAGCGAGTTGGTCACCATCGACGACCCCGACGACGTCCGCCCCGAGAACAAGGCCATCGCCGCCCTGGTGGCGGACCGGATCCCCGATCACGCCACCATCCAGCTCGGCATCGGGGCCATCCCCAGCGAGGTCGCCACCCTGCTGGCCGACCACAAGCACCTGGGGGTCCACACCGAGCTGCTGTCCAACCCGGTGGTCGATCTGGTCGAGGCGGGCGCCGTGACCGGCACCTACAAGAAGACGTACCGGGGTCGAGTGGTCACCACCTTCGCCCTCGGCTCGCAGCGTCTCTACGACTTCTGCGACGACAACGACGCCGTCACCTTCCTCGCCGTCGACGAGGTCAACGACCCCCGGCGGATCGGTCGGGAGCCCAACTTCATCTCGATCAACGCCACCCTCGAAGTCGACCTGTTCGGCCAGTGCGCCTCGGAGTCGATCGGGGCCCGCTACTGGTCGGGGAGCGGGGGCCAGGCCGACTTCGCCCGCGGCGCCCAGTACTCCGACGGGGGCGAGGGGTTCCTCGTGCTTCGCTCCACGACCGGGGGCGGCGCCATCAGCCGTATCGTGCCCCGACTCAGCAACGGGGCCGTTGTCACCACGATGAAGAACACGGTCGACAACGTGGTGACCGAGCACGGTGTGGCCGAGCTGGCGGGCCGTACCCTGGCCGAGCGGGCCGAGGCCCTGATCGCCGTGGCCGACCCCCGCCACCGGGAATCGTTGAGCGCCGAGGCCCACGCCATGGGCCTGCTCCGGGGCTGACGGGGCGGGCGGCATGCGACTCATCCCCGATCGCCTGGGTGCCAACACCCTCAAGGGCGTCAGCGGCCGGGTGTGGGGTGTGCGGGCCAACGTCATGGACGACGTCGTCGCCGCCTACGGCACGGTGCGATCGATGTGGTGGTTCGGGCGCTCGATGTCGAGGTACGACAAGATCATGGCCGAGTGGGGCCCGATCCGGACCCACCTCGTGGTGACCACCCTGGCCATGGTGAGCGGCTGTCGGTACCACACGGTCGGTCACGGGTCGGCCTTCCAGCTCCACTACTTCGCCGCCGCCGAGGCCGCAGGCCACGACTGGGTCTTCCCCCTGACCGACGACGACCTGCTGGCCCTCGTCGGGGCCGACGCCGACACGATCGTGTCGGTGCTCGACGACGCCCTGACCGAGGCCGGCCTGCCCGACGAGGTGCCATGGCTCAGCCGCCTGCTACGGGTGCGGGAGACCGGGAAGGCGACCGATGCCGACGACAAGCGGCTCCGCCACCTGGTGAAGATGTTCGACCGGCTCATCGTGGTGGCCAAGGCGGCGAGCACCGAGCCCGACGAGGCCCACGACCCGATCAACCTCGACCACGAGCTGCGGGACCGCTACGCCCGGGCCCGGGCCGCCGCCTCGTAGAGCCCGGGCCGCCGGTGTCCGTTGGACGCCCGCCGGACGGCGCCGATCAGGGGTTCATGCCTCCCGAGACCTCGATCCGTTGGCCCGTGATCCACTGATTGCCACCGGTCAACAGGCTGGCGATGGCGCCGCCCACATCGTCGGGGAGGCCGACGCGTCCCATCGCCGTGAGGGAGGCGACCATGTCGTTGAGTTCCTTCACGTCGCGTACGACCCCGCCGCCGAAGTCGGTCTCGATGGCGCCCGGGGCCACGGCGTTGACGGCGATCCGCCGGGGACCGAGTTCGGCCGCCAGATACCGGGTGAGGACCTCGACCGCTCCCTTCATCGAGGCGTAGGCGCTGTAGCCCGGCAGCGAGAACCGGGCCAGACCGGTCGACAGGTTGACGATGCGGCCGCCGTCCTCGATCAGGGGCAGCAGGGCCTGGGTGAGGAAGAACACACCCTTGAGGTGGACGTTCATCAGGCGGTCGAAGTCGGCCTCGGTCGTCTCGGCGAACGGGGCGTGCACGCCGATGCCGGCGTTGTTGACGAGCATGTCGATCGTCGTCCGACCCCAGGTGTCCTGTAGGGCCGTTTCCAGGCGCCCGACGAAGCGGGCGAAGCCCGCCGTCTCGCCGGTGTCGAGTTGCAGAGCGACGGCGCCCACCCCGGCCGCCTCGGCCTCCTTCACCACGGCGGCCGCCTCCTCCTCGGCCGAGTGGTAAGTGATGACCACGCCGACGCCTGCGGCGGCGAGGTGGAGCGCCGTGGATCGGCCGAGGCCTCGGCTGCCGCCGGTGATGAGTGCGATCTTGTGGTTCATGGCGTTCCTCGTTTCGTTCCTTGGACCCGTCCGGTGACGTGAACCCGACGCTAGGAACGGCCCCCTTCCGGTCGCATGCCGATTCGTCCGAGCTTTCTGCCCATTCCTCCGAGACCGGCGGAGACGACGGGAATCGTCGATGGTCGGCCCGTTACGGTTGGGTCATGGCCTCCGCCTCGCTCGACGACCTCGCCGCCAAGGCCGACCGGCTGGTCGGCGGCTACGGGCCGGTGGGCCCTGAGCCCTATCACGCCACCGGCATTCCCGGCCTCGGGGTCGTCCGTTCCACCGAGACCTCCTCCTTCGAGCCGACCATCTACCGGTCGGTCGTCTGCTTGATCCTGCAGGGGGCCAAGGAGGTCGACCACGGCGAGCGGCGGGCCGACTGCTCGGAGGGCACCTCGATCATCGTGAGCCACGAGCTGCCGCTCGACTCCCGCATCACCCGGGCGTCGTCGTCGGTGCCCTACCTCGCCGTGGTGCTCGACGTCGACGTCGACATCCTGCGCAGCCTGGTGGCCGACGCCACCGCCGGTGCCGCCGGTGCCGCCGGTGCCGCTGACGGCGGAAGCGTCGAGGCTGGTGCCGGAGGCGGGCTCGGCCCGGGGGCGGCCGTCGCGCCCGGCGCCGCGGTCGGCGGGCTCGACGTCGGACTGGTCGATGACGGGCTGCTCGACGCCTTCGCCCGCCTGATCGACCTCGCCGACCAGCCCCGCCACGCCCCGGTCCTGGCCCCGCTCGTCGTGCGCGAGATCCACTACCGGCTGCTCCACGCCGGCAACGGCGCCGGGCTGCGGCAGCTGCTCCACGGCGAGAGCCACGCCAGCCGGATCTTCGCCGCCATCACCCGGATCCGGGAGGAGCTGGCTCAGCCGTTGGCCGTGCCCGACCTGGCCCGGTCGACGGGTATGAGTCCATCGTCGTTCCACGAGCACTTCAAGGCGGTCACGGCCACCACGCCGTTGCAGTACCAGAAGGAGCTCCGGCTGTTCGAGGCCCGGCGCCTGCTCGGCGAGGGCACAACCGTCACCGACACCGCCCTCGCCGTCGGCTACCGCAGCCCCACCCAGTTCAGCCGCGAGTACTCCCGGAAGTTCGGCGTTTCGCCCCGCTCGGACCGCGGCCGGCACGTGGTGGCCTCCTAGGCCCGATCGCCTGGTTCCACCTGGTCATCGCCGTCAGCGCGGTGTGGCCGGCGGGTGCCGCGGGCCCGGCGCCGCGCCGTCGTCGTGCGCTCGGAGATGGCCCCCGGTAGCCTCGGACCGTCGAGGTGGGGAACCCGGTGAGAATCCGGGGCTGTCCCGCAACTGTGATCGGCCACTCGCATGAGTGAGCCGGAAGCCAGATTGCCACCTTGATGCGATGCCGCCCGCACGCACCCCACGAGGATGGAGACCACCGGAATGAACCGCCCCGGCACCGGCGCCCCAGGCGCCGACCAGCCCCCCGACCACGCGTTGGTGGACAGCCGGGCCGACGGTGTTCCCGAGGGGCTCCGAGGCGGGCTGATGGTGTGCGGCACCACGTCGAACGCAGGCAAGACCACGCTGGTCGCCGGGCTGTGTCGACTGCTGCACCGGGCCGGGGTGAAGGTTGCCCCGTTCAAGGCCCAGAACATGGCCCTCAACTCGGCCGTCACCGTCACCGGCCACGAGATCGGGCGAGCCCAGTACCTCCAGGCCCAGGCTGCCGGGGTGGAGCCCGAGGTGGCGATGAACCCGATCCTGCTCAAGCCGACGGGGGAGCGGGCCAGCCAGGTGGTGGTGCACGGCAAGCCGATGGGCGTCATGTCGGCGGTGGAGTACCACCAGGCCAAGCCCGAGCTGTTCGGCCTCGTGCTCGACGCCCTGGCCGATCTTCGCTCCCGGTTCGACGTCGTCCTCCTCGAGGGCGCCGGGTCGCCGGCCGAGATCAACCTGCTCCCCCACGACATCGTCAACCTCCGCCTGGCCGACGCCGCCGATCTACCCGCCGTGTTGGTGGGCGACATCGACCCCGGCGGGGTGTTCGCCTCGCTCCACGGCACGATCGCGGTCCTCCCCGACGAGCTGGCCGCCCGCCTGCGGGGCTTCATCATCAACAAGCTCCGGGGCGATCCCACCCTCCTGCTCGACGGCACCACGCAGCTCCAACGGTTGAGCGGGGTGCCCACCCTCGGGGTGATTCCGATGCTGGAGGGGCTGCGCCTCGACGCCGAGGACTCCCTCGCCCTCGACGGCCCGCTCGCCGCTTCGCTGTCGGCTCACGACGACACCGTCGCCTCGCTCGACGTGGCCGTGGTCCGCCTGCCCCGGATCTCCAACTTCACCGACGTCGACGCCCTCGCCCTCGAACCCGACGTCGCCGTCCGCTTCGTCCGCTCCGCCCGCGAGCTGGGGCGCCCCGACCTCGTCGTGATTCCCGGGTCGAAGGCCACGGTGGAGGATCTGCTGTGGCTGCGGGAGCGCGGCCTCGACACCGCCGTCGCCGCCCTGGTCGAGACGGGGGCCACCACCGTGCTCGGGATCTGCGGCGGCTACCAGATGCTCGGCCTCCGCATCGACGACGAGGTGGAGAGCGCCCACGGTCGCGTCGAGGGCCTCGGTCTGCTGCCGGTCGCCACCGACTTCGAGGCCGACAAGGTGTTGGCCTGTCGCACCGGCCTCGCCCTCGACGAGCGCGTCGAGGGCTACCAGATCCACCACGGCCGGGTCCGCCCGCTCGCCGGCACCTCGACCTCGACCTCGACCTCGACCGGTGCGACCTCGACGGTCGCCGGTCTCGATCCCTGGTTGTGCCTCGACGGGGAGCCCGAGGGCTATCGGTCGGGCCCGGTGTGGGGCACCACGCTGCACGGCCTGCTCGACGCCGACGGCTTCCGTCGCCGCTTCCTCACCGCCGTGGCCGATCGGGCGGGCACCACCTTCTCCCCGGGCGACCGCACCCCGGCCGCCCATCGCCAGGCCGAACTCGACCGCCTGGCCGACCACCTCACCACCCATCTCGACACCGCCGCCGTCTGCGAACTCATCAGGAGCGCACCGTGATTCTCTTCCTCTCCAACGCCGACACCGAGTTGCTCGCCGCCCGCTCGATCGTCGACGACCTCCCACCCGAGTCGGGGGGCCTGCGCTGGGCCAATCCCGATCGGTTGGACGAGGCGCCCCCGCTGGAGGGCGTCGGCGCCGTGATCATCCGTCTCCTCGGTGGGGCGAGGGCGTGGGAAGGCCCGTTCGAGGCGCTGCTGGCCGACGCCGCCGCCCGCCGGGTGCCCGTCATCGCGGTCGGCGGTGAGGCCACCCCCGACGCCGACCTGGCGGCGCTGTCCACCGTGCCCGCCGGGGTGGTGGCCGAGGCCCACCGCTACCTGGTGGCCGGAGGCCCGGCCAACACCGAGCAACTGGTGCGCTTCGTGTCCGACACGTGCCTGCTGACCGGCGTCGGGTTCGACGCCCCCGTCGAGCTGCCCCGCACCGGGGTGTGGGACCGGGTCGGCCTCGGCCGTCCCGACACCGCCCGCCGCCCCGAGCGGCCGCTGGTGGCCGTCGTCTTCTACCGGGCCCACCTCGTCGCAGGCAACACCACCTACGTCGAGGACCTGTGCGCGGCCCTCGACGCCGCCGGGGCCGACGCCCTCGCCGTCTACACCTACTCCCTCCGGGTCGACGCCGAGGGCGAGGTGCCGGCGCTGGCGACCTGCGCCGAGCACGGGGTCGACGCCGTGATCACGTCGATCTTCGCCGCCGGGGCCACCGCCGGTGAGGACGGCGACCAGTGGGAGGTCCCCATGCTGGCCGACCTCGACGTGCCCGTGATCCAGGCCCCGGCCTCCAGCCGCTCGGCCGCCATCTGGCGCGACGACGAGGCCGGGCTGTCGCCGGTCGACGTCGGCATGGGCGTGGCCATCCCCGAGTTCGACGGGCGCATCATCGGGCCTACCTTCGCCTTCAAGGAGATCGTGGACGACGGCGCCGACCAGATCACGGGAGGCGCCGGTGAGGGCGCCGCCGCCGGGGCCCTGCAAGCAAGGGCCCTGCAAGCAGGGGGCGAGATCGTGGCCACCCGCACCGTGGCCGAGCGCACCGAGCGTCTGGCCGCCCTCGCCGTCCGCCACGCCCGCCTCCGCCACGTGTCCCCGCCGGAGAAGAAGGTGGTGCTCGTACTGTCGGCCTACCCGACCAAGCGCAGCCGCATCGGCAACGCCGTCGGACTCGACACCCCCGCCTCGGCCGTCGAAACCCTCCACGCCCTGGCCGCCTCCGGCTACCGGGTGGACCGCATCCCGGCCGACGGGGACGCCCTGATGGCCGAGCTGGCCGACACCCTCACCTACGACCTGCCAACCCTCGACGAGGCCCAGCTCGCCGCCGCCCCCGGGCGTCTCGACGCCGAGGCCTACACCCGGTGGTTCGCCTCGCTGCCCATCGAGGCCCAGAAGGAGGTGACCGAGCTGTGGGGACCGGCGCCCGGCGAGGTCTATCACCACGACGGCTCCCTGGTCTTCCCCGGCATGGACCTGGGCGGGGTGCTGGTCACCATTCAGCCGCCCCGCGGGTTCGGGTCGGACCCGATCGGCACCTACCACGCGCCCGACATGCCCCCACCCCACCACTACCTGGCGTTCTACCGGTGGCTGGCGGCCCCGACGAGCGAGGGCGGCTGGGGGGCCGACGCCGCCGTCCACCTCGGCAAGCACGGGACCCTGGAGTGGCTGCCGGGCAAGGCCCTCGCCCTCTCGGGCGGGTGCTTCCCCGATGCCGCCCTGGCCGACCTGCCCTTCGCCTACCCCTTCGTGGTCAACGACCCCGGTGAGGGCACCCAGGCCAAGCGCCGCACCCACGCCGTCGTCGTCGACCACCTGCCCCCGCCCCTCACCCGGGCCGACACCTACGACGACGTCGCCCGCCTCGAACAGCTCCTCGACGCCTACGCCCAGATGGAGGCCATGGACCCGGGCAAGCTGCCCGCCATCCGGACCCAGGTGTGGGAGCTGCTGGTGTCGACCGAGATCCACCGGGATCTCGACCTGGGCGACGCCGCCCCCACCGACGACGATTTCGACGACATGATCCTCCACGTCGACGGCTACCTGTGCGCCCTCAAGGACGCCCAGATCCGGGGCGGTCTCCACCTCCTCGGTCGAGGCCCCGAGGGCGAGCAGCTCATCGAGACCGCCCTCGCCGTCACCCGCCTGCCCCAGGCGTCGGTCCCGGCTCTGCGGGCGACCGTGGCCGCCGAGCTGGGCGTCGATCTCGATGCCGGGGTCCGCACCGAGATCGACGCCGTCGAGGCCGAGTGTCGGGCCCGGGTGGAGGCGCTGGCCGCCACCGGGTGGGACGCCTCCTCCACCGACGACCCGACGTTGCGGTGGCTGGCCACCCGCCTCATCCCCAACCTGGAACAGACCACCGACGAGATCACCAACCTGCTCCGCTTCCTCGATGGTCGCTACGTGCCCGCCGGTCCCTCCGGCGCCCCGAGCCGGGGCGGCGCCCATGTCCTGCCGACCGGTCGCAATTTCTACTCGGTCGACCCCAAGGCCATCCCGTCGCCCCTGGCGTGGGAGGTGGGCTCGACCCTGGCCGATCGGTTGGTGGCCAAGCACGTCGACGAGACCGGGGTGGCGCCGTCAACCGTCGGCCTCGTGCTGTGGGGCACGGCCGCCATGCGCACCACCGGTGACGACGCCGCCGAGGCGCTTGCGCTGCTCGGTGTCCGCCCGGTGTGGAACGACGAGAGCGGCCGGGTGACCGGGCTCGAGGTGATCCCCCTGGAGGAGCTGGGCCGGCCCCGGGTCGACGTCACCCTGCGCATCTCCGGGTTCTTCCGAGATGCCTTCCCCCACGTGATCGCCCTACTCGACGACGCCGTGGCGATGGTGGCCACCCTGGACGAACCCGCCGCCGACAACCCGATCGCGGCCACCGGCAACGCCGACGCCCGCATCTACGGCCCGCCCCCCGGTGGCTACGGCTCGGGCATCCTCCCGGTGCTGGAGAGCAAGAACTGGCGGTCCGACGCCGACCTGGCCGAGGTGTACCTGGCCTGGTCGGGCTTCGCCTACGGGCGGGAGCGGTTCGGCACGGCCGAGCCCGAGGCCATGCGCCGCCGTTTCGCCGCCATCGAGGTGGCGGTGAAGAACCAGGACAATCGCGAGCACGACATCTTCGACTCCGACGACTACCTCCAGGATCATGGCGGCATGGTGGCCGCGGTGCGGGCCCTCACCGGCAAGGAGCCGAAGGCCTGGTTCGGCGACTCGGCCGACCCCGCAAACCCCAAGGTCCGCACCCTGGCGGAGGAGGCGGCTCGGGTCGTCCGCAGCCGGGTGATCAACCCCAAGTGGATCGCCGCCATGCAGCAGCACGGCTACAAGGGGGCCTTCGAGCTGGCCGCCACCGTCGACTACCTCTTCGGGTACGACGCCACGGCCAAGGTGGTGGAGGACTGGATGTACGAGCGGGTGACCGAGGCCTACGTGGCCGACGCCGCCATGCGGAAGTTCTTCGAGGAGTCGAACCCGTGGGCTCTGCGGTCGATCGCCGAGCGGCTGCTCGAAGCCGACCAGCGCGACATGTGGAACGCCACCCCCGAAGCCCGTCAGGCGCTGGAGCAGGCCGTGCTCGAAGCCGAAGGCTGGGAGGAGACCCGATGACGGCCGGAGAGGAGCGGCGGTTTCCCTTCGCCGCCGTCGTCGGGCAGGACGACGCCAAGCTCGCCTTGCAGCTCCTCGCCGTCGATCCCCGCATCGGCGGAGTGCTGCTGCGGGGGGAGAAGGGCTCGGCCAAGACCACGCTGGCCCGGGGTTTGGCCGATCTGCTGCCGGGGGAGGCGGCCTTCGTCGACCTGCCCCTCGGCGCCACCGAGGATCGGGTGATCGGCACCCTCGACATGGCCTCGGCCCTCGGCGGCGGTGCTCCGGAGGTCCGTCCCGGACTGCTGGCGGCCGCCCACGACGGCGTGCTCTACGTCGACGAGATCAACCTGCTGGCCGACCACCTGGTCGACACCCTGCTCGACGTGTCGGTGTCGGGTATCAACCGCATCGAGCGTGACGGCATCTCCAACCAGCACGACGCCCGCTTCGTGCTGATCGGGTCGATGAACCCGGAGGAGGGCGAGCTCCGACCCCAGCTGCTCGACCGCTTCGGGCTGTCGGTGGCCATCACCGCCAGCGTCGATCCCGCCGAGCGGGCTGCCGCCGTCCGCCGACGCCTCGCCTTCGACGGCGCCACGGTCGCCGCCTCCGCCGAGGGACCGGGCGGTCACGGCGCGACGGTGGCCGCCTCCGCCGAGGGGCCGGGCGGTCACGAGAGCACCGCCGCCTCGGCCGAGGGGCCGGAGGGTGACGAGGGCGTCGTCGCCGCCGAGTCGGCCCGGTTGCGGGCCACGCTGGCCGCCGCCCGCCCGGCCGCCGTCCCCGACGAGCTGGTCGAGACCGCCTCCCGCCTGGCCCTGGCCGTCGGGGCCGAGGGCCTGCGAGCCGATCTCGTGCTGTGCCGGGCCGCCGCCGCCCATGCCGGCCTGCACGGTCGCCCCGTCGCCCACGACGACGACCTGCGTCGGGTGGCACCCCTGGTGTTGGCCCACCGCAGCCGCCGCAATCCCTTCGATCCGCCCGTCCTCCCCCCGGAGCAGCTGGCCGACGCCATCGACGACGCCCTCGGCGAGGCCGACGACTCGTCGAACGGCACCACGCCTCCGCCCTCGCCGCCGACCGACACCGTCGACCCGCCCGCCGGCGATGACGACCGGGCCAACCTGGAGCCCCCGAGTACGCCGTCGACCACCAACGGCGGATCCGGGGCCGACGGGCCGACCGTGGCCATGACGCTCGGCGCCGATCGTCGGCCGCCGATCGACGCCGGCGGCACCGCCCGGCCCGTGGGCGGTACGGCGACGGCGATGGGTCGCCGTCGAGTGGTGACCGAGGGCGATCGGGGTCGCCACGTACGTGACGAGGCCTTCGATCCCGCCTCCACCCGGCCGATCGCGGTGGCCGCCACCGTCCGCCGCGTGGCCGACAAACGCCGACACGATCCCGAGGCCGCCGTCGAGCTCGGTGATCTCCGCCAGGCGGTCCGGGCACAGCCGTCGGGGACCCTGCTCATCCTCGTCGTCGACACCAGTGGTTCGATGGGGGCCGACGCCCGGGCCGAGCTGGCCACCGGCACCGCCCTCGGTCTCCTGGCCGACGCCTACGAACGGCGCGACCACGTCGCCCTGATCACCTTCGCCGGCGACGGCGCCGAGATCGCCCTGGCCCCGACGGGCTCGGTCGAGGTCGCCCGCAACCGGTTGGGCGCCCTCGCCACCGGTGGGCCCACCCCGCTGGCGGCCGGTCTCGATCGGGCCCGGGAGCTGGCCCACCGCCGACGGGACCAGGGCCGCACCCCGTTCGTGGTGGTGATCTCCGACGGCCGGGCCACCTCGATCGGCGACCGGTCGAACGGCGCCGACGACGACCCGTTGGCGGCGGCGTTGGCCGCCGCCAACCAGCTTCGGAGCGACGGGATCGGCGCCCTGGTGCTGGATTGCGAGAGCGGCACCCCCAGACTGGGGCTGGCTCCCCGTCTGGCCGAGGCCCTGGCCGCCCCCTGCGTGGCGGCCGCCGACCTCGATTCCGCCACGGCGTCGGCCACCATCCGCACCATCAGTAACGAGGTCCTCGATGCTCGTTGAGCGCACCATCCACATCCCTCTCCGCAGCAGCGTCGCCCCGCCCGAGCGTCCCCCTCGGCTCCCGGCGACCGCCGTCGAAGGGCTGCTCATCGTGGGTCACGGCTCCAAGTGCATGGTCAGCGAGGAGCAGATGCATCTCATCGGCGACCACGTGGCCGCCGCCCTCCCCGACGTGATCGTCGAGGTCGGGTTCCTCGAGATGACGACCCCACCTGCCGGCCCCGTGCTCGACCAGATGGTGGCCCGGGGCTGCCGACGCATCGTCGTCCTCCCCCTGATGCTGCTCGGGGCCTCGCACGCCAAGAGCGACGTGCCCGCCATCGTGGTCGAGGGCCGCCTACGCCATCCCGACATCGAGATCGCCTTCGCCTCTCCGCTCGGCGTGGTGCCCGAGATGGTGGAGATCGCCGGTTCCAACCTGACCGACGCCGGTGGGGCCGGGATGCCCCTCGTCGTCATCGCTCGGGGCACCTCCGATCCCGACGCCAACGCCGAGGCGTGCAAGGCCGGTCGGATGCTGGCCGAGTGGACCGACAGCGAGTTCCTCCAGATGGGGTTCACCGGTATGACCTGGCCCCTCACCCCCGCCGCCCTCGACCAGGTGGCACGCCTCGGTTACGAACGGATCGCCCTCTTCTTCTGGTTCCTGTGCAACGGCAAGCTCATCGAGCGAGCCCGGGAGCAGATCGCCGAGTTCACCGCCGCCACCGGCGTGGAGGTGGTCGACGCCGGGTACTTCGGGCCCGATCCCCGCCTGACCGCAGTGATCGAGCGTCGCTACCGGGAGGCGCTGGAGGGCACCCCCACCGTCAACTGCGACACCTGCGCCTACCGGGCACCGTTCCCCGGCATGGAGGAGAAAGCCGGTCAGGCCATCGGTGTCGGCCACTCCCACCTCGCCGCCGAGCACCGCCACTCGCACGACCACGACCATGGGCACTCGCACGGCCATGGGCACGGCCACGATCACGCACACGGTCACTCCCACGCCCATGGGTGAGTCGTCGGATCGCCCGAGGGTGACGGTGCTGGCCTGCCGGGGCTGTTGCTGCGGCAGCGACCGTAAGCACCCCGGGGTGGATCATGAGGCGCTGTTGACGTCGATCCGCACGGTGGTGGCCGAGAGCGAGGCCCGACTGCGGGTAACCGACTGTCTCGGGCCATGCGCCCACGCCAACGTCGTCGCCGTCCGGCGGGGGCCCGAGCGGCTCTGGTTCGGCAACCTGCTCGGCCATGCCATCACCGAGTCGCTGGCCGAATGGGCGGCGGGCGGGGCCCGAGGCGATGTGCCACCGGAGCTGGAGATCTTCCGCTTCAACCCCGACCACGAGCACGTCGACCCCTAGCGATGGTCGCCATCGGCCACGGTGAGCCGGACGGGTTGGGCACCGACGGCGTCGACCGGGTGGCGCCTGGCACTCACGGCGGCGACGGCGTGGCCGTGGCCCGGGCACTGGGTCGTGATCCGGCCGACCTCCTCGACCTCAGCGCCAGCCTGCATCCCTTCGCCCCCGATGTCGCCGCCGTCGCGGCGCGTCACCTGTCCGCCCTCCGCACCTACCCCGACGACACGGCGGCCACCGCGGCGTTGGCCGACGCCATCGGCGTCGACGGCGACCGGCTGGTCCTGACCAACGGCGGAGCCGAGGCCATCTCGCTCGTGGCCACCCACCTTCGGCGGGGCTCGGTGGTCGATCCCGAGTTCTCGCTCTACCGTCGGCACCTGGCCGAGGTCGATCCGTCGGCGGGGCGGTGGCGGTCGAACCCGTCCAATCCTCTCGGCGAGCTGGCGGCGCCGGAGGAGGAGGCGGCGGTGTGGGATGAGGCCTTCTATCCGTTGGCCACCGGCGCATGGACCCGAGGCGACGACGACGCCTGGCGGCTGGGTTCGCTCACCAAGCTGTGGGCCTGTCCGGGGCTCCGGCTTGGCTACGTCATCACCCCGTCCCGAGGCGAGGCCGAGGTGATGCGCCGGGCTCGGCCCCGGTGGTCGGTCAACGGCCTGGCCCTGGCCGTGGTGCCCGAGATGGTGGCCCACACCGATCTGTCCGCGTTGCAGCGACAACTGGCCGAGGCTCGCCGGTCGCTGGTCGACGGGCTGGCCGCCCTCGGTCTCGACGTGCGGCCCTCCGCCGCCAACTGGGTGCTCATCGACGGCGCCCCCGGGCTTCGGGACGGACTGATGGCCCACGGGGTGCTGGTGCGGGACTGCGCCAACTTCGGCCTCCCGGGCACGATGCGGATGGCGGTACCCCATCCGGCCCAGCTCGGCCGGGTGCTCACCGCCGTCGAACGCGCCTGATCGACGCTCGCCCGGCCTCGCCCCCGGGCGGCCCAGCGGTGAAGCAGGTCGATGTGCCGGTAGTCGACGCGCCTCGAATCAAAGAATCATCTATACACGATGTAGTAGTTATGCTACTAATAATTGCATGCCTAGACAGAAGCGGGACGAAGGTCCCGAGGTCTTCAACCGGATCGCCGTCCTCCGGGCGGAGCGTGGCCTGTCCCGACGGGATCTGGCCGACGCCACCGGCGTGCACTACCAGACGATCGGCTATCTGGAACGGGGGAGTTACAACCCCAGCCTCCAGTTGGCCCTCAGCCTGGCCCGCTTCTTCGAGCTGCCGGTCGAAGCCGTCTTCTCGCTCGACCCGTTCCAACCGATGAGCAACGAGCTCTACAACCAGGAGGCCCGGCCATGAGCGCCGCCCGACCTACCGACCGTTCCGACGACGTCCTACCGACGCTCGTCCCCATCCTGCGCGACCGCTGGTTCGAGCCCTTCCGGGTGCCGTGGCGCCGACGGGCGCTGGCCACCCTCTGGGCGCTGTTGGTGGTGGCCATGGTGGTCATGCTGATCAACGACGCCCGCTCGATCGATGTCGGCATGCCTGCGCTGCTGGTCGGGCTCCTGCTCAACCTCACCATGCGCAATATGGGCGACGCCCCGCCCGACAAGCTCGACGAGCGAATGGTCGCCGTCCGCAACCAGGCCTTCCGTCTGGCCTACTACGGCATCGCCCTGGCCATGGTGGGCCTGATCCTCGGCGCCCTCGTCTTCGGGGATCCGCCGGTGAACGTGAGCGAGCAGCAGCTGATCGGTATCGGCTGGCTGGTGTCGCTGCTGGCCATGTTCCTCCCCGCCGCCATCCTGGCCTGGACCGAGGAAGTGGTCTGATCCGGCATCCTTCGGTCGTCCGGCTGGTCTCGCCCCTACAGTGGCGGACGACGGAGGAGGAACGATGGCGAACAACATCGTGGTCGTCGGCGTCGACGGCACCCGCACATCCATCCTGGGGGCGAGAGAGGCGCTGTGGCTGGCCGGCCAGCTCAGCGCCGAGCTGCACCTGGTCAACGTGGCCGGGCTGACCGAGACCAGCAGCGAGCACGGTCTGGCCGAGGTGCTGATGGAGGGCGTGCTGGAAGGGGTCACCCGCGATGACGACGGCGACACCAAGATCATCACCGCCATCACCTACGGCTCACCGGCGGCCGCCCTCATCGCCTACGCCGACGAGGTCGACGCCACCATCCTCGTCGCCGGCAACCGGCAGATGAAGGGGCTCGGTCGGATGCTCGGCTCGGTCGGCGCCCAGATCGCCCGAGACGCCAACTGCGCCGTCTACATCCCCCGCACCGTCGAACAACTGGCCGACGAGGAAGCCGCCGCCGACGACCAGGACGGCTGAACCACCGCTCAGGGGACCTCGACCCGCACCTCGTCGCCTGTCCGACCGTCGATCACCTGTCGGTCGCCGAGCGGTTCGGCCAGTTGAATGACGAGTCCGTCGGCACACTCCGTATTGCTGTCGCCGGTGGGAACGAAGGCCTCGACGTCGATGATGATCCGCTCGGTGTTCCCGGTGACGACCGCGGTCGGTTCGCCCTCGCAGGAGCCCACCCAGATCGAGATTGTTTGGCCGCCGTCCTTGGGTTGTGCTTCGAGAACCGATACCCGCTGGCGCCCGCCGTCCGTCCCGCAACCGGCGAAGGCGACGGTGGCGAGGATCGGGAGGGCCGCCAATCGAGCGGTGCCGGTCATGATCTGGCCTCGTCGCCGGGTGGCACCACCAAGGCGGCGCCGCACGAGGAACAGAAGCGCGACCCGGCCCGTTCGACACTGCCGCACGTCGAGCATCGGACGCCGGGAGGCATGGCAGGCATCGGTGGCACCGTCGGTGGTGCGGCCGCAACGGGTGATCCGGTACCGGTGGTCCGCCGAATGACCGTGGCGATGACGAGGGCGAGCACCACGGCGACGGTGGCCATGACGAGCAGCGTCCCGAGGATGATCAGCAGCTCTTGGGGTCGGAGGTTCGGCATCGGGCTCGATCGCTATCGCAGCTCGACCCGGGCCTGGTGGGCGACGAGAGGATGCCCGCAGCCGGCGCAGAAGCGGTGATCTTGAGCGTGGCCTCGACCGCAGGACGTGCAGTAGCCGACCGAGCCGCCCCCACTGGGGGGAGCGGCGAGCTCGACGGGCCCGGGTCGGACGGCGAACTTCATCCCGGCCACCACCACGAAGGCGGTGATGACGGCGAAGACCACGAACACGGTCAGAGCGAAGAACAGCTCTACGAGTGTGAGGTACACGGAGTTCGAGCTCCCGGGTCGCCGGTCACCGCCCACTGTAGAACGCGGCGGCAACGGGGCTCCCGCGCCCGGATACCGATGGCCGAGCCCGCCGGACGTGCTAGCGCTTGGCCTCGGCGGCGATGCGCTTCTTGGTCGCCGCCCACGAGCAGATCGGGCACAGCGTCAGATCGTGACCTCGGGCCGGGCAGTACTCCCGACCGAAGAAGATGATCTGCAGGTGCCGCCGATTCCAGGTGTCCTCCGGGAAGACCGCCTTGAGATCGCGCTCGGTCTTCTCCACCGTGGTGCCGTTGGACAGGCCCCACCGGGCGGCCAGGCGGTGGATGTGGGTGTCGACCGGGAAGGCGGGCACGTCGAAGGCCTGGGCCATGACGACACTCGCCGTCTTGTGTCCCACGCCCGGTAGCGACTCCAGGAACTCCCAGTCGGGGATGATCTCGCCGCCGTTGTCGACGATCATGTGGGCCGCCGCCGACAGGTTCTTGGCCTTGGTCGGGGCCAGGCCGATCTCGGCGATCAGCTCCCGGATCTTGTCCGGGTGGAGGGCCGCCATCTCCTCCGGGGTGGAGGCCACGGCGAACAGGCCCGGGGTGACCTCGTTGACCTTCTTGTCGGTGGTCTGGGCCGACAGGGCCACCGCCACCAGGAGGGTGTAGGGATCGGTGTGGTCGAGCGGGATCGGGGGCTTCGGATAGAGGTCGTCGAGGATCTCACCGATGCGGTCAGCCTTGTCGGCGCGCTTCATGCAGCGGACCCTATCGCCACCCACCGACACCCCCCGGAGCCGAGACGGGTCGAGGGCCCGCCCATGGACGTGGCCTACTCGTTGCCCTGGACGCGGACGAGGTCCGGCGCGTCGGCGGTGCACAACCGACGGGCGTCGTCGAGCGACAGCGCCGTGCAGAACTCGCCGTGGAGGTTGGCCACCGACAGATCGTGGACGACGTCGGGGTCGTAGTCGGTGCCGTCCGGCCCCACCCGATTGGTCGTGGCGCAGCACTCGGGCACCAGATAGGTGTCGAACCCGAGATTGCCGGCCATGCGGACCGTCGTCTCCACGCAGAAGTTGGTGAAGAAGCCGCCGACGACGAGCCGGTTGACGCCGGCTCGTCGCAGGTCGATCTCCAGCGACGTGCCGACGAAGCCGCTGTTGACGTCCTTGTGGACCACGATGTCGCCGTCGCCAGGCTCCAGGCCCTCGATCTGCTCGCCGGTGTCGAGGGCGAACTTCAGCGGTGACGCCGCCTCCCGGGAGTCGTGGCGGGTGAACGCCACCTGCCGGCCGGCGTCCCGGAAGGCCGCCAGCAGGGCCCGCAGGTTGTCCTCGGCGTCGGGGTTGTTGCGGCGTCCGGTGGGCCCACCCCAGTGCTCCAGGACGTTGACCCCGCGCTGCACGTCGATGAGCAGCAGGGCGGTGTCGTCGCCGAACGCGGTGATCACGTCGACCTCGCTCCCCGACCCTAGATCGACTCGGCGGCATCGGCCGCCGCCTCGCCCGCCGCCGCATTGGAGGCGGCCACCAGCTCGTCGAAGATCGCCGGCGGCTCCCGCCACGGTTCGGTCGGCTCACCCCGCTGGGCGGCGTCGATGGCCTCCCACACCCGACGGGACGTGCACGGCATGTCGATGTGGCGGACCCCGAGGTGCTTCACGGCGTCGATGACGGCGTTCTGCACCGCCGGCGTGGAGCCGATGGTCGACGCCTCACCGATCCCCTTCACCCCGAGCGGGTTGAGCGGGGTCGGCGTGATGGTGTGGGCCACCTCGAAGCTGGAGAACTCAGCGGCTGAGGGGAAGGCGTAGTCCATCAGGTTGGACGTGATCGGGTTGCCCGCCTCGTCGTAGACGACCTCCTCGTACAGCGCCTGCGACGCCCCCTGGGCCACCCCGCCCTGCTGCTGCCCTTCGAAGAGCAGCTCATTCATCACCGGTCCGGCGTCGTCGACGGCGACATGGCGCACCATCGTCACCTCGCCGGTGTCGAGATCGACCTCGACCACCGAGATATGGGTGCCGAAGGGGAAGGTGCCGTCGTCCTGTTTGAAATCGAGCTGAGCGGCCAGCCCGACGGCCTCTTCGACGTCGACACCGTCGCCGCCCGCCCCGTTGGCGGCCCCGTTCACGCTCCCGTTGGCCGACCGTTCCTCGGCCGCCGCCGCCAGCTCGCCCCACGACAGGGCCTTCGCCGGCACCCCGGTCACCCCGACCGAGGCGCTGTCGGTGTCGACCACGATGTCGTCGATGCTGGCCTCGAGCAGCTCGGCGGCCAGGGCCTTGGCCTGCTCGACCACCTCGGTGGTGGCGGCGGAGACGGCTGAACCGCCGAGCTGGATCGACCGGGAGCCGCCGGTGCCACCCCCGGTGGGGACGATGTCGGTGTCGGACTGGATGAGGCGGATGTTCTCCACCGGGATGCCGGTCTGCTCCGAGACCAGCATGGCGTAGGTCGTCTGGTGACCCTGGCCGTGGGCCGAGGTCCCCGCCATCATCGTGGCCGTGTCGTCGGGATGGATCTGCACCGACGCGAACTCCTTGCCCCCGCCCCCCGAGGTCACCTCGGCGAACGACGCCACCCCGATACCGAGCACCTTGCGCTCGCCGGCCTCCAGCCGCCGGGCCTGCTCGGCCCGCAGGGCGTCGTAGTCGGCCAGTCGGGCGCACTCCTCGAGCGCCGCCAGGTAGTCGCCGCTGTCATAGGTGATCCCGGTCAGCGTCTTGAACGGGAAGGCCTCGGGGGCGATGAAGTTGCGCCGCCGGATCTCCAGGGGATCGATGTCGAGCTCGATGGCGGCCTGATCGACGAGGCGCTCCAGCAGGGCCGCCGCCTCCGGGCGACCGGCGCCCCGGTAGGCCCCGGTCGGCGTGGTGTTGGTGACGGCCACGGCGATGTCGAAGCGGATGGCATCGAAGGTGTAGGTGCCGTTCGACATCCGCTTGGTGCCGGCCGGGAGCATGGTCCCAATGTTGGGGTAGGCCCCGGCGTCGCCCACCAGGCGGACCCGGAGCCCGGAGAACACTCCGTCCGAGGACAGCCCGAGCTCGGCGTACTGCACCTGGGCCCGGGAGTGGACCATGGCCACCATGTTCTCCGAGCGGGTCTCCGTCCAGCTCACGGGCCGACCGAGCAGGCGGGCGGCGGCGGCGACGGCGGAGTTCTCGTGGCAGAGGGCGGCCTTGGCCCCGAACCCGCCGCCGACGTGGGGGCTGATCACCCGGATCTCGTCCGGCTCGACCCCGAGCACCCCGGCCAGCTGGTTCTTCACCAGGTGGGGCATCTGGTTGGCGGCATAGAAGGTGAGCCGACCGTCGTCCTCGGGCACGGCGGCGCACGAATTCGGCTCCATCGGAGCTCCGGCCACCCGCTGGTTCACGTAGCGGCCCCGCACCACGTGGTCGGCCCCGGCCAGAGGGTCGGTATCGGGGTCGGTCACCGAGAGGGCGATGTTGTCGCCCTTCTCGGGGAAGATCACGGGTGCCTCGGGGTCGAAGGCCGACTCGGCGTCGACGATCACATCGAGGGGGTCGTAGTCGATCAGCACCAGTTCGGCGGCGTCGACGGCGGCGTCGAAGGTCTCGGCCACGACGAGGGCCACCGGCTCTCCCACGAAGCGGACCCGGTCGGTGGCGAGGGGCGCGTGGGCGAAGGAATCGTGCACCTTCATGAACCCGTGGTGGGGGTCGACACCGAGCGAGGCCGCATCGAACACGCCGATCACGCCGGGTGCGGCGGCGGCTTCGGTGGTGTCGACGCCGTCGAGCACGGCGTGGGCGGCGATGGAACGGACGAAGACGGCGTGGAGCATGCCCTCGATGGGATCTCGGTCCCAGCCGCGGCGGTGCAGGTCGTAGACATAGGTGCCGCCCGAGGTGAGCAGTTCGGGATCCTCGGTTCGGCGGACTCGATTTCCAAGTATTGAACCGGCCATTGGCCGACTCTAGAGACACCCGGTGCGCCGACCAAACCCGCAGTGGCAACGGGCCTGGCCTGACGGTTTCCGGGGCGTGAATTCTCTTCGCCGCGGTGCAGGGCGGGGGGCGCCCCGCGCGGGGTCCCGCCGGGGCCCCGGGGCGACTCGGTGGCGGGGGGCTCGGGGTGGAGGGCCCGGGGGGGG
>JBCCRO010000063.1:0-24735 GCA_039201605.1 Actinomycetota bacterium
CGTAGTTCTCCACCGGGATGCTGAGGCGGACGAAGGACTCGGGGCGCAGGTCGCGGTTGGCCCACGCCAGGTCGACGGCGTCGGTCAGGCCGAGTCGGTCGTCGAGGGTGAAGGTGTCGCCCAGCGAGTGGATGAACGTGGTCAGCTCGCCCGGGCTGTTGAATTCCGAGGCCCGGCCGAACATCGACAGGATGAGGTCCTGCTGGCGCTGGTTGCGGGTGAGGTCGCTCACGCCGGGCATCGTCCGCCATCGGCCGTCGACCAACTCCTGGGTCTTGCGGGACCGGATCCACAGCAGGGTGGTCTCGCCGTCGGCCGTGGTGCACCCTGCGGGCAGCGAAAGGCCGTTCTCGTCGCGCACCTCGTGGGTCACGCAGATCTCGGTGCCCCCGATCCGGTCGATGATGGTGGCGAAGTCCTCCATGGCGAAGAGGGCGAAGTGGTCGATCTCGAGGCCGGTGAAATCCTGGACGGCGCCCGACAGCTGGGTGGGGCCGTTCACCTGGTCGCCACAGCCGTTGTAGTTGGCGTTGAGGCGGGTCAGGCTCTGGGAGCAGCGGTTGGGGAGGTAGAGATCGCGGGGTAGCGACACCATGATCGGGGCCGACCCGTCGTGGGGGAGCAGGGTCAGCAGGATCACGTCGGCCCGGTAACCGCCAAGGTCGGCGCCCACGATCATGAACGTGGTGTAGGCGTCGTCCCCGACGGGCGGTTCGGCCGGGCCCTCGGGGCCACCGTCGGCCGCGTCGGGACCTGCGGAGGCTGCGGAACCTGCGGCGGCCGAGGGGGAGACGAGGTCGAGGTAGCCCTCGGGGGCGTCGAGGTCGGCGATGGTGGCGGCGTCGAGCGTGCTCAGCTCCTCGAAGGCGGCGGTGTCGAGGGCCTCTCGGTCGACGTTGCGCCACGTCAGCCACAACCCGAGGGCGTTCCAGGTCGAGTAGGCGATCACGACGGCGAGGCTGCTCACCACCAGGGCCAGCGCCCGTCGGCGCCGGCGCCCCCGCCGAGAGACGGGGATGCCACCGAGGGAATCGGACACCGGAACCGCCGCTCCCGTGTCCTGTGCGCCACCAACCATGTCGATTCACGGTATTGGTGCTTGTCAGGGCGGTTCATGGGGCGAACGGGCCTTCGATATGGGCCGGATGGCCCTTCTCGGCGGTTTGATCGACCGATCCTTGCGAACGAGAACCATTCCCACTACCCTGACGCAGGCTCGGCGAGTCGGGTGGAGGGGACGAACGGCAGCTACCCAAGTCCTCGGCGGCTTACCGCCCGTTCGCCGGGCCTTCCCTGTGGCCGAGTCGAGACGGCGCAGAGCGCCGCCGACGGGTGGAGACCGGCTCCGGCGTGCCAGAGTACGGACATGACTGCGACCACCTGTCGGCCGCTCCCTCGGCCCGGCCTCTCCCGGGTTCCCGCCCGGTCGGCGTCATGAGCGCCGAAGCCTTCGACCCGGCGGCCAAGGAGCGCGAACTCCGGGCCGCCGCCGACTCGTGGGACGTGTCCGACGTCGTCCCGGCCCACGACGGCGACGTGCCCGTGGTCGACGTCGGCCCCTACTTCGCCTCGGGAGATGACGCCGATCTCGCCGTAGCCGCCGACGTGCTGCGGACGGCGCTGGAGACCGTGGGGTTCCACCAGCTCGTCGGGCACGGGATCACCCCCGTCCAGCGGGCGGCGATCTTCGAGCAGACCGAGCGCTTCCACGCACTCGACGAGGACGTGCGACGGCGGATCGAGATGGACCGTCCCGGCTGGCCGGTGGGTGGCGTGGGCTACCTGCCCCCGGGGGAGCGGAAGCTACCCCGGCGGGCCCAGGGCAACGCCAACGAGGCGTTTCTGATGAAGTCGGACATCGACATCGCCCCCGACGACAACCAGTGGCTGACCGAGGACGTGCTCCCGGGCTTCCGAGCCCAGGTGGAGACCTACGCTGACCTGATGGAGCACCTCGCCCTGCGGCTCCTGCCCGTCTACGCCGCCGCTCTCGACCTGCCGGCCGAGCACTTCACCCCCGGGTTCGCCTCGCCCTTCTGGCGGCTCCGACTCACCCACTACCCGCCGGCAGAGCCCCGACGTCCCGGCGACCCCTTCGGGATCGCCCCCCACGTCGACACCACCTTCATCACCCTGTTGCTACCCGGTGGGCCCGGCCTCACGATCTACAGTCATCGGCGCGATCGGTGGATCACCGTGCCCGTGATCGACGGCGCCTATGTGGTCAACGCCGGTGAGCTGCTCCGCCAGTGGTCCAACGACCGGGTGCTCAGCACCCGCCACTTCGCCCACAACCCCGACCCGAACTCCCGCTACTCGATCCCGTTCTTCTTCAACGCCACCTCCGACTACCGGATGGAGTGCCTGCCGTCCTGCCACAGCCCGGACAACCCGCCGAAGTACCCGCCGTTCTCGTACCGGGAGAGCCAGGCGGCGGTGCAGGGCGAATAGACCCGGCGCCGTGAGCCGACCGGATCCTCCCGGTGCCGCCCGGACACCACTCCCGTAAGCTCGGGGCGATGGCCGAGCAACGACAAGCGCCGGGAGCGAACGCACGATGATCATCAGTGGAGGAGAGGCTCTGGTCGACCTGGTCCCGCATCCGGTCGTCGGGGGCGGACCGTTCAACGTCGCCGTCGCCGCCGCCCGTCTGGGAGGCGCCGCGGCCTTCGTCGGGCCCGTCTCGACCGACGCCTACGGCGACCAGATCATGGCCCACCTGCTGGACAACGGCGTCGACGTCACGCTGTGCCCGCGGCTGGAGGCGCCGACGGCCCGGGCCATCATCGAGCACACGCCCAAGCTCGTCTTCCGCTTCGAGGGCACCGACACGGCCGACACCCTCCTGGCCGAGGCCGACCTGTCGGTGTTCGGCGAGGGTCCGCACATCCTGCACGGCGGCACCCTCGGCCTGTTCCGGGGTAAGACGGCCGAAACACTGGCGTCGGCCGCCGAGGAGCACGACGGGCTCGTCTCCCTCGATCCCAACATCCGACCCCAGATCATCAGCGACCGCGCCGGGTGGGATCACTTCCACCAGCGTTGGCTGGCCGGCACCGACATCTACAAGGGGTCCGACGAGGATTTCGACTGGGTGTGGCCGGGCCGGGGCACCGACTCGGTGACCGAGGAGCTGCTGGCCAACGGGGTCACGGCCGTCATTCTCACCCGGGGCGGCGAAGGCCTGTCCGTCGCCACCCGTGATGGACAGCTGTTCGCCCAGGCGCCCGCCGTCGAGGTGGTCGACACCGTCGGTGCCGGCGACACGATCGTGGCCGCCCTGCTGGTGTCGCTGGCGGAACACGGCGTGGCCACCGGCGAGTCGCTGGCCGAGGTGACCGGCGGGGATTGGCAGATCATGGCCGACCGGGCCGTGGCCGCGGCCGCCATCACCGTGTCGCGGGCCGGGGCCGACACACCCCGGCGCGACGAACTTCCCTGGTAGAACCCGGCTCCGCCGGCAGACGAGATGGTCGTCCTAGCTGGTCATAGGTCACAGCTTCTGCTGTACTCATCGGAGCTGTCGTTCTACAACCGAAAAGGGGACCACCATGCCGATTCAGACGCGTGGAGCCATCATCCGCGAGCCCGGTAAGGATTGGGAGATCGTCGACATCGAGTTCGACGATCCTCAACACGGCGAGATCGCCATCAAGATGGTCGCGTCGGGGATGTGCCATTCCGACGATCACCTGAAGACCGGGGACATCCCGGTCGAGCGGTACCCGATGGCCGGCGGCCACGAGGGCGCGGGTGTCGTCACCGCCGTCGGGCCCAACACCGCCGGGTTCGAGGTCGGCGATCACGTGGTCATGTCGTTCCTGCCCAGCTGCGGCAAGTGCCGCTGGTGTGCCTCGGGCATGCAGAACCTGTGCGACCTCGGCGCCACCCTCCTCGTGGGCAGCCGCCCCGACGGTACGTTCCGGGCCCGCACCGGCGGCGAGGACATGGCCCAGATGTGCGGCATCTCCACCTTCTGCGAGCACACCGTGGTGTCGGTCGACTCGGCGGTGAAGGTGGACAAGGACCTACCCCTCGACAAGGCGTGTCTCGTCGGCTGCGGCGTCGGCACCGGTTGGGGGTCGGCCGTCAACTCGGCCGAGGTCTACCCCGGCCACACCGTGATCGTGATGGGCATCGGCGGCATTGGTATCAACGCCGTCCAGGGCGCGTCCCACGCCGGCGCCTCCCACGTGATCGCCGTCGATCCGATCCCGTTCAAGCGGGAGGTGGCCGAGCAGGTCGGCGCCACCACGAGCTTCGCCTCGATGGCCGAGGCCACCGAGTTCGCCCAGTCGGTCACCGACGGGCAGGGCGCCGACTCGGCCATCGTCACCACCGGCATCATCGATTCCAGCCACATCGCCGAGGCCTTCTCCTCGATCCGCAAGGCGGGCACGGTGGTGGTCACCGGCCTCGGCGATCTGGTGAACTCCAAGGTCGAGGTGTCGGCCGGCGAGCTGACCCTGTTCCAGAAGCGGCTCCAGGGTTCGCTGTTCGGGGCCAGCAACCCCCAGCGGGACATCCCCTGGATGCTGAACCTCTACCAGAACGGTCAGCTCAAGCTCGACGAGTTGGTGACCAACACCTACTCCCTCGACGACGTCAACCAGGGCTACGCCGACATGCACGACGGCAAGAACATCCGAGGCGTGATCATCTACTGAGCACCCCTCGTCGACGCCGGCCGGGTCCGCCGATCCTCTGCGATCGGGGCCCGGCCTGCGCCGTTTTCGGCGGGCCCCGCTTGGAGTGTCATCCGTCACGTGTCCTACAGTTCATCAGCGTGTTCGCCTACTCGTTCTCGCACGGTTCGACCCTCGACCCCGCCGATCGGCGGGCGCTCCTCGGAGGCAAGGGCGCCAGCCTGGTTGCGATGACCGAAGCGGCGCTGCCGGTGCCGCCCGGGTTCACCCTCACCACCACCACCTGCAAGCAGGTGCTGGCCGGTGGGTGGACCGACGAGTGCGACCGGGCGCTGTTCGAGCAGGTGCGTGAGCTCGAAGGGCTGACCGGCAAGAGCCTGGGTTCCACCGATCGCCCGCTCCTGGTGTCGGTCCGCTCCGGAGCTCCGATCTCGATGCCCGGCATGATGGACACCGTCCTCAACGTCGGGATGAACGACGAGGTGGAGGCGGCGTTGGCCCGGGCCGTCGGTGACGCCCGCTTCGCCGCCGACACCCACCGCCGGTTCCTTCTCTCCTACGCCGAGATCGTGCTCGGGGCCGACGGCCCGACGCTGGCCGCCGCCCGCAACGCCATGGACGTCGCCGGCATCCGCCGGGTGCTCGGCGCCGCCGGGCTGGCGGTACCCACCGACCCGGTGGCCCAGCTCCGGGGCGCGGTGCGGGCCGTGTTCGACAGCTGGCACGGCGAGCGGGCCCGGCACTACCGCCGGATCGAGGGCATCGACGACGATCTCGGCACGGCGGCCACCGTCCAGGCCATGGTGTTCGGCAATCTCGGCGACCGCTCCGGCACCGGTGTCGCGTTCACCCGCAACCCCTCCACCGGGGAGCGCCGGATCATGGGCGACTTCCTGGCCAACGCCCAGGGGGAGGACGTGGTGGCCGGGGGCCACGCCACGGTCGATCTCCACGAGCTGGCCACCACCTGGCCCGGCCGGTGGGACGAGCTGTGCACGATGGCCGCCACCCTCGAGCACCACTACCGCGACATGGTCGACATCGAGTTCACCATCGAGGCCGGCGTGCTGTGGATGCTGCAGGCCCGGGTGGGTAAGCGCACCCCGCTGGCCGCCTTCCGGGTCGCCGTCGACATGGCCGAGGACCCGGACTTCCCCCTCGACCGGTCCGAAGCGGTCGACCGGTGCCGCCCCCACCTCGACGATCCGCCCCAGGCCGTCGCCGCCGAGGGCGATGATCTGACGGTCCTGGCCTCCGGGCTGGCCGCCTGTCCGGGTGTGGCGAGCGGGGTGCTCTGCGTCGACGTCGAGGAGGCGGTTCGACTGGGCGACCAGGGCGTGTCGCTCGTGCTGGCCCGCCAGGAGACCTCACCGGCCGACGTGGCCGGCATGGCGGCGGCCAAGGGCATCTTCACCACCCTCGGCGGCACGGTGAGCCACGCCGCCGTCGTCGCCCGCTCGTGGGGCACCCCGGCCGTTGTCGGCGCGGCGGAGGCCGAGGTCGACGAGCACGGGGTCACCGTCCCCGGCGGCCGGATCGCCGTCGGCGAGCTGGTCACCGTCGACGGCGGCAACGGCGTGCTGCTGGCCGGCGCCGTCGACGCCACCGGCGTGCCCGTGGCCGAGGTGGTCACCGTCGGCCGGTGGGCTGCCGAACTCGACGCCGCCGGCGCCCCCGCCGCCGATTCCGGTGCGGTCGCCGGCGCCCCCGACGCCGCTTCCACCGATGCCACGGCCACCTCCGGTGGGGACGGGCCGCTCGACCCCGAGGCGCTCCGGTTCGGGGTGGTCCACGCCCTGCGGATCAAGGGCATGGGCACCGTCGAGGTGCTGGCCGCCATGACCGGGACCGGAGGCGACGCCGTGACCGGCGTGCTCCGGGAGTTGGAGGCGGCGGGCGAGGCCAAGTTCATGGAACCCCGGGAGCTGTGGCTCATCACCCCCGACGGACGCACCGCCCACGAGCCCCTCCTGGCCGAGCAGCTCGTCGGGGTCGACCTCGGGCGGCTTCCCTACGAGCGCTTCCTGTCGCTCAACGGCGAGTTCAAGCAGCTGTGCACCGACTGGCAGCTGCGCGACGGCCACCCCAACGATCACAGCGACCCGGCCTACGACGGGGCCGTGGTGGATCGACTCGGCGTGCTCCACGACGACGCCGCTCCCATCCTCGACCAGCACGCCGACGTCCTACCCTGGCTCACCCCCTACCGCGGTCGGCTCACCGCCGCCCTGACCCGTCTGCGCGACGGTGACCCGAAGGCCCTCACCGGGGTGATGTGCGACAGCTACCACGACATCTGGATGGAGCTGCACGAGGACCTGATCGTCACCCAGGGCATCGATCGGGTGGCCGAGGGCAGCGGCTGACCCGACCGCCGCCGTCCCCCCGGCGGTTCGATCCGGCGGTGGCGCCCCGAGGTTCACACCCGGTGGGTAGCGTTCGATAGGTGAACATGACCCCGTCGGCCCCCGACCGGCAACTCGACGATCCCGCCGCCGCCCGGACGACGGCCTTTCTCCGACCGATCACCGACATCGACGGCGCCGCCGTGTGGGACCTGCTCCAGCGGGGGCAGGCCGACGTGACCGGTATGAGTTCACTGCCCACCTCGGCCGCAGAGGCCGAGGAGCGTTGCGCCGAGGTCGCCGCCACCGTGGCCACCCTGGAGGCGGGCCGAACCGCCACCAACGGGCCGGACACGTCGGCGCCGCTGCTGCTCGCCCTCGAGGAACCGGACGGCACCCTCCTCGGGCTCACCGGATGCACGATCAAGGACGGCATCGTCAACCACTCGGTCGAGATCGGCACCAGCACCGGCGGTCGGGGGCTGAGCGTCACCGGCCGGGAGCGGGCGTGGACCGCCACCGAGCTCAACGCCACCTATCTGGCGGCCGAGGCTCGGGGCCGAGGGCTCGGCTCCCTGCTCTCCCGAGGCCGGCTCGCCTTCCTGGTGCCGGTTGTCGATCAGGTGCCGGCCCTGCTGGTGTCGCACCTCCGAGGTCCGATGGGCACCGGACCCTCCGCCCCGTTCTGGAGCCGGTTCGGTCGGGAGGTACTGCCCGAGTGGCCCACCTCGGTGCGGGCCGAGGCCGGCCTGGTCGAGGAGCCGGAGCGATTGGGCGAGCTGACCGGGCACACCCTGGCCGTCGACCCGTCCCTGCTCGACGTGGTGGGGTCGGTCCACCGCCTGTCGTTGCCCGCCTACCGGATCCTCCAGGCCGAGGGGTTCGTGTCCAACGGCATGTACGACCCGGTCGACGCCGGCCCCACCGTCACCTGCGATCTCGACGCCACCACCACCTGGCGCCGACACCGGCTGCTGACCGTGGCCGCCGCCCCCGATGCCGTCGACCCGCTCGACGCCATCGTGACCAACGGTGCCGTGGCCGCCTTCCGAGCCTGTCGCACGACGATCGGTCTCCCGGCCGACGGGGTGTCGGTCGCCCTGACCACCGATGCCCGCCGGGCGCTGACCGTGGCCGCCGGAGATCGGGCCGTCGTGGTGGCGGGCGAGCCGCAGGCCGGCGAATCCGGGACCCGCCCCGGCCGGAGCCACCCATGACCGCGGCCGGGCACGCCGAGGGCGGACGCCGGCCGTCCGCCGTCGAGGTCAACGTCGACGGCCTCGTCGGCCCCACCCACAACTACGCCGGGCTGTCGGCCGGGAACCTGGCCTCGATGACCAATCGGGGACGGGTGTCGAGCCCCCGTCGGGCCGCCCGCCAGGGCCTGGCCAAGATGCGGCGGCTACTCGACCTGGGGCTGACCCAGGCGGTGCTGCCGCCCCAACGCCGACCGGACCGGGCGGCGATGGCGAGCCTCGGTTTCGACGGTCCCGACGGCCCCGCCCGCCTCGCCGCCGAGGCCCCCGAGCTGGTCCCGCTCCTGTGGTCGGCGTCGCCGATGTGGGCGGCCAACGCCGCCACCGTGTCGCCCTCGGCCGATACCGCCGACGGCCGGGTCCACCTGACGCCGGCCAACCTCTGGTCGACCCCCCATCGCTCGCTGGAGGCGACCACCACCGAGCACATCCTGCGGCAGGTCTTCGCCGATCCCGACCGGTTCGTCGTGCACCCGCCGTTGGCCTCGATCGAACCGCTGGCCGACGAGGGGGCGGCCAATCACGGACGCCTGGCCGCCGCCCACGGTGAGCCCGGTGTCGAGCTGTTCGTCCACGGGCGTGGGCCCGACGGCGAGGCGGCGGTCGACGGGGTGCCCCGACGGCAGACCCTGGCCGCCTGCGCCGCCATCGCCCGCAACCACGGACTCGACCCGGCCCGGGTGATCCACGCCCGTCAGGCGTCCCGCGCCATCGACGCCGGCGCCTTCCACAACGACGTGGTGGCGGTCACCAACGGCCGGATGCTGTTCACCCACGCCGACGCGTTCGAGGATCACTCGACCGTCGAGGCCGCAGTGGTGGCCGCCGGGGGACGGGTGGTCACCGTGTCCGAGGATCAGGTCCCCCTGGCCGACGCCATCGCCTCCTACCTGTTCAACTCCCAGCTCGTGACCATGGTCGACGGCTCGATGACGTTGGTGGCCCCGCTCGAGGTGAGCGAGACCGTCTCGACCGACCGCTACCTCCGGGCGGCGGTGGCCGACCCCGACCACCCGATCGCCGAGGTCCACACCCTCGATCTACGGGAGAGCATGCGCAACGGCGGCGGCCCCGCCTGCCTCCGCCTGCGGGTGGTGCTCACCCCCGACGAGCTGGCCGCCCTCGACGGCCGTGTCGTGGCCGACGTGGCTCTGCTCGACGAGCTGGAGGCCTGGGTCGACCGCCACTACCGGGAGGAGCTGCATCCCGACGACCTCGCCGATCCCGCCCTTATCGACGAGGTCGACCGGGCGCTCGGGGAGTTGGCGACGATCCTGGAGCTGCCCGGGTTGTACGACCACTGATCGGCGGCGGTCGGGGTGGCCCCGAGATGGTCATCGACCCCTCGGGCTGTGCCATCCTCTGGGGAGCGACCCGGCGGAGGAGCCGACGGGCTCGCCCGACGCTGGGAGTCTGATCTCGATGCGAGTTGTGCCCCTACACGCCCTGGGCTGGATCTCGTCGCTGGCCGCCTTCGCCGTCGGGTCCTACGTCGGGTGGAACGTCAACGCCAACGTCGGTGCCGCCCTGTGGGGGCTGTCGGCCCTTCTGGCCTTCCTCCCCTTCCTGTCGCACCGACACGACGACGCCGAGAAGAAGGAGCGGCGCGAGGCCCAGGCCCGCAGGCGCTAGTCGTCGATGAGGGCGGCGATCCGCTCGTCGCTCCAACCCAGCTCGCGCAGGACCTCACCGGTGTCGGCCCCCAGGCGGGGCGGGTGACGACGCTGGGCGATGGTGGCGTCGTCGATACGGATCGGGCTCCGGACGTACCGATAGGCCCCCTCGGTCGGATGTTCGTCCTCCTGGAACAGCCCGACGGCGTCGAAGTGGTCGTCCTCCCTGAGGCGCTCCGGCTCCACCACCTCGGCGCACGGGATCGACTGGTCGGCGCAGAAGGCCAACCACTCGGCCGTGGTGTGGCCGCCGACGAGATCGTCGACCAGGCCGTAGAGGAGATCGGCGTTGGCCACCCGGTTCGCGGTGCCTTGGAACCGGGGGTCGTCGGCCAGCTCGGGCCGCCCGGCCTCGGCGAAGAACGTGCGCCAGTTGTCGTCGCTGTAGGGGAGGATCACGATCCACCCGTCGGTGGTGCGTCGCGGTTTGCGGTTGGCTGTCCGGATTCGGCTGTAGCTGAAGTGGCCGTAGGGTGGCTCGTAGGTCTGGCCGCCGAGGTGCTCGACGAGGTTGAAGGCGGCCATCGTCTCCGCCATCGGCACCTCGATCGTGGTCCCCCGGCCGTCGCGGGCCCGGCCGTGGAGGGCTGCGGCGACGGCGAAGGCGATATGGGCGCCGGTCACCTTGTCGGCGTAGATGCTGGGCACCAGGCGGGGCTCGTCGCCGACCCAGGCGAACATGCCCGCCAGCCCCGACGCCGCCTGCATCACGTCGTCGTAGGCGGCGTGGTCGGCCCTCGGCCCATCGCTGCCGTAGCCGTTGGCCACGCAGTAGATGATGTCGGACCGCAGCTCGCGCACCGACGCCTGATCGAGGCCGAGTCGGCCAAGGGCCCGGCGGCGCATGTTGGACACGAACACGTCGCAGGTGGCGATCAGGTCCCGGGCCGCCTGCGACCCCTCGGGCGACTTCAGGTCGAGAGCGATCGACCGTTTGTTGCGGTTGAGGTTCATGCTGAAGGCGCTCATCGCCGGGCTGCGCATCGGTTCGTAGTGGCGGATCACATCGCCCCCTGGCGGCTCGACCCGGATCACCTCGGCCCCGAGGTCGCCCACCATGCGGGTGGCCAGGGGGCCCATCACCACATCGGTGAAGTCGGCGATGCGGATTCCCGACAGGGGCAGGTCAGCGTGTTCGTCCATCGGTGACGAACCTAGTGGCGCAGGCCGCACCGCCCCCAGCTCCGTCGGGCCGACGACGCCGGCCCGGTCGGGATCACGGGGCGGCGAAGGTGCGGGCCGGCTCCGGATCGTGCCACGCTGGAGCCATCGACGGCCGGCCGACGGGGGAAGCATGGCGATCGAGGTACGACCGATCACGGCGACGCTGGGGGCCGAGGTGTCCGGCATCGACCTGGCCGCCATCGACGGCGAGACCCTGGAGCAGGTGCGCAAGGCGTGGCTCGATCACAAGGTCCTCGTGGTGCGGGATCAGACCATCACGGTCGAGGAGCACATCGCCTTCGGCCGCCGGTTCGGCGACCTGGAGATCCACCCCTTCGCCAAGGGGCGCCGGGGCCACCCCGAGATCGTGAAGATCAAGTCCACCGCCGAGCACCAGTACGCCGCCAACAACTGGCACAGCGATGTGACCTGGCGGGCCGAGCCGTCGATGGGATCGATCCTGCGGGGTGTGGTGATACCTCCGGCGGGTGGCGACACGTGCTTCGCCGACGCCGGGGCCGCCTACCAGCGGCTCGACCAGGCGTGGAAGGACCGCGTCGATCCGTTGTTCGCCGTCCACGACTTCACCAAGACCTTCGGCGCCCGGCTCTCCGAGGAGGAGCGGGCGGAGAAGCAGCTCGAGTTTCCGCCGGCCCGCCATCCCGTGATTCGGACCCACCCCGAGACCGGGCAGCGGACGATCTACACCAACCGGTCGTTCGTCCGGGAGATCGAGGGATGCACCCCGGAGGAGTCCGAGGAGATCGTCCAGCACCTGGAACGCCAGATCATGAACCCGTCGGTGCAGTGCCGGATCCGGTGGGCGCTCGACACGTTCGTCATGTGGGACAACCGGGCCGTCCAGCACTTCGCCACCGACGACTTCTGGCCCGAGACCCGCCACGTCGAACGCGTCACCATCGTCGGCGACGCCCCCTACTAGACCCACCGCGCACGAGGAGTACTCCATGGCCATCGACATCCATCCCCTGACCGCCTCGATCGGCGCCGAGATCACCGGCGTCGACCTGGCCGACCTGTCCGACGAGATGGTGGCGGAACTGCGCAAGGCGTGGCTCGACCACAAGGTGCTGGTGCTGCGCGACCAGCACGTCACCCAGGAGCAGCACATCGCCTTCGGTCGACGGTTCGGTGACCTCGAGATCCACCCCTTCACCCAGAACGACGACGGCCATCCGGAGATCGTTGTCCTGGAGGCCGGGGGAGACACCGGCAAGACGTTCGTCGCCGCCGGCTGGCACAGCGATGTGACCTGGCGGGCGGAGCCGTCGATGGGGTCGATCCTGCGGGGCGTCGCCGTGCCGCCCTACGGCGGCGACACCTGCTTCGCCAACGCCTGCGCCGCCTACGAGCGGTTGTCCGACCACTGGAAGGAGCGGGTCGACGACCTGGTGGCCGTGCACGACTACAGCCGGGTGTTCGCCGCCCGGGTCGCACCCGAGGAACGGGAGGCGATGCGGGAGAGGTACCCGGTCCAGCACCACCCCGTCATCCGCACCCATCCCGAGACGGGGGAGCGGGGGATCTACACCAACATCGGGTTCACCTCGCACATCCTCGACGTCGAACCCGAGGAGTCCGAGGAGATCCTCGCCCACCTGGAACGCCAGATCATGAACCCGTCGGTGCAGTGTCGGATCCGGTGGCGTTCCGACACCTTCGTGATGTGGGACAACCGGTCGACGCAGCACTCGGCGACCAACGACTTCCTTCCGATGCACCGCCGGATGGAACGGGTCACCGTCGTCGGCGATCGTCCGTTCTGACCCGGCGACCGGCCCGGACCGGGCCGACCGTCGACCCGTCGGCGGTCAGCCGGTGGGAGGGGCCACCGTCCGACCGGCGGCCATGATCGGACCGTGGCTCAGGCGGGGCAGCACATGCTCGGCCACCAGCTCGGCCTCGGCGGCGTGGGGGTAGCCCGACAGGATGAAGGCGTCGACTCCGACCGATCGGTAGGCCTCCAGCTTGGCCACCACCTGATCGGGGTCGCCCACGATGGCGGCGCCGGCGCCGCTGCGGGCCCGGCCGATCCCGGTCCACAGGTTGGCCTCGGCGTAGCCGTCGTCGTCGGCGCCGTCCCGGAGCTCGGCCTGGCGGCTGACGCCGACGGATGCGGCGTCGAGCGACTTGTTGCGGATGGCGGTCCCGGTGTCGACGTCGAGCCGTGACATCAGCCGATCGGCGGCGGCCCGGGCCTCGGCCTCGGTCTCGCGCACGATCATGTGGGTGCGGAGGCCGTAGCGCAGCGTCCGGTCGTGGCGGCGGGCCCGCTCGGTCATCTCGGTGATCGTGGCCCCCACCGAGGCCACCGTGTCGGGCCAGCTGAGGAAGACGTCGGCCGCCTCCGCCGCCGTCTCCTTCGCCGCCTCGGAGAAACCGCCGAAGTAGAAGGGCGGGCAGCTGCCCGACACCGTCCCGACCCGGGGCGGGTCGAGCTCGACGGACAGGAACTCGCCGTCGACGTGGAGGTGCTGACCGTCGAGGAGCGTGCGCAGGGCGTGCATGTACTCCAGCGTTCGGCGGTATCGGGGCTCCGAGGGGAGGGGAGCGCCGGGGAGGTCACTGGAGATGATGTTGATCGTCAGGCGCCCGCCGCTCATCTGGTCGATGGTGGCGAGCTGGCGGGCCAGCTGGGGCGGCCACAGCTCACCCATCCGCACCGCCAGCAGGAGGTTGATCGACGAGGTGGTGGTGGCTGCGGCGGCGGCGAAGGCGGTGGCGTCGATCCCGAGCTCGTACCCCGAGGGCAGGAGCACGTTGTCGAAGCCGAGCCGATCGGCGGTGGCCACGATGGACCCGCAGTGATCCCACGACGACGCCAGCGCCGGGTCGGGTACGCCCAGGAACTCGTAGTCGTCGTCGCACAGGGCGCCGAACCACGCCACTTCGGGAATCGATGCGCTCACGGCAGCGGGACCCCCTCCGAGGCCTCGATGATGTCGTACAGGTCGTTGCGATCGAGCGTGACCTCGTAGGCCCGGGTCGACGACGTGATGCGCTCGGGCTGCTGGCTGCCGATGATGGCCACCGGCCGGGCCGGGTGACACAGCACGAAGGCCAGGGCGATCGTGGCCCGGTCGGTGCCCTCCCGGGCGGCGAGGTCGTCGAGTACCGACACCAGGGCCGGCGGCACGTCGGTGCCGACCGCCAGGCGCCCGCCGGCGAGGGGGCTCCAGACCAGCGGGGTGAGGGTGGTCTCCATGCACAGGTCGAACGTGCCGTCACGCAGCGGCCCGAGGTGGGCGGCCGAGTACTCGGGTTGGGTCGAGAGCAGGGGGTGGCGGAGGTGGGCCGACAGGGCCCGGGTCTGGGCCGTGGTGTGGTTGGAGACGCCGATGGCCCCGATCTTGCCCTCGTCGATCAGCGTGTCCAGGGTGTCGGCCACGGCGGCCGGGTGGGCGAACAGGTCCGGTCGGTGGATCTGGTACAGGTCGATGTGGTCGACGCCGAGCCGGGTGAGCGAGGCCTCGACCGCGGCTCGCAGGGCCGTGGTGCCCGAGTCGTAGGGGACCGGTGGGATGATGCCCCCCTTGGTGGCGAGGACCATGCGGTCCCGGAGGCCCGGGTTGGCGGCCAGCACCTTGCCCAACAGTTCCTCGACCGACCCGAACCCGGTGCCGCCGTAGTCCAGGCCGTACACGTCGGCGGTGTCGATCAGGTTCATCCCGGCGTCGAGGGCGGTGGTGATCAGAGCGGTCGCCCGGTCGAGGTCGGTGTCGGTGTAGCGCCAGAGTCCGTAGGCCAGGGGCCCGATCTGCGCCTCGCCGAGGTGGCGGGGAGCGGCGTCGACGAGGGTGGCGGATTCCATGCTGTGGCTTTCGGTCGGGGCGTCAGGACGGCGGCGGGGCCGTGCTTTGGCGCGTGATCAATCGGATCGGGGCTTGCAGGTTGACGGGATCGGGGGAGTCGCCCGCCAGGCGCTCGATCAACAGCCCGGCGGCGAGCACACCGTGCTCGTCGGCCGACTGGTCGATGGTCGTCAGCCCGACGACGGGGGCGAGGTCGTGGTTGTCGACCCCGACCAGCGAGAGATCGTCGGGCACGACCAGGTTGCGGCTGCGGGCGGCCTGCATCGCCCCGAAGGCCATCTCATCCGACATGGCGAACACCGCCGTCGGTGGATCGTCGAGGTCGAGCAACGTGTTCATGGCGTCGGCCCCGCCCTGCACCGAGAAGTTGCCCGGCTGCTCCAGGTCCTGGTCGAGCGGGATGCCGGCCTGGATCAGGGCCGACCGGTAGCCGAGCTGGCGCTCCCGGGGAACGTCGAAATGGAAGGGGTCGTCGTTCTGTCCGGCGAGCAGCCCGATCCGACGATGACCGAGCTCGGTGAGATGGGTGACCGCCATCTCGGCCACCCCGATGTCGTCGATGCGCACCGTGCCGAAGCCCCCGATCGAGGTGCCGATCGAGACCAGCTCGAGGCCGGTGGCCTGCAGCGTCATCGCCTCCTGGGAGGAGAACTGCAGGTCGACCATGATGAAGCCAGCGGCCCGGGCCACCGTGGGGCTGCGGAACGACTCGAGCCGCTTGTCGGCGGTGGGGGGCAGGGTGAACACCAGCAGATCGTGCCCCGACTCCGACAGCACGGCCTCGGCCCCGGCCATGATCTGACCGAAGTACCACGAGGAGAGGTTGGGCAGGGCCATGACCACGGCTCGGGAGCGGCCGGTGGCGAGGCCGATGGCGGCCGGGTCCGGCTGGTACTGCAGACGGTCCGCCGCCTCCTCGATACGAGCTCGTGTCGCAGGTGCAACATTGGGGAGACCTCGTAACGCTCGACTCACCGTGGCCACCGAATAGCCCGACAGCCGTGCGACGTCGTCGATGGTGCTGGGGCGTTGGTTGGACACCGTGGTCTGGCTCTCTCGAAAGGTCGATCGTGGTGCGCCGACCTGGGGTTTCATCACGTTCGGCGTCATGATGTGCGCTTACTAGTCGAGCAACTCGACACCACCGTACCGCACCCGTGAGGCATCGGCTTCGGATGTGTCGTTGTGACGCCGGACTTGACAGAACCGCTACATATTCCCTGCTCAAGGATGTTTGTTTCCGATCTGTTACTCCAAAGAGGCCGCACGCCCTCCAACGGTGTTAGTGTGACCCGTCACAAGTGGCCAGAACGCTGTAAACGCTTACACGTCGGCCTTGGGAGAGGGGTCCGGATGGGCCCGAATGAGAGGACAACTATGCGTACTTCGCGATGGAAGGTGCTGTTGGCGTTGCTGTTCAGCTTCGCCCTCGTCGCCGCCGCCTGCTCGGGCGACGATGCCGACGACGGTGAGGCCACCAGCACCGATGGCGACGAGGCCTCCGCCTCGGCTTCGGCTTCGGAGCCGGCCGAGGACGACGAGGCCATGGAAGACGACGAGGCCATGGAGGATGACTCCGAGGCTGCCGGCGACCTGGCCGGCACCACGGTGACCATCTCCGGCCCGGAGAACTCCGAGCTCGACACCGGCGCGATCGCCGCCGCCCTGGCCCCCTTCACCGAGGCCACGGGTATCGAGGTGGTCTACACCGGCTCGCGTGACTTCTCCGACAACGTGGGTGTGCAGGCCGAGGCCGGCACCGCCACCGACATTCTGTTCTTCCCGCAGCCCGGCAAGGTCGCCGACTTCGCTCGTGACGGCTTCATCCAGCCGCTGCCCGAGGACGTCGTCAGCGAGGCCAACGCCAACTGGTCCGCCGACTGGACCGGCTTCGGCACGGTCGACGGCGAGGCTTACGGCGTGCCGGTCAAGGCCGACCTGAAGTCGCTGGTCTGGTACCAGCCGGCCGTGTTCGAGGAGAAGGGCTACGAGGTCCCCGCCACGTGGGACGAGTTCAAGGCTCTCACCGCCACCATGATCGAGAACGGCGACACCCCGCTGTGCGTCGGCATCGAGTCCGGCGGCGCCACCGGTTGGGCCTTCACCGACTGGATGGAGGACCTCATGCTCCGCTTCCACGGTGCCGAGGTCTACGACCAGTGGGTCAACCATGAGATCCCCTTCAACGACGAGCGCGTCGTCGAGGTCATGGACGAGATCCTGACCCTGTGGAACACCGAGGGCATGGTCTTCGCCAGCGGTGGCACCATCGCCACCACCCCGTTCGCCGAGAACGCGGTGCCGCTGGTCGAGCAGGACTGCCTCATGCACCGTCAGGCCAACTTCTTCGCCGGGAACTTCCCGGAGGGGACCCCGGCCAACGACGGTAGCGCCGAGGCCGTGAACGCCTTCTACTTCCCGCCCGTGGGCGAGGATCGTCCGTTGCTGGTGGCCGGCGTGCTGGCCACCGCCTTCAACGATCGCCCCGAGGTCATGGAGACCCTGAAGTACCTCACCACCGCTGAGTACGCCAACGCCCGCCAGGCCTTCCAGGCCGGCGAGCTCGGCGGCAGCACCTCCGGCTTCCTGTCGGCGGCCAACGGCTGGGACGCCGGCAACCTGAACGATCTCGAGTCCAGCTTCCTCGACATCTTCGCCGCTGCCGAGGTCACCCGCTTCGACGCCTCCGACCTGATGCCCGCCGCCGTCGGCGCCGGTTCGTTCTGGACCGAGGGCACCGCTGCGGTGAACGGCGACAAGTCGGCTCAGGAAGCCGCCGACGCCATCGAGGCCAGCTGGCCCTAAGTCCGATGTGGGGGATGCGTCGAGAGGCGCATCCCCCTGAATCGGCCCGATACCGGCGCCGGGGCACCTGCTCCGGCGCCGTGTCGTACACATGAAGTTGGTTCCCGGGGGTCGGCCCAGCCGGCCCCCGGGGCGCATCGGGCGGAACTCTGGCGGGATCCGAGTTCGGCTGCAAGGGTGGTGCGCGAAGGGGAGAGTGCGCGATGGAAGTTCTTGAGACCGTTGGGATCTGGATTCTGGCTGCGATCGTCGCCGCCGGGGTGGGCGGACTCGTGGCCGGCGTCCTACGTCGGCTCGGTCAGCTGTTGCCGGAGGGCATACGGGGGTGGTTCGACCGGGCGGTATTCGCCGTGGTCTTCGTCTTCATCGGCCTCTGGATGCTCCGGGACGACCGCTCGGAGCGGTTCCTGGCCACGCCCGAAGCGGCCAAGGTGGCCGACACTTTGTGGAGCGTGCTGCTCGCCGTGATCCTGAGCGGGACGGTCTTCGTCGCCGCCAACCTGCTCTTCAACCAGGCGGGCAAGTCCTACACCCGGTTCAGCACCTTCCTCGGCGGGGTGCTCGGGTTCATCACCTTCGGTCTGCTCGACGGCAACCGCCTGATCCAGCACGTAAACGGTCGGGACGGCTTGGGCGAAGCCCTCCACGACATCGTCAACGCCAACGAGTGGACCCTGCTCATCTTCTCCATCGTCGTCGGCGGGCTCCTGCTCGGCGGCGTGGGCTGGGTGGCCGGCATCGTCCGGGACAACGTCCAGCCCTTCCGCCTCGCCGGTCTCGTCGTCGGTGTGGTCGGCGGCTTCCTCTGGGGTCTCTTCTTCGCCGAGCGGGTCCCCGTCGACACCGCCATCGCCGTCATCTGGACGCCGCTGATGGGCGCCGCCATGTGCGCCGCCCTGGGGTACGCCCTGGCCCGCATCGACCAGCCGCTCCGCCTCGTCGTCGGCGTCGTCGGCGGCGCCGCCATCGGCCTCTTCGCCGGCGGCCTGGCCTTCACCTCGATCGTGCCCCGCATCGAGGTGGTGAACGCCATCGCCTGGCCCCTCGTCCTCGCCGCCATCGGCGCCGGGATCTCCTACCTCCGGGGCAAGCCGATCCTCGGCGGGGCCCTCGTCGGCGCCCTGGTCGGTTGGATCATCGGTGTGTTCCTGATGACCAACCCCGGCGGCCCCCGGCTCGAGGCCCTCAGCGCCTTCGGTGTCACCGGGGCCCTGGCCGGCGCCCGCTTCTCCTACCGGGAGCGCCCCTCGTCGGTGGCGCTGGCCGAGATGGAGAACCGCTCCCGCAGTTACATCTTCCTCGCACCGGCGTTGTTCTTCGTCGGGGTCGGCCTCATCGCCTCGCTCATCCGCACCGTGCTGTTGAGCCTGGAGAACAGCTTCCGCGACGACGCCGGGCAGCGGGTGCAGGAGTTCCCCTCGTTCGAGAACTACCGGCAGATCTTCGGCACCGACACCAACTGGGACCTGAGCAACTGGCGGGCCCTGTTCACCTCGGCGCCGTTCGAGATCGGCATGCTGTTGGTGGCGGCGGCCATCGTGGTCGCCCTGCTGATCGGACGTCGCTCGGGCAACGCCCTGCGCGGCTCCCGCTACCTCCTCCCGGTGCTCGGCCTGATCCTGCTCGCCGGCGCCTGGTTCGAGTTCCGGCTGATCAACGACTCGGGCGACGAGGAAGCGCTCAGCGGGGCCGTGCTGGCCCAGGCCGGTACCGGTGCACCCGGCTGGCGCTACATCTACCTGATCCTGTTCCTCGTGGTCGGCCTCGGATTGTTGGCCGTCACCCTCACCGGTGGCCGCGTCGCCGGCACCAACGGCATCAACCTCGACTTCACCGGCGGCCACTCGGCGGCCGCCGTGTTCGGCGCCTTCCTCCTGGTCACCGGCATCTTCGCCGCCATCCGGGGCACGGTGATCAACAGTCTCTGGTGGGTGTTCATGGTGACGGCCATGGCCTCGGCCTTCGGTCTCGCAATCGCCGCACTGGCCGACAAGGCCCGCCTGGAGAACGTGGCCAAGTCGGTGATCTTCATGCCGCTGGCCATCTCCTTCGTCGGCGCAGGCATCATCTGGCGCTTCATGTACATCGCCCGCCCGACGGGCAACCCTCAGACCGGCGTCCTCAACTGGGCCTGGGTCGAGATCGGCAATCTCTCGATGTCGAACGGCCGATGGATCGTTGTCGCCGTGCTGGCCCTGCTGCTGGCCGGGCTCCTGGCGGCGATCGTGCTCGGGTTCCGAAGCGGAGCGTTCGGGTTGGTGACGGGGTCGGTCGCCGTGTTCCTGCCTCTGGCCTGGCTCACATGGCGCCTGGCCGACGGCCGCCTCGGCGGCACCGGCGTCGACGGCGCCGGCGACCGCACGATCATCTTCATCAGCCAGAACCTGCCCTACAACAACCTGTGGCTGATGGTGGTGCTGATCTGGATCCAGACCGGTTTCGCCATGGTGATCTTCTCGGCCGCCATCAAGGCCGTGCCCCAGGAGTTCATCGAGGCGGCCCGGGTCGACGGGGCGACCGAGAGCGAGATCTTCTGGCGGATCATCGTCCCCCAGATCCTCCCCACCATCGGGGTGGTGGTCACCACGCTGACGGTGAACGTGCTCAAGATCTTCGATGTCGTGAAGGTCATGACCAACGGCAACTTCGAGACACAGATCGTGGCCAACGAGATGTTCTTCCAGGCCTTCACCGCCGGCAACCGGGGCCTCGGCTCGGCACTGGCCGTCGTGCTCTTCCTGGCGGTGCTCCCCGTGCTCTATCTCAACATACGACGTCTCCAGCAGGAGGGAGCGTGACATGACCGCAGTCGGACAACCTCCCACCTCCCCGTCGAACACGGGCGCGATCTACCGCTTCCTCTCCGGCATCCCCACCTGGGTGCTGTGGGTCATCGTCCTGGTGTGGACGCTGCCCACGGCCAGCCTGTTCATCAACTCGTTCCGAGGCCGGGAGGCCCAGCGGGACAGTGTCTTCTGGGAGCTGTTCCTCCCGCCCGATTCGGTGCGCAACGAGGGGAGCGACATCCCCGCCGGCTGGGACGCCTTCACCCTCGACAACTACGACGCGGTGTGGAACTCCACGGCCTCGGGTGGTCTGAAGGAGGGGCTGGTCAACAGCTTCGCCATCGCCATCCCGGCCACGATCATCCCGATCGCCATCGCCGCCTTCGCCGCCTACGCCTTCGCCTGGATCGACTTCAAGGGCCGCGAGCCCCTGTTCATCTCGGTGGTGGCGCTGCTGGCCATCCCCAACCAGACGGCCCTGCTGCCGCTGCTGCAGACCTACGCCGGGGGCGCCCACTGGACGATCTGGGGCACCGACAAGACGATCACGTTGCTACCCGACGTCGGCCTCCAGGGGACATCGACGGCGATCTGGTTGTCGCACACGGCGTTCGCCATGCCCTTCGCCATCTTCCTGCTGCACAACTACATCAAGTCGCTCCCGAAGGACGTTTTCGAGTCGGCCCGCATCGACGGCGCCGACCACTTCACCATCTTCTGGCGCCTGGTGGTACCGCTGTCGATCCCGGTGCTGGCCGCCTTCGCCATCTTCCAGTTCCTGTGGACCTGGAACGACCTCCTCATCGCCACCGTGATGGGTGACGCCGCCGGCAGCACCAGTCCGATGACGGTGCGGATCGCCGCCCTCACCGGCGAGTTCGGCCGCAACGAGCACCTGCTCACCGCCGGCGCCTTCGTCCAGGCCGCGGTGCCGCTGGCGGTGTTCTTCCTCCTCCAGCGCTTCTTCGTACGAGGCCTCCTCGCCGGTTCGGTGAAGGGCTGATGGCCGACGTGACCGACGACGGCTCCTCGTTCATCTGGGGATCGGCGACGTCGTCCTACCAGATCGAGGGGGCCTCCACCCTCGACGGTCGGGGCGAGAGCATCTGGGATCGGTTCGCCGCCACCCCCGGCAAGATCGCCGACGGTTCCGACGGGTCGGTCGCCTGCGATCACTACCACCGGTACGCCGAGGACATCGCCCTCATGAACTGGCTGGGCCTCGACGCCTACCGGTTCTCGATCGCGTGGCCTCGGATCGTCCCCGACGGGGACGGTGCCGTCAACGCCGCCGGTCTCGACTTCTACGACCGGCTGGTCGACGCCGTCCTCGAGGCCGGGATCACCCCCTACCCGACGCTGTACCACTGGGATCTGCCCCAGGCACTCGAGGACAAGGGTGGTTGGGTGTCCCGGGCCACGGCCGAGGCGTTCGTCCGCTATACCGAGGCCGTCGTCGATCGCCTTGGCGATCGGGTGCGGACGTGGATGACCCTCAACGAACCGTTCGTGTCGGCCGATCACGGGTATCGACATGGCGAGCATGCGCCGGGGCGTACCTCACTTCCCGATGCCCTGGCGGCCGCTCACCACCTGCTCCTGGCCCACGGCATGGCCGTTCCCGTCATCCGGGAGCGTGTCGCCGATGCCGAGGTGGGCATCGTGCTCAACTTCACGCCGCTGACCCCGGAGCCGTCTCCCGGGTCGGGGGCCGACGTCGTCGACGCCTGGGAGAACCGGTGGTACGTCGAGCCGGTGGCCGGGATGGGCTACCCCACGGTCGGTGTCGAGGGCCTGCAGTGGGCCCAGGACGAGGTGAATGACGGCGATCTCGAGATCATCGCCGCCCCGATCGACGTGCTCGGTGTCAACTACTACACCTGTCAGCGGGCGCTGGAGGACGGCACCATCGAGGACGCACAGCCTCCGATGACCGACTTCGGATGGGAGATCGCCCCCGACCAGTTCCGGTCGCTGCTGGAGCGGCTCCACGACCGCTATGGGTTCGCCCGGTATCTCGTCACCGAGAACGGGGCGGCGATGCCCGACAAGGCGGACGCCGCAGGCGACATCGACGATCAGGACCGCATCGACTATCTCGACGGTCATCTGGCCGCTATGGAGGCGGCTAAACAGGCGGGCGTGCCCGTGGGCGGCTATTTTGCTTGGTCACTGCTCGACAACTTTGAATGGGCTGCGGGGTACGGCAAGACCTTCGGCCTGATCTCGGTCGATTTCGACTCGCAACAACGGCACCCCAAAGCCAGCGCGCACTGGCTGCGGGAGCGAATTCACAACGAAAGAGGAGCGCGACATGGCTGAACTCCAACTTGAACACGTCGACAAGGTCTACCCGAACGGTTACCAGGCCATCATCGATTTGAACCTTGAGATCAACGACGGTGAGTTCATCGTTCTGGTGGGACCCTCGGGCTGTGGCAAGTCGACGGCCCTTCGGATGGTCGCCGGCCTGGAGGAGATCAGCGGCGGTGAGCTGTCGATCGACGGTCGGGTGGTGAACGACGTCCACCCCAAGGACCGTGACATCGCCATGGTGTTCCAGAACTACGCGCTGTATCCGCACATGTCGGTGGCCGACAACATCGGCTTCGCCCTCAAGCTGGCCAAGGTGCCCAAGGCCGAGATCACCGAGCGGGTGAACAAGGCGGCCTCCATCCTGGATCTCACCGAGAACCTCGACCGCAAGCCCGGTCAGCTCTCGGGTGGTCAGCGCCAGCGGGTGGCGATGGGTCGTGCCATCGTCCGTCAGCCCAAGGCGTTCCTCATGGACGAGCCCCTGTCGAACCTGGACGCCAAGCTCCGTGTCCAGATGCGGGCCGAGATCGCCGGCCTCCAGCGCAGTCTCGGTGTCACCACTCTGTACGTCACCCATGATCAAGTCGAGGCCATGACCATGGGTGATCGGGTGGCGGTGCTCAAGCGTGGTGTGCTGCAGCAGGTCGACTCGCCGCAGAACCTGTACGAGCGCCCCGGCAACGTGTTCGTGGCCGGTTTCATCGGTTCGCCGGCGATGAACCTGATGCGGGCCAAGCTCGAAGGTACGGCCGAGGCCCCGACGGTGTCGATCGGGTCGGACAAGCTGGCCATCGACCCGGCGCTGTGGGGCTCCAAGCCTGCGCTGGCCGGCTACCTGGGCCAGGAGGTCGTCCTGGGCGTGCGTCCGGAGGATCTGGAGGACGCCTCGATCTCGACCGATGATGTGCCTGCCGATCGTCGACTCACCAGCGAGATCACCTTGGTGGAGTCGCTGGGGTCGGAGATCATCGCCCACTTCCCGTTGGAGGCGGAGCCGTTCGCCATCATGGATGCCGAGTTCGAGGGTGAGGACGCCATCGAGGCCGCCCGCCATGACGGCCAGGCCGTGTATGTGGGCCGGTTCAGCCCGCGGTCTCGGACGATGATCGGTTCCACCGTCGAGATCGCCGTGGACACCTCCCGGCTGCACTTCTTCGACGTCGGCTCCGGACTCGCCATCAACGACTGACCGAACGGCGCAAGGGCCGCCCCGGCGGCTCTGAAAGCGGCCAGATGGTCCCTCGCCCTTCCGGGGTGCAGGGGCCATCGGCGTTTTCGGGCGGCGGAAGGGCGACCGGTGGGCGTTTCCTGGGCGCTGGTCGGGTATGCGACGCTGGCGCGACGGCCCAGGACTACAGTCTCCTCGGTTTGCGAAGGAGACTCATGCGAAAGTTGTTTATCGGCGCCGTGATCAGCGGTGTGTTCCTGGCCGGTTGCTCGTTCAGTATCGGCGACACGCCGACCAATGCGGCTGAAGAGGTGATCGAGGGTGAATTGGCCACGTTGGGCGGACTCTCCGACGTCAGCGCCGACTGCGACGTGCCACCCAACAGCGACGTCGGCACGACCTTCAACTGCACCGCCTCGACCAGCGCCGGCGAGGTTCGCTACCTCACGACGATCGAGGAGGACGACGTCGTCTATGTGGAGTGGCTCAACCTGCTGACCGCCGACGATGTGGTGTCGCTGGAGCAGGCCGCCGTCGACGTGATCGAGGAGCAGGTCGGTCGCCGCCTCGGCTACGAGAACTACGCCTGCGGTTCCGGACCGTTGGCGCTCGGCAGCGACAACATCCTCAACTGCGAGCTGATCGACCCCGACAACGGCGACGTGTACGACTCCACGTTGGAGATCACCGACCTCGACACGGGCGCCTTCAACGTCGAGGTGGCCGAGCAACCCCGAGGCTGA
>JBCCRO010000064.1:0-24718 GCA_039201605.1 Actinomycetota bacterium
GCAGCGACATGGCCACCCTCACCATCGACCAGCTCAACGCCGCCGCTCACTCGCTCAACACCCGACCTCGACAGACACTCGACTGGATGACACCATCACAAGTCCTCAACCAGGTGTTGCCCTGACCCATTGAGACCAAGGGCGATACCGGGCGGTCCGAGTGCTCGGAAACGCCAGGTTCCAGAGCATCGGCGACAGCCAACTCTCGTGCCACATCCACCTGTCCCCCACCGGACCAGACCGGCTCTATCCGGCAGCGTCCGCCTGCCGTTGCGCAGCCGAGAGCGCCACGGCGAGCTATTCGCCTGGAAGAACTCTTGGCCTGCCAAGCTGATGATGTGGGTTCGATTCCCATCGCCCGCTCTCTCCCTGACCAGGGGAAACGGCGTGAGCCGGTCGACCAAGCCTGTCAGACAACGGCACAGCCTCCAGGCCGATGAGGCTGCTGGTACATTGCCCACCCATCGTGGCGCGCACCGTCGTCGACGTCGGCGAACGCAGGCTCAATGGCGGTGGCCGCTGACACCCTGCGAACTCGGCACCCGTTCTCAGGACGAAGATGGGGCCGATCCCACTTCGCCGGGAGGTAAGGCCTGTCCCGACGGCGCCGGGCCGCATGGGAGCCCGCCGCCGTCAGCGCCGCCGCTACCCGGGGTATCGGAGGCCTTGGCCGTCGTTGAGGTTGTTGTGCCGGCAATCGTGGGCGGGCCGGAAGCAGTTCTGGATGAGCCGGTCCATGATCGAGGGGTCCCAACCGGCGATCCAGTCGCCGTGGGCCGAGTAGCCGCCGGGAAGGTTTCGGTCGTAGTTGTCCGACGAAAGGCGCCACCCACTGACATCGGGCGAGTCGTTGAGGTAGTAGGCGTTGATGTCGACGGAGGGGATCTGGACCGGATGGCTGGCCGGGCACTCCTGGCGGTTGTTCGGACCACCGACCAGGTAGGCCATGTGGCTCTTGTGGTCGGGCGAGTCGAGGTTCTTGCCGTCCCAGCACTGGGGGAACCGGACTCGAATCATCACGAACTCGCCGGGCCGACAGTCGGTCGGGATGGTCTCGGTGAACCGGCTGGGCTCGGCCCGCTGGAACTCGGTGCAGACGAAGTTGGCGGCCGGCCGGGGCCCTCCGGTCTCGGGGCCGGAGGCCGTGGCGTCGCCGGCAACGATCCGCAGCCCGTTGGGCGGGGCGACGACGTTCTCCGGCTTTCCGCCGTACCAACCGGTCTTGTAGTAGATGACCGCCTTGCCCGGCTCGATGATGCGGTTGCCGTCGTTGGTGTCAATCATCGACGGCACCCAGTAGGCGCTCCGGTTGGCCCGGCCGCCGGCGCAGGTCGACGCGCCGGTCTGCCACAGCTTGTCGGGGTTGGTGAAGGCGTCAACGCTCGTGTTGCCGTAGTACGTGTGGAGGTGGGTCTTCCCCGGCTGGCCCGGGGCCACGATGGCATCGTCGAAGTTCATGTGGGAGAACTGGCAGTCGATGCGGAACTCCGCGATGTTCCTGCTGCCGGTGTCGCCCCGGGGCACCTGCGGCTTATTGACGATGTCGAGGGAACTGGATCCGGAGCTACCGCTCGGGAGACCGTTCGAGAGATTGGGGACCGGAGCCAACGGTCCGCCATTGCCACCGGGGGCCGTGGTCGGCGGAGCGGTGGTCGGGGGAACGGTCGTGGTCGGGGCCTTGGTGGTCGGCGGCGCCGGGACCGTGGTTGGGGTCGGCCGCGGGGCCGTGGTCGGCGGCTGAGGGGCCGGCGGCTTCGCCGTCGAGCTGGTCACCACGACGTTGCCGTTCTCGATCCGCTCGCTGGAGCAGATCCACCGCCCGTCGATCGGGTCACAGTCGACCCGTGGCTCGGAACACGCCCGGGAGTATGCCGTCTTGGCTTGATTGAGGGTTTGCGCCGATGCGGTACACGGCCCGGGCGGTGTCGTCGCCGGAGCCGCAATGTTCGATTCGTCGAGGCGCTGACTGGAGCAGATCCAGGCCCCGTTGTAGGGGTCGCAGTCGGCCCGCCGCTCCGAGCACTTGCTGCCGTAGGCCTGCTTGGCCGCGGTCAGGGTTTGGGCCGAGACCCGACAGTCGTCCCCGTCGGCCGAGACCGATGGGGCGATGACCACCGACAGCGTGGCAATCAGGGCAACGACGATCGCCACCATGGCGCCTTTAGTTCGCATAGATCATGCTCCAGCTCGTTCGGTCCCACTCGGGACCTGCCGACTCGATTGCGGCAGCGCACGCCCCTGCTGCACCCCTCGCTAGTACCAATGTCCGGGTTCTGCGGGTTGTGACACCCGGTCGGGACACTTTTTGTCGGTTCGCTCGTCGTCGGGTCGGCCGAAGCGGAGCGCGCCGCACCCCGCCCGAGGTCGTGAGTACACTCCCCGGACCATGCGCAGGATGGTCATGGCGGTGGCGGCGTTGGCCGTCGGAGCGGTTGCTCTGGTGGTTTCGGTCTCCGGGACTGGTCCGCTGGCCCGTCTGCCGACCGACGAGGGCGCCCGGGGAGCCGGTGGCGGCCCCGGCACGGTCTACTTCGTGGAACTCGGCCGACCCCCGGATTACCGGTTGGTCGCCTCGGATCGAGACGGTGCCGAATCCGAGCTGGTGTTCGCCATTCCCGAGGGCGCCGCGGTGTTCGATGTCGTCGCCGACCCCGACGGAACGACGCTGGCCCTCTCCTATACCGAAGACACCGAAGACCCGGGCTCCGGTCTCTACCTGCTCGACATCGAGGACCCCGACGGCGCCTCACCCATCCCGGTCGGTTCGGAGGAGTCCGGTGTATTCCACGAGTTCCTCACCTTCGCTCCCGATGGTTCGACGCTGTGGGGCGCTCGCACCGACGGGGTGACGTCGAGCGTCTTCGCCCTCGACCTGACGACCGGTGAGCTGACCGTGGACGTACCCGGGGCCACGGCGCCGGCGGTGCTCGACGACGGGGTTGCGATGTTGCGGACGGCGTCCGATGGCTCGCGTCGATCGATACTCCTGGCCGATCACGACGGCACGGTCCTGGAGGAACTCTCGATCCTGGACGGGCGCTACGACCTCGGGCACCTACTGGCCGACACCGAGCGGGGTCGCCTGCTATTCACCGCCCTGATCCCACCGGGCGAGGAGGGGATCGGGATCGGTCGCCCCGCGGGCGCCCATGGACCCCACGACGGCCCGGCTCAGTGGCTGTCGCTGGACCTCGGCGACCGGGAGGTCCGACGGCTTCTCGAACACGACCCGATGGGGGTTCGGGACGCCACCCTCCTCCCGGACGGGGAGCTGATGGCCACCACGACCGCCGGCCTGGTCCGGATCGGTGACGAGGTGACCACGGCGGCGACGAGCGTCGTCATCGTTCTGGTCGCCGGCTGACGTTGGAGTGATCGGAACATCGCAAGCGGCCTACCGACCCCGGCCCGCTTGGGCGTCGGTCACGTGGTAGCCGGCGAGCTCCGACTGATCCGGTCCCAGGGAACGATCTTCGGCGGCACCAGCCTGGCCGAGGACTGGCGTCCCCCGCTTGCGGTGCAACACCGCAGCGGCATCGAAGGTGCCAGTTGCGCCAACACGGTCGCCTCGCTCAGCGCAACGCTCGACGAGCTGGAGACGGACCTCGCCGACGACGGACCGCTCAACCGCTACGGGAACGCAACGGATTTCGTCGTCGCCGGGCTCATCCGGATGCACGGGTGGAACGACCATCTCGAGGAGTCGTTCATCGTCGAATATGAGACGATCCTGGTCGACCTGGTCGACCTGGTCGAGTCGCTGCGGACCACGCATGCCCGCATGCCCGACACGCTCCCCGTCGTCATCCTCGAGTCGGCGGATCGCAACCCGTCGATGAACGCTGCTCGCATTGGAGTGGTGGCCGAGCTGAATCACCGATCCGACGGATCCGCCGTGTTCATCGAAACCGGCGACCTCCTCGATCGAGGACTCGGGCCGAGCCCGGGCGGCCGCAGCTGGACCGACACGTTGGACTTCCACGTCAACGGCAAGGCCGAGAACCACCTGGAGCTCGGATGGCGGGCGGGAGGGGCAATCATCGACAACGGCTACCTCGGGACCGGCGAACGTCGGCCGTGATCGCCTTCTGGTCGTACCTGCACCACGCCATGAACCCGAGGGTCGCCGAGCTGCGCCAGCGGTAGATCCCAGCCCCGTTCGCCACCCGCCGGTCGCCAGGTGGGACCCGCTCCGGGGCACGCCGCAGCCCACCCAGCTACCGTCGGGTGATGGCGGCCCCATCGCCACCCTCGCCCAGCACCTCTGACGACGCCGGCTCCGGCCCGTCGGTCGGTGGGGTGGAGCTGCTGGGCTGCGAGGAGGAACAGCAGCCGGAACGAACGGCGCGAAGGCTCTCGGCCCGGTGGCAGCGACGGCTGCGGCGAGGCGGCCTCCTGGCGGTCGTCGTCTACGGGGTGGCGGTGCTGCTGGTGTCGATCGTGTCCCAGGGTCGGGCCGAGGTGCATCCCGTCGAGGTCCGCCTCGGCGACCCGTTCGACGCGGAGTGGGTGGCCCTGCAGGGTGAGGACGGCACGGTGAGCGAGGGGCGTCCGCCGCCGATGGCCAGCCTCGGGCCGGTGTGCGTCGGTTTCGGCCGTCTGGACTGGCCGGCGGAGAAGCGGGCACCCTCGGTGGCCCACTGCGTGGAGCCGTCCTCGCTGATCGGGTTCGAGAGCGACGAGCTGATCGTGATGCGAGAGGTGGTGGCCGGCGACAGCACGTGGCTCCTGCTGCTGTTCGGGGGTGAGATGGAGCCGACACCAGAGGCCCTGATGGTGGAGCTGGCGGGCGATGCGAGTGGGACGACGACCACCGAGGTCCGGCGGAGCGGGTCGTACGCCGCGATCCTGGTGCCGAACGAGCGGCGCAACGACCTGCGTCTGGAGTGGACCGTCGCCGGTGACGGACGCTCCTCCTGTCGGCTCACGGCCGGCGCCGAGCCGGGCCAGTGGGCCTGTCGCTAACCGTCGGCTGATCCGGGCTGCCGACCCCGCAGACGACGAACTGCTCAGGTGGCGCGGAGGGCGCCCTCGACGTCGGCCTGCGTGACCTCGGCCAGCGGCTTGTGGAGCTTGTGCTGGACTTGGCCGTCGGCGCCGAGCAGCCCGATGACGGTCTCCAGAGGCGGGCATCCTGGCTCGGTACATGCCAGCTCGGTGACCAGAACCGTCGTCTCGTCGTCGTCGATCTCCCCCCGCACCCAAGCCCGGACGCGGGCAACCGCTTCTGGATCGCGCCGTGGTCCCATACCGGGCAACGTCATTGGTTCGCTCTCCTCGGGCTCGACAGAGATTTGACGACGTGTCGGGAACGCACAGCCCGTTCGCCTGGCCAATCAAGAATGAGACTCATTATACGTACGACCCGTACAACCCCGACGGGGCCCAAGCCCACCTACGGCCGGGGGCTCCGGCTACCGGTGCACGTCGTACCCGGCGCCGGCCACATCACCCCGACGGAGGGGTATGGGCCATGGCCCCTCATCGAAGACCGCTGCCTCGACCGCACCGGCCTCCGGCACTGAAGCAGGGGTGCCGAATCCTCATGACCCGATCGTGGTTCACTGGGGCGATGCCGATCGTGCGGTTCTTCACCGAAGTCATGTCGGAGTTGCGGCGGGTCACCTGGCCGACCGGCGAAGTCGTCGCCAACCACACCACCGTGGCGCTGGCCACCGTGGCCGTCGCCACCGTGCTCTTCACCGGCCTGGACGGTGTGTTCGGGTGGGGCGTCCTCAGCTTGCTGAGGCCGTAGTCAACCGTCGACGCTGAGACCGCGGGCCGCCTTCACTCCGCTTCGAGCAGGAGGGCGGCGGCCGAGGCGAGCGCGGTGAGCCGCCGTCGATAGGTGGCGGGCGACGGTGCGTCGTCGCCGAGGCCCCGGGGCGAGAGGATCAGCAGGTCGATGGCGGTGGCGCGGGTGTCGGCGTCGACCGACGATCGGGAGTTGACGAAGGCGCGCAGACCGCTTCGAGCCCGCTCGAAGGCGGCGGTGGCGACGTCGGCGGCGAACTCGTGGCGAGCCTCCATCAGCTCGGCGCCGAAGGGAGTGGCGGCCAGGGTCTCGTAGCCGTCGGCCTTGAGCCGCTGGAGGTACCCGTCGAGTCGCTCGGTGACCGTGCCGTCGGTCATGAGCGCGGCCAGCGCAGCGTCGGTGGCGTCCTCGGAGACGGCCTGGAAGGCGGCGCGGAACACGTCGGCCCGGTTCTCGAAGTACTGGTAGACGGTGGGACGGGATACGCCCGCCGCCTGGGCGAGGTCGGCCATCGAGGTGCGACGAAAACCCTGACTGGCGAACACCGGGATGGCGGCGCGCCGGATCTCCTCCGCTCGCCGCTCCCGTTCGGGGGTTGTCGGGCTGACCGTGGACACGGCCAACAGCTTGACACATCACCTGCGGAATGTCAGGGTGTGCCCGTTGCCTGACATTCGGTATCCACTTTGTAAAGAACCCGAAGCCGTGTTCCTCGGTGATCCCGTCCAGATAGTTCTACTCCGGGGCGGACCGATCGACCGCCGACACGGCACAGCCAGCTGACACCCACCTCCGTCAACGTCAAGAACAGGAATCCAAAGATGACTACGAATCGCTCCATCGAAGGCCGCACCGTCTGCGTCACCGGCGCCTCCAGCGGGTTCGGTCGACTGATCGCCGAACACCTCGGCTCGCTCGGCGCCCACGTCTTCCTGACCGGCCGCACCGCCGAAACGATGGAGGAGTCGGCGGCCGCCATCACCGCAGCCGGGGGCACCGCCGACGTGGCGACCTTCGACGTCACCGACAGCGCAACACTCCAGCAGTGGATCCATCAGGCGGCCGAGTCGACGGGTCGTCTCGACGTGCTCGTGAACAACGCCGGGTTCGGCAAGGCCGGCGAGACCATCGCCGACGGTGATCCCGACTTCTGGAAGGCCATGCTCGACGTCAACGTCCTCGCCCTGGCCGTCGGCTGCCAGGCGGCCATCAAGGCGATGCGCGCCACCGGGTCCGAGGGCAACATCATCAACATCTCCTCCGTCGCCGCCATCCGTCGGGAGTCAGGGGTGTACGGGGCGACCAAGCACGCCGTGAACTGCATCAACTCGACGCTCCGCCAGGAGCTGGAGGACGACACCATCCGGGTCACCTCGATCATGCCCGGCGCCTTCGCCACCAACTTCGCCCGCAACACCGACCGGGAGACCATCGAGGGGTTCGCCGCCATGGTCGGGATCGACGAGATCACCATGGACGACGCGGGCCGCCTCCCCCAGGACCAGATCGACAAATTCCAGGCCGCCATGCCCACCGCCTACGGCGACCCCGGCCACGTCGCCCGCGCCGTCGAGTACGTGCTCTCCCAGCCGATCGAGCTCAACGTCGAGGAACTGGTCATCCGCCCTCAGCGCAGCATGTTCTGACGTCGGCCGTCCGCCCGTGGCCGCGCCGTGATCGGCTGCACACGAGACCAGCGGACGGCAGTGCAGCGGGTCGGCCGGGTGCGACCCCGTCGTGGTGGCCGTGGCCCCGCTACCTTTGCCGTCGTGGCCGCACCGCTGATAGGCAGGCCGCCGCGCACCCCTGACCCGCAAGGACCCGCATGCCCGCATCACTCGACAGCGACGCCTTCGACGCCTTTCTCGACACCAAGCCCGGCTGGATCATCCTCAGCACGATCACGCCCGACGGCTACCCCCACAGCGTGCCCCTCGGCTACTTCCGCGATGGCGACCGGATCTACTGCGGCTGTCGCGACGACACGACCAAGATCAGGAACATCGAGCAGAACCCCAAGGTCTCGCTGGTGATCGAGGCCGGTTCGACCATGTCGGACATCAAGGGGGCGATGGTGCAGGGAACGGCGACGGTGCGCCGCGACGAGGCGTCGGTGCTCGATCTCATGCGCAAGGGGGCGGCGCAGCGCGGCGTTCCCGAGGAGGACCTGCCCACCGAGGCCCGCCCGGGATCGGCCTACATCGAGGTGGCAATCGAGCGACGCATCTCGTGGGACTACGGCGCCTGAGACCTCCCGTCTCCGCCCCGATCAGGGCCGCGACGACCCCGACTCACTCGCCCTGAACGCTGTACACCAACTGCGCAAGGTAGATGGCCGCGTCCTCGACCGAGGTCAGCGGGCGCTCGAACGGGAAGGAGACCAGCTCGCTCGTGCCGTCGGCCAGCTCGACGTGAAGCATCAACGCCGACCGGGTGATGCCGGTCATCGACGCCGACCGCGCCGCCTCCATCCCCAGGTAGTGCTGGGCGTAGAGCAGGCAGGCATCGCCGTGATCGTCGTTCATGTGCTCGATCATGCGTGCCTTCTCCTCGAGGGAGAAGTCGTCGGACATCAGCTCACCGCTCCACCGGCTCGACCAGGAGAGCCACTGTAGGCGCCGGGCCCGGGGCCACGCCTCCCGACGGCCGGCCCGGCGCCTCGACCGCCGCCACCGACGGAGACGGGGCGCCCGCAGCAGGTCGACGGTCGACCATGCGACGGCGCCATCCGGCCCACGCAGCAGGCAGGCGCCGACCAGGGCCGTCGCCGCGCCACGGGTCAGCCCGGTCCGCCGGTTCGCCGGATGAGGGCCCGCAGTGACTCGGCGTTGGCGTAGCCAACCCGGAGGGCGATGTCCTCGGTGGTGAGGTCGGTGGTGGCCTGGAGGTGACGGGCCCGCTCGACCCGGAGCCGCTGGACGAAGCCGAGCGGCGTGAGACCGAGTACGTCGCGGACCCGCCGCTCCAGCGTCCGCCGACTGGTCCCGATGGAGGACGCCGCCACCTTGGCGTCGAAGGGTTGGTCGAGCGAGCTGCGCACGTACCGCTCGAAATCGATCACGAGCTGGTCGTCATGCTGCACGTGGTCGTAGGCGATGAAGGTGGCCTGCGAGGGCCGCTCGTCGATGACGAGCAGCTGTGCGACGTGGCGGGCCAGGTCGCTGCTGACGGTCCGCAGCAGCGACAGCGCCAGATCGATGTGGGCGAAGGCGGCCCCGGCCGTGGTGATCGGACCGTCGGTCACCACCATCTCGTCGAGCTCGACGGTCACCTCGGGATACCGACTGCGGAAGTCGGCGCCGAGGAACCACGACGTCGTCGCCCGGCGACCGTCGAGGTGGCCGCCCTCGGCCAGGGCGAACACCCCCGTGCACGCCGCCGCCAGGCGACTGACGGTGGGATCGACCCCTTCCAGCGCGGCGCGGATCGCCCGGGCCCCGGAACCGGCCAATCGCTCCCTGGTCGCCTCCGCGGTGAGTGTCCCCAGGGCGGGCACCACGATCACATCGCAGGCGCCGAGGTCGTCGAGCCCGCAGTTGGGCTGCAGCGTCATCTCGGTCGAGAGGGCGATCCGGGCGGACGGTCCGGCCAGGTGGAGGTCGATGGGTGGGATCGTCGGATCGACCTCGCCTCGAACGGCGTCGGCCACCCGAACGATGTCGATGATCGATGCCACCCCGGACCCGAAGCTGCCCTCGTTGACGGCCATTCCGATCTGCATGGCGCAAACGATAGCAAATGCGCCGTATGCGCCACTTACGCCAGCGTCGCCCAGGGCGCAGAGTGAAGCCCAACAACACCGGAGCACCGAATGGTTCCGGTCCGACAATGAGGAGTATCGAGATGTCCGACGTCAACCTTCCCCTGGCCTTCGTGGCCAAAATCGTGGCCGCCCCCGGGCAGGCCGAGGAGCTCGGTTCGCTCCTGACCGGCGCCGTCGAGTTGGCCAACCAGGAGACCGGCACCATCGTCTGGTTCGCCGTGCGGAGCGACGAGCACACGTTCTGGATCTTCGACGCCTTCCCCGACGAGGCGGCACGCCAGGCGCACGCCGAGGGCCAGATCGTCGCCGCCCTCGGGGCCAACGAGCACCTGCTCGGCGCACCACCGGAGATCAACCCCGCCGAGGTCCTGGCCGTCAAGATGCCCTGAGCCCGGCCCCCCGCCGCCGTCGCCTCCGGTCGCCCCGTGCGCCGGCCGCCCCGGGCGCCGCAGGGCGGGACCCGGCGGAGCCGGCGTCCACGGCCCGGCGCTACCCGGGGGCCTCGGCGTGCAGGACGGCCTCGAGGCGACCCTGATCGGCGGCGGCGGCGATGGCGGCCAGGAACCCGACCACCTCGGCCTCGTGCCGAAGCGGTCGGCCGCCCCGGCTGGCCCGCCCCAGCGCCAGCCCGATCAGGGCCTCGGCCACGGTGCGGTACAGCGTGCGCCGGAGTTCGGCGTCGATCGGGGTCGGCTGGTCGCCGAGCACCTCGTCGGGGGCGAACAGCCAGGCCAAGGATTCCACCTGGCGGGCCATCGCCGCCCCGAGGTCGGGCGAGTTCTGGGAGGCGAGCCAGAGCTCGATCACCGCCTTGAACTCGGGCTGGCTGAGCCGCCGGTGGGCGGCGTGCACCCAGTGCTCGAGCGACCGCGGTGGCGGCGACTCCCGACCGCCGCCCAGCAGCCCGACGTAGGCAGCCTCCAGGGCGTCGGCCAACAGGTCGGAGAACTCGGGATAGTGATGGTTGAGCGCCCCCCGGGTGAGATCGGCCCTCCGGCAGACCTCCACACCCGTCGTGGCGCTGAAGCCCCGGTCGACCAGGGACGAAAGGGTGGCGTCGATCAGCCGCTGACGGGTTTCCACCGCATTTGTCGTGGCCATGGGGTCGAGCGTACATTCATGTATGTATGAGTGCGAGAGTGGGTCGGAAACCGCCGTTGCCGTCTGCTCGCCGGAGGTCATGAGATGACAACGAGGACGGATGCGGGCGCCGGGCGTCGACTGCTGATCGAGGCCGAGGAGTTCGCCGACTACGGCGGCTGGTTGCTCGACTCGCAGTTCGAGATCCAGATGGGCAGTCCCTACCTGCTCGCCCACGGCTTCGGAAAGCCGGTCGCCGATGCGGTCACGACCATCACGGTCGAGGAGGCCGGGTCCTACGTCGTGTGGGTCCGGGCCAAGGACTGGGTGCCGTCCCACTCCCCCGGTCGATTCCAGATCTCGGTCGGCGGTCGCCGCCTCGACACCGCGCTCGGAGCAAACGGGCAGGACTGGAGCTGGCAGCAGGTGGCGTCGGTCGATCTGCCCGCCGGCGGGATCGAGCTCCGGCTCCACGACCTCACCGGCTTCGACGGTCGGTGCGACGCCGTCTATCTGGCCTCGGACGGATCGGCGCCGGTCGACGGCGCCGACGACGAGGCGCTGGCCTGGCGCCGCCGGCTGCGCGGCCTCCCGGCCGAGGCGGTCGACGGCGGCGAGTACGACGTCGTGGTGGTGGGCGGGGGCATCGCCGGTTGTGCCGCCACCCTCACCGCGGCCCGGCTCGGGGCCAGGGTGGCCCTCATCCAGGACCGACCGGTGCTGGGAGGCAACGCCAGCAAGGAGATCGGCCTCAGCCCTCGGGGTGAGTCCGGCCAACTGATCCAGGAGATCGCCGATCGCACGCCCGACGGCGACATCGCCGCCCAGTCGATCTTCGAGGCCGAGCCCAACGTGTCGCTGTTCGTCGAGCGGCGGGTGTACGCCCTGGCCACCGAGGGGCGCAGAATCACATCGGTCGACGTGCGGGCCACCCGGACCGGTGAGGAGACGCGCTTCCGGGCGCCGGTGTTCATCGACTGCACCGGGGCCGCCATCCTGGGCCAGCTGGCCGGGGCCGAGCTCCTCTCCGGGCAGGAGGCGGGCGATGAGTACGACGAGCCTCGGGCCCCGGCCGAACGGGACGGGATGCACCACGGCAACACGCTGTTCTTCCGCACCCGGCTGGCCGACGGGCCCGCCGACTTCCCCGACGTCCCCTGGGCCACCGCCGTCTCGAAGGACTACGCCAACCTGAGCGGCCAGCTGCTCCAGCCCGGCGTCGAGAACGGCCCCGGGCCGCGTCCTGGCCAGGACCCCGACCACGACCCGGTCTTCGACTTCTCCGATGCCGAGCCGGGCGAGAACCCCCTGATGGGCTTCCCGGCCACGCACTTCTGGGAGTACGGCCAGTGGCTCGACCTCCAGCTGGACGGCGAGCACATCCGCGATCACCTGCTGTGCGCCCTGTACGGCACCTTCTCCAACGTCAAGCGCCTCGACCCCGAGCACTACGCCAATCTCGAGTTCGACTGGATCGCCCACGTGTCGGCCCAGGGTGAGTTCGTGCGCTACCGGGGCGACCATGTCCTGACCGAGAACGACATCAGGAACCACACCGAGTTCCACGATGCCGTCGTCCGCAACGACGGCGCCTTCTGCCTCCACTACCCGAACCAGGAGGGTGAGGGCGAGTACGACTTCCGACTCAAGGACTGGGTGTGGGACACCCGCGACCACAAGCCGTACTCGATCCCGTTCCGCTGCCTCTACTCGGTCTCCCTCGACAACCTGATGATGGCGGGGAAGCACATCAGCGTCACCCATGTCGCCGGTAGCAGCGTGAAGTTCATGGGCAACGGCGGTCAGCACGGGGCCGCCGTCGGCATCGCCGCCTACCTCTGCCTCGAGCACGGCACCGACCCCCGCGGCGTCCTCGATGCGCACCTCGGCGAGCTGCAGCGACTGGCGGGTGAGATGACGGGGTGCGGGCACCTCCATCTGCCGGAGCGGATCCCCAGTGCCCGGGAGACGGCGGAACGCCACGCCCGCGATCTCGTCGCCGGCGAGCGGGACGGGGCGTTGGCCGACTTCTACGGCAACACCCTGGCCACCTTCGAGGCGTCGGGTGCGAGCCTGCCCGACCGACCGGTCGGCTGGGAGATCGTCTCCGAGCGCGATGACGTCCAGTGGCACGAGTACGTGATCCGCTACGACACCGGTGACGGCGACTCGGTCGACGTCGCCACCCGCTGGCACCGGTTGGTCGGCAGGTGGCAGCTGGTCAAGGCGGACCTCGTCTGATCGGCCGGAGCCGGAAGCCGACGCTCAGCGGTCGGCGACCGGTGGTTCAGTAGTCGATCGGGGTGGCCCAGCGCGGGTCGTCGTGGGCGTCCCAGTAGGCCTGGCGGAACTCGGTGGTGACCGGCCCCGGCGTCCCGTCGCCGAGAGGGCGCCCGTCGATGGTGGTGACGGGCATGACCCCGCCTGCGGTGCTGGTCAGAAACGCCTCCTCGGCCTCCGCCGCCCGGCCGACCGGGATCGGGGCCACGTCGGTGGCGAGCCCCCGCTCCTCGGCCAGCTCGAGGATGGTGCGGCGGGTGACGCCCTCCAGCACACCGGCGTCGGGGGTGTGCAGGGTGCCGTCGAGCAGGAGGAAGACGTTGAACCCGGGGCCCTCGGTGAGGTTGCCGTCGACGTCGGGCAGGGCGGCGACGGTTCCGCCCCTCTCGTTGGCTTCGAACGCCCCGCGTGTGAGGTCGCCCCAGTGGAAGTTCTTCACCGTCGGATCGACCGACGCCTCCGGGATGCGCACCGTCTCCCGGGCGATGACGAGATGCGACCCGGCCTGCTGCTGGTCGGGCTCGACGATCCAGATGTAGGGGATGGCATAGGCGTAGAACTGGTTCTTGAAGGTCCACGGGTCGCGGCCGCCCCTCGCCGGCCAGCCTCGGGTGGCGATCATGTCGACGTAGGCCTCGCGCAGGCCGGATCGGCGAACGCATTCGTGCAGGATCCGCTCGATCTCATCCCGATCGACCTCGAGGCTCAGGTGCAGGCGGCTCATGCTCCGCTCGAAGCGGTCGAGGTGGTCCTGCAGACGGAAGAACTTGCCGTTCCACACCGCCACCACGTCGTAGGTCACGTCGGAACGGCTGAAGCCGGCGTCGAGCAGCGAGATCTTCGCCTCTCGGATCGGGACGTGGTCGCCCTCGATCCAGGCGCAGCCACGGGCGTAGGGATTATCAGTGGCCATCGAGGGCTCCTGGGGCCGGCGGATGGGTGACGACGAGGCGGGCGAGATGAGCCGAGACGAAGGTGACGAAGGAGTGGGGGCCGTAGGTCTCGGGCGAGATGAGGGCGTCGACGCCAAGGCCGTCGAGGAGGGCGAACAGGTAGGCCGCCTCGAAGTCCGGGTCGAGGTCGGGGCCGAGCAGACCCTCCGAGCGGAAGTCGAGCAACAGCTCCCGGATGTGCCGTCGAACCGCATCGTTGGCCAGGCTGTGGCGCTGCATGTGCTCCGGCTGGCGGAGCGCAGCGGCCAGGAAGTGAAGCCAGACCACCCAGGCCCGGTGGCTCTCGGCGTCGTCGGGCAGGAAGGCCAGCGCCACGTCGGCGAGCTGCTGTCCGGGCCCGCCGGAGCGGTCGGCGGCGTTGATGCGCCGGGCGATCGCCCGGGTCACCTCGTTGCCGGCGAGGGCGGTGAGGTCGTCCTTGTTGCGGAAGTGGTGGGACAACACGCCGGTGGTGCAGCCCATCTCGTGGGCGATGGCCCGCACGGTGGCCGCCTGCAGCCCCTCCCGCTCGATCACCCGGAGGGCGGCGGCGATGATCTCGGCCCGGCGGGCCTCGAACCGGTCGGTGCTCGGCCGGTCTGTGCTCAGGATGTCGACCACGGACGTACCTCCCGGGCAACGTGTGTCGCCGACCGATCATAACAACTGTTGTAATATCGGCCCACCGAGGTGCGAGGAGGCTCGCCGCTCGACATCGGACGGGGGAACGACGGTGGGAGAATCCAAGGTGACCGAAACCGAGCTCGCCGAGCTGGAGGCGGCCGTCGTCGGTGCGCTGGCCGACCGGGACGACAGCACGCTGAACGTGCTCGGCTACGGCGAGGTCTCGGTGGCGCTCGGCTGGCCGATCGAGGAGCCCCGGTTCGTGTGCAAGCGGACCCCGCCGTTCTCACCCACGGACTTCGCGTCGTACCGCAACCTGGTCGGCGAGTACATCGGCGCGCTCGGCGACGCCGGCCTCGCCGTCGCCGACACCACGATCCTCGCCATCGAGCGGGGCGACGAGGTGGTCGCCTACCTCGTGCAGCCGATGTTCGATGCCGCCACCCTCGGCCACCGGGTGCTGGCCGCCGCCCAACCCGATCCGAGCCACCCGTTCCTGGTGGCCGTGGTCGATGCCCTCGAGGTCGTCACCCCGACCCTCAGCATCGACGCCCAGGTCACCAACTTCGCATGGGACGGCTCGGCCCTAACCCTCGTCGACGTCGGCACCCCGTTCCTCTGGGACCGGTCGGGGGCGCTCAGGTTCGACATGCGGCCCTTCTCCCGGATGCTCCCGGCCGCCACCCGGCCGCTGGCCATCCGCGAGATGACCAAGCTGGTCACCCGCTGGAACGACCCGCGGCGGGTCGGCGTCGACATCGTGGCCAACCTCTACCGGGAGGGTCTCACCCAGTGGATCGACCCGACGGTCGAGGCGCTCAACCGGGGGCTCGACCCGACCGAGCCGGTCACCGCCGAGGAGGGCCGGGCGTTCTACGAGGAGGACGCCAAGATCTGGCCGCTCCTCAAGCGGCTACAGGCGGCCGAACGCTGGTGGCAGACCTCGATCCGACGCCGCCCCTACGACTGGTTCATCTACTCCACCTTCGACCGATGACCGGGCCCGCCCGGCGCCGTCGCCGATCGCGGCCGGCCAGGTCGGATCCGGCGTGACGACGATCGGGCGCGAGGTGGGACGGGCGACGGGATCGACGGCCGCCGAACGCGAAGCGAGGGCGGGTCGGGTGAGCTGCCCGTGTCGGAGCGACAGCGGTGCGTGTTGTCGCTCCGACGCGGGCGGATTGCGAGGTGCGCACAACCGGGACGAGTTGCACCCGTTCGGCTCGGCGCACCGGGTATCGACCGGCGACCCGTGACCGGCCGAGTCGAGATGCGTCGGCTGGACGACGACGAAGCCGTGGGCGGCGTAGTAGTCGGCCAGCGGGGCGTAGCCGTGGAGTGACGACACGTAGTTCGAGGGTCCGTGGCCGTGCGAGAGCAGGATCGTGGGCAGCGCCCGGCCCTCGGCCGGGCCCGAGATCCGGACCTGCAGGTCGACCGGACGATCGGCGGCCGGCAGCGTCACCGGACTGACCGAGCGGATGCGCTGCGCGTCGGCATCGGAGAAGGGGTAGCCATGACAGGTCGCGATGCCGACGGCGGGCGCACGGTTCGGGCCGAGCGCGCCGACGCCCAGCGGAACAAGGCGACGCTCCTGGCCGCGGCGGGACGGGTGTTCGCCATCGACGGGGTCGGCGCCCCCGATGCGCCGGATCGCCGACGAGGCCGGGGTCGGCGTCGGCGTCGGCGTCGGCGTCGGCGTCGGCGTCGGCACGATCTACCGCCACTTCCCCACCCGAGCCGACCTCGTCATCGCCGTCTACCGCCACCAGGTCGATGCCTGCGCCGACGCCGGCCCCCGACTACTGGCCGACCTCGACTCGCCGACCGAAGCCCTCCGTCAGTGGATCGACCGGTTCGTCGACTTTCTGGCGATCATCGAGGTCCTGCTCGACGGCCTGACCACCGGCATCGCCACCGCCTGACCACCGGCGCCGCCTGACCACCACCGCCGCCGCCACCGCCTGACAAGCCGCCCACCGGCACACGGACGCCGACGGGCCCGACGCCGACAGCGGTGGGCCGGGCACCGCCCGCCTCAGCGACCGAGCCGACCCCAGCGACGGCTGAACTCACGACCGGTCACCCGGTGGGCGGCGGCGCCCGCGGCCATGGCCTCGGCCCGGTCGGCCCGCAGCTGCAGCTCCAACCTCACCTCGTCGGTCGAGGTCCACTCCCGCCCCCCGGACCCGGAGCCGCCGCTGACCCGGGTGGTCGACTGCACCCGCTTCGGCAGCACCAGGAAGGGGCTGACCGGGAGGTACCAGCGGCCGATGTCGACCTGGTGGGTGGCGTCGGCCCGTTCGGCCAACTTCCGCATGGCCGAGGCGAGCGACGGGGGGTCGAACGTCGTGCGGACGGCGGCGACGTCAGCGCAGAGATCTCGGGCCTGCTCGTTCCACCGAGGGGTGAACACCACCACGAAGATCAGGAGGAACCCGGCGATGCCCGTCACCGGCGCCCCGAGGAAGAAGCCGGGCAGCAGCAGCAAGGCGAACAGCGGCGTCACCTTCCACATGATCTCGGCCCGGGTGGCGATACGGCACCAGCGATCCCGCATTCCGGCGAACTGGGCCGCCACCAGCGCCTGCAGTTCGTAGCGGCCGAGGACGTCGAGCGCTCCCCTGGTGGCGACCACCACGTCGGCGTCGGGCGTCGGCAGCATGGCCACGTTGGGGATGTCGGAGTCGTGGACCTGGATGCTCTCCACCGGCTCGCCGAGACCGATGGCGATCTCGGTGACCACGTTGTGCCAGACCGAGGTCGAGGGGACCGGGCGGATGCCGCTCACCACCGGCCCGGCGACCGGCCCCAGGGGCAGGGCCACGATCGCCAGTAGCGGCAGGAAGAACACCGGGGTCAGCCAGACCGGCAGGTCGAGGAACACCCCGGCGTCGACGGCCATGGCGACCCCGAGTATCACGTAGAGCACGGCGGTACGGATGACGGCGGCGATCGCGTGGCGACGGGCCGAGGCTTCCAATGACGAGGGCATGCACGGGCAGGCTACGACGCCCTGCGGCCGTCGAGGTGCAACCCGCAGAGGGGACTACGGTCTGCAGGGTGGAGATCGCCGCATCGATGCCCTACCCCAAGCGCCGGCTAGAGGTCGACGACCTTTCGATGGCCTACGTCGAGATCGGCGACGGCGACCCGATCGTCTTCCTCCATGGCAACCCGACGTCGTCGTACCTCTGGCGGAACGTGATCCCCCATGTCGAGCATCTCGGACGGTGCATCGCCCCCGACCTCATCGGCTTCGGCGACTCCGACAAGCTGCCGGCCCCCGGGCCCGACTCGTACCGGTTCGTCGAGAACCGCCACTACCTCGACCAGCTCCTCGACGCCCTCGACGTCCGGGAGCGTGTGACCCTGGTCGTGCACGACTGGGGGTCCGGGCTCGGCTTCGACTGGGCTCGACGCCATCCCGACGCCGTGGCCGGGATCGCCTACCTCGAGGCCAACGTCGCCCCGCGCTCGTGGTCGCAGCTGCCGCCCGAGGCCCGGGACTTCTTCACCGCCCTGCGGAGCGACGGCGGCGAGCAGATGGCGCTGGTCGACAACGTCTTCGTCGAACGGGGGCTGCCCGGCGGGGTGATCCGAGATCTGACGGCGGAGGAGATGGCCGAGTACCGACGGCCCTTCGCCCGGCAGGGTGAGGACCGCAGGCCCACACTCACCTGGCCCCGTGAGATCCCCTTCGACGGTGAGCCGGCCGACGTGCACGACATCGTCGCCGCCTACGCCGAGTGGCTGGGCTCATCGACGGTGCCCAAGCTCCTGATCGACGTGTCCGACGGCGACACCCTCACCGGCGAGCTGTTGGCCGTCGCCCGGACGTGGCCCAATCAGACCGAGGTGTCGGTGACCGGTCGGCACTTCGCCCAGGAGGACTCGCCCCACGAGATCGGGGCGGCGCTCGCGGCGTGGATCCCCACGCTCCGACCGGGCTGAGCGGGTCGTCTCAGGTCGTCGGTCGCAGATCGAGGGCGAACCAGGTGTCGGAGCCGAGCGCACCCTCCTCGACGTGGGTGACCACGAAGCCGCACCGTCGATAGAAGGCGACGACGTCGGTCCAGGTGGAGGTGGTCTCCAGCACCACCGTCTCGCATCCCCACCGGCGGGCGGTGGCCACCAGCTCGTCCACGAGGCGGCGGCCGACCCCACTCCCCCGCGCCTCGGCCCGGACCGACATCCGCACCACCTCCGCCGTGGCCCGACGGCGAGGCACCACCGTGCCGGTCCCGACGATCTCGCCCCGTCGATCGCGGGCGACGATCGTCCGCCCGTCCCGGTAGTACGCCAGGAGGTCGTCCAGGTCGGGGTTGAGCGACTCGTCGATGGCACCCCAGTGCTCGGCCAGGCCGTCGAGGATGAGGGCCCGGACCTCGTCGCGGGTGGCGGCCGTCAGATCCTCGACGACGACGTCGATCACCTCGGCGACGCGCCGATCACGCGGCCCCGGCGACGGCGGCCACGTCGTCGAGGAACCAGTCGACCAGGCGATCGCAGCGGGCGAAGGCGTCGGGTTCCCGCCGCTCGGTCTCGGCCAGCAGGGCGCCGGGATCGATGCCGTCCGCCCGTAGGGCCGCCGCCCCACCATGGTCGAGCCACCACCGCAGATGATCGACCCCGACCTCGGGGTGGAACTGGACGCCCAGGTTGCGGCGCAGGCGGAAGCCCTGGATGCCGACCTCGTCCTCGGCCAGGACCTCGGCCCCCGGCGGCGCGGTGAGCGCATCGCCGTGCCACTCGAACCACGGACCGTCGAGGGGGCCCGAGTGGGCGACGAGGGGGTGCCAGCCGATCTGAGACCGAGGCGCCTCCGCCACCGATCCGCCCAGCGCCGCGGCCAGGCACTGGGCGCCGAAGCAGACGCCGAGCACGGCGACCCCGGCCCGATCGGCGGCGGCCAGGTAGGCCAGCTCGTCGTCGATCCACCCCGCTATCGGGGCCTTGTCGTGGACGTTCCACCGGGAGCCGAGGGTCACGACGAGGTCGAACGCCTCCGGAGCGGGCGCGGCGAAGGATCCGGCGGGCTCACCGACCCGGGGCGAGATGAGAACCTCGACGAGGTCGACGCCGCGCTCGCCCAGCCGAACCCCGACCCGCCCCGCCGTCTGGCCCGGCTCGTGCACCACGCACAACGCCCTCACAGCCCGGCGCCGTTCGGATCGTCGAGGTCGTCGACCGGCCACCAGCCGTGGACCACCCGGCCGGTAGATCGGTCGAAGCTCCAGTAGTGACCCTGACCGGGTTGGTCGTGACGGCCGTCGATCGCCCGGCCGGCGAGGTGGCACCACAGCAGGGTGCCCACGCCACCGTGCCCGACGATCACGACATCGGCCCCGGCCCCGGGCGAGGGCTCGGAAACCTCCCCGGCGTCGGCCACCAGGTCGGCGGTGGCGGCCACGATGCGGTGTTGGGCGGCGACCGCCGTCTCCCAACCGTCGGCCGAGCGCTCCGGCTCGGCGAATAGGCGTACCGCCAGCGCATCGTGGCGCTCGGGCGGCACGAAGCCGGTGGAGCTACGGTCGATCTCGCCGGTGTCGGGGCGTTCCTCGATCTCGATGCGGCGGAAGGCGGCGAGGACGGCCGCCGTCTCCCGAGCCTTGGTCTCGCCACTGCTGACGATCGCCCCGACCGAGCCGATCCACGGTTGGGACAACAGGGCCCGGGCCCGCCTGCGTCCGACGTCGCTCAGGCTCCATTCGGGCACCGGCACCGCCGGGTCGATCTCGACGTTCGGGTGTGTCACGTATCGGAGGAAGCCCACCCGCTGAGGGTATCGACGGCCCCGATGCGGCCGCTGCCGATTCCAACCGGGGGCCGCCGATCCGCCCGGCTCGGGCGTCGTCCGGTGGCCCCTATCATCGTGGCGATGAGGAGCACGGCGATCGGTCACGCCGATCGAGGGTGGGAGCCGGGCTGATGCCGTCCTTCGACGAACGGCTCGGCGAGATCCACCCCGAGACCCGGGCCGAGTGGCGCTCGTGGTTGGCCGACCACCACGACATGACCGACGGGATCTGGCTGATCTACCACCGGGCCTCCACCGGCCGACGCCGCCTGAGCTGGGAGGACGCCGTGCGGGAGGCGCTCTGCTTCGGTTGGATCGACAGCAAGGTCAAGCCGATCGACGACGAGCGCTACCGACAGATCTTCACGCCGCGCAAGCCTCGCAGCGTGTGGTCGAAGATCAACAAGGAGTACGTGGACGAACTCGTCGAGGCGGGACTGATGACCGAGGCCGGTCTGCGGGCGATCGAGCTGGCCAAGGAGAACGGCGCCTGGTCGTTTCTGGAGCCGATCGACGACCTGATCGTGCCCGACGACCTGGCCTCCGCCCTGCGGGGGTCACCATCGGCGTCGGCGGCCTACGAGGCGCTCTCGAACTCGGCCAAGCGGGCCATCCTCTACTCGCTGTACTCGGCCAAACGCGACGAGACCCGGGCCAGGCGCGTGGCCGCGGCGTTGGCCGATCTTGAGGCGGATCGGTAGCTGCGGGACGAACGCCACCCGCTCAGCCGGCGGGGCGGCGCACCACCTGGATGAGCTCGATGCTGTTGCGGGTGTTGGTCTTGCGGCGGGCCGACCGGAGGTGGTTGTCCACCGTGCGGGGTGAGCGGTCGAGGGTCCGGGCGATCTCGGCGTAGGACAGACCCTCCGCCAACAGCAGCACACACCGCCGCTCGGCCGCGGTCAGCGCGTCCTGCTTGGCCTGGCGGGCCAGGGACTGGGCCAGGATCGGGGCCAGCCACCGATCGACGAAGTGCCGAACCCGGTCGTGCGCCTGCGGTGTCCAGCGGCGCTCCCCCTCGGATTCGTCGATACAGAGCAGGCCGAGGCCGACGCGATGGCGGTAGATCGGGGCCGCCAGCATCGCCGTCGTCCCCAGCTCGACGAACACCGGCTCGAGGGTGCCGAGCCGCCGGTTGGCCCGCACCCGGTCGAAGGCGACCGGGCCGCCCGCCTCCCACGCCGCCCGGATGACGGGATGATGGTTGGGCAGGGGCGTCGCCGCCACCGTCGCCACCTGGTCGGGCTCGCCGAACACCGACGACGGCAGGTACTCGGCGTCGTCGGTGTCGACCACCCCGGCGTCGCCCTTGGCCGTGCGCAACTCGGCGACGAGGTGTTCGAGGGCCAGGTCGAGCACCCGTTTGGGATCGTCGAGGAAGAGCAGCATGTGGGCGGCCCGGTCTCGGTCGCGACGCTCCCCTGCCCCGGCCGTCGCGCTCGTGTCGTCGAGCAGACGGCGGCGCAGCACGCTCGGCTCGGCCAGGCGCACCCCCTCCAGTCGGCGGGTGAGCCGGTCGGGCATGGTCCGATCCCGGTCGACGATCATGCTGTCGCGACTCTAGGGGTTTCTCGCCATACCCGACCAGGGGCACCTTTCGTACGGTCGACTCCATGCACATCTTCATCGAGGCCTGGAACGCGAACGACACCTGGCGGGGGCTGTCAGCCGATGAACGGCGGGCCTACATGGACCAGATCGAGGGGGCCATCGCCCAGATGGCCGAGGCCGGGATCACCACCCTCGGCTGGGGCGTCAACGACGACGACACCCCGATGCGGGCCGACTACGACTTCGTCGCCGTGTGGCAGGCCGACAGCCTGGACGCCATCAAGGCCCTGGAGGCCGGGGTCGAGGCCGCCGGTTGGTACACCTACTTCGACCAGGTCAACGTCCGCTCCGAGCTCCGCCCCGCCGCCGACGTGATCGCCGATCACGTCGCCCTCTGAACGCCACCACAACGGCCGGCCCCGCCCGGCCGGGGCCTACGAGTGGGCCTCGTCGCCCAACAGGTGACGGCAGAGCTCGAGCACGGCCCGGGCCCGCCGGGTGAGCCGCGCCCCGGCCGGCCAGGCCGCCACCACCGGCATCGGGTCCAACCGATCGGCGATGGCGACGATCTGCAGCGGGAGACCCTCGTAGCTGACCGTGATGGCCGGACGCTGGATCAGCATCGACCACCCCTGACCCCGGGCCACCAGTGAGCGCAGCGTCTCCAGGCTGCCGGTGGTGTGGGCGATCGGGGGGTCGATCCCCGCCTCGGCCAGGAGCGATCCGAAGTAGTGACGGCTCGGTGGTACGTCGAGCATGATGTACGGCTCGTCGGCCAGGGCGGCCAGCGGCAGCGAGCGACGACGGGCGAAGCGGTGTTCGCCCGGCAGCAGGATGTGGGGACGGGTCGGCGCCAGCGAGCTGATCTCGATGTCGGGACGGATGTCGAGGTCGTAGAGCAGGCCCAGTTCGAGACGACCGTCGAGAAGGGCCTCCTGGAGATCGACGAGCGACAGCTCCTCGATCTCCAGTTCGATGGCCGGATAGGCGTCGGCCACGGCCGCCACCAGCGGTGGCACGTAGGTGGGGGCGAAGGTGCGGAAGCACCCGATGCGAAGCCGGCCCGCCGTCTGCTCGGCCACGGTGCGGGCGTTGGCGACGACATCGTCCGCGGTGTGGATGAGGCGACGCAGATCGCCCACGATGGCGGACCCGGCCGGGGTGAGGGTGAGCGGCCGATGCGGCACCCGGAGCAGCAGGGGCGCCCCCGTCACCTCCTCCAGAGCGGTCACGGCCTGGGAGACGGCGCTGGCCGACACGTGGAGCCGACGTCCGGCCTCGGCCATGCTCCCGGTCTCGACGGCGGCCACCAGGTAGCGGGCCTGACGCAGGGTGAACTCCGTAGCCATAAGAGAAACTTACGGCAATCGTCACCACGAATCACTTCACAGATGGCACGGATGGCCGCACAGTGACGGTCACGCACGCCAGCGAGGAGCAGCGCCCAATGTCCACCGCCCCCGGTCCCCCGGCCTCCGACGCCGCCATCTGCCCGGTCCGCGTCGACCCCTTCACCTCGCCCTACCTCGACGACCCCTACACCCTCTATCCGGCGCTGCTGAGCGAGGACGGCCCCCGCTACTCACCGGATCTCGGCCACTGGCTGGTGGCCCGCCACGAGCACGTCGACGCCGTGTTCCGCGACCCGGACACGTTCTCGGCCGCCAACGCCCAGGCTCCGCTGCACGCCGTCCATGACGACGCCACCGCCATCCTGGCCGACGGCTTCCGTCCGATCCGCACGATGTCCAACCTCGACGGCCCCGAGCACACCCGCATCCGCCGCCACAATCAGGTCGGTTTCAGTGCTCGGCGGCTCCGCGCCCTCGAACCCACGATCCGGGCCACCACGGTCGAACTGATCGAGGCCCTGCCGGCCGACGGCGAGGTCGACCTCGTCGAGCACCTGACCCATCCCCTACCGGCGACCATCATCTTCGCCCTGCTCGGCTTCCCCCCGGAGGACACGCCGATGGTGAAGAGCTGGTGTGGCGATCGCCTGGCCTTCAGCTGGGGTCGGCCCGACCGGGACCAACAGGTCGAGATCGCCGAGGACATGGTGGCCTACTACCGCTACTGCGAGGACCACGTGGCCCGACAGCTGGCCGACCCGGGCGACCACTTCACCGGCGACCTCCTGCGGATCCACCTCGACGACCCGGCAGCCCTCAGCCGGGCCGAGGTGACCCACATCGTCTACGGCCTGAGTTTCGCCGGCCACGAGACCACGACCAACCAGATCTCCAACATGCTGCGGCGGCTGCTGGAGGAGCGGCACCGTTGGGAGGCGCTGGTGGCCGACCCGGCCCCCATCGACGACGTGGTGGCGGAGGCGATCCGCCACGACTCCAGCGTCATCACCTGGCGCCGGGTGACCACGCGAGAGACGACGATCGGCGACGCCACCATCCCGGCCGGGGCCAAGCTCCTCCTCCTGTTGGGGGCGGCCAATCGCGATCCGGCCCGCTTCGATGCCCCCGATGCCTTCGATCCGGGTCGGGCCAACGCCAATGCCGCCCTGTCCTTCGGGCGGGGCAAGCACTTCTGCCTCGGGGCGACCCTGGCCAAGGTCGAGATGGCCGTGGTGCTGAGCGAGCTCCTGATTCGACGGCCCGGACTCCGACTGGTCGAGCAGACCCTGACCTTCAACCCCAACGTCGCCTTCCGGGGACCGACGACGCTTCGCGTCACGCTCTGAGCCCGTCGATCACAGGCGCGACCCGACCGACCGGGCGAAGGCGGCGCCGTCTCCGGCGCCGCTCCGCCTCGGTCGGGGGAACGTGGCCGCCGTCAGCCTTCTGTGGTTTCGAAGTGGGCGTCGGTGGCGGCTTGGACGGCTTGTTCGACGCGGTTGCCGAGGGTTTCCCATTCGCCGATGGAGCGGTGCTCGGCTCGGAGGGGGCCCTTGGCCAGGCCCTGGAAGTGGGGTTTGA
>JBCCRO010000065.1:0-22687 GCA_039201605.1 Actinomycetota bacterium
GATCAGCGTCCGTGATGGGAAGGTGTTCATCAACGACTCGCAGGTTGTGGTGGCCGATGTTCCGGCCAGCAACGGGATCGTGCATGTGATCGATGCGGTGTTGCTGCCTCCGTCGATCACCAACCCCACCCCACCCCCGGCCGCTCCCGTGTTCGAGGGGCAGGTCCTCGATGAGGCCGAGGAGCCGGTGCCCGGGGCGAGCGCCTACCTCCTGGCCAAGCCGGACGGCCGCAAGGGCTACTCCTTCGTCGAGGCCACCCTGGTCGACGGCGAGGGTCGGTACGCCTTCGAGGTCGACGCCGGCTGCTATGCGGTGGTGCTGGTCGCCCCCCACGGCTACACGTTCGTCGGCTCAGGCTGGATCTTCGACTACGTCCAGTCCTGCGTCGACGCCGGTGACGTCGTGACCTTCGACGGCGATCTGGTCGCCCGGTACTGAGCGCGTTCGACCACGGCTGAGCCCGACCGCATCGGGCCGAGCGCAACGCCCTGCCCGTCGCCCCGTCCCGTGAGGACGAGAGGCGGCGGGCAGGTCCCGTTTTCCCCTACCCGTCCTGCTGATCGCACCAGGCTTTGACCACGGCGGTCAGCTCATCCCGCTTGGCGTCGAGCTCGGCCAGGTCGGCGATCTTGATCGAGCGGGCCTCGGCCCCGTCGCCGGTGAGGATCGGGTGCTCGCCGAGGATGGTGGCGCCCTTGTGGAACATCAGCGAGGCGTGGGCCTTGGCCTTGGGGAAGAAGCTGGCGATGTTGCCCTTGTAGACGAAGGTCGGGGCCGACCACTTGATGGCCTCGGTCACCCGGTCGTCGCAGGCCAGGATGTGCTCCCGGATGGCGGCCACCAGCTCCTTCTGGGGGTTGTCGTAGGCGTCGAGCCAGGCGTCGACGTCGTCGGAGCGGTTCATCCGCCCGCCTCCATGGTGGTGATGAGCGAGGTGATCAGGCCGTCGGTGAACGTGAACAGGTTGCGGCCGCTGCCCCGGCCGCCGGGCAACGACGGGGAGTGACAGGTCCACGCCACCCGCACCTCGGGACCCGTCACGTCCACCTCCCGCACCTCGATGCGGGCGTCGAGCATCGGCATCTCCCAGCCCATGGCCATGGCGGCGAGGATGGCGTCCTTGCCCTCGTGGCGACGGGCGGTGCCGGTGAAGGGCTCCTCGTACACGGCGTCGTCGGCGAAGAGAGCCATCAGGGCGTCGCTGCCGGCTTCGCCGCATTGCATGGCGAGGAAGAAGTTGGCAACCTCGGTGGGGACCTGGCTCATGAGGGGATCTCCGGATGATGTTGGATGATGGGACGACCGAGACGCTGGCCGAGGCGTTGGCCGCCGTCGAGCGCTCGCACGACGCGACGGCTTCGGGCGCCCTGGCCGCCTTCGCCGAGCTGGGGGCGGCCGGCCATCGGCTACGCATCGACTGGCGGGCCAGCGACCGGCTCGGCGCGCCCGTGATCCTGGCCGTGCCGGCACCACCGGCCCTGGCCGCCCTCAGCCCTCGTCAGCGGGAGGTGGCCGACGCCCTGGCCGCCGGGCACTCGAACAAGGAGATCGCCCGGTCGCTCGGCATCAGCGTGGCCACGGTGAAGGATCACGTCCATGCGGTGCTCTCCCGCCTCGGTCTCGAACGGCGCGGCCAGGTGACCGCTCTCGTCGGGAGCGTACGCCCCGACCTCGGCGCCGACCATCCATCGAAGGATGGAGGGCCCCTGCACTGCGGCTGACGACCGACCCCGGTCGGGCCGGTAGCGTTGGCGCCCGTGAGTGGTGACGACGAGATGGCCGACCGGCAGGACGACTGCGGTGACGACGAGGCGAGCGACGAGCGACGGGGGCCCGACCGGGTCAGCGTCTTCATCGACGGGCAGAATCTGTTCAAGGCGGTCAATCGACGCTACGGCGCCCGGGTCCACCCGCTGCTGCTGGGGCGGGAGCTGGCCGGGGATAGGGAGCTGGCCACCGTCCGCTACTACTCCGGGATCCACGACCGGGAGGAGAACTCGTCGATGCACGAGCTCGTCCGCCGTCGCCACGAGCTGATGATCCGCACCGGGGTGGAGGTCACCGAGCGGACGTTGCGGTACCACTGGGAGTGGAAGATCGATGATCGCCTGCCCCGCCCGTGGTCGAACGAGGGACCGGATCGCCGCAAGGCCTCGGTCCGTCGCCGTCGGGCCTCCCGGGAGAAGGGGATCGACGTGGCCCTGGCCCTCGACGCCGTCGCCGCCGCCTTCACCGACGAGTGCGAGGTGGTGGTGATCGTGTCCCGCGATCGGGATCTGATGGAGATCGCCGACGAGATCAACGCCCGGTGCGAGACCTCCGACGTTCGAGTCGAGGTCGCCTACGCCATCGAACGGGCCGACGGCGTCGACGGCGCCCCGCTCGCCCGCTACGAGGGGGTGCAGATCATCGACGAGGACACGGTCGAGCGCTGCCGCGACCACTTCGACTATCGGCACCCCCTCGATCACACCGAGGTCGACCGCTTCGTCGCCTCGCTGTAGGTGGCAGCAGGACCGCGTCCGGGCCCCCGCTGCTCCGGGCCTCCGGCCTCCGGGCTCAGCCCTCGGTGACGGTGACGGTGACGGTGTCGGTGCTCTCGGTGACGCCGTCGGTGGCGAGGAGTTCGATGGTCCACTCGCCGACGTCGGCCACCTCCATCGTCGACTCCAGGGTGAACGAGCACTCACCGATCGACTGGCGCAACACCTTGCCGACGTCCTCCGACATGTCGGCCGGGGCCGCGACGATGGTCCACGTGTAGCTGATCAGGTCGCCCGACGAGCCGCACCCGTCGAACTCCGGGGCCTCGCCCAGGATCACCGAGAAGTCGTCGCCGGCATCGGCCGACGGTCCACCGCCACAGGCGGCCAGGGCGAAGGGTAAGACGACGGCGGCCACGGCCAGTCGGGTGCGGGCGGCATCGGGCGGGGTGCGCATGGCGTCTCCTAATGGTCGGCGTTGGTCTGCGGCTCGGGTCGGCTGAGGTCGGCGGGCATCACGTGCACCACCCGCTGCGGGAAGGGGATGTTGATGTCGGCCTGACGGAACGCCTTCACCAGGGCCCGGGCCACCAGATCCTTGGCCCCCCACTCGTCGTCGATCGACGGCTTGTGCCAGTACTGGATCACCAGGTCGATGCTGGACGGACCGAATTCGCCGACCATCACCTTGGGCGCCGGCTCGGGCAGGGCCTCCTCGAGATCGTCGAGGACCCGGTTGGCCACATCGGTCACGTGATCGAGGTCGCTGGCGTAGTCGACGCCGACCATGAGGGTGGTGCGGCGCCGACCGAACTGGGTGTGATTGATGATCGGGTTCTTCAGCACCTCGGCGCTGGGCACCCGCACGGTCTCCCCGTCCGGGGTGACCATGGTGATCGTCCGGGTGTCGATGGCCAGCACGGTGCCTTCGAGGTCGGCGGTGACGATCTCGTCGCCCCGCTGGAACGGACCCTGGATCTGCAGGATGATCCCGGCGACGAAGTTCTCCAGGATGTCCTGGAAGGCGAAGGCCATGGCGATACCGGCGATGCCGAGGGCGCCGAGGATCGGCCCGATGGCCACGCCGATGGTCTCCAGGGCGTAGATCACGCCGAAGGTGACGATCAGGTAGTTGCCGAGGCGGCCGATCAGCTCGCCGAGGAAATTGTTGCCACGCGTGCCGCGGGTGCCGGGCCGGCCCTTGATCAGCCGGCCGGCGGCGGCGCGGACGACTTGGCCGAGCACGAGGGCCACCACGAAGATGATCAGCGCCGTCAGGTAGTCCCAACGATCGATGGTGTTCTCGACGACGACCAGCTCTTCGGTGGCCAGGAGGGAGGGGAGGGAAGGGTGGATGTCCATGGGCCGCGGCAAGCGTAGTTGCCGACGGTGCTCCGCCGCCCGGGCTCCGACCGATCGGTGCTCGGGCCGGCGTTCAGCAGTCGTACATTGACAGCGGCGCCCATTGACGATGTGCTGAAGCATGGACATCAAGCGGTCGCGGGCGCTGCGGTCCAGCAGCATCACCGTCGCCCCCGATGTCCTGCCCGTGATCTACCACGACCTCCGCCACGGCATCGAGGAGCAGCACCGCCGTCTGTTCCACCTCCGTCTGGTGGCCGGGATCGCCATGGCCGTCGCCATCGTCGCCGCCGGCCTCCTCCTCGACGGTCCGCCCCTGTCGTTGTTGGCCGAGATCAGCCTGCTCTTCCTGCTGCTCGTGGTGGGGTTCGGCTCGATCGTCATGCTGCCGATCGACCTCGGGCGGCGGGAGCTGACCCTGGTCAGCCTCAAGGCCTTCGAGCCCTCGGTCTCGGCCGAGGCGCTGGCCCGACGCCTGGTCGCCGCCGCCCGCAACCGGATCGAGACCAACGAGCCCCGCCTGCAGGCGCGGAGCCTCTTCCTCCGCATCACGCTGGTCTCGCTGGTGGCCCAGGTCGCCCTGCTGTGCCTGGCCGTGGCCGGCAAGCTCTGGGTGTGACGTTCGACCGTCGATCAGGGGGCCGACAACCGGGAACCAACATCGAGGTTCTAACGTCTGAAGGATCATGCATCGCCTGTCGACCCTTCTGCTCGCCCTCGCACTCCTCGGCGCCGCCTGCGGCTCCGGCGATGACGTGGTGAGCGGGGCCGCCGTGGCCCAGCCCGCCGCCACCGGCGAAGACCCCGGCGCCGACCCGGAGGAGCCGACCGACGAGGAGCCGGAGGGGCCCGCCGTCGACCAGAGCACCACCACGACCACCACCGTCACCACCGCTCCCCCCACCACGACGACCACGACGACGGTGGAGACGACGACCACCACCGAGGAGCCGCCGGCGGAGCCGGGGCCGTACCCGGTGGGCGAGCTCGCCGTCGACATCGAGCTGCCGTTCGGCGGCTCGCAGGCCTACACGATCTCGTGCACGGGCGACACCGCCTCGCTGCGGGGGGAGGTCGACCTGCCGGCCGAGGCGATGTGCCTCCGCCTGGCCGACCCGTCGGTGCAGGATCTCCTGATCAACGGCTTCCCGCCCGATCAGGCGTGCACCCTCCAGTTCGGAAGCGAACACCAGGCGCGGTTCACCGGCTCGCTCGACGGCGAGCGGGTCGACTTCTCGGTCAACCGTTTCGACGGCTGCGGCATCAGCGCCTGGGACGGCACCCTCGCCGACGTGCTTCCCGATGCCGACCTCTAGTCGGGGCGCCGCCGCCCGGGTCGGGCCCCTCGGCCGCGACCGCCACCGTCGGCTCCGGCCATCGGTGGGAATCGGCTCAGACGGGGTCGAGCGTGGCCGACTGCTTGGCGCCGACGGAGGTGTCCTCGGCGGGTACGCCCTGTTCGGTCTGCTTGAGCGGGAGCCGGATGGTGAACGTCGTGCCGTCGCCGACGGCGGATTCCACCTCGATCGAGCCGTTGTGGGACTGGATGACGTCCCAGGCCAGTGACAGGCCCTGACCGGTGCCCCGGCCGACGTCCTTGGTGGTGAAGAACTGGTCGAAGATCCGCTCCCGGACGTGGGCCTCCATGCCGGCGCCATCGTCACCGACCGAGATCTCGACCCGGTCGCCGATCAGCCTGGTGGCGACCGTGATGCAGCCCTTGTCGTCGCCGTGGCTGTCCTCGATGGCGTGGGCGGCGTTGACGATCAGGTTGAGGATCACCTGCTTGAGTCGGCCCTCGCTGCACTGCACCGGTGGCAGGTCGTCTCCGAGATCGAGCTCCAGATCGGCCACGTACTTCCACTCGTTGCGACTGACCGCCGCCGTCGACTCGATGACCCGGTTGAGGTCGGTCTCCCCAACCTCGTCACCGGGATGGGAGAAGTCCTTGAGGGCGCGCACGATCTCGGCCACCCGAACCAGGCCCTCCCGGCTCTGCGAAAGGGCGAGCGGCACCTCCTCCACCAGGAAGTCGAGGTCGGCCTGCTGCAGGATCCGGGTCACCTCGTCGCGGTCGTGGCTGTTGGCCACCTCGGCCAGGGCATTGGCCACGTCGATGAGCTCCTGGAACGTCGTGGTGAGGAACTCGGTGTTGTCCGACACGAACTGCACCGGGGTGTTGATCTCGTGGGCCACGCCGGCGGCCAGCTGACCGATCGACTCCATGCGGCCGCTGGTGGCCAGGGCCCGCTCCATCTCGCGGGCCTCGGTCACGTCCTCGCCGTAGGTCACCACGCCGATCTGTTCCCGCCCGAGCACGAGCGGGGCCGACGAGTACCGCACGGTGCGGGCCTGGTCGTCCGACCACAGCTGGTACTCCTCGCGCTGCACCTTCACCTGGTCCATGGCCTTCTGTTCGAGCTCCTCCAGGGCCTGCCAGGTCGCCTTGCCCCGATCGGGTGCCAGTTCGGCCACCCGGCGACCGACGATCTCGTCGGCCTCCCATGATTCGATCTGCTGTCGCTGCTGGCTGTTCACGCCGATGAGGCGGTGGTCGGTGTCCTTCCAGGCGATCTCCACCGGGAGGCAGTCGACGATGGCCTGGGCCTCCTCCCGCTGGTGGTTCACCTCGTGGAGGAGGCGGTCCTCCCGGCGGCGGATGTGGTTGGCCACCAGCACCACCACCAGGACCAGCAGGCCGGCGGGCACCATGGCCAGCTGCACCTGGCGGAGACGGCGCTGGGCGAGGTCGGCGGCGACGGCGAGGTTCGAGTTCTCGGCCTCGAAGGCCACGTCGACCACGGTCAGCACGTGGAAGTCGAACACCTCCTCGCGGTTCTCCAGGAGCTGGGTCTTCCAGCTGATGTCGTTGGGGTCGCCTGCCACCAGGGAGGCGTTGAGGTCCTCGATGCCGTCGAGGACGTCGTCGGTCGCCGACTGCAGTCGATCGACGAGCAGGTCGACGTTCACGCTCTCATCGACGATGAGGGCATCGAGGTCGGCGCGCAGCGCGTCGATGATCTCGGTCACGACCTCGCGCTTGGCCTCGGCGTCGAAGTCGAGGGGCTCGTTGCGCTCGAGATGGTCCTCGCTCTCGGCTACGACCCCGCCCATCTGGGCGCTCAATTGGAGAAGATCGGCATTGACCCGGGCCCACGCCTCGTTGTTGCTGTTGGTCCAGGTCAGGCTCTGCACGGCGCCGATCGCCACCCAGCTCAGGGCGCCGGAGATGACGAGGAAGATGCCGGCGATGCCGAGCACCAGGTGGTGCGACCGGACGCGCGATCGCTGGAGCTTGGCTGATTCGACCGGCACCCGGCCCCCGTCGGCAGGGCCACCGACTCCGTTGAGTGGTCGACGACGTCGTTCAAAGCGAGCGCTTCAACCGGCGGAGTTGGGCGGCGAGGTAGGGGCGGGCCCGGCGCTGCCCGCCCTGCTGCTCGATCCGGGCCGTCAGCGATTCGAGCACGGCCACCAGTCGGGCCCGGTCGGGCTCCCATCCGAGCTGCTCGCATTCGTCGGCCCACGAGCTGGGGGAGCGGTGCCCCCGTCGCCCGTTGCACCGTCGGCAGGCCGCCACCTCGTTCTCCAGCCAACTCGGACCCCCCTTGACCCGTGGGATCACGTGTTCGGTGGTGGCCGCCACCAGGGCGACGTCGACCGGTCGACGGCACCAGACGCAGCTCGGCCCGTCCCGGACCAGGATGCGCTCCAGTCGGGCTCGACGGCCGAGGTGGCGGTCGCCCTCGGCCCCGATGGTGACGTCCCCGTCGGCCCGCCGAGCCGGGTGATCATCGGTGGACGGAGCCATGGCGGCCATGGTCACACACGGGGTGATCGGCGTGTCGACCCCCGCTCGAAACAGCTGCTCGCGGGACTATTTGAGCAACGATGCCCATGCATCGCCACGAACGGGTAGCGTGCAGGCGGTGGATCTGCTGAACCGGCAACCCCACACGGGCGACAACCCGTCGGCGGTGCTGCTGGACGAGCGACCCGAGGCCCCGATCGAACCGGGCGTGACCGGCGAGTACAGCGTCGCCGGCCTGCTGGAGCACGACGCCGAGGACCTCGGCCCCGAGGGCGACGCCATCCTCCAGGAGGCCGAACGCAACGGCCGCATCATGCGCCAGGTGGCGGCCGGTGTGGCCGTGGTGGCCCTGCTCGTGATCGCCATCTCCCTCTTCCCCGACGACGGCTCGGGCACCGGCACCAGCACCAACCTGGTGGCAGACGTCGCTCGGGTCGACGTGGAGCCGCCCGCCACCACCAACACCACCCTCCCGTCGACCACCGCCGATCTCGTGCCCTACGGCGTGGTGGTCGAACCGGCCGACGCCATGGAGTCACTGGTCGACCTGGTCACCACCTCCACGGTGCCCGGCCAGTGGGTCGAGCCCGAGGTCGAGCCGCAGAGCCAGTGGGTGGACGGTGGCAACGGTGTCGCCCTCCCCGATGTGCTGCTGCGCATCCGGTTCTGCGAGTCGACGAACAACTACAACGCCGCCAACTCCTACTCCAGCGCCCGCGGCGCCTACCAGTTCCTCACCATGAGCTGGGACTGGTACGGCCACGCCGCCCGCTACGGCGTCGCCTCGGCCAACCTGGCCACCCCGGCCCAGCAGGATGAGGCGGCGTTGCTCACCTTCCAGCAGGACGGGGCCCGCCCCTGGGCCGAGAGTCGTGCGTGTTGGGACGACCCCAACATCGACTCCCGGTACCTGACGGCCCGCCCGCCTGCCACCACCGCTCCGCCGGCCACGACCACCACGGCCCCGCCCGCCACCGAGACCACGGCGACAACGGTGGCCGATTCCACCTCGACCAGCGGCGACACGACGACCACCAGCATCGACTCGTCCTCGACGACGGCGTCGACCACCAGCACCACGGTCGACTCGTCCTCGACCTCCGCCGACAGCTAGCGGTCGTCCCCCAGGGCGGCCAGGAAGTCGACGCAGGCGGCCACGGCGTCGTCCAGGGCACCAGAATTGTCGATCACGTGCAGGCGCTCGTGGTCGGGCCGCCCGAGGGCGTCCGACCGCTGGAGCCGGGCCAGGCGTTCCTCGGCCGTCTCCCGGCCCCGCCCGGCGAGGCGGGCGGCCAGCACCTCCGGCTCGGCGGTGATGAGCAGCGGATGCAGCCGATCGCCGTAGCGTTCGGCGGCGCGGGGGAGATGGGCCCGGGAGCCGTTCACCACCACGACGGCTCCCCGATCGAGCCAGTCGTCAATCTCGGTACCGATGCCGTAGCGGTGGCCGTTGGCCTCCCACGACAGGGCGTAGCGACCGGCCTCCCGCTCGGCGGCGAAGGTCTCGGGGCTGACCTCCCGGTTGCGCTCGGACTCGCTCGGTGGCCGGGTGATGGTGCGGACGGCGATCCGAACCCGCTGATCGAGGTGATCTCGGGCGCCGCGCAGCACGCTGTCCTTGCCTGCGCCCGAGGGCCCGACCACGTAGACCACGGCACCGCTCGCCATGGGGCGACGCTAGCCCGGCGGTGGGCGACGCCGTCGCTCAACCGGTGATCTCGACGTTGACGATCGACGACAGCGGGTCGCCGGAGTCGTCGGTGCCGCGGGCCCAGGTGCGGAGGCGGTGGGGCCCCGGCGTCAGGTCGGCGGCCGGGATCCGGTAGTTCCAGGTGACGTCGACGGCGCCCGGGTCGTCGACGGGCACGTCGAAGCGGATGAACTCGGTGGTGAACCGTCCGAGATCCGGATTCCAGTAGGTGCCCTCGTCCTCGTTGCGGATCGTCAGCTGGATGAGGCCGACCCCGGTCACCGGTGCCGTTGCCGTGCCCGTGATCCGCAGGTCGCCCCCGATCGCCGCCGCCTCCCTCGGGGAGACGATGTAGGACCGGGGCGAGAAGGGGAACGGGTTCTCCGTGGTGCCGCCCGGCGCCGTCGTGGTGGAGGCGGCCGCCGTGGTGGGGGTCGAGGGCGAGGCGGTGGTGGCGGGGCCGGTGGTCGGGGAAGGCGCCGCCGTTGTCGTGGCGACGGTGGGAGGAGTCCCGGCTTCGTCGTCGGCCCCGGTGGCGGTGGCGTCGAGGTCGGTCACCGCTCCGGTGGCCTGGTCTGCGGCCTCCCCGGTGTCGTCGCTCCCGGCCCCGCCGTCGCCCTCGGCCGGATCGGTGGCCGTGGTGCCGCCGTCGTCGTCGGATGGGGTGGTGGCGGTGGTCTCGTCGCCGTCGTCGGTCTGCAGGGCCATCGCCCCGACCAACCCGGCGACCAGCAGGCAGACGGCCCCGATGACGGCGGCGACCACCGACCACGGGCGACCTTGGGTCGCGGGGGCGTCGGCATCGGCCCCCAGGCCCAGCCGCAGATCGAGGTCGCTGAACCACGCGGTCATGTCGTCGTGGCGTCGGGCAGGGTCCTCGGCCATGCCCGTCACCAGGAACGGTTCGATGGCGGCGGTGAGGTCGGCCTGGTGGGCCAGCCAGTCGACGATGGCGGTGGCGCTGTAGACGTCGGCCCGATGGTCGACCTGCGACACCGCCGTGCGCTGCTCCGGGGGGCTGAAGCCGGCGGTGCCCCCGCCCCGGGTCAGGCCGGAGCCGTCCTGCAGGATCTTGGCGAAGCCGAGGTCGGCCAGGAGCAGCTTCTCCGACGGCTCCAGCAGCGAGGTCGACGCCGTCGGCGGGCGATCGTCTCGGATGCGGTCGTGGCGGATCAGCAGGTTGGCGGGCGAGAGGTCGCGGTGCACCACCTCGTGGTCGTGCAGGGCGGTGAGCCCCTGGGCCAACTGGAGGGCCACGGTGCGGACGTCGTCGGCGGTGAGGCGGTAGCCGACGGACTCGAGGTGCCCGACCCGGGCCCGCAGATCGCCGCGGTCGGCCAGCTCCATCACCAGGTAGGGCTGGCCGCCGTCGGTCTCGGCCACCTCGTACACCTCGGCGATCGCCGGATGGACCACGCCGGTCATGACCCTGGCCTCGTCGGCGAAGCGCCGTCGGCTCTCGGCCAGCACGCTGTGGTTGTCGGCGAGGAGCTTCACCGCCACCTGGAGGCCGTCGGCGGGACGGACGGCCCGGTAGACGGTGGAGGAGGCCCCCACCCCGATGAGGGCGATCACCCGGTACGGGCCGATGAAACGGGCGGGTGGTGCCTCGCCCTCGGTGGTCGTCACCGTTCGTCGGCCGAGAGGAGCTCGGCCAACATCTCCCGACCCCGCGACAGTCGAGACTTGACCGTGTTGATCGACAGGCCCTGGCGCTCGGCGATCTGGCGGTAGCTGAGCTGCTCGACGTCGCGCAGGCGCACCGTCTGCTGGAACGGCTCGGGGAGCTGACCGATCACCGTTTCGATCGCCTGGGCCTCGGTGACCAGCGAGCTCAGCCGCCGGGGGTCGAGGCCGCTGCGGCGGATGGCCTCCTCGGCCCCGACGCCGCTCAGGTCGACCGTGGGCTTGTGGCGTCGCAGCTCGGAGACCGCCACGTTGCGGGTCAGGGCGTAGAGCCAGGTGGTGAACTTCGACTCGCCCCGGAAACGATGGATCGACCGGGCAACGGCGATGAGGACCGCCTGGTCGACATCGGGCCGGGTGGCGTGGTCGACCCCGGTGGCGTGGAGGGCACCGGTGGTCAGGGCGTGCTCGTCGATGACGGCGAGGACGACGGCCAGGGCGTACGGGCAGTCGTCGGCGGCCTGGGCCGCAAGCCGATCGAGCAGGGCCGTCCGCTCGGCGTCGCCGGCGTTGCGGTAGTGGGTGAGGATGCGGCTCTCGGCCACCGGTGAGCCGGAGCGGAGCTGGTCGAGCAGGCCTCCCGCCGGCGCCGACCCGTCACCGGACATCGACTCGCGCCCCGATGCCCGCCCTGATCCCACGGTCGTACGGTAGCTGGCCGGTGGCGGGTCACCAAGAGGCGCGTCGCAGGGAGATGGGTGTCCGGGCCGTCGTCCAAAGACCCGGACACCCCGATCATCAGGCCCAGCTCACGATGAACGCCCGATCGTTCATCAGTCGCTGGAAGGCGGCGAGTGAGTCGGGCGAGGAGTCGAGGCCCCACAGACAGAACTGCACCGATCCGTTGGACCGTCGGCCTTCGGTGTCGAAGTAGATGACGGCCTTGATGCGGTCGAAGTCGGCCGGGATCCGGGTGCGGAAGTCGTCGATCCACTCGGCCTTGGTCTGGTCGGAGTTCGAGGCGCCGCTGTTCTCCTCGGTGCCCCACTCGCCCAGCATCACCGGCCGGTCGGCGCCCGGGCGGTTGGGACCGGGGGAGTTCATCCACTCGTAGAACGGGCGGTAGACGTCGCCCACCGAGGTCCAGTTGTCGCGGTCGCCGTGGTTGTCGCAGCCGTGCCAGTTGTAGGCGTTGTAGGCCACCCAATCGATCACGTCGTCGCCGGGGTAGAGGCCGGCGTCGTAGAGCCGGTGGTGGCCCGACCAGCCCTGGATGTTCCACACCCACACGGCGTTGGTCGTGCCCTCGGCGTCGAACACCTCCCGCAGCCGGGTGGTGGCGGCGGCGTAGTCGGCCACCAGCTGGTCCTCGATCGCCTGATCGCCGCCGGCGGCGCTCTTGATGTTGTCCTCCGGCTCGTGGAAGAAGGCCAGGAAGACGGGATCCTCGAAGGCCCGGATCTGGGCCGCCGCCGCCCGGATGTCATCGTCGTAGTCGCCGGCGGCGATGCGGGCCCAGTCGGCGGGGCGACCGGTGGGGGACTTCCAGTTGGCGAAGATGATGCGCCCGTCGTCGGCCAGGGCCGCGGTGTCGGGGCGGGGCCAGGCTCGGCGCACGAGGTCGTTCCACTGGTTGTATTCGTGGAAGACGTCGAAGTCGGCGCCGAGCGCCTCCTCCTGGCGGAGGAAGTCCTCGTGCTGTGACTGGTACACGCCGTCGGCGGCGGCGAAGTCGCCGGTCGAGCCGGTGAGGATCCCCGAGCACGGCACGAGCTTGGCCTCCTTGCCGCAGGGGGTCGACGTCGAGGTGGGGGCCGTGGTCGGAGGCGCCGGCGTCGCCGTGGCCCCGGGCTCGGTGGTGACCGGCGGTGCGGTGGTCGGCGGGACCAGATCCGGCGGGGTGGTGGCCGGTGGAGCCGTGGTCGGAGGGGCCGGCTCGGACGGGGCGGGTGGCTGTGGTGCGTCGGCCGGCGGGGTGGCGGCCCGGTAGGTGAACTCCTGGAGGTCGCCGCCGTGGGCGTCGCCGTTGCCGTCGATGCTGACGGCGAAGCCGCGCACCCGGTACGCCCCGTCGACGAGGGCGGCCTCGGGCACCCGGACCGTCCACGACACCCGGTGGGCGCCGACGGTGTCGAGCGACGCCTCGGCCCTCACGAAGCCGCGCTGCCAGTCGGTGCCGTTCCAGTACGTGTCGTCGTCGAGGTTCTTCACCACCACCCGTACCCCGGCCACCCCTCGCTCGTGGTCGGCGAGGCCGACGGCCACCAGGTCGCCCCCCACGACGGCGGAACCCGCCGCCGGTGCCGCCACCGACGTCTCGGGGGAGACGAGCCGATCGGCGTTGGCGGCACCGGCGACGCCGATGACGGCGAGTGCGAGCAGCGTGGCGCCGACCAGCGCAGCCGTCGGCGTGGCGCGCCACGCCGGTCGTCGAGGGGTTCGGTACATGGGGGGACCCTCCGGTTCGGATCGTCTGTCGTGTGCCCCGGGCCCGGGAGTGGGCCTGGAGGGTCCGTCGCACGACCGTCGCCGGAATGTTCCCGCCCGGCCGAGAAAAATCTCGGCCGGGCCCGTGGTGTCAGCCCTCGGGCACGGGAGGGGGCAGCTCGGAGACCTCGGTCACCCCGTTGGTGACCGTGCTCGCCTCGGCCTCGACCAGGGTGCCGCCCTCGCCGTCGACCCGCATGGCGGCCAGGATGTCGACGCCGGTGGCGGTCTCCATCTGCTCGGCCAGATTGATCACGGCGGCGGGGAGCTGACCGAGGAGCCCGGGGATGCCCGAGCCCTGACCGCCGGAGTCGATCACGGAGACCCGCTCGATGTCGACGTTCTCCACCGTGGCGCTGATGCGATCGATGATGTCGGGCAGCATGTTGAGCACCCAGATCTTCTGGGCGTCGTCGCCGGCCAGCTTGTACTGGGCCACCAGCCGCTCGAAGATCTCGACCTGGGCCTTGCCGTCCTCGATGATGCTCGCCGCCTGGGCGGCGGCCGAGAGGCGCTTGGCCTCGAGCTCGGCCTGGGCCGGCGCCACCACGTCGGCGGCCAGACGCTTCTGCTCCAGCTCGATGCGCTCGGCCTCCAGCTGCTGCTGGGCCACGACCCGGGCGGTCTCACCGGCCACCTTGGCCTCGGACTCCTTGGCCGAGGCGATGGCCTCCAGCTCGGCGGAGCGCACCCGCAGGGCGTTCTGCTCCTCGACGATGGCGAGCTGGGCGTTGGCGCCGGCGATCTCGGCCCGCTTGCGCCCCTTGGCCTCGGCCTCCTCGGACTCCGCCGACCGCTCGGCCTCGGCCACGCGGGCCGACTTGAGCACCTCGGCCGTGCGTCGCCGACCGACCGACTCCAGGTAGCCCACCTCATCGGTGACGTTCTGGATTTTCAGCGTGTCGAGCTCCAGGCCGAGCGTCTTCATGTCGTCGTCGGCCTCCTCGATCAGCACCTGGCTGAACTTCAGCCGGTCCTCGTTGACCTCCTCGGGGGTGAGGGTGGCGAGCACGCCACGGAGGTTGGCCTCCAGGGTCTCCTTGGCGATCTGGGCGATGGCCATCTGGTTGGTGCTGAGGAACCGTTCCACCGAGTTGCCGAGGAGGGCCTCCTGACTCGACACCTTCACGTTGGCGATGCCCTGCACGTTGAGGGGGATGGCGCCCTTGGAGAAGGCGTTGGTGACGCTCACCTCGATGGGCATGGTGTTCAGCTCCACCCAGTTGAGCTTCTCCATGATGGGGATGCGGATGGTACGGCCGCCCTTGAGGACCCGATAGCCGACGGTGCGCCCGTCGGCCAGCTGCCGGCTCCGACCGGAGATGATGGCCACCCGGTTGGGCGGACAGATCACCAGAAGCGAGCTGACGGCGGCGACGGCCGCCAGCAGGGCGACGACGATGATGATGCCGATGATCGCGTAGACCACGATGCCTTCCTTCTTCCTTCTATTGCCTGGTGTTGATGGGGTTGCGGATGTGCGGTCAGGTCAGTTCGGGGTCGAGATGGGAGACCAGGGCCACCCCGCCGGCCATGTCGACGATCACCACGCTGCTACCGGCGTCGATGGGGGCGTCGTCGACCGAGGCCGGACCGGAGGGGAGTTCGGCGGTCAGGTACTGGCGCTCGGAGCCGAACTCGAGGGCGATCCGGCCCCGCTTGCCCGGCTCGATGGGGAGGACGACCTTGGCCACCTTGCCGGTGAAGTCGGTGTCGGAGAGGTGGCTGCTGGTCGAGGAGCTCTTGACGTAGCCGATCAGGCCGCGGTGCACGATGGCGGCGATCAGGCCGACCACGATGGCGGCGGCCAAGGTGCCGATGGTGCCGGTCCCCACCGCGCCGACGGCCAGGCCGGTCAGGCCGAAGAAGCCGGAGAAGAACGACAGCGTCCCCAGCGACAGGTAGCCGAAGACGTCGCCACCGAAGCCCTCGGTCTCGAGCTCCAGCTCACCGAAGTCCCCGTCGCCGTCGCCCGAGAGCACGGCGTAGGCCACCAGCGGGAGGCCGACGACGGCGGCCAGGATGTAGAGGCCGATCATGGATGCCCTCCCCGGGTCGAGACGGCGAGACGGGCGCCGGTGCGTCCGATCTCGCCGTCGATGTTGTGCTGAACGTCGCCCATGCCGGCGCATACCCCGCCGCCGACCGTGTCAACCGTGTCAACCGTGCTGTCCGTATCGTCCATGCTGTGCGTGTTGCGACTAACGCTTGCAACCATTGCTTGCATCATTGAGTAGACTCGTCCCAGTGTCAAGGAAAACCGGTCGCCGTCCCCGTGCCGTCACCGCCGAGCTGGTCCGGCGGTCCGCCGTCAGCCTTCTCAAGAAGCGGGGTCTTTCGGGGTTCGCCGGGAGTGTTCGCCTCGACGACGCCCTCGCCCTGCTCGAAGAGGAGGAGGGCATCCGGCTGACCCACGGCTCGGTCTACGGTCGTATCTGGACCGACCAGCGACACTTCCAGCTCGACGTGGTGGCCACCGCCATCGCCGACTATCACGCCCCCGAGATCGCCGAGGCCATCCGCACCTCGATCGACAACGAGGCCGACGGCGAGATGGGCCTGCAACGGATGGCGGCCACCGCCTTCCTCGCCGCCTCGGAGACCGCCCGGGTGTCCCGCCAGTGGAACCTGTGGCTCGGGGCCCGTCGGGCCGTCGTGTCCACCCCGGAGAACGACGACGACGAACTCCTGGCCGACGCCCTCGAGGTGGCCCGGGAACAGGTGATCTCCGCCGTGGCCGACGCCCTCGACGACGTGCTGGCCGGCCGCTTCGCCCTCGACGTGTCCGACGACCAGCGACTGGAGCGGGCCGGCACCTTCGTCACGCTGCTCATCGGCGTTTCGCTCGACCACGGCTCGACCGTCGAGTCGGTGGCCCGGCTTCTCCCCGGCCTGCTGGCCGATCCCGGCCACCCGTCGTCCTGAGGGCCGGGTTCGCCCCCTTCGCCCCGCCACCGGGTATCCAGGGGGGATGACCGACGCCTATCCCGCCGCCTGCCCCACACCGGTCCGCCTCGAGGTGATGCGCATGTGGTGGCGCAATCTGGTGTTCATCCACTGGCCATTCGAGCCGAGCGAGGTGCAGGCCGTCCTGCCGCCCGGGCTCTCGGTCGACACGATCGACGGTGCCGCCTGGGTCGGCCTCGTCCCCTTCGAGATGACGGTGGCCACCCCGGGCGGGGTGACGCTGCCCAAGGTGGGCGTGTTCCCCGAGACCAACGTCCGCACCTATGTGCGGGGCCCCGACGGCCGCAACGGCGTGTGGTTCTCCTCGCTGGAGGCCGGAGGCCTCGCCGCCACCGTCACCGCCCGGGTCAGCTACGGCCTGCCCTACTTCTGGGCCGACATGGAGGTGGCCTCGGCCGGCCCGTACCGCACCTACCGCACCACGAGGCGCTGGCCCGGCCCGAGAGGGGCGACGTCGGAGGCCGCGGTGTCGATCGGGTCCGAGATCCTGGTGGCCGACCAGTCGCCGGTCGAACGGTTCCTCACCGCCCGGTGGGGTCTCTACTCCACGTTCGGCTCACGGTTGCTGTACGCCCCGGTCAGCCACGATCCCTGGCCGCTCCGTACCGCCGAGCTGCTCCATCTCGACGACGAGCTGATGGGAGCCGCCGGTTTCCGGATCCCCTCCGAGGCGCCGCTGGTGCACTGGACGGCCGGCACCGAGGTGCGCATCGGTCGCCCCAGCGTGGTGGGTCGGACCGACGGCTGAGTCGCCGATCGGCCCGCCGGGCCGACCGACGATCCGCTCAGATGGCGGTCCAGCCGCCGTCGACGTAGATGATCTGGCCGGTGACGTAGGTCGACGCATCGGAGGCCAGGAACAGCAGGGCCCCGTCGAGCTCGCCCTCGCGCCCCGGACGGCCCATTGGCGTGTTGTCGTTGATGTAGCCGAGCCCGCCCTCGGAACCGAACATGTCCTCGGTCATCTCCGACTCGAACCAGCCTGGCCCGATGCCGTTGACCCGAACGTTCTTGCGGGCCCATTGCGAGGCCAGCTCCCGGGTGAGGTTGTGCAGGCCACCCTTGGCCGCGGCGTAGCCCGGCACCTTGAGCCGCCCGCCCCCGCCGTGGCCCAGCACGGAGCCGACGTTCACGATCGAGCCGGGCCGGCCCTCGGCCAGCATCCACCGGGCGGCGGTGCGGGCCAGCTCGTAGGGGGCGACGAGGTTGATCTCCAGCTCCCGACGGAACTCGTCCACCTGGTCGTCGACGGCGGGCAGCACCCGGGAGATACCGGCGTTGTTGACCACGATGTCGATCTGGCCGCAGGCGTCGAGCGCCGCCGCCACCAGCTCCGCCGGGGCATCGGGCATCGTCAGATCGCAGGGCACGGGTACGGCGTCGTGCAGCTCGTCGCTCAGCTCGGCCAGCCGGTCGGCCCGTCGGGCGGCGAGAACGACGGTGGCGCCGGCATCGGACAGGGCGTGGGCGAAGCGGTGCCCGAGACCCGAGCTGGCGCCGGTGAGAATCGCCACTTTGCCGTGCAGATCGAACGCGCCGGCCGTACCGGCCGACGGCCCCTCGGTCATACCTCCGGCTCGGCCTGATGGTTCGGGTAGTCGCCGGCGGCCTGCTCGATCTTGCCCAACAGGGCGACGAGGGTCTCGATCTCGTCCTCGGCGAGCGCACCGTGCACGACCTCCTTGAGCACGGCGGTGAGCAGGGGGGCGAACTGGTCGATCACCTCCCAACCGTGGGGGGTGACGGCGATCTGGTGGGCCCGCCGGTCATCCGGGTCCGGTTCGCGGCGGACCAGGCCGGCGGCCTCGGCCCGGTCGAGCATGCGGGAGACGTGGCTCGGGCTGAGTCGGAGCTGCCGACACAGCTCGACCGCCCGCAACTGGTTTCCCTCGGTGAGGGCCAGACGGGTCAGGAGATCGAGTGTGGTGGGGTCGTGCCCGGTGACGGCGACCGCATGCTCGTCGATGGCGGCGGCCACGGCGATGTGTGCCCCGAGCAGCGCACCCGAGGGCCGAAGCAGCGCCGGGTCGAGTTTCGTGCGCGTGAAGGTTTCTTTTCCGGATGGATCGGGCTCTTCTGACATCGTAATTTCGGATCTAAGCGTCGTCATTCGAGGGCCTGCCCAATTCCTGGCTTTCAGCGGTCGTCGGCGTACAGTCAACCACCCGGTGAGCGGTCCCGGGTGTCAGGTTCGAGAACCAATGTCCCATGCACTCCACCAGGTACAACAGCAGGGCTGGACGATCTCCTCGGTCGCCGTACCGGCGAGTCTTCAGGAGGCCCTGGACCTGCTCGTTATGTCCGAGGGTAGGGCGCGGGTGGTGGCCGGCGCCACCGATCTCCTCCTGGAATTGGAACGAGGAGCCCGCCCCGACGTCGATGTGCTGATCGACCTCACCCGCGTCGCCGGCCTCGATCAAATCGGTATGCCGACCGGCGGGGGAACCATCGAGCTGGGCCCCTTGGTCACCCACAACCAGGTGGTGGCGAGCGAGATCTGCCGTCGACGGCTCCTCCCCCTGGCCCAGGCCTGCTGGGAGGTGGGCTCGCCCCAGTTGCGCAACCGGGCCACCGTCGTGGGCAACGTCGTCACCGCCAGCCCGGCCAACGACTCGATCTCGGCCCTGCTCGCCCTCGGCACCACGGTGCAGGTCGCCTCGGCCGAGGGCAGCCGGTCGGTACCGCTCGAGCGGTTCATCACCGGGTTCCGTACCGTCGATCTGGGCCCCGACGAGCTGGTCACCGGCCTCACGGTGCAGGCCCTCCGCCCCGATGAGCGGGCGTGCTACGTCAAGCTCGGGTTGCGGCGGGCCCAGGCCATCTCGGTGGTCCACCAGAGCGTGGTGGTGTCCTTCGACCCCACCGACGGTCGCACCGTGACCGGGGCCCGGGTCGCCGTGGGCAGCGTCGGACCCACCGTGCAGCTCCTGCCCGCCGTGGCCGCCGCCATCACCGGCGAGCCGTTGACGCCCGCCGCCATCGCCGCCGCCGCCACCGTCGCCGCCGACTCGGTGACCCCGATCGACGACCTCCGGGCCACCGCCGACTACCGGCGTGACCTGGTGGCCACGATGACCGAGCGCGTCCTGAGCTCTCTGGCCGAGGGCACCACGTCCACCGCGGGGGCCGTCGTCGGTCCGGTCGGGGTGACCGGAACGCCACCCCCGCTGCTCCGAGCCCCCGATCTCACCCCCTTCCGCCCGCTCGAGACGGCGGTGCGCTTCGGTGCCGACGACCCCGTCACCGCCACCGTCAACGGCGAGACGGTCAGCGGCCCCGGGGTCGACGTGACCCTGCTCGACTGGCTCCGCGCCGAGGCCGGCGCCCGGGGGGTCAAGGAGGGCTGTGCCGAGGGCGAGTGCGGGGCCTGCACCGTCACCCTCGATGGGGCGTCGGTGATGTCGTGCCTGGTGCCTGCGCCGTCGGCCGACGGGGCCGAGGTGACCACGGTCGAGGGTCTGGCCTCCCCGCTGGCCCTCCACGTCGTGCAGGATGCCTTCGTGGCCACCGGCGCCGTCCAGTGCGGCTTCTGCACCCCCGGCTTCCTCATGGCCACCGCCGCCCTGCTCGACGAGAACCCGACGCCCAGTCGCGACGAGGTGTGTCAGGCGCTGGCCGGCAATCTGTGCCGCTGCACCGGCTACGAGGCCATACACGCCGCCGTGGCCGACGCCGCCCGGGCCCGGGCGCTGTCGTCCGCTCCCGCCTCGAACGGCGAGGGGGGCTCCTAGATGGCGATCGGGTCGAGCGACATCAAGATCGACGCCCAGGCCAAGGTCACCGGCGACGCCGCCTATCCGGCCGACCGGATCCCCGAGGGCGCCCTGTGGGCCAAGGTGGTGTTCACCAATCAGCCCCACGCCCGCCTGGTGGGGCTCGACACCGGCCCCGCCCTGGCCGTGCCCGGCGTGGTCGCCGTGTTCGACGCCGAGGACGTCCCGGTCAACGAGTACGGCCTCACCATGAACGATCAACCGGTGTTCGTGGCCGTGGGCGAGCTGAGCCGGTGGGAGGCCGATCACCTGGCCCTCGTCGTCGGTGTCGACCGGGAGGCGGCCGAGGCCGGAGCCGAGGCTCTGGCCGTCAGCTGGGAGGAGTTCCCGCTGGTGGGCGACGTCGAGGCCGCCCTGGCCCCCGACGCCCCCCTCGTCCATCCCGAGAACGGCGAGACCACAAACGAGTACTGCACCTACCGGGTGCGCAAGGGCGACCTGGAGGCCGGCTGGGCCCAGGCGGTGGTGACGGTGGAGGGCACCTACGAGGTGCCGTACCAGGAGCACGCCTACCTCCAGCCCGAGGCCGGCCTGAGCTACGTCGACGAGGAGGGTCGGGTCACGGTGGAGGTCGCAGGCCAGTGGACCTACGAGGACGCCGAGCAGATCGCCCACGCCCTCGATCTGCCGATGGACCGGGTGCGGGTGATCTACCCCGCCATCGGCGGCGCCTTCGGCGGCCGGGAGGACGCCTCGGTCCAGATCGTGCTCGCCCTCGCCGCCTGGCGTCTTGGCGAGCGGGGCGAGACCCGCCCGATCGCCACCCAGTGGAGTCGGGAGGAGTCGATAGTCGGTCACCACAAGCGGCACCGGGGCCGGATCCACGCCCGCTGGGGGGCCGACGCCGAGGGCCGCATCGTCGCCGTCGAGAGCGAGGCCTGGCTCGACGCCGGCGCCTACAACTACACGACCAACAAGGTGCTGGGGAACTGCCACCTCGGTCAGGCCGGGCCCTACGAGGTGGCCAACGCCCGCATCGACAGCCACGGTGTGTACACCACCACCGTCCCCGGCGGCGCCTTCCGCGGCTTCGGTGGCCCGCAGGCCGCCTTCGCCGCCGAGGGGCAGATCAACAAGCTGGCCGACGCCCTGGGCATGGACGCCGTCGAGATCCGGCGCCGCAACACCCTGCGGGAGGGGAGCATCGGGATCACCCAGGTGCCGATGCCGCCCGGCGTGACCCTGCCCGAGGTCATCGACCACTGCGCCGAGGCCGCCGGCCCGGTGTCGCCGCCGGCCGAGCCCTTCAGCCCGTTCGCCACCCTGGCCCCGGCCGAAGGCCAGGTGAAGCGGGGTCGGGGGTTCGCCTGCGCCTTCAAGAACGTCGGCTTCTCCTTCGGCTTCCCCGAGCGGTGCGAGGCCGAGATCGTCCTCCACGGCGAAGTCGGCGACGAGGAGCCCACCTCGGCCGAGCTGTTCCACGGCGGGGCCGACGTCGGCCAGGGGGCCCACACCGCCTTTGTGCAGATGGCGGCCGAGGCCGTCGGCCTCCCGGTCGACGCCGTGCACGGTCGGTTCTCCGACACGGCGCTGTCCGGCGACTCCGGCTCGGCCTCGGCCTCCCGCCTGACCTGGATGGCCGGCCACTCGATCCTCGGTGCGGCCGAGGAGGCGGACAAGGCCTGGCGGGACGGCGAGCGCCCCGCCGTCGGTCGCTTCCGCTACGTGCCCCCACCCACCGAGACCCTCGACCCCGAGACCGGCGCCGGCCAGCCCAACTTCACCTACGGCTACGTGGCCCAGCTCGTCGAGGTGTCGGTCGACACCGGCACCGGGCACGTCCGGGTCGATCGGGTCGTCAGCACCCACGACGTCGGCAAGGCCGTCAACCCGGCGCTCGTCGTCGGTCAGATCGAGGGTGCGGTGGCCCAGGCCCACGGCTACGCCCTCAGCGAGAACCTGCACGTCGAGGACGGCCGGGTGCTCAATCCCCGCTTCAGCGGCTACCTGATCCCCGGTATCGGCGACATGCCGCTCGCCATCCAGAGCGAGGTGCTCGAACTCGCCGACCCCCGGGGCCCGTGGGGGGTGCGGGGCATGGCCGAGATGCCGCTGATGACCTACGCCCCGGCGGTGGCCGCCGCCATCCACGATGCCACCGGCGTCTGGATCGACGCCTTCCCCTTCACCCCGCCCCGGGTGTTGGCGGCGCTGCGCTCGTCCCACTGAGGGCGGGGCCGGCGCGTCCCGCCCGCCACCGCTCAAGTCGACCGCCCATCCGGTCGACTGCTCAAGGTGACCGATTCCTTTGGAGGTCTCGTGCGCCTGAACGTGCTCCTCGCCCTGTTGTTCGCTCTCGCCGCCACCGGCTGTGGTGGCGGGTCGACGACGCCCACCCTCCAGTCGGAGGCGGTGACCACCCAGACCGCCGACGGGCAGACCGAGGCGACCGACGGGTCGACCCAGCGCGCCGTGGACCGCAACCCCCCGCCCCCCCCGGCCACCCGCGGCGACGCCCCCGTAGCCACCCCCCCCGGCACCCACGCC
>JBCCRO010000066.1:0-22352 GCA_039201605.1 Actinomycetota bacterium
ACCGCCCAGCCTGAACAACCTACGCACGATCGACAGACTCATCGATGCGGCATCTCGCTAGGTTTACCCCGTGAGCCCGTGGCAGGACGAGCCTCTCGTGTCCAACCGCCTCGATGATCTGCGTGCCCTCGTCGGTCGCCGAGTGGCCGCTTTCGAACGGTACGCCTTTCGTGGCTACACCCACCCCGGCCACCGTGGCAGCGAGAAGGCCTTTGAGCTCGGCGAGGGCCTTGTGGCCGTGAGGTTTGTCGAGCATCCGGCGATCGCCATGTTCTGGGGCCACGAGTCGGCCTGCACACTCGGCCTCTCCGTCCATGACGAGTCGTCGAGCGAATCCTTCGAGCACGACGAGTTCGAGCTGATCGCCACCTCCGACGACTTCCCCGAGTGGAGGCGGGTCCGCAACGGCGTGATCGTCTCCTGTGGGCTCATCGACTGGAATCGCTCAGCCGGACGCCAGGGATACCCCGAGGGCGGCGTCTACCTACGACTGGCCGACGGTCCCGAAGTCCTGATCGCCTACCAGCTGGTCTCCCAGGCCGAGGATCTCCTCCTCCACGCCGGCTTGTCGCCCCACCTCAAAGCGCAGCTTCGCTATATCGAGGCCGGCTGATCGGGTGATCAGGCTACCGGCGCACGGGCGGAGACCGATCGCCTACCAGTGGGAGGTGCCGGGGGCGCCCTTGAACGGGCCGGTGACGTTTTCGGTGATCCAACCGCCGTAGAAGGTGCCCTCGTTGGAGGCGACCCGCTCGTCGTCGACGTAGCACTCGTCGAGTCGCTGGGCGTAGAAGGCGTAGTGATCGATCAGGGCACCGAAGGCGGCGGTCGGCTCGACGTAGAACCAGGCGCCGTCGATCACGGGCTTCTCGCCGGCGAGCACGTCCACGTAGCTCGCCATACCCTTCCACTCGCAGAAGGTGTTGGAGGGCGAGGCGACGAACCGCTCGAGGTCGACGAACTCCTTCGCCACGTAGTAGGCCGGCGGCTGGCTCGTCTCGAGCACCCGCAGGGCCCGCGGCGCGTCGACGAGCGTGATCCCGGCATGGACCACCCGGATCCGCCAGTCGACCGATTCCAGCCGAGGTGGCCGGGGGTAGTCCCACACCGACTCGTAGGCCTTGCCGTTCGGCGCGTTCCCGGAGGGCGCGGTCACTGCGGCGACCCGGTCTCTTCTCGTGAACTCCGGTGCATCATTGGACCGACGAGATCTCCTGTATTGAATGGGTCAAATCTGAATGACAATGACGGTGCGACAGGGTCGGACCACGGTAGTGAATACCCGGTAACGGGCGACCATAATCCTCCACTTTTCCGCAACGATGTGGCGAACCGGGCGGCGAACGGTCAAAGGCCGTGCCACACGTCATCCAAAGTAAACAAAGCTGATACAACTTGTACAGGTTGGGTTCAGTCGTCAGTTGGCGTCGACGCCGCAGGGCCGGCCGGGGATGGCCTCGCAGTCGCTCACGGCGTAGAAACGACCGTCCCGACTCCCGACGTAGATCCAGCCGTCCCACACCGCCGGCGTCGACTCGAGGCATCCGCCCACCTGGATCGACCACAGCTCCGTCGGTCGCCCACCGCCGCTCAGGTCGAAGGCGTTGATCCCGCCCTCGCAGTCGGTCTGGATCAACACGTCGTCCACCACCACCGGCGAACTCCACAGCGGCCCCGGCAGCTCCAGCGTCCATCGTTCCTCCCCGGTTTCCCGGTCCAGGCCCAGTAGTTCCCCGCCGTTGGTGGCCACGATGAGGAGGTTGCCCCACAGTGCCGGGGTGGCCCAGATCCCCGAACCCAGCCCCTCGTTCGCCTCCCGGCTCCACACCACGGGGTCGTCCGGTCGGCTCGGGTCGAGCTTCATGATCTGACCCAGCTCCTGGCTGCGGGCGGTGCCCCGCTCGTACTCCGAGCCGAGGTAGATCATGCCCTCCTCGTCGATCACCAGCGACGCATCGGTGTCGTCGCCGGTCCAGTAGCGGAACACCTGGAACGGTTCGCCGCCCTCGGCCAGATCGCCGATGTCCCACCCCTGCACCAACCCACCGGAGTTGGTGAACCACGCCACATCGCCGGAAACGGCGACCGAATTCTCCACGCTCACCTGCAGGTCACCGAGGGCGGTAAGGAGCTCGGCATCCCATGATTCGGTCGAATAAGCGATAACAGGATCGACGGTCACCAACCCGTCAGCATCGAAACCTCGCCGAAGTTCAACGACAAAGAACCGACCGTTTTCGCCGCCGATAATGAGGTGGTCGTCGATCACCAACGACGATGAATCCCAATCGTTGTTCCACAGCGTCGGCGACACCGCATCGGAGGACAGCTTCCACAGCGCCACCGGCTCCTCCCGGTCGAGGGCCACCACGTGGAAGTGGTTGTCGCGGCTCCCGGTGTAGAGCAGGGGGAACCCGTCCGGGTCGACGGTCACCGACCCCTTGACGATGTCGTCGGTGAAGTACTTCGGTAGCACCTCCTCACCGGTGATCGGATCGAGGAAGTTGACCGCCCGGTTGTAGGCGCCGAACGCCACCTGCCACTCGCCGGTCACCGCCGAGGGGTAGACCGCCGGTTGACCGGTCCAGCCCGAACCACACCACGTCTTGGCCTCGCCCCCCACCGGCGAGACCGAGCAGCCGATGTCGTAGGTCCACGCCACCACCGGTTCGGCCGGCACCGGCCCCTGCCCGTAGTAGGTACGGGTGGGGTTCCCCCGGAACGTCAGCAGGCCCTCCACCGCCCCCAGATCACTCCACGGCCGCTGAGACGAGGCCGGGTCGACCCATACGTCGGTGTCGGGGCGGAACGTGGCCTCCACCACGGCGGCCGCCTCGTCGACGATCGACGGATCCGGCGGCTCGTCCTCGCCGACGCCGGGTAGGGCCACCGACGCGATCTGGGAGCCGACGGCCAGCGCCGCCCGCCCTGCCTCTCGCCCGCCGTCGGTCACGGCGGTGAAGTGCCGGTCGAGTCCGACGAAGCCGACCAAGGCCAGCAGGCAGAAAAGGGTCGGGAGCAGCCAGCTCGGTATGCGCTTGCGCTCCTGCACTCGCACCAGTGTGCCCGCAATCGGCCAGGTGGTCACAGCAACGACATGGTTCGGGTCAAGTGGCCTACACAGGCCCCGTGGGACGGGGCCGATACCGTGGTCGGCCCTTCCTGGTGGCGTCGGTGGAGGAGCCGCCCGGCTCCCGCTCCGGATACCGGCGTCATCCACTGTTCGTCCGTTGCTCAGTTGGAACCCATGCGTCCGTCACACCCCCCGTTCATGGTCGATAGCGATGAACCGTGTAGCGGCTCCTGCTCCCGTACCGGCCCAGCCCCCGGCTCGACGAGGGGCTGACCCGACCGTGACCGACACCTATGCCTCCTCCGGGGCCCTGGCCATCTTCGACCTCGACCGCACGCTCCACTCGGGGAGTGGTCTGGGGGTGCTGGCCCGTCTGGCGTTCAAGGCCCGCATCATCGGGCCCGGCCGCCTCGCCCACTCCCTCGTCCATGACGTGATCTTCCGCTCGCGAGGCTCCACCGACGACCAGATCAGTTCGATCGCCGAGCTGGCGCTCGAGATGGCCGAGGGCGTCAGCCTCGACGAGCTCGCCCCCGTGGTCACCGAGGCGGCCGAGCTGATCGCCACGTCCATCCGGCCGCCCATGGGCCTGCTCCTGAGCAACCACCTCACCGCCGGCCACTACTGCGTCCTCCTGTCGGCCAGTCCCCAGCCCCTCGTGGAGGAGATCGCCGACCTCCTCGGGTTCCATCGGGGTGTGGGCACCATCATCGAGGCCGCCGACGGCCTCCTCACCGGCAGCATCATCCAGCCCATGTGCTACGGCTCCGGCAAGCTCGACCGCCTGGCCGCCGACGTCGGGTGGACCCCGTCGACCAACGGCAGCACCCACACCTACGCCTACGCCGACTCCGAGTCGGACCTCCCCCTGCTGGAGTCGGTCGACTCGCCCGTCGTCATCTCCCCCGACCGCGCCCTCCGCACCCTCGCCGGCACCAAACGCTGGCCCGTTCTCGACTTTTAGGTTCTCTGTGGGCGAGTTCGTCGGGGTGCGGCGAACTCGGGGTGGCGGGCTCCGCCCGCCGCACGCTGGCCCGTTCTCGACTTTTAGGCCGGCTGACTCGCTTGATCCGTGCAGGTTCGCTGGAGTGCCGCGAACCTGGGGCGCCGAAGGCGCACGACTTCTAGAGGCCGCCTTCGGCGACCATGCGCTCCAGGGTGAGCTCGGGGTGATCGTTTAGGACCCGCTCCATCCAGAACTTGCTCTCGAACACCGCCAACAGCATCCCGTCGGCCCGGCTCAGCACGTCGACGCCCTGCATGGCCCGCAGCGGGGCCGAGCTGGCCTCGTCGGTGCGGCGGGCGATGGAGAACGGCGTCGAGGACAGCTCGGCTGCCGCCCCGAACTCGTTCTCCAGGCGATAGGTCGCCACCTCGAACTGCATCGGACCGACGGCGGCCAGGATCGGGGCCTGATCGCCGAGGTCCTCGCTGCGGAGCACCTGGATCGCTCCCTCCTCGTCGAGCTGGGCGATCCCCTTGCGGAACTGCTTGAACTTCGAGATGTCCTTCACTCGGGCCCGCATGAAGTGCTCGGGGGCGAAGGCCGGCAGCTCGGGGAACTCACACGGTTCGGACAGGTAGATGGCGTCGCCCACCCGCACGTCGTTGGCGTTGACCAGGCCGAGCACGTCGCCGGGGTAGGCCTCGTCGACGGTGTCGCGATCCTGACCGAACACCGTCTGGGCGTACTTGGTGGAGAACTGGCGACCGGTGCGTCCGGCGATGGCGGTGAGACCCCGCTCAAACCTCCCCGAGCAGACTCGCACGAAGGCCACCCGATCCCGGTGGGCCTTGTCCATCCCGGCCTGGACCTTGAACACCAGAGCCGAGAACGGGGCGTCGAGATCCCGTCGGGAACCGTCGGCCAGCACCCGGGGCGCCGGCGAGGGCACCAGATCGACCACCCCGTCGAGCAAGAAGCGCACGCCGAAGTTGGTGAGGGCCGAGCCGAAGAACACCGGGGTCGACTCGCCGGCCAGGAACGTCTTGAGATCGACGGTGCGGCCCACCTCGTCGAGCAGCTCGGCCTCATCGGCGGCCGTCGTCCACGACTCACCCTCGGCCGCCGACGCCTCGTCGTTGGTCATCTCGGTCTCGGGGGCCATGGTCGAGCCTCGGGCCGTGCGCTCGAAGGCGGTGTACGTGCCCGTGTTGCGGTTGATCACACCCCGGAAGTCGCCGGCGTAGCCGACGGGCCACGTGACCGGCGTGGGCTCGACCACCAGGGTCTCCTCGATCTCGTCGAGGAGCTCCAGGGCGTCCTTGCCCGGCCGATCCCACTTGTTGATGAAGGTGAGGAACGGGATCTCCCGCTCCCGGCACACCTCGAACAGCTTGAGGGTCTGCGGCTCGATGCCCTTGGCCGCGTCGAGGACCATGATGGCGGCGTCCGCCGCGGCGAGCACCCGATAGGTGTCCTCGGAGAAGTCGCGGTGACCGGGCGTGTCGAGCAGGTTGAAGACGCAGTCCCGGTACTCGAACTGGAGCACGGTCGACGTGATCGAGATCCCGCGCTGCTGCTCCAGGTCCATCCAGTCCGACGTGGCGGAGCGTCGACCCTCGCGGGCCTTCACCGAACCGGCCTCGGCCCCCAACGCCCCGCCGTACAGCAGGAACTTCTCGGTCAGCGTCGTCTTGCCCGCGTCGGGGTGGGAGATGATGGCGAACGTGCGGCGTCGGGCCGCTTCGGACCGTGGAGAAGTCACCAAACAACCCTACTGACGTGTGCAGCCCACAACGTCGGTGAGGTCGGTGATCGTCATGCGGATCAATGTCCCTGACTCGCACCGGATCACCTGGTTGTCCAGACGTATCTGTCGGATGAACCCGCCGCAGTCCCCCTACGGCGGTCGACGCTGGTCGGCGCTTGTCGGACGGCTCTCGCCGTCCGTCGACTGGTAGACCCGGCGGATCAGATCCTCGATGTCGGGCTCCTCGATCGACAGATCCCGCACGGGGTGTTGAGCGGTGACCGCCGCCACCAGCTCGGCCGCCGTGGTGTGGCGCCGGTCGAAGCGCAGCCACTGGCGGCGGCCGTCGACGTCGGTCGCCACCGCTCCCTCGACGGCGATGCGCTCGGCCGGCTCCTCCAGGTCGACCACCAGCGTCCGCTCCGTGCCGTGCTCGGCCTTGAACGCCGCCACCGTGCCGTCGAGCAGGAGCCGGCCGCGGTCGATCACCAGCATCCGCTCGCACAGCTCCTCCACATCGTCCAGATCGTGGGTGGTGAGCAGCACCGTCGTCCCCCGCTCCCGGTTGGTCTCGGCCAGGAAGTCACGCATGGCGAACTTCGACACCACATCGAGGCCGATCGTCGGCTCGTCCAGCACCACCAGCGACGGGTCGTGGAGCAGCGCCGCCGTCAGCTCCCCCCGCATCCGTTGGCCCAGCGACAGCTGCCGGACCGGCGTGGCCAGGAACGGTCCGAGGTCGAGCCGGTCGACGAAGGCGTCGAGGTTGGCGCGATGGCGCGCCGCTTCGATGCGGTAGACGTGGCGGAGCAGGTCGAGTGAGTCGATCAGCGGTAGGTCCCACCAGAGCTGCGACCGCTGTCCGAACACCACCCCGATGCGGCGGGCGAGGGTGGTGCGGTCGGCCGTCGGCCGGAGCCCGAGCACCTCCACCCCACCGTCGCTCGGGTTGAGGATGCCGGTGATCATCTTGATCGTCGTCGACTTGCCGGCCCCGTTCGGGCCCAGGTAGCCGATCATCTCCCCCGGCTGCACCGAGAACGACACGTCGTCGACGGCGGTGACCGTGCGCCGCTCCCGTCGCACCAGCCCGGCCCGGGTCCGTACCACGAACCTCTTGCCCAACCCGTCGAGGCGGATCGCCGTCCCATCGCTGTTGTACACGCCTCAGCTCCCGGTGCTCGTGTAGTGGAGGATGCCCTGCCGCCACACCGCCGCCGCCACGGCCAGGGCGCCGGCGGCCACCAGCGGGGTCAGGTAGATCAGCCACGATGACAGCCCGAGCGGGTTGGCGGCGTCGGTGAGGTGCTGGGTCGGGACGTAGGCCACGAAGGCCAGGGGGAAGGCCCAGCCGAGGAACAGTCGCAGCCACGGTCGGTAGAGGTGGTGGGGGTATTGACTGGCGGTCTGACCACCGTAGGTCAGGGCGTTCGTGGCCTCGCGGGCCGCCGTCGCCCAGAACGAGATCGACGAGGCCAGGATCCACAGCGCTGTGTAGATCACCGAGCCGAAGAGCAGGGCCGCCACCAGCGCACCGATACGGGCCGGGGTCCACACCACGTCGACCATGGCCACCACCCACACCAGCGCCCCCAGCGCGGGCAACGCCTTGCCGGCACGTCGGAGCTCGAACTCGAGCGCCGCCAGCTGCAGCATGGCCGACGCCGGGCGCAGCAGGAGCCGATCGAACTCGCCGGTCTGGACGTAGTGCGACAACCGCTCGATCGGGCTGACCAGGGTGTCGGTCACCCCGAAGGGCACGGTGGCCAGGGCGTAGAGCAGCACGACTTCGCTCGTGGTCCACCCGCCGAGGTCGGGCACCAGCCGCATGGTGAACAGCAGGGCGATCAGGTCGAAGCCGGTGACGGCGGCCTGGCCGACGAGGAACAACACGAACGACGTCCGGTACTGCCACTGCCCGCTGATCCGGGCCGCCACCAGTCGCCGGTACAGCCCGAGCGAACCGAGTAGGCCCCCGCCGGTCGACGCCGCCTCGGTGACGACGCTAGCCACCCTGGATCACCACCTTGCGGGTGGCGGCGGTGAGCAGCACCCGACCGGCGAGCAGGAGCGCGACGAGCCACATCACCTGCTGCAGCAGGATCCAGGCCACTCCGGCCGGCCCGTGCCGACCGAGGTAGATCTCGACCGGTAGCTGGACGAGAGCGGCGAAGGGCAGCGCCCGGGCCACGGTCTCGACCGCTGGTGGGAACAGCGCCAACGGCAGCAGGAGGCCGGAGAAGAAGGCCAGGCTGAGCGTGATCAGCTGATCGACGCCTCGGTTGTCGAGCAGCCAGAAGGTGACGAGGTTGGTGCAGAACCGCAGGGCGAAGCCGATGGTGGTGGCCGCCACCAGCGCGACGGCGAACGCCGCCCAGTGCCACCACGGATCGGGCCACCGGAGGTCGATGGCCAGCGCCCCGAGCACGACGGGCGGGATCCCCCGGAACAGCACCTGGTACACCACCTTTCCGTACCAGCCGGCCAGCCACCACAACTGGAGGTCGACGGGCCGGTAGAGGTCGACGACCACCTGCCCGGAGCGCACCCGGTCGGCGAGTTCCGGGTCGCCGAAGGCACCGATCGCGGCGAGGAAACCCTGGCCGACGAAGGCGAAGGTGGCCACCTCCTGCAGCGTCCAGCCGGCCACCGAACCGCCGTTGGCCACGGCCACGGCGATCAGCACGTACGCCTTGAGGTAGCCGAACACCGTGTTGACGAACACGCCGGCCGCCGTCGCCATCCGGTAGCTGCCGGCGCGCCGGAAGCTCCGCAGGGCCACCTCCCACAACAACCTCACCCGGCGAACCTAGCAGTCGCCCCCAACCGCCCGATCCCGACGGACCGGCCGGTGATGCGGCAGCGGCGGTCCGCTCGAGGAGCCCGGTGGCGGCCCCGGTCGGGGCGGGATCAGGGCGAGATCACGACCGGCGGATGACGGTGGCGTCGACCTCGACCAGTTGCCGGTCGAAGCCGAGCAGGTGGGCGCCGAGCAGGGTGGCCGGCGGGACACCGCCGTCGCCGAACCAGGTGGTCACCGCCCCCCCAGGCGTCGAGGAGGTTCTGGTGTCGGCCGACGACGTGGATGATGAGGTGGCGGACGTCGCCCACCCCGAAGTCGTGCAGCTCGGGCCGGTGGCTGGTCAGCGGTCGATCGCCCTGAGCACGCTCGGCACGATCCGCAACAGCGGCATACCGACCGCCTGCCGACACACGAACCCGACGGCGAGCTCGCGTGTCGGATCGGCGAACGCCCCCGACCCGAACGCACCGTAGAACCCGAACGCCTCCTTCGGCATCTTCCGGCGGGGGATCGGCTGGTGATAGCCCAGCCGCCACCGCATGCGGATGGCGAGCACCAGGTCCCGCCGCCGGTTCTGTCGCTCGGTGGCCTGGCGTCTGGTCTCGGGGCGCCACAGCTGGACCCCGTCCAGCCCGTCGTCGGAACCGAGCGCGGCGTAGAGGCGGGCCAGCGACCGCGCCGTGTAGACCCCGTTGGCCCCCGGCACCTCCGCGGTGAGGAACCGATCACTCCCGATCAGCTCGGTGGCCCGGCGAGGCAGGAAGGCCTCGGCCATGCGCCGAGGGCTCACCCCGGCGCGACGCAGCACGGGATCGGCGGCCCGCGCCATCCGGGGCAGGACCGCCCCCTCGGGCGGCATGACCGGCCGGGCGGCCACCCGAGCCAGCTGATCGGTCGGCACGCCGATGTGGCAACCGTCGAGGCCGAGCGGTTCGGCCAACGCCGCCTGCACCTGCTCGCCCACCGAGCGGCCGGTCACCCGCCGCACCAGCTCACCCACGAGCCAGCCGTAGGTGATGGCGTGGTAGGCGTTGGCCCGCCCTGGAGCGTGGGCCGGTGCGGCGGCCGCCATGCGGCTGGTCATGACGTCCCAGTCGATGAGCAGCTCCGGATCGTCGACGAGGTCGCGCACGTTGTGGAGGCCGGCCTCCATGGCCATGGCGTGGCGGACGGTGGTGGTGGCCTTGCCGTTGGCGGCGAACTCCGGCCAGTAGTCGGCGATCGGGGCGTTGAGGGCCAGCGCGCCCTGCTCGATCAGCTGGTGGGCCAGGGTCGACACCACGCCCTTCGATACCGAGAAGGCCATGCCCATCGTGTCGCTCTCCCACTGCTCGCCGGTCTTCGGGTCCTTCGGTCCGCCCCACAGGTCGAGCACCGGCCTGCCGCCGACCATCACACACAGCGCCCCGCCCCGGGCCTGCCGGATCTGGCTCCAGGCCCGCTCGGCGACCTTCTCGAAGCCGGGGGTGACGAGCTGGTCGGACGGGGGTGAGACGGCGTCCATGGGGTCCACGCTAGGCGTCGGCCGCAGCCTCCGGGAGAACCGGCCTCCGTGCTCGACATCGATCGCCGCCCGGGTGTAGACCGGCGTGGTGACAGCCGAAACAGCGAGTGATCGCTACAAGTGGGTGGCCTTCGCCGCCGTCGGCTCGTTCTTCCTCACCAGCGTCTTCGCCCTCACCGCGGTCTTCCTGGCCCTGCCCGCCATCGCCGACGACTTCGACGTCACCCTCAAGGACGTCAGCTGGGTCGTCCTGATCCGCTCGGTGACGGTCAGCGCCCTGTTGGTGCCCTTCGGTCGGCTGTCCGACCTCGTCGGCCGCCGCCGGGTCCACCTCGCCGGCGCCGCCTTCTTCGCCGTCGGTGCCGCCATCGGCGCCTCGGCCGGGTCGTTCACCGTGCTCCTGGTGGCCTGGGTGGTGATGGCCGTCGGCTCCGCCCTGGCCGAGTCGGTGGGCACCGGGATTCTGGTGTCGGTGTTCGGCGACGAGGAGCGGGGCAAGGCCATCGCCGCCCAGACCTCCTCGGTGGCGGTGGGGGCCGCCATCGGCCCACTGGTGGCCGGGCTGGCCCTGGGGGTGGTGTCTTGGCGGGCGCTGTTCGCCCTGATGGCAGGCCTCACCGTCGTGTCGTTCGCCATCGGCTGGCGGGTGCTGGACGAGGCCCGCATCTCCCGCACCGCCGTCGAGCGCCGCCCGCTCGACTGGTTCGGCTCGGTGGGCTCGGCGGTGCTGATCGTGCTGATCGTCGTCACCCTCAACAACCCCTTCGACCTCGGCTGGACCTCGCCGCTGGTGCTGGCCGCCATCGCCGTCGTCGCCGTGGGGACGGTGGCGTTCGTCCGCTGGGAGCTGGCCCACACCGACCCGATGATGCAGCTCCGGCTCTTCGCCAGCCGAGCCTTCGGCCTGGGCGCCACCGTGCGCATCCTCGGCTTCATGGCCACCGTCGGGGTGTCGCTCCTGCTGCCGATCCTGCTGGTGACCGTGCGGGGGTTCAGCGAGAGCGAGGCCGGCTTCGTCGCCTTTCTCAGCTCGGCCGGGCTCGGTCTCTCGGCCCAGATCGCCGGTCGGCTCAACGACCGGCTCGGGTTCCGGTGGCTCATGGTCGGTGGCCTGGCCGGCATCGGGCTGTGCATGGTCGCCTTCGCCGGCCTCACCCTCGACACCCCGCTGTGGGTGGTGGCGGTGCTGTCGCTCCTCACCGGCCTGTCCTGGGGCACCTGGAACGTGCCGAACAACGCCGCCATCATCTCGGCCGCTCCACCGAGCAGCTACGGCGTGGTCGGCGCCCTGACCAACCTGACCCGCACCCTGGGCGGCACGTTCGGCCAGGCCGTCGCCGCCGCCATCGTGGCCGCCGTGTTGGTGGCCCGAGGGGTCGACGTGCCCCTCGGCGACCTGGGCACGGTCGACGGCGGTGACGACGCCTTCCTCGCCGGTTGGCGGGTGGCGTTCCTGGCCCTGGCCGCGGTGGCCGCCCTCGCCGCAATCCTCGCCGCAACCATCCGCCAGCCCCCGTCGCCGGCCCCGGCGTCACCGCCGTAGGGCCCGCGTTGGGCGTGCGGCCTCGGCGTCACCGCCGTAGGGCCCCGACGTCACCGCCGTGGGGCCCCGGAGGGCGTGCGGCCTCCGGTTCGTCGGCGCCGAAGCCCCCTCACGACTGCGCTGGGGTACAAAGGGGCTGTCAGGCCGGTCGATGGGTTGCGTTGCCGACCGGCGGCGGTACGTCCGAGCTGAACGGGACGGTGGTGGATGAACCTGAGGGCGGCGGTCGAGGTGATCCGACGCGCGAGCGGCGGGGTCTGGGGCGTGGTCGCCCTCTACAGCGCTGCGGCCGTGATCGGCTTCGTGGCCGCCGTCGTCACCCTCGGGTGGGACGTGATCACCGGTGACACGGTCGCCCTGCGCTCGGCCACCGGCGACACCGCGGCCGGGATGGCGGGCTTCCGCTACTTCGTCGAGGACGACTGGCACCTGCCGTTGCTCCACGCCGATCGACTCGACGCCCCGGAGGGGACCGTCGTCGCCTTCTCCGACTCGATCCCGATCCTGGCGCTCGTGGCCAAGGCCCTGCGCGGACTCGGCGTCACCACCGAGCAGTGGTGGGGCGGGTGGCTGGCGGCCACCTTCGTGGCCCAGGCCACCGGGACGGTCTTCGCCCTGCGCGGTTGGCGGGTGCGGGGCATCGTCGTCCCGCTCCTGGCGGCCTCGGTCGTCGTGTTCTTCCCTCCGTTCCTCTTCCGCCACATGCATCCGGCGCTGGCGATGCACGGCATCCTGCTGGTCGCCCTCGGCGTGGGCGGGAGGCTGCGGACCGGCGAGGGTCGCTTCCCGCTGCCGAGCGCCGTCGGGCTGCTGGCCGTCGCCTTTCTCATCCACCCGTACCACTTGCTGGCCTGCGGGGTGGTGGTGATCGCCTGCGCCCTCGACGGCGCCCGTCTGGGGGTGTGGTCGGCCCGTCGGTTGCTGGAGGCGGCGGGCGCCCTGGTGGTCACCCTCGGGGGCGTGGCCTGGATCGGCGGGTACCTGGCCCAGGACACGGCCCCGGCGTCGGGCTACGGCAGCTACTCGCTCATCCCCACCTCGCCCCTGTGGCCGCAGCTGTCGTCGCTCCTGCCCGGGGAGGAGCCGATCCTCGACACCGTCGGGTCGGCCGAGGGCTACGCCTATTTCGGGGCCGGCGCACTGCTGCTGGTAGTCACGGGCGCGGGTCTGGCCGTGGTCCGGGCCCGCCAACTGTTCGACCGGGTCGGCTCGCTCATCGTCGGGCTGGTCGCCCTCCTGGCCTACGGCATCACCCCCCACGTCCATCTCAGCCCTGGTCTGTCCCTCGACCTCTCCGGTCGGCTCAGTTCGGCGGTCGGCTCACCGGTTCGTGCGCTGTTCGTGGCCGGGCTGCTGGCCATCGCCGTCGGCGTCGCCGCCCTGGCCGTGCAGCGCCGGCGCACCGGCCGCCCGCCGTCGTGGACCGAGCCGTCCACCCAGGCGGCGGTGGCCGTACTGGCGGTTGGCGTGGTGTTCGCCGTCGCCCCGTCGGTGGTGACGACGGTGGTCGGCATGTTCCGAGCGTCGGGCCGCCTGGTCTGGCCGGTGTGGTACGCCGTGATCCTGGGTGCCGTCGTGCTCGCCGTGCGCCACCTCGATCGGCGAGTCGTGCTCGGCGTCCTCGTGGTGGCGGTTGGACTCCAGATCGCCGACACCGCCGACCTCCGTCGGCTGAACGACGCCCGCTTCACCGCCGACGAGGCCCGGTCGGCCGAGCTGACGGCGATGTCGGAACTGATCGCCCTTCACGACGACGTGTCGCTCGCCCCGGACTTCCTGTGCGCCGGTTCGGCCGAGGGCATCCTCGACTTCATCGATGTGGTTGCCGCCGCCTCGATCGTCGACAGCCCCATCGACAACGCCTACGTGGCCCGCGAGCCGGGAGCGGCCTGTGCCGACCGCTTCCCACCCCGCGACTCGGACACGCTGTTCGTGGCCGCCGGCCCCGGGCTCGCCCTCCCGCCCGAGCTGGACTGTCGGGCGTGGACCGAGCGCATCACCGCCTGCACCGACCGGTGGGCCCGGCTCAGCCCGTCGGGGCTCGACGCCTTCGCTCCGCCGCCGGGTTGACGGCTTCGTCCTCCGGTTGTGGCAGCGGCCGAGGAGCCGACGGTCGACCGGGTTCGATCCCGTCGGAACCCGCCGATCCCGCCGCCGTTCCGCCGGCGTCAGACGGTCTCGGAGTCGGCGGAGTCGAGGTTGATGATGCCCATCCGCACCGCGCTCAGGACGGCGTGGGTCAACGACTGGGCGTCGAGCTTGCGGTAGATGGCATTCAGGTGGTTGTGCACCGTCTTGGTGGTGATACCCAGGTACCGACCGGCCTGCTTGGTGCTCATGCCGTCGGCGATGGCCTGGAGGATCTCGATCTGGCGGTCCGACAGCAGGTCGCTGTGGTCCGGCTGTTCCTGGGCGGTGGTGAGCATGGCGCCGGCCACGGCGGGGGAGAGCACGGTGTCGCCCTCGGCCACCCGCTGGACGGTCTCGCGCACCTCGGCGAACTTCGTGCCCTTGCTCAGGTAGGCGCTGGCCCCGGCGGAGATGGCGTCGCGGGTCTTGTCGATGTCGTCGTGCATGGTCAGCACGGCGACCTTGACCATCGGCAGCTCGGCTCGGATGCGGCGGGTCGCCTCGATCCCGTCCATGACCGGCATCGACAGGTCCATCAGGACGACCTGGGGCTGGAGGGCGCGGGCCATGGCCACCGCCTCCTCGCCGTTGGACGCCTCGCCCACCACCTCGTCGCCTGCCGACTCGAACGACTTCTTCAGACCCTCGCGGAGCAGCGAGTGATCGTCGGCCAACAGAATTTTGATCATGATTTCTTCACCTGTTCGGATGGTTGACTCGTCTGCACGGTAATGGTTGTGCCCTGGCCGATTTCACTGGAGATCTCCAGCATCGCACCGACCGAGGCGGCCCTCTCTCGCATCCCGACCAGGCCGTAGGCCGAGCCGCGAATTCCTTTCGCCGGGTCGAAACCACGGCCATCGTCCTGTACCACGAGTACTCCCCGCTTGTCGGACACCGTCCACGCTATGTGCACATGGTCCGCTTGCGAGTGTTTCTCGATGTTGACCAGTGCTTCCTGTGCGATTCGGAGCAACTCGTTCTCCACCACCGCAGGCAGTCGTTCGCTGGTCGTCGGCAGCGTGAGCTCGGCTTTCACCTCGCTCCTCTTCTGGAATCGCTCCACCACTTCGGCCAGCACGACCGACAGCGGACGATCGGCGGAAACCGCCGCTCGGAGCTCGATCAGCGTGTCGCGGAACTCGCCGATGGCGCCCTGCACGTCCTCGTGGAGCTCCTTCAGCTCGGGGGACGGGGTCTCCCGATCGCCGTTGATCCGCTCCAGTTCGAGAGCGATGTAGGTCAGGTACTGGCCCAATCGGTCGTGGAGGTCGCGGGCGATGCGCGACCGCTCCTCCGCCGCCGCCAGCGAGCGGAGCCGGCGGAACGATCGGGCGTTGGCCAGGGTGAGGGCCAGCATGTCGGACATGCCGGACAGGATCTCGGCGTGCGACGGCTTGTACCGGCCGGCGTCATCGTGCTCGATGGCGACGAGGCCGATGTCGGTGCCGCCGACGACCAGGCGGGTGTAGAGGCCGCTGCCGGTGCGGTCGTGCGCCGACCCCAGGCTCTCCACCCGGACCACGGCGGTGGCGTCGGTGGCGATGTTGAGGGGGGAGGGCAGCTCGGTGGAGGGCACCCGGGGTGGGATGTCGAACCCCTCCTGGTACTGCGGGGCCCAGTCACCGTCCTCGTAGAAGAGGATGGCGGTGCGGGTGGCGCCGAAGGTGTCGGTGAGCTGCTCCTTGGTCGCCTCGACCACGTCGTTGAGGTCGAGCGACGACGGCAGGGTGCGGGCCAGGTCGGTCAGCATCTCCAGCAGCTCGTTGGTCTCGGCCAGGTGATCGCGCTGGGCCGCCAGGGCCTTGCGTCGGATCTCGATGTCGGACAGGCGGTCGAGGGCCACGCCGGGCACGATGGCGGCGGCGAGGAGGGCGGTCAGGGCGAGCGGGCTCGGGTACTCGAAGTTGCTGTTGACGAAGCCCCCGACCAGCGTGGTCAGCATCACCGACAGGGCGCCGGAGAGGAGCCCGATCGACAGGCCCCAGCCGAAGCCGGCGACGACCATGGCCACGAACAGCGAGCCGACGAAGGGGCTGCTCAGGCCTCCGCTGAGGCCGATGGCGATGGCCAGGGCGAACACGTCGCCCAGGGCCCGCAACATCGGCCAGGTGCCGTCCTCACCGAAGCGGATCGGGGTGATCGTGCGCCATGAGGTGATGAAGATGGCGACCGACAGGGTGACCACGATCCAGCGGTCGCCCTCGGCGGCCAGGGTGGCGGCCCACGCCAACCCGATCATCACTGCGCCCCAGCGGAGGGCGGCCAGCACCGCCGTCAGCGAGGTGGTGACGCCGGCCGAGAGATGTCGGGCCCGCTCGGCGCTCGGCAGCATGAAGGCCCAGCGCGATTCGGGATCGAGGGCGCCATCGGGCAGCGCGTGGCCCACCGCCGGTACGGATCGAGTTGGTTGTGGATTGCTCACCACGTGTACCCCCCATCATCCATACGACGACGAGGTTGCAGGCCCCCGGGACTCCTTGACGGTACCGGTTCGCTCAGCTGTTTCTGGTCGCAACGTAGTCGGCCAGGGCATCGAGCGCCCCCTTGGTGGCTGCGTCGACAGTGAGATCGGCGGCCGCGGACCGGGCTTCGGTGACGAGGTCGGCGATCCGGGCCTCGATCTCGGCGACGGCCCCGGTCTTGATCATGACGGCGACGATGTCGTCCACCTCATCGAGCCCGAGGTCGCGGCGGCCGACGGTGGCCAGTACCTGACGCTGGTCGTCGTCGGCCCGCTCGTTGGCGGCCGCCAGCAGCTCGGTCGGCTTGCCCTCGCGCAGGTCCTCGCCCACGGGCTTGCCCAGCCGTTCGGCGTCGCCGATGACACCGAGGAGGTCGTCCCGCAGCTGGAAGGCCCGGCCCAGGGGTCGTCCGTAGCGCTCGAGACCGTCCAGTAGCTCGGCCGGGGTGTCGTCGCCGGTGGCGAGGCAGGCCCCGAGCTGGAGGGGACGGACGATCGTGTACAGGGCCGACTTGTACATCGACACCTGCTGTGCGGTCGCGCCGTCGAGGTCGCCGGCGGCGGCCGACCGCAGGTCGAGGTACTGGCCGAGGTTGAGCTCGATGCGGAGGTCGTCCCAGATGCGGCGGGTGGCGGCGTTGGCTCCCGACAGCAGACCGTCGGCGTAGGCGTGGGCCAGGTCGCCGACCAGGATGGCCACCCCCTCGCCGTAGCGACGCGGCTCGCCGTGCCACCCCTCCTTCTCCAGGCGCTCGGCCTGGCCGGTGTGGATCGTGGTCTGGTTCCGGCGGACGGCGGAGTCGTCCATGATGTCGTCGTGGATAAGGGCGAAGGCCTGGAGCAGCTCGAAGGCGGCGCCGGCGGCGATCACGTCCTCCTCGTCGGCGTCTGGCGGCGCCGTCGCTCGCCACCCCCAGTAGCAGAAGGCGGCGCGCAGACGCTTGCCCCCGCCGGTGAGCACCCCGGCCAGGAGGTCGACGGCCTCGCCCAGGCGGGGGTCGACCCCGTGCCAGCGGACCGATTCCCGCCCCAGGACCCCGTCGAGTCGGACCTCGACCTTGGCCGCCACCGTCGTCAGTTCGGCGGGGACGGCGGAGAACCCGGGAGCGGGGGCGGACACGATCAGCCGCCTCCGGCCCCGTTGGCGCCGGGCACGTCGGCGCCGTCGGCTCCATCGCCGTCGAGCAGCCCGTCGACAACGGCCTCGACGTCGGCTCGAACGGTGTGCAGTCGGCCGCGGCAGAACTTCACCAGGACCGCCCCTCGGGCCACCCGCTCGGCCAGTACATCGACGTCGACCGCGCTCGACTCCAGCTCGGACAGAATCTCGTCGAGCTCGTCCAGGGCCTCGGCGTAGGACAGACCCTCGATCTCGGCATTCTCGCTCACCTACGCCTCCCGCCCGCCGGCGTCGGCGCCGGTGTCGGTTGCGTCGTCGGTGACTGCATCCACATCGGTGACCGTACTGACCACCGTGCCGGAACCCGTGGTCGTAACCAAGGTTTCCCCGGCGGCGACATCGCCGGCGGCGCGGACCAGGCGCCCGTCGCCGGTGTGCACGATCGACCAGCCCCGAGCCAGGGTGGCCGCCGGGTCGAGGGCCCGCACTCGGATGTCGGCCCCGTCGAGGCGGGCGGCGGCCCGGTCGGCGGCGGCCCGGCCCCGCTCGCCCAGCCGCATGGCGGCGGTGTCGAGGTGGTTGGCGTGGGCGCTGGTGGCCAGCGAGGCGGCGACGGCGAGACGGTGCCCGGTGTCGGCCAGGGTGGCGGCGGCCGCCTCCAGCTGTCCGGCGGTGATGGCGGCCAGGCGATCGGCGGCGTCGGTCACCGTCCATTCGAAGCCCCGCACCTGCTCGACCAGGAGGGCGGCGGCCGCCGTCGGTGTCTTGGCCGAGGTGTGGGCCACCTCGTCGGCCACCGAGTGGTCGATCTCGTGGCCGACGCCGACGACCACCGGCTTGGCGCAGCGGGCGATGGCGCGGGCCACCTGTTCGCTGTCGAAGGGTTGGAGGTCGCTGCGGGCGCCGCCACCCCGAATCACGACGACCACGTCAACGTCGGACCGGCCGGCGTCACCGATGCCGGCGGCCAGATCGGTCACGGCGTCGGCCCCCTGCACCCGGGCGTCGTGGAGGTGGAGGGAGAAGGCGTAGCCGCTGAGGCCCAGTTCGTGTTCGAAGTCGACGAAGGCGGCGCTGCCGACGCTCGTCACCAGCCCCACCCGCAACGGCAGCACGGGGAAGGGATGCTCGGCGTTGGCCCGCAGGGTGCCCTCGGCCCGGAGCTTGTCGAGCAGAGCCTGGCGGGCCACGGCGAGTTGACCGGTGGTGTAGGCCGGGTCGATCAGGCTCATCACCAGCTGGATCCGACTCTGGGCCGGGTAGTAGGCCACCTTGCCCCGAATACGGATCTCCAGTCCGTCGGTCATTCGCACCGCGCCCGACTTGCGGAGGATCGAATTGACGATCGTCCGTTTGCTGTTGAAGAGCGCCACCGGGAGCACCTCGCCGGGGGTCGCTCCCACGTCGTCGGTGGGCTCGATCAGGTCGAAATAGACGTGGCCGTTGGACGACCGTTTCAACCCGGAGATCGCTCCTTTGACCCACACCTCATCAGGCAATGCGTCGGCCACGACGGCACTGACGGCAGTGCAAAGCTCGCGCACCGTGAGGGTTTCGGCCACCAGGGGCACGTTACCCAGGAATTTCGACCTGACATCGCCGTTGAGCACGAAACGGACTGGCTATGGTTGCGCCGGGTTCGAGAGTCGACGCCGGCGGGCTGACACGAAAGCGAGCAGGTGACAGACCGCCAGTTGGGGCAGGCAGGCCATGCCCTTCTCGATGCGTTCGTTCCCCCGCTTCGCCTGACGGGACCGGACACCCTCGACTTCGTGGTCTCCCAGGAGTCCCCGGTCGACGGCGTCGCCGTCACCCTCACCGACCCCTCCACCCAGCAGCACCACTTCATGCACATCAGTGCGAACCTCTCGGCCATGGTCGGCTTCCGGGTGGAGGAGCTGCTGGGTCGTCCGTTCCCCATGCTCTTCGGCGACAAGCTGCCGCTCGACGAGATGAAGGCGGTCGACGCCGCCCTGGCCGACGGCGGCCAGTACGAGTGCGCCCTCACCCTCCGCCACGCCAACGGCTCATCGGTCGCCGTGCACACCACCTTCGCCCCGCTGCCGTCGCTCCATCGTCAGGCACGCTACCGGCTGCTCCTCTTCCGGGACCTGTCGCAGCAGACCTCCGAGCGCCTGCTGGCCGATCAGAGCCTCGTGGTCGACTCACTGGCCCGGGGGCAGGATCTCGGCTCGTTGTGCCATCAGGTCGCCACCCACATCGAGTCCCGTCTCATCGACAGCGGTCGGTGTTGGATCGGGGTGTCGGCCCTCGACGAGCGACTGGAGGCGGTGGTCACCGGCGACCACGACCTCGACCTGGTGGGCGAGGTGCTGCGTCTGGTCATGGGGGCCGGGGAACCGACGAACCCCCGCTGTGTCCTGGTGGCCAATCTCCCCGAACGCCTCGCCGCCCCCCTGCTGGGCTCCGGGGTGCAGGCGCTGTGGGCCTTTCCCACCCTCGACAGCGAAGCGAAGCCGGTCGGAGCCCTGGTCGTGGCCCACATCGCCGAGGACATCCCCACCGATGAGGAGGTTCGCTTCCTCGACCACCTGTCGCACGTGGTGGCCTCGGCGGTGGAGCGGGCGGCGGTGGAGACCTCGCTGGCCCACAGGGTGCTGCACGACCCGCTGACCAACCTCCCGAACCGGGTGCTGATCGTCGACCGGCTGGAACAGGCGTTGGGCCGCCTGACCCGCGAACCGTCGGTGCTGTCGGTTCTGCTGGTCGACATCGATCGCTTCAAAGCCATCAACGACTCCTGGGGATCGGAAGTGGGCGATCTGGTGCTCACCGAGGTGGGCAAGCGCCTCCTGGCCACCGTCCGCTCCGGCGACACGGTGGGGCGGGTGTCGTCCGACCAGTTCCTCATGATCTGCGTGGCCGGAGGTGAGGTCGACGCCGCCGCCGTCGCCCGCCGGGTGCTGCGCACCCTGGAGGAGCCGATCGCCGTCGGCGACGAGAAGGAGCTGCGGGTCACCGCCTCCATCGGGGTGGTGGTGGTCGACGACGGGTCGCAGACGCCGGCCGCCGTCATCGGCAACGCCGAATCGGCGGTGAGTCGGGCCATCAAGTCGGGCCGCTCCCGCTTCGCCCTCTTCGACGAGCGCCTGCAGTACGAGGCGGTCACCCGACAGGACATCGAGCAGGCCCTCCACGACGCCATCCGCCGTCGGGAGCTGGTGCTGCATTACCAGCCGGTGTGCGAAGTGGCGACCGGGCGGATGGTGGGAGCCGAGGCCCTGATCCGGTGGGACCGGCCGGGTCACGGCCTGCTGGCGCCGGGCCAGTTCATCGACGTGGCCGAGGAGAGCGGCATCATCGTCGAGCTCGGGGCGTGGGTCATCGAGCAGGTGGCCGCCGATCTCGGGCGGTGGCCCCGGGTGTCGGGGCGGGCGCCGGTGGTATCGGTCAACCTGTCGGCCCGCCAGCTGGCCGACCCGTCGCTGCTGCCCACCGTGCGGGGGGCGCTGGAGCGCCACGACCTGTCGCCGGTGCAGCTCAGCTTCGAGGTGACCGAGTCGATGCAGATCCACGACTTCGAGGCCGCCACCGACACCCTCGACGAGCTCTCGGATCTCGGGTGTCGGATCGCCATCGACGACTTCGGTATCGGCTACGCCACCCTCGACTACCTCCGCCGGTTCTCGGTGGCCAACCTCCTCAAGATCGACCGATCGTTCGTGTCGGGCCTCGAGGACTCGCGCGAGGACCACGCCATCGTCTCGGCCTCCTTGGCCCTGGCCTCCGCCCTCGACCTCCTGGTGGTGGCCGAGGGCGTGGAGACCCTGGATCAGATCGAACGGCTCAACAACCTGGGCTGCACCTACGCCCAGGGCTACGCCCTGAGCCGCCCGGTGCCCCTCGATCGGGTGTTGGAGCTGTGGGAGTCGGAGTTCCTGTTCCCCCCGCCCGTCATCCGCCTCGACGGCTGATCACGGAAGGCGGGCCGTCGGCGCCCGTCGGGCGGGGTGGTGGGGCGACGACGACCGGCCGCCGTCCCGGGATCAGGGGGTGTTGCGGCTGACGGCGACCACGGCGCAGGTGTAGCCCGGGGCGAAGTCGGTGGTGGAGAAGACGTCGCTGGGGGCGGACTCGCCGGGGCGGACGGCGTCGATGAAGGCCGAACCGGTGCCCCGACGGACGCCGTCGGGATCGACGAAGGCGACGTCGACGACGTAGTTGAAGGTCTCGCTCGAGCTGTTGGTGGCCACGAGGGAGGCCTGGAAGTCGCCGGCGAAGTCCGGGTCGGCTGACAGCTCGCACGGCCCGACGTCGCCCAACTCGGCGTCGGTCGAGTCGGCCAGGATGCGGTCGACCTCGATGACCTCGCAGGTACTGCCCTGTTCCTCGAAGGTGAACTGATTCTCGATCGCCCGCTCGCCCGGCCTGAGGTAGTTGACGAAGGCGATCTCGTCGGCGAGGCGCTGGCCGCCGTCGTCGAAGAAGGCGACGGTCATGAAGTAGGAGGAGGTGTTGGGCGAGCTGTTGACGACCTCCAGGGTGATGGTGTCGGAATCGACCCGGGTGCAGGAGATGACGTCGCCGACCTCGTCGCTGTCGCCGATCGGGGCCTGATCGCTCGTGGTGCCCTCGTCGGTGGCGGGATCCTCGGTGGGGTCGGCAGTGGCGCCGTCGGCCGTGGCGTCGTCGGCTTCATCGGTGGTGGCCGCCGTGGTGTCGGTGGCGGCCAACGGCTCGTCGTCATCGTCCCCGCCGAGCACGACGGCGGCGGCGATCAGACCGCCGATCACCACGACCGCACCCAGGCCGAGGCCGAGGATCAGCGGCAGCTTGCTCTTGGATTGACCGGACGGCTGGAAGCCGCCGGGGGGCACCGGCCCTCCGGGGCCGGGCTGTCCGGGGATCGGGCCGGGCTGGCCGGGGACGGGCCCTTGCTGGGTGGGTGCGAAGGGGGAGATCGGGGGTGGGGCACCGGCGCCGCTCGGCCCCGCCTGGGGGATGGGCGGGGGTCCGATGGGCCCGGGGGCCGGTGCCGGGGCGGGCGCCCCGACCGGGCGG
>JBCCRO010000067.1:0-22251 GCA_039201605.1 Actinomycetota bacterium
CCGAGGAACCGAAAGGTCCATTCTTCAGCGAGGGGTCTTGTTTCACAGAACACGATCGGCACGGTCGGGTAGCGGACCTGGAGTTGTGCGATGAGGTCGGCGAGCCAACCACCCTGGACGTACTCGTTCTTGAAGATCCGTGAGTAGCGCTCCTCGACGACCACCGCCGACCGAGGGTGGGTGGCGAGATCGGCCATCTGATAGGCGAGGCCGCCGTCGGTGAGGCCCTTTGACAGGTCGGCGAGGCTCTTGCGTTCGACGAGGGCCACAATGGCTTCTTCGTGCATGACGCCGTAGTCGCCCACCGGAAGCTTGGTGCGCTCGGTGGCGGCCTGCTGTTTGGTGAACTTGTACGGGTAGCGCTCGCGAGTGTCGATCGTGATCGTGAAGTCCGATAGGTACGACGCCCTTCTGCCCGGTACTCGAACCGATGGCCGGGCCTTTTTCGTCGTCTTGGCGCTCTGCCAGAAGATGCCTTCCCGGCCGCCCTTCATTCGGGTGAAGACGAACTGGCTGCGATTCTCTTTGCCGCGGTCGAGCACGAGGTCGACGGCGACGCCCTTGCGGACACACGATCGCACACCGACGTCTTCGACAATCTCGAGCCCGTCGTGCCACTCGCCTTCGGCCGCCCGATGGCAGTAGACCTTGGCGGTGCGAGGCCAGGTCTCCCGCGCTTTCAGCACGAGGCCGTCGGCCCCGATCGGCAAGCGCACCAAGAAGGGCAGCGATGAGTCAGGATCAGGATTCTTCGCAACGATGAACCGCTTGTCGGCCATGCGTCTAGTCTCCCGGCAGCGTTGCTATCAGGACGTCCCCGAACCAGCTCAGGGCGGCCTCGCCGTCCATCCGGGTGACCTCATCTACGGCGCGGCTGTGGCGGATCGCGAACCCGGTCTGGCACGTCTCGGCGACCACCAAGATCTGCCGGCCGTCGGTGTCGAACTGGGCCGGGGTCTGGGATTCGGGGGAACCCGTTGATCTTCGACTCGGTCAGTTCTTCGCGGTACGCCCCCTGGGACTTGAACCCAGAACCTGCGGATTAAGAGTCCGATGCTCTGCCAATTGAGCTAGAGGCGCATGACCCGCCCGGGCCGGGTGGGGCCATGCAATGCTAGCGGGCCCCACCGGGATCAACGACGGATTTCGGCGATCGGGGACGGGCCAGAACGTCAGACGACGGACAGATCCGGGTCAGCCCAGCGGAAGAGCACAGACCCGGGCCGCTCACCTATGGGCAACCGGTGGGAAACAGCGTGTACCTACGGTGTGCAGCGATGTATACCGCACGGGACACCGGCGCCTCACCCCAGGCCCGACCGGAGCCGCTGGGGGCCCAGGCCTACCGGACGCTCAAGCACCGGTTGCTCGTCGGCGACTTCCGCCTCGGGGTCCGGCTGGCCGAGGCGGCCCTCGGCGAGCAGCTGGCGATGTCGCGGACGCCGATCCGCGAAGCGCTGTCCCGGCTCCACGCCGAGGGCCTACTCGTACGCCACGACGAGGGCGGCTTCGCTCCGGTAGCACCCGATCTCCACTCGATCGCCGAGCTCTACGAGATCCGCCGCAGCCTCGAGTTCACGGCCCTGGCCCGAGGGGACCACGACAGCGGCGGCCTGGTCACGCTACGGGACGACTGGCAAGCGCTGCGGACCGCCGAGGTGGAGCTGACCGAGGGGCCGGAGTTCGTCCTGCACGATGAGGACTTCCACGTCCGTCTGGCCACCGCGGCCGGCAACCGGACGCTGGTCGACTACCTGGTGACCGTCAACGAGCGGATCCGGATCGTGCGTATGCACGACTTCCTCACCGCCGACCGGATAGAGGCCACGATCGCCGAGCACCTCGGGATCGTCGAGCACCTCCTCGAGTACGGACCCGAGACCACCCGGCGGTTACTCGACCAGCATCTGGCCGTGTCCGAGCAGGTGGTGGAGGAACGCTCGGCCATCGCCCTCGCCCGCATGGTGGGGATCCGCCGATGACGGCCGCCGAGTCGGTATCGGCGACCAACCCACCCGCGCCCGTCGTCGAGGCCCAGGGGGTGACGGTGACCCAGGAGCTCGGCTTGGTTCCGGCCTTCACCTTGGCCGAGAACATCGCTCTGATCCTCGACGGCTCTAGTCACGTGGATCGCGCTGGTCGGGCGGCGGTGGCGGAAGCAGCCTCCGCCTACTCGCTCGCCGTCGACCCCGCCGTCCCCGAATCCGCCACCGAGGAGCGTCCATGACCACGTCCGACACCGCCGCCATCACGTTCGGCCCTGTCGAGGCCGACCCCTATGCCTGGCCCTACGACGGGTCGTTCTCGCCGACGGACACGGCGCTGCTGTGCATCGACTGGCAGACCGACTTCTGCGGTCCCGGGGGCTACGTCGACACCATGGGCTACGACCTCGACCTCACCCGGGCCGGTCTCACGCCGACCGTCGAGGTGCTCACCGCCGCTCGCGCCGCAGGCATGCACGTGATCCACACCCGGGAGGGGCACCGGCCCGACCTGGCCGATCTCCCGGCCAACAAGCTGTGGCGATCGCAGCAGATCGGGGCCGGGATCGGCGACCCGGGACCGTGCGGCCGGATCCTCGTCCGAGGCGAGCCCGGCTGGGACATCGTCCCGGAGGTCTACCCGATCGAGGGCGAGCACATCATCGACAAGCCGGGCAAGGGATCGTTCTACGCCACCGATCTGGAACTGATCCTGCGGACCAAGGGCATCTCCCACCTCATCCTGACCGGTATCACCACCGACGTCTGCGTCCACACCACTATGAGGGAGGCCAACGACCGCGGCTTCGAGTGCCTTCTGCTCGAGGACTGCACCGGGGCGACCGACCACGGCAACTACCTGGCTGCGCTCCAGATGATCAAGATGCAGGGTGGCGTCTTCGGTGCCGTTGCGCCGTCGTCGGCCCTGCTGGCCACGCTCACCGCCGAATGACGGCACTCGAGGCCGCGAGGGCGGCCATCGCCGCCATCGGTGAGATCGACGATCCCGCCGTCTTCATCTCCGTTGCCGACGATGCGCTCATCGACCCGTGGGCCGCATCGGTCGATGACCGACCGGGCGACGAGGTGCCGCTACGGGGCCGGGTGGTGGCGGCCAAGGACAACGTCGACGTCGTCGGGTTGGCGACGACATCGGCCTGCCCGTCGGCGAGCTACGAACCGGAGCGGTCGGCCACGGTGATCGAACGGCTGCTCGCAGCCGGCGCCGTCCCCGTGGCCAAGACCAACATGGACCAGTTCGCCACCGGCCTGGTCGGTACCCGCAGCCCCCATGGCACCCCGCGCAACCCGGTCGACCCGGGCCTGATCCCTGGCGGGTCCAGTTCGGGGTCGGCGGTGGCCGTGGCCCGAGGGTTGGTCGACATCGGCATCGGCACCGATACCGCCGGATCGGGGCGGGTCCCGGCTGCGCTGTGCGGCGTGGTGGGGTTCAAGCCGACGGTCGGTCGGGTGCCCACCGGCGGGGTGGTGCCCGCCGTGCGCACCGTCGACTGCGTCTCCTTCTTCACCCCGTCGGTCGAGGCGGCGAGGAATCTCGTACCCATAGTGTCGGGGCCCGACGATCGCGACCCTTTCGCCGTCGCCGGTCCGTCGTCGCCCCCGCTCGTCGTGGCCCCGTCGATGGCAGTGGCATCGCTCGACCAGCTGGCCTCGGCCGGCGCCGCCCACGCCACCGTCGCCGCCTACGACGCCGTCCTCGATCGCCTACGACGCGCCGGGATGGCACTGGACGAGGTGGATCTCGGTCCACTGTTCGCCATCGGAGATCTGCTCTACGGCGGGCCGATGGTGGCCGAGCGCCTGGCCGCCGTCGAGCCCCACCTGGCCGCAGGCGGCGGAGACCTCGACCCGGTCGTGGCCGAGGTGATCGGGGGAGGAGCCCGATTCTCCGCCGTCGACGCTCACCGTGCCACCTATCGGCTGGCCGAGCTGCGGGCCGGCCCACCGTCGACGATGCTGCGAAGTGGACGGACGCTGCTGCTGCCCACCATCCCCTTCGCCCCCTCCCCGGCCGACGTCGCCGCCGACCCGATCGGTGTCAACAGCGCCCTGGGACGCTTCACCACCTTCGCCAATCTGCTCGGATGGTGCGCCGTCGCCGTCCCGGTGCGCGACGTGGCGCCGCCGCCGTTCGGGGTGACGGTATTCGCCCCGGCCTGGCACGACGAGCACGCCCTCGACGTGGCCGCCGCCGTTCAGCACGGCGGCGCGCCGCCGTCGCCCGCCGGTGGCGTTCGTCTCGCCGTCGCCGGCGCCCACCTGCGCGGTCAACCGCTGGCCCACCAGCTGGAGGAGCGGGGCGCCGTCTGGGAGGGGACCACGTCGACGGCGGCCGAGTACCGGCTGTTCGCCTTGCCCGGCGGACCGCCGTTCAAGCCGGCACTGGTCAACGACGCCGCCGGGACCTCGATCGAAGTCGACGTCTGGCGTCTCGATGACGCTGCACTCGGCTCGTTCCTCCAACTGATACCGGCGCCCCTTGCGCTCGGCACGGTGTCGCTGGCCGACGGCAGCCACACCGTCGGCTTCGTCAGCGAGCCCCGGGCCACGGAGGGCGCCACCGAGATCACCCACTACGGCGGGTGGCGGGCCTTCGTCACCGACCAGGGGTGAATCCGCGTCGCAGGGGTGTCCGAACCGGCGCCGGGGGTGCGATCCTGTAGGCATCGCTCCCTCCGATCACGCCGCTGTCTCCGACGCCCCCGCCGGTGGCGAGGCGCTCGACGCCTCGGATACCCCAGACGCCGAGCTGGCGGAGGAGCGCGCCTCGCTCGAGCGGATCCGTCGGGCCCAGGCGGCCCAGGTGGCGAAAGCGGTCGCCCTGGCCGAGCGACTGGCCGATGAGGCGGCGGAGATGACCGAGGACGGCATCCGCGACATCTACGACGAGGACGCCGAGGCCGATGCCGCGGTGGCCGCCGCCCTGGTCCGCCAGACCTCGGAGCGGGCCATGCACGCCATCCGCCGGGTCAGCCAACTCCGCGCCGCCGGGACCGCCCTCGCCTTCGGTCACACCACCGACGCCGACGGCGAGCGCCTGGCCGTCGGCCGGCTCACCGTGATGGAAGGTGATGAACCGCTGCTCGTCGACTGGCGGGCCCCGGCCGCCGTGCCCTTCTATCAGGCGACGCCGCTGGAGCGGATGGGGGTCGAGCGGCGCCGGAACTTCACCTACGGCGACATCGGCACCGATGCGGCGGGCGAGCTGGTGGCCTACTCCGACGAGCTGTTCGACGTCGACGCCGCCGCCGACGAGATCGGGCTCCGGGGCGAGGCCGCCCTGCTGGCCTCGATCACGGCCCCCACCAGGGAGCAGATGCGCTCGGTGGTGGCCACCATCCAGGCCGAACAGGACGCCATCATCCGCGCCGCCGGCAACGAGCCCCTCGTCGTCCAGGGCGGCCCCGGCACCGGGAAGACGGTGGTCGCCCTCCACCGGGCCGCCTACCTCCTCTACGCCCAACGGGAAGCCCTGTCGGACTCCGGCGTCCTCATCCTCGGGCCGTCGTCGGAGTTCCTCACCTACATCGCCGGGGTGCTCCCGTCGCTGGGGGAGACCGGGGTGCTGTCGGTCACCGCACCCGAGCTTTACCCGGGCGTGCGTCGGGGCGCTCCGGAGGACCGGTCGGTCGCCGCCATCAAGGGCCGCCTGGACATGGCCCGACTGTTGGCCGACGCCGTCATCGACCGCCGGCGTCGCCCGAAGGAGGGCCTGTCGACCTGGTACGGGGCTCGGCGGGTCACGCTGGCGGCCGAGGTGGTGCAGCGGCTCTTCGAGCTGTCCCAGCGTCACCCAACCCACAACGAGGGGGCCGACGCCTTCCGCTTCGAGCTGATCGAGGCGTTGACGGCCGAGGTCTACGACCCGTCGTTCCACGACCGGGAGGAGGCCCGCGATCACTTCCGGGCCTCGGAGGCCGTCGCCGAGTACCTGCTTCGCCACTGGCCGCCGCTCACCCCCGAGCAGTCTCTCAACGACTTGTTCGGCTCGTCGGCCCTGCTGCGTTCGGCCGCCCGCAACACCGCGCTCACCGCAGCCGAGCTCAAGGCTCTTTACCGGCCCCGGGTCGCCTTCGCCGAGGTGGACGACATCCGCTGGACCGACGCCGACATCCCCCTCCTCGACGAGCTCCTGGCCCTGGTCGGCATCTCGATGGCCGGCGCCGATGACGACGAGCGGGCCAAGGAGCGCGACGAGGCCGACGAGTTCGAGATGGCGAGCGCCGCCGATGAGCGCCAGACCGAAGACGATGACGACGACGAGGAATTCGACGAGGAGTTGGCCGCCCTCGACGAGCTGGAGGCGGGGGAGGACGGCGCCGGCGGGCCCTTCGACACCTCGATCCTCGACGATCGGTTCGACCCGCCGGCCGCCCCTCAACCCGAGTACTTCCTCCGCTCGGTCGACGACCTCGGCGAGGGTTGGCCGGGCACCGGCACCGGGAGCGCACGATGAGTGACAGCTCCGATCGTCTCGTCGAACCGGTCGACGAGTACGGCCCCGACCCCTTCGCCGAGGCGACGCAGGTCCGCAGCGGGGAGCGTCGGGTCCGGGTGGACGGCGACGAGGGGTTCATCCTCGATGCCGAGGGTCGACCGGTGGCCGAGCTCGACGTCGAGACCCCCGACGAGATCGCCCAGCGGGGGGCTACGGTTCGCCAGCTCGCCGTCGACGAACGGGTGTGGCAGTTCGGCCACGTCATCGTCGACGAGGCGCAGGACCTCACCCCGATGCAGTGGCGGATGGTGGTGCGACGGTCGCAGGGCCGGTCCGTGACCATGCTCGGCGATCTGGCCCAGCGCTCGGCTGGCGAACCGGGCCGTTGGCAGGACCACCTGCCCCCCGAGTTCGCCGGCTTCGAGCAGCGCAATCTGACGACGAACTACCGGTCGCCGGCGGAGATCAACGAGCTGGCGGCCGAGGTGCTGGCCACGCTGGTGCCCGATCTGCCGTCGTCGCGTGCGGTGCGGCGGGCCGGTCACCACCCGGTGGTGATCGGCGTCGACGACCTGGCCGCCGAGCTGCCGGGCGTCGTCACCGGGGTGGCGGCCGAGGCGGAGGCGGCCGGCGGGGCGGAGCCGGCGGTGATCGGTCACGATCTGCCGGCGTTGCCGGTGGGGCGGGTGCTGGCGCCCGTCACGGCCAAGGGCCTCGAGTTCGACTCGGTGGTCGTGGTCGAGCCGGCCCGGTTCCTCGACGAGCCCGGGGGGCTCAGCCTGCTGTACGTGGCCCTGACCCGATCGACCGACCGGCTGACGATCGTGCATCATCGTCCGCTGCCCGAGCTGCTGGCGACGGCGTTGTCCGCCGGCGGCGCCGCTTAGCGGCGGCGGAGGGTCATCGGCCGTGGCGGACGATGCGGTGTTCGTAGGCCCAGACCACGGCCTGGGTGCGGTTGGTGGCGTCGATCTTGGTGAGGATGCTGCGCATGTGGCTGCGCACCGTCGACACCGAAAGGAACAGCTCGTCGGCGATCTCGGCGTTGGATCGGCCGGTCGCCACCAGCCGGAGCACGTCGATCTCCCGGTCGCTGAGATCGTGCTCGGCGCCGGTTGCCGCCCTCGGGGCGACCGACGGCGTCCCGTGGTCGGCCAGGGCTTCGACGAGGAGGCCGACGGCGGTGGGGTTGTAGACCCGCTCGCCCCCGGCCACCGCCAGCGCAGCGTCCACCAGTTGGTCGGCGGCCTCGGTCTTGAGGAGGAAGCCGTTGGCCCCGGCCCGAATGGCGGCTCTGACGTCGCGGTCGAGGTCGAAGGTGGTGACCACCAGGACGGCGGCGTCGGTCTGCTCGACGATGGCCCGGGTCGCTTCGATGCCGGTGGCCCGAGGCATGCGAACGTCGAGGATGGCGACGTCGGGGCGGGTCCGGACGGCGAGGTCGACGGCGTCGAGGCCGTCGTGGGCGGCACCGAGGAGCTCGAGGCGGCCGTCGTGTTCGATGAGGCGGCGGTAGTCCTGCCGGATCGACAGGTCGTCGTCGGCCAGTATCGCCGTCGGCCGGTCGGCGTTCATCGGTCGGCCATCATCGGTCGTCGCCGCCCTCGGGCTCGGGGCCGTCGGCCCGCCCGTCGGCGCCGACGTCCGCCCGTTCGGCTCCGCCCTGCACATCGGGCGCGGCGGATCCGGCGATGGCTGCGGCGTCCGTTCCGGTCGTGGCGGCATGCGGCCGGTTGAGCGGGAGCCGGGCCGCCACCCGCCACCCGCCTGCGGTGGTCGGGCCGGCCCGGAGTTCGCCGTCGAGGGCCTCGACCCGTTCCCGCATGCCCCGGAGCCCGAGTCCCGAGCCGCCGGTTGTCACCGTCGCCGCCGGCCCGTCGTCGACCACCTCGACGGCGGCGACCAGGGTGTCGGCCTCGGGGCCGTCATCGATCACCACCGTGACGTCGGCCGCTCCGGCTTCGCTGTGCTGGACGACGTTGGCCAGCGCCTCCTGCACGATGCGGACGATCGCGACCTCGACCGGACGGGGGAGCTCGTCGACGAGGTTGCGGGCGGCGTTGAGGGTCGTCGCCACCCCGGCCTCGGTGGTGGTGGCGGCGATCTCATCGAGGTCGGCCAGGCCCGGTTGGGTGGCGCCCTGGTCGGTGCGGAGCACGGTGACGATGCGGCGCATGGCGTCGAGGGCCTCGCCTGCGGTGTTGCCGGCGAAGGTGGCGGCCTGGGCCAGGCTCTCGGTGTCGCCCAGCTTGGCCGCGGTGCGGGTGCGGACGACGATGGTCGACGGGTGGTGGGCGGCCACGTCGTGGAGGTCGCGGGCGATGCGGTGCCGTTCGGCCTGGAGGGCCAACTCGGTGTTGGCCTGCTCCAGGGCGGCCATGGCTGCCGCCTGCCGTCGGGTGACGGCCACGGCGGCCCCCAGTCCAACCACCACACCGGCGAGCAGGGCCGTTTCCAGAAGGGCGGGGAGGATGACCGCGGGGTCGACGGTGAAACCGCCGTCCTCGGTCGCCTCGCCCAGGATCTCGTTGACGGCGAACACGGCGAACCCGCCGGCGACGGCCGCTTTCACCTTGGTCGAGTCGGCCCAGGCGAAGACGACGAGCGTGACGGCGAAGAAGTAGAGGAGGAAGTAGGGGCAGGCGACGAGGAAGGGGGCGGCGGCGGTGATCGTGCCGGTGGCGACCACGGCGACCGTGGGCGACCAGGCCAGGGCGAGAACGCCGAGCGCCGCCGCCAGGGCGTGGGCGACGGCGAGCAGGGGGCGGTCCCGGTTGCAGCCGACGAGCAGGGCGGAAGCGGCCACGCCCAGCGCCGTCGCCACCACTGCGGCCCGCGTCGGCGTCGGCTCCAACCAGTCGGACCCCATGGTCACCTTCGGCTGAGGGGACCCTCGGCGCCGACCGGTTGGTCCGCTTCGGTCCGCCTACGGCCGGTGAAGGGTGAGTCACGCCGGATGCGCTCGTGGAACTCGGTCCGGACCTGCTCGTAGTTGCGGAACTCGGTTCCCATCAGCCGGTCCCACCAGGTGAAGTAGAGGGCGTAGTTCCCGCGGACCCGCTCGTGATGCATGTTGTGGTGGAGCGAGGTGGTCTTGTAGCGCAGGAGGGGAATCCGCTCCCAGAACGTCGGGAGCAGCTCGAACCCGCCGTGAGCATAGACGTTGTTCACCAGTGAGAAGATGAAGGCGGCCACGTAGTAGCGCTCGTCGAGGAGGAAGATCAGCGGCAGGAAGGCATTGGGGACCGTGATGAGGAACAGCTCGATCGGGTGGAACCGTTGCCCGGTGAGGGGTGTGGTGTCCTTGCTGCCGTGATGTATGAGGTGGACGTTGCGGTACAGCCACTTGTTCTGATGGAGGAGCCGATGGAGCCAGTAGAACCACGTGTCGACGACGACCAGCGCCACGAACAAGCCGGCGACGCCGACGTACCAGGGACTGGCCGACAGGTCGACGAGGGGTGAGACCTGCTCGGTCCAGATGAGCGACAGGCCGAGAACGGTGGCGCCGACCATGGCGATGGCGGACCACACCACCTCGTCGAGCCACTGGCGGGGCCCGGCCCGCTGGGTCTCCTGGATCTTGCGGTGCCGGATGAGGGGTCGGAGGAGGAACCAAAGGAGGACGAACGCACCGCCGAAGATCACGGTGTACTCGATCGCCTCCTCGGTGAGCTCCTCGAGAATGTTGGACTGGATGAACTCGATCATGGGTCCGACTGTGACGCTCGGACCGGTCGGGTCGAATCAGCCCCAGGGCTGGTTGTCGACCCCGTTATCCCGCTCGGGGCACCGATGGGGGAGGGGTAGGCTTTGCCTGCCCCCGTAGCTCAGCTGGATAGAGCACGTCACTTCTAATGATGCGGTCGCAGGTTCGAATCCTGTCGGGGGCACCAAACCAGCCATGTTCCAACCACGATCCACGAACGGATCGTGGTTTTTGTTTGTGCCCCAGTTCATGGGGCGGGAGCGCTCCTTGGGTGCTGGTCGTTCGAGGATCTCGTCCAGATCGTCACCTTCGGTGCCTTCGATCGCTGTGGCGGCAGCTGCCTCGTTGATGCCGAGCAGCACGGCGATCTCCTTGAACGGGCTCTGCATATCGGGGCGGACGTCGCCGTGTCGGCTGACGTTGAGCCGCTCGAAGAACGTCTGGTTTAGTCCTCGGCGGACCTTGGCCGGCGCGGATTGGTAGGCCTTGTCGCAGTTGTGGGCCAGTTCGAGAGCCTTAGCAAGCACAGCCTGCCGTTCGGCGGTGCCGGTTGCGGCTGCCTCGATGGCTGCCGTCGTTTGGGCGATCTCGCTGGCGATGCGGTCCTGTTCGATCTTGAGGAGGTCGAGCGGGACAGCGCCGGCGAGGTGAGCTCGAAGCAGCGCAGTGCGTTCGTCGTTCAGGTCGGCCAGGCGCTTGGTCTGCCGAGTGTGCTCTTCATCGGCACCGTCGAACAGTTGGGCCATCTCTTCGGCTACGACGTGAGTGAGGAGGTCGGCGGTCTCGGCGTCGATGTGTTGCGTCGGCCAGAGCCTCTCAACCCTCTCCTCGATGACGTCGGCGCGGACGTAGCCGAGTTCGCAGGGCCGTCCGTTGGGTCGCTTGCCGACGCACTTGAAGTAGTCGTACGTCCCGCCGTTGCCCTTGTTGCGTGAGTAGACGAGCCGGGTACCGCAGATCCCGCAGAACAGGCTTCCCTTCAGGTAGTGGTTGTGGCGTTGGGTCTTCTCGCCGGTTGTGGCCTTCAAACGGAGGACCTGCTGTACCTCCTCGAACAGCTGATTGGAGATGATCGGCTCGTGCCGTCCTTGGTACTCGGCTCCCCGAAACGTAACCATGCCCGTGTAGTAGCGGTTGCCGAGCATGTGGGCGACGCAGGACTTCGAGAGCGGAACAGAGGGTCTGCTGGAGGTCGGCACGGAGCGCATGCCTCGTGCTTCGAGCGCGTCGGTCAGGGTCTGTGTCGTCCACTCGCCAGTTGCGTACTGCTCGAAAGCCCAGACGATGTGCGGTGCTCGCTCGTCATCGACCTGGACAACGGCCCGACCACGTGGCTGGCCTGGCACGGGCTCGCGTTGGTTGAGGTACCCGATCGGCGCTCGACCCGGCGTGCCGCCGACCTGGGCTTTGCGAGTCATGCCCTTGAGCGCCTCGGTGCCGTTGTTACTCGACTCGTACTCGGCACGGGTGGCGAGAATGCCGTGCATGAGTTTGCCGGCCGGGGTGTCGTCGATGTTCTCCTTCACCGAGACAACAGCTGCACCTGCGGCTCGGAGGTCAAAGAGAATGTTGGCGTCGTCGCGTCGGTTGCGGGCGAACCGGTTGATCTTGTCCAGGATGACGAAGTCGATGTCTCGCTCCCGCTGAATCCGCGTCACCATCCGGTGAAACTCAGGCCGGTCAGCGGTCTTGGCGCTCTCGCCCTTGTCGACATACTCCTCGACGACTTCAGCGCCGAGCTCTTCCGCTTTCCGCAGGCAGGAATCCCGCTGAGCCGGGAGTGAGAGTCCCTCAGGGTCGAGATCGGTCTCGGCTTGCTTGGCAGTAGAGACCCTGAGGTAGATCACTGCTCGTTTGCTGTCGCTCACGCCGCTTCTCCCGTCATTCGTGTCGAGACCCGCTGGTAGTTCTCGGCGCCCGCCGGGCCCACATCGCCGCCCAGTTCCTGGCCGAGTCGATGGCCCTCGGCGCCCTGGCCGGTGTGCTCGGCACCAGCCTCGGCGTGCTGACCGTGGTGGCGGTGTCGGCCACCCGGGAGTGGACCCCGGTACTCGACCCCTGGCTGCCGTTCGTCGCCCCGATCCTGGGGGCCGTGATCGGCCTCGTCGCCGGCACCTACCCAGCGTGGAAAGCAGCTAACACCGAGCCGATCGCTGCACTACGAGGGTCCAGCCGGTGAAGCTCAGACCTCTACTCGGCTGTGCGTAGGCCGGTGGCGAAGGTGGCGACCGTAGTTCGGTGGCAGTGCCAGGTAACCGGAGCGGATAGGGCCACCTTCCAGTTGTTGGACTGTCTCGCGCAGTTGTTCTGGTCGCTCTCAGTGAGGTGGTCGCTGCAGGCGAGTCGACAGCGGCAAGGCCCGGATCCTTACCGGCCTCATCGACATGACATTCTCTTCCTATCGTGAGTTCTCGGGGTGCCCGAGAGTCGGGCCAAGACACGAGCACCATCGTTGACTCCCGAACAACATGGTTGCCGTCGACGTTACTCTGGGGCCAGCTCAACGGTGGTCTTTCCAATACCACCCTGAGATCAGGCTGCCCGGGCAACCCGCGCTGCGGCGTCACATGACTCCTGCTGATGCAGCCTCGCCATGCGTCACTCCTCTCATCGAGGTCCACACCCCCACTTGCGGCAGACACGACCGACCGATTTGGTGGCCTACCTGCTGATACTGTTGATCTCGGTTGACACCCGGGGGCCCGATGCTAGATCCCTTCGAAATACTCGAGGTCGGCTACGATGCTGACACAACAGAGATTCAACTCGCGTACCGACGCAAGGCTCGCCATCTCCATCCCGACTCTGGCGGAGAGGCAGCCGATTTCGTTCAATTGAGCGATGCGAAGAGCCGGGTGACCGCGATTCGCCAGGCTCAGCGCAGGGACATCGCAATCAGGCTGGCTTCAGAGGCATTGCACGTTAGTCGTGGTCCGGAGACACTCGGTGCACGCGTCGGATGCGGAAGTCACTTCGGACCGCTGTCCGAACTGGGCTGGTGGCTTGTGGCTAGCCTCGCCGTCCAGGTGATTGCGCTATCGGTAGTTGCGCTCAGCCAGCCGGCAAGGCCTCTATTGGCAGTTGGCGCTGCACTCTGCCTCGGCCCAATCGCATCGACAACCTATGTGCTAGCCATGTACCTGGTTCGCCTCGCATCAGTCAATGCTCAGGACGACCTCAGCGGATAGGTAAGTGGGCGGGGACTTGACTCCATCGGTTTCGGTAAATGGTGAGTCTGCGCATCCCCCTGGCCGGCCACGTCGGACGCAGGGTGACTGGGTCAGCGGTCGGGAGCAGCGATGATCATCCCCCATTAAGCCATAGGAAAAAACCGTCAACCACCGACCGAGTTCCGTGACAGCGGCACTAAATGTGTTTGTATCGAGAAAGGTCCTCCCGTCAACAGTTGTTTAGCGGCAATCACCCACTTCCGGTTCGGTGACATCGACGACTGTTTCATGTTAAGCCTGCCTCCAATTGTTCTTGACGGTTGACCGTCGTTTGGCGATACTAGCGATCCATAGCAGTGATGGAAGAAATCGAACACTTGAGGAGGAATAATGAGGCGGAGCAGGTTTGCAGTAGCCGTACTTTTCGGCGTGGCATCATCGCTTCTTTGGTTTGCGGGTCCCGCTAGTGGGGCGAGTATCCACACAGACCAGACGTACGACGGGTGCAGCTATCGAATCCAGCTGGCAGGCGACTCCAGTTACTCGACCTTGAGCACCGCCTTCATCTTCAATGGGCCGGGGACGTCGTGTGCGACCACCAAGAAGAGCAAGCTTGGCTATTGGAACGCTGAGGCGGCAGCCAAGTCGACGAACTACGAAGACTATGACACAGTGATATCGTCCACGACCCGCTCAAACAGCGTTCCGCGCTACGCCAGGGGCTGTGCATGGAGCTCTAGCAGGTCAAGCTGGGGCTGCCACTCCATTTGGTGGTAGCGAGGTGAAGAGGCCGGTCCTCTGGGCTGCAACTGTTTCTGTCCTCTGTTGGGTTATTGTTGGTTGTAGCTCCTCCACCGACGAAAGTCAGAGCCTTCAGGAGTACATGGGTTTTGGCAGTTCCGACCCTGAAGCTCAGTTCAAGATCCAAGAGCAGGAGATGTACGACCTCGCAACTCGTTGCATGGCGGAGCGTGGATTCGACTACACACCTCCACCAATTAGCGACGGAGGCGACTCTGCGGTTCTGGCGGCGGAGGTCGACTCACGGGAGTGGGCCGAGACTTGGGGGTTTGGTGTATCGACCATGGCTTTTCCCGAGTCGGTTCTCGAGCCTCCAGCCATCGGATTCGACGAAGTTGGGGCGGCAGAGAATGATGTTACCGACTTCGATACTTCTGGTCTTTCGCCAGAGGAGGCACGCGCGTTTGAGGCAGCAATTGATGGCCCAAATGGTTGCCTTGAGCTTGCCTATCAAGATGCGTTTCCTACTGAACCAGACGCGTTCGAGCTGGAGTTTGGTGACGATCTAGCAGAGCTCTATGCAAGAGTGGATTCCCATCCTGACCTTGTAGCTTTCGACGAGGATGTTTTGAGTTGTATTGAGCAAGAGGGTATCTCAGTCGACTCTAGTCTGAACCGAGAGCTTGATGATATCCTGGGAGAAGTACGAGCAATCGAAGGCTTGATATGGTCGTCTGATGCTGAAGGCATGCAGACTCTCGTCGAACTGCAGGAGCGAGAAGTCAGACTTGCTCTTGCCGTGCATGATTGTGGCGGTAGTCGACCCGAAAGGGAGAAGATTCGCAGCCGAATAGCCTCCGAGTTGGAGTCGGAGTTCATAGAGGCGAACTCGGAGAGGCTTGAAGATTACAGGCGGGAGTAGCTTGGTCGAAGTACATGCTGGCTGGCTGATGTGGAGCGGATCGTCCCCCTGTCGCCCCCCGGTGGTGGAGCGTCTAGCTGGATTCGCCATTGGGCGCCATCGAGCCGCTGGTTCGTGAGCTTCGCTGAGTTCGAACCGATCCACGGTGTGTTGGACGCCTGCTCAACAAGGCCGACGAACGCCTCGATGGCAAGGGTCGCAGCAAGCTGCTGGATCTGCTCGAAGCGGGCGACCCACATGGCGAGTTCGGTACTGCCAGGCACGCAAAGGAGTCAAGCGAGTTGCCTTCGGGTTGACCTCGTTCACGAACTACCCGGATCCACTCACTCCTCTACGTGGGCTAACCCACTGGAAACCGCCTGGCCACCATCACTCCCCAATGAAACTTGAAGAGCGCGGATAGCTAGGAATCAAGGCCGCCGCCACTGCTTGCGGATGCCAACGCCGGACGCGCTCAAGCGGTTGCGAATCGTCTTGGCGGCTACTCCGTAGCGAAGGCTGAGCTGATCAAGTGTGTGGCCGGCGCTGTACAGCTGGCTGGCTTCCTGAATCTGTGCTTCCGTCAGCTGGCCAGGCTTGCGAGGAGTGATCGAGCGCCGCCGAAGGTGGGATGCCACGGTCGATCGGTGGATAGACCATTTGCGGCTGAGGTCCACTACGCCGTAGCCCCGGTCGAAGTCCGCTACCAGGTCGTCGACCTCAGACTCCGACAGGCGTCGCTGCGTAGGAGCACGGGGCAGCTGAACTCGCTTGACATCGCTGGACTCGATCTTTGTATTCTTAACTACTCTAAAGGCAATCAAACTCTGGTTGGAAAGCTGTCCAATCAGGGGCGCTTCTCTGACCAGGGAAAACGTGGCGGAGGGTGCCCGTCGGGGAGGCCTGATCTCGGGCCATCCAGGAAAGATCCAAGACGCGCTGCTCGTGGTGCTACAATGTAGAACATGACTGAGGTTGGGATTCGGGCCCTAAAGCAGAACGCTTCGGCCGTGGTTGCCGAGGCCGTCGCTGGGGAGACGGTGACGATCACCGATCGGGGTCGGCCGGTGGCGCAGTTGACGGCGATTCCCGCCTCCCAACTAGACGCGTTGGTCGAAGCCGGTCGTGCTCGGCCTGCCCGGCGGGTGTTGGCGGATCTGCCGCCGCCCGATCCGGGTCCCGACGTATCGAGTGAGCTGGCGGCGATGCGTGAGGGTGATCGGTACTAGCTGGTGCCCTACTACTTGGATACGTCTGCGCTGGTGAAACTCGTCGTGGCCGAAGCCGAGACCGACGCTCTTCGCAAGTGGCTTGGCCAGGAGGATCGCCGTCCGGTTGCCAGTGACCTCGTGCGGACGGAGTTGATGCGTGCCGTGCGTCGGGTCGCTCCCGATCGCCTGGTGCGTGTGCGCGAGGTGCTGGACGGTTTAACGTTGGTGGAGCTGTCGACCTCGGTCTTTCACGAGGCAGGGAGGCTGGAACCCCCGGAACTTCGTTCACTCGATGCCCTCCACCTCGCTGCGGCGCTCTCCCTGGGCGATGACCTCGGCGGGATCGTGGCCTACGACGACCGGCTCGTAGCGGCAGCAGAGGCGCACGGGATACCGGCACTTGGACCCGCATGAGGGGTGCTGGCTAAGCCGCAGCTATCGGTGATGAGTGCCTCCGGCTCGCCAGCGAGCTGCTTGGGGAGACGGCATTTCGACTCCGACCGCTACCGATGAGTTGAGCCTGGTGAGACAAACAGGGACGACTCTGACTCCAGCGTGACCGCACGAGCCCGACCTCGCCTCGGCGTTGTCCGAGCTCGGCTGATTCACCGACGACTCGTACCCCGCCGCCTCGTAACGAACGCCCGACCGATACCCGTGCGCCGCCCTCACCGAGAACGGCTCACGTCGGCGCTGTAGGCCGAGGTGTCAGCCGTGCTCCGCCGGGATGACCCCGAGTTTGTGGCCACGTGCGGTCACGACCTCGGGAACACCTCGCCGACGTTGCCGCCGGTGTACGTCGGCCATCGGCCATCGACCGACGCCTCGATCGGCCAGAAAGTCAGGTTGCGGCGCCGGATAGTCGGGGTCAGGCCCAGGGGCCGTCGGTGTAGGCCGCATTCCAGACACGGGTGATCCGCCCGTCGATGATCTCGAAGACCTCGATGCTCGAAAGCGTCCGTTCGCTGCCGTCATTGGCCGTGCCGGTGAGCTGGTAGGTCCACGACGCCAGGTTTCCCTCGACGATCAGATGCACCGTGCGGAAGTCGAGCTTCGTGAAGTCGTCGAAGAAGCCTCCGATTCGCTCACGACAGGCGTCGCCACTCATCTCGGTGACCTCGCCGCCGGCGTCGTGGCGATACATCGGATCGGCCATCAACTCCTCGACCAGATCCACGTTCCGGGCGTTGTAGAGCTCGTGTTCGTAGCGATGAATCACGGCTCGGGTGGCCTCGGTCAGATCAGGGTCGGGCATCGGCGCTCCTCGAGCTCATCGTAGGTCGACTTACGGTACGGACGGCTCGAGGAAGCCGTCAATCCGGAGACGGGCCCGGACAGGCGCCGGGCGGCGCCGTGAGCCCGCCGGACCACGCCCGATCCGAGGTTTGACCGTCGCCCGCGACAGCACCATCCTGCGCACCCCCCCAAGCGCTTGTCGGCCGGTGCCATCGGCCCCGTGACCGGCGCCCAGTTCCGTCAGGTGACCGACTGTCCCCTCCAGTCCGCAGCGCTGCGGTTCGATGCGATCCACGGTTTCGCCGTCGCACGCTGTCGCCCCGCGGATGAGCGTCGGCGAAAGGCGTGAAACGACAACACCAGAAGTCCGCCTACCTGGTGGCCGGGCTCGACCTGCTCGAGCGTGACGGCCACGGCAGCCTGAAACTGGCGCCGCTGTGTTCGGAGTTGGGTGTCACGACCGGGGCGTTCGGCCACAACTCTGGTGGTTGGTCCCAGGGGCCTATTCGGACTGTTCGGCGCAGAGCTCGACTTCGAAGCCCTCGCCGTTCTCCAGGTATGCGGCGTAGTGCCCTCCGCCCCCGGCGAAGGGATGCCGATCGGCGAAGAGGAGCGACCACCCGTGCACAGACGACTCCGAGACAAGACGATCGACGTCTGCGACCGAGCCCGCGTGAAACGCGAGGTGGTTGAGACCGGGGCTGCGACGATCATGCCGATCGTCTGTCAAGTCCGGGGACTGTTCAAGCACGATGTAGGTGGCACCCAGACGGTAGCTGCGCCCGTCGATCCAGTCCTGGTAGACCTCGTAGCCAAGCTCGGACAAGAGCCATCCCCACGAATCCTTGGTCGCGTCGAGATCGGCTACCCAGATTTCGATGTGATGAAGCTCGCCGACGGCCACCTGGCCGAGTATGCCAGGCCCTCCGCTCGTCGGATCCTCGGCCACTCGGGATCGACACCCCTCCGTCGGAACCGGTGCGCAGGGTCGTCAGACCAATCAAGGGCGAGGACACGTCGACTTCTGGCCACGCCTAGGTTTGGTCGATGGTCTTCTTCGAGCCGATCACCCGGGAGCACCTCCGTCTGTCGGCGATCCGACAAGCCGGGGAGTTGAGGGACCCCGCCTGGGCCGGTGAGTACCGGGGGGACTCAGGGCCCTCCGTCGAGATCCCCATGGACGATCCACTGCTCTTCGCCGACGATCGCATCTCGGTCGGACTCAGATCGGTACGGCTCTCCGGGGTTTGCCTGAGCGTCGAGCTCCAGTACGAGGCGGACCTCGCTGGTCAGGAGCAGGCCTATAGCGGCCTGTGGCCGTGGATGGTCGTCGCCGACGGTGCTACCCGACTCAATGAGTGGGAGCCCTACCTGCTCGCAGGCGAGCCCGAGCACATCTGCCGCTTCGGCGCCTCGACCCGATCAGGTCACCGGGTGGCTTCCGGAACCGGGTTCAGAGATGCGAACTACGTCTTCGGCGCCGACGACGTCGGCTCGGTCACCTCACCGTCGCTACGGATGCTCACCAAGGGAAGCGGCGGGGGCCAAGGAAAAGGACACGCAACGGTCGTGCTCTGGCCGCCCTCGGCACTGGACTCGGTGGACCTCTACTTTGCGTGGCCCGCTCTTGAGATTCCCGAGACCAGATGCCCTATCGACGGGCACGCGGTCGAGACCGCTCGCCAATCGATTCGACACCTGTCGCCACCATGAGGTTCGGGATCCGCATTCGCCGCACGTAAGAGCATCGGATCTGCGGGGGCGCGGCGTGGTGGTCGATGCCCGAACCGTGTGGGGGTGCCTTCCCACGTTGCGCCGATGCTCGATGCTTGCCGGGAACGCCTACGTTTGGGCCCCATGACCGCCTGGCTGCGATTTCTCCGTTGGCTCCGGGGCTCTGAACGCGATGCGGATCGTGTCGCACCAGAACAGGTTGCGCTTGTGCGTCCGTACGAGGCGCCGGTCCTGAGAGAGGTCCTCGATCGGAACGGCATTGCGTGCGAGGTCGTCGAGCAGCACAGTCCTGCGACATGGGAACCGATGGTGGCCGTCCTGGTCTCGTCGGCCGACAGCGCACGAGCCGTCGACGTCATCAAGCGGTTCCGAGCCGGCTGAGCCCGCAGCCCGCTTGTGGTAACGGCTGGGGGCAGCCGTGAGGCGTGGACTCCGGCTCGCTGCGGGCTGCGGTGCGGCTCAGGGGTGACCGGCGTAGGTGCCGAAGTCCCAGATGTTGCCCTCGGGATCGGTGACGCTGAAGCCGCGGCTGCCGTAGTCCTCGTCCTTGAGCGGCGCGAACAGCTCGGCGCCGGCATCGATCGCCCGATCGTGAATGCGGTCCGGGTGGTCGGTGACGATGTAGGCCCGGGCGGCGCCGGTCGGACGCCTGGCCGAGGCGTATTCGACGCGGTTGGCCGTGCTGACCATGACGCCTCCCCCTTCCGGCCATCGGAGTTCGGCGTGCTGGACCACCGAGGGATCACCCTCATCACGGATGAGGAGCGACTCGGTGAAGCCGAAGGCGCTCTTGAGGAACCCGATCGCAGCCGGGGCGTCGACGTAGTGGATGATCGGCCAGACGGTCTTGCTCGGTTGGTTCGTCATGAAGTCACGATGGCAGCGGCGGACGGTCGTTGTCTTGAACGAATGGGATCGCCTCGTCGCTCACCCACGATGCAGGGGAGGTTCCGGTGAACTCGTTCCAGTCCCGGGTCATGTGGGCCTGGTCGGCGTAACCGCAGGTGGCCGCCACGCTCGACAGTGAGGGTCGCGTGGGCAGTCGCACCAGGCGCTGAGCGCGTTCGAACCGGAGCACTCGACCCATCAGCTTCGGCGACAGGCCGAACGTCGACCTGAACCGCTGGCTCAGGTGCCTCCGACTCCAGCCGACGTCGCGGGCCAACTGCTCGACACCGATCGCTCCATGGCTGGTCGTGAGCAGCGTCCACGCCTGTTGCAGCTCCGGCGCCGGTCTCGCCTCGTCGCAGACGGCCCGGGTCAGTACGTCGTCGAGCACCGCCCACCGGGCCTGCCACGAGACCGCCTCGGTCAACCGCTCGATGAGCTCGTCGGCGAACGCCGGAACGACCTGATCGAGTTGGACCTGGGTCGAGGCCAGCTCGGCTGCCGGCAGGCCGAAGAGGGCGCTCGCCCCCTGCGGGGTGATCGCCAGCTCGATCCCGTGCTGATCCCCGTCGTGGTGCACCATCGCCGGCTCGGCGTGCAGACCGGCGAGCATCCCCCAATAGCGCTCCCGGTCGCCACCCCCCGGGCCGGTCGCCATCTCCACCGGGTCATCGAAGGCGACGACGAACGTCACCCATCGGGACGGCAGCCCGAGAAAGGTCCCAGGTGCGAACCCGTTCATCCGATAGCCGACGTAGTCGGCGATGAAGGGGCGTAGACGAGGATGCGGAGCTCGGGTGACCTGCTCCACCACTGGCTCACCCATGACCCGACACTAGATCGTCGGTGCAGCCGGTCGGGCGGGAACGACCGCCTTCGATCCTCGCTCGGCCGCCTCCGAACAGTGAGCAGTCGGCGGCGATCGCTATGCCGTCCACCTCCGCGCTGGTGATGTCGCTGCGAACCGCACCGACCGTCGAGTCCCCACTCGGACGTCGGCCGGGCGGTGGTGGCGGTGGCGGCCGATGGTCGGCGGCAGCGGAAAGGGTTCCCTCGATCAGTCGTCGAACCAGCCGAGGTCTTCGCCATCGAGGATTCGCTGCAGGAGGTCTCGCCTCGAGACGAAGCCGCGAACCGCACGCAGGACGAAATCGACATCCACGTCGGCGATCGGCGGCTCGCCGCTGTGGTTCTCGCGGACCAGGCTCATCAACACACCGGACAGCAGGTGCTTGGTGACCGGGTCCTCTTTGCTCAAGACTCGCTCGGTCGCTTCGCTCCAGGTGGGAAATCCGACTGGTTGTCCGGGGTCCGGCATCTCGCTCCCAAGGTGTTCAGGTGGTCATGCGCACGAGATCGGCCAGGTCAGAAGAGTGGTTCACCGATCACCGCCTCCACCCGGTCCTGTGCCTGGCGTTCGAGTTCCGCCCATCGGTCGAATAGCTCGGCGTGTTCCGCGAAGACGGCTTCGTTCGCCGCTCTGAACGACTCATCGGCCGCGGCTCGCAGCCCGACCTCCTGGCGGCACTCGGCATCGGCCACCGCCAGTGCCACCTCGCCGTCGGTCGCGCTCTCGCCGGCGCCTCGCAGCTCCAGCCCGGCGGCGACGGCTTCCTCGGGGGTGCGGTAGCCGTAGCCCGCTGCCGTCATACACGACTCCCACTTCTCCAACGCAGCGGTCAGCGCATCGCTCGAACCTCCGGTTTGCAAAGGCAGAAATTGCAGCTCATAAAACGCCCCGTAGACCTCGAGGACATCCTCGCCGAAGAGTTCACGACGAGCTTGTCCGATGCACCCGCCCATACCGATCGACACCCCACCTGCCACCATCACGCCCAGATCATCACCGGCACCACCAGCGAATGCCCTGTCGAATCGCTGTCGGTCCTCATCGCTCAAACCCTCGTGATAGGCGAGACCCCTCTGGCGAGACAGCTCCGCTGAGCTGACCGCCGTCGACCGCACGAACAGGCCGTAGCCCGTGGCTTGGGCAAGCCCGACGTCGAACGACACCTGGGGGTGGGTGGGCAGCGGAGCGACGCCATCGGGCTCACCGGAGCCGTGAAACACAAACCCGGCCTCCGACATGCAGTCGCGGATGAACGTGTTCTCCGCCCGCTCGGCCAACATCATCAATCGCTGGGCTTCCAGAACAATCGGCGGGTTGGCGGGTTCGGAGGCGGCCGGCATGGAGGAACATGACGAGAGGACGAGCAG
>JBCCRO010000068.1:0-19020 GCA_039201605.1 Actinomycetota bacterium
CACGGGCGCTACTCGGTGTCGGCGTCCTCGATCTTGAGGCCCAGGGCTTCGGCCAGACCGAGGAACCCGGCCCGGGCCGCCGCCAATTTCTCGACCGCGTCGCCGTCACCTCCACCACCGCCGCCGGCCTCAAGCTCGGCGATCCGGGCCTGGAGGGTGGCGATCGTGCCGTTGGCGTCCTCCAACGAGGCGCGGGCGGCGTCTCGGGCCGCGATCGCATCGTCGAGGTCGGACACGGCGGCGTCGCGTTCCTGTCTCGCCGTGACACGGTCGTTGTTCAGGGCCACGAGGGCCCCGCTACTGCCTAAGTACCAGTCGGCGTCGATGGGGCCCGTGTAATAGCCCGCATCGGCCAACAACTGTTGGGAGCCCTTGATAACGGACTCCCGGTTTCCTGGTACGCACCAATCAGCCACTGGAAGTTCTCCTCCTGAATACTGTGCGAATCGTTCGAGAAAGGTCTGCCACGGGAAGTCGACTCCGGGGTCGCTACGGCGACCGGGGTCGAGCTCGGCGTGGGTGATGAAGCCGGGCTGGCCGGCCCGGTACTGAGCCGGCGTTATCCGGCGGGCGGGGACGTCGACCCCGACGGTCTGCTTCACCCAGGCGGCCATCATCGCCGCCTCGAGTGCGCCGTTCCGGAGCGCGTTGTCGACCCACGAGCTGGGTAGACGGGACCACTGGGACGCCTCGCAGGCGAACGAGAGCCCGAGCGACCATCGGTTGCCGCCGGAGCCCTCGTGGAACATCTCCCACTCGTAGCGGCCGACGTTGACGATGGAGTCGGAGTCGACCACCGAGTGGTAGGAGCCGAAGGTGGTTCGGGTCGAGATGAAGCGGGCCACGGCCTCCGCCCCGGTGTCGGGCAGCCGGGTGTCGGTCGAGTTCTCGGCCGTGTGCACCACAATGGCGCCGGTCGGGGCAGCTCGGCGGGGGTTGCGGAACTGGCTTATGGCTGGCGGGTTCTCCTCCAGATAAACCACTGGCGCAGCTTAGGCGCGCACGTCGATCAGTTGTGCTTGTTGTGGGTGGATCGGCCCGGCTTTCCCGGCCCGTCGTGACGGGACGTTGGACCCTGGTCGGCGTGTGGTGTGGCGGCGCACGATCGGGGTGGAGGTTTCGCCATGAGCAGGCGGGAGACAACGACGAGCGGCGAGCAGATGGAGACGCTGTCGGCCGACGAGATCTGGAGGCTGCTGGCCCGGCGGCGAGTCGGTCGACTGGTGGTGTGCGCCGACGGTCTGCCCGACGTGTTTCCCGTCAACTACGCGGTCGACGGCGACACGATCGTGATCAAGACGGCGCCGGGCCTGAAGCTGGCGGCCGCCGTGTTGGGCGAGGGGGTGGCGTTCGAGGTCGATTCGTTCGATGAGACCCGTCACACCGGTTGGAGCGTGGTGCTCCGAGGCCCGGCTCGGGAGATCGAGGACCGTGACGAGCTCCTCGCCGCCGACCGGCTCCACATCGACCCGTGGTCGCCGGGGCCCAAGAACCGCTACCTCCGCATCGAGCCCGACGTCGCCACCGGTCGCCGCATCGGCGAGGCCACGCCGGTCCTGCATCTGGCCTGGCCCCTCGGCCGGGACCCCGACTGAGCGCGCCGCCGGCCGGGGTGGCGCGCTCACCGGCCGGGCGCTGGACGTGCTGGAGGTGCTGGCCGAAGCGGAGTCGCGCCGACCCCTCTTTTGGGACCCGCAGCCGAGGTGTTCCTAAGCTCGGGGTCGGTGCTGATGAGAGGTGCCGAAGGGGGTCGGTCGTGAGCGACGAACACGAGCTGAGTGAACAGGTCCGGTCCGAGGTGCGGGCGTGGTTGGCCGACAACTGGCAGGCCGGGCTCGGTCGCAAGGAGTGGCTGGGGCGGGTGGCCGACGCCGGTTGGGCCGCTCCGAGCTGGCCCGAGCAGTGGCACGGCAAGGGCCTCGACCCGGCGCTGACCAACGTGGTCCGAGCCGAGTTCGCCACCGTCGGGGCCGAGGGCACGGCCCAGGACAAGAACAACCTGTGGGCCAACACCGTCCTCACCTTCGGCACCGACGAGCTGCGCCGCCGCTTCCTCCGCCCCCTGCTCGTCGGCGAGGTCGGCATGTGCCTCCTCTACTCCGAGCCCGGCGCCGGCTCCGATCTGGCCGCCGTGCAGACGAGGGCCGAGCGGGACGGCGACGAGTGGGTGATCACGGGCCAGAAGGTGTGGACCTCCAGCGGGGCCGAGGCCGACTACGCCCTGCTCATCGCCCGGTCCGACTGGGACGCCCCCAAGCACCGGGGCATCACGTTCTTCTGGTTCCCCATGCGGCAGGACGGCGTCGAGGTCCGCCCGCTGCGTCAGGCCACCGGCGACAGTCGGTTCAACGAGGTGTTCCTCACCGAGGCCCGGGTGCCCCACGATCACATGCTGGGCGAGGAGAACAACGGCTGGATGGTGCTCCAGACCGCCCTCCAGTACGAGCGGGCCGTGATGGGCGAGAACCAGCGGCGCCGCAAGGAGCACCGCACCGAGACCGCCGTCCGCTCGGCGAACGACGCCGCCCCCGCCCCCATCCCCGACCTGTCGCTCCTGGAGCTGGCCCGGTCGGTCGGCAAACAGGACGATCCGGTGCTCCGGCAACGGCTGGCTTCGCTCCACGCCCTGGTGCAGGTGAACGAGTGGAACAATCGTCGGGCCAAGGCCGAGCTGGCCCAGGGCAACTCGTCGTCGGTCGTCTCCCTCGGGAAGCTGGCCATGAGCCGCATCCTCCACACAGCCGGCAGCCTGCAGACCGAGCTGCTGGGAGCGGAGGGTATGACGGGGGGCGAAACGTCACCCCGTTCGGCCGACGCCACCTATGCGCTGCTCAATGCGTTCTTCACCTCGATCGGCGGTGGCACCGATCAGATCCAGCGCAACATCATCGGGGAGCGCATCCTCGGCCTGCCCAAGGAGCCCGAAATCGACAAGACGGTGCCGTTCCGGGACGTACGTCGGGCCGACACCGCCATTTGATACGCCGCCCGGTCCCTTCGGCGGCGTAGGGGTTTTTACCCACGCGAATCTCTTCCGCACGCAACTGGGTAGTAACTTGGGGTCATGGCCGATCGGGCGACTTTCGCCGAGGACACGGGGCCATACCGGCGGCCCCTCTATTCCACCGCCGTGCGCCTGACCACGAACGCCAGCGATGCCGAGGATCTGGTGCAGGAGACGTACCTGCGGGCCTTCAAGAGCTATGGCACGTTCCGACCCGGCACCAATCTCCGGGCCTGGCTGTTCCGCATCCTGACCAACGCCCACATCAACCGGTATCGGGCTCGTACCCGCCGCCCCGAGGAGACGGCGCTCGACGAGTACGACGACCGTTCGATCGATCCCGGCCCGAACAGCATCTCCAACCACGGCCGCAGCGCCGAGGACGAGTTGCTCGACGAGCTGTCGATGGCCGAGGTGCTGGACGCCGTCGACGAGTTGCCCGAGCCCTACGGCGAGGCCGTGATCCTGGCCGACGTCGAGGGCTTCACCTACCGCGAGATCGCCGAGCGGCTCGACGTGCCCATCGGGACGGTGATGAGCCGGCTCCACCGGGGCCGTCAGGCGTTGCGGCGGAAGTTGGCCCCGCCCACCTTCTCCCCCGGCTTCGGCTGAGCCCGCCCCGTTGAGTCTGCGGCCTGCGAGGGCCCTACACTGAGCTGATTATGTTCGCCGTTGTTTGGCATTTCTGGATCGGCTTCTCCCTCGCCATCGGCGTGGTGGTGACGCTGCTGGCCATCGGTGTGGGGTACATCGCCAAGGTCGAGGCCCCGCGCTACCCCAAGAAGAACGACTAGCCGCGGTGGAGCGAGTTCGATGAGCGCCAACGTCGACTGGGACTTCGCTCGTTCGGTGGCCGAGCGGGTGGCGGGCCAGGACTCGTTCGGTGAGAGCTATCACATGGCCACCCTCGAGGCCGATCTCCTCGAGCTCACCACCCAGGCCGAGGCCCTGGTCGAGGCCGAGACCGGCCTGATCTCCACCGCCGGCCCGGCCCGAGCCCGGGTCGCCGACCGCATGGGCTGGGTCGACGCCAACCTCGCCAGCTTTGAGCGCCTGATGAAGCCGCTCCTGTCCAAGCTGGCCGACGCCTCCGAGGAGAGCGACGACGAGGCCGATGTCGCCGCCGAGCCCAAGAACCCGGCCTTCGAGGTGGTCGGCGAACTGCTGGCCCCGGTCGGGAAGGCGTTCGGTGCCGTCGGCGACGCCGTCGGCCCGAAGGTGGCCGGCCTGCAGCTCGGCCTCCTCCTCGGGTGGATGTCGGCCCGGGTGCTCGGGCAGTACGACCTGCTGATCGCCGAGGACGACAACCCCGACGAGCAGGACTGGGTCTACTACGTCGGCCCCAACGTCCTCGCACTGGAGCGCCGCTACGGCTTTCCGCCCCAGGAGTTCCGCCTGTGGATCGCCGTCCACGAATGCACCCACCGGGCCCAGTTCACCGGGGTGCCGTGGCTCCGCGACTACTTCCTGTCGCTGGTCAACGAGCTCCTCGACGACGTCGATCCCGACCCCGGTCGGCTGTTCGACGTGATCAGCGAGCACATCAAAGAACTGCGCGACGGCAACCGGCCTGACCTGAAGGACGGCGGCCTCTCGGTGCTGCTCGCCAGTCCCGAACAGAAGGCGACCATGGCCAAGGTGGCCGGTCTCATGAGCCTTCTCGAAGGCCACGGCGACATCATCATGGATCGGGCCACGAAGGATCTGGTCCCCTCGCAGGCCCGCTTCTCCCGGGTGATGAGCCAGCGTCGCAAGAACGCCGGTGGGCTGACGAAGCTCGTGCAGCGCCTCACCGGCATGGAGGCCAAGCTGGCCCAGTACGAGGAGGGCGAGGAGTTCGTCCGCGCCGTCGAGGCCGCCGGGGGCAAGGAGCTCTTCGACAAGGTCTGGACCAGCCCCGAGACCCTCCCCACCATCGACGAGATCCGCGAGCCGCAGCTGTGGATCGACCGGATGGCGGACTGACTCCCGCAGCGGGCCCCCAGCTCCTCGATGAGCTGCTGACCCGCTGCAGGTTTCCACCGGCCGGGACCGATGTCGTCTGCGCCGTGTCCGGCGGTGCCGACTCGCTGGCCCTGCTCGCCCTGGCCACCGCCGCCGGCCTCCGGGTGACGGCGGTCCACGTCGATCACGGCCTGCGCCCCGACTCGGCCGACGAAGCCGCCGTGGTGGCGGCCGCCGCCGAGCGCTTCGGCGCCGCCTTTCGGGCCGAGCGGGTGGACGTCGCCGACGGCGGCGACCTGGAGCAGCGGGCCCGGCAGGCCCGTCGAGCCGTGCTCGGCCCCGACGCCCTCACCGGCCACACCGCCGACGACCAGGCCGAGACCGTCCTGCTCAACCTGCTGCGCGGCGCCGGCCCCCCGGGCCTGGCCGCCATGACCTCGGCCGGCACCCACCCCATCCTCGACCTGCGACGGGCCGAGACCGTGGCGCTCTGTGCCGCCCTCGGCCTCACCCCGGTGCAGGATCCGTCAAACACCGACCCCCGCTTCCAGCGCAACCGGATCCGCAACGAGGTGCTCCCCCTGCTGGCCGACGTCGCCCGACGCGACCCCGTCCCCCTGCTGGTTCGCACCGCCGACCACGCCCGTACCCTCACCGCCGACGTCGACGCCCTGGCCGCCGATCTCGACCCGACCGACAGCCGGGCACTCGCCGCCGCCCCACCGTCGCTGGCGGTGGCCGCCCTTCGCCGCTGGTTGCGGGACGAGGCCGGCCACCCGCCGTCGACCGCCGAGCTGGAACGGGCCCTGGCCGTGGCCCGCCACGAGGTCGTGGCCTGCGAGCTCACCGGGGGTCGCCGTCTCCGCCGGACCGACGGGGTGCTTCGCCTCGAACCTCCCCAGGACAGGCCTGCCAACGCCGCCGACGGCAGTGGTGAGGCCGATCGCGGGTCCTAGTGCCGTGTCACCTCGGTGAATGTGGCTCCGGATGGCACCGGCGGCGGGGTGGGCTCGTACGATGAGGCGATCATGGCGCCCACGGTCCTCGGCATCTTGAACGTGACCCCCGACTCGTTCAGCGACGGCGGGCTCTACCGCGACCAGGCGGCGGCCTTCAACCGGGCCACCGAAATGGTGGCCGAAGGCGCCGACATTATCGACATCGGCGGTGAGTCCTCCCGCCCCGGGGCCAGCCCGGTCTCGGCCGAGGAGGAGCTGGCCCGAGTCCTGCCGGTGGTGGAGGCGGTGGCCGACGTGGCCCCGGTCTCCATCGACACCCGGCACGAACAGGTGGCCCGGGCCGCGGTGGCCGTCGGGGCCCAGGTGATCAATGACGTCAGCGCCTCGCTCGGCCCCGTCGCCGCCGAACTCGGCGTCGGCTGGATCTGTGTCCACATGCAGGGCGAGCCCGCCACCATGCAGGACGGCCCCCGCTACTGGGACGTGCTCGACGAGGTGATCGCCTTCCTCGACACCAAGGCCAACGAGGCCAAGGCCCTCGGGGTGAGCCGGTTGTGGGTCGACCCGGGCTTCGGATTCGGCAAGGAGCTCGACCACAACGTCACGCTGCTGGCCAACCTCCACCGCCTGGTCGACACCGGCTGGCCGGTCGCCGTCGGCACCAGTCGCAAGTCGATGGTGGGGCAGCTCTTGGCCCGCTCCGACGGTGCCGATGAGGCCGTGCCCGTGGATGATCGCCTGGTCGGTTCGGTGGTGACGGCCTCCTATGCTCTGAGCTGCGGAGTCGACCTGGTCCGAGCCCACGATGTGAAGGCCACCCGACAAGCGGTGTCAGTTGTCACGGGTCGCTCGCCGACCCAGTCCAGGAGTTCATGATGGCGAAAGGCAAGTGGGCACAGGGCATCCAACCCCGGCAGTTCAGCTGGGTCATCAAGGAGCAGTTGGCGGTCTGTGAGCGGCCCGGTGGCTACGGCACGAACCACCGTCGCGTCCGCCGCCAGGAAGAGGTGATCTGGATCCGGGAGAACAACTTCTCGTTCGTGATCTCGCTCATCCCCTCCGACCACAACCTCCACAGTTACGACGAGCTGGGCATGCCGTGGAAGCACTGGCCCTTCGCCCCCTCGCTCAACCTGGAGACGGCGCTTCCCCAGGTCTACGCCGAGCTGACCAGCCTCCTCGGCTCGGGCAAGAAGCTCCTGATGCACATGGAGGAGGTCGGCGATCGCATGGCCGGTTTCCTCGCCGGCTACCTGCGGTGGTCGGGCATGGTGCCGGTCACCTTCGAGGCCATCGTCGTCGTCGAGCGGATTCTCGGCCGACAGATGGGCCCCACCGGTCGCAACATCGTCACCGCCGCCGAGAACGCCCTGCTCAACCCGCCGCCCGAGCCGGCGGAGGGTGAGTCGATGGCGGGTGAGGGTGCCGGTGGCGACGACAGCGGCGCCGCCGCCGAGGCCGGTGCCGGTGCCTGAGATCGCCGACTGCATCCAGATCCGGGAATTGCGGATCGTCACCCGCTGCGGGGTGCTGCAGCTTGAGCGGGATCAGGCCCAGCCCTTCCGGTTCGACATCGACATCTACGTCGACCTCCGGCGTCCCGGCGCCACCGACGACCTGACCAACACCGTCAACTACGGCACGGTCACCGACGAGTTGCGGGCCACGCTGGAAAGCGAGCAGTACCTGCTCCTCGAGCGCATGTCGCAGCGGGCGGCCGACCTGATCCTGGCCAACCCCCTGGTCGACGAGGTGACGGTGACGGTGGCCAAGCTGCGCCCGCCGATCGCCGCCGACGTCGGTACCACCGGGGTGCGCATCCACCGTCGACGCGGCGAGAACCCCGAGGCCTAGGTGCGGGCCTTCCTCGGGCTCGGGTCCAATATCGGCGACCGGCGGCATCTTCTCCGGGAAGCCGTCGGGGCGATGCCCGATGTGGTGGCCGTGTCACCGGTGTACGAGACCGATCCCGTCGGTGGCCCGGCCCAGGACGACTACTTCAACATCGTCGTCGAGATCGACACGCTGCTCAGCCCTCGGGAGCTGCTGGCCCGCTGCCAGGAGTTGGAGCGGGCCGCCGATCGTCGCCGCATCATCCGTTGGGGGCCGCGCACCCTCGATGTCGACGTCATCTGGATCGAGGGTCACGAGATCGACGACGACGACTACGAGGTGCCCCATCCCCGCGCTCATCAGCGCAACTTCGTGATGGTCCCGCTCCTGGCCATCGACCCGACGTTCGTCATGCCCGGCTACGACCCCGATCAAGCGATCGGCGTCGTCCGCCCCATCGGCCCGCTGTAGGGCTGACCTCGGCCGTCCGGGCCGGGGAGACGCCTAGGCGCCGACCGCCGTGATGCGGATCACCAGCGAGGGATCGAGGTCGGGCGGGGCCAGGCTCATCGAGATCACCACGAGGTTCGCTCCCGCCTTGGCCCGGACCGCCAGGTCCCGGCGCTTGAAGCTGCCACCGCCCCGCTCCCAGCCGTCGGGGAGGACCGCTCCCCGTGAGAGGAGGCCCTGCAGCTTGTCGTACTGCGCCTTCGAGATGTCGGGAACGATGATGATCGGTCCGGCGTCGCCCTCGTCGTCGAGCTGCGCCACCACCACCCGATACCGAGGGTGAAGCCAGGCTTCGCCGTCGTAGCCGATCGGGCCGTAGTCCCAGACCTGTTCGATCGGTAGCCGATCGAAGCCGTCGATCGATGAGGCCCTCCTGCGGGCGGGCACCCGCCGCCCCGTTGCCGGCCGCTACCGTTCCCGCCATGACGTCGACCGTTCGACCCGATCTCCTGGCCCCGCTGGCCGACATCCGCTTCCTGGTGGAGCGGGCCCTCACCGAGGATCTGACGCCGCTCGGCGATCTCACCTCGGCCCTGCTCGACCCCGAACTCCAGGCCACCGCCACCTTCGGGGCCCGGGAGAGCGGCGTGCTGTCGGGCTGTCGCTGTGTCGAGGAGACCTTCGCCCTGGTCGACCCGACGCTGACGGTCACCTGGAACAAGGTCGACGGCGACCGGGTGAGTGCCGGGGAGTCGTTTGGGGTGGCCCGCGGTCCCTTCGCCCGGCTGCTCACCGCCGAGCGGACGGCGCTCAACTTCCTCGGCCACCTCTCCGGCATCGCCACCAACGCCGCCCACTGGGTGGAGGTGGCCGCCGGTCGGGTGACCGTGTGGGACACCCGCAAGACCCTCCCCGCCTACCGCTCGCTGGCCAAGGCCGCCGTCCGGGCCGGGGGCGCGGCCAACCACCGGGGCAACCTGTCGGACTGGATCATGCTGAAGGACAACCACCTGGTCGGCACCACGATCACCGACGCCGTGGCCCTGGCCAAGCAGCGGTGGCCGGGACGAACCGTGCATGTCGAGGCCGACCGGGGTGAGCAGATGCACGAGGCTCTGGCCGCGGGCGCCGACATCATCCTCCTCGACAACTTCGCCCCCGCCGACCTGGTGGCCCTCGTGACCGAGGCCGATGCCTGGGCCGAAGCCAACGGTGGCCGTCGGGCCCTGCTCGAGGCGTCGGGCGGCATCACCCTCGACACCCTCGACGCCTACGCCGGCACCGGCGTCGACCTGGTCTCGTCCGGATCGCTCACCCACTCGGCCCGCAACCTCGACATCGGTCTCGACATCGCGCCGGACGGCGCCGAGTGACGACGGCCCTCCGCAGTGTCACTAACTTGCGGTAAACTGCGCTCATAGTCTCGGAGTTCCGGCTCCCGTCACTTCACAACGGCTCGATTCCGCCCGTGGGGGCTGGGCGTCGGAGTCGCCTCGGGCCGTTCCGTACCGACGGAGCACCACCATGTCCGAGATCATCGGCACCAGCAGTCAGGCCATCGACGACTACGTCCGAGCGGCCGAGCAGATCTTCCATCGGGTCCGCCAGCGCCTGCAGACGACGGTCGTCCAGGCCTTCGCCCTCACCTACGAGGGCCCCGACGCGGAGACCGAGTTCAACCCCGGCCTCATCCGGGTCGCCACCTCGGTGGTGGCCCAGATGGACGAGGCCATGGGCGACTTCGCCACCGCTCTCAGCGTCATCACGTCCAACATCTCCCGCTCGCTCGGCGGGTCCGAGATCACCGTCACCTACGCCCCGCAGCCCGTCGAGCTTCCCCCACCGCCGGGCGTCGCCGCCGACGACTACCGGATCGACGTGGCCGGCTTCGAGCACTTCGTGTCGGCCGAGCTGCCCGATCTGCGTAGCGCCGTAGGTGCCCTGATCGACGAGAACCAGCAGACGTTCGGCGCCATACCCCGGGCGACGGCCGAGCAGCGGGGCTGGTCGGGGAGCGCCCGGGAACACGCCCAGCACGTCATCGTGCCCAACCTGTCCGATCAGATGCGGGCCACGCTGAGCCAGGTCACCGAGGAGATCGCCTCCTTCATGACCACTGCCCGCGACGCCGCCCGCAGCGCCGACGCCGCCGGCATCGGCTGACCGGGGCCGTCCTCGTGGAACTCCGGCTGGCGGTGGCCGTTGTCGATCGGGCGTCTCCCGCCTCGGCCGTGACGGCGGGCGAGGTCGACGTCGTGGCGTCCGTCGAGCCCGATCACACGGTGGGGGAGCTGACGGCGGCGCTCGCCGACCACCTCGGCGTGGGCGACGGCCATGAGTGGTTGCTCACCCGCCCGTCGACCGGGGAGGAGTTCGACGGCGGAGAGCGGCTCGGCGGTCTGGGCCTCGTCACGGGCGACACCGTGGCCCTCGGTCGCCACGGGGATCGGCCCGGCGGCGACGCCTGGCCCGGAGGCGGGGCCGACCCGCCCAGCCGCTCCGCCCGGCGACCGCCGGGTTCGGCGGCGTGGTGGATCGAGGTGGCGGGAGGTCCCGATGTGGGCCGCCGGCACCGCCTCGCCCCCGGCGCCACCGTCCGCATCGGTCGCGACCGCCGTGCCGAGCTGACCCTGCGCGACCCTGCGCTCGGTCGGGTGGCGGTGACGATCCGGATCGGAGCCGACGACGTCGTCACGGTGGTGCCACCGCCCGAGGCCGACGTGGCCCTCGACGGTCGACCGGTCGCCACTCCCGTGCCCTGGCATCCCGGCCAGGCCCTGCGCTGCTCGTCCACCATGCTCGAACTGCGGCGACGGACGACGGCACTGGTCGTCGACGAGGCGACCACCCCCACCGTGGCCGTCCACCCGACGGCCGATCACGCCCCGGGCCCGGAGCCCGGCGCGTTCGGCCTCGAGGGCGGGGTGCCCACCGAACCCGAGCCATCGTCGTTCGCCTACCTGGCGGCGGCCATGCCGCTGGTGATGGGGTTGGCGTTGGCCGTCATGTTCTCGCCTCGCTTTCTGTTGTTCGCCGTGTTCTCCCCCCTGGTCGCCGTCGGCGGCCACCTCGACCAGCGCCGACGAGTTCGCAGGCGTCAACGACGGCTGGCGGAACGATTCGATCGCGCGCTCGACCATCTGGTGCGACGAGCCACCGAGGCCCTCGCCGACGAGCGACGACGCCGTCTAGCCCACGCCCCCGATCTGGCCGAGCTGGCTCATCGCATCGAGCGGCGGGATCGGCGGCTGTGGGGCCGGTCCCCGGGCGTCGGCCGGTCGCCCCTGCGCTGTGGCACCGGCACGGTGACGCCGCTCGTCGCCGTGGAAGCGCCGACCGGCGGCGACGAGGTTCTCCGAGCCCTGGCCGACGAACGTCTGGCGCCGCTGCGCCGCCTGGTCGACGTGCCGATCACGGTGGACCTCGCTACCGAGGTCGCCATCTCGCTCGTCGGGCCGTCGACGATCACCTCGCCGCTGGCCACCGCCCTCGTCGTCCAGGCCGCCGCCCATCACCGGCCGAGCGAGCTGGTGATCGCCGCCGCCCTCGGCCCCGGCCACGGGGCGACGCACTGGCTGCCGTGGCTTCCGCACACCCGGGCGGCGGCCGAGGTGCTCGGGGTCGCCCCGCTGGCCTCGTCCCCGGCGGCGGCCGATGGCCTCCTCCGGGCGGTGGCGGAGCTGGGCCGGGCTCGGGCGGCGTCCCGGCGATCCCGGGTCGGTGGTGAGGCGGGCCTCGGTCGGCCGTCGCCCGCCCTCGTGCCCCGGGTGCTGCTCGTCGTCGACGGTGCCCTTGCCGCCGGTATCGCAACGGCGGCGGCCGGGGTCGGCACCCTCGGCCGCGAGGCCGGTGCGACGCTGCTGTGGCTGGCCCCCACGGCCGACGGTGTGCCGCCCAACACGAGCGTGCGCCTCGACTGTCCGGGGCGAGCCTCCCGTCGTCCGGCCCGACTGCATCGGCTCGGCCCGGGGTCGGCCGACACCGACGACGTGGTGGAGTTCACACCGGACGGGTTGGAGGTCGACGTCGCCCGGCCCCTGGCCCTCGGCCTGGCTCCCCTGATCGACGCCAGCGGGCCGGAGCGGGCGACGTCGCTCCCCGCCGTGGCCACCCTGGCCGACCTCCTGGGGCCGCCGCCCCGGTGGCGGGCTTCGGTGGCGGCCGCCTGGCGGCGCCCCCGGGGGCCGACGTTGGCGGCCCCGATCGGGGTGGGGGCCGATGGTCCGATGATGATCGATCTCGTCGCCGACGGGCCCCACTGTCTGATCGGGGGCACCAGCGGCTCGGGCAAGAGCGAGCTCACCAGGTCGCTGGTGGCCTCCCTGCTGGCCCACCATCCTCCCGGCCGCCTCAACGTGCTCTTCGTCGACTACAAGGGCGGCGCCACCGGTGAGGCCTTCGTCACCGCCCCCCACACCGTGGGCTGCGTCACCAACCTCGACGGTGGGTTGGCCCAGCGGGTGCTGGTCTCGCTCCGGGCCGAGCTGGGTCGACGCATGGACCTCCTCCGGGGACGGGCCAAGGATCTGTACGACCTGGCCCGGATCGATCCCGACGGCACCCCACCGGCGCTGGTGATCGTCATCGACGAGTTCGCCACCCTGGTGGTCGAGGTGCCCGCCTTCATGGCCGGGATCATCGACCTGGCCCAGCGCGGCCGCAGCCTCGGGATCCACCTCGTCCTGGCCACCCAGCGTCCGGCCGCCGCCGTCAGCGACGACATCCTGGCCAACACCAACCTCCGCATCTGCCTTCGTACCGTCGACGGTGCCGAATCGACCAGCGTGCTCGGTGTCGCCGACGCCGCCGCCATCCCGCCGACCGCCAAAGGGCGTGCGCTGGTCCGTCGGGGCCCCGGAGCGCCAACCCCGTTCCAGGCCGCCTGGTCCACCGCCCCGCCGCCATCGGACGGCGGTCGTGCAGCCATCGCCGTCCGACCCCTCATCGCCCCGCCCCTGACGTCGCCGCCGACCGTCGGCGGCGGGCGGTCCCCGGCGGCAGGGGGCTCCCGGCGTCCGGCCGGAGGCCGACCTCCCACCGCGCAGCTCGACGAGTTGCTGACCGCCATCACCGCGGTCTCTGCGTCACAGGCCTGCCCCGCGGCCCGGCCCCCCTGGCTGCCCGAGCTGCCGCACCGAGTCGCCATCGACGGCGTCACCGGGCTGGCCACCTCTCCACCGGCGGGCCCCGGGATCGACATCGGCCTCGTCGATCGGCCGGAACGCCAGGCCCGGTCCGTCGCCCGGCTCGACCTGGCGGCCGTCGGCGGGTTGGTGATCGCCGGGGCCGGTGGCTCGGGCAAGACGACGGCCCTCGAAACCGTGGCCGAGGCCGCAGCCCGCTCGGCGAAACCCCCGGTGCTCTTCGCTCTCGACGCCTCCTCCCGCCGCCTCCTGGCCCTCGCCCACCGGCCGTGCTGCGCCGCGGCCGCGAGTGGCGACGACCTGGAGGCGGTTACCCGACTGATCGTCGTCCTCGAACGGGAGATCGCCGCTCGGCGCCGCGGCCGGGTGGCCGACCGGCGCCCGCTCCTCCTCCTACTCGACGACTACGGGGCCCTCACCGAGCTCTTCGAGGTGGCGGGCGCCCCCACCGGTCAGCACCGGTGGCTGGAGCGCCTCAACCGATCGATCGTCGACGGGCGCCAGGTGGGGTTGGCCACGGCGCTCACGGTCGACCGAAGGGCGGCGGTGCGGGCGGTGGTGTGGTCGGCACTGGCGGCCCGCCTCGTGCTTCGCTGCATCGACGACGCCGCCTACAGAGACCTCGGCGTCGACCCTGCTTTGCTCGGCCCCCAGCCCCCACCGGGCCGAGGCATCCTCGACGGCCACGTGACGCAGATCACCACCGCCCCACCGGCCGACGAGTGTGCCCCACCTACTCGGGCCGCCTCGTCGAGCCCGTCGGTCGGCACAGCTGCCGGCCTCGCACGGGCCGCCCCGGCGCCCGAGCGGCTGGTGGTGCCCGCCCTGCCCGTCGACCTCGCTCCGGTCGACCCTGCGCCACCTCTCGCTGTCCCGCCGGCCCCGTTCGGCCCGTCGCTGCCGATCCGGCTCGGGGTGGTCGATCTCACCGCGGCCCCCGACCCCCTCCACCTCGACCTGGCGCTCGACGACGTGGCCGTGCTCGGACCACCCCGCTCGGGCCGGTCGACGACGCTGGCCGCCGTGGCCCGCCAGGTGGCGGTGGCCGGTCGTCGGGTGGTCGCCTGCGGCCCCCGCCGATCACCGCTGGCCGCCGTCCCCGCCGTCGACCGTTGGTTCACCCTCGACGGCACGGCCGCCGCCCTCGATGGACTGGCCGAGCTGATCGAGAACCACCACGGCGATCTTCCGCCGGTGCTGATGATCGACGGCGCCGACCGGCTCGACGACCCCGCCCTGGCTCCCGCCTCGGCTCGGATCGCCGCCGTCGGGCTCCCGCTGGTGGCGGCGGCCACCTCCCTGCGGGGCTTCGGCACCGACCCGCTGTGGCTGCAGGCCCGCCGGGCCCGGACGCTCATCCTCCTCGGTCCACCGTCGCCGATCGAGGTCCAGGAGGCGGCCGGTGTGGCCTTCGCCGTCCGGCCCGGTATCCGGCCGGCCCCGGGGCGGGCGGTGGCCGTCGTCGAGGGTCGGCCGCTGCTGGTCCAGATCACCAACGGCCTCACCTCCGATGGGAACGGCCCCGCCCTCGACGAGGGGGCCGCTCCATCATCTGCGCCCGCAGTCCACGGCTCAGCCGACGAGGCGGCCGACGTGACGGTCGATCAGAGGCCCAACAGCTCGACGAACTCGTCGAAGGAGTCGGCGATGGTGAACCAGGTCACCGTCGTCCGCGGCCACCCCTCGAAACGCTGGGTCCGCACCGGGGGCGGGTCGACGGCGTAGTCCAGCACGATCGGGTTGTCGGAGCCGATACCGAAATCGGCGATGACCAGGCACCGCTCGGGATCGATGTCCTGCACGTTCCACAGATCGGTGAGTTCGGGCACCTCGGCCACGAAGGAGGCCACCGTTCGCAGGCTGGTGACGAGCTGGATGCCGTAGGCGCCGGGGTCCCAGGCGTCGGCCACGGCTCGGGGGATCCGGTCGTCGGTGTCGGCGCCGCGGTTGACCCAGGTCCCGTCGGCCAGCAGGCGGCGCAGCAGCGGAGGCGGCTCAAGATCCGATTCGATGCCGCTCCAAGCTAGGGCAGGGCCAGGTAGGGGCCGACGCGGTCCAGGTCGCCGTCGAGCGCTCCAGGCCCGTTGTCGACGGCGAAGCGCCACAGCCGATGGAAGAACGCCGCCTTCGCCGGCTCGACGTCCGGGTCGGGCGACCAGGTCGTCCACCGCCGAGCGGCCTCCCCCGACTCCGGATGCAGCGTGCCGTGCACGGTCACCCCGTCCCGACCCTGGCCGCTCGACGGCGTCGGCTCGCCCCAGTCGAGCGCCCGCACGGCCGCCAGCAGATCGGCCGCCCGGGCGGCGTCGACGTCGAGCAGGGCCGACCGGTAGGTCACGGCGTCGCGGGCGGGCAGCTCGACCGGTGCCGGGTCGGGCCCGGCGTCGGCCACCGTCGACGGCGCCGACCGGCGCAGATACTCGGTGAGGCGCCAGTCGGAGTTGCCGTCGGCGACGTGCTCGACGGCCAACATCGCCTGCTCCCCGGCGCACACCTCCACCCGGAACAATCCGTTGAACGCCGTGTCGTAGAGGGCGGAACAACGGGGGAGGCCGTCGAACACCGTCGGGCCGCCCCGCACATGCGAGAGCAACTCCTCGTCGATCTCGACCCAGAGTGCCCCGGGGTCGCCGTCACCCATCGCCGCACCGACGCCGGATCGGCTCGGCCGAATCGCTCAGGTTGTTTGGACGGCGTGGACCGATTCGAGCAGATACTGGGCGGTGTCGGCCAAGACCTGACCGGCCCGGTTGTCGGCCACCGCCCCGATCGTGCTCTGGGCCTCGCGCACGTACTCCTCGGCCGTGGCCATGGCCTGGGCCACGCCCGGTCCGCCTCGCACCACCTCGATGGCGGCGTGCCGATCGGCCTCGGCCAGACCGCCGTCGTGCAGCAGCGTCTTCAACTCCGGACCGACGGGAGAGGCCAGGGTGTGGATGACGGGGAGGGAGTAGACGCCCTCCAGCATGTCCTTGCCCGCCGGCTTGCCCAGCTGCTCGTCGGTGGCGATCACGTCGAGGATGTCGTCGATGATCTGGAACGCCATCCCGTACAGCCGTCCGTACTCGGTGAGAGCGTCGATCGCCGTGCGGTCCCGGCCCGACACGATCCCTCCGATCCGGGTGGCGGCGGAGAAGAGGCTGGCCGTCTTGCCTGCGATCGAGGGGAAGTACTGGTCGACCGTCCGATTGACGTCGTAGAGGGTCTGCAGCTCGGCCACCTGCCCCTTGCACAGGTCGGCGATGGTGCTGGCGAGCAGACCGGCCACCTCGGTACCGAGGCTGGCGGCGATCTCGGACGCCTTGGCCAGGAGGAAGTCGCCGGCCAGGATGGCGCGGAGATTGCCCCACCGGGCGTTGACGCTGATCACCTGACGGCGGATCTCGGCCTCGTCCATCACGTCGTCGTGGTAGAGCGAGCCGACCTGGACCAGCTCGACGGCGACCCCGCCCCGGACGACGTCGTCGCTCACCGGGACCCCGTCCGGCAGAGCGGTGGCCGCCGACACGATGGTGAAGTGCGGGCGCTGCCGCTTGCCCCCGGCCTTGATCAGGTGGGAGGCGATCTCCGAGAGATATTCGTCACCCTCGATGCGGACCGTGTCGAGCAGGCAGGACTCGATGCGGCCCGAATCATCACTGGCGGTCGGCAGGCTGGTGAGGGGATTGGTAGCCACGTCCCAACGGTAAACCAATACGACGGGCCACGGGCCAATCAGACAGGGTTCAGCGCCCTCACGGACTCGATGAGACCTGGTGGGGGTGTTGCATGTACGGTCGGTAGACCACCCGCCCGACTCACCGCCAAGGAGCTCCAAGCCACCACACCCACCCCGGTGGCTCAGAAAACCGGACCCAGGTGCCGACTGTATTGCTGTCGGACCCGGTCTTCCGGCAAAAGATCGTCACCCCTTTACTTGTAGGCTGGAAGTCACTTCTCCTCAGGACCCTTTCTGGAGGAACTTCATGTTCGAACGCTTTACGGATCGTGCACGCCGAGTCGTGGTGCTTGCTCAAGAAGAAGCCCGGTTGTTGAATCACAACTACATCGGGACCGAGCACATCCTTCTTGGCCTGATCCACGAGGGCGAAGGAGTGGCCGCCAAGGCGCTCGAATCGCTCTCGATCTCCCTCGAGGCTGTGCGCAGCCAGGTGGAGGACATCATCGGTCAGGGTGGCTCCTCGCCGTCGGGGCACATCCCCTTCACCCCTCGGGCCAAGAAGGTGCTGGAGCTGTCGCTCCGCGAGGCCCTGCAGCTCGGCCATAACTACATCGGCACCGAGCACATCCTGCTCGGTCTCATCCGTGAGGGTGAGGGTGTCGCCGCCCAGGTGTTGGTGAAGCTGGGGGCCGACCTGTCACGGGTCCGGCAGCAGGTCATCCAGCTCCTGTCGGGCTACTCCGGGCCCTCCGGCAGCGCCGGGAGCTCCACGGAGGGTGGCGGCAAGGCGAGCGCCACCAGCGGTGGCAGCGGCCAGGACGCCCCGTCCGGCTCGCTCATCCTCGATCAATTCGGTCGCAACCTGACCCAGCTCGCCCGGGAGAAGAAGCTCGATCCGGTGATCGGCCGGGCCCGGGAGGCCGAGCGGGTCATGCAGGTCCTCAGCCGTCGCACCAAGAACAACCCGGTGCTGATCGGCGAGCCCGGTGTCGGCAAGACCGCCATCGTCGAGGGCCTGGCCCAGCAGATCGCCAACGACGAGGTGCCCGACACCCTCCGCGGCAAGCAGCTCTACACCCTCGATCTCGGCGCCCTGGTCGCCGGCTCCCGCTACCGCGGTGATTTCGAGGAGCGCCTGAAGAAGGTGCTCAAGGAGATCAAGACCCGGGGGGACATCATCCTCTTCATCGACGAGCTGCACACGCTCGTCGGCGCCGGGGCGGCGGAAGGTGCCATAGACGCCGCTTCGATCCTCAAGCCGATGTTGGCCCGAGGTGAGTTGCAGACGATCGGCGCCACCACACTCGACGAGTACCGCAAGCACCTCGAGAAGGACGCCGCCCTCGAGCGCCGCTTCCAGCCGATCAAGGTGGAGGAGCCGACGGTCGAGCACACCATCGAGATCCTCAAGGGTCTGCGCGACCGCTACGAGAGCCACCACCGGGTCACCATCACCGATCAGGCCCTCGTCGCCTCGGCCAACCTGGCCGACCGCTACATCTCCGACCGTCACCTCCCGGACAAGGCGATCGACCTCATCGACGAGGCCGGTTCCCGTCTCCGCATCAAGCGCATGAGCACCCCGCCGGCGTTCAAGGAGCTGGAGAACGAGATCGCCGAGGTCACGGCCAAGAAGAAGGAAGCCGTCGAAGCCCAGAACTTCGAAGAGGCCGGCCGTCTCCGCGACTCGGAGAAGGACCTGCTGTCGAAGCGGGAGGAGATGGAGACCGAGATCAAGGCCTCCGGTGTCGACCTGTTCGACGAGGTCAACGAGGAATCGATCGCCGAGGTCCTGTCGATCTGGACCGGCATCCCCGTCTATAAGCTCACCGAGGAGGAGACCGAGAAGCTCCTCCGCATGGAAGAGGAGCTGCACAAGCGGGTCATCGGCCAGGAGGACGCCATCCGGGCGGTCTCCCAGTCGATCCGCCGTACCCGGGCCGGCCTGAAGGATCCGAAGCGGCCCTCCGGCTCGTTCATCTTCCTCGGCCCGACCGGTGTGGGTAAGACCGAGCTGGCCAAGAC
>JBCCRO010000069.1:0-17482 GCA_039201605.1 Actinomycetota bacterium
GTCGGAGCGACAACCCCACCGTTGTCGCTCCGACGCGGGAGGTTCCGATCGGGGTTTCGTCAGCCCAGGGTGAGGGTGTCGCCCTGGCGACGGGCCAGGCCGTCGGCCACCACCCCATCCGCCACCCGATGGGCTCGGGCGGCGTCGTCGGGCCACCCCATCACCACCGCCAGATCGGCCATCGCCACCGGCGCCGCCCGCAGCGCATCCACCAGACGCCCTCGCCCCTGACGATCGGATCCCTCGAACCGGCTCTGTCCCCCCGACACCCCGGCCGAGCCGACGGCGGGATCCGGCTCGGGCCGACCCTCGGTGTGCCACGAGCAGGCCGCCACCACCGGACACCGGCCACAGTCCGGTCTGCGACTGCGGCAACACGTCGCGCCGACGTCGAGCAACGCCTGGTTCCACGCCCAACCCCGACCGGCCGGGACCGCAGCGTCGGCCGCCGCCTGAGCCTCGGCCCGGGACAGCGTCACCCCACCGGCCCGGGCCAGGATGCGGGCCACATTGGTGTCGAGCACGGCGTCATCGGCCTCATAGGCGAAGACCCGGATGGCCCGAGCGGTGTAGGGCCCGATCCCGGGAAGGTCGAGCAGATCGCCGAGCTCGGTCGGCACCCGGCCTCCGTGGTCATCGGCGATCACCTCGGCCGCCCGATGCAGGTTCACCGCACGCCGGTTGTAGCCGAGACCGGCCCACTCCTCGATCACGTCGGCCCGGGGCGCCCGGGCACAGGTCGACGGGTCGGGAAAGCGCCGGAGGAAGCGAGGCCAGCGGTCGATCACCCGCTCGACCTGTGTCTGCTGCAGCATCAGCTCCGACACCAGGATCGCCCACGGGTCGCGACAGTGCCGCCACGGGAGATCGCGCCCCTCGACGGCGAACCAGTCGAGGACCACGTCGGCCGAGCGGGCCAGAGGCGACGGCGCACCGACCTCCGGTTCCTCGACGTCTGCCGCAGACCTGACCACGGCGTCACGCTAGACCCCCCTCGCTCCCCCGCAGGGCATTACCCAGCGGTAACCGGATGTGAGCGCGGCCGGGGTCGGCGTCTACGATCTCGGCCATGACTGCGCCTGATTTGTTCGAAGCAGCGTCCGCCATCGAGGCGGCGGCCTCCATCGTCCGGGGGGCGACCCGGAAGTTGGCCGAGACCGGATCGGTCGACGCCGACCAGATCCTGGCCTACGACCTGGCCCACGCCGCCGCCGCCATCGAAACCGCCCGCTCGATGCTCGACTACGGCGCCAAGGGCGACCTCGAAGGCCAGCTGACCTGCGTGTTCGTCGCCGATGTCGTGGCCGACCTGGCCTCCAAGGTGTGGGGCCGGGAGGCGATCTGGGCCACCACGCCCGATTCGCTCGACGCCACCCGGGCCTTCGTCACCACCTGGCGCGATCCCGGGCTGCTGGCCTCGCTCGCCGGCCAGGACGGACCCCGCCACCTCAACGAGGAGTTCGAGCTCGTCCAGGACACGTTCCGCCGCTTCGCCGACGAGCAGGTGGCCGACCGGGCCGAGCACATCCACCGGGAGAATGCCGACATCCCCGAGGAACTGATCGAGGGCCTGGCCGAGATGGGCCTGTTCGGGCTGTCGATCCCCGAGGAGTACGGCGGCTTCGCCGGCGGGGGCGAATCGGACTACTACGGCATGGTCATCGCCACCGAGGAGCTCAGCCGGGGCTCACTCGGCGCCGCCGGATCCCTGATCACCCGCCCCGAAATCCTGGCCCGGGCCCTGGAGGCCGGCGGCACCGAGGAGCAGAAGCAGGAGTGGCTCCCCCGCCTGGCCAGCGGCGAGATCATGAACGCCGTCGCCGTGACCGAGCCCGACTACGGCTCCGACGTCGCCAGCATCAAGGTGACCGCCACCGAGACCGACGCCGGCTGGCTGGTCAACGGCACCAAGACCTGGTGCACCTTCGCCGCTCGGGCCGATGTGCTCATGCTGCTCGTGCGCACCGACCCCGACCGCACCAAGGGCCACCGCGGCCTGTCGATCCTGATCGTGCCCAAGGACCGGGGCGACGGCCACGGGTTCAAGCTCACCCAGGACGACGGCGGCTCGATGGAGGCCCGCCCCATCGACACCATCGGCTACCGGGGCATGCACTCCTACGAGGTGGCCTTCGACAACTGGCTGGTCCCGGCCGACAATCTGATCGGCGGCGAGGAGGGTCAGGGCCGAGGCTTCTACTACCAGATGGCCGGCTTCGAGAACGGCCGCCTCCAGACCGCGGCCCGAGCCGTCGGCGTGATGCAGGCGGCGTACGAATCGGCCAAGGAGTACGCCGATAATCGGATCGTCTTCGGCTCCCCGATCTCGGAGTACCAGCTCACCCAGGCCAAGCTCACCCGGATGGCGGCCGTGATCCAGGCCGCCCGCCAGTTCTCGTACTCGGTCGGCCGGATGATGGCAAAGGGCGAGGGCAAGATGGAGGCCTCGATGGTCAAGGCCTACGTCTGCAAGGCGGCCGAGTGGGTGACCCGGGAGGCCATGCAGATCCACGGCGGCATGGGCTACGCCGAGGAGTACGACGTCAGTCGCTACTTCGTCGACGCCCGGGTGCTCAGCATCTTCGAGGGCGCCGACGAGACGCTGTGTCTCAAGGTGATCGCCCGCACCATGCTGGCCTCGATCGACGACTGAAGCCTCCCCGGGGTTGTCGAAACCCCACCCGACACCGAGCAGCGTGGCCAATCTTGAGGCAGCTGCGCGTCCCAGAGATCGACGGCCCGGTGGGCTAAAACCGGCAGTGCCGTGTTGTTCCCGACGGTCGCCTTTGCGCTCTTCTTCTGCGTCGCCTTCCTGACCAACTGGATGCTGCGACCGCACGTCACCGCGTGGCGGCTGGCGATGGTCCTGCTCAGCCTCTTTTTCTACGGCTACTGGGACCCCCGCTTCGTCCCCCTGTTGCTGGCCAGCATCGCCATCAACCACCTCGCCGGGCAGCGGATCCGCAACGGAGGCGACCGGGGCCGATCGTGGGCCCTCGCCCTGGGCGTGGCCGCCAACCTGAGCATTCTCGGGTTCTTCAAGTACTACGGCTTCTTCGTCGCCTCCGCCGGCAACGGGTTGGCCCGCCTCGGGCTCGACGTGCAGCCCCGCCTGCTCGACATCACCCTCCCCATCGGGATCTCCTTCTTCACCTTCCAGGCCATCGGCTACCTCGTCGACCTGCGGCGAGGCGCCTTCGCCAAACCGATGTCGCTGATCGACGTGGCCTTCTTCCTGTCGTTCTTCCCCCAGCTGGTGGCGGGCCCGATCGTGCGGGCCACCGAGATGGCCCCCCAGATCGCCGCTCGACCCGACCCTCGATCGATCCCGGCGGCCGAGGCGCTGTGGCTGATCGCCCGGGGCCTGATCAAGAAGGTGGTGATCAGCAGCTACCTAGCCACCAACCTGGTCGACCCCGTGTTCGCCGTGCCCGGCGACCACTCCCGCCTCGAGGTACTGCTGGCGGTGTACGGCTACGCCGTGCAGATCTACGCCGACTTCAGCGGCTACACCGACATCGCCATCGGCTGCGCCCTGCTCCTCGGCTTCCGCTTCCCCGCCAACTTCGACGCCCCCTATCGAGCGCTGTCGCTCCAGGACTTCTGGCGGCGATGGCACATCAGCCTGTCGTCGTGGCTGCGGGACTACCTCTACGTCCCGCTCGGCGGCAACCGACGGGGCCGCCTCCTAACGGTCCGCAACGTCACCATCACCATGGTGCTCGGCGGACTGTGGCACGGCGCAGCCTGGACCTTCGTCCTGTGGGGCGCCATCCACGCCGCCTTCCTCACCGCCGAACGGCTGATCACGGCCCACTGGCGCCCACTCGGGCTCCCCCGCCCGATCGTGGTCGGCCTGCGCTGGGCCCTGACCTTCCACGTCGTGTGCGCCGCCTGGGTGTTCTTCCGGGCCGACACCGTGCAGGGGGCGTTCGACATCTTCCGCCAGTTGCTTGAGGGGGCGCAGCCCTCGCCGCTGCTGACCGCCACCCTCGTGGCCGTGATCCTCGTCGCCATCGCCGCCCAGTTCGTGCCCTCGGACAGCAGCGAACGACTGCGCGACGGCTTCGGCCGCCTCAACCCGGTGGCCCAGGTGGCGCTGGCCGCCACCACCCTGACCGTCGTCGATGCGTTCGGCCCCGAAGGGGTGGCGCCATTCATCTACTTCCAGTTCTGATGAGCGACGACACCCACCGCTCTCCCCTCCGGGCCGCCGACCCCGACAACCCGACCCGGACCGACACCCGCCCGGCCGGAACCGTGCTGGCCATGATCGTGGCCATCCTGGCGGTGTCCGCCCTGCTCAACGCCGACGTGATGCTGGCCCGCGCCGAGACCAGCGAGCTGGGCACCCGACGCGACATCGCCCTGGCCTTCTGGCGCCCGGTGGCCGACGTCGGCTCATCGCTCGGCCTGACCCAACCCCGGGCCGGGCTGGAGGCCGTCCGCGACCTCGACCCGACCGGCTCGCCATCGACCAAGCTGCTGGCCACCGGTCCGGGCCAGGTCCAGGACGGCGCCATCGAGCTCGCCGCCCCCTCCGACCCGGCGGCCGAGGCGTCCACCGCCTCCGAGGCGGGCCCCGCCGACCAGGGCCGGGACGGTGCCAACGACGGGCCGGACACCGACGGCGACAACCCGGGCACGCTCGGCCATCTCGCCCTCGACGATCCGCTCGGCACCGCCGACCCGCCGCCCGCCGGGCCGACGGCCACCACCGTCGGGGGGCCGCCGTCACCCGGCGCAGGGGTGACCGGCGGTGCCGCAGACGACGGCGACGGCGACACGACCGGGACCGACGGGGCCCGACCCATCGGGCCCACCGACCCCGGCGCCGTCGGGTCCGGCACCCTCGACGAGGTGCTGCTCCGCCGACCGTCGACCGATGATCCGCTCCGGGTGCTGATCATCGGCGACTCCACCCTCGACCCGGTGGGGGCGGCCCTGCTGCGTGATCTGGGGGAGACCGGCGTGGCCGCCGGCGTGGTGGACTACCGGGTGTCGACCGGGCTGTCCCGGCCCGACTTCTTCGACTGGCCCGACCACCTCCGTGCTCTCGAACCGACGCTCCAGCCCGAGGTCACCGTGGTCATGCTCGGGGCCAACGACGCCCAGGCCTTCGCCATCGACAACCGGCGGGTCGAGTTCGGCAGCGAGGAATGGCTGTCGGTCTACCGATCCCGGGTGGCGACCCTCCTCGAACAGATGACCGAGGACGGCAAGTGGGTGATCTGGATCGGTCAGCCCGCCATGCGCAACGACGGGTTCGACGAGAGGATGCGGGTGCTCAACCAGGTCTACGCCTCGGAGGTCGGCCGCTTTCCCACCGCCCGGTTCGTCGACTCCCGGGTCCTCACCGTCGACGAGAACGGCGAGTACGCCAACTATCTGCTCGACGCCGGAGGCGACCGGTTCCAGGTCCGGATGACCGACGGCGTCCACCTCACCCCGGCCGGCGGTGACCGACTGGCCCCGTCGGTGATGGCCGTCATCGACCACATCGCCCCGCTCGAACCCTGAGGTCGCGACCCCCGGGGCCCAGGGCGCCGGCCCTGCGGCCTATAGCGCCAGCTGACGGGAGGCGAGGTCGCGCATGATCTCCTCCGAGCCGCCGCCGATGGCCTGGACCCGCACCTCGCGGTAGAGCCGCTCGACGGTGTCACCCCGCAGGTAGCTGGCGCCGCCCAGGATCTGGGCCGCCTCCCGGGCGCAGAACTCGAAGGTGGTGGTGGCCGCCACCTTGGCCTCGGCGATCTCGGCCACCGGATCGTCGCCCTGGTTGAGACGCCACGACAGCAATTCGTTCCAGGCCTCGCTGGCGTTGACCAGCCGATCCATCTCCACCAACTTGTGGCGTATCACCTGGTGCTCGACCAGCCGACGGCCGAAGGTCTCCCGTTCCCGGGCCCAGGCCAACGCCTCGTCGAAGCAGACGCGGGCGAAGGCGGTCGACTGAACGGCCAGATCGAGCCGCTCGGCGTTGAAGTTGTTGACGATGGCGGCGAAGCCGGCGTTCTCCTCGGTGATCAGGTTGGACACCGGCACCCGGAGGTCGTCGAAGTAGAGGGTGGCGGTGTCGGAGGCGAGCCAACCCATCTTGTCGAGCTTGGTCCGGTCGAGGCCCGGCCGGTCGCCCTCGATGAGCAGCAGCGACAGCCCGCCCGGCCCCTCGGTCCCCGTCCGCACGGCGGTGGTGAAGAAGTCGGCCCGCATACCCGAGGTGATGAAGGTCTTCGAGCCGTTGACGATGTAGTCGTCGCCGTCCCGCTTGGCCGTCGTCTTGATGCGGGCCACGTCGGAGCCGCCGCTGGGCTCGGTGATGGCCAGGGCGCAGATCGCCTCGCCGCTCTGACACGGGGTGATCACCCGGGCCTTGATGTCGTCCGGGGCGAACTTCTGCACCGGGGGGAGCCCGATGTAGTTGGAGAACAGGGCGGCCACCACGCCGCCCGAGCCCGACCGGCACAGCTCCTCCATCAGCACCAGGCGCATGACGGCGTCCCGCTGCCCGTGGCCCCCGTACTCGGCGTCGAACCCGTCACCGAAGAGGCCGATGGCGCCGGCCTTGCTGTAGAGGTCGCGGGGCACCTCACCCGCCTCGTCCCACTCGTGGACGAACGGCGTGATCTCCTTCTCGGTGAACTGCCGTACGACCTGGCGATAGGCCTCGTGGTCCTCGGTGTAGAACGGGCTGGAAACCTGCGACATGTGGTGAGACTCCGTTGGCGGGCGACGAGGTGATCGGACGGCCCGGCGTGCGGTGTCCCGATCACCCTGGGGGACGCCGAGTCTAGGTCAGCTCGCGCAGGAGTTCGGAAGCGATCGGGGTGTCGCCGCCGTCGAGCTCGGCCGGGAGCACGACGCCCTCGGGACCGACCACCCGATCGACCAGCCCGAACGACACGACGTCGTAGTCGGCCAGCCACGGGATCTCGTCCCGCTCGACCGTGCGTTCGACCACGGCCTGCCAGTACGGCTCCGGGAGCTGGCGACCGACTCCGGTCACCAACCACGTCGGGGTGCCCACCGCCCGGGCGGCGGCGGCCAGGGCCAGTGAGCCGGTGTCGGTCAGCGCGGCCGCCGGACCGGCGACGGCGGCCTCGATGACGACAAGATCGGCGGCCAGCGCCGCTCCGGCCATGTGGGCGGCGTCGACCTCCTCGGCATCCACGTCGGACCGCTCGAGTCGGCGGACGAGCGGACCCCCCTGCCCCTCGACGTCGATCACCAGCACCGACACGTCACCCCGGCGGGGAAGGGCCTCGGTGGCGAGATCGGGCCAGCCGGCGATGGCGATGCGGGCTCCGTCGGGAATGGCGTGCGACAACTCCCGACCGGTGCGGTCGTTGCGCAGGGCGCTCACCGACTCCCGGGCGGCGGCACCGATGTCGGTGGCGGTCACCAACCGGGCGCACATCCACCACAGCGGCCCGATCGCGGGCTGCCGGGTGAGGAGGCGACGGCAGGCGGTGACCAACCCCGCCGGATCACGGCGGAACACCTGGAGGGCGGAGGCCGCCTCCTGCACCAGGAGCGTGGCGTCGGCCCCGCTGGCCCGGGCGACGTAGCGCAGCTGCTCGATCGGATGCACAGCGTCCGAGCCTAGGGCTCGAACGGCCCCGATTGCGTATCCGGCGGACCGAGCGATCGACGGCCACGGTCCGGGCCGGACCCACCGTCAGCCGATAGGTTTGAGGCCGTCGTTCCACCCTCCGGGAACCGGTCCGGTGGTCAATGACAAACTCGTCTCGGTTGACGGCTGGAGGTTCGGAGAATGGCAAGTCGTGCGCTAACCTCGCCCGCCGTGGCCGAAGCTCCGCCTGATCTCGTTCTCGACTCCCTCCGGGGCGAGGGCTACCCGCTCCGGGACTGGCTGACGTCCTACCCGTTTCTCCTCGTGGCGCTCGATCCCTACACCCACGAGAGCGCCTGGATTCTGGAGACGGCGGCCCGGTTTCTCGAGCACTACTCGCCCTCCGACATCCGCGTCGGCTGGCTGGCCACGACCGATGACGAGGGGTGTCGACAGTTCCTCGGGCCGTGGGCCGAGCGGTTTCTGACCTTCCCCGACCCCGAGCGCGAGGCCACCCTGGCCTTCGGCGTCGAGCGCCTGCCGGCCCTGGTGCACGTCCGGGCCGACGGCTTCACCGACGTGGCCGACGGGTGGGACCCCGAGCGGTGGCGCGAGATCGGCGGCCACCTGGCCAAGATCCTGTCGTGGAGCCGCCCCGTCCTGCCTCAGCCCGGCGATCCCACGCCCTACCTGGGCACCCCGGCCAAGGACGCCTGAGCATTCCCGGCGGCCCGGCCCGCCATGCGGTCCTCCGGGCGGGGTGACTGCTAAAACGAGGCCATGCGGTCACCGAGACTGGAACGGATCGTTGGCTACGTCCGCCGCTGGCGGGCCTACGGCGACGGTGCCGAGTCGCTCGACCTGTCCCCCGACCTGCCCGACGGCGATCGTCGCCGCCTGCGCCAATTGATCGAGGAGTGCGTCGAGGCCCAGGGGGGCGAGGTGGCGGCGCGCCGCAAGGCCCGCATCATCGGCACCGCCTTCACCGGGCTCGACGCCGTCGGGCGCCGCCGCTTCTTCGAGCTGTTGGCCACCGAGTACGGGGGTGATCGCGACGCCGTCGACACCGCCATCGACGACGTGCTCCGGGCCAAGGAACCCGCCGATCGGGCGGCGGCGGAACACCTCCTGCGCCGGGCCCTGATCCCCCGCCGCGAGCGGCTCTTCCGTCGCTTCGCCGGCCTCGACGGTGGTCTCCCGTTTCTGGTCGGCCTCCGCGAAGACCTCCTCGGCCACCGGGGCGGCGCCGACTTCGGGCCGCTCGACCGGGACCTGCGCACGATCCTCGAGCGCTGGTTCGACGTCGCCCTCCTCCGGCTGGAGCGGATCACGTGGGACTCGCCGGCCGCGCTGCTGGAGCGCCTGATCGACTACGAAGCGGTGCACGCCATCGAGTCGTGGGACGACCTCAAGGGTCGCCTCGACGCCGGTCGCCGGTGCTACGCCTTCCTCCACCCGGCCATGGGCGACGACCCGCTGATCTTCGTCGAGGTGGCCCTCACGCAGGGAATGGCGGACTCCCTCCCCACGCTGCTCGACCACGACGCCGACCGGGCGACGGCGGTCGAGGCCGACACCGCCATCTTCTACTCGATCTCCAACTGCCATCGGGGCCTGGCCGGGGTCAGCCTCGGCGACTTCCTCATCAAGTCGGTGGTCGACCAGCTGAGCCGGGAACTGCCGAACATCGCCCACTTCGCCACCCTCTCACCCCTCCCCGGCTTCCGCCGCTGGGTGGAGCGTTCGCTGGCGTCGGGCGAGCTCGACATCCGAAACGACGAGGCCCAGCAGCTCGTCGGCGACGAGGCGTCGATCCACGAGGCCACCGAACGCCTCAACGAGCTGATCGCCGGCCCGGTCCCGGCCACCGAGGATCCTCGGCTGGAGGCGGCCCGCCCGCTCCTCATGCGGCTGGCCGCCGACTACCTGTCCAACCAGCGGCGGGGACGGCGCTCGCTCGATCCCGTCGCCCACTTCCACCTGTCGAACGGGGCCGTCATCGATCGACTGAACTGGGCGGCCAACCCCAACGCCGCCGGGTGGGAGCGGGGCCTCGGGATCATGGTCAACTACCGGTACCGGCCCCGTCTCATCGAGCGCAACCACGACCGGTACACCGGGGACGGGACCATCGCCACCTCCGACGAGGTCCGTCGGCTCCTCAACCCCGGCGACCGCACCGGCCGGGGCGCAGCCAAAAAAACGTGAGGCCACCGCCCGAGCGGTGGCCTCACGCCTGTTGTGCGCTATTCGGTCGAAAGCACCTGTGTCAGCCGGGGATCACAGGGCCTTGACGTTTTTTGCTTCTTCCCCCTTACGGCCGGGCCCGACGTCGAACTCGACGTGCTGGCCCTCATTCAGCGTCTTGTAGCCATCACCGATGATGTTCGAGAAGTGAACGAAAACATCGTCGGCGCCCTCACGGGAGATGAAGCCGAAGCCCTTCTCGGCGTTGAAGAACTTCACGGTACCTGTAGGCATGGAACTACTTTCGTTAGCTGTGGGGAGACCCTTGTGATCAACCCACACCACAAAGTGTAAGAGGTGGGCGGACAACTCCGCAGCGATTCTTGCTTCGCCCCGCCGGAACTGGTAGGGCCATCGCCCCGAGCCTCGCTGCGCCACTCATGAGTATCGATTTGAATGATCCGCCGGACGGGTTCATCACGTTTCTGACCGAACGCCATCTGGCCACGTTGACCATCACCGGACCCGACGACGGCACGCACGTCACCCCCGTCGGCGTCACCTACGAACCGGCCCGACGGTTGGCCCGGATCATCACCTGGTCGGCGTCGGTCAAGGCCCGGGCCGTGAACGCCCGCCCCGGCCAGCGGGTGGCCGTGTGCCAGGTCGACGGCGGCCGGTGGCTCACCCTCTACGGCACGGCGACGGTGACCGACGAGGCCGACGCCGTGGCCGAGGCGGTCACCCGCTACGCCGCCCGCTACCGGCAACCGAAGGAGCGCGACGACCGCGTCGTCATCGAGATCGACGTCGACCGGGTGATGGGCCGCTGGTGACGACCGTCATCGGCCTCACCGGAGGCATCGGTGCCGGCAAGTCGACGGCGGCGGCGGTGCTCGCCGACTGCGGCGCCGTGGTCGTCGACTGCGACGCCCTCGGCCGCTCGGTGATCGAGCCCGGGGGCCGGGCCCACCGGGCGGTACGGGCCCGGTTCGGGCCCGCCGTCGACGACGGGGCAGGCGGCATCGACCGGCGGGCCCTGGCCGGCATCGTCTTCGCCGACCCCGAGGCCCTGGCCGATCTCAATGGCATCACCCACCCCGCCATCGACCTGGAGATCACCGCCGCCATCGACGCCGCCACCGCCGCCGACGCCGATGCCGTCGTCGTTCTCGACATGGCCGTCCTGGTCGAGACCGAGCTCGGCCGGGACTGCTACCACGAGGTGCTCGTGATCGAGGCCCCTCGGGCCGAACGGCTGCGTCGCCTGACCACCGAACGGGCCATGTCGGGCGAGGACGCCGAGGCCCGTATCGCGGCCCAGGCCGGCGACGCCGAACGGCGGGCGGTGGCCGACCACGTGATCGTCAACGACGGCGATCGGGACGCTCTCCACGCCCGGGTGCGGGCCTGGTGGCACCAGCGGGGTCTCGGCTCGTCCTAGCCCCGGCCTGGGGCTCAAGGCCCAGAGACCCGGGGCCGATGTTAACGCTGAGCGAATCTGCTCCGACGGCCGTCGGGGTAAGCCCGATTGGCGTAGTCTTGATCACATGCCGCTCAAAGGTGCGCGGCGTAGGAGTGACCATCATGCATACGACCGTTGACCCCACACTGATGTTGGGTCGTTTCTCGCAGATCATCACCGCCGAAGGCGTGATGAGCGGAACCATCCTCGCCGTCGGAGCCAAGGGCGTGTCCCTGGCCGTGAATCGGGAGGTCGTTCACATCTCCCCGGCCGACATCCACGGCATCACCGCCGCCCTCTAGTCGCTGCAGCGCTCGAAAAGGTCGATACCCGGCGTGTTTCAGCGCGCCCGGGATCGACCGATCGGCGGCTCCACCACTGGCCTCGGTCCCGATTCGGGCCGATCGGGGCCCAAGATGCCCTGCCCACGAGCTTGTCTTGGCTCCCTGAAGCAGTACGGTTGAGTAGGTCCGCCAGTTCGAGGGAGCCGGGCAGGGCATCGCATGGAGTTTGAATGCACGACCTACTAGTCACCTGGCCGGGCGGCAAGGCGAGGTTTTCACCCGGCGATTCACCGATCGCCGTGGGGCGCTCCGCCGATGCCGCCGTTGTGCTGACCGATCCGGCCATCTCCCGCCGCCACCTGGAGATCGTGTGGTTGGGTTCGAGCTGGATCGCCAACGATTCGTCGACCCACGGTTCGTTCGATCCGATCGGGGTCCGCCTGGCTCCGACCTGGACGGTCGGCAAGCTCGTCACCGTCCGCCTGGGAGGCGTCGGCGGCACGGAGGTGAAGCTCGAGGTGGTCGAACACCGGCCCGAGCTGGCCGGTGTCGTCCTCGATCCAGAGCCGACCCCGGCCGAGGTGCAAAGCGCCCCCGAGGTGGCCTCTGCGCCCGAGGTACCCGCCCCACCGGCCATCGCGCCCGCGCCCACCCCACCGGCCGAGGCCGCACCGCCGGCACCCGAGGCCGACGTGGCGCCCCCGGCTGCGGCCCCGTCAACCGGCGATGACGGCGCCGAGCCCGGAGCCGGCCCCTCGGGCCCGACCCCTGCCCCACCGTCCACCCCGATTCCCCTCGGTGGGCCCGAGGCACCGCCGGCACCGCCCGCCCCGGCCGTTCCCGCCCCCTCCGGTTCCCTGCTCGAGCCGGCCCCGCCGTCGGCGTTGCCGCCGAGCCCGATCCCCGACCAGCCACGGCCGGAGTCGACGCCCGCCCTGGCCCAGGGCGGCGCCATCGAGTCGATCGCCATCGCCGATGCGAAGTTGCTGATCGACGACGTCGACCCGGACCAGATCTCCGAGCACCTCACCCAGCAGGTCGCCGCCGTCGGCGAGGACGGCCTGCCGGTTCAGGCGGCGCTGCCCGCCGTCGAGCCCCCGCCGGCCCTGCCCCCGCCCGCCATGCCCGCCGAGCTGGCCGATGCGTCGCCCCTCGCCGTCGACCTCGACGGGGTCGAGGCTCCGGCCGAAGCCGTGGAGAACGGCGTCGCCGAGCGCGATCCGGCGCCCCCTCCCCCGCCCCCGGTGGTGCCGCCGTCGATCCTCGACACCCCACCTACCGAAGCCCCGGTCGGCGAGAACGGCGTCGGCCACGACACCAACGGTTCGGCCCCGAGGCCGTCCATCCTCGGCCCGAGCGACGACGATCACCCGTCCGCCGACGGGCCCGACGCCCCCGATTCGGCCATCGGCGGTATCGAGGCCCCGGAGACGCCGCCGATGCCCCTGGGCAACGGGGCGACCCCGCCCTCGATTCTCGACGCTCCCGATGCCATCGACGACGGCCCCGAGCCGTCGGCCCTGGTCGAGTGGGACCTGCCCCAGGCCCTGCCGTCGGCCCAGCCCGTCGATTCCTTCGCCGACGGGCCCTCGTCGTTCGACCGGGAGCCGGCCGAACCGGCCACCCCGCCGAGCCCCGATCAGCCACCGGCGCCACCGGTGCCCGAGCGGGAGTTCGAGCTCCCGGCCGTCGAGTCACCCTTCGATGAGATCGCGGGCGAGGAGCTCCTCCCGCCCCCGGCCGACATCGAGCCGGCCCCCAACGGCGATCGCCCCGTCCCGCCGATGCCCGACGACGTCCGGCCCGCGTCGGCACCGCCGTCGATCCTCGACCAGGTCGACGGCGCACCCCCGATGCCGCCGATGCCGGCCGCGCCCCCGGGGCCCGCCGGAGCCATGCCCCCGATGCCGCCGGGCAACCCGGCCGTCGGGCAACCCCCGATCCCGATCCCGATCCCGGTCCCCGCCCCCGAGGCCGAGATCGAGCCTCCCGTCGAGGGCTTCGACGAGGCGTTCGACGACGGGCCGCCCCCCTCGCCCGCACCGTTCCTCGGACCGGACGACGAAGTGTCCACCACCGAGCTCGACGGCTCACCGAACAACGCGGCCCCGGCGGCCAACGAGCCCGGATCGTGGGACGACTTCATGGCCTCCCACGACGGGGGCGACGACCTGTTCACCGACGGTGGCTTCGGCCTGCCGGGCGCCTCGCCCGACGATGCCGGCATCCCGGTCGACGCGGCACCGGTTGGCGCCGCCCCCCTCGACGGCGCCCCGATCGGCGAGACCGAGACCCGCCGCCCGCCGGCGGCCGACACGATCATCACCAATGACACGATCCAGATCGCCGTCGACGGTGAGAGCTACGTGTTCATCCCCGACATCGACGTCACGGTCGGGCGCGATCCGAGCTGCGTGGTCAACCTCGACGAGCGCCACTCGCTCGTGTCCCGCCATCACCTCAAGATCAGCCACCACGACGGCAACTGGTGGATCGAGGACCATTCGTCGAAGGGCACCTTCATCGACGGCCGGAAGATCTCGAAGCCGTACAAGGCCGAGGGCGCCTTCCTCGCCCACCTCGGCGACGACGACGCCGGTACCTCGATGCGGATCATCACCGCCGGGGAGCATCGGGCGCCGCGGTCGTTCAACACGCTGCTGTTCGCCCTGTTCACGATCATGGTCCTGACAGCCGTCGGCTTCCTGGCCTACCTGCTGATCGGCTCCCGGGGCGACGACACCGAGGCCACCGCCGCCGGCGACGGGGCGGGAGCCACCCAGGCCGCCACCACGCTCCCCGGGGCCGACCTGGCCCTGGCCAAGCAGGCCACCGTCCTGCTGCTGTCCGAGACCGGTTTCGGTTCCGGGTTCTTCGTGACCGACACCCTGATCGTCACCAACCAGCACGTCGCCGTGCTCGATGAGACGCTCGCCGTGGCCGTTTCCCGCACGGCGGACGAGCCGGCCCAGGTGGAGTTCGCGGCCCAGACCGTCGCTCTCCATCCCTACCTCGACATCGCCGTGATGGAGATCACCAGCGATCTCGACGGCAACCCGGTGTCGACGTCGGGCCTGCGGCCGGTCCCGATCGGCGACAGCGGCGCCCTCACCCTGGGCGACGAGGTGTTCAACACCGGCTTCCCCGCCGATCTCTCGCCCGCCGGCTTCGACGACATGGGCGACCTCCTCCTCCCCGCCGTCAGCACCACCAGCGGTGAGGCGGCGAACTTCTCGATCTGGCCCGGTTGCTCCAATCCGGCCCGCAACGACTTCATCCCGATCGATTCGCCCGCCGGTGTGGGCTGCTCGCCCGACGGCGACGTCACCAGGGCCGTGGTGATCACCACCTTCTCCAGCGGTGAGGGTGCCTCCGGCTCGCCGGTCTTCGCCAACAACAGCGTCGTCGCCGTCGTCTTCTCGGGCCCCGAGGGCAACGAAAACGCCGGCCGGAACATCACGACGGCGGCCTTCGCCGAGTGGCTCGACGACGTCATCGCCGAGAACGGCTGAGTGGCCCAGGGGGGGCTGAGCACCACACCTTAGGGGGTCGGTTACCGCCCTGCGGCTACAATCGCGCTGTTGTCTGCTGAAATACCCCGTGGGAGTGGCAGGTACGGGATTGTGGAAACTCTGAACCTAGGGATAGGCGGGCTCGACAACGTCGAGCTGATCGGCCGTGGTGGCTCGTCCCGCGTCTATCGAGCGACCCAGGTGGAACTCGATCGTACGATCGCGCTCAAGGTCCTCCAGGCCGGTGACGACCCCAACGTCGTTCGCCGCTTCGACCGCGAGCGCAAGGCCATGGGCCGCCTGTCGCTGAACGAGGGCATCGTGCCCGTGTACAGCACCGGGGTGACCGATCACGGCGAGCCCTACCTGATCATGCCGTACTACGAGGACGGCTCGCTGCAGGACCGGATGGCCGACGGCCCGGTGCCGTGGCGGGAGGCCGTCGAGTACGTCACCCAGGCGGCCAAGACGATGACGGCGGCCCACGAGATGGGCGTCGTCCACCTCGACCTCAAGCCGGCCAACATCCTTCTGTCCTCGGACAAGCGCCCCCGCATCGCCGACTTCGGCATCGCCAAGCTGGTCAACGACCCGGGCACGGCGACCAACACCGGCTCGGCCTTCACCCCCACCTACAGCTCGCCCGAGGTGCTGCTCGGTGGCCAGGCCACCGCCGCCTCCGACGTCTACGGTCTCGCCGCCACGCTGTGGGCCCTGCTGGCCGGCCGGCCGCCGTTCCGCTCCGAGAATGGCGAGGACAATTCGCTCATGGCCGTCGTGGGCCGTGTGGTCCACTCGCCGATCGAGAACCTGCGACACCTGGCCCCCGACGAGGTATGCGCCGTCGTCGAACTCGGCATGTCGAAGGATCCGGAGGAGCGCTACCCCACGGCGGGCGCCTTCGCCGAGGCCCTGGCCGAGGCGACCACGGCCGCCGCCTCCCGCGAGTCGAGAGACGTTGCTCCGATCCCCCCGGCCGACCTCGACCAGACCACCAGCCTCCTCACCTTTGAGCAGGCGGTGCCGCCCAAGTTCGAGCCGGCGACGGCCGCCCCCCGCTCGGTGCTTGACAGCCCGGCGGCGGCCCGCACCGGCATGGTGGTGGCGATCGGTGTCGCCTCCTTCGCCGTCGTCGGGGCCGTGATCGTCATCGCCTCGCTGCTGAGCGCCGGCAGCTCGGCCACCTCCGACGACGAGCCGACCGAGGTCAGCACCGGTCTGGGCGATGCGAGCTCCAGCGACGACGACCTGAGCACCAACGACTCGAACGAGCCGAGTGGCCCCGTGCTGAGCAGCGTCACGTCGCCCAGCACCACCTCGACCGAGACGTCGGCCACGACCACGCCCACCATCGGGCAGACGCCCACCTCCGGCAGCGGTACGACCGACACGACATCGTCGAGCACGTCGGAGACCACCGACACGACCGGCAGCACGTCGTCGAACACCACCGACACCACCACGTCGACCAGCTCCTCGGACACGACCGACACCACCACGTCGACCAGCTCCTCGGAGACCACCGAGACGAGCACGTCGAGCAGCTCCACGGAGACCACCGACAGCACCACGACGACCACGTCGGAGGAGGCGTCGTTGACGCCCGGTCCGGTGCCCGGCCTCGACTAAGCAAGCAGCCCTACACCATCAAAAGGCTAATGTCACGTGACATTCACATGGTGAATGTGTCGCCTTAGGGTCAGTCTCCGAAGCCCGGAATCACCAGAACTAAGGTATGCGAGGTTGTCGTTGAATCCGTGATGCGAAAGTGGGATGCCACCTATGGGAAGTGAAGCCGGGGCCGCTATCGAGTACTGCGAACACGACGAGATGAGAGTGGCGTGCCTCGAGTGTCTCGCCATGCCCCGGAAGGTCGCTCCCCAGCCCTCAGCGGCGCCGCGAGCGACCAAGAACCCCACCTGTGAGTCCGACAAGATCTCCCCCCTCGGCGGCGAGCTCGACATGTCGATGCCGGTGGACGTCGTGGGCGAGCTCATCGGTTCCGACTGGCTGATGGCCCGTACCTTCCCCCACTACCTGCGTCGCTCGGGCTGGGTGTACCTCCGCTCCGAGGGCCGCCTCCACGCCCGGGTCAAGGCGGTCAAGCTCGTCTGGCGGGCGGAGCGCAAGGTACCCACCGCCGGCCCGTACGAAGATCTGGGCCCCGGCTTGGCCCTGCAGGTCGATCCCCGCACCTGGGACGATTCGATCGACATCGACCTCGGCACCCACGCCGTCCAGCAGGAGCACGGCTACCGGTACCTCATGACCAACGAGGACGGCACCGTCACCCATTACCGCGGCGGCCGCCCCATCGTCGAGGGCGCCACCGACGACGACGAGCTCGACTGAGTTCGCCTGCGGTGGTGGGGGGAAGGGCGGGGGCCCCCCCCCCCCCCCCCAAACCCAGCCCCAACGGCCGGGGCCGCAAACCCGCCCCCCCCGGCGGGGCCACAAGAAC
>JBCCRO010000070.1:0-15448 GCA_039201605.1 Actinomycetota bacterium
CCGCCGTCGATCCTGGCGACCGCCCCCTCAACGCTCGCCACCCCACGCCATCCGCAGCCCCAGCCGCCGTCGATACTGGCGACCGCCCCCTCACCGCACGCCACCCCCGAGCCGCCGCAGCCCCAGCGGCCGTCGGTCCTGGCCCCCGCCCCGTCACCCCAGGCCACCCCACGCCAACCGCAGCCCCAGCCGCCGTCGATCCTGGCGACCGCCCCCTCACCGCACGCCACCGCGCCGCGAGGGGCGCCGCACCGACCGGCGTCGGCCCTGGCCGCTTCACCACCGCCGCCGACCGTCGTGTTGCCGGAAGCGCCGCAACCGACGTCGGTCCTCGCCGGCTCGCCACCACCACCGGCCGCCCCGCCCCCTCCGCCCGACCGGCGCCCCGGCGGGCGTGGGCCGCTCATCGCCCTGGTGGCCGGGCTCGGCATGCTCGGGCTGATCGGTGTCACCGTCGCCGCCGGCGGCGACAACCAGGTGACGGCGGCACCCCAGACCGAGGTGAACGGCCTGGTGGGCGATCAGGCGGGGTCGACCACGACGGCCTCGACCCAGCCCTCGACCACGGACTCGACGGCCACCGAGACGACGGCGGAGCCGACGACCACATCGTCGTCGACGACGACGACCAGCGAACCGCCGTCGACCTCGGCCGAGGCTCCGGCGACCTCGGTGGCCCAGACGGCGGCCACGGCGCCGTCCACCACCGCCGCACCGCCGACCACAGCGGCCACCACCGCACCTCCCACCACCACGACCACCGAATCAGCCCCGGCCTGCGACCCCAACTACAGCGGTTGCGTACCCATCGCGTCCGACGTCGACTGCGCCGGCGGCAGCGGTGACGGACCGGCCTACGTGAGCGGCCCGGTGCAGGTGACCGGGACCGACATCTACGACCTCGACCGCGACAACGATGGGATCGGCTGCGAGTAGAGCACTCGCGCGAGTCGGCTCATCACCCTTTCGATCGTGTTACGGCCAGGACTACCCTTCGCCGACAACGCAATCCGACGACCCGAAGGAGTGGGGCACACTGGCGGTTGGAGGCTGACGGTGGCGTGCATCGTCTGTGGCGAGCAGCTCGGCGTGGGTGCGACGACGTGCCCGGCGTGCGGAGCGGCGGCGCCCCTGCTCGAATCGCCACCGGAGGCGACCTGGGACGGCTCCGAGGCCGTGACGACCCAGCCCTGGCCCCCTCCCCCCCTGCCCCGGCAGAACCGGCCGACGTCGGTGCGAACCAGTCCTCCCCCCACCCCGCCGACCCGGGCCTTTCCCGGTTCCGAGCCGACGCCGGACACCACGCCGTCCAGCCCGCTGGAGCTGCCGCCCTCGACCGCCGACCGGCCACCGGGCACCATCCTCGACCGCGGCCCCGAGCCGGCCGAGGACGGCGAGCAGGATCGATCCGGACCGGCCCCCCTCGCCATCGCCGCCGTGGCCTTCGTCCTCGTGGCCGGGATCGGGGCCATCGCCGCCCTGCTCCTGCTCGACGATGGCGACGAGGCGGCCTTCGACCCGGCGAACCCGCCGGTGGTCGAAGCCGACGGGCCGGCCACCGGCGGCATAAGCAGTCGTGAGGCCGACGAGGAGGACCCGGCGTCACCGACCACCGGCACCGTCGGCTCCGAGGAGGCGGGCGACGACATCGACGGCGCCGATGACGACCAGGCCCCCGCACCCGACGGCGACGACACCGACGACGACCAGAACGACGGCGACGACACCGACGACGATCAGGGCGACGGCGATCAGGCGACCTCGACGACGGCCGACTCCGCCCCGGGCGGCGTGACCACCTCGCCGTCCTCGGGCAACGGCACCACCGCCACCACGGCACCCTCGACCACGTCGACAACACCGACGCCGATCCAGATCCCGTCGGGACAGATCACGGCCATCGCCTCGTCGTCCCTGCCGTCGACCGGCAGCATCACCTACGGACCGACCAACGTGCTCGACGGCGATCTGAGCACGGCCTGGAACGACAACACCGGGGTCGGGACCGGGGCCGGACAGTTCCTCCGCTTCGACTTCGCCCAGCCGGTCGATCTGCTGAGCATCGACGTGGTGAACGGGTACGCCAAGAACAACCAGGTGTTCACCCGCAACGAGGCGGCCAAGACCGTGCGGCTCACCACCGACACCGGGGTGACGGTCGAGGCGACCCTCTCCAAGACGACGGCCCGGCAGACGATCGAGATCGACGCACCGGGGGCCAAACGGGTCACCCTCACCGTGGTCGACGTCCATCCGGGCGAGGAGTTCAACGACCTCGAACCGTTCTTCGACCTCGCCATCACCAACGTCTTCTTCACCGCCGCCGCCTGAGCGGCATCCCTCTGCGGCCGCCGGCCGACGATGGCCTACGATGCGGCGGTGGCCGAGCTCGACGCCTTCATCACCAACATCGAGGACAGCCGACGGTGGTCGCACATCGAGACCAGACCGGGCGACATCGTCATCAGCACACCACCCAAGAGCGGGACCACCTGGATGCAGGAGATCGTCCACTCCCTGCTGTGGCCCGACCTGGACGCCCCCGGCTCCCGAGGCGAGATCGCTCGGTGGGTCGACATGCGGCTGCGCCCGATCGAGGAGGTCGTCGAGCACTTCGCCGACCAGGACCACCGGCGATCGATCAAGACCCACAGCCCGGCCACCTGCACCCCGTTCGAGCCCCACTGCGCCTACATCGTGGTCTACCGCGACGGCCGGGACGCTCTGCTCTCGTGGGGAAACCACCGCCGCCACATGCGGGCCGACGTGTTGGCGCAGATGAACGACCTGGCCGCCGCCGACGGGCTGGCGCCGCTCGACCTCCGGTTCGAGGGCGACTACGACAAGCTCTACGACGAGTGGTTGTGGATCTGCTCCCCCATCGAGCACCTGCGCTCGTGGTGGCCCCGGCGGGGGCTGGCCAACGTGCTCTTCGTCCACTACGCCGACCTCACCGCCGACCTCATCGGGGAGATGCAGCGGGTGGCCTACTTCCTCGACCTCCCGGTGACCGACGAGCAGTGGCCGGCTCTGGCCGACGCCTGCACCCTCGACTCCATGCGGGCCAACGCCGTCGGATCCGACCGGGTGTTCGACGGCGGCGCCGCGTCGTTCTACTACAAGGGTGGGAGCGGCCGATGGCGAGGCGTCCTCCCCGAACACATCCTCGACGACTATCACCGGCGGGTCGCCGCCGAACTGCCGGACGACGCCGCCCGATGGCTGGAGCACGGTTCACGGGAGCTGGGTCGCCGACCCGAGCGCATCGACCAGCCCTGATGCGACCCCCGAATCAGCTGTACATCGGCGGCCGGTGGGTCGAACCGTCGGGGACGGAGCGCATCGCCATCGCCGACCCGGCGACCGGCACCCCCGCCGCCACGGTGGCCGTCGCCACCGACGCCGAGGTCGACGCCGCCGTGATGGCGGCCCGGGCGGCGTTCTCCGATTTCCGCAGTGCCTCGGTGGAGGATCGAGCCGCCCTGCTCGATCGCCTGACCGCCGCCTACGACGAACGGGCCGACGACCTGGCCGGGGCGGTGGCGGCCGAGATCGGCCTCGGCCGCCCGTTCGCACTCGACTACCAGGTCGAGACCGGCCGTATCCACATCGAGGAGACGGCGAAGGCGCTCCGGGCCCGCCGCTTCGACCACCGCGTCGGACAGGCGGCGGTGCGAGACCGCCCGCTCGGCGTCGCCGGTCTCATCACGCCGTGGAACTGGCCGCTCACCCAGATCGTGCTCAAGGTGGCCCCGGCGATCGCCGCCGGCTGCGCCGTCGTGCTGAAGCCGAGCGAGTTCGGACCCGACCAGGCCCAGCTGTTCGCCGAGATCGTGCACGAAGCGGGCGCCCCGCCCGGGCTCGTCAACCTCGTCACCGGCGGTGCGACGGTCGGCTCGGCGCTCGTCGCCCATGACGGCGTCGACGTGATCTCCTTCACCGGTTCCACCGCCACCGGGATCGCAGTGTCGAAGCTGGCCGCCGACACCCTGAAACCGGTGGCTCTGGAGCTGGGGGGCAAATCGGCCGCCATCGTGCTCGACGACGCCGACCTCGGCCGGGCCGTCGCCGACACCGTCGACCTGTGTTTTTCCAACAACGGACAGTCCTGCGACGCCCCCACCCGCCTCCTGGTCCCGGCCGAGCGTGAGGCCGAGGCGCTCGCCGTGGCCGCAGCCCGCTGCGCGGAGCTGGCCGTCGGGGATCCCGCTCAGGGCCCGGTGGACATCGGACCCGTCATCAACGAGCGGCAGTTCGACCGGGTGCAGCGGCTCATCAGGGAAGGGATCGACGAGGGGGCGACCCTCGTCGCCGGTGGTCCGGGGCGGCCCGACGGCCTCGACGGCGGGTACTTCGTCCGACCGACCGTGTTCGGCGACGTCACCAACGACATGGCCATCGCCCGCGAGGAGGTGTTCGGCCCGGTCCTGGCCGTCCTCGCTCACCACGGCGAGGGCCACGCAATCGAGGTGGCCAACGACAGCGACTACGGACTGGCCGGCTACGTGGTCTCGGCCGACGCCGATCGGGCCCGGCGGGTGGCCGAACGCCTCGACGTCGGGCAGGTCCACATCAACTTCCCCGACTTCGAGCCGTCGGCGCCCTTCGGCGGCCATAGGCGCTCGGGTCATGGTCGAGAGGCGGGGGTGTGGGGGATCGACGAGTTCCTGCACACGACGGCGCTCCTCGGCTACCACAAGAAAGGCTGACCCGTGACCGACTCCTCTCCCACCCCTGCCCCTTCCCGGCCGCCGGTCGGCTTCATCGGTCTGGGCAACGTCGGCGGCAAGCTCGCCGGATCGCTTCTGCGCGACGGCATCGATCTCACGGTGCTCGATCTCGACCCGGCCGCCGTCGAACGGTTCACGGCCGACGGGGCCAAGGCGGCGACGTCGCCGCGTCAGCTGGCCGAGGCCTGCGACGTGGTCATCACCTGCCTCCCCTCCCCTCGTGCCTCCGCCGCGGTGATGGAGGACGACGACGGCCTGCTCACCGCCTGGAGGCCCGGATCGATCTGGATGGAGATGTCGACCACCGACGCCGCCGAGGTGCAGCGCCTGGGCGCCCGGATCGCCGAGGCCGGCGGTACCGCCGTCGACTGCCCGGTGTCGGGTGGCTGCCACCGCGCCGCCACCGGCAACATCTCGATCTTCGCCGGTTGCGACCGTCCGACGTTCGAACGGGCCCTCCCCCTGCTCACCCTGCTCGGCAGCGACGTGCTCCACACCGGTGAGCTCGGTTCGGCCTCGGTGCTCAAGGTCATGACCAACTTCCTGGCCACGGCCAACCTGGTTGCGGTGACCGAGGCGTTGACGACGATGGCCGGCCTCGGGATGGACCTCAACACGACGTTCGAGGCCATCAGGATCTCCAGCGGCAACTCCTTCGTCCACGAGACCGAGAGCCAGGTGATCCTCAACGGCTCCCGAGACATCAGCTTCACCATGGACCTGGTGCTCAAGGACATCGGCCTGTTCCAGGACATCGCCGAGGGCGCCGGGGTCGACCTGGAGCTGAACCCCCTGCTGATCGGGATCTTCTCCGACGCCGCCGAGCGATACGGGCCCCGAGAGTGGTCGTCGAACGTGATCCGCCGGCTCGAGGACCGGACCGGGCTGTCGGTGACCGCGCCCGGTTTCCCGCCGGAGCTGGTCGACGACGAGGAGGAGCGCGTCGGCCGGGAGGTCGTCGTGTCCCGGGAGCCGCTCGCCTAGGACGGGGTCGATCGGGTCGGTCAGGTGGGCCGGGCCCGCTGGACCGGGCCCCGCTCAGGTGTCGGTCGCCTCGTCGCCGTGGGCGGCGACCAGCTTGGTCAACAGTCCGATGAGCTGCGAACGCTCGGCGCCGGTGAGCCCGGAGAAGGTGTTGGGGCCGCTCCACAGTGTGGACGAGATGTTCTCCTTGAACGTCCGCCCCTTGTCGGTCAGGACCAGGTTCTTCACCCGGCGATCGGTCGGATGGGGCTGCCGCTCGATGAGTCCTCGCTCCTCGAGACGGTCCGCCACCTGTGTGACGTAGGACGGGTCGATGTCCATGCAGTGGGCCAGGTCCTTCATCGGCATCGGGTCGTCGACGCTGCGGAGGGCCCAGAGGTCGGTGTTGGTCATGTCGAACTCGACGAGGCGACGGTTCACGTGGTCGACCACATGGGGCATCAAGGTGAACAACGTGTCGGCGAGGGCGGCCGCCTCGGCCGCATGCGTTCGGTCACTGGCCATGGGCCAAGGGTAGCCGGAGCCGCCACCACCTGTTGACTCTGAAAATCGTACATCGAATAAATGATTGAGTTATTCAATTATTTTCTGGCATGATGATCTCCTTGCCCACCGGCCGTGGTCCCACCCGCACCAACGGCCACAGACCACGCACGGAGACCCCATGTCAGTACTGCTCTGGATCACCACCGCCCTCCTCATCCTCGCCATGGGCGGCATCGGAGGCATGAAGCTCGTCGGCAACGAGGTGGGGATCGCCCAGGCCGAGCGCCTCGGCTACAACCATCTACGGATACCGATCGGCATCGCCGAGGTCCTGGCGGCAGCCGGCGTTCTCCTCGGCGCCGCCGTCGATTCCCTGCAGTGGCTCGGCATCGCCGCCGGCGTCGGGATCATACTGATGATGATCGGCGCCGCCGGCTTCCACATCCGGGCCCGCGACCGCTTCGAGACCCTGCCCTCGATCCTGGTGATCGTGGCCGCAGCCCTCTACCTCACGTCTCTCATCGCCAACTGACCGCCGCCCACCCGACCCCGGAGCGAACCATGACCCTCACCCTCGGTACCGGCCCTCTGGCCGCCGGTGCACCCAGCACCGCCAACTACGCCATCGACGGCCCCCAGCACAAGCTGCTGTTCTCGACCTTCCCCCGACGCATTCGGGCGGTGTTCAACGGGGAGACCATCCTCGATTCGGAGCGGGCCATGCTGCTGAACGAGAGCAACATCTTCCCGGTGCTCTACGTACCGACCGAGGACATCGCCATGGAGCGGTTCACCTCGACCGAGAAGAGCACCCACTGTCCGTTCAAGGGCGACGCCACCTATTGGACGATCACCGTCGGCGACGAGGTGGCCGAGAACGCGGCCTGGAGCTACGAGACACCGATCGAGTCCGCCGCCTGGCTCGTCGGCCACGTGGCGGTCGAGTGGGGCCGCATGGACCACTGGTTCGACGAGGACGACGAGATCTTCGGCCACATCCGGGATCCGTTCCACCGGGTCGACGCCCGCCCCACCGGCCGCCGCTTCCAGGTCACGATCGGCGATCGGGTGGTGGCCGACACGACGCGTGCCTTCGTCGTGTCGGAGACCGGCTTCGCCAACCGGATCTACGTGCCGGCGGCCGACGTGCGGACCGAGGAGTTCACCCGCTCGACCACCACCACCCACTGCCCCCACAAGGGGGACACCGTTTACTGGCACCACCAGGTCTCCGACACCGAGGACGCGGCCTGGAGCTACCCCCACCCGCTGGAGGAGGCGACCCGCATCGTCGACCACTGGTCCTTCGACGGCGATGACGTCGAGACGGTGCGGGTCGAGGATTGACGCCGCACCGCTAGCCGGAGGAGGCGGCTCGGTGATCGTCGGCGACGACGGTGTGTGACCAGAGCTGGCGGGCGCGCACCATCCGCTTTGTCCTGATCTCGTCCCAGCCCTTGATGATCGCCCGGCCCGACGGCTCGCCGATGGCCTCGGCCGCCTTCTGGAAGGCCTGCCGAAAGCGGGGGAAGCCCTTGAGCGCCTGCAACGGCCGGAACCCGCTGACGTGCACGACATCCCACGGCGGCATCCCCGCAGTCCGGTGCGGGGTCTCCAGCACTTCGAAACCGATGAAGCGACCGTTGCGATCGCGCTCGTGCAGCCGCTGCATCGCCGGGCCCGAGAAGCGGTACTGGGTCTCGTAGTACCGAGCCCGGGCCGCCGGATCGGAGGCCACGTACTCCACGAACTGGAGCATGCCCCGCTGCCGGTCGGCGCCACCGCGCCGCGGGTAGAACAGGTCGAGGCCGGGCTGGAGACGGAGCAGATCGACACGGCGAAAGGCGCCGCCGCCCTCCCCGATGGCGGCGACGAGCTCGGTCGTCACGTCGGCCGCGCAGGCATCATCGGCCACGAGGGCGATGACGTAGGTGGTCCAACCGCCGCCCTCCGCATCCTGGCGAGCGTGGTGGAGCGGGATCACGGTGTCGAGGGGCCACCGACCTCGGGCCATGTGCGTCGTCAGCCAACGGCCGACCTCCTCGCTCGAACCATCGAGGGCGAGCCCGAAGCCGTGGCGCTCCCGGTGGGCAGGAGGCCGATGCTCAGCCATCGGTTCCCGCCATCGGGTTGCCGATCCCCTCCAGCCGGATGCGACCGTTCGGGGCGTCGAACTCGAGCGCCAGCGTCGGCACGTCGGCCGCCGCCACCACGAGCTCGGTCCCCAACTCGTCGTGGATCCGCTGGAGGCGACCGGTGTCGGGGTGACCCACCTCGAAACCGGCGAGTCGGCAGACGCCGTCCTCGTCGGAGGCCACATGCCGCCGGTCCCATCGAATGGCGTTGGGCACCGCCGGATCGAAGTCGTTGCCGATGCCGGCCCGCCGATAGGCGTGGTACCGGGGGTCGTCCACCGACTCGACCCAGCTGAGCGGCCGATCGAGGCTGGTGGCAGCCTGTTCGAGACGGTTCCAGTCGTCGACGCGGATGTACCAGAACAGCAGCCGACCTTCGGGCAGGGCTCGCAGATACTCGGTCAGGGGATGCCCGGTGACGCCGGGGGCCGGGCCCAGGATCTCGAGGAACTGGCCGTCGGCGAATCGCAGGGCGGCGCTGTGGTAGAACTGGCCCGCCTCGGGCTCGTCGTACAGCTTGATCTGCGCCCCGGTGCGATCGACCATGTCGGCCACGCCGACCCGGGTGTCGGGCACGGCCCAGGCGATGTGGTCCAGACGAGAGCCGCTCGGGAACGGCCGGGCGATCGTCGATGCCGTCATGGGTTCTCCCCTTTCGTCCCAGCCCTTGATGAAGGTTATTGCACTCAGTGTAATAAATATCGGCCGCCGGTCAAGGGCGAGTACGGTACGGAGATGACCACCGACACCGAGGGCCGAGCGCGGCGGCGCTCAAACGCCCGTGGTCGCACCACCGCCGCCCACCTCGAGCGGGTCGCGCTCGAACTGTTCACCCGCAACGGCTACGAGGCGACCACCGTGGAGGCGATCGCCGCCGAGGCCGGCGTGTCGCGCCGCACGTTCTTCCACCACTACCCGTCCAAAGTCGACGTGCTGTGGGGCGACTCGTTCCACGAGCTCCGCCGCTTCGGCGATCTCCTCACCGCACGCCCCGAGACCGACCATCGCCAGGCCCTCCTGGCCGCCGTCGTCGAGCATGCCGAGGGCACCTACTTCGGCGAGATCGAGCTGCTGCGCTTCCAGGTGATGCGGGGATCGGACCTGGTACGTTCCTACGCCGCCACGTGGGAGGCCGAGATGCAGGCGATTCTGGCTGTCTGGCTGGCGGAGCGGACCGGCCGCGCCCCCGACGACACCGGGATCCGGGCGGCGGCGACGGCGCTCGAAGCGCTCCGCCGATTCGTCGTCGAGGAGTGGGCCCGCAGCGGCGGCGAGGCCGATGTCGGCGAGCTGGCGGCGGTCGCCCTCGGCGCCATCGACATCGACCTCGACTGAAGCTCGGGCCAAACGCCCCGGCCCGAAACCGCAGCCCGCCGCCGATGCCGCCGCCGCCCTCGGTGCGTCGCGCCCGCCGACCCGTCCCCTCCGGGCAGGGCGATGCATCGACGGCGCGCCGACCGCAAGGCGCTGTGACCGACACCCCTTGACTTTTTGCACCGGGTGCAAATACTTTGCGCCGCATGCCTGCTTGCACAACGACCTCACCCGCTCGCCCGGCCGCCGTTCCGGTTCGACCACGCACCCTGCGCCGGGTCGTGGCCCTCCTCGTGACCCTGCTCCTGGTGGCCGCCGCCTGCGGTGGCGACGACGCGACCTCCGCCTCCGAACCCGCCTCCGATGACGGCGGAGCGGCCTCGACCGACGGCGACGCCGCCGAGGCCGGAAGTGCAACCGAGGACGGCGAGACACCCGAGGAGCAGGCGGCCGACGGCGACACCAGGGTGGCGCAGACCCTGTACGGACCGGTCGAGGTGCCGATCTCCCCCACCCGGGTCTTCGCCCTCGACGAGTACGCCGGTGCCATCCTGCTCAGCATGGGCATCGAGCCGATCGGCGCCTTCGCCCCCTACGCCGCCCGGGTCCCCCAGGCCATCCTGGCCGACGCCGGGGTGCCGACCACCGAAGCCGTATTCGGGGAGTGGAACCTGGAGCTGCTGGCCGAAGCCGACCCGGACCTGATCGTGCTCATGGACGTGGAGGACGAGGTCGCCGTGCAATCGTTCTCCGAGGTGGCCCCCACCGTGGTCCTGCCCTTCGTCGCCCCGTGGCGGGACGTGTTGGCCGCCATCGGCGAGGCGACCGGCGACACCGTACGAACGGCGGCCATCGAGGCCGGGATGGAGGCGAGGATCGCCGAGGCCGCCGACGCCGCCGACGGCTCGACGGTGCTCAGCGTGGTCGCCACCGGACCGAGCTTCGGCACCTTCACCATCGGCGCCGACACCTCGACCGCCGGGATTCTCGACGAGGTCGGGTACGCCCGTCCCGACTCCCAGCAGCAGCCGTCGGTGGCCGGGGCCATCGTGCCGATGTCGCCCGAAACCCTCGGCGACCACGACGGCGATCTCCTGATCGCCCTCGGCGGCGACGCCCGGTTCTACTCGATCGACGAGTTGGAGTCGCTCCCCCTGTTCGCATCGTTGGAGGCGGTCGAGGACGACCGGTGGGTCGAGGCCCTGGGCGAGATCTGGGTCAACTCCGACCCGTTCTCGATGTTTTGGGTGATCGAGGACATCGCCTCTATCGGCAAGGGCGGTACACCCGCTACCGTCGAGGACCGCCAGGCACGATGGGAGGCGTACCTGGCCCTGGCTGACAACTGACCACCGGGCGGAGAACACCCATGACTCGCACTCCCTTCCGACTCGCCGCATTCGGCGTCTCCCTCATCGCGCTCGGCGCCCTGGCCGGGTGCGGCGACGATGCCGGCGGCGGGGCCTCGGGGCCCCCACTCGTCGTCGGCGCCGAGGACATACGTTTCGACGCCGACGAGTACCGCGTCGCCGCCGGGGACCTGACGATCGAGCTCGTCCAGGAGGGCGTCCTCCCCCACTCCCTCGTCATCGAGGACCCCGACGGCAAGGACCTCGACTTCCGCCTCTTCGTCAACACCGCCGAGGTGGAGGACGTCGGCACCATCGCGCTCGACGACGGCACCTACGTGTTCTTCTGTGACGTGCCGGGGCATCGAGCGTCCGGGATGGAGTCGGTCGTCGTGGTGAGTGACGGCTGAGCCGACGAGCTACTCCCTAGCCTCAGCGGGCGCTGCGAGCGTCGGCGGGTCGGGCCCGCTTCCGCTCGAGCAGCCGCTCGTCGGCGGTGGCCACCAGCTGCTCGACGGGGGTCTCGACCGTGGTGGCGACGCCGATGGTCACCCCGACCGACGGTGGGCCGATCTGGCCCTCCAGCATCCGTCCGACCGCCTGTTCGATCCTGGCCACCACGTGGCCGGTCGACACCGCACCGGGACCGGTGACCAACACCGCGAACTCGTCGCCACCGAGTCGAGCGACGACGTCGCCCGGGCGGCACGACCGCTCGATCCGTCGGGCCACCTCGACGAGCACGGCGTCGCCGACGGGGTGGCCGTACTTGTCGTTGATCGATTTGAACCGGTCGAGGTCCATGTAGAGCACGGCGGCTTCGTCCTCGGCGGCGACGGTCGACAGCGCCTCCTCGAAGCCCCGGCGGTTGACCAGCCGGGTCAGGGGGTCGGTGCGAGCGGCGGTCACCATCAGCTCCTCGAACCGCTTGCGCGAGAGCGCCGCCCGCACCACGCGCAGGAGCGAGTGCCGCGACACGGACGAGCCTCGACCCATGTGCCCGACGGCCACGTCGCCGTAGAGCCAGATGAGGACCCACCGGCTCGAATCCGGGTCGCCGACCACCGCCACCACCGTGGCCTGATAGCCGCATGCCTCGGCCACGGCGGCCACCGACGGCGGCAAGCCGTCGACCGGGCCCATCAGGCCGTCCCCGCCGTCGAAGGAGGCGAGCAACGGCGAGTCGGCGGTGCGGGCGATGGCGAGGATGGCCTCGTCGATACGGTCGGCGCCGTCGCCACCACTGCGGATGTGCGCCCCCGGGGTGCCGACGTCGAGCACGACATGACACGAGTGCCGACCGTCGACGGTGTGGGCCAGCGACAGGTGGCGCTCGACGATGGCGGCGGCGATCGCCGGGAGCTCCACCCCGTCGAGCACCAGGTCGATGAGATCGAGGGCATTGGGGTTGAGGGTGCGAGGGGTGAGCTGCACCACCCAGGCCTGGTCGATACCGGTCGCCAGCGCGTCGGCCGGCAGCGTGTGGCCCTCCCGGTGCAGGAGCGGCACGGTGAAGGGCAGCGGATGGTGGCGGACCTGCCGGCCCGCGCTCCCGTCCATGATCTCCAGCATCTCGGGGATGGCCTCGGGGGCGATGTGCTCCAGCATGTTGGTACCGATGACCTCCTCCCTCGTCCGACCCAGTGGACCGGTGATCGAGCCATAGGCGTCGAGCACGGTGCCATCGGTGGCCACGACGACGACGGCGGAGCGGAGCGACTGCAGGATCTGGACCGGGTCCATAGGACGTGTCCTGTCGGCGCCGGCGGCCCGATGTGGAGGGTCTCGACCGGAAGCGACACCCGGTCGCTGGATATATCAAATCTGAGATACCATCGACGCTATGGCAGGCGAGCAACCCCCGTCGCAGGAATCGGTCTTTCCCGGTTTCTCCGAGATGGCCGACGGCACCGAGGCGCTGATCGGCCGGTTGAGCGAGCTGCGCCGCAGCCGTGGCCTGTCGCAGACCGCGGTGGCGGCCCGGATGGGCACGTCGCAGTCGGCGCTCGCCCGCCTGGAGTCGGGCCAGACCGATCTGCGGCTGTCCACGCTGGCCCGCTACGCCGAGGCCCTCGACGCCGAGATCGGGTTCGCCGTGCGCGACCGTGAGGAAGGATGAGTTGATGACAGGTCCGTCGCCGTTTCCGGAGGTACCCCTCCCCTTCCCCCTACCGCCCGGTCGGGCCCCGTTCCCACCGCAACAGCCGGTGGTGGTGCCCACCGTCGACCTCGGTGTCGATGTTGCGGGCGACACGCTGGCGGCGCAGCGTCGGCTGATGGTGAGCGGGGCGCTCGACGGTCAGGCGGTGAACGCCCTCGCCGCCCAGCTGATGACCTTCGACGGCGTGTCGGGCCGGGATGTGGAGCTCATCGTCAGCAGCGTCGGAGGGCCCCTGTCGGACATCCTGCCGATCCTCGACGTCCTCCGGCTGATGCGGGCCCCGGTGAACGTGACTGCGATCGGATCGGTGTCGGGCACCGCGGTCGGGCTGGTCGCCGCCGGTACCGGCGAGCGACGAGCCGCCCCGCACGCCCGCTTCACCCTGCGCGTCGACACCGAGCAGTCGATCAGCGGCACGGCGGACGAGATCGCTCGGCGGGCCGACGATCTGTCGCGCCGACGAGCCGACTATCTGTCGGCGTTGGCCGCCGCCACCGGCCAGGACGCCGACGTCCTGGCGGCGGAGTGCGAGTCGGGCCGGGTCCGCACCGCCGACGAGGCCCTCGCCCTCGGCCTGATCGACGCCATCGCCGACCGCCCCTGAGCGGCCACCGGGCTCTCGGTCGGTTCCGGGAGCAGCGATCAGGCCGATGCCGGAGGTGTCGAGCCGGGCCGCTCGGTGATGAGGTCGGCGAACCGGCCGATGTGCTCCAGCACGTGGTCCGGGCCGGCTTCCGTCAGCGTGGCGCGATCGTTGGCCCCGGTCAGGACGCCGACGACGATTCCGGCCCCGGCCCGTCGCCCGGCGCTGACATCGTTGGCGGTGTCACCGACGACGGCCACCGAGGCCATGGCCGTCGCCTCAAGCCGAAGGGCGGCGGTGAGGATGAGATCGGGGTGGGGCCGCCCTCGACACCCGGGGCCCGGCGAAAGGCTGAGATCCACCCGGTCGTCCCAGCCGAGATGCGCCACCAGCGCCTGTCGCACGGCGGACGAGAAGCCGGTGGAGAGGCACACCTTGAGGCCGGCGCCGGTGATGGCGGCCAAGGCGTCGTCGGCTCCGGGCAGCGCCTCGACGGCCCCCGATTCGACGGCGGCCAGCACCCGGTCGTCGAACTCGGCGAGCGCCGCCGGTGCGGCATCGGCTCCGACCAGGGCCTCGAGCATGTCGAGCTTCGAGCCGCCCCGATGACGGTGGAACACCGACTCGTCGAAGGCGGTACCCGAGACGTGTCGGACGGCGGTTTCGACGATACCGGGATCGCGCACCGTCGTCCCGGCGAGATCGACCACGGCGATCTCCACCGACCGACGCTCACCCATGGATCGAGCCTACGCCACCGCGTGGCCCCGGCTCGCCGAGATTCGCCGGGCGCCCTGCGATGACCGGGCCACCCGCCCCGGCCGCCGAGGTGAGCCCGGAAGGTCGCCGACGACGGTAGGTTGGCTGCCGATGGCGACGATCGGCCTGGTCACGTGCATGGCCTACCCCGAGGTGACCACCGACGATCAGGTGTTGGTGAAGGCGCTGGAACACCGGGGCCACGATGCCATCGCCGTGCCCTGGAACGGCGCCCAGCGAGCCGTGGACGAGGTCGACCTGCTCCTGCTCCGCTCGGCCTGGGACGTCTGGGGTGACGAGGCGACCTACCACCGGTACCTCGCCTGGCTCGACCGAATCGAGATCGAGGGTCCGCCGCTGTGGAACCCTCCCTCCACCGCCCGATGGTGTCTCGACAAACGCTATGTCATCGGCCTGTCGGCCGGATCGGTGCGGGTCCCGGTCACCGTCGAGGTGAGGGCGGGCGAGCTCGCCGAGACGATGCGGCGTCACGGGTGGGACGAGGCCGTGCTGAAGCCCGCCACCGGAGGGAGCGGCGACGGCGTCGAACTCGTCGACCCGAGCCGGGCGGAGGAGCTCGACCGGTCGGGTCTGGGCTCGGCGTGGACACCCTGGCTGCTGCAGGAGTTCGTGCCGGCGATCAGGACGCACGGCGAGACCAGCATCACCGTCATCGACGGCGAGGTGACCCATGCCGTCCGCAAGCAGCCCCAGGGCGGCGAGTACCGGACCAACAGCTCCTTCGGCGCCCTGGCCTCACCCGTCGCCGTGGATCGGCTCCCCCGGCACGACGTCGAAGCGCTCCTTGCCGCCGGGCCCCAGCCCCTGCTCTACGCCCGGATCGACGTCGTCATCGGTTACGAGGTCTCCCTGATCGAGTTCGAGACCGTCGATCCGGCGCTGTGGTTCTCGATGTCGACCGAGGCGGCCGAGCGGTTGGCCGCCGC
>JBCCRO010000071.1:0-15191 GCA_039201605.1 Actinomycetota bacterium
CTGGGTCAACCCCAACGGCTCCGTCGGCCGCTACTGGGGCTACGTCGGACTCCAACGCATGCACGCCGACGTCCAGATCAGCCACGGCGACATGATGCGCCTCGAACGCCTCCTACGTAGCTACCTCGCCTCCCAGAAACGCACCCACCGCTCACGGTCCAGCCGCAACGGCACCCGACTCGACGGCAACCGCAAGCGCTACACGAACAAGCGCTACAAGCTCCCCACCCTCAAAGGCACCACAGCCGGGTTCACCTTCCTCACCAACGACGCACCAGCCCTCGCCGTCGAGCTCGCACGAGCCATCACCCAACCCCAAGACCTCGACTGGCCCAACGGCCAGTCCCGACCCCTCCCGTAGACCTATGAACAACCGACTTACTTACAGCGTGACCGAAACGGCAGAGCGACTCGGCATCGGGCGCACCCTCACATACCGTCTGATTGGGACTGGAGAACTTCCCAGCATCAAGGTCGCAGGCCGGCGGCTGGTGACCGAGCGCCAGATTCAGCACTTCCTGGCTACCCTCGAGCGATCGGGCTGAGCTCCTGTGGGCGAGGCCAATGGGCAGGGGGTCTGCCCATCAGAGACCTCCAAGCAGTTCGCCGACGCGGCTTCGCAACGAAGCCAAGCCGTCCAGTCGCCTAAGATCATCACCGTGACTGTTTCACGAGTTTCGGCAAAGGTTGGTCTGCCATTCGGCGTCGGAGAACTCTCAGGAGACTGGCTCCCCGACAATGCTGAGCGTGATGCTGCCTGGGAGATGTACGTCGAGCTCGTAACCCGTGTCGGAGTGGTCGAGCTTGGGTCCGACCAGGGGCTAATGCGCGAAGCTCTATCTTCTCTCCACTCACTATTCGAAACGACGCGAGACATCCTTCGGCGTCACGGCCCGGGAGTCGCCCACCCAACCGAGGGCGGTTCGGTATCGTTTGGGCACCTTGCCGTTGCCGTCCTGAACGGTGCTCTACGACCTCTTCTGGCCACATGGCATCCGTTGCTTTCCGATCATGAAGCAAAACGCCCGGACGGACTGTCATCATACGAATGGGAAAGGGCTTGGGACCGCCACGATGAGTTGCGTTCGGCGCTCGCAGAAGTTGGCGATAGCCTCTCGGCCTACGCTAGTCTTCTAGGGCGAATATGTGGCGCTCCAGAGCTCGTGAATCTTGCCAGCCTAGTGAAACGACCATAGCTCAGAAGTCACGCGCTCTGCGTTTGGATTGGCTCAACTTGTCGTCATATGGTCGACGCTGCAGTGGCCCGTAGCACAGAACCACCGCTACCCCGACACGGCTCTGCCGTGCGGGAATAGATCACACGGCGCGATGATCATCTAGGTCCGAAGCTACCTTGGACCTGAGCGCGCAGGTATCCTTGACTCACCAAGTGGTTGACGACGACGAAATCGACGTTCTGAGGTTCAACTCGCTCGAACACGAAATCGCCGTCCTCCGAAATAGCAGCAGCCGATCCAGTTGCGCTCAAAAACGCGTAAATAGGGTGTGGCAAGAGGCGCGCAATCTCGGAAACGACAGGCTCAAGACCAGCAGCAACAAGCAGGGCCACTACCTGACGATGCCTTTCCCAAACGAATCCCATGTCTAGCTCTTCCCTGGGAGAGAGATTGGCAAGTACTTCGAAGCGATCAGCGATAGACAACCCATGATCCCGGAACTTCCGAAGAATGAGGTCCCCCTTCGTGACAACCACAGCGACGTTTGGAAAGGGTGATTGGCCAAGAGATCGGCGATGCCTTCTAACTACGTCAGCGCTCAGATACTGAGCAAGGGAGGAAGCATATTCGAAGGTCATCAGCCCGGCCCCGGTCAAGGCAGGTTCCTCGTTGATCGCTAGCTGGCCACCGGCATGCCCTTCGAGGCTCGCAAGAACTAGGTCGCCATCCAGGCAGATCACGACCGTGTCGGCGGAAGCGAGATATCGCCCCCTGTGTGGGAGGTTTTGGGGAAGCGATGCCTCGCCCGCACAGTCGACGACTGCCAACCATTCGCCTCCTTCGGCATCGCCGACTTCACGCACTTCAACCAAGAGAGAGGTGTAGGGCAGTGCATCGTGCGCAGTGAGAGGGCGAGCCTTGCCTTCCTCAAACAATGGAGTGACATACTCACGATTAAACATCTGCCAGTGCCGATTGGGCCTGAAAGTGTCGTGCTCAATCGGGAGTCCTCCTCTGGCAAGAGAATTCGTTCCCAGGCTGCGCGCAATAGCTGTCAACAAGTGGGTCTTGCCCGACCCTGGCAAGCCAGCAAGCGCAACTATCGATGCTTTCCCACCAAGTGCCGCTGTGACGTAGCGTTCCGGCAGGAAGTGATTCTCGATTGCGCAGGGAAGCCTAAACCACACCTCCCGGCTAATTGCGTCCAGAAGTCCTTCCTGCTTCTGGAACGAGCCAATCCAGGATAGATCGGGCCGCGATTCAGGCGCGCCGGTCGGCGGCTCCGAGATGGACCGTACTTCCTCGAACTCCCCGCTCCTCAAGCCGAGCTGAGATCGTCTATCAAACTCGGCCACTACTGTTTGATCCGAGACGGACTCAAGCTCTGCTACGCGATGAATCTCGCCGTCGAAAGGACATACGATGAGGCCAGTGCCGCTTGTCGTCATCGTAAAACGGTAGTGACCAGGACTACGATAGTTGTCAGAAGAACGACACCGATCAGAATCGACACCCAAGGAAAGCGGCGCCGAGGTCGATCGGTCTCTTCTGTGGCTACACCAGGATCGTCTCCCCCCAGCTGCTCGATCCACTGACGCGTTGTACCGACGTAGTGTTTGTCGACATACGAGAGCAATAGTTCGTTGTACCTGTCGAAGGCAAGGTAACTGTCTGCAGCTTCGGAGGCTTGGCCACCATCATCAGACCTCGCACGCTGGACTGATTGATCCGTCGTGCCTGCTCGGCCAGGGCCACCCGCTCGACCGAGAGAGAGGGACTCTGAAGTGGCAGGGCGCTTCGCCGCTCGTTCTCGCAGTCGCTCTAGTGCATCGACAAGAATTCCAGAGTCATGACCCCAGCTCTCGTGCCTCAAGGTTACGGCGTGCAGGAATGCGAGCTTCTGGACTGCCGAAGGCAACCGGTCGACGTTGGGCATTGCTGCACCATCGACCAATACTGGAATCACCCGGAGGCCTGCGGCGAACGCACTTTCAATCTCTAGTCGAACGAAGTTTGAAGCCGAATGAAGGGGCGTCGGCTCTGGCGGCGGGCGCAGCCAGTCTGGTCCAATCACAACGACCATTGCGCACGAACTGGTGACAGCATCACTGATGACCTCACGGAAGTCATCGCCAGGCTGCACGCTCTCGACATCCAAGAAGACGTCGTCCGCACCGAACTGTTGGACCAGTCGATCACACAGACGTCCTGTTGAGCCGATCGCGTCTCGCCTGCGGTAGCAGATGAAAATCCCCGCCGGCTCATCCAGAATCACGAATCGACGCCTGTTCCAGCGAACCGCGTGTGGGACGGAGGTAAGTGTAGCTCACCGGCTTGCTCACTTCGGGCTCGTGGGCCGCCTACCCGAGCCACGAGTACCTGCTTCTGACCTGGGGTTTCTTGCGTGGAGCTAAGGAGAATTGAACTCCTGACCTCTTCCATGCCATGGAAGCGCTCTACCAACTGAGCTATAGCCCCGAGTGGGAACCACGAGCTTACCAAGGCGTTCGGGATCCCCACACGCCTTTCCCCCAACATCCGACGAGGGTGGCAGGTTGGGGGGTCTTGCTCATCCACCTAGCCTGGGCGACACGGCCGGGCGGTCTCCCTCACCGAGGTGACCATGACCCTCATCACCCCCCGCCGAACCGAGCCGCCGTCCGATCTGCAGTCGAAGCGGACCTACTACGCCTCCCTTTGGGGCACCGGCAGCGCCAAGGCCCGAGCCCGAGACTGGTGGCTCGACGCCCGTGCCCAGTCGATGCGACTGGCTATAGGTTCGTCGTGCGTGCTCGCCGTCTATCTCGTTGCCGTCCGCATCATCGGCTGATCCCCGCAATCGTCACCCCCGAGCCGCCCACCGAGGCCGAGATCGATCTCGTTTGCCACCCTGGCCGCTCCCGCTGCAGTCCCCGTTTCCCGATCGGCGAGTGTTGCCCCGGCTCGGGCGGGCGGCCGGAACACCGACCGTCCCCGGTCGAGGGTCAGGCCACGTCGGACAGACGCGGCACGTCCTTCCACAGCCGCTCCAGGTCGTAGAACGCCCGGGACTCGGCTCCGAACACGTGGACGACGAAGATGCCGTAGTCCATGAGCACCCACTCGAGGCTGTCCTTGCCCTCGATGCGGATCGGCTTGGGTCCACCGGCCCGGGTGAGCTGCTCCTCCACCTCTTCCACGATGGCTCGGACCTGGCGAGGGTTGTTGCCGGCGGTGACGACGAACCAATCGGTGATCCCCATGATCTCGCCGACGTAGAACGCTTCGGTGTCCTGACCCAGCTTGTCGTCGGCGGCGTCGACGGCCAGCCGTACCCAGCTCAGCAGCTCTTCGTCGTTCAGGGCGAACTCCTCGAAACCCGACGGCCCGGCGACCGCCTACCTGTTGGCCACGAAGTCCGATCCGATGACGAGGGTGACCACGGCGTCGGCGTCGGCTTCTTCATCGAGAACAGTAGTCGCCCCCGTAAGCAACGCAAGCTCGTTGATGCCGGGGTCGTCCAGCCCGAAGGGCACCACGAGATGGGTCTCGCCACCGCTGAACTCGCTGGCGTTGCCGATCTCCACCACCTCGGAGCCGGTCGAGGCCACCTCGGCGGCCACCGCCGGCAGATCTGCCTGGCCCGTCCGGTCGATCACCCGCACCTGCAGCCGATCGCCCGGATTGGAACCGGCCGGCACGGGCACCACCTCCCGGATCAGCGCCTCGGCCGCCTCGGCGTCGATCGCCGGGTCCGGCCCCAGATCGGTGAGGGGCAGGTCGACCACCCGGGCCGAGGCCCCGGCCACCTGGTCGAGGGCCGCCACCAGCGGGGTGTCGACCCCGCCCAAACCGACCGCCCCGCCGTCCGGATCGGCGTCGGCTGCGGTCGGCGGGTCGGCCAGCAGGGCCGACCACAACAGTTCCCGTCGGTACATCACCGTGATGGGATCGAGACCGGGAGCCGGTCGCCCCAGGAATACGGCGGCGTTGTCGCCGCCCACCTCGATGTCGCCGACGGCGAGGAGCGGCTGACCGGCGTCGTCGACCACGGGATCGGGGTTGGGCAGCAGGTAGGTCTTGGTCCCGAGCGTCTCGGACCATCGCTCGGCCGTCATGACCTCGATCCCCTTCACCCGCAGCCGGAGGGCGCTGCTTAGCGCACTCACCGCGTCGTTGGGTTCGAGGGAGGCCAGCGACACCCCATCGACCTCCAAGGTCCCGGGCACGAGGATCGCCGTGCCGGGTGCGCCCTCGTCGGGATGGCCGGCGAGGAGCACCAGGCCGGTCGTGCCCTGCTCCCCCACCTCGACCACGGCCGACACCGGGCTGGGGTCGACGATGGCCCGCCAGCCGGGATCACCCTCCTGGGGTTCCTCGACGAAGCGCCCGGCCCGCGAGTCCAGGAGCGCGTGATAGCCGGCGATGGCCAGAAACGGGACGGCCATGGCCAGGGTCAGCTCGGCGAGAGCGAACACGGCAAGACGGCGGCGGCGTTTCGTGAGCAGGGCGGCGGGCCAACTCAAGAACTCCGACGATAGAGCCCCCACTCGTCCATGCGGTGTATCACGGACTCCGGGACCAGGTGACGGACCGATCGACCGGCGGCCACCAGGGCCCGGATCTCGGTGCTCGACACGTCCAGTGACGGGATCTCGACCCGGCGGGTCCGCCAGCCTGGCGGGTCGACGTCAGGTTCGCCGGGGCGGTTCACCACCACGAACTCCCTCTCCAGGCGCAGTCTGTCGGCCTGGTGCCACGTGTCGAGGCCGGCGGCGGCATCGGCCCCGACGATCACCAGCCACTCGGTGTCGGGCTCGTCCTTCTCGAGGGCGGCGAGGGTCTCGACGGTGTAGCTGAGGCCCCCAAGGCAAATCTCCACATCGGAGGCCGCCAGCCCCTCGATGGGGGCGAGGGCGGCCGCCACCATCTCCAACCGGCGCGCCGACGACGTGATCTCGCGATCACCCTCCTTCTGCCAGGGTCGGTGATTGACCACGAGGCGGACCTCGTCGAGGCCGAGTTGGTCGAGTACCTGGTCGGCCACCACGAGGTGGGCGACGTGGAGCGGATCGAAGGTGCCGCCGAGCAAACCGATGCGTGCGGTCATCGCCGTCCACCTCTACAGTCAGATTCTGTACCGGTTCCTACCGGGAGAGGTTGCTTCGGATTTCCCATCCGGCTGATGACGTTCCGAGAACGGCGCAAGTTGCCGATTATCGGCCCGAGTATCAACGGAATTGAGGAAATCCCGGCAAAAGTGACAGAAGTCACTACACATCGGGAATCATTCATACTAAAACAGGTGTTTGGACCTGTAGCGCTCTCGCACGCCCCGGGAACACCTACACGGTTTCGTGAGTCGGGCTTCACCGACTCGGACGCAAACCGACTTACCCGCCGGATAACCCGAGCCTACCAAGTCCCCAGCGATAGGGAAAACTTCCTTGTCCATCCCCCCGCAAGCAGCCCACGTAAAGAAGCACGCCCATGAGTGACTCCGTAGGACAGTACCTGAACGAAATCGGCCTCGTGCCGCTCCTCACCGCGGATGAGGAGCGCGAGCTCTCGCAGATCATCGAGAAGGGCCGAGAGGCCCAGGAGGCCATCGACGCCGGCGAGAACACCGCCGCCAACAAGCGGGCCGTCCGCAAGGCCGCCCAGGCCAAGGACCGGTTCATCCGAGCCAACCTTCGCCTCGTGGTCTCCGTTGCCCGCCGCTACCCGCTCCCTCCTTCGATGGAGCTTCTCGACCTCATCCAAGAGGGGAACCTCGGCCTCGAGCACGCCGTCGACAAGTTCGACTGGCGCAAGGGCTTCAAGTTCTCCACCTACGCCACCTTCTGGATCCGCCAGGCCATCGGCCGAGCCCTCGACCAGAAGGCCAGCCTGGTCCGCCTCCCCGGCGACCGTTCCGCCAGCCTCCGCGCCGCCCTCCGGCAGGTGTCGGGTGACGGCGACGAGCTCGACGACGAGCACGCTCGCCTCCACCGGCTGACCACCCCCACCTCCCTCGACCGCACCATCGGCGACGATGACTCCAACGAGCTGGTCGACCTCCTCCCCGACGCCACCCCCGGCCCGGAGTACGAGGTCATGGCCAAGGCCGAGGAGACCATGGTCACCGGCCTCCTCGACGTGCTCGACCCCCGGGCCAAGTACGCCGTCGAGCAGCGCTTCGGCCTCAACGACGGCCGCAAGCGCAGCTACCGCGAGGTCGGCGAGGAGCTCGGCGTGACCGCCGAGGCCGCCCGTCGTCTGGTCAAGCGGGCCGTCAGCGCCGTGCGCGACCAGGCCGGCGACGTGATGAGCGACTTCGACGCCGCCTAGAGGTGTAGGCGGCAGCGGCCCCCGGGCCGCTGCTCGACATCGAGTGAACTGATCGAAACGGGGAGCCTGGGGCTGGCTCCCCGTTTCGCGTTCCCCAACGCCCCCGGCCGACCCGCCCACCGCCCGGCGACGAGGCCCGAACCCCGCGACCTGCAGTGCTCAGGTCGGCGTCGCGGCCGCCGCGGCCACACGGTGGGCCCGGAGGCGGACCCGCAGCACCGTGGCCAGGGCCGACGCCGTGAGGAGCGCACCGGCCCCCACCAGCCACAGCGCCCGAAAGCCGTAGGCGTCGGCGATGACGCCACCGACCACCGGGCCGAGCGCGGCGCCGACGTAGATGCCGGTTTGACTGATGCCGGTGGCCGCCGCCGGGGCCGACGGGTTGTTGCGCACGACCGACAGCTGGAACAGGCCGGGCCACGACCAGCCGGCACCGAAGGCGAGGAAGACGAAGCTCACGTAGGCCCAGGGCTGGTGGATGGCGAAACCGGCCACCCCCACGGCCCCGATCGCCAGCAGGAGCGCCACCCGCCGGATCGGCAACAACCGGGGGCCGTCGGCCAGGCGCCCGTGGATCAGCCGGGAGACGACGCCGACGGCGGAGCCACCGGCCAGAACGAGTCCGGCGGGCCCCTCGGCCAGGCCCACCGCTTCAGCCGACGCCACCAGGAACGTCATCAGCGCCCCCGCCGTGCTGGCGGCGAGGAGCCCGACGAGGGCGTAGAGCAGGAGCAGGGACAGGGGCAGATCCGGCTTCCTCGGACCGTCGTCGACGGGGCCGTCGGCAGCCTCGACGCCCACATCGGGGCGATCGTGGCCCTCCTCGCCCGGCCCGGACCGCCTGAGCGGAGTCACCGCCGGGGAGCGCCCCAGGATGAGGAGGGCGGCAGCGGCGATACCGGCGGCGACCACGTACGTCCACCGCCACCCCACCGTCAGGGCGATCGTCGGGACCAGTAGGCCGCCGACCAGGCTCGCCACCGGCATCCCGGCCTGTTTCAGGGCGAAGGCGAAGCCGTGGCGTTCCGGCCGCACCCGTTCCACCAGCAGCAGGTTGGCCGACGGCTGGGCGAAGGCGTTCGACAAGCCGCCGACGAGCAACAGCCCACCCAACGTCGCCGTCGAGCGGGTGAGCGTGGCCAGCAGGAGCGACACGGTGAGGGCCAGACCGACGGCCAGACGCATCGCCACCACCGGACCGACCCGCTCGGCCAGGCGCCCCAACACGGCCGACCCGGCGGCCGCCGTGGTGAAGTAGCCACCGAGACAGAAGCCGAGGGTTCGGGCGTCGAGGCCGATCTCGTCGATGAGCTGGACGGCGATCGCCCCGGTGAGGAACGCCGGCATGGCCCCGGCCGAGGTGCCGGCGATGGCGGCGGCGACCGCCCGGATCTCCGGCAACTGCCAGGCGACCGCCGGGGGCGTCGCTTCGGCCGTCGTCATCGGCCGCCCTCGCCGTCAGCGGTCATCGCCTGTCGTCCACCACGGCGAGACTAGCGCCCACCGGCCCGGCCACCGGAGTGAGATCGGTCGCCGAACGCCGTCGCGCAGGTCGGGCGACCGATATCGCGTTGTCAGGCGATGTCAGATCCCCGAAACTGGAGGTGTGAGCAACGAGCGCGGCCCCCACGATCCGACCTTCCCCGCCCCGGCCCCCAATTGGGACACGGGCACGTGGCGGTCCAAGCAGGCCCTCCACCAGCCCGACTGGCCCAGCCTTCCCGAGTTGGAGGAGGTGGAGAAGCAGTTGGCCGGTATGCCGCCCCTCGTCTTCGCAGGCGAAGCCCGGGAGCTCCGGTCCCGACTGGCCGCCGTGGCCCGGGGCGAGGCCTTTCTCCTCCAGGCCGGCGACTGCGCCGAGTCCTTCGACGACTTCTCGGCCGACAAGATCAGGGACAAGTTGCGGGTCATCCTGCAGATGGCCGTCGTCCTCACCTACTCCTCGGGCGTACCGGCGGTGAAGGTGGGGCGCATCGCGGGACAGTTCGCCAAACCCCGATCCCAGCCCACCGAGACCATCGAGGGCACCGAGCTCCCGTCGTTCCTCGGTCACATGGTCAACGACCTCCCGTTCTCGGAGTCCAACCGCCTCCCCGACCCCAAGCGCCTGCTGCAGGCCTACCACCAGTCGGCCTCCACCCTGAACCTGCTCCGGGCCTTCACCAAGGGCGGCTTCGCCGACCTCAACCGGGTCCAGGCCTGGAACCAGGAGTTCGTGTCAACCTCGGCCGAGGGTCAGCGCTACGCCACCCTGGCCGCCGAGATCGACCGGGCACTGCGCTTCATGGACGCCGCCGGCATTTCCTCCCGCCAGCCCGAGATCCACGAGGCCGACTTCTTCACCAGCCACGAGGCCCTGATCCTCCAGTACGAGGAGGCCCTCACCCGGCGCGACAGTCTGACCAACGAGTGGTACGACTGCTCGGCCCACATGCTCTGGATCGGCGAGCGCACCCGTCAGCTCGACGGTGCCCACGTCGAGTTCCTGCGCGGTGTGCGCAACCCGATCGGCTGCAAGGTGGGCCCCACCGCCACCGCCGATGACGTGATCGCCCTGTGCGAGGCCCTCAACCCCCATCGGGATCCGGGTCGCCTCACCCTCATCACCCGCATGGGGGCCGACACCGTGGCCGAGCGTCTGCCGGCACTGCTCTCCGCCGTGCGCGACGAGGGCCACCCGGTGGTGTGGGCCTCCGACCCGATGCACGGCAACACCTACACCTCCGAGTCCGGCCACAAGACCCGCGATCTCGACGCCGTGGTGGCCGAGGTGGCCGGCTTCTTCGCCGCCCACCGCCAGGTCGGCACCTGGCCCGGCGGCATCCACGTCGAGCTCACCGGCGACGACGTGACCGAGTGCGTCGGCGGTGGTGATCCGGTGCAGGACGCCGACCTCGGAAAGCGGTACGAGACGATGTGCGACCCCCGGCTCAACGCCCGCCAAAGCCTCGACCTGGCGTTCCGCACCGCCGAGCTGTTGCAGAACAGCTGAGCGGCGCCATGTCCGACGAAGCCACGGCCACCGTCGCCGGCACCCGGTCGAAGCGGGGGCTGCGGCCGGCGCTCGTGCTCCTGGCGGTGGCCGTCGTCGCCCTGATCGCCATCCCGCTGCTCCTCGCCCTGCTGTGACGCTCGGGTGCCGACGATGAGCGCGGTCGACGTCTACTGGATCACGGCCTTCATCGATCTCCCGGCTGACGGCCACGAGGTCGGGGTCCGGTTCTGGTCGGCGATGACCGGCTTCGAGCCGTCACCGCCCCGAGGTACCACCGGCGAGTTCCTCACCCTGCTGCCGGCCACCGGGGCCCCGCATCTCGCCGTCCAGCGGATCGACGAGGGCCCACCCGGCATCCACCTCGACCTCCACGTGACCTCGGTGGACGCGGCGGCCGCGGCCGCCGTCGCCCTGGGGGCGACCGTGGTGGCCCGGCTCGACTACACCGTCATGCGCTCCCCCGGCGGGTACGTGTTCTGTTTCGTCGACCACCCGGCCGGCCCCGAGCCGGCCCCGGCGGGCGGCCCCGGCCCGATCCGGCCCTACCAGGTGTCCCTCGACGTGCCGGCCGAGCGCTACGACGCCGATGTGGCCTTCTGGTCGAGCCTGCTCGGCGACGGACCGATCGAGGCCGCCGATAGCGACTTCACCGCGATCCGCACCGACGCTCCCCTCCCCGTCCGGCTGCTGTGTCAACGGCTGGGGCCCGGCGACGACGGTGGGGCCAGGGCCCACCTCGACGTCGCCGCCGGTGTGCTCAACGGCGATATCGCCACCGATCAGGTGGCCCTCGGCGCCGAGGTGGTCGGCACTTTCGAGCACTGGATCGCGCTGCGCGACCCGGCCGGCATGGACTACTGCCTGACCACCATCGACCCGGTCACCGGCCGCCGCCCCGGCTGACCGGGCGCGGCCCGACCGGCCGCCCGGCACCGCGCCGACGGCAGTCCGTCGACCCGTGGATCGGCCCGGGTTCGGGCCGTCCTCGGCGATGAGCCACACGACCGTCGTCGGAGCCCGTTCCCCGAGCCGGCTCGGCGCTACTGTTGGCCCCATCGGCACGGCTCCCCGTCCGGTGGAGTGCAGCCGCCCCCCGGTCCCGAAGGTGAGTACCGTCATGTCCCGTCAGCACCGCACGAACGTCTCCAATGTCCTGGTGATCGGATCGGGAGGCGCCGGCCTCCGAGCCGCCATCGCCGCCCATGAGGCCGGGGCCGAGGTGACCGTCCTGGGCAAGCGGTACCGCAACGACGCCCACACCGTGCTCGCCGCCGGCGGTATCAACGCCGTCCTGGCCACCGTCGATCCCGAGGACACGTGGCAGCAGCACTTCGTCGACACCTACGAGGAGGGCTACCACCTGGCCGAGCCCCGCACCGTCGAGCTTCTCGTGCAGGAGGCGCCGGCCCGGATCCTGGAGATGGCCGAGTGGGGCACGCCGTTCGCCCGCACCGACAGCGGCGAGCTCGACCAGCGCTACTTCGGCGCCCACCGCTACCGCCGCACGTGCTACGCCGGCGACTACACCGGCCGAGCGCTGCTGAGCACCCTCACCGAGCGGGTGGAGAAGCTCGACATCGAGATCCACGACCTGCAGTACGTCTCCCGTCTGCTGGTGGACTCCTCGGCCGGCGAGGCGTTCTGCTTCGGGGCCATGGCCTTCGACATCGTCTCCGGCGAACGCACCGTCTACCTGGCCGACACCGTGATCCTGGCCGCGGGCGGCCACACCCGGATCTGGCGTCGAAGCTCGTCCCGACGCGACGAGAACACCGGGGACGCCATGCGGCTGGCGCTGCGGGCGGGGTGCGAGCTGGCCGACATGGAGCTGGTCCAGTTCCACCCCACCGGCATGGTCTTCCCCGAGCCGATGGCGGGAACGCTGGTCACCGAGGCGGTGCGGGGCGAGGGCGGGCACCTGCTCAACGCCGAGGGCGAGCGCTACATGGAGCGGTACGACCCCGAGCGGATGGAGCTGTCGACCCGGGATCGGATCGCCCTGGCCAACTACACCGAGATCGTCGAGGGCCGGGGCACGGAGAACAACGGGGTGCTGCTCGACATCAGCCACCGGTCGAAGGAGTACATCCTCGACAAGCTGCCCCGCATGTACCGCCAGTTCATGGAATCGCAGATGCTCGACATCTCCCGCCACCCGATGGAGGTGGCGCCGACCGCCCACTACACGATGGGCGGCGTGGTGGTGGAGCCCGACACCCACGCCACCAACGTCCGGGGCCTCTACGCCGCCGGGGAGTGCACGTCCGGGGTGCACGGAGCCAATCGGCTCGGCGGGAACTCGCTGGCCGAGATCCTGGTGTTCGGCAAGCGGGCCGGCGAGGCGGCGGCCGAGCATTCGGCCAACCTCGACATCCAGCGCCGCAATCGCGGCGTCATCGACGAGGCCCACGACGAACTCACCCGCCTCACCTCCCACGGCGAGGAACTGGCCCGCCCCCTGCAGCGGGCGGTCCGCGACGTGATGTGGGAGCACTGCGGCGTGGTTCGCAGCGAGGACAAGCTGACCGAGGGTCTGGCCAAGTTGGCCGAGGTCGGCGACGTCACCGACGACATCGACGTCCGTCCCAGCGCCGAGGGCTACGGCGACCTCGCCTTGGCCCTCGATCTCCTGGGCTCGATCGACAGTGCCGAGGCCACCATCCGGTGCGCCATCGAGCGGCGAGAGAGCAGGGGCTCACACCAGCGGTCGGACTACCCGGAAACCGATCCCGATCAGCGGGTGAACCACATCGTCACCGCCGACGCCGATGGTGAGCTGTCCACCACCTCCCGATCGATCCCGCCCATCCCGGCCGAGCTCATCGAGCGCTTCGCCGATGTCGCCGAGCTGGAGCTGACGGGCCGCCTCCTCGAATAACGACCGTGTCGGTCGGGGCCGGCCGGAGCCGATCGACGGGCCCATCGGCCTGCGCCGCCCGGCGGCCCCTCGCCACCGCCCGACGAACCTCCTCGGCGGTGCGCCTACTCGACCACCCGGAACGTCACGTTGACCGTGGCGTGCACCTCCTGGGTGCCGGGGTGGAGGTCGATCACCGGCTCGTCCGCCACGGACTCGGCGCCGGCGGCGTAGGCGGCCATCGTGGCCGGGGACGGTGGCGCCATCGAGCGCGACGACCGATGGACCGCGGTCACGTCGATCCCGGGCTCGGCGACGCTGACGATCGCACCGAGTTCCACCCCGAGGGCTTCGGCGTAGGCGGCGGCCTTGGCCCTGGCCTGCCGCCCGGCTTCGGCGCAGGCTTCGATCCAGGCCGGGTGTTTGGGGCTGACCCTCCAGTGGGGCCCGTTGATGGCCGGACCCGCTTCCTCGACGGCGGCGTTGACGAGCGGGCCGACGGTGTCGGTGCTGCGGATCACGAGCCGCAGGGTGGCGGTGGCCCGGTAGCCCTTCGACAGCCACCGGCCGCCGTCGCGCTCGCGCTGTTCGGTCACCGAGACGGTGGACGCCCTGTCGGTGGCCGGCACCTCGAAGTGCTCACAGATGTCGTCCATGGCGTCGAGGCGTTTACGGATGGCCTCCAACGCTCCGTTCGAGGACCGCCCGTCCGCCGTCAGGTTCACGGTGAGCCGGGCTTCGTCCGGCGCCGCCTCCACCACGGCCGAGGCGCCGACGCTCAGCGCCGGCACCACCTCCCCCACCTGCTCAACGCTGCTCATGCCCGCACCCTAGCGATGCGATCGAGGGAGGTCAGCGCATCCCGGAGCCCCGCATGATGCGCCGGAGCCGTCGATCGGTCGCCTCCGGGTACAAGGTGCGGTGGGTGCCCCCTAGGGTGGTGGGCGGTCGGTCGACGGACTGACGAGGGGGAACGGCGATGAAGGTACTGCGCACAATGGGCCTGGCCCTGATCATGGCGCTGCTGGTGGCCACCGGCTGCAGCTCGGGTGACGACGACACGGCGGCCGACGGCACCACCACGACGGTTGCGGCAGCGGCGCCGGCGTCGAGCGAGACGACGACCACCACGGCCGCACCGCCGGACACGACGGCGGCGGAAATCGTCGAGGCGGACGGCACCGACGACTGCCTGGTCGGTCTCTGGGAGTCCTCGCCCGAAGGGGCCCGACAGTGGGCCTCCGACTACGCCACCGCCCTGCGGGCCACCGACCCGGTGGCCAGCGAGGCCACCATCACCATCGACTCCGCCGCATTCAGCTCCGAGTTCCGGGCCGACGGCACCGGCACCAACACCTCGCTCGTGGCCGGTACGGCCGAACACCCGTTGGGGACCGGAGCGGCCACCCTGCAGTCGACGTCGGAGTTCGAGTGGCTGATCGAGGGCGGGCAGCTGGTCTTCACCTACATCAGCGGCACGGTGAACAACGAGGTCACCGTCAGCGGGGTGAGCGTTCCCTTCGCCGGAGCGGTGCCCGCCTCGGGCGAGACGAGCACCGTGCCCTACTCGTGCTCCGACACCACGCTGCAGGCCGACTTCGCCTTCGGTGGCCTCGCCACCGCCACCCCCGAGATGCAGCGCTCCTTCTAGCGTCAGCCGGCTCGCTCCCCGCAGCTCCGACCAACGCCCTCACCCACACGAGCGCACACCCCGGAAGAGTTTCGGCAACGCCGAAACCCGTGAAGGAGCTGCTCCACGGCTCCGACCAACGCCCGCACCCACACGAGCGCACACTCCGGAAGAGTTTGGGCCACGCCGAAACACGTGAAGGAGCTGCGCCGCAGCTCCGAC
>JBCCRO010000072.1:0-12766 GCA_039201605.1 Actinomycetota bacterium
CATTTTGCCGTGGGGGTTTGTATCGCAGTTGCGGTCTGCGGCGTTGCGATAGCCAGTCATGTTGTACGCGGCTACGCCGCCCTGCTCCTTTCTTGCGAGGAGAACCAGACTGCGAGTGGTTTGGAACTGCGCTCCTTCGTGCCTCTGAGGCGGCGGTGGGGGTGTGTGGGGCGTTGTCGAGTGATCCCAGCGATCGGAAACAATGGCCTGGTCGAGGACGTCCAAGGCGCCTGGCTGGCGAGCGTTTCCGAGTGCACGAACGCCGTTCGGGTCAGCAGTTGGCCATGGCGTCGAGAGCTGAGCAGATCTGTTCACGGCCGTCGACGCCGAGCCGGCCGAGCCTCTTCGTGAGTGCAGACTTCGGCACCGCAGCGATGTTGTCGAAGGTGGCCATGCTGTCATGGTCGATGCCTTGATCGACTCCGACGGGGATGCAGGTAGGGATAGGCCGGATGGTGCTGGTCACCGGAGCGACGACGACGTTGTTGAGCACCGGAATAACCTCGTCGCGCGACACGATGAGTACGGGACGTCGCTTCTGGTTCGGGGTCTCCATGAGCCAGAGCTCGGCCTGGGCTACCAAGGTTCGGCCTCGGTCATGGCAATGGCGTTGGCCATGGCAAGGTCGTCATCTTCCGGTGTCTGTGGGCGTTCGCGGTATGACGCTGCGATGTCGGCGCCGACTCGTGCTCGACGGACGACGTCAGCGAGGTGGTGGACGCCTCGCCGGATCACTGCTGATCGGCTTTCTCCGATGCCTTGTTCGACGAGATCGTCGATGAGGGCAAGCTCTTCGTCGCTGAACCGAGTCGGCACTGGCGTCGTCATACGTTTCATTATACGATTTGTAGATCAGCGGTCGCAACGGAGCGAGGTTGACTGAAGGTGGCTGCGCCTGCGGGTGCCGACTACTCGGCAGCCGGGTCGAGCACGGTCTTCAACGACGTGCTGGTTTCGACCATGGGGCATGTCGGCGACAGGAATCTCCATCCGATCCTCGTGTTCGACAGCACCGACCTGGCTGAGACTCGACGCACCAAGGCGGCGTTCACCGAATTCGTCGAGCTGGCGCTCTCGCTCGGGGGGACCATGGCCGCCGAACATGGGGTCGGAACGCTCAAGCGAGCCTTTCTTTCCGACGAACTCGACCCGGTTCAGCTCGCAACGCAGCGAAGAATCCGTGATGCGTTGGATCCGGCGGGACGCCTCAACCCCGGCAAGGCGCTCTGACGCATTGGAAGGCGGATCACTCGGGTGACGAGAGACCGCCACCTCCCGTGGGTGACGCAGAGGCCGAACTCTGATCTGGCACGATTGCGTCCGTGCGACTTCCTCTTCGGCGACGACCGGCTGGATTCTGCTTCCGATTGCTGGTCGTCGTGCTGGTGGGCGTCGGGGTCATCGGATGCGGGCAGGCACCGCAGGTCCTTGATGGCGAGGGGTGGCGCTGGCTGGCGGTCTCCGCCGATCAATCCGAGACGTTTCTTCGGCCCTTGACGTCCCAAGATGAGCTTGAGGCGTTCTGGGAAGGCGCAGCAGCGGGGATGCCGCCTATCGACGCACCGCTTCCGGTCGTCGACTTCGACCGGGAGTTCGTGCTCGTGCTCTCGACAAGAGGGCGAGGAATCGAGCCCGTACCGTGCGGCGTCTACTTCCGGGGCCTGAGCACCGACGACCGGTCCGGAGAGGTCACCGTGAACTTCGAGCCTGACCGGTCAGCTGACGCTTGCGATTCGCTCTACGTCTTCGGCCAGTACGTGATCGCCGTTGCTTGGGACTTCACCGGGCCTCCGCCGTTCGAGCTACTGATAGACGAGCCTGGCCAGGCTGGCCAACCCGATGCGGTGTCAGTCCGCCGGTAGACCACGCATGGCCGGCGTCTCGACGTGCCGCTGGGGAGGGCGAGCCTACAAAGGTGGTCGTCGTGGCCTGCCCTGCCGTTACCGCGAAGAAACCCGTTCGTCGGCACCGTCGACTTGGTGGCGAGCGGCACTGGTACTCCGCCATGCCATGAGAGGTCTCCGATCCCGCCTGACTATCTTGACCAACATCGTCGCTGCCACAACGAGGTAGGCGACGTTGTAGACGGGCACCAAAGCGAGGACCGGGAAGAGCAACCTCGATCCGAGTCGGTCGTCTCGGCGGTACTGCAGCACATAGAGCCACAGCGGTATGCCGACGATGACTGCGATCGACGAGATCATGTAGCTCAACAAAGAGGACACTGCTCCTCAAGCGTATCGACGATCGAAACCCCGTTCCGCAAGCGCTCGATAGTCCCGTAGTGTCACCGGTCTGTTTGCGAAGGTCGGCCCCTTTCGTGCTTGGACGTCCGAGGTAGCGGAGGTGGAGCTGCGTGTGGCGGCTTTGTCTTCGGTGTCGGATGTGGACATCTGGAGCGGTGAGTGGCCCGCCACGACATCGACCTGAGGACGAGATCGATTGTCTGGGCCTGCGTCGATCGGGTCGAGTTGTGCGGGTGTGCGGCCCGTCATCGCTCGGGTCTCCTCGTCAGCCCGGCCCTGTTGGCGCTCGCAGTAGCATCGGTCCCCATGGCGGTGATGTCCTCGGTCCCCGTGCGAGCGATGATCATGGCGTCGAGGCGCGACGACGTACCGGCCTTGCTGACCCGCGTCGGGCTCGAGGAGCAGTCGGGCGCTGAGACCTTGGTCGACGCTGAACCGTTCTATTCGGTGGTTGAGACGATCATCGCCGATGGCGTCGACGATCTGGCCTACCGGTACGGCGCAGCGGTCGACATCGACCGGCTGGGGGTGCTGGGGATGGCGATCAAGACCGCCGCCGACGTGCGCAGCGCGTTGGCTCGCGGGGAACGGTACGTCGCGCTGCTCGGCGATGCGGTGACCTACGAGCTGCGCCCCGACGATGATCGGGGTGCGACGTTCATCATCGGTGGGCGCCCGGCCAGCCGCCCCGGCATCGCCGTGGCGAACGAGGGTGCGATCGCCGCGGTGTTGTCGATGTGTCGCCAGGCGGTCGGGTCGGAGACGCCGTTGGTCCCGACGTCGGTGACCTTCGCCCACCGCGCTCCGTCGTCGCTTGCAGCCCAGGAGGCGTTCTTCGGCTGTTCTGTCGTGTACGGGGCCGAGCATGACGCGCTCCAGCTGAGTGCCGACGTCCTGGCCACGCCGACGCGGCTGGGCGACGCGGCGATTTCGGAGTACCTGGTTGGCCGGCTCGACGACGAGCTACGGGCTGCCCTGGCAGAGCGTGGCATCGAGGCCCGGGTTCGGCACGTGATCGCCAACGATCTGGCCGACGGCGTGCCACCAATGCGGATCGTGGCCCGCAGGCTGGGGATGAGCGAGCGCACCCTGCATCGCCGCCTCGGCGACGGCGGTGTTCGCTATCAGGATCTGGTGGTTGACGTGCGCCAGACCGTTGCGACCGCAATGTTGACGACCACCGATCACACCTTGGTCGATCTCGCCTTCCTCACCGGATTCTCCGAACAGAGCGCATTCCAGCGGGCCTTCAAGCGGTGGACCGGCCGCACCCCGCTCCAAGTCCGCCGCAGCTGAACCACCGTCTGCCTTCCGGTGGCGGTGCCGGTCAATGATCGGGCGGCGGAGGTCAAGATCCAGATCGGGTTGGTTTCGTAGGTTTCGTGGTGTCCCACATCACACCACGAACGGAGTTCGGACATGCCCACCAACCCCTCTCGCAAAGTCCTCGTCGTCGGCGCCACCGGCGGATCGGGCCGAGCAGCAGTTGACGCCCTGGCTGCGGCCGGCCACCACGTCACCGCGTTCTCCCGCAGCGCTGAAGCCGCCTTCGGTGATCACCCCGAGGTCACCGCCATCAACGGTGACGTGATGGACCCGGCCGATGTCGATCGTGCCGTTGCCGGCCACGACGCCGTCGTCGTGACCCTCGGCATCACTGAGAATCCGGTCCGGGTCCGGCTCCTCGGCCCGGCCCGCACGCCCCTCGACGTCCGCTCCACCGGGACCGGCAATGTCGTCGACGCCATGCACGCTCACGGCGTCGACCGCCTTGTCGTCCAATCGTCCTACGGGATCGGCCCGACCAGGCGACACCTCGGTCTCCGCGACCGGATCTTCTTCGCGCTCCTGGTCAAGAACCAGATGGCCGACACCGAGATCCAGGAGCAGGTCGTGCGATCGAGCGGTCTCGACTGGACGCTGATTCAGCCGGTCCACCTGAACGATTCCACTCCGCACGCCGCTGCGTTCCTCTCCACCACCGGCGAGACGGCAGAGATGAAGGTCTCGCGTGTCGCCGTGGGGCAGGCCATCGAACTCGTCGTCGGCGACCCGAACCTGAGCTACGAGACCGTGTCGGTCTCGGCCTGATCGAAGACCCCGTCGGATCCCCAACGAAAGGTCTCTCCCGTGAACCTGCCCAACGCCCTTCTCGGCGCCGGCATCATCGCCACCGGACTCATGGCCGGCCTCTGGTACGGCTGGACCGTCTCCGTCATTCCCGGCACGCGTCGAGTGGCCGATGCCAACTACGTCGAGACGATGCAGCACATCAACCGGGCCATCATCAACCCGGCCTTCATCATCCCGTTCCTGGGGATACCGGCCCTCCTCGGTGCGGCCGCCCTGATGCAGTTCCGCTCCGGCGACGCCCGCCGAGGATGGCTGCTCGCCGGCGCCGTCGGCGCCTACCTCCTCGGCGTGCTCGGCGTAACCATGGGCGGCAACGTCCCCCTCAACGAGGCCCTCGACACGTTCGATCTGGCCGGCTCGAACGACCAGGCGATCGGCGCTCGCCGTCACGACTACGAGACCCCATGGAACCGCCGGCACTACCTACGCACCGCGGCCAATGCGGGCGCCTTCGCCCTCACCACAGCTGCCGCCCTCGTCACCGAGACCGAGACGGGCTGACGGACCGGTCCGGCATCGGGGGCCGGGGACCGAACCCGACGGACGCCTACATCGAGGAGAACTCCAATGACCACAACCGCCATCCCGACCAGCATCCATCCACCAGGAGACGACACCGACGGCCGACCTCGTCGCCGCGGGAGCCGGCCGCTCCGCATCGCTCGCGGCGCCGTCTTCCTGGCCGTCGTTGTGGTGCTGGCCGGGTTCATCTACCAACACGCTGCGTCGGCGGTCGACGACATCAACCATCCACCACCCGGGGAGCTGATCGAGGTCGGCGACCATCGGCTCCACCTGTTCTGCCAAGGCAGCGGCTCACCGACGGTGGTGCTCGAGTCGGGGCTGGGCGGGTTCAGCCAGGACTGGAGCCATCTCCAGCCCGACGTCGCCACGACCACCCGGGTCTGTGCCTACGACCGGGCCGGCTATGGATGGAGCGACGGCGTCGACGAGCCGAAGACCTCGATCGAGACCGCCGATGACCTCCACACGCTGCTGGTCGACGGTGGCGAGACGGGTCCGTTCCTGCTGGTCGGTCACTCGCTCGGGGGCCTCCACGCCCGCACCTTCGCCCTGCGGTATCCCGACGACGTCGCCGCAGTGATCCTGGTCGACTCATCACACGAACAGCAGACCACCCGCCTGGCGATGGTCGCCCCACTGGACGACGCCCAGCTCACCGGCCTCACGCTGTGTCACCGCCTGGCTCCGCTCGGGCTCCCTCGCCTCCTCGGCGTCAACGACGGCGCGGTACCGAGCACCCTGCCGATCTCCGCCGACACCCGGGCCGCATGGGTGAGCCGCCTGAACCAGACGCGGTTCTGTGCCACGGTGCGCGACGAGTTGGTTGCGGCCCGGGCCGAGACCAGCAGGGTGACTCCTCCGGCCGGCCTCGGCGATGTGCCCCTGACCGTGCTGGCCAGCGGACGCGACCCATTCGCCGAACAGGAGCCCGTCGACGGTGTCACCGAGGGCGACCTCGACGACGCCGCCCGGATCGCCGCCGAGCTCCAGGTCGAACTGGCGGAGCTGTCGACTCGGAGCACGCATCGGGTCGTCGCCGAAGCCGGTCACTACATTCACTGGGATCAGCCCGCCGACGTCGTGGACGCCATCGACGACGCGATCAGCAGCTGGCGGGAGGCCCGTCCCGTCGAGTCCACCACCGACGATGACTGACGCAAGGATAAAGCGGGATGTCAACAACCGACGTGGCCCAGGCGTCGATTCGCCCGGAGCAAGCTTGTCTGGCTTGGAGCCACGTGAAGTGCTGCTAGCTGTCGGCACCGGGATCGCGATGCTCGGCGGCGGGTCGCTGCTGGCCTTTGTGTCGCACACGGTGGGTCGCAATACTCCTCCGCCCCCGGACGGAGAATCACACCGGCGATAGTGACAATGGGTCGGTGCAGCTGTTCGACGAGCCACGTGCCGGAGGACTTCGGATCGCCGTGCTCGGTACTGGCCACCTCGTCATGTTGGTGGTTATGTTCGCTCTGCTGGAGCGCTACAAGCCAGAGCCCAACGGCTTCCGCTTCGACACCCCGATGAAGCTCGGTACCTTCGCCGTGATTACTCTCCCTCCGATCGTCATCGGCTCCGCAGCGCAACGGATCGAAGCAGTCTCCTTTGTTGCGCTTGTTCACGCAGCGAGCCCTCTGCTGCTCCTCGGCAACATGCGAAACCCTGGATCAGATCTCAACTTCGCCCTTGTGCTCTGGTGGCTTCCGCTGCCAGCTGCGGCCGGGCTGGTCGTTCTCATCGACCGCCTCGAAGGGATCTCGGACAGCCCCAATCGAAGGTCCTGGTATGCCCCGCCGCTGCCCACGCAGTACCCGGCGATGCCGCGCGGCTGACGTGCTCGGGAACGACCACTAGGGCGCCGATCTCAGTTGAGCGTTGTCGAGCGCTCGGTAGGTGCCGCAGCGTTGCGGTCGGTCGGCCGCCCGAGCGAACGTTATCGAGCGGACAGATGCGGCGGTTCAGGCCAGCGACGGCGAGCCCTGGCCCAGCTCCTCATTGCCGGATATCGGGCGGACACCTGACTCGACACTGACTACCGTCGGGCGTCGAACGCACGTCACCCCGAGCAGCTGGCACCCCGAACGGGCCGCCGGCGGAGGAACCCGCATGCAGAAGACATTCGTCATCACCGGCGCCAACCGAGGCCTCGGGCTCGCCTACACTCGATCGCTCCTCCAGCGTGGGGAGCGAGTGATCGTGACCGTTCGAACGGGGTCCGACGCCCAGGCCCTCGAAGAAGTGGCCGCCACCTCGGCATCCTCGCTGACGATCCTCGAGAGCCATCTCGACACCGACAGCGCCATCGAGAAGCTCGGCTCGGACGTCCGTGCGGCGACCGACCACATCGACGTCTTGATCAACAACGCAGGGATGCTGACCGAGGACAGCATCGACGCCGTTCGCTTCGATGATGTCCTCGCTAACTTCCACGTCAACGCCGCCGTTCCGGTCGTGGTCGTGCAGCAGCTCCTCCCGCTGTTGCGCGCTGCGGAATCGGGCACCGTCGTCAACATCTCGTCGTCGTTCGCCTCGATCTCACGCAAACAGCACGGCATGCCCACCCGATACGCCTACTCGATGAGCAAGGCGGCACTGAACATGTTCACACGCACGCTGGCGGCCGAACTTCACGACGGACCGATCACCGTCGTCTCCATCCACCCCGGTTGGGTCCGGACCGATCTCGGCGGGCCAGAAGCGCAACTCGATCCCGCCGAAGCAGCCGACGCCGTGCTCGACACGATCAACACGCTCGAACCGTCACACCACGGGTCCTTCCTTCTGTGGGATGGACGAACCTTCGACTGGTGAACAGAGCCGACCCGACGACGCGCCCGACAACGAAGCGTCCGAGGCGATAGGGCGGAAGCAAAGAAGCGTCTGCCTTCGAACCCCAGCAGCGCATACGGCCGGTTCTGGGCGGCCTGAGGTTCTTGCGGGCGGTGTCGGTCGGCGCGACTGCGCAGGCTGCTGTAGGTACGTTGGATTGAGCACGTCAGGGTGCTGCCGGTCCACGGGAAGGGCGAAGCCCACCTGGTCAATGCTTGTTGGAGCCTCGCTGATCCTCTTTCGGGCCCGATGCTGCGGACACGGGCACGACGAAAGGGGCCATCGTGCCGGCCATTCCCTTGCCCGAGAACGCGTCGATCGAGCATCTTCGCAACCAGGCCAAGCTGGTCCGCAAACTGGTTGTCGCCAGCGACCAGGGTGCAATCGATCTGATCCGCGAGTTCCACCCTCGATTCGCCGAGGCGACTTCGTCATTGCCACCGGTCGGCTTCAAGCTCGCCGACGCCCAGCTCACAATTACGCGCCTCTACGGCCAGCCGAGCTGGAACCGACTTCGTGAACAGCTCGGCCTCCTCGATGCACACACTCGCCCCGACCCCGCCGATGTCGACGATGGGGACGACGCTCAGAGCCGGTTCGTGGCCTTGGCGTGCGTGTCCTACAACGGCGACCACGACCCTGGCGAACGAATCGAACAGGCACAGGCACTGCACCGCCGTGACCCAGCGCTGGCCGAAGCTTCGATCGCTGCGCTTGCCGTGACCGGCGACCACCAACAGCTTGCCGAACGGATCGCCCAGGACCCGTCGATCGTCGACGCCCCGTGCGGTCCCAATAAGTGGCCCCTACTGCTGCTTCTCACCGCTCGATCTTGACCACAAGACACACTCGACCCTCAGGACCGCTCGCCTGCTGCTCGACACCGGCGCAGATCCCAACGTAGGTTTCCTGTGGCGGGGGCTCGTTCCCCCCTTCACTGCGCTCACCGGTGCGTTCGGCTGCGGCGAGGCCGATCAACCACCGCACCCCGCAGAGTCGGAGCTTGCCTGCGCGCTGCTCGAAGCGGGAGCTGACCCCAACGATGGCCAAACCCTCTACAAACAACGGCCTCGCCGGTACCGCGGTCGATGACCCCGCCCATCTCGTTCCGCTCGTTGAGTTCGGACTCGGGACTAGCCGAAACAGGCCCTGGTATCAGCGATTCGGGAAGCGCCTCACCGCGCCCGAGGAGCTGCCCTACCACGAGGTCGAGGTCGCAGCACATCGCGGCCTGCCGAACCGGATGCAGTTCCTCGTCGACCTCGGGCTCGACCTGGAGCGACCGGTGGGACGCTCCAGCCGCACCCCGTGGAAGCTTGCGAACGACGCCGGCCACGACGTCATACTCACCGTCCTCTCCGCTGCTGGCGTGACCGGCCGGGACGCATCCTGATGACGATCCCGACCGGTATGCCCGTCACCGTCACGATCATTGCGGTTGACCCTCCCTTCGATGTCAGCCACGGCGTGCTGTTCGGTTTGCAGTCCAAGCAGGGAGTCGACGATCCGATCACGGCGTCGAAATCGGCCGAGTTCGTCACCGAAATCGACGTCAGAACCAGCGTCGAACATGTCGACTTCGCCGGGGATCACGTTCGCGGCCGCCGCGGCGACAGATTCCTCTACCTCTCGTGGGGCGTGCCGGATCAGACCGAACCGTTCGTGATGTTCGCACGCGCCAAGATCAAACTCACAGACATCCCTCTCGACCTGCTCGACCACGCAATCGAGCACAACGGTCCACTTGAGGCCGTGCTGGATGCCACCAACTCTCAAGGCCAGCCAGCAAGTGGCACCATCAAGCCCCCGGCAATCCGATGGAGCGCCGCCTGAGGCCAAGGCCGCAATCGGCATCCGCATGCGAACCCAACCCCGCTCGATATCGGCACCTACAAGCGGACAGACGGGTTCAGTCGCACCGCCCAGGGGCCGCTCGGTATCACCGCTCGGAAACGCTCGGCCTCCGCGCGCGAGTCCCGGCGACCTCGGGTGGTCTAGGCGGCTCCAAATAGGAACGCTCACGGTGAGCCGAGCCTCGCAGGCTCCCATCGCCACGATGAGTGACGCCGACCGTCGCCGCCCCGTCGTTGTCGCGCACGCGAATAGTGCCGATGAGTTGCGGTCTCTCCGGGCCTGAGCCGAACGTTGTCGAGCGGGCTCGCTGCCGAGGGTCGACGGTAGCCGCCGCCTCGGCCCCGATCGAGACTGCCGGATCTGGGCGCGTGCGGGCGCACGAGCACGACCCCAGGGCTTCGGGTGCGGTGTTGTTGCTCGGCGCTCTTGCCGTTTCCCGCCGATCAACCCTGCGTGCGATCGGCACCTGAAGATCGGTCGACTCTTGAGAGTGTGCGGAGGCCGAGTCCGGCCGATACCGCTTGGGCAGAGTTGATCGCTCGTGTCGACTGCGCATGGCCCTCGGGCTCCCGATCGATGCTCAGGTCGTGTCCGGTCCACCGTTCTGCTGCGTGAGTTCCTCGAGTCGAACGTCGAGGCCAGCGAGTGACCGGGCAAGGGCGTACTCGAAGCCCTCTTGGACGGTCTGATCGTGTTGTTCGCCGCTCAAATCACGGATCAGCGCCCGCATGGCCGCGATCCGTTCCTCGAAACCGGGGATCGCGTCCAGACGCTCGAGCATTGCGGCGTGGCTGATCGGAGATGGTTGGTTGTCCGTTGCGGGCTTCCGGAAGTCGCTGAGGACGATGAGCATGACCGTGGAAAGAAACACGAAGGTCCAGGCCGTTACAGCTTCGTCGCCGAAGCCCGCCTGTGTCAGGACGGCGAGAGCGGTCTCGACGTGAGGCACAACGGAGGGCGTGCCGCCTCGGGTTACGAGCCACTGCGCGACGCCCGGATACTCGAGAAGGCAGACGCGGGTCGCCAGCAGTTCCTCGGTGACCCAGACCTTCCAGGGGAGCGCAGGGTCGGCTATCGGGATGGCCGCCACCACGCGATCTGCGACTGCAGCGGAGAGCGCCTCACGATCGCCAACGAGGCGGTACACGACCGAGAACGATGTCGAGACCTCCGCGAGGAGTTGGCGGGTCGTCCAACCCTCCAGCCCGTGGATCCGGGTGAGCTGCTCCGCAGCATCGACGACGGCCTCGCGAGTCACTCCGGTGTTGTATGTCTTGGTCTTTCGTTCCCCGATGTCGGAAAAGGGTACGGGCGACTGCCGCGCTGGACCACCTGCGGACGCCTCCGCAGCATCATCGATCGGTGACAACCTTGCCCCAACCTTCGGCGTCGGACCGGTGGCGGCACTGATCGGCGTTGCGGCCGCCCCTTACCAGCAGGTCGGCGTGTCCAGCGGCCGACGATCTGGCCGGCGTCGAGGTAAACGATCTGGTCTGCTCCGCTGATCGTGGACAAGCGGTCCGCGATGACCACGACGGTTCGGTCACGACACAGTTCGCCGATGGCCCGAAGGGCAGCGGCTTCGTTCTCCGTGTCGAGAGCGGCCGACACTTACCTCATCGAGAAGCACGATTGGCGCATCTTTCAGAAGGGCTCGTGCGATCGGCACGCGTTGCCGTTCGCCGCCCTCGCCGACTGTCGTGGACCGTCGGGGCCGTCGGTGACGAGGTCAGTTGACAAGGTTCTCGTACTCGTCGAAGAGGCTCGACGCATCGGCAGCGACGGCCAGCGCCGAGAGATCACCTGCGGCAAGGACCTCCAGGTCCCTGATGATCCAGAACGTGGCGAACGGAGCGGAGTTGAACCACATCTCTCCGTTGACCGCGATCTCCTCACCCTGCAGTTGCGCAAAACCCGGCTTGCTCGTCACGGCGTCGAAGTCGTATTCCCCTCCGTCGTAGATCGCGATGATGTCCGCGTCCTGGCCGGCGAGCAGCTCCTCGGAGAGCGCGTTGTACGGAACACCAGGCTTGTCCTTCTGAGGCTCCGGCACATCGAAGCCGGCGCTGAGCAGCAACGGCGTCGACGCTCCGTCCCCGTTGCTCGAGGCAAAGAACCCACCCCACTCGTAGAGCACGGACACGCTTATCGATTCACCGGCGAGCATCTCCTGCATTCCGTCCAGCCGCGCCTGGAGGACGCCTGCGACGGCATCGGTGTGCTCTGACCGGCCGAACGCCTCTCCGAGCCACGCCAGCTTGTCCTCCCACGATTCGAACGTGAACGGGACCGCAAGGACCGGGATCTCGTTGTTCACCTGCTCATACAGGCTGGCGTCACCTGCCGCCGTCATCACGATGAGGTCCGGCTCCTCGGCGAGCACGGCCTCCATTCCGGCGCCGGAGGTGCCCACGGGAACCACCTCCACTCCATTGTCTTCCAGCAGATCCTGCGTGATCGCGGATCCCCAGGGAGCGAAGGACATCATCGGTACCACGCCAATCGCCAACAGGTCGAGCGCCGCCGCCTCGTCCAGTGCCACTATCCGGCTCGGAGCAACCGGCATCGTGGTCGAGCCAAAGTCGTGCTCCATGGTCGGCCCCACTCCTTCCGCCGCGGCGTCACCACCCGTCTCGCCATCGCTCGCACCCGCGTCCTCGGCGGCATCCGTCTCGACAGGCTCCGTCTCATCAACAGCCTGCCCGGCAGGTTCGGTCTCGACGGACGCCTCGTCTGCGTCCTCGTCGCCACAGCTCGCCAGCACCGCGACCAACATCAGGGAGCCGACGAGCGCCAGAAATCGGCGCCCCACCGGACGCTGCGTTGCAACTTGCCTCTGCATTGAAATCCTCACTCCTGGAATCCGAGCACTGCTCGGATAAGCGACACTAAGTGTCGTTGACACACGATGTCAACCACCCTGTACGCGGCCAGGAGGAAGTGCTCTGCCGAACGTCGGGCCGCTCACCGCTCTGGCCAGTAGGCGCAGGTGCAGTTGCGTGTACGTCGTTCGGCGAGACTCGGCAACGAATGACGAGGTGCGTCGGCTGCGGCTTCGAGACCTCAGTGGACGCATTTCACATGTGGTCGTGGCAGACCTTCGTGCGCGGCAGTATCACCAACCCGGGGAGATCGCATACGGGCAGAAGGCCACCGGTCCGGAGTGCCGAGATCGCCAGGCG
>JBCCRO010000073.1:0-11222 GCA_039201605.1 Actinomycetota bacterium
CCCCGCCCGGGGGGGGCGCCACCGGCCGGCTGGTCGTCGTCTTCCTCCGGGGCGCCGCCGACCACCTGTCGATCACGGTCCCCCTCGACGACGCCGATTACCACGACGCCCGGCCATCGATCGCCATCGACGCCGACGACACGCTCCCCCTCGACGACCGGTTCGGGTTTCATCCGGCCCTGGAGCGGCTCCACGAGCGCTACCGGGCCGGTCGGCTGGCGCCGGTGGTCGCGGTCGGCAATCCGGCGGCCGACCGCAGTCACTTCCTGGCCCAGGATCTGCTGGAGCGGGGCAGCGCCGGGGCCGACGACGACGTGGTCGGCGGTTGGCTCGCCCGCCACCTCAACCTCGCCGGCGGGTCGGGCGCGGCGGGCGCGGTCGACGGGGGCCTCCGGGCGGTCACGATCGGGGGCAACGTCGACGCCAGCCTGCTCGGCTTCCCCGCCCTCGGGATGCTCTCGCTCGACGCCTTCGGCCTGGCCGGCGTCGGGCAGGCGGCCGATGCGCTGGAACGCACCATGCTCGCCGCCCACGGCGGCGACAGCACCGTCGACGTCGCCGCCCAGGCCGCCCTCGACGCCGCCCGGCAGGTGGCCGACCTGCCCGCCTCGACCGCGGGCAACCCCACCACCGCCGCCTTCGCCGATGCCGTCACCCTGCTCGACGCCGACCTCGGCGTGGAGGTGATCACCCTCAACATCGACGGCTGGGACACCCACGACAACATGGGCACCGCCGAGACCGGGCAGATGCGGACCCTTCTGACCGGCCTCGACGACGCCGTCGGCGGCCTCCTCGACGGGCTCGACCAGCGCGGCCTCGATGACGTCACCACCCTGGTCGTGACCGAGTTCGGCCGCCGGGTGACCGAGAACGGCTCCGGCGGCTGCGACCACGGTTGGGCCTCGGCGGCGCTGGTGGCGGGGCCCGCGGTCGACGGCGGGCGGGTGTTCGGCGACTGGCCCGGACTCTCGGCCGACGTGGTGGGCGAGGCCAACGGCGACGTCCTGCTGACCACCGACTACCGCCAGGTGTACGGCGAGTTGCTCACCGGGGTGCTCGGGGGCGACCACGCCCAGGTGTTCCCCGATCTGGCGGCCCGCCCCCTCGGCCTGCTCCGCTAGCGACACCCGCCACCCCACCCGCCCCGGCATCCCGACCGGCCGCACCTGGGTGGGCGTTCACGGGCCGACCCCACGGGCTCGGGCCGGGCTGCGACGGCCGTCACCAATGGGGTCCGGCGGTGACGGACTACGTAAGCTGGGGCACCTTGTCCTCCTCGTCACCTGACGCCTCTCGGCCCGTCGACGCCGAGGGGGACAGCGACGGGGAGCCGAGCCCGTCGAAGGCCCCGACGGCGCTCTTGACCCCCGAGTTCCTCGCCCTCACCGCGGTCTCCACCCTGTTCTTCGCCGGCGCCGGCGTCCTCAACGCCCTGCTCCCGCTGTTCGTGGTCGACGAGCTCGGCGGCAGCGAGGCCATCGTCGGCACCGTCATGGGCTCGATGGCCCTCCCGGCGCTGCTGAGCCGACCCCTGTTCGGCCGCATGGCCGACCGTCACGGCGCCCGCCGCATCCTCTTCGTCGGGGCCCTCGTGGCCGCCACCGCCGTCCTGCTCCTGGTGTTACTACCCCCGTCGCTACCCGCGGTGTTCGCCTCGCGCCTGGTGTTCGGTGCCGGTGCCGCCGCCATGCTCACCGGCGCCGCCATGCGCTCCCTCCAGCTGGCGCCACCCGATCGCCAGAGCCAGGGCACCAGCCTGGCCCTCGTCGCCATCCACCTCGGGTTGGGGCTGGGGCCGATCCTGGGGGTGCAGGTCCTGCGCCGGTACGACTTCGACGCCGTCTGGGTGGCGGTTGTGGTGCTCATGGTCGCCAGCGCCGGTGTCGGCCTGCTCCTCACGCCCACCCCCCGCTCGGTGACCGGCCCTCCTGCGCCACTGGTCCACCGAGCCGCGCTGCTGCCCGGTCTGGTCACCCTGCTCGGGGTCTTCGCCTTCAACGGCTTCGTCGCCTTCGCCTCGCTGTACGGCCGCGAGGTCGGCGTGGTCGACGTGTCGCTGATCTTCACCGTGCTCTCGGGATCGGTGATCGTGGCCCGTCTCGTCGGGAGTCGGGTGCCCGATCTGATCGGGCCGATCCTGGCCGGCTCGGGGGCGCTGGTCGTGACCGTGATCGCCGCCCTCGTCGTCGGCTGGTGGGCCACCCCCGTCGGGGTGTTCGTCGGTGCGGTACTGATGGCGGCGGGCCTGTCGCTGCAGTCGCCGTCGTTCATCCCGCTGGCCATGGCCGGGGTGCCCGACCATCAGCGGGGTGCCGCCATGGCCACGTTCACCGGCTTCTACGACGTGGCCAACGCGTTGATCGGGCCCTCGCTCGGCCTGATCGTGGTCGGCTTCGGCTACCGGACGGCGTTCACGCTGGCCGCGGTGGTGGCCGTCGCCGCCCTGATCCTGCTCAATGTGGCCGTCGCTCCCCGCTGGCGTCGGATCACGGCTCCCGGCGAGCTCTCAGCCGCCTGATCGACCGGCGTCTGAAGCCCGACCCACCCCCGAGACGGCGCCGGGGGGCCGGGCCACGGCCCGCGGCGTGGAGGGGGACGAGGAGGCGGCCCGCTTGCGCCACGAGTCGTCGCGCCCCCGACCGAGGAGGTTGCGCAGGTGGTCGGCCGGCATCGGACGGTGGTGCAGGAAGCCCTGACCCATCTTCACCCCGAGCTGATCGGCGAGGGCGGCGTGATCGACGGTCTCGATGCCCTCGATCACGACGTCGAGCTCCAGGGCCTGACACAGCCCGACCAGCGATGACGTCACCGCCCGGCTGACCAGGTCGTCGGCGCCACCGAAGACGAACAACCGATCGACCTTCACCACGTCGATCGGGAGCTGGCGGAGGTGGGCCAGTGAGGAGAAGCCGGTACCGAAGTCGTCGAGGCCGACCCTGATGCCGTGCGAGCGGAGCTCGTGAAGGACGGGCACCGTGGAGTCGGTGTTGATCACCGCCGACTCGGTGATCTCGATCAACAACAGCGTGGGATCGAGACCGCTCTCGTCGATGCGGGTGAGCAACCGGTCGGCGAACCCGTGCTGGGCCAGCTCGGCCGGGGCGACGTTGACCGACATGAACAGCGGCCGGCCGGCCTCCGCCAGCTCCGCCCCCAGGCGGAGGGCGTCGCACATCACCCGATCGCCGAGATCGGGCATCAGGCCGGCCTCCTCGGCCACGTCGAGGAAGGCCCCGGGCGGGATCACCTCACCGTTCGGGAGGTTCCAGCGGATGAGGGCCTCGGCCCCGATGACCCCACCTCCGGGCAGCGACACGATCGGTTGGTAGTGGGGCACCAGTTGATCGTCGGCCTGCAGGGCCTGGCGGAGCCCGGCCTCCACGTTGAAGCGCCGGTCGACCGTGGCCCGCAGGTCGTCGTCGAAGATCACGAAGCGCTTGCGACCGAGCTTCTTGGCCTCGTAGGCCGCGGTGTCGGCGTGGCCGAGCAGGCGTTCGGCGTCGGTCGCCGTCGGGCCGTCGGCCAGGGCGATGCCGACGCTCATCGTGACGTGGATCGCCCGACCGGCCACATTGAACGGCTCGTGCAGGGCCGTCAGCAGGCCGGTGGCGGCGGTGACGGCCTCGGCCCGATCGGCGTCGGGCAGCAGGCCGACGAACTCGTCACCCCCGAGGCGGGCCATCAGCCCCTCGTCGCCGGTGGCGTCGGCCAGGCGGCGCCCCAGCTGGGCCAGCAGTTCGTCCCCCGCCTGGTGGCCGAGGGAGTCGTTGACCACCTTGAACCGGTCGAGATCGCAGAACAGGACGGCGGGCGTCCGGGTGTCGGCCAGGCACCGGTCGAGCTCCTCGAGAAACCGGGCCCGATTGGCCAGCCCGGTGAGCTCGTCGGTGTAGGCCCGCCGTTGCAGCTCGGCCGCCCGGCGGTCCTCCTCGGTGACGTCGCGCCCGATGCCGAAGCACCGGCCGACGCTGGTGTCGAAGGCCAGTGTCCAGCGGATGTCGCGGTAGGTGCCGTCGGCGGTCCGCATCTTGAACTGGGGCTCGGCCTTGCCGTGGGCCCGGAGCGCCTCCTCGACCGCGGCCCGAGTCGACTGATCGTCGGGTGGCAGCAACGTCCAGGAGTCGGTGCCGAACACCTCGTCATGGGTGTAGCCGAGCAGGTTCTCCCAGGCGGCGTTGGACTCGATGACCCGGCCCCACTGGTCGTAGACGACGAACAGGGAGTCGCCGGAGGAGAAGAACCTCCGGAGCAGGTGGTCGCCGACGTCCTCCCGCTCCCCGGTGGCCAGCATGACCGCCCCCTCGTCGTCGAGGGCGCGCACCCGCCACCGGCTGGAGGAGTCGATACCGAAGCGGAGGCCGGGGGCGACGTCCTCGGTCGACGGCTGGAGCAGGGGCTGCCCGGCGACGGCGTCGATCCAGCGGTTGGCCGCCAGCACCACCCCGTCGGGATCGACGAGGGCGGCCGGGATGGGCAGCGCCTTCAGCATCACCGACCACTGGTGCAGACCGCCCCCGGGTCGGTGATGGTCGGCGACCGTGTCGATCACCGATGGGTCCGGTTGCCGGCCGTCGTCCATCAACCAGTGGATCGGCGCCGTTTTCCGGTGGGTTTAGTTGTCGTCGACGGTTGCGGGATCAGCCGTCGGCGCCGCCCACGCAGCCGAAGGCGAAGTCGGCCAGCTTGGTGACGTCGTCGTCGGACAGCTCGCCGTCGGCCGACGGATCCTCTCCGAACTCGTCGAGTACGGCGTCGGCGTAGCACTCGGCCTGCTCCTGGGTATTGCCGATCCGGAGCCGGTCGTCGATCAGTGCATCGCGGTCGGCGTCGCCGCCACCGCACGCGCTCAGCACCAGCGCCAGACCGACCAGCGCCGCCGCCCCTGCATTCCGTCGTCCCATCTTGGTTCTCCCTCTGTGCGACGCCGTAGTGTTCTGGCCACTACGTCACCCGCCCGTCACCGTCGACGGCCGTCCGGCGTCCGCCCAACCGGAGAAGAACCGATGATCATCGATGCCTGGGCCCAACACCCGACCCTTCGCCACTGGCAGGACCCGATCTTCGAGTCGCTCCGGCGGTGGGGCCGCACCGAGGTGCCGACCGAGGAGCTGCCGGTGGCGGCCACCGTGGCGGCGATGGACCAGGGCGGGGTGGATCGGGCTCTGATCAGCGCCTGGTCGGCGCCGTATCGGACCATGATCTCCAACGAGGAGGTGGCAGGCTTCGTGGCCGAGGCCCCCGACCGCCTCGTGGGCGTGGGGTCGGTCGATCTGCGACGGCCGATGGATGCGGTGCGGGAGATCCGCCGATGCGTCGACGAACTCGGGTTCGTGGCCGTCCGGGTGCTCCCGTGGTTGTGGGAGACGCCGCCGACCGATCGGCGGTTCTACCCCGTCTACGTGGCCTGTTGTGAGCTCGACGTCCCGTTCTGCACCCAGATCGGCCACACCGGCCCCCTGATGCCCTCCGAGGTCGGGCGCCCGATCCACCTCGACCAGGTGGCGCTCGACTTCCCCGAGCTGAAGATCGTGGCCGGCCACATCGGCTACCCCTGGACCGACGAGGCGGTGGCGGTGGCGACCAAGCACGAGAACGTCCACATCGACACCTCGGCCTACACTGCCCGCCGATACCCGGCACCCCTCGTCGACTACCTGCGGAGCAACGGTCGGGGCAAGGTGCTCTTCGGCACCAACTACCCGATGATCACTCCGGCCAAGTGCCTGGAGCACCTCGACGCCCTCGAACTCGACGCCGAGACGACCGAGGCCTTCCTCGGCGGCAATGCCAGGCGGGTCTTCGGGCTCTGATCGGCCTGGCCGGTCAGCCCTCCGAGGCTCCCTCGGCCTGGTGGGCCTGACCCCAGTCCCGCATGGCCCCGATCACGGGCAGCAAAGAGCGGCCCTTTGCCGTCAACGTGTACTCGACCCGGGGCGGCACCTCGGGGTACACGTGGCGGTCGAGTACGTCGTCGGCTTCGAGTTCCCGCAGTTGGCGGGTGAGCATCTGCTTGCTGATCCCGTCGATGTTGCGCTGGAGCACCCCGAAGCGGTTCACACCGTTGACGACGAGGTAGAGGATGATCGGCTTCCACTTCCCGCCGATCACGCTCAGGCAGTAGGTGACCGGGCAGTCGCCGTCGGCCCCTCCATCGCCGATCGCCCTCAACTCGTCGGCGACTCCAGCCCCGCCGACCGCACCTTCACCGGTGCCTCGGCCCTCCAATGGTTCCATTTTGGAGACTATGGCAGAAAACAATGACTACTAGCAAGAAAGAGACCTTTCACCTACGGTCACGACATCGAATCCGCTACAATTTGGAGCACTATCGTGACCACCTCCCCCACCACCGAACCCCGAACCCTCGACGAGGTGAAGGCGTTCGCCGTCGGCGACTGGGCCAGCCTCAGCGTGGAGCTCCGCCCCACCGAGGACCGCACCGGCACCGGCCGGGTCGAGCCCACCCGTCTGCGCCGGCGCTTCCACTACGCCGCCGATGACACCTTCACCGGCGTCATCACCATGTACCTCGACGACTACGGCCAGGCCCCCCTGCTGGAATTCGAGTTCAAGGGTCGCCTGGTGTGGGGCGGGCCCCACCCGATCGCCGAGGGTGCCTTCGAGATCGACTACGTGCTCGACGCCGGCTTCGGCGTCACCCCGCTCCAGGACGGCGCCGCCGACATGCTCAACGCCGGTCTGGCCGAGGGCCTGGAGCCCTTCGCCGCCGGGGTGAAGAGCGACATCCTCGGTCAGGCCTTCCCCATGTTCAACCTGGTCGAGGGGCAGATCGTCAGCGACTACGACCTGATCTACTTCCACAGCGGCCTGCTGTTCATGGGGGCCAAGCACGTCGACGGCACCCCGTTCGACGAGGCCGATCGTCGACCGCACCAGTTGCAGATCCCGCTGGTCCGTGTGACGGCCTAGGGCGACACCGATGTTCGACGCACTCCGGCTGCCGGGCCCGATCACCGCCTCCCGTTGGTGGTACCTGCTGCCCGGCTATCTCACCCTGTGGTCGCTGGTCAACGGCACCTGGACCTTCCTCGACGGCGAGGGCATCTTCACCGCCTTCGGGATCGACGTCAGCGCCGACACCCCGGCCGAGGAGTTCGTCCTGGCCAACTCCGGCGCCCGCTACCTCGGCGTGGCCGCCGCCCTCGTCGTCGGCGTGTTCCTCCTCGACAGCGCGGCGGCGGCCGCCACCGCCCTCCTGGCCCGCCTGACCATGGACGTCGGCGACGTGATCGCCGGGCTCCGGACCGATCAGTTCGACAACGTACCGCTGGGAATCACCCAGAGTGCGATCCTGTTCCTGATCCCGTCCGTGGCCTCGCTGGTGTGGCTGTGGCGCTCCACCCGAGGAGGAACCTGACATGCAGGCGTTCGTCGTCGATGCCCCGGGCGACCCGTCGGTGCTCACCCTGCGCACCGTGCCCGACCCCGAGCCGGAGCCGGGTTGGGTGGTGATCGACGTCGCCGCCTTCGGCCTCAACCGGGCCGAGGCCGTCACCAGGGCCGGAGGTTCGGGGGCCGCGGTGCCGTTCCCCCGCATCATCGGCATCGAATGCGTCGGCACCGTCGTCGACGGCGGCGGCACCGACCTGGCGCCCGGCCGACGGGTGGCGGCGGCGATGGGCGGCATGGGTCGGGGCTTCGACGGCTCGTACGCCGAGCGGACCAAGGTGCCCCGGTCCAACGTCTTCCCCGTGACCACCGGGCTCGACTGGGCCACCTTCGGCGCCCTCCCCGAGACGTTCTTCACCGCCTGGGGCTGCCTGGCGGCCACCGGGTTCCTCACCGGGGCGCCACGCGTGCTGATGCGGCCCGGCGCCTCGGCCCTCGGCCTGGCTGTGGCCCAGATCGTCAACGACCTCGGGGGTGAGGTCATCGGGGTGACCCGCAGCGACCACAAGCGGGAGGCGCTGATGACCGGCGGCATGGCCGATGTCGTGGTGACCGCCGGGCCGGTCGAGGCCGAGGTCCGGGATCGCTGGCCGGAGGGGGCGACGGTGGCGATCGACACCGTGGCCAGCAACGCCAGCGTGGCCGACGACCTGGCCCTGCTGGCCGCAGGCGGCACCCTGTGCGTGGCCGGCTCCCTGGCCGACAGCTACGACACCGCCGCCAGCTCGGGCGTCGCCGCCGCCTTCGAGCGAGAGGACGTCACCTTCTACTCCAGCGAGACGCTCCGCGCCGAGGTCGACACCGCCACCCTCCAGCAGGTGGTGGAGCGGGTGGAGGCCGGGGTCTACCGACCGGGGATCGCCGAGGTCATCGCCTTCGGCGAGCTGCCCGAGGCCCACACCCGGATGGAGGCCAATGCCTACGCCGGCAAGGTGGTGGTCGACCTGACGAGCTGACGCCCGGACCCACACCTAGCCGAGGAGCTCCTCGACGGCGTCGACCGCCGAGCGGGCGGCGGCGTGCACGCTCGACCAGTCGTCGAAGCCGGTGTAGGCGTCGCCGGCGAAGAACAGGCGACCATCGACCGAGGAGGCCAGGCGCCGGGTGAGGCGCCACGGGGCGTTGTCCCACAGGTAGGCGGCGCCGGCGAAGGGCTCCTCGTTCCAGTTCTGGACGATGTGGCGGACGTAGTGCCGGCTGGCGGCGCCGTCGAAGGCCTCGTCGAGCTCGGCCAGCATCGCGGCTCGGAGTTCATCGTCGGTCAGGGCCTGGTAGCGCTCGGCCAGGACCCCGACCGAGAACAGGCCGAGGATGTTGGCGTCGGTGTCCTGCCCGTAGGCGGCGTCGTAGTAGAGGCGCTGACCGTCGACGATCTCCTCGTCCTCGGCGAAGGCCACCGCCGCCGGGTAGAACGCCTCGTCGAACTCGATGAACGCCTTGAGGCCGCTCCACACGTTGGCCTCGGCGATCGCCTCTCGCTTCTCCTCGGACAGGGGCGGCTCGAAGGTGATGTCTCCCCGCTGCAGGACCTTGAGCGGCACGGTGACCACCACCTGATCGGCCTCCCAGCCGACCCCGGCGGCATCGGTGACCGTCACCCCGTCGTCGGTGATCTCGACGGCGGTGACCACGGTGTCGAACTCGATCCGATCGGCGATCCCGGGAAGGACGTAGGTCTCGAAGAAGTCGAGCCAGCTCGAACCGACGAACTTGCTGTCGACGACGAAGACGTCCGAGATCGGGCCGTAGGCCACCTCGCCACCGGCGATGTAGGCCACCTCGTCGACGTCCTGGTCGTAGCGGGTGAGGGTGGTGGTGATCTCGACGTCGGGGTCGTTGACGATCTCGTCGAGGATCCCCTCCCCGACATGGACCCATTCACCGCCGAGCGAGATCGGGAAGTCGGCGAAGTCGCGGGTGTGCTTGATCCGGCCGCCGTGGGTCGGCGCCGCCTCCAGCACCTGCACGTCGATGCCCCGTTGCACCAGGTGGTGGGCGGCCGTCATCCCGGCTGGGCCGGCACCGATCACGATCACCCGTCGGTCGTCGGACAGGGCGGGCCCGTCGTCGCTGCAGCCGAGGACGACGGTGGCCAGCCCTGCGGCCCCGAGGGCGAGGAACGACCGGCGGCTCAGATCGCCGGCGGGCGGATCCCCGGCGCTGTTTGACGTCGACATGGCCGATCACCCTACTTCCACGGCGGCCGCCTCGGTGACCCGCCACCGCCCCGCCCCCGCCGACCGACGGGCGGACGCTGTGCGACACTGACGGCCATGACCGACCTCAGCCTCGCCGATCGCGTCGCCGGTTGCCTCCTCGGCGGAGCCTGTGGCGACGCCCTGGGCGCCCCGCTGGAGTTCCTCGATGCGGGGGCGGTCGCCGCCCTCGATACCGCCGCCATCGCGGGCATGCTCCCCGCCTACAAGCGACAGGGCGGCGCCATCACCGACGACACCCAGATGACGCTGTTCACGGCCGAAGCCGTGATCGAGATGGCCGAGCGGGGTGAGCTGGACGACCGGGAGCAGCTGGAGATCGTGGCCGACGCCTACCTCCGCTGGTACGAGACCCAGACCCGGCGACACCGGCGGTCCGACACCGGGCTCCTGACCGATCCGACCCTGTTCGCCCAGCGGGCCCCGGGCCACACCTGCATGACCGCACTCCGCAAGCTGGCCTACGACGGCGAGCTGCAGGCCACGAACGACTCCAAGGGCTGCGGGACCGTGATGCGGGCCGCCCCGTTCGGCCTCGTCGATCGCGTCGCCCTGGCCGGACCGGCGTCGGATCTGACCCATGGCCACCCCACGGCGGCCGCCGCCAGCGTCGCCCTGGCCGAGATGATCCGACGCCTCCTCCTTGGCCGGTCGATGATGGCGGCGGTCACCGGCGCCATGGATCATCTGGCCGCACCCGACCACCCCGATCACCGGCCCACGATCGATGCTCTACGCAGCGCCGTCCGCCTGGCCGAGGACGGGCCACCCTCGCAGGCGACCGTCGAGTCCCTCGGCGGTGCCTGGGTGGCGGAGGAGGCGCTGGCGATCGCCGTGTTGTGCGCCCTCACCGGCGAGGGCTGGTCGGACACGCTGGTGCGGGCCGTGACCCACGGCGGCGACAGCGATTCGACCGGCGCCATCGCCGGCAACCTGCTCGGGGCGGCGCATGGAGCGCTCGACCTGCCGTCGACCTGGCTCGACCGACTCGAGGCCCGCATCACTATCGAGACAATGGCCGAGGCCCTCACCGCGGCCATCGAGTCATCGCAACCCTGCTGACCAGGGGATACAGGAGACAATCGGCTCTCGGAAGGCCACTCACGATCGACGTGGGGCGACGCGACGGCGCCCGACCGATGACAAGGCCGCGGACCGCCCGATGACCGATGGCAGCAACTAGGTGCTTCTACCCAGAACTGTTTAAACCAGTACCACTACGGTTACGGCCGCGGTGAAAGGCGGTGGATCCCATGCCATCAACGTACGGGCCCCCAACCCATCGACAGCCGGCTCCTGCAGCCCCTGTCACCCCCGACCGGCCGGTGTTCAGCTGGACATCAGCGATTGCCGGCGCCCTGGCCACCGTGGCCTTCCTGGCCGTCATCGGCGCCGTGGCCGCCATCGTGTCCCTGGAAGAGCCGACCGAGGCACCACCGGAGACCGCATCTCCCACCTCGCTCGCCTGGATGGCCGCCACCACGGTCACCCAGCCGGAGCGGACGGGAGCCGCCGGGGCCGAGGGCTCCTCGCCCTCGGCCGACGCCGAGGCCCACCGGGCCCCACCCTCGCCGGTGCCGGTCGGCCTGCTCG
>JBCCRO010000074.1:0-11047 GCA_039201605.1 Actinomycetota bacterium
CCCTCGATCCCGGGGGTCGACATCGAGGACATGGCCCTTACCGGCGGCTTCGTCTACCTGGCCGACATCGGCGACAACAACGCCCAGCGCAGCGGGGTGACCCTTTACCGCTTCCCCGAGCCGGACCTGCCCGCCGACGGCAGCGTCCTCACCGTGGCGCCCGAGGTCGTGGAGGTGGCGCCGCTCGCCTACCCCGACGGTGCCACCGACGCCGAGGCCCTGCTGGTCGACCCGCGGTCGGGCCAGGTGGCGATCGTGGCCAAGGCGATCGTGCTCCGACTCAACCCCGACGCGCCGGTCGGCGCCGGCGCCGCCTCGATCTACGTTGCCGATCCGCCGTGGGACGGGGCGACCACCGTCCTGACCGAGGCCGGGGCGGTCGCCCTCGACGACCTGGCCGAGGAGGCCGAAGGCGAGATACCCGAGGGCGCCATCGCCGACTTCGGCGTGGCCGGGGTGGCAACGGCGGCCGACGTACGGGCCGATGGGGCCGCGATCGCCGTCCGCACCTACCAGACGGTGTGGTTGTTCGCCCGAGCCGAGGGCCAGGGCCTGGCCGATGCGCTGATGACCACGCCGTGTCCGGCCCGCACGATCCTCGAAGAACAGGGTGAGGCGGTGGCCTTCGTCAACGACGGATCGGGGGCGTTCGTCACCGTCAGCGAGGGCCGCCAGCCCGCCCTCAACCGCACCTCACTCGGCTGACATCCCACCGCCTCCCGAGGACGGCCCCTCCCGGGGCGACGCCGACAACGACGACGAGGTGCGAGAGGTCGCACCGCTGCGACCCGCCACGGCAGCGCCCGAGCAGCACAGCGGCTCAGCAGCACAGCAGCTCAGCTGCCCAGCGCCCGAGCAGTACAGCAGCTCAGCGGCACAGCTGCTCAGCGCCCGAGCAGCACAGCGGCTCAGCGGCTCAGCGGCACAGCAGCACAGCGTCTCAGCGGCTCCATGGCGCAGCACCGGGCCGTCGTGTTCAGCGGCGAGGTGCGGCGGCGACCACGGTCAGGGCCACCCCGGCAACCGCCGGCCGGTCGGTGGTGGCCGTCGGCCCGCCCTCGTCGGCGGCGGCTGCATCGGGGGCACGGGCGGCGTTCGAACGCTCGCCGTCGCCCTCGCTTCCGGGGGCGGCGCGGAGCGTGGACCAGCCCCGACACGGCCAGTCGACGGCGGCGAGCGCCGGCAGGTCGGTGGCCGGCGTCAGGTACCAGGTGCGGATCGGCCGATCGAAGTCGGACGCCTTCGGACCACCGATGTGGACGTCGTGGAACCCGACCCAGGCACCGGTGAGGGGGAACTGCGCCTTGTAGAGGCACTCCTTCAGCCCGAACAGTTCGGTGGCGGCCTGGGCCCGGATGCCGCCGTCCCGGGGGTCGCCATCGCCATCGGGATCGCCCCCGACGTCGATCAGCCACGACCGCTCATCGGGGAGGAACAACCGCCGGTGGAGGTTGTCCTCCACCCGGCCCACCTGTTCGGCGTCGACGCCGAGCGGGCCGGCACAGCGCTCTCGCCGACCGACCACGGCGGCTGCGTAGCCGTCGGTGTGGCTGATCGACCCCCACAGCGTCGGCGGCCAGGCGGCGGAGCGACCGGTCCCGCGACCGAGGCCCATCGGCTCGACACCCAGGGCCGCCATCGCCGCCCGTGCGCACTGGCGACCGGCTGCGAACTGGACCACCCGCCCCTCGACAGCGTCGGACACAAGCGGCTCCTCCTCGGGACGGAGCGCCGCCGGATCGCCGGGGCCCCACAGCTCCCACACCGCCACCTCGCCCAGGGCGGCCAGCGCCTGCGCCATCTCCGGAACCGGTCGTGGTGTCGTCATCGACGCTCGAAGCGGCTGACGGCCTCCACGTGGGAGGTCTGGGCGAAGAGATCGACGGTGGTGACGGAGGTGAGGGCGTAGCCGTGCCCGTCGAGGAGGGCGGCGTCGCGGGCCAGGGACGCCGGATCGCAGCTGACCAGGGCCAGCACCGGCGCGCCGGTGGCGGCGAGGCGGGCCGCCGCCCGCTTGCCCAGACCGGCTCGGGCCGGATCGGCGATGACGGCGGCGACCGGAACCGGGTTCCACTCCTCCACCCGGCGTCGGTGCACCTCGGCACCGGAGGCGTAGTTGACCACGGCGTCGGCGGACGACGACGGCGACGACTCGACCCCGATCACCGGCCGGTCCCGCCCCAGTACGGCACCGAAGAGGCCCACGCCGCCGTAGGCGTCGAGCAGCGGCCCCTCGTCGGCGGCACCGACCGAGCCTCCCAGGGCGGCGGCGACGAGCTCGATGAGGGCCTCGGCCCCGTCGGGTCGGCACTGGAAGAAGGAGCGGGCGGAGATGCGAAGGCGGCGGCCGGCGATCTCCTCGTGATGGGCGGCGGGGTGCCCGGCCGCCACTTCGTCGGCGCCCACCACGAGCACGTCGTCGGGCAGCCGCACCCCCTCGGCCGTCGGTGTCACCAGGGCCAGCCGTTCACCGGTGCGGGCCCCGCACCGCAGGACGACCTCCTCGGCCGAGCCGAACCGACCGTCGACGAGGAGCTCCTCCACCAGCGGATGGGCCACGAGGCAGCTCCCGCCGTGCACGACCTCATGGGAGCGTCGACCGCGGTAGCCGGCCCGACCCCGATGGACAGCGGCCCGCACGGTTGTCCGGTATCGATCGGCCGGCAGCTCGGGCCCGAGGACGACCGGCGGATGCTCGATGCGGGCCAGGCGTCGGAGGCAGTCCTCGACCACCGCTCGGCGCAGCTCCCGTTGGTGGTCGGGCTGCGCATGCTGCCAGTCGCAGCCGCCACAGCCGGCGGACACCGCGGCGCAGGGGGCGACCCGACGGGCGGCGGCCGGTCGGAGCACCTCGACGGTCCGCGCTTCGAGCCGCTTCTTGTGACCGGCCGTGACCTCCACCCGCACCCGCTCCCCGGGGAGGGCGCCGTCGACGAACACGACCCGGCCGTCGGGGGCGCGGCCGAGGGCGTTGCCGCCGGTGGCGACACGATCCGGTTCGACCACGAACTCTGGCATGCTGTGCAGGGTATGGCCCCTCCCGATGCGCCCACCGCTCAGCCCCTGATCGTCCCATCGGTGCTGCCCGCCGACTTCGCCCGCCTGGGCGAGGAGTGCCGGGCCTTGGAGGAGGCCGCCGTCGACCGCATCCAGTTCGATGTGATGGACGGGCGTTTCGTGCCGAACCTCACCTTCGGCCCCGACGTGATCGCCGCCGTGCGGCCGGCGGTGTCGATGCCGTTCGAGGCCCATCTGATGATGCTCGAGCCCGACACGATGATCGACCGGTTCATCGCCGCCGGGTGCGAGGTGATCATCGTCCACGCCGAGACCTGCCCCCATCTCCATCGGACCCTGGCCGGCATCCGGGACCAGGGGGCCAAGGCCGCGGTAGCCCTCAATCCCCACACCCCGATCGACGCCGTGGCCCACGTGCTCGACCTGCTCGACCTGGTGCTGATCATGACGGTCAACCCCGGCTTCGGGGGTCAGGCCTACATCGCCACCATGGAGCCCAAGATCGCCGCCACCCGACGGTTGCTCGACACCGCGGACCACTGGATCGACCTCGAGGTCGACGGCGGGATCAGTGCAGGCACCATCGGTGGGGCGGCCGCCGCCGGAGCCAACGTGTTCATCTCCGGCTCGGGCCTCTACCGGCATCCCGACGGACTGGCCGCCGCCACGCTGGAACTGCGGGAGCTGGCGCTCAAGGCCACCGTCCCCGGTCGTCACCTCTAGCGGCTCGGGCTCGCCGCCCGGCGTTCCCGAGGATCGATCGACGGCCTCCGACGTCGGGTCGCCGGGACCGAAGCCCGCCGGCCCACGCACGCCCGTGGGCGAGAGGCCGAAAACGGCGACGGGGCCGGCCGGGCGAACCCGGGCGGCCCCATCGAACGTGTCGTCGCCGTGCTCTCGGCGTGCGCCGCGAGCGGTACGGGATCAGTCCTGGCTGAGCTCGCCGGCCCGGCTGATCACGTGATCGAGGAGACCGTACTCCTGGGCCTCGTTGGCCGTGAACCAGCGGTCGCGGTCGGAGTCGGCCTCGATCTCCTCGGCCGTGCGACCGGAGTGCTCGGCGATGAGCTCGGCCATCTCCTTCTTGATCTTGATGAGGTTCTCGGCCTGGATGGCGATGTCGGCCGCCTGACCCTGCACGCCTGCGCTCGGCTGGTGCATCAGGATGCGGGCGTGGGGCAGGGCGTAGCGCTTGCCGGGGGCGCCGGCGGTCAGCAGGAACTGACCCATCGAGGCGCCGAGACCGAGACACACGGTGGCGATGTCGGGCTTGATGAACTGCATCGTGTCGTAGATGGCCATACCGGCCGTCACCGAACCACCGGGCGAGTTGATGTAGAGCCAGATGTCCTTGTCGGGTTCCTGCCCGGCGAGGTACAACATCTGGGCGCAGAGGGCGTTGGCGATCTTGTCGTCGACCTGCTGACCGAGGAACACGATGCGGCTCTTCAGCAGCTCTTGGTAGATGTCGAAACCGAAACCGCCACCGGCGATCTCGGCCTGCGGGATTCCAGGCGTGGTCATAGCTCTCTAGGTTACCGGTCGATGCTCGGCTACGGTGGACTCGCCAAACGCACGGCACGGAAGATCGGAGCGACCGATCGGCACCGCCGGCGTCTCCCGCGGACGTGGCGGAATTGGCAGACGCACCAGGTTTAGGTCCTGGCGCCCGAAAGGGTGTGGGGGTTCGAGTCCCCCCGTCCGCACGCCCGGGATCCCCCGGTCTCAGGCCAGCCGGTCCAGCAAGGCCTGGATGGCACGACCCCGGTGGCTGATCCGGTTCTTCTCCTCGGCCGCCATCTCGGCGAAGGACCGACCGTCGCCCTCGACGGGGACGAACACCGGGTCGTAGCCGAAGCCGCCCTCGCCCCGCCGCTCGTCGGCGATCACACCGTCGACCCGGCCCTCGACCACCACCTCGGTGCCGTCGGGCCACACGGCGGCGATCACGGTGGCGAAGTGGGCGCCTCGGGCGCCGGTCACGCCGGCGAGCTCGACCAGCAGCTTGGCCACGTTGTCCTCGGCCGTGGCCGCCGGACCGGCGTAGCGGGCGGTCCACACCCCGGGCCGGCCGTCGAGGGCGTCGACGAACAGTCCGGTGTCGTCGGCGACCGCCAGCGAGCGGGCGTGGGCCGACACCTCGTGGGCCTTCTTGAGGGCGTTGCCGGCCAGGGTGTCGCGATCCTCGATCGTGTCGGCCAGGTCGGACGGCCGGCGGGCGATGACCCACCCGTCCCCCAGCAGCTGCTGGAGTTCGACCACCTTGTTCGGGTTGGCCGTGGCCAGGGTGAGGGCTCGGCCGCTCACCGGTCGGGGCGGGCCTTGGGCGGGTCGGCCAGCACCTCGCGCTGGGCGGCCACGATCTGGTCGATGCCGCCGGAGGCGAGATCGAGCAGGGTGTCGAGCTGCTCCCGGGAGAACACCGCGCCCTCGGCCGTCCCCTGCACCTCGATCAGGCCGCCGGCCCCGGTCATGACGATGTTCATGTCGACCTCGGCCCCCGCGTCCTCGACGTAGGGCAGGTCGAGTCGGCATTCGCCGTCGATGATCCCCACACTCACCGCCGCGCACTCGGTGGTGAGCGGGTGTGACGAGATGTCGTCGACCCGACCGATGAGGCGGGTGATGGCGTCGTGCAGGGCGACGTAGCCGCCGCAGATCGAGGCGGTCCGGGTGCCGCCGTCGGCCTGCAGCACATCGCAGTCGACGGTGATGCTCCGCTCCCCCAGCGCCGCCATGTCGCACACGCCGCGCAGGCTCCGGCCGATGAGGCGCTGGATCTCCTGATCGCGACCCGACGTCCGACGCCGGATCCGCTCCTGACTCGAGCCGGGGAGCATGTTGTACTCGGCCGTGACCCAACCGGTGCCGCTGTCGCGCATCCAGCGGGGCACGTCGTCGTCGATCGAGGCCGTGCACAGCACGCGGGTCCGCCCAAAGCTCACCAGTACGGAGCCGTCGGCCATGTCGGTGAAGTCGCGCTCGAACGACAGCGGTCGTAGTTGGTCGGTGGCTCGGCCGTCGGGTCGCATGGTGGGGCTCCTGGTCGGTGATTCAGTCGGTTGGGTTGCGAGGGGTCCACTGCTCGGCGTCGGCCAGTTCGGGCCCGAGGAGGCGACTGCCGAGAGTGATAAAGGCACGTATATCGCCCGATGACACGAACTGCTGCGTTCCGATGCCATCGGCGCCGTCGTTCTCCAGCGATTCCTCCCGCAGCATGCGGGCCAGGGCGAAAGCGGTCTCGTCGGCCGACGACACCAGCACCACCTGGCGGCCGACCGTGTCGGAGATGACCCGGGCCAGGTACGGGTAGTGGGTGCAGCCGAGGAGTAGGGCGTCGACCTCGGCGGCCACGATCGGGGCCAGCAGACGTTCGGCCAGCAGGGCCGCCTCCCGCCCGGTGGTCACCCCCCGCTCGACGAACTCGACGAAGCCGGGGCAGGCACACGACACCAGCGACAGCTCCCGTTCGGCCCCGACGGCGGTCAGTGAGGCCTCGTAGGCACCCGATCCGACCGTGGCGATCGTGCCGATCACCCCGAGCCGGCCGCTACGGCTGGCCTGGACCAGCGAACGGACCCCGGCATCGATGACGCCGACGACCGGGATGGGCAGCAGGCGGCGAAGGTCGTCGAGGGCGGCGGCGGTGGCGGTGTTGCAGGCGACGACCAGCACCTTGACGTCGTAGCGGTCGAGAAGGTGCTCGGCGATCTCGATCGAGAAGGCCCGAACCTCCTCCAACGACCGCGAGCCGTAGGGATAGCGCCCGGTGTCGCCCAGGTACACGAGATGCTCGGCCGGGAGAAGGTCGATGGCGGCCCGGGCCACGGTCAGCCCACCGAACCCGCTGTCGAACATGCCGATCGGCCGTCTGTCCACGGGCCACAGGCTAGAAGGCCCAGACCGCTGAGCCGTTCCCCCCGACCCACTCCCCAGCCCCGCTCCCGTGTCGTACCGTGACGGTTGGAAGGTACGTGGAAATCAACGCCGATCACAATCGGCGGCGAGCCATCTGTTCGGGGTGGTGGTTACGGTGGGTCGGGCATGTGAAGCTGCCCGGCCCACCGGTCTTTTTGGCCCACATTTGCCTAAATGCCGCCGAGATACAGCGGCGCGATGGGTCGACACCGATCTAGGTGGTACCGGCCAGATCCCGCTCCTGGAGCGGGTTTCCGCAACCTTGACCACCCCGTCAAATAATGTCATTTCGACGTACGTACACGGTCGGTCGTTGCTCGTATTTCACGGCCAAACGTACCCTTGAGGTGCATGGTTTTCGCTGACGTCCTCCGACTCGATCTCGTCGCCGAGATCTTTGGCGTGTCCACGGACACGCTGATGCAGCGACTCGATCGCGGCGGGCTGCCCGAGGCCGTCCACAACGACGGCGACTGGTCGGTGCCCACGCAGGCCCTGCCGATGATCGCCGAGCGCGAAGGTTGGACGCTGCCCGTCGAGGAGGCGACGTCCAACCTCCCCGCCGCCACCCCGGAGCTCCCGGCCTCCACCACCGAGGTCGACACGATCGGTTCCGAGACCATGGCCGCCCACGCCGCCGTGGTGCTGGCCAAGACCCAGGCCTCGGCGGCCCGGGCCGAGGCCTCCGATCTCACCCGCCAGGTGCGCAAGATGCGAGCCGAGCTGGAGTCCGCCCGCCAGGAGATCGCCACGCTGAAGGCTCAGATGACGGCCGCCCAGCGCGAGCAGGCCATCCTGGAGCGGGATCGGGCCGTGGCCGAGGCCCGGGCCGAGGAACTGCGGGGCCAGGTGGACCAGGAGCGGGTCGAACGGTCGATGCTGGCCGCCCGCATCGGCGTGCTCGAGGCCGACCGGGAGGACGCCATCACCTCGATGGACCGCTGGTCCCGTCGCCGCTACGAGCGCCGTCAGGCCCGTTCGGCCGGGGCGCCGACCCCGAAGTGGATCCAGTCGCTGGCCGAGAACCATCCCAGCGGCACCAAGCCCCGCGGTTCGGCCTGATCCGGGCCGCCCTCGACGGCGGCCGTCGGCTCAGAAATAGATGACCTCGTCGAGTTTGGCCGCCATCTCCTCCAGGTCGCCGCTGTAGGCGCCGGTCGAGAGGTACTTCCAGCCGCCGTCGCACACGATGAAGAGGATCACGCCCTCGTCGATGCGTTCGGCCACCGCCGCCGCCCCGCACAGCGCCGCCCCGGAGCTGGGACCGGCGAAGACACCGGCCTCGTCGACCAGCCGGCGGGTCCACCGCAGCGAGTCGAGGGGGCGGACGATGCGCTTGCCGTCGAGCAGCTCCATCCCGTCCCACTCGTCGAACACCGGCGGCACGTAGCCGTCGTCCAGGCTTCGCAGACCCTCCACCCGCTCCCCCGAGGGCGGTTCGACCGCGATCACCTTGATGTCGGGCCGGTGTTCCTTGAGGTAGGAGCCAACCCCCATCAGGGTGCCGCTGGTGCCGAGACCGGCCACGAAATGGGTGAGATCGGGGACGTCGCGCAGGATCTCGGGACCGGTCGTGCGATAGTGGGCCCGAGGGTTGGCCTCGTTGCCGTACTGGTAGAGGAACAACCAGTCGGGGTGCTCCCCTGCCAGCTTCTCGGCCCGGCGGACGGCGCCGTTGGAGCCCTCGGCCGCAGGCGACGGGACGATCTCGGCCCCGAAGGCCTCCAGGGCGGCCCGCCGCTCCATCGTCACGTTCTCGGGGAGCACGATCTTCAGGTGGTAGCCACCCAACCGGGCCAGCATGGCCAGGGCGATACCGGTGTTGCCCGAGGACGGCTCGATCAGGGTCGACCCCGGTGTCAACCGGCCCTGTTCCTCGGCGTCGCGGATCATCGACAGGGCGATGCGGTCTTTCACCGAGCCCGCCGGGTTCTGCATTTCGAGCTTGGCCAGCAGCCGAACGTCGGGATTGGGGCTCAGCTGTGAAACGTCGACGACAGGGGTGTTGCCGACGAGCTCGGTGATCGAGCTCAGGACGGGCATCGGCCGGTCAGCCTCCGGCCACGGCGGGGAGGATCGTCACGTCGTCGCCGGCGGCCACCGCGGTGTCGAGCTTGTCGAGGAAGCGGATGTCCTCGTCGTTGACGTAGACGTTGACGAACTTGCGCAGGGCACCGGCGTCGTCGAGGAGGTTGGCGCCCAGGCCCGGGTAGTCGGAGACGAGGCCGTCGACGACCTCACCGACGGTGGAACCGCCGACCGAGACGACCGACTGGCCGTTGGCGGCCGGACGCAGAACGGTGGGAAGACGAACGCTGATGGTGGACACGAGGTACCTCCGTGGCCGGGTCAGGGCTACCCGCCTCCGAAACCCGACATAGTTGACCAAGTTGGTTGGGTATCTAGTGTGTCAACTCGACGGGCTCTTCGGCTATTCCGCCCTCGATTATTCGGAAACTCCGCAGTTCGGGCTCACCCCAGGCCAGGGTGACGATCACCCAGTGCCAGGTCGGCGGGATCAGCGGCTTGGACGCCTGGGCCACATCGGTCGGCGAGGGATAGGCCGCGGTGCGGGTGTGGGAGTGCATCACCCCGATGATGTCGAGATCGTCCCGGTCGGCCCGCATGGCCGCCTTGGCGTACTCGGCGCCGTCCAGCTCGTAGATACGGGCCGAGGCGGCGGCGTTGGTGATCGGCTCGAAGCGGAGCACCTGGGAGCCCATCGGATGGCCGATCAGCAGCCCGCAGGCCTCCAGCGGGTAGGCGTCCCACGACGACGCCAACATCTGCATCCACGGTTCGCGACCCATGCTCAGCACGTCAAGGACCCTACTGGGAACCGACGAGCACCGTTAGCCTGGGCGGATGGCCGTGAAGATGATCGCAACCAACAAGCAGGCCCGGCGCAACTACGAGATCATCGAGACGTTCGAGGCCGGAATCGAGTTGCGGGGCAGCGAGGTGAAGTCGCTACGGGAGGCCAACGTCACCATCGGCGACGCCTACGCCCGCTTCGAGGACGGCCAGCTGTGGCTGGTCTCGCTCCACATCGCCCCCTACTCCCGCGCCTCGACCCACGTCGCCGCCGACGCCAGCCGCAAGCGCAAGCTGCTGATGCATCGCCATGAGCTCGACCGGCTCTTCTCCCGCACCGAGCAGGAGCACCTCCAGCTGGTGCCCATGGCCCTCTACTTCAAGGAGAGCCGGGCCAAGCTCGAACTCGGCCTGGGTCGCGGCCTCAAGACCGTCGACAAGCGCCAACTGATCGCCAAACGCGACGCCGACCGCGAAGCCCGCCGCGAGCTGGCCGATCGGTCCCGCTAAGGCGGATCGCCCGGGCGCCGGGTAGGCGTCGATCGACGTCGGACGCCCGTCCGTACCCCGGTCGCCCGTCGCGTCCCGACCACCACCGGTGAGAATCCGCTCGTCGCCCGACGGGGACGGCGGATAGACTGAACCGTCCCCCTCACGGGGGTGTTACTTGACAGAGGATCATGTCTTGCACACGTTCCTCGACTCGGGGCTGATCGGTTTCGACGTCGAGACGAGAAGTCGTGGGTGCGACTCGAGTTGCTCAGACTCGTTAAACGGGGCATCTACAGAAGCGCCAAGGATTCCAAGGTTGACTTCGCTCTCGCCGCCTGATTCGTTCAGGTAGCTAGAGCAAAACTGCGAGCCGAGAGGCCACGCGGGGTCTGATCGCTGCAGCCCGGCAACAGAAGCAGTGATGGACGGCGGGAGAGACCGCTGACAGCAGGCAAAGACCGCTGACACCAGGGAAAGACCAGGCGGTTCATTCCGGGACCCGGTCCGGGGGCAGCCGTATAAGCCCGAAGCTCGGGAATAGTCGTAGCGAACGCGATGACTCCTCGACGGACGGGGGTTCGATTCCCCCCAGCTCCACGGGAACCCTTCGGGTTCCAGCGGTTTCGGCACTCCCCGAAACCGCCCCCGGCAACGCCAACCCTTCGGGTTCCAACGGTTTCGGCACTCCCCGAAACCGCCCCCGGCAACGCCAACCCTTCGGGTTCCAACGGTTACGGCACTCCCCGAAACCGCCCCCGGCAACGCCAACCCTTCGGGTTCCAACGGTTACGGCACTCCCCGAAAC
>JBCCRO010000075.1:0-10860 GCA_039201605.1 Actinomycetota bacterium
CGGCAGGGGCCGGCGTAGGCTCGGCGACAGGCGCCGGAGCGGGCTCGGGGGGGGGGGTTGGGGTGGGAGCCGGCGCGGGAGCGGGAGCCTCGGCGGCGGCCGGGCGTGCCGGGGCTGGCGGCGGCTCGACCGGGCGGATCGACGCCGGAGGCGGCGGGATCGGCTTGGCGCCGGCCGAGGACACGACGCGAGCGGGCGGCGGCGTCGCCGGCTTCGGCCTCGACGGCTTGTCGTCGCCCGGGGCCTGGCCGGCCGCCCCGTCGCTCTTCTTCGAGGGCGGCGGCTTCTTGGTGGAGATGACGGGCTTGGCGTCGGCATCGTCGGCCTTGGCCTCGGCGGGCGCCTCGTCGGCGACCTCCTTGATCAGGCCCTCGCGATCGGCCTTCCGGCGAACACGGTCAGCCTGAGCTTCGACGATGCTCGAAGAATGACTCTTGACCCCGATCCCAAGATCGTTGCAGAGATCAATGACATCCTTGTTCGAGAGACCCATCTCTCGAGCGAGTTCGTAGACGCGTACTTTTGCTGGCACGTGGTTCTTTCCACCCTTACGGGAATAGCGCCGCCGTTGCGGCGTAAGCGGCTATCAAGCCTAGCGGGACGGGGAGCTGGAACGTTGCGGGTCGAGCTTGATCCGCAGGGCGTCTACCGCGTCGGCCGACACCCTGGTCCGAAAGGCTCGACTCCATTGTGCCGGTGCGGCGTCGTCGAGGCACTCGACGAGGCGGTCCGTGCACAACCAGGCGCCCCGACCGGGGAGGCTACGGCCCATCGACAGGGCGCCGTCACCGTCGAGGGCGAACCTGGTCAACTCCTTCGTCGGCAGGCGAAGCCGACACCCGATACAGGTGCGCTCGGGCCCCGTCGAGGCCTCGGCCGCGGACCGGACCGACCTCAGCTCTCCACGTCCTCGGTCTCGGCCCCGGCCCCGGCCCCATCCTCAGCACCCTCGACATCGGCTTCGGCGTCGGCGTCATCCTCGGAGGAGGCGTCGGCGTCGGCCTCAGGGCTCTCCGCGTCATCCGCCGCAGGGGCATCGGCCTCGGCGTCGGCCTCAGGGCTCTCCGCGTCATCCGCCGCAGGGGCATCGGCCTCGGCGTCGACCTCCGGAGCCTCGGCATCAGCCTCCGCAGACCCATCGGCCTCGGCGTCGACCTCCGGAGCCTCGGCATCAGCCTCCGCAGACCCATCGGCCTCGGCGTCGACCTCCGGAGCCTCGGCGTCACCCTCCGCAGACCCATCGGCCTCGGCGTCGGCACCGGCCTCAGGAGCCTCGGCGTCACCCTCCGCGCCTTCGGCGTCAGCACCCTCGGCGCCTTCGGCGTCAGCGCCGTCGGCCTCGTCGGCCTGGGCTTCGGCGTCCTCCTCGGTGGTGGCGGCCTGCCACTCCTCGGCGGAGATGGCGGGGCTGCCGTCGGCCGGCTGCCACATCTGCTCGCCGGTCCCGGGGTCGACGATCCACTCGCCCTCGGCCCACTCGTCGCCGCCGAAGTTCTCCTGGTACTCCTCGGCCTGCTTGGCCTCCTCCTCCAGCTGGGTCTCGCTCTTGATGTCGATCCGCCATCCGGTCAGGCGGTGGGCCAGGCGGGCGTTCTGCCCCTCCTTGCCGATGGCGAGCGAAAGCTGGAAGTCGGGGACGATCACCTCGGCGGTGGCGGTGTCGAAATCGATCCGGACCTCCTTCACCTTGGCCGGCGACAGCGCCTTGGCCACGAACTCGTAGGGATCCTCCGAGAACGGGATGATGTCGACCTTCTCCCCGTTGAGCTCGTTGACGACCATGCGGACGCGCGAGCCCCGGGCCCCGACACAGGCGCCGACCGGGTCGACGTTCTGGTCGTTGGACCACACCGAGATCTTGGTGCGGTGCCCGGGTTCACGGGCGCAGGCCTTGATCTCGACGATGCCGTCGGCGATCTCGGGCACCTCGAGCTCGAAGAGCCGCTTGATCAGCCCCGGATGGGTGCGGGACACCACGATCTGGGGGCCCTTGGCCGTCCGGCGGACCTCGACGATGTAGGCCTTGATCCGGTTGCCGTTCTCGTTGCGGGGCCCCATCGACACCTGCTCGGCCTGGGGCAGCAGCGCCTCGACCCGACCGAGGTCGAGCAGGGTGTAGCGGGAGTCGGTCTGCTGGACGATGCCGGTGACGATGTCGCCCTCGCGCCCGGCGTACTCCTCGTACTTCTGCTCCCGCTCCACCTCCCGGATGCCCTGGGTCAGGATCTGCTTGGTGGTCTGAGCGGCGATACGACCGAAGGTGTCGGGGGTGACGTCGAGCTCGGGGCCGTAGGGCTCGCCGTCCTCGTCGAGCTCCTGGGCGAACACCCGGATGTCGAACGTGGCCGGATCGATGGTGACCCACGAGTATTCGAAGGAGTCGGGCATCCGCTTGTAGGCCGACTCGAGGGCGTTGGCCATGATCCCGAACAGCTTGTCGATCGAGATACCCCGATCCTCGGCCAGCGCAGCGAGCGCCTCGGTCATCTCATTACTCATCGTGCACCTCAGGCTTGGCAGGACTCGTGTCGTCGGACCGGCTCGCACCGGCCTGCTTGCCGGACTTCCCCGACTTCTTCTGGCCCCCCGGCTTCTTCGGGGCCCCGGACTTCTTCTTCGGACCGCCCGGCTTGGGCTGCGGGCCCCACTCGAACACCGTCCGAGCGCTGGCCACGGTGCCGAACTCGACCTGATGGTCGGTCGGCTCATCGAGCTCCACCCCGTCGATCTCGACGACCCGCAGGCCGAACGACTCGCCGTCGGCCGCCGTCAGCGTGCCCCGCAGTCGGCGGGGCTCGACGTCGGCCACCCGCTTGATCACGACCTGCTCGCCAACGGCCCGGGCGAAGTGCGTCGGGGTGCGCAACGGCCGCTCCAGCCCGGGGCTCGACACCTCGAGGGTGTAGCGGCCCGGGATCGGATCGTGCTGGTCGAGGATGGGCGAGACCAGGCGGTTGACCTGGGCCAGTTGCTCGGTGGTCACGCCGCCCTCGGCGTCGACGGTCACCCGGAGCGAACCTCCGGCGAACTCGACATCGAGCAGCTCGACACCGGCGGTGTCGACGACACCATCGAGAAGGTCATGGACGACGGATTCGACGGTCATCGCACACTTCCTCCTTCGCTCTCGGTGGGCACGGCACCCGTCGGGGGTGAAACCAAAGGCGTGGGCCGGAGCCCACGCCTTTCAGCAACAGCGACCACGATATCGGCCGCGATGTCAGATCCGGCCCCGCTCCTCGCCCCTCCGCCATCGCCCCCCGACCGTCCACCGGGCCACGGCGGCGAGGCCCTCTGGGCGGCGGCCGGGATCGGCACCTCATCGGCGATCCTCGGCGTCGCCGAGCGGCCCTGCCAAGGCCCGCAGCCCCCGGCCCGCCCCGTCCTCGATGCAGCTCGACCGACCTCCACCGGCTCGGTATCGTCCGGAGGTGATCGCTCTCGACGTCGTCAAACAGTCGGCCCGCCCCGTGCTCGAATTCGGCCGGGGGTGGATGATGGCCCCGGAGACCAGGGCCCGGTCCGAGGAGCTGGGCCTCACCAGCCCCTTCGGCTTCTGGGCCAACGGACGGGCCGGAGCCCTCGGCGACGTGGGGCCCGACGTGGCCGCCGCCGCCATCGGCTTCATGGACCCGGAGCAGGTCCACCGGGAGTGGGCGACGCGACCGGCGGGCCTCGCCCCCTACGACGTGGCCATCGCCTACGCCGAGTGCGCCGCGGCGTGGGGTCGAGGGGTCCTGACCGAGGTACCGGAGCAGGATCTGGCCGAACTCGACGCTCTGACCGCCGCCGTCATCGACGCCGCCCTGCCCTCGACCGGGGCCATCTTCGCCGCCTGGCGGCACCTGCCCTTGCCCGACGATCTCCTCGGTCGGGTGACGGTGCGGCTCAACGTGGTTCGCGAGCTCCGCGGAGGGGCCCACCTCAGCGCCGTCCACGCCGCCGGCCTGGGGCCGCTCGGTTCGATCCTGTCGACCGACGATCCGGTGCGGGGTGGGCCGACGTGGGCGGCGACGTTCGGTTGGGTCGAGCCCTACCCGGCCCCCGATCACGACGCCCGGCGGCAGGCCGAGGAGCTCACCGACGCCATCTGCGTCCCCGCCTACGCCGGGCTGTCGTCCGACGAGGGCGCCCGGTTCGTCGATCTGGTCACGGCGGTGCGAGCCGTCTTCTGACGGCGGCGCGGGGCGGGAGGGCCTAGCCTGACCCCATGGGTTTCTGGCAGCAGGTCAAGGGATGGTTGTCGAGCGAGGCGGCCGAGTTGTCGGACGCGGCCAAGGGCTTCGAGGCCCGGGCCGACCGCGAGATGACCGCCCGTGAGCAACGGCTCAACGAGACGCCGGCCGAGGCCATGGAACGGCTGACGGCGGAGAGCTCGGCCAACGACTCGCTGTTCGACGAACTCGAGGACAAGATCGCCGCCTCCCAGGCCAAGGCCGACGCCGTGGCCGACCTGGCGGCCGACGCCGAGAACAAGGCGGCCGACACCGCAGCCGCCGACGAGCTCGTCATCCCCGAGGACGAAACCGAAGAGCAGTAACCGCCCCGGCCGACGGCGGCGCCGTTTAGGCGTCGCGCTTCTTGCGGAGCAGCTCGACGAGCTGTTCCGAGGCGTTGGCGTCGTCGCCCCGATCGTTCAGGTTGCGCTCGCGGTCCTCTTCGGCGGCCACCCGTGCGGCCTCCTTGGTCGACTTGGCCTTCTCCATGGCCGCCTCGAAGCCCTCGTCGTTGATGAACTCGGCCCATTCGACGAGGGTCGGCACCATCTCGTCTTCCGGGACGACGGCGACGTTGGTGCCCTGCACGAACAGGTGGCCCCGCTTGTTGCCGGCGGCGATTCCGAGATCGGCGTCACGGGCCTCGCCCGGACCGTTGACCACGCAGCCCATCACGGCCACCTGTAGGGGGAGTTTGCGGTCGGCGAAGGCCTGCTGGGCCTCCTCGGCCACCTTGTAGACGTCGATCTCGGCCCGGCCGCACGACGGGCAGGCGATCAGGTCGACGTTCTTGCGCTCCCGCAGGCCGAGCGATTCGAGCAGGGTCCGGCCCATCCGGGCCTCTTCCACCGGGTCGGCGGTGAGGGAGTAGCGGATGGTATCGCCGATGCCATCGACGAGCAGGGTGGCGATACCGGCCGTCGACTTCACGATGCCGGCCGGCGGTGGCCCCGCTTCGGTCACCCCGAGGTGGAGGGGGTGACGGGTGACCTCCGACAGCTGCCGGTAGGCCTCGATCATCAGCGGCACGCTGGACGCCTTCACCGAGATCTTGATCAGGTCGAAGTCGACCTCTTCGAAGTAGGCGATCTCCTGGAGGGCCGATTCCACCATCGCCTCCGCCGTGACCTTGCCCCCGTACCGCTCGTAGAGGGAGGGGTCGAGGCTGCCGCCGTTCACCCCGATGCGGATCGGGACCCCGCGGTCCTTGGCCTCGGTGGCGACGGCCTTGATCTGGTTGGGCTTGCGGATGTTGCCCGGGTTGAGGCGGAGGCAGTCGACACCGGCCTCCAGGGCGTCCAGGGCCCGCCGGTACTGGTGGTGGATGTCGGCCACGATCGGCACCGGGCTGCGGGGCACGATGCGGGCCAGACCCTCGGCCGCTTCCGGCGAGTTGCAGGTACAGCGCACGATGTCGGCCCCGGCGGCGGCCAGGGAGTAGATCTGCTGGAGCGTGCCGTCGACGTCGGCGGTCTTGGTGGTCGTCATCGACTGCACCGTGACCGGCGAACCGCCGCCCACGGGCACGCTGCCGACCATGATCTGGTTGGTCGGCTTGCGGGGGAACTGCACAGCTCCGGCGTCCATGACTCCCTACGGTAAACGGCCGTCTCGTCCGATCCACTACCGGGTGAATGGTGACCTACGACCACCATCGCCCCTGGCTGGAGGGGTCATCCGGTACGGGCTGACGGTGGCCCGCTCAGCCGTCCTCCTGCTCGGCGGCCGCCGGCTCCGAATCGTCCTCGATGTCGAGTTCGATGTCCGGGATGATCGTCTCCGGGCGGTAGCGAACCCGATAGTTGTACGTGGACACGTCGGCCCCCTCGATCTGCTCGACGAAGTAGGTGACGTTGTCGGACAGGCCGAGGAAGTGCTTCTTGAACTCGTCCTCGGCGGTACGGCACGTCACCTCGAGCTGATTGTCGAGCCCGTCGGCCGAGATCGAGCAGCGGCCCTCGATCTCGAGGAGGTAGGAGTCGGTGATGCCGTTGAAGAACACGATGCGGCGCTCGATCTCGAAGTTGTCCGCCGCCTCCGACAGGTTCTCCGACGCCACGTCGGAGGGACTGGAGCAGCCGGCGGCGATAGGGAGGACGGCGAGCGCCGCCGCGGCCAGGACACGTCTCTTCACACCGGGAAACACGGCCATGAACCTCCTCTGCCAACGTCGCGCCACCGTCGCGGGCCGCCTACTGGACGATGGGACGGGCGATGTCGAGCCAGACGGTGGAGATCATCAGGAAGGCCAGGAACCCAACCACGGCGTAGGTGAGCGGCAGGAGCTTGGCCACGTCCATGTGGTACGGCTTGTCCCGGCGGGACCGGATGCGCTCGTAGGTGGCGATGGCGGCGTGACCGCCGTCGAGGGGAAGCAGCGGCAACAGGTTGAAGATGCCGACGAAGATGTTGATGTAGGCCAGCATCACCACCGGCACCGCCGGATCGGCCTCGGCGTTGCCGGCGAGGCGGACGGCGCCCACCATCGACACCGGCCGGTTGGCCGCCTCGTCGGAGAGGATGTCGACCTCGGCCGAACCCTGCCCCATGAGGCTCACCAGGTTGGTGAAGGTGCCGGGCGACAGGAACTGCGGGATGATCGTCAGCGACCGCCAGAAGGCGGTACCGAACTCCTCGACACCGACCCACGGGTTCTGGGCCGTCCGCTCGAAGTCGGGCGCCACGCCGAGGAAGCCGGCGTTGGTCCCGTCCGAGAGCGGCCGCTCGGCCAGCGTCGTCTCCACCACCCGAACGCCGTTCTCCCCCGTCACCTCGAGCTCGACGGTCTCCCCCGCCCGCTCGCGCACGTAGTCCCGCAGGACGACGAAATCGGTGGTGTCGACGCCGTCGACGGCGCTGATCGTCTCTCCCGGCACCAGGCCGGCTTCGACCGAGGGCGTCTCCCCCGTCTCGAGACGGGAGATCTCGGCGATCGTCCACTTGGACGAATCGGGCGCCCCGATCACCGACGCCAGCACGATGAACAGGATGAAGGCCTGGATGAAGTGCATCGCCGACCCGGCGGTGATCACCAGCATCCGGCGGGGATAGCTCTTGTACATGTAGGCCCGGTCGCGGTCCTCGGGCGGGTGGGGGTCGAGGTTGTTCATGCCGATGATGCGGACGAACGCCCCGATCGGCAGGGCCCGGATGCCGTACTCGGTCTCACCCCGACGGAACGACCACAGGCGGGGGCCCATCCCGATGAAGAACTGGGTGGCCTTCATGCCCGTCCAGCGGGCGGTCATGAAGTGGCCCAGCTCGTGGAGGAAGATCATCACCAGGAGACCCATCACCACCAGGAAGGCCCGGAAGCCGGCGGCGTACCACAGGAAGGCGAACAGCGCGACCAGGATCACGAGGCCGACCGGGCTGGACTTCTCCTCACCCTGCTCGACCTCCTTCGGCTCCGCCATCACCCAAGGGGGACGCTGGTCTGTCGTCATGGTTGAACCTTCTTCGAACGATCGGCCACCACGGTGGCGGCTTGCCGACGGGCCTCGCCGTCGGCAGTGAGAACCTCCTCCAGTGTGGCCGCTGTTCCCACCTCGTGTCCCACCAGCACCTCGTCGATGATGGCCGGGATGTCGATCCAGCGAATGGCGCCGTCGAGAAAGGCCTCGACGGCGACCTCGTTGGCGGCGCTGAGGGCGGCCGGTGCGGTACCCCCGACCCGGCCCGCCTCGTAGGCGAGGTCCAGACAGGGGAAGGCGGCCCGGTCTGGGGCCTCGAAATCGAGACGGGACAGTTCGGTCCAGTCGATTTCGCCGTAGGGGGCGGGGAAGCGATCGGGATAGGCCAAGGCGTATCCGATCGGCAGCCGCATGTCGGGATATGAGAGCTGGGCGATGGTGGAGCCGTCGACGTAGGTCACCATCGAGTGGATGATCGACTGGGGGTGGACCACCACGTCGATCTCGTCGAAGCCGATGTCGAAGCCGACATCGCCGGCGGGGCGACCGAACAGCTCGTTGGCCTCGATCACCTCAAGGCCCTTGTTCATCAGGGTGGAGGAGTCGACCGTGATCTTGGGCCCCATCGACCAGGTGGGGTGGGCCAGGGCGTCGTCGACGGTCACCGACGCCAGATCGTCGGCGCTGCGGCCCCGGAAGGGGCCCCCGGAGGCGGTGAGCTGGAGCCGCTTGACCCGGCGGCCGACGTCGTTGGCCCGCAGGCACTGGTGGATGGCGGCATGTTCGGAGTCGACGGGGACCAGCTCGGCGCCGGGCGTGTGCCGCAGCGGCTGCACGACCGGGCCGGCGGCGATCAGCGACTCCTTGTTGGCCAGGGCCAGGCGCTTGCCGGCGGCGAGGCAGCTCAGGGTGACCGGGAGGCCGGCGAAACCGACGACGCCGTTGACGCAGACGTCGGCCACCTCGGCGATCTCGGCCAGGGCCGAGGGCCCGCTCAGGAGCTTCACCCCGGCCGGGATGCCGTCGGCCACCTCCGCCGCCCGGCTCTCATCGGCGATGGCGACGTAGTCGGGGTGGACCGCCCGGGCCTGGGCGATCAGCACTTCGGCGTTGGAACCGGCGGCCAGGGCCGCCACCCGGTAGCGGTCGGGGTCGTCGGCGATCGAGTCCAGGGTCTGGGTCCCGATGGAACCGGTGGAGCCGATCACGCCGACGGAGGTGGTCACAGGTGCACGCCAGGGGGTGTGGGCCGCCGGGGAACGGCGATCAGAAGAGCTGGTACACCACGGCGACGTAGTAGGCGCCGGGGAGGGTGAAGAGCAGGCCGTCGACCCGATCGAGCACGCCACCGTGCCCGGGGAGGATGGCGCCCATGTCCTTGATGCCGAGGTCCCGCTTGACCAACGACTCGGCCAGATCGCCGATCGGGGCCAGGACCCCGACCACGAGGGCCAGGATCAGCACCGTGGTGAACCCACCGTCGACGTCGAAGATCGGGATCAGACCGCTGACGCCGATGGCCACGCCGGCCAGCAACGCACCGAAGAAGCCGGTGAGCGTGCCCTCCCAGGTCTTGTTGGGACTGGCCACGTGGAACGGCTTGGTGCCGTAGGCCCGACCGCCCAGGTAGGCCAGGGTGTCGGAGGTGGCCGTGATCAGGATCGTGGCCAGCAGGAGCTGGGTGCCCTGATCCTCTCGCAGGATCAGACCGGCGAACCCGGCCAGGCCACCGACCCACAGGATCCCGGTGAGGGTCAGGCCCAGGTTGAGCACCGGACGCTCGGTGTCGGCCCCGGTGAGGTACCAGAGCATGCCGAACACGACGGCCAGCCCGACCACGAGCGGGTAGGCGGCCTCGCCCCGCACGAAGGTGGAGGCGGGCAGGGCGACGGCGCCGACGAGGCCGAGCAGCGTGGCCGGACGCAGCCCGGCGATCCGCATGGCGTTGAACAGCTCCATGACGGCCAGCAGCGTGAGAAGGCCGACGAGGACCATCGTGGGCAGGGGGCCGAAGCCGATGGCGGTGAACACGACGGCCGCCAGGGCCACTCCGACGAGGACCCGCTGGCCGAGGCCGGCACCGGCGCCGACATCGGTGTCGTAATCGTCGTCGTACTCGTCGTAGTCGTAGTCGTAGTCGTAGTCGGCGCCGCCACGGTCGGGACCGGGGGCCCGCTCGGCCAGGGGGCCGCGCTCGGGGGCCGGGGCGCCGTCGGGCCCGGAGGCCGGACGGGACCGGGGCCCGGGAGGAGCAGGAGCGGCGCCGTCGGGCCCGGGGGCCGGACGGGACCGGGGCCCGGGAGGAGCGGGGGCGGCGCCGTCGGGGCCGGGGGCCGGACGGGACCGGGGCCCGGGAGGAGCGGGGGCGGCGCCGTCGGGGCCGACGGCCCGCTGGGAGCCGGTGACGCCGGGGCGCCGCTCGGGGGCGGGGGCCGACGTCGATTCGGGCTTGGGGGCGCGGGCCGCAGGCACCTCGCGCCGAGGGTCCGGCGACCCGGGGGCACCGGTTGGCGGCTGATCGAGGTCGAGGCCCTCCAGGCGGCGCTCAGCGGTGGGAGCGGGCTTGTCGGCCGCACCCCGGGCACGGGGGACGGCCGGGGCCGGCGTCTTGGGCCCGGGCTTGGGGCCCGCGGCCGGTGCCGGGCGATCGCCTCGGGACGGGCTCGGGGCCGGACGTCCGGCCTCCAGGCGGGCGGCGTCGGGACGACGGCTGTCCGGAGCGGGCGACGACGCCGGAGCCGAGGTCGGACCTGACGTCGGACCGGAGGTCGGACCCGGACGGCTGGTGGGGCGGCGAGCGGCGGTTGGCGACTCGCCACGGGGGCCCTCCGCGCTCTTCGGGGTACGGCGGGGGGCGGGCCTTGCGGCGTCGCCGGCGGGCCGTTCACCACGGGCCGCCGGTGCGGTCAGATCGGGACGACCGGTGGCGCGGCGGGCGGCGTCGGCACCGGCGGAGCGGGGCGACGCTGCGGTGCGTGGCGACGGGGCGGTGCGGGGCGACGGGGCGGCGGCGCCAGGAGCGGGCCGGGCGCCCGAGCCGCGGGCGGCCTCGGGATCGGCCGAACGGGTTTCAGGGCTACCAGGCTCTGGCAAGAGCAGCATTGCAGAATTTGTCGGCCGTCAGCTCAGCATACCCGTTTTCGCCAAAGATTGGCTCGAATCGACGCTTAAACGCTGCCATTTAGAACCCAAGGGACCCGATGGCAAGAACCGAGGGTATGCTTCGTACG
>JBCCRO010000076.1:0-10094 GCA_039201605.1 Actinomycetota bacterium
AGCGGAGGAGGTGGGATTCGAACCCACGGACCCTTGCAGGTCACACGCTTTCCAAGCGTGCCGATTCGGCCGCTCTCGCACTCCTCCAGTTGTGGAGACCGGCCGCCGAGGCGGTGATCGATCCCACTGACCCGGTCGGCGAGGCCGGCCGGAGAGGGTAGGATATCGGAACGAATTCCCCATCTGCCCTGGCAGGTGACGGTCGGGTCCTGTGCGACTGTGGCTCGTGAACCGAGTCAGGGCCGGAAGGCAGCAGCTCTCAGCGGAACCCGCAGTGCGCCGCAGATCGCCTGGCCGTCACTTGCGAGGCGCAGATGGGGAATCGTCGTGTCGGGACCCGTCCCATGAACGGCCCCGACCGGTCCGAGTCCACGGGGGCCTCGGCCGTGCCGGCGCCAGCGCCGCCCGACCACCAGGCGTGCGGGCCGGGTGAACGCCGCCCGGCGGCGAAGCTATTGCAGGCGGTAGAAGTTCTGGGTGGCCCAGGACTTGCTGTTGCCCTTGTGATACCCGACGCCGATGTGGGTGTAGGCCCCGGCCACCAAGGCGCAGTAGTGGCCGGTGTCCGACTCACGCCAGCCCTCGAAGAAGATCTGGGCCGCCTGTGCGTCCGGATACCCGGAGAACCAGGCGATGTTCTCCCCCGTCGCCGACCAGTTGATCCCGAGCTGGCCGTAGATGGCCGAGGCCGAGTTGTTGGGCCGGTGGGCGAAGTTGTTGTCGGCGTCCATCTGAATCGACCAGTCACGGGCCAGGCTCACCGACACCGGCTCGCTCAGTGACAGAGCCGGCACCGCCGTGGGGTGCCCGGTGGCGCCGTCGATCGCGATCCCGTAGAACCCGTTCGACACGCAGCCGGGCATCGGCTTCTGCCTGGCAAGGGGGCCCGCCGGGTTGGCTCGCAGTTCGTTGGTCAGCCGGAGCACCTCGAGCTCGACGGCGTTGAGGCCGGCGGCCGGTGCCGTGGTCGGCGCCGCCGTGGCGGGGGCGGCGGTGGTCGTCGGAGCCCCCGTCGTCGCGGGGGCCTCGGTCGCCGGCGGGGCCGTGGTCGATGCCGCCGTGGTGGGTGCGGCCGTCGGCGGGGTGGCCGCCACCGTGGTCGACGAGTCGGCGGCCTGCTCGGCGCCCGCCGCCGGGAGGGTCAGCACCGACGAGCCGGGTGACGAGGGATCGAGGGCACCGCCCTGCCCTCCGGCGCCGGCATCGGCATCGCCCAGAGGGGCGGCCAGGGGCGCGCCGTCCTCGCCGGCTCCGTCTGCGGCCGCCTCGCCGCTGTCGACCACCTGACCGGCGTCCTGGGCCGCCGGGTCCGGGGCGGAGGCCAACGTCCGCAGACCGGACACCAACACCCCGACCGCCACCACGAGGGCGCAACCGATCGACGCGGCAAGCACCATGGATCGCTGACTCGTTGTCATTGCCGGGTACCTCCGCCGGAGCAGCTCGTCGCCGAGTCGATCGTCCGGTACCGTCGCCGGTCGACTCCAAGGCTCTTCTTCGACCGATCCCACTCCCGACCTGTAGGCCGGTTGGACCAGCTGCCCCAACCTTGTTGTATCAGGGTCGCGCCTCGATACCGCCGCGGCTGTCCCTGCAATCGACGGGTCCCCCGCCCGCTCCGCAGCCTGTCTCAGGGTCCCGGTAGGCTCGCGAGGTGGCCTATCAATCGCTCTACCGCCGATACCGATCGCAGCGGTTCTCCGAGGTCCTCGGCCAGCCCCACGTCACCGACGCCCTGAAGAACGCCATCGCCGAGAAGCGCACGGGCCACGCCTACCTCTTCTCCGGCCCCCGGGGCTGCGGCAAGACGTCGACGGCACGAGTGCTGGCCAAGGCCCTCAACTGCGAGAAGCTGAGCGACGACGGCGAGCCCTGCACCACCTGCGACAGCTGCATCGCCATCGAGGAGGGCCGCTCGTTCGACCTGCACGAGCTCGACGCCGCCAGCCACAACAAGGTGGACGACGTCCGAGACCTCATCTCCAAGGTGCAGCTCGGCTCGCCCGGCCGCACCAAGGTCTACATCCTCGACGAGGTCCACATGCTCTCCAGCGGCGCTGAGAACGCCCTGCTGAAGACCCTCGAGGAGCCGCCGGACCACGTCGTCTTCGTGCTCGCCACCACCGAGCCCCAGAAGGTCGTGGCCACCATCCGCAGCCGCACCCAGCACTTCGAGTTCCACCTACTGGGAGCCGAGGTGTTGGCCGAGCACGTCCGGTGGGTCATCGAGGACGCCGAGCTCGACGTCGACGACGACGCCATCGACTACGTCCTCCGCCAGGGAGGCGGCTCGGCCCGCGACACCCTGTCGGCGCTCGATCTGGTGGCGGCCGCCGGTGGCGTCCCGGCCGGCACCGACATCGCCGAGACCCTCCTCCGCTCCGTGGGCGAGCACGATCCGGCCAAGGCCATCGCCGCCGTCCAGGAGGGCCTGGAGCTGGGTCGAGAGCCCCGGACCATCGGCGAGGAGATGCTGGAGCTGCTCCGCAACGCCTTCCTGGCCTCGATGGGCGCCCCCCTCACCCACCTCAACGATCGCACCGCCTCCCTCGCTTCCGAGCTGGCGTCCCAGCTCGGCCCGGCCACCCTCACCCGATCCCTGGAGGCCATCGGCCAGGCGCTGGTGGAGATGCGCCAGGCGGCGGACCCCCGGGTCCCCCTCGAAGTGACGCTGCTCGGCCTCACCCGCAGCGCCGACTCGCCGCCCCCTGCGGCCAACCCCGCACCGGCGGCCACCGGCGGCCCCGCTCCGGCGGCTCCGTCGACCGGTGCCACCGCCACCCCGGGCGCCGATCCTGCGCTGGTCGCCGCCCTCGAATCGCGCATCGCCCAGCTCGAAGCCCAGGTGGCCGACCTTCTGGCCGGCGCCGCAGCCGCACCGGCGGCGGCGCCCACCACCGCCTCCGACACCTCAGCCCCGTCGTCGGCCCCCACCGGCGACGTCGGCCCCGGTCCCGGCGGTGGCGGTGGCGGCCCCCGGTCCCGGCCCCGCCCCCCGCAAAGTCGTCCCCGCCCCCCACGTCGGGGGCGCGAGCAGAGCGAGGCCGCCACTCCGCCCGCAGCGGAAGCTCCACCCGCCGCCTCCGAGGCACCCGAGCGGCTGCCCGGCCCGGCACCCGACACACAACCCACCCCCGCAGCCCCCACCCCGGCCACCGCCGCCCCCAGCACCAACGGCGGGGGCCCGATCTCGATCGCAGCCGCCACCGACGCCTTCAGCAGCCAGTCGGAGCACATTCCGCAGAAGGCCAAGGCCCGCTTCCGGGGCGGGCGGGTGTTGGGGGTCGATGGCAGCACCATCCGCTACGGCCTACCCAACGCCATCCACCGAGACCGGTGCGAAGAGGTGAAGGGCGACATCGAGCAGGTGTTCAGCACCCACTTCGGTCAGCCGGTGTCGGTGATCGTGGAAGTGGACGACGATTCTGCCGCCCCGGTCGACCCGGCGAAGATCGAACGCAAGGCGGCACCGGTTGCCGATCCCACCCCGGAGGACATCGGCCCCATCTCCGAGCTTCGCGACGCCGGCGACCAGTCGAACGACGGGGTCGAGCGACTGACGAAGGCCTTCCCCGGCTCGAAGGTCATCGACAACCCACCCACCTAGCCAACCAGCCCCCGAAGCTTCACTTCGCAGACCAAGGAGTACCTCGCCATGTCCGGTGACGGAGGATTCGATCTCGGCAGCCTCGTCGAGCAGGCCCAGGCCATGCAGCAGCAGATGATGGCGGCCCAGGCCGAGCAGGCCAAGACCATCATCACCGGCTCGTCCGGTGGTGGGAAGGTGACCATCGAGTCGTCGGGCGACGGGGTGTTCCGCAACGTGACCATCGCTCCCGACGCCGTCGACCCCGACGACGTCGAGATGCTGGAGGAACTGGTCCTCGCCGCCCTGCGCGATGTGGCCAGCCAGGTCTCCGAGCTCCAGAACAGCGCCTTCGGCGACCTCCCGATCGACATGAACAACATGGGCGATCTCGGCGGGCTCCTCGGCGGCGGCTCCGAGGGTTGAGGTTGTTCATCCGGTGAGTGCCTACGCCAAGTCGGTCGAGGTCCTGATCGACGAGCTGGGTCGGCTGCCGGGCATCGGGCCCAAGTCGGCCCAGCGCATCGCCTTCCACCTGTTGAAGACCGATCGCGTCGACGCCCAGCGACTGGCCGACGCCGTCATCGCCCTGAAGGACAAAGTGTCGTTCTGCGAGCGTTGTTTCAACGTGGCCGAGGGCGTCGAGTGCCAGATCTGCAACGACCCCGACCGCGACGGCTCGGTCCTGTGCGTGGTCGAGGAGCCGAAGGACATCGCCGCCCTGGAGAAGACGGGTGAGTTCAAGGGGAAGTACCACGTGCTCCTGGGTGCCATCAATCCCCTCGAGGGTGTCGGGCCCGAGAGCCTGAAGATCCGGGAGCTGGCCCTCCGGGTGGCCGGTGAGGACATCTCCGAGGTGATCCTCTGCACCAACCCCAACCTGGAGGGCGAGACCACGGCGGCCTTCATAGCCTCCAAGGTGCTCGCCCCCTTCGACGTGAAGGTCAGCCGCCTGGCGTCTGGTCTCCCCGTCGGCGGCGATCTGGAGTACGCCGACGAACTCACCCTGGGTCGAGCCCTCCAGGGTCGCCAAGGCATCCAGTAGCGCCACCGGCCGGTTCGCCACTCGGCTGGCTGCCGGGCTGCTGGGCTGGGCCGATGGGCCGCTCCTCCGGGCCGATCTGCCCCCGGCAGCGCCCGACGGCCTGCAGGCCCCCTGGGCCCCCACGCCAAAAAGCACTTAGCTCGACCCCCCGAACATGTGGCCGGAGAATCGAGCTAAGTGAATCCGGGGGATTGACCCCGGACGCGAACGACCGGGTCGGCGGGGAGAGGAATCACCGACCCGGACGTTACCTCGCTACGACCCCCCAGTGACTGTGGCGCGGGCGGTATGGGTAAACCAGCCACTGGGAGGTCGTAACGATGTTGACATAACATTACGACAGTAACGATCCAGTGACAAGGGGTTTTTGCGAATTTCTCGGGGGAAATTCGACCCAGACCACTTCTGGAGCGGGTTGTGGCCGCTCCGAAGGCGGGCTAAGCGCCTCTGACCAGGGCCGACACAGAGCTGCAACAATGATCGTCACAGAGCACCAACGAGTCCAGCCGATCATCGAAGCACCTGAAAGCAGACGAAAACGGCTGATGGCGGCCCCGTCGGACAGGGCCGCCATCGGTGTTGATCGGTGGTCGGGCCCCCGAAGGGCCCCACGGGGTTGAAGGCTTCGCCTACGACTCGCCGGTCTTGGCGCTCTCGACCGCCCGCTGCATGGCTTCGCGGACCAGGCGGGAGAGGGCGTCCTCGTCCTGCGGCTCGATCTCCGGCTCCGAGAGCACCTCGTCCACGTCGACGGGAGCATCGGTGAGGTCGATTGTCTCCGGATCCCCGTCGAGGGCAACGTCGTTCTGCACCTCGGCGGCGACGGCCTCGGCCACCTCGTCGAGCGGGTCCCGCTCGACCTCGGCCTCGTCGGTCATGGCTTCGGCCGACTCGGCAGCGGCATCGGCCACCTCGTCGATGACGCCCTCGGCGCCGTCCGCACCATCGCCCCCCATCGGCACACCGGCGGTGACGGTGCCCAACGAGTTCCCCTCGTCCAGATCGATGACCTCTTCATCTTCGGCGAAGGGCACCGGACCGGTGGTGGTGGCGATCTCGGCGGCGGAGCCGGCGGCCAGTACCCGCTGCTCGGCTTCGGCGATGACGAGATCGTCGGTGCCCTCGCCCAGCTCGTGGACGGGCTCGCTGTCGAGGCGACTGATGGCGCTCTGCAGCTCGCTCTGGGCGGCCAGGATGCGCTCCCGCGACGCCTGCTCGGTGATGCGGAGGCGTGCGATGCGGCGCTCGGCCTGATCGATGTTGGCTCGCACCTTGGACCGGATGACCTCTTCGGCCTCCTGGCGGATGAACTCGCTCTGGGCCCGGGCCTGCTCCAGCAGCTCCTTGACCTGCTCGCGGGCGTCGGCGATACCGGCCAGGGCCCGATCGCGCTCGGCCTCGGCCTCGGCGGCGTTCTTGTAGACCTCACCCTGACGGGCGGCGACGTAGTCGTCGGCCTCCTTATGGCGGGCGGCCACGTAATCGTGGGCCTCGGTCTGCTTGACGCTGAACAGCTCGTCGCCCTCGATGCGACGGGACTCGACGTAGGTCTCGGCGTCGCGCCGCATGTTGTCGGCCTCGTCCATGCCCTCGACCTTGATGCGCTCGGCCTCGGCCTGGGCTTCGTCGTTGGTGTGCTCGGCGTCGGACAGGGCGTTGGCCCGGATCTGCTCGGCCTCGGCCTGGTGCTCGGCCAGGGTCCGCTCGGCCTCGTTGCGCATGGCGCCGGCGTCGGCCTCGGCCCGGGTGCGCTCGTCCTCGCACTCGGCCGCCGTGGTCTCGCGGAGCGTGTTCATCTCCGTCTCGGCGGTCAGACGGAGGTCGGCGACCTCGGCATCGACGTGGGCCCGCAGTTCGTTGACCTCGCGGTTGGCGTTGTCGCGCTCGTTGGCGGCGTCGTTGACCGCCGACTCCCGGATCTGCTCGGCCTCGATCCGACCGTCCTCACGAAGCTTGAAGGCCTCGGCCTCGGCGTTGGCCCACAGCTCGTCGGCGCGGTTCTGACTGTCCTCGAGGACGTCGCTCGCCTCACGTCGCATCTGGGCGGCGTCCGACTCGGCATCGGAGCGCATCTTCTCGGCCTCGGCACCGGCGGTGGCCCGCAGGTTCTCCGCCTCGCCCTGGCTGGCCCGACGCAGCGTGTCGGCCTCGGACTCGGCCGTGCTCAGAAGGGTCTCGGCCTCCAGGCGGGACTCGGCCAGCTGCGACTCGGCCTCGGAGCGGGCATCGGCCACCATCGTGTCGGACTGGGTCCGGGCCGAGAGGAGCGTGGCCTCGGCCTCGGTGGTCATGCGCTCGGCATCGGAGCGGGACCGGGCGAGCAGGTCATCGGCCTCGGCCTCGGCCGAAGCACGAAGCTCAGCCGCCGACTCATGACCGACCCGGAGCAGCTCGGCCACCCGCTCGCCGATGGCGCCGAAGTTGTCGGGCTCGATCTCGGGCTTGGCCGGCTCGGCCGGCGGTGAGGCGAAGGCCTGCACGTCGGCCTGCTGGGAAGCGACCTCGGTCACCTCGCGCTGGAGCTCACGAACGGTCTGCCCAACCTTCATCAGGAAGCTGCGGACCTCGTCACGGTCATAGCCGCGGAGCGTGGAGGCGAACTCCCTGCGCTCGATCTCTTCCGGGGTAAGTCCCACTGGTTCTCCTACGTCAAGCCTCAATCGGCGTCGAACGATTGAACACGCTGCCCCTCCACCCCCGTCATGCGTGCTTGCTCATGCCGATAGATGGATCTCGTCCAAGAGTATCCCCACGCCAAGGGCAGATCCTAGGGGACACTCACCGACAGGGGAAAGGAAGGTGCCACTTCGTGCGGATCATTACCAGCTGGTAGCTTTGCCCCATGAAGGAGTTCCTACACGCCATTGCCAATGATGCCAGTGGCGACGACCTGCAGAGCATCGCCCTGCCCGAGTCCTACCGGGCCGCCTATGTGCGCCGCGAGGACGTGGGGATGTTCGAAGGTGTCGCCTCGGCCGACAAGGATCCCCGCCAGTCGCTCCACGTGGGCGAGGTGGCCACCCCCGAGCTCGCGCCCGACGAGGTGTACGTGGCCGTGATGGCCAGCTCGATCAACTTCAACACCGTGTGGACCTCGATCTTCGAGCCGCTCCCCACCTTCGGGTTCCTCGAGCGCCTCGGTCGTGAGAGCAGCTGGGGCGCCCGCCACAACCTCGACAAGCACATCGTCGGCTCCGACGGTTCCGGGGTCGTGGTGCGGGTCGGATCGGCCGTGCGCAATTGGAAGGTTGGCGATCACGTCACCCTCCACTGCAACTACGTCGACGATCAGGACCCGTCGGCCCACAACGACTCGATGAAGGCGGCAAACCAGCGCATCTGGGGCTTCGAGACCAACTTCGGCGGCCTGGCCGACCTCACGGTGGTCAAGGCCAACCAGCTGATGCCCAAGCCGGCCCACCTCACCTGGGAGGAGGCGGCGGTCAACGCCCTGTGCGCCGCCACCAGCTACCGGATGCTGGTGTCCAACAACGCCGCGGCCATGAAGCAGGGCGACATCGTGCTGATCTGGGGCGCCACCGGCGGTCTCGGCAGCTACGCCACCCAGCTCGTGCTCAACGGCGGCGGCACCCCCGTCGGCGTCGTGTCCTCACCGGAGAAGGCCCAGCTCCTCAAGGAGATGGGGTGCGACGCCGTGATCGACCGTAGGGCCGAGGACTACCGCTTCTGGGCCGATGAGCACACCCAGGACGAGTCGGAGTGGCGACGCTTCGGCAAGCGGGTGCGCGACCTCGTCGGCGAGGACCCGGACATCGTGTTCGAGCACCCCGGCCGCCAGACCATGGGGGCGTCGGTCTTCGTGGCCAAGCGGGGCGGCACCGTCGTGACCTGCGCCGCCACCTCCGGCTACATGATCGAGTACGACAACCGCCACCTCTGGATGAAGCTCAAGCAGATCGTGTCGAGCCACTTCGCCAACTACGGCGAGGCGTGGCTGATGAACCGTCTGATCGACCGGGGCGCCATCCAACCCGCGCTGTCGGCCACCTTCTCCCTGGAGCAGGTGGGTGAGGCGGCCCGGCTCGTGCACCACAACGAGCACGAGGGCAAGCTCGGCGTACTGTGCCTGGCCCCCGAGGCCGGCCTCGGTATCACCGACCAGGAGAAGCGGGAGCGGATCGGCGAGGAGAGCATCACCATGTTCTCCCGCCATGCCGAAGCCGTTCGGGCCTAACGACCCTCACTACACAGGTTTGCTGCGCAAACCTGGGACACAACCGAAGCCGTTCGGGCCTAACGACCCTCACTACACAGGTTTGCTGCGCAAACCTGGGACACAGCCGAAGCCGTTCGGGCCTAACGACCCTCACTACACAGGTTTGCTGCGCAAACCTGGGACACAACCGAAGCCGTTCGGGCCCTTCGGGCTGACGGCCCTCGTTTGAGCAACCTCTCCTGGGGCGTTCGCGGTCGACGCGGGGCCACTAGGGTCCCGGGTCGGAAGCATCGGGCCAGGATGAGGGAGCCGGCATGTTGCGAACCTGTGGTGCGATCGCGCTCGCATTGACCCTGACGGCCTGCGGCGGCGCCGACGACGGCGGGACCGCCGCCGACCCGGCCGAGGCCACCGTCGACAGGACCGCGACCGACACCGCCACATCGACCACCGAGGCGGCGACCACCACCGAGGCCACGACGCCCCGGCAACTGCAGGACGCAGTCGCTGCGGTGTGCGAGAGCGGCGAGCTGTCGACCGCGCCGGCGGCAGACGACGTCGCCCTCCTCGCCGACCGGGACGGCCTCGCCTACTGCGTCGGCCCGGCGCTGGCGGTCGGCGGCATCGAGTCGGCGGCCTCGAACGCTGCGCCATCGAGGAACGACGAGGTCGTCTTCGCCGTCTTCCCCATCTTCACCGATGCCGGCATCGACGCCTTCAACGCCGCCGCCACCCCCTGCGCCGTCACCACGGCCGACACCGAGGTGTGCCCCACCGGCCGACTGGCCATCGTCGTCGACGACCTCGTCATCTCGGCGCCCGCCGTCCAGCAGGCCGCCTTCGCCCGCGACCAGATCTCCATCACCGGCGACTTCACCCCGGAGGAGGCCGACGCCCTGGCCCAGGCGATGCAGACCAGCGAGCCCACCTTCCGACCGGTGCTGGCCGACCCCGCTCCCGCCGGCTGACCGACGTCGGTCGAAGCGGTGACGGTCGGGTGATGGGCCACCTGAACGGTTACCCGAGCCATACACTCCGAGGCCGAGGGAAACGAGGGGCATGATGAGCAACGCAGGAGGCCCGGCCGCGGGCTGGTATCCGGATTCGTCCAACCCGGGCATGGAACGCTGGTGGGACGGCCAGGCGTGGAGTCAGCAGACCCGCCCGGTCGGGGCGCCCCCCCCCGGACCCGGCCCCCGGCCCCACCGGCCCCCCCCCCACCCCCCCGGCGGGGCCCGGGGCCCCCGGGGCCCCCCCCCCCACAACCCCCGCCCCCCCCCCCCCCC
>JBCCRO010000077.1:0-10057 GCA_039201605.1 Actinomycetota bacterium
CGGAGCCAACACCCAAACCACGGAGGTTTCGCCCGAGGGCGAAACCTCAAGCGACAAGGCCTCCGAGGAGGCCGACGGAGCCAACACCCAAACCACGGAGGTTTCGCCCGAGGGCGAAACCTCAAGCGACAAGGCCTCGGAGGAGGCCGACGGAGCCCTGATCGATGGCTGAGACCGATACCGAACGAGCAGAGCGCTTCGCCCGAGAGGCCGCCGCCACCCCCACCCTGACCGAGGCCGAGTACCGGGTTCGTTCCCGCCGCTCCGTGCTCTTCGGCGGGGCCGCAGCCCTGGCCGGGGTCGCCGGCTGGCGCTGGATCCAGACCCGCCCCGAGGACAACAACATCCCCTCCGTCCTCCGCGACGCCCACGAGTTCAACGAGGCGCTGTGGACCCCGCTGCACCGTGACGATCACCTCGCCCCCACGTTCGATCGGAGCGAGTCGTCGATCCTCCGAGTCAACGGCCGCCACGGCCTCCGCAACGAGGAGGAGATCGACATCGACGCCTGGCGCCTCGACGTACGGGGTCCCGACGGTGACCAGATCGGCGAATACTCCCTGGCCGATATCCAGGCGCTGCCCAAGGTCGAGTGGACGGTGGAGCACAAGTGCATCGAGGGTTGGAGCCACGTCGTCACCTGGGGTGGCGTGACGTTCAGCGACTTCGCCGAACTGCACCGGGCCGACCTCGGCGACGGCGGCACCACCTACGTCAACCTCGACACCCCCGACGGCGAGTACTTCGTCTCGGTCGACTGGGCCTCGATGATGCACCCCCAGACCATGCTGGCGTGGGAGCTCGAAGGCGAGCCGCTCGACTTCCCCCACGGCGCTCCGCTCCGTCTGGCCACGCCGGTCAAGTACGGCATCAAGCAGATCAAGCGGATCGGGACCATCGAGTTCAGCAACCAGCGGGGCCCCGACTTCTGGGAGAGCCGGGGCTACGACTGGTACGCCCACCTCTGATCGCCGCCCCGGCGCCCGGCCGCACGGCGAACGACCTGCACCCGGACGCGAAACCGGGCCCCGGACCGGCGGCGGTCGGTCGGGACCCGGTTTCTTGTCGCCCGTGGATGTCGCCCTCGGGGGAACTCAGCTGTCGGTGGTGCTCTGCGGCGCCGTGCCGCCCTGGGGCGCCGCCGGGCGCTCCTCGCCGGCCAGCGTGTCGTACACGTTCGGCCAGAAGCGGTCACGAGCGGACCAGATGCCACCGACACCGAACTTGATGATCAGGATGCCGGAGAGGCTGGCCAGGATGGCCGTGGTCAGGGTGTCGATGAGGTCCTGGCCGATCTCGATCTGGTCGAGGGCGGCGAGACCGAAGAACAGCCAGACACCGATGGTCGCCATCCGGGTGAGGAAGGGACCGTAGGACTGACCGGCGGCGGCGCCCGCCACCAGGTCGCCCACCACGTTGGCCACCAGACCACCGATGATCACGAGGACCACGGCGACCAGGAGCTTGGGCAGCCAGTCGACCAGGCCGTCCAGGGCATCGGAGATCGGGTTGTCGCCGAACATGTTGAAGGCCATCTGCAGGATGACCAACACGATCAGGTAGTAGATGATCTGCGCCAGGAAGCGGCCGCTGTCGGCGAAGCCGGCCCGCTCCAGGGGTGCGCCGATGCCCGAACGGTCGATGTAGCTGTCGAAGCGGATACGGGTCAGAACACGGTGAACGATCCGACGGATCCACCGTGCGATGAAGAGCCCGACCAGAAGGATGAGCAGGAACAGGGCCAACTTCGGAACGAAGTCGGTGACCAGCCCGAAGCTGTCCTCCAGAGGGCCCCGCCAATCAAACGAGTCCTGTGCCAGCATGCGTGTTGCTCCTTTTTCTGCGTGGTTGCGGGACTTGAGACGTCCCGGAGCAGCAAAAGTCGCGGATTCGCCTCAGAAGATTCTCATCTTCAGATCCGCGACCAGGGCATTCGCGGCGGCGTCAACTCCGTTGCATGCTGATCGACCTCACCGCCACCCCCGAACCGGTCGGGCCCGGAAGTCCTTGCTCCCTGCTGGCGGACCTGTCATCCTCGTGCGCGGGGCGGCGATCGGAGGTAGTCGTGCTCCCGAGCGAGTCGACATCCCCTGACATCGTGATCGAGCCCGACTCGGTGGAGTCGACGACGCCTGAGACCCCCGACCCCGATGAGCTGCACACCCTGGTCACCGAGTACGGGGATGCCGTCTATCGGCTGGCCCGGTCGGTCGTGCGCGACACCAGCCTGGCCGAGGACATCGCCCAGGAGACCATGGTCAAGGCCTGGATGGCGCTGCCCACGCTGCGCAACCGGGCGGCGCTGCGGGGCTGGATCCTTCGCATCGCCCACAACACCGCCATCTCGACCATGCGCGCCCGAAAGGCGTTGGTCATGGACCCCCACGAGTTCCCCGAGCCGGAGTCCGTGCCCGAGCGATCCGTCGAGTCGCGGGTGCAGGGCGGCGCCGTCATGGACGACTTCGCCGAGGCGCTGAACCAACTGGACGACCTGTCACGTAGCATCGTGGTGTTGCGAGAAGTTGAAGGCCTCCCCTACGACGAGATCTGCGAAATCCTCGAGGTTCCGCTGCCGACGGTGAAGACGCGACTGCTCCGGGCCCGCCGAAAGCTCAGCGCCAGCATGAGGAGCTGGGAATGAGGTTTCGAAACGCCATCGACAGTGAACTCGAGCAGTGGCTGGCCGAGGAAGAGGCCAACGACGGCGAGTCGAGCCCCCTCGGCCACGCCGTGTCGGAAGCGCTGGCCCCACCCCCCGATTACACCAATCGCCTGATCGTCGCCGTGAACGATCAGCTGAGCTCACGGCAGGTCTTCGGCCTGGTGGCGGATCTCTTCGCCGCCGGTCTCGAGACGTCCCGTCTGCTCCTCGTCGAGGACGACCATGACACTGAATGACTGGATTTTCATCGCCGTCTCCATCGTGGGCGGCATCGTGGTCGGCGCCATCGCCAGCCGGGTGGTCCGATCGATCATCGGATCCGAGTCACGCCCCGAGCCGGTGCGCAACGCCGCAGGCCCCCTGGCCAGCCTGGCCCTCTGGGCCTGCGTGGTCGTCGGGCTGATCCTCGCCCTGGGCGTGCTTTCACCCACCGCACTCGAACAGCTGCCCCGAGATCTGATCGACTTCGTGCCCCGGGTCATCTCGGCCGCCATCGTGGTGATCGTGGCCAACGTCGGCGCCTCGTTCGCCCAGGCCGCCATCGCCCCGGCGGTGGGACGCATGTCGGCCCGGGTCCAGCGCCAGGTCCTCAGCGGTGTCCGCCTGACGATCCTGAGCCTGGCCGTGCTGCTCGCCGTGCGTCAGCTCGGGTTCGACACCACGGTGATCAACCTGGCGGTGGCCGCCGTGTTCTTCGGTCTGGCCGGCGCCCTGATGCTGCTGGTCTCCCTCGGCGGTCGACACGTCGCCTCCGAAGTGGCGTCCACCCGAGTGCTGCGACGCCTGGTCAACCCCGGCGATCGGGTCGAGCTCGACGGCATCGCCGGCACCGTGGTCGGCGTCCATCCGACGGCGGTCGAGATCGTGGTCGAGGCCGGCCGCCACTCGGTGATGGTGCCGTCGTCCCGGTTCGTCAGCGAGACGTTCCGCATCACCCGGGCCGACGCCGACTCCGTCGCCGATTAGCCCGGGCCTCACCCGGCGCCGATCGGCCCGCCGGCGCCATCGGGACGGGCGGGCTACTTACCCGCCTGAGCGTCGTGGGCGTCCAAGGCCTGATCGATCAGGTCGAACATGCGGGCGGTGCAGCTCTCCATCTCGACCGGGGGCGCGATCTCGTCGGTGATCAGCTCCGCCACCGACCGGAAGGCCTCGGCCGCCGGACCCTCGCCCAACACGACCGGCTCGCCGGAATCGCCGCCGGCGGACACGGCGGGTTCGATCGGGATCGAGCCGAGCAGCGGCACGCCGGACTCGACCGACAACGCCTCGCCACCCCCGGAGCCGAACAACGCGTGCTCCGAACCGTCGGGGGCGATGAACGACGACATGTTCTCGATGATGCCGGCCACGCGAAGGTGCGACTTCCGGGCCATGGTCACAGCCCGGGCCGCCACCTTCTGGGCCCCGGTGGCCGGGGTGGTCACCACGATCATCTCGGCCCGGGGCAGCATGCGGGCCAGGCCCATCGCCACGTCGCCGGTGCCGGGCGGCATGTCGATCACCACGTAGTCGAGATCCTCGGGCCAGGCCACGTCCTCCAGGAAGTGCTGGACGGCCCGGTTGAGCATGAGCCCGCGCCACAGCAGAGCCGACTCCTCGTCCTCGACCAGGAACCCCATCGAAACCACGTCGAGCCGACCCCGCCCGACCATGCGGGTGTGGGGAACGATCTCGCGCCGGGAGCCGTCGAGCTGGGCCTCCAGTCGGCCCTCCATGCCGAGCATGCGGGGTACGGAGAAGCCCCAGATGTCGGCGTCGATCACCCCGACCTTGTAGCCCCGGTCGGCCAGCGCCGCCGCCAGATTGACCGTCACCGACGACTTGCCGACCCCGCCCTTGCCCGAGGCGATTGCCAGCACCTTGGCCGTGGGCGGAATGGCGGTCTCCCCCGCGTTGTCGGCCGCGTTCTTGCGAGCGATCGACATGGTGCGGGCCTTTTCGTCCGCCGTCAGCTCCGACCACTCGATCTTCACCTTGGTGACGCCGGGGAGGGATTCGATGCGGGCCTTGGTGTCGCGCTGGATCTGAGCCCGCAGCGGGCACCCCGACGAGGTGAGGGCGATTTTGACGGTCACCAGCCCGTCGGCGGCCACCTGCGCACCCTTCGCCATCCCGAGATCGACGATGTTCGCGCCCAGCTCGGGGTCGATGACTCCGAGCAGTACGCCCATGACATCGGCTTCGGTGGGAAGCGCATTCGGGTGCATGTTGCTCATTTTACGACGTCGGAGGCGTGCGACCTGCACCACAGGATGTGGCCGGGGGTGCCGACATAGGTAGAATCGACGTACACCTAGGAGGTCATGGTGATCACTGTCACACAGTCGGCGGCAACCAAGGTCAAGGAGCTCCTCGACCAGGAGAACGACGAATCGCTCGCACTGCGCGTGGCCGTCCGCCCCGGGGGCTGCTCCGGTTTCAGCTACGAGATGTTCTTCGACGGCGAGATGGCCAACGACGATCAGGCGACCGAGTTCGGCGGCGTGCGGGTCGTGGTCGACCCGACCAGCGCCCAGCTTCTCGTCGGCGCCACCCTCGATTACAAGGACGGTCTCCAGCAGACCGGCTTCTCGATCGACAATCCCAACGCCCAGCGCACCTGCGGCTGCGGCCAGTCGTTCTCCTGATCCGATAGGCCGCTGAGCCGGGCCCGGCGCCCGGCCGAACGGTCAGATTTCCGGCGGCTCGAGGGGCGATGGCAGTGGTCCCCCGTCGGCGAATCCCGACACGAGCGCCCGCACCGCGCCGTCGATACCCCAGCGTGGATCCACCACGCTTGCGGGGCCGCGGGTGAGATCGACCCGCCCGTGGAGCGAACTCCACAGGGCGAACCCACATGCCTCCTCGGCGTGGGGCACCGCCGCCGCCACCGTGGCCAACACCTGAGCCCAGCAGGCCAACCAGGGCGCGAGCTGCTCCGAGTCGGGCTGGGGCTTGGCCCGGATGAAGGCCTCGTAGGCGTGCGGCCGTTCGCAGGCGAAGTCGAGGTAGCGCACCGCCATGTCGACCAACCGGTCGACCGGATCGTCGCCCGTGGCGGCGGCGATCGCCCCCGCCAGAGCTCGGGCGGCCTCGGAGCCGACGGCCACTGCCAGCCCGTCGCGATCGCCCACGTGGCGGTAGAGGGCGTTGGGGGACACGCCGAGGCGTGACGCCACCTCCCGGAGCGACCACCGCTCCCAGCCCTCCTCCTCGGCCACGGCGAGCCCGACGGCGCCGATGGCGGCGGGGTCGATCTTCGACGGGTAGGGCATCGCAGGAGTGTAGGCCACCCCGACAAAAGGTTGACAGCGTCCACCTTTGCCTGCAGGCTGGGACAGTGAAGGTGGACGCCGTTTACCTTCACTGTCCTTCCTCCACCGTCCCCCACCCCAGGAGCCTCAGCCATGGCCGACGCCTCGCCCCCAGCCGCCCCGGGCGGCCGCCACCGACCGATCCTCGTCACCGGCGCCACCGGCGGTCTCGGCCGCCGGATCGTCCTGACCCTGGCCGCCCGGGGCCGGCCGGTCATCGTCGGTGGACGACGACCCGAGGCCATCGAGGCGGTGGCGGCCGAAGCCCGGGCCGCCGGCGTGGAGGCGGGCTCGTTCGCCGCCGACCTCAGCGACCTCGACGACGTCCGCCGGGCCGTCGACGCCGTGCTCGACCAGTACGGGGAGGAGGGCCTTGGTGGCATCGTGACCAACGCCGGCCTCACCCTCGGCCGCCACGAGGAGAGCGCCCAGGGCCATGAGCTGACCTTCGCCGTCAACGTCCTCGCCCATCAGCTCCTGCTCGGGCGGACCGTGCCCGCCGTGGTCGAGCACGGCCGGATCGTGGTGGTGGCCAGCGGCGTCCACGACCCCGACAACCGGTTGGCCCGTCGCGCCGGGGTGCCCAGCCCCCGGTGGGTGGGGGCCGACGCCGCCGCCCGCCCGCTCGAGGCCGCCGACGCCGACCGCATCGACGACACCCGCCAGCGCTACTCGAACTCGAAGCTGGCCAATGTGCTCCAGGCCCGCGAACTCCAGCGCCGGTTGCGGGAGAGCGGCCGGTCCATCGACGTCTTCGCCATCGACCCCGGGCTGATGGTCGACACCGACCTCGCCCGCAGCTATCCCCGGCCGCTCCAGCTCATCCTTCGCGCCGTCGGCACCGCCGTCACCCCGTTGGTGGGCGACATGCGGCTCTCGGCCACGTCGGGGGGGCATGTGGCCGATCTGCTCACCGACCCGGCGCTCGCCGGCACCGGCTTCGCCTACCGCAACGGGGCCCGCACGCAGCCACCCTCCCCCGCCGCCCGGCGGGACGATCTGGCCCGAGAGCTCTGGATCGACGCCAACCGCCTGGTCGATCTCGACGCCTCGATCCCCTGCTGATCGGGCGGCCGGACCGCAGCACCGGCGCGGCGTCGGTGCTCTCGGCATCGCCAACGCGATGGTGACGATCGACCGGTTCCCAGGACCTTGGACCCGGGTCGACCACCACCCGCAGCGGTTAGGTTGCTCCTCATGTTCACCAGAACGCATCGCGCCCAGCTGATCGGCGCGGGGGCGCTGGCCGCCGTGCTCATGCTGTGGCCGGCGGCGGCGTGGGCCCACGTCAAGTGGTTCAGCAACTTCGACTTCCGCGATCCGCCCCGCTCGTTCTCCGAGGTCGCCGACGTCGGCTTCGTTATCACCCTGGCGGTGGCCACCGTCGTGATCGGCACCCTGCCCGCCCTCGACGCCTGGCTCGAGTCGCGGCCCGAGTACCAGCGGCTCAACCGATGGCTGGCCGATCGGGGCGAGTACTCGATCGATGTCGTCCGCTACTCGATGGCGGCCGTGCTCTTCATCACCTGGGCCGATCAGGCGCTCCTGGCCCCCGAGCTGGCGGAGCCCGCCGATTGGGTCGGCTGGTTGGAGTTCGCCATGGCCATCGCCCTGCTGACCGGTCGGGCCAACCGTGCGGTCGGCGGAGGCCTCCTCCTGCTGTGGCTGATCGGCGTCTACGAGTACGGCACCTTCCACATGCTCGACTATCTCCACATCATCGGGATCGGCGGGTACCTTCTCCTGCGCTACGACGACCGGCAGACCGTCCGAGGCCTGGGGCTGCCCGTGCTCTACCTCGGGGTCGGCATCTCGCTGATGTGGCTCGGGTTCGAGAAGCTGGTCTACCCCGAGTGGTCGTTCGCCATCCTCGACACCCGTCCGCTGCTCCGGCTCGGGCTACCGGCCGAGTTCTTCCTCGACCTGGCCGCCTTCGTCGAGATCGGGCTGGGCTTCCTGCTGATCATCGGGCTGCTCGGTCGGCCGCTGGCCCTGGTGATCACCGTGGTGTTCATCATGACGACGCTCGTCTTCGGGCGGGTCGAGGTGATCGGCCACACCCCGGTGCACGCCGCCCTCGTGGTGTTCCTGCTGCGGGGGGCCGGATCGACCTATCCGGCGCCGTTCGCCATCCACCGCGATCTCCGACTGCGGACCGCCTTCGCCGCCGTCAACTTCGCCCTGCTCACCGTGCTCGTGGGCTTCCTCTACACCGGGGCGGCCCGAGCCCAGTTCGACGACGCCGTGGCCGAGCTGGGCCCCAAACCGGCCCCGATCGAGGCGGCCGAACCGACCCCCGAGGTGGTCTCGATCGAGGTGGTCGACAGCCCGACCGGTTCCGACGTGGCCCTGGAGCTGTCCGGCTTCAGCCTCGTGCCGCCGGACTTCGAGGGCACCGGCGACGGCGACGACCCGACCCGGGGCTACGGCGTGATCACGGTCGACGGACAGACGGTGGCCCGTCTCGACGGCCCGAGCTCACCCCTGTGGGACGACGGCGAGGTCGACGCCGTGCTCCACCTGTTCACGCCGTCCGGGCGCGAACTCGAGGTCGACGGCGAGCCGCTGCGCCTCCCGATCGAACTGAACGGGTAGCCGAAGACCGATCGCCCCCGGGCCCGCCCGACCGATCGGCCCGACCGACCTGCCCGACCGGTCGCCCCTACCGGGCGGCGGTGGCCGCGGCCTTGGCCATTTGACTGACCGGGCAGTCAGTCAATAGATTGGAGGACGAGCACCAGCGAACGGACGTCGGCGGAAGGCACCGATGGGACGGAATCCCACCCTCAACGCACAGCAGCGGGCCGAGACCCGACGGCAGCTGGTCGACACCGGCCGCCGTCTGTTCGCCGAGCGGGGGTTCGACCGGACGACGGTGGGCGCCATCGCCGAGGAGGCCGGGTGCTCCAAGGGCCTCGTCTACCACTACTTCCCGACCAAGCAGGCCCTGGCCGAGGCCGCGCTGGAGGCGTGGCTGGCCACGGTGGGCCAGTTGGCGGCCTCGGTGGCCGACATCGAGGATCCGGCCGAGCGGCTGGCCGCCTTCGCCCGGGCCATGGCCGCCTTCGTCGCCGACCACCCCGACGACTACCGACTCAACCTCCGGTCGCTCACCGATCCCTCGCTGCGGGACGTCGCCGCCCAGCAGGTCGACGACCGGCTGGGGCCGGAGCACCCGTGGGGCGCAGCGTTCGAGCGGCTGGGCTCCAGCGTCCCCCATCTCGACGGTCGCCTCTTCCAGGCGTCGCTGCTCGGGATCTTCGCCCACCACGTGCTGTCGCCGGTGCCGACCGACGTCGCCGCCCTCGTCGACCGACTCATCCACCACCATCTGGAGCAACCATGGCCATCGAGCTGAGACAACTCGCCGTACTCATCCTGCTGTCGCTGACTGTCGTCGTGCGGCTCGTCGCCCACCGCAACGCCGGTGGCATCGCTCGGGACCAGTCCGACGGCGTCGGACTGGAGGGAGGTAGGGCGGCCGCCCTCATCGCCCGGCTCGTCTTCCTCGTCGGGGGCCTGGGCGGCGTCGTCACCTGGCTGATCTCGCCCACCCTGCTCCCGGGGTCGGTCGATCTACCGGCGGGGGTGCACTGGGTCGGTCTGGTGTCGGCCGAGGCGGGTGTCGCCCTCCTCGTGGCGGTGCACGTCGCCCTGGGGGTGCACTTCAGCGGCACGCTGCACCTGCGGGACGATCATCGACTCGTCCGGATCGGACCCTACGCCAGCGTGCGCCACCCGATGTACACGTCGTTCCTGCTGCTCTTCGTCGGGCTATCGCTGCTGATGAGCAATGTGCCGATCGCCGTCATCCTGCTCGCCTCGCAGGTGTGGGTTGTCGGCTGGCGCCTCCGCAAGGAGGAACAGCAACTGGCCGAGCGGTTCGGGCCGGAGTGGACCCGCTATCGGGCCACCACCGGCGCGCTGTTCCCCGGGCGCCAGCGGCGCCGACAGCTCACTTAGCCTGGATCCACCGGTGGGTTGATCTGGTAGGTGGGGTCGTGTCCACCAAAAAGGCCTCCTGAGCTGGGAGTCTCGTGATGTCTGACGTCACGAAGCCCATCGCTACAGGAGGCACTTTCTGTGTCGTTATCATCGC
>JBCCRO010000078.1:0-8600 GCA_039201605.1 Actinomycetota bacterium
CGGCGAGGGCCTCCTCGGTGTCGCCTCGTTGCGACCGGGTGGCCAGTGCCGACACGGTGGCCACGCTGACGATGAAGTGGTTGCGGACCGAGCCTGCCAGCTCGATCGCTTCGTCGAGGGCGGCGATCGCGGCGGCGCCCCGACCTTCGACTGCGAGCAGCTCTCCGTCGGCGTAGGCCAGCCAGGCTCGACACGTCGCGCTCAGCGGCCCGGGCGGAACGTGCTCGTCGAACCGTTGCCGGGCGAGGTCGGTCCGGCCCGCATACAGGCAGGCCAACACGTCGTTCAGCACGCCGATGGTCCACGTCGTCGGGTCGCCGGTGGTGTCGGCGATATCGAGGATGGCGGCAGCGTGATGCCGGGCGGCGTCGAGATCGCCGGTGTAGAGCCCGAGGTTGGCCAGGGTGTCGTGGGCGAAGGCGGCGACGAAGAGGTCGCGGTCCTCGATCGCCGGCCGGGCCAGGGCCTCCGCCGCGTCGTAGTCTCCGCGGTTCGAGGCGTCGGCGGCCAGTGAGGCCGCAGCGGCCCCGGGACCACCGCCATCGTCGGTGTCACCGCCGCCATCACCGTCGCCGACACCATCACCATCGCCGAGCGAGTCGAGCAGCTGGCGATTCCAGACGACCGGCTCGGTCCACTGCCGCTCGTGGGCGTAGTGCAGCAGGGAGGCGCTCATCGCCACGGCGAGGCCCGGGTCGTGGAGTCGGGCCCAGCGGTGGGCGATCCGGATCTCGGGGATCAGCGATTCGAGCCGGAGGAGGGCCACAGGTTCGTCCGGGGTTCGGAGCCCCCGATCGGCGGCCCGGACGGCCTCGGCCACATGGCGGGCGTGCCCCTCGTCGACCGCCGGGTCCCGCCCGTCGGCCACACAGGCCTTGATCGTTTCGAGAAGGTGGTAGCTGGTGGGCTGGTGGGAGGTGTCGGCCACGACGAGCGAGTGGTCGACGAGGTCGGCCAGCGGCCCGGTGACCAGCTCGGCCACGTCGACATCGACGACGGCGGCGATGTCGGCGGCCGCGACCGGGCCGGCGAAGACCGACAGGTCGGCCAGCAACCGGCCGGCGTCGGGACGGAGGAGGTTCTGCGACCACTCGATCACGGCCGGCAGTGTGCGGTGTCGGTCCTCGGCTGTGCGGTCGGATGATCGGAGCAGATCCAGCCGGTCGTCGAGGAGTCTGCTCAGCTCGTCGACCCCGGTGCTGGGGAGACGCGCCGCCGCCATCTCGATGGCGAGCGGTAGGCGGTCGACCAGATCGACGAGCCGGCCAACCATGGCGGGGTCGGCCGACCAGCCCGGCTGAAGGGTGCGGGCTCGCACGACGAGCAGTTCGGCGGCCGCAGCCGGTGCCAACGGCAGTACCGGCCGAACCTGCTCGGATCGGATGCCGAGGCGCTCTCGGCTTGTGGCCAGTACCCGGACGGGCCCGCCGACGGCGGCGATGGCGTCGATCAGCCGGGCAACCTCATCGATGAGGTGCTCGCAATTGTCGACGACGAGGAGGACGTCGAGCTCGGCCACCGCCGCGATCAGCCGCGACTCGTCGGTGCCGACCTCGGAGAGACCGGTCGCACGACGGAGGACGTCGAGCACGCCCGGCCGCTCGGTGACCGGAGCCAGCCGGAGGACGGCGACGCCCTCGGCCTGGCGACGCTCGACGTACGCCGCCACCTGCAGGGCCAGCGCCGTCTTGCCCACCCCGCCAGGCCCGGTCAGCGTCACAACGGTCGAACGATCGAGCAGCTCAGCCACCTCGGCGATCTCGTCGGTCCGTCCCAGCAGGGCGGTCACGACCGGCTCGGCGCCCGGGCGGTCGGCCGACCCGGCGACACCGTCGTCGACGTCGACATTGACGTGACCATCGACGTCGGCGACGAACCGGTAGCCGCGGCCCCGGTAGTTGCGGACGACGGCCTGCCGGGTCCCGTCGTCGCCGACCGCCCGTCGCACCTCCTTGATCCGTGTCGTCAGCGACGACTCGGAGACGAACTGGTCGCCCCACACCTCGTCGAGAAGCTCCGACTTCGGGATCACCCGATCGCGATGGTTCAGCAGGTAGGCCAGCAGGTCGAAGGCCTGCGGCTCCAGGTGCTGGGGGACGCCGTCGAGCTCGACCAGGCGGCGGGCCACGTCGACGGCGGCCCGGTCGAAACGAAGCATCGGGTCATTCTCGTCGAGCGGTGCCACCGATGCGACCTTCGGGATCCTCAGGTGGTCATCAGCTCACCCTCAAGCTCCTCAGGCAGGTGTCCAACACGATCGTCGAAGGCCGCCCGACGTACGGCGGCAACCGACAACACGATCGAAAGGACTCATCATGTCGAAACGAACCGTAGCCGGCGGTCTGGCCGCCGCCCTCACCCTCGCCGGGCTCGGCGCCACCGGCGCCTGGGCGGCCATCGGCGACGAGAACGCCGACCAGGCGGACGAGACGCTCCGCTACGAGATCGCCGAGGATGCGACCCGATTCGCCTTCGACGACGCACCGGTCTTCGACGACGGGCTCCCGGCATACGGCAATCCGTTCGTGACCCAGGGCTACATCTACGAGCCCGGCACCCTGGCCGACGGCGGCGGGGTCAACCCCGACGGCAGCCCCACCCACCCCGACGCGGTCGTCGGCACCTGGATCTGTGAGGGCTTCCTCATCGGCGAGGGGGCTCGCACCGAGTCCGGCCCGTGGGTGGTCAGCACGCAGGTGTTCGACTTCGGGGCGTTCGACGGCGCCGACGTGATCATCAGTCACGGGATCGAGACCCCGGAGCTCGGCGTGGACGTCGAGCGGGCGATCATCGGCGGCACGGGCGAACACGTCGGCGCCGACGGGACGCAGATCCAGGTCCTCGAGTCGTTCAACGACAGCGAGGGCGTCAACCTGACGATCACCCTCCGACCCGAGGAGGACTGATGTCACCCATCCAGACACTGGCTGCGGGCACCGACATCGCCGACATCAGCGATGCGATCGACGACGTCGGGGCCGTGATCGTCTCCGACGTGATCGATGCGGTCACCCTCGACCGGCTCCGCACCGATCTCGCCCCCTGGGTCCACCAGACCGGGCCCGGTAGCCGAAGCGGCGACCCGGAGTGGGAACTCTTCCACGGTCGTCGAACCGTGAGGGTCAACGGCCTGGCGGCGAAGACGACGACCTTCGTCGACGTCTGTCTGAACGAGTCGATACTCGGGGTCGCCGACCACCGCCTCATCCCCGACGGTGGTTCGACCCAGATCAGCGATACCCAGGTGATCGCCATCGGCCCCGGCGAGGACGCGCAGTACCTCCACCGTGATCAGACCGGGTGGCCCTGGTTCAACCGCCTCCTCCCCGGCGGGCCCGAGATCATCGTCATCGCCATGGTCGCTCTGACCGACTGCACCGAGGCCAACGGCGCCACCCGGGTCGTGCCCTACAGCCATCTGCAGCCCGATGCCGACGAGCTGTTCGACCCGGCCCGCTCGGTGCCGGCCGAGATGGCGGCGGGATCGGTGCTGCTGTTCAGCGGCAAGACCATCCATGGCGGCGGCGCCAATCAGACGGTCGACGAGTGGAGGTGGGCGCTCCACCTCAGCTACCTCCTCGGCTGGTTACGGCCGGAGGAGGCCCACGCCTATGCCGTGCCCCACGACGTGGCCGCAGGCCTGCCCCGCCGGGCCAAGGAGCTCCTCGGGTTCGCCGAGTACAACCCCGCCCCCCACGGTGGCGGTCGCCTCTGGCTCGTCGACTTCGAGGACCCGGCGTCGCTGTTCACATCCAACCCACACCTCACGACTCCAGGAGTCCCCACATGACCATCACCCCGAACCCCACCGACCTCGACGAGACGGGATCCGCCGCTCCGGCCGTCGCCGAAGACGAGGTCGAAGCCTTCGCCGACAAGGTCTTCACCGACCTGCTCGGCGCCATGAACGCCTCGGCGGCCACGATCGGCCTGACGCTCGGCTGGTACCAGGCGTTGGCCGACAACGGGTCGCTCAACAGCCGAGAGCTTGCCGACTCGACGAGCACCGACGAGCGGTACGCCCGGGAGTGGCTCGAGCACCAGACCGTCGCCGGCTACCTCGACGTCGTCGACGCCACGGCCACCGCCATGGAGCGACGCTTCGTCCTCTCGCCATCCGGGGCCGAGGTCCTGACCAACCGCGAGTCGTTGGCCTACATGGCACCGTTCGTGTCCTTCCTCTCCACCCTCGGCGGCAACCTGGACCGCCTGATCGAGGTCTACCGGACCGGCGACGGCTTCGGCTGGCACGAGCACGGTGATGGGGCCCGCTGCGGTCAGGCCGAGGCCAATCGACCACTGTTCCTGCATCTGCTGGCGACCGAGTACCTCCCGTCGATCGGCGACGTCCACGCCAAGCTGTCGGCCGGTGCCCGATTGGCCGACGTCGGCTGCGGGATGGGGTGGTCGGCGATCGGCATAGCCAAGGCCTACCCGGACGTGACCGTCGACGGCTATGACATCGACGCCCCGTCGATCGACCGTGCCATCGTCAACGCGGCCGAGGCCGGCCTGTCCGGTCGGGTGCGGTTCCATACCGCCGACGTGGGCACCGTCGACGGCGAGCGCTACGACCTCGCCCTGGCCTTCGAGTGCATCCACGACATGCCCGACCCGGTCGGCGTGCTCTCCGCCATGCGCGACATGGTCGAGCCGGGCGGCGATGTGATCGTCATGGACGAGCGGGTCGGCGATGTCTTCACCGGCGAGAGCGATCCGGTCGAGCAGATGTTCTACGGCTTCAGCCTGCTGTGCTGCCTGCCCGACGGTCGCAACGCACCGACCTCGGCCGCCACCGGCACGGTCATGCGACGACCCACCTTCGAGTCCTACGCCAGGGAGGCCGGGTACTCGAAGGTCGAGGTGCTGCCGATCGAGAACGACTTCTTCCGCTTCTACCGCCTCACCGCCTGACGGGCCCCTGGCCCCGGCGGTCCTCACCGAGGGGGACCGCCAGGGCCGGCCCGACGACCATCGAGGTCCCCCCGATGCTGTCCTCCTTCAACCAATCGATCGCACTCGCCGGCCTGGCCATGCTCAGCGTCAGCCTCTGGACCGCCCGGGTCGCGCTCACGGCCCAGCGTCGCCGGTTGGCCGCCACCGCCATCGCCGCGATCGAGGCCACCGTCTTCGCCGTCGTGTTCTCCAGATTGCTCACCGGGCTCGACAACCCGTACGGCATCGCCGGCTATGCGATCGGCGTCGCCGCCGGAACCGCCCTCGCCCTCAAGATGGACGAGGCCCTCAACCCTCAACTGGTGAAGGTCGACATCGTCGATCCGCTCGGGTCGCACCGGCTCCTCGACCAACTACACGCCCGGGGATGGCCGACGACCACGTCGCCGGCCGATGGACTGACCGGCCCGGTCACGGTGATCTCGGTGACGACCGACGCCACTCGCCTCCAGCCGCTCACCGATGCAATCGCAGCCAACGGCGCCGAGGCCTTCTGGACCATCACCCCCATCCAACGGGCACGGCCGACGTCGCTCCCGATCGGCTTCGTCCAGACGGCCGACGTCCACCGCCGCCGACGGCGAGATCAGCGGACGGCGAGGCTCCGTCGATCCCGAGCCCGGATCCGGTGACCCCGGCCCGTCGTCAGGCAGGTCGACGGCTGCTCGCCGCTCCCCCACCCACCGGGCTCGATCCACCGCCAGAGCGGCCGACCCAACGACTCCCCTACTGGGTTCCCCGCCGCCCGGAACGCAACAAGCCCGCCCCATGGGACCGGCTCTGAACTACGAAACTGGTGACTCGCCATGGCGAGCCCCGTCGGTGCCGGGAGAGTTGGACTCCCGGCCGCTTGACGCCAGCCAATCCCTACCAGGCTCTCGAAGGCAGCAGCTGAGCCGCCGTTGCGGCGACATTTCCGAGTGCCCGACCCGCCCTAGTTCGCCGGGACTGTTGTACCGGGCGGCGTGGTTCAGTCCCGTGCGTCCAGGTGGCTGACGTTGGTCGTGTTGTGGTCTATGACCTCGGCGCTAGTCGTGACGTGTCGGGGCCTCGGTTGGGCGTTCGGGTTGGGTCCTGAGCATGAACCAGGCCATGAGGAAGAAGTAGGCGCCGGTGGCGACGACGTTGAGCAGGCTGGCCACGAGGTTGATTGCGACGACGTCCACGAAGGCGCTAAAGGGCAGGACGCACAGCAGGGGCAGGATCCACTTGATGCGCTCCAGGCCGTCGACTCTCGTCGAGAGCCAGAACATGCTGGCGAGGAGGCCGACGAAGGGGACGACGTTGACAAACACGTCGAGGTAGTCGGCGATGGTGAACACGGTGCTGGCCGTGGCCTCGATCGAGGCCATCGTCGCCACGTCGCCGATGGCGGCCGCTGCGGTGTAGTCGCCGGCCAGCGGCACGAGCGCCATGCCCATCAGCTGAGCGGTGTTGATCATCGGGATGGACACGAGGATGAACGACAGCACCAGGATGGCAGCCGATCGGTGCCTTGACCACCAGATGTATGCCATGCCGACGAGCGAGATCCCGTACAGGGTCCGCAGGGCGAGGAACAGGGCCTTGACGATCAGGAACTGGGTCGGATCGGCGTCGAGGTCAGTGAGGAACTTCGACCAGTCGTTGTCGTCAGGGGCCTCGAAGAAGTCGAGGTTGAGCGGCAGCAGAATCGTGATGGCAACGAAGATCACGCCCTGGAGGACGAAGGCGTACGCGGCCAGGCGATAGAGGGGACGGAGGCGGCCAGGGTCGTGGGCTTCCTCCGGAGTCGGTGACAGGGGGTTGCTCATGCTGTAGCTCGCTGTCCGAGGCTCACCTTCGGGTCTCCGTCCTACTCACGGCGTCGAGCGCCGTCCATCACGGTTCGAGTCATTGTCGTGGAAGCCCCCCGCCCGGGAATCCGTCACCGGGAGGCTTCACTGGTACTCCCTGGGGAGTAGTCGCCGACACGGACCCGCCGAATGGTCGATCAGAGGTCGTCGAGCCGGGCCAGACGGCTCTTTGAACGTCGCAACGAACTGGCCCGGTCGCCCCGTGCAGCATCGTCAAGACCGGCATAGGTAAGTCTTGGCGGTGGGCGGTGATCACATCCAGCGCAGAACACCCAACAGAGTGGTCTGCCCTGTGACGGACCGCTCGGGAACGGCACCGATGTTGCGCTCCACAACGACGGCCAGGACCGGTCTCCATGGCCGCCCTCCAGGTGGTCAGCGACATGGGCGCGGCGCCGCCCGGACGGTCAGGGACGTTATCGAGGCGTCGTTGTGGCGCAGCCGACCCGATCGACAACGCCGGTTCCTTCGTGCTCGACATAGCCTCGTCAATCGTGATCGAGGATCGGGATGCCGCCCTTCGCCTTCTGAATGAATGCGACGATCCGGCACCCGCATGGATCTACCCGGCCGACTACGACCATCACACCGCAACTTCGGCATTCCGAGAGCTGGTTGCCCGGTTCGAGAGCGAGTTTGGGTGCCCGTGCGCGACAAGCCCCACCGCCCTCCAAGACACCGCACAACACAACTACATCGAGATCCCAAAGGAAGCCGCCCGGACAGAGGCCGCTGTCTATGTGCTCATCAGCAACTACTCACCGCTGGCCACCTACTACGTCGGCCCACTGACGGTGGACGGAGCAGGAGACGTACGACACGAGGTCTACGATGACGTTCGCCAGCAGATCGAGCACTCGCTTGCTGAATCAGGTTACGCCTGCTTGCCGATGGCCTTGCTCTGGGAACCCTATTCCGGGAGCCGAGAAGAATACCGGGCAGTTGACTTCACCTGGTTCACTCGATTCTTTGACCACCACTAGTCGAGCCTTGGCCGACCGCCCGGCAACGGCACTCCTCGCGCACTCGGGTACGACGGGCTGAAGTCCGTCGATGCCACTGACCGTGGCGCTCCTTGCGGGGGCGAGCGGATCACAGTGTGCAGTCGCAGTCTCGGGCGTTCGTGGCAACCGACATCGCCGGTGACTTCGGTAGCGATCACCGTGTCCGTTGTTGCCCTCAACGAGACTGGACCGATGACCGAGTATGCGCTGGTCCTGGATCCACAGCCGTGCACCTGGGCAGCAGGCGCACCGATGCCCCTGGTGCTCTCGTCAGAAGACCGCTCGTTCGTGGTGTTCGAGCAAACTGAGAACGGCTCACTGCCGGCGAAGACCACAGCGGTCGAGTTCGTCGGTTGCCTCCTGCTTACAACGGGGTTCCCGAACGACGAGGTCTTGCACGGCCACCGCCTGTGGGGTCGGGGCCTGGATTTCCTACGCGTACACGAGGTCGTGCACTCCTCCTGGCTCGCCGAGCAGCAAGCGATCGAGCGTCACAACCCCAACTCACCGGATCACCCCTTCGACAGCTTGACCCACTACCTCTTGACGTTCCAAGACTCGATAGTTGAGGCCCTCGCAGCCGGGCTCGTCATAGCTGGAACATGGCAGTCGCGAGCAGGAGCCCTAGCCGCGCTCTGCGACGAACTCGCAGGCTAAAGCCGCCCAGCGCACAACGAAGCCTCTTTGGATGTCAAGGGGGGTGTTGGGGCGCGTTGAGCGGTGCCCCTGTCGGGGCTGAGGTCGTGGGCGTAGGCTGTCGGGGAGTCTGGGGATGGCTGATCCGAAGCACCGCTGATCAGGGTTC
>JBCCRO010000079.1:0-7647 GCA_039201605.1 Actinomycetota bacterium
CGCAGGCTTCTTCGCCGACGACGCCTTCGCCGTGGCCCTCTTGGCCTTCGTGGCCGCAGGCTTCTTCGCCGACGACGCCTTCGCCGTGGCCCTCTTGGCCTTCGTGGCCGCAGGCTTCTTCGCCGACGACGCTTTGGCCGTGGCCCTCTTGGCCTTCGTGGCCGCAGGCTTCTTCGCCGACGACGCTTTGGCCGACGATGCCTTCGTCGCCGTCTTCCTGGCCGCTGACGTCTTGGTTGCCGGCTTCTTGGCCGACGAGGCCTTCCTCGCCGCCGGCTTCTTGGCCGCAGACGTCTTGGAGGACGCCTTGGCGGTCGAGGCCTTGCGTGTTGTCGAGGTCTCGGCCACCACCGTCGGGTCCGGGGCCTCCTCGGCCACCGGAGCCGACACCACCTCGGACGAGACCGGGGAGGAGCCGTTGGCGGCCGTGGACCCGTTCATCGGGGTGGTGCCGTTGACCGGTGCCGAGCCGTTGGTGACCGGAGCGGGAGCGGTGGTGCCGGGTGCGGCCGTCGGGGCCGAGGCCAGCAGGTCGGCGAACGACTCCTCGACGCAACGGCGATAGCCGTCCGGATCCTCGATGGCGACCGGGTCGATGAACAGGCCGATGTCGAACCGACCGTCGTAGGACAGCGCCGTGGCGTTGACCGCAGTGCCGGCCAGCGGGCCCATGCACACCGTGGCCTCGACGTGGGCCCCGGCGCAGTAGAGGGGGAAGCCGGCACCCCGCAGATTGGAGGTGGCGAAGTCCATCCCCGCCGCCTGTCTGCGGGCGGTCTGGGTGACGACCGAGGTGGGGAGGAGGTTGATCACCCCGGACAGACCGCTGATACCACCGGTGCGGCGACTCTGCTCCCGGGCCTCATCGGCCACCGTCTGAAGGTCGGCCATCCGGGTGGCGAAGTCGACCTTCGACCCGTCGACCTGCACCGGTACCGGGGTGAAGGAGTTGCCGCCCATGGCATCGTCGGTGCGGGTGCTGACCACGAAGCTGGTGTTGTACGCCGGCACGTCGACGCCGCGCTCGGTGTGATAGCGGACCGCCGCCTCGATCAGACCGACCATGAAGCCGTCGTTGATCGAACCACCGAGCGCCTTGGACGCGGCCTTGAGATCGGCCAGCGAAATCTGGACGTGCTCCAGGTGACGGTGGCGTGAGCGGTTGCGCCACAGCGGCGAGCCCGAGGGGTCGTCGTCGCTGCTGCGATCCTGGGTGAGGAGACCGGCGGTGGAGGCCACGGTCGAACCCATGTCGGTCAGCTTCTCCACCATGCGGTCGGAGTCGGCCGGCCATAGCATCAGCTCGCCCAGCAGGCGACGGCCGATGCCGGCCTGGCGCCGGAACAGATGCCCGGCCGTCTCCCGGCCTGCGTCCACCAGCTGGCCGACGGCGTCGCTGTCCGAAGGCTCCGCCGTCTCGGCCAGCACCTCGGCCAGGAAGGCGTCGAGGTCGATCGGGCCGGGGCCGGGATCGTCGCGACTGATCGACTGGTACAGCTCGGCCATGCGGAGCTGACCGATCCCGTCGGCGATCACGTGGTGGGTCAGGGCGTAGACCGCACCCCGACCGCCCTCGACCCCGCTGATGGCGACGAAGCGCCACAGCGGCCGGGTGCGGTCGAGGGGCTCCTGGTAGAGCTGGGCCGCCAGGTCGAGGAGCTGGCGCATCGAGCCCGGACCGGGGAGGCTCACCTCACGTACGTGGTAATCGAAGTCGAACTCCGGGTCGGGGGCCCACGTCGGGGGTGTGAGGCGGCCGAAGCCGGGGACCACCCGCTGGTAGAGGCGGGGCATCCGGGTGACCCCGTAGCGGATCTGGTTGCGGAACCGCTCGACGTCGACCGGCTGGTCGAGCACGGTGAGGCTGGCCCCGTTCGGATTGAGCCACGGGTCCTTCTCCACGTTCCACATGAGGGCTTCGTGCTCGGTCATGCGGGTGGAGGTGTCGACGTCCCGCTTCTTACTCGCTGCCATGGCGATGTGTCCTTGTGTCGTCTCGTCGGGAGGGTGGTCGGAATCAGGTGTCGGTACCGGGGCGACGGTCGCTCTCCGCCGTCGGATCGCCCTTGTAGCCGGGAGGATAGGTGGCCCGCAGCTCGGCCTCGGTCGGGGTGTGGGGCCGGCGGGCCTCGTCGGGGAGCAGGTCGGCGATGGCGGCCATGATGGCCGCGGTGTCGGCGTCCGGGTCGTCGCCGGCGACGTGGATCGCCGGTCCAACCTTCACGCTCACCTTCGGTCGGCTGAGGGAGAACTGCGGCACCCGGGCGCTGCGGGGCCACACCTTCTCGGTGCCCCACAGGCCGACGGGGATGACGGGTACGCCGGTGAGGGCGGCGAGGCGGGCGGCGCCCCATCGGCCCTTGAGCTCCGGCTCGAAGAAGGCGGGGCCGCGGGGGATCGTGCCCTGGGGGGCCATCATCACCACTTCGCCTCCCTTGAGGGCTGCCGCCGCCTTGTCCAACGGTTCGTCGGAGCCGGACGCCCGCTCCACCCGGATCCCGCCCACCGCCTTCAGGAACCGGCCGGCGATCGGCACGTCGAACACCTCTTTCTTGCCCAGGCCGCGCACGGTCCGGCCGGCGCGGGCCACGAGCAGGCCCATCACGGTGGGGTCGAAGTACGAGCGGTGGTTGAACACGACCAGTGCCGGGCCGTCGCCGGGGATGTTCTCCACGCCCTCCCAGCTGAACGACACGCCGGGGGCGACCAACTCGGGGCGCATGAAGGGGCGGCTCCACTCCTGCATCTCCCGACCGGCGATCTTGGCCACCCCCTCCGACTTGTCGAGGTGGCGGACGGGCCAGCCCTTGATGGTGGCGGTGGCGGCGAGCTGGGCGTCGGGGTTGACGGCGACCGGGTGCCCCACCGAGTCGAGCAGCGAGCTGTCGAAGTAGGAGTCGCTGTAGGCGTAGCTCTGCTTGAGAGAGACGCCGTTGGCCTCCGCCCACGCCGCCACGGCGTCGGCCTTGGCCCGGCCCCACACGAAAGGACCGTCGGTGGCGCCGGTGAAGACGCCGTCGTCCTGGACCCAGCGGGTGCAGACCACGTCGTCGAAGTCGAGGGCCTCGGACAGGGGACGGACGAAGGGCTCGGGGGATGTGGTGGCCAGCACCAGCTTGGCTCCGGCGGCCCGGTGCTCGTCGAAGAGCTGCCGGGCGAAGGGCTGGAGCATGCCGAGCAGTTCCTCCGAAGCCGCCTTGCAGGCGGTGTCGACCTCGGCCACCTTCCACCCGGCAGCGGCCCGGGAGGCCAGCTTGGCCGGCTGCATCATCAGCCAGTTCTCCCCGAAGCGCTCGTAGATCGAGGCGAGGGTGTCGGCGAAGGGGACGTTGGCCCCACCGGCGATACCAGCCTCGGCGAGATGGCGTTGGAAGACGGGTGAGGAGGAGCCGGCGATCAGGGTGCGGTCGAGGTCGAAGAAGGCGGCGTGTGGAGGCATGTCCACATAGTAATGTCAGCCGCTGACATTAGTCAATTGCTGACATTTTGTCGTCGAGGGCCTACAGTGGCGTATCTGATGTTGGATCCGTCCCCCAGACTGCCCGAGCTCCCCGAGAGCCGCCGATCGCGCAAGAAGTCGAAGACCCGGGCCGACCTGATGGCCGCCGGCGCCCGCCTGTTCGAGGAGAACGGCTACGACGAGACCACCACCAGCGACATCGCCGAGCTGGCCGACGTGTCGCAACGCACGCTCTTCCGCCACTTCGACACCAAGGAGGCACTGCTCTACGGCGACATGGAAGAGCTGCAGATCGAGCTGCGGGCATCGCTGGCCTCCCGGCCGGCCGACGAGCCCATCCTCACCCTGCTGCGGGCCGTCATGCTGTCGCTGGCCGACAACTTCGAGCGCCATCGCCAGCGACGACTCCTCCAGGCCCGCCTGGCCGCCACCTACCCGGCGGTCTCGTCCTACAGCCGGGCCGTGGTCCAGACGAACTGGGAGCGCGAGCTGATCGTCGCCATCTCCGAGCGCCTCGACGTCGACCCCCTGGTCGACCCCCGCCCGGAGATCATCGCCGGCGCCACGATGTCCGCCATCCGCATCGCCACCCGCCAGTGGACGGCTGGTGGCGGCAAGGCCGACTACCTCGGACTCATCGTCGACGCCCTCGACGCCATCGGCCGCCTGAGCGAGCTCGAACACCCGGTCTGACCCCACGCGTGGCGCCCGGCCCGATGTCGACGGCGGCGCCCCGACACCTCGGCGCCTTGAGACTCGACGTCCGCTCGTGTCATGCTCGGCTCGATGAACAACCTGGCCGCCATCATCGAGCCCCACGATGGCGAGCGCATTGCGCTGATCGACGAGGACCGCGTCGTCACCTATGACGAGCTGCGGGCCCGGGTCGCATCGGTTCGGGCCCATCTCGTCGACGACGGTGTGACACCGGGTGGCCGGGTGGCCGTCCTCGCCGGCAACGAGACCGACTTCGTCGTCGCCGTGCTCGCCATCCTCGGCGTTGGCGCGGTGGTGGTGCCGGTGCGCCCGTCCAGCCCGCTGGCCGAGCTGCGGCGGAAGCTGGCCACACCCGCCCCCGATCTCCTCCTGTTGGGCGACGCCGGCCGCTGGCTCATCACCGAGGGCCACGATCTCGGCCTCCCCCTCGTCGACGTGGCGGCCATACCCGACCGCGAGGGCCCGCCCATCGTCGAGCGGGACGGCGAGGATCTCGCCTTCCTGTTGCTGACCAGCGGCGTGTCGAGCGAGGCCAAGGTGGCGATGATGCGCCACCGCAACCTGGCCTGGATCCAGGAGGCGATCACCACCGGCACCCCCGACGGGTTGCGGGGCGACGACATCGCCCTCGGCGTGCTGCCGTTCTCCCATATCTTCGGCCTCAACGTCGTGCTGCTGGCCACCCTTCGGGTCGGCGGGGCCGTCGTGCTGCAACGGCGGTTCGACGCCCAGATCAGTCTGGAGCTGATCCGCCGCCATCGGGTGACCACGATCTCCGGCGCCCCGCCGATGTGGCAGCGGTGGGCGGTGGCCGACGCCCCCGACGACGTGCTGTCGTCGGTCCGCAACGCCTCCTCGGGAGCGGCGGCGTTGCCGGTGGAGGTGTTCGAGGCCATCCGCGACCGCTACGGGGTGGAGCTGGCCGAGGGTTACGGCCTGACCGAGACCTCCCCCATCGTCACCTGGAGCCGAGGCATACCGGCCCGGGCCACCTCGGTCGGCAAACCCCTGACCGGGGTCGAGGTGGTGTTGGTCGAGGAGGACGGCACCCCGGTGGAGGCGGGCGACACCGGCGAGATCGTGGTGCGGAGCCCCGGCGTGTTCGCCGGCTACCTCGATGCCCCCGACCTCACCGACGCCGTGCTGACCGACGACGGGTGGTTCTGGACCGGCGACATGGGCGTGTTCGACGCCGACGGCTACCTCCACCTCGTCGACCGCATCAAGGACATCGTCATCGTGTCGGGGTTCAACGTGTACCCCTCCGAGGTCGAGTCGGTGCTGATGGAGCATCCGGCGGTGAAGGGGGCGGTGGTGGTCGGCACCCCGCACGGCGAGACCGGGGAGGCGGTGGTGGCCCACGTGTCGGGCACCGCCACCACCGACGAGCTCGACGCCTTCGCCCGGGAACGACTCAGCAGCTACAAGTGCCCGATCGAGTACCACCTGGTCGACGAGCTGCCGGTGGCGCCCACCGGGAAGCTGATCCGGCGGGAGCTGCGGGAATGACAGGGGGAGCGGGCTGAACACGGAGGCGACGGCGTTCCGTTTCGAGGCCGCTCCCGAGCTGCCGGGTGCCGACCGGGTCAGCCGGTACGGCTTCGGCGCCATCCGCCGCCTGGTCCACCGCCTGTGGGACGTGACCGTCGAGGGCGCGGAGCACGTCCCCCTCGACGGACCGGCCATCATCGCCCCCAACCACCTCTCGTTCTGCGACTCGGTCTTCGTCCCGGCCTCGCTCCCCCGCCGGGTGTGGGCCATCGGCAAGGGCGAGTACATGGACGACTGGAAGACCAAGCACCTCTTCCCCGCCATGGGCATGATCCCGGTCGACCGGCGCGGCGGGGACGCCGCCCAGGAGGCCCTCGACACCGCAGCCCGGGTGCTCGACGGGGGCCACCTGTTCATGATCTACCCCGAGGGCACGCGCTCCCGCAGCGGCAACCTGCACAAGGGCCGCACCGGAGCGGCCCGACTGGCCCTGCGGTGCGATGCCCCGATCATCCCCGTCGGTCACATCGGCACGGTCGAGGTGCAGCAGCCCGACACCTTCCTGATGACGCCCCGCAAGCCGGTCACGGTCCGCTTCGGGGCCCCGATGCGCCCCGAGGATCACGGCGACCCCGGCGACCCCCGACTGCTGCGGGTGTTCACCGACGCCGTGATGTACCAGATCGGCCGCCTGTCCGAGCAGGACTACGTCGACACCTACGCCGGCAAGGAGACCACCACCGAGTCCACATCGGGGCCGACGAGGCCGGGAACGCCGACGGCACCGAAGATCTCGGTCCCGATCAACCGGCCCAGGCCGGCGGCGGAGGGCGTCGACACGATCGACCTGTCGGCCGAGGCGGCGGCTCCCACCAGCGCCTCCCCCACCGCCTGAGCCGCCGACGGGTGGCGTACGCACCGATCAGCCGTCGTCTCCTTGCGCCCCGAGGAGCGGCCCACCACTCGATGTCGACGAGCACCTGCCGGGTGCGGTCGGGCCGCCGGAGACCGGGATGGGAGGGAGCTACGACGCCAGGAGGTCGACCAACGTGTCGAGGTCGTCGGCGATCTGATCGGCGCCGGCCAGCGAGTTGACGGCCCACAGGAAGATCGGCACGAGGAGCACGGCGCCGTCCGGCACCGGCGTGAGGGTCTCGGCCGCCAGGTAGCCGGACGGGAAGGCGGCGACGGGATCGACCGAGACGTCCTCGGCCAACACCACGACGGCGTCGGCGTCATGGTCGGCCAGCAGCTCGGCTGAGAACTGCACCTGGGAGGCGTAGGCCGGGAACCCGGTCTCGACGTCGACGAGCTGCGCCTCGGGCTGAGTGAGTCCGACGTCGGCCAGCATCTGGCCGGCGAGCGACCGGGCCTGGAAGAACGTCATCGTCGCCCCGAAGGGGCGCAACAGGGAGACGGTCGTTCCCTCCAGCCCTTCGGCCTCGACCCGCCGACGGATCTCCGCCAGCTCGGCCTCGACGGCGGCGATCCGGTCGTCGGCCTCGTCGCCGACCCCCACCAGCATTGCCACTTGGCGGGTGCGGTCCTGCCAATCGAGGGATTCATCGATCACCTCGACGGGGGCGATCGCTTCCAGGTCGTCCATCGACAGGCGGTAGAACCCGAGGAACGTTTCACTGGCGATGATCAGATCCGGCGCCCTCGCCGCGATCGCTTCCAGATTGATCTCGAAGCCGCCGGCCGTACCCAGGTCGGGCGTCTCCACGATGGCCGCAGCCACGCCCGGGTCGACACCGTCGAGCTGAGCGAGCTGTGGGGCGATCAGGTCCGTGCCGTAGATGTTGCCGACCGGGGCGACGCCCAGCAAGGCCAGGTCGTAGATGCTGTCGGTGAGGTCGACAACGATCGGGCCGCCCGAACTCTCTGCGCTCGTGTCCGATGAGGCTTCGGGTGTCGACTCGCCGGCCGCCGACACCTCGCTCCCGGACCCGTCGACGACGTCCTCGACGGCGACGCCG
>JBCCRO010000080.1:0-7251 GCA_039201605.1 Actinomycetota bacterium
CGCGGATTTCGCCATATGGCGCATGGCGCGACATCTGGATACGCCGGATGATGCGGCGGTGTTTGGGCGGACAGCAACGTCGTCAGCCGACCGAGCCTGCCGGGCCTGCGGAGCAGGCCCTAACGGACAGCAACGTCGTCAGCCGACCGAGCCTTCCATCTGGAGCTCGATGAGGCGGCTCCACTCGACGGCGTACTCCATGGGGAGCGTGCGGGTGACCGGCTCGATGAAGCCGTTCACCACCATGCCAACCGCCTGCTCCTCGGAGAGACCGCGGCTCATCAGGTAGAAGAGCTGCTCGTCGGCCACCTTCGACACGGTGGCCTCGTGGCCGATCTCGGCGTCGCGGTTGCCGATCTCCATGTAGGGATAGGTGTCGGAGACCGAGTCCTCGTCGAGGATCAGGGCGTCGCACTCCACATGGCTCTTGCAGCCGTAGGCGTCGTCCTCGACCCGCACCAGACCGCGGTAGCTGGAGCGACCGCCGTCCTTGGAGATCGACTTCGACACGATCTTCGAGGTGGTCTCGGGGGCGGCGTGCACCATCTTGGCCCCGGTGTCCTGGTGCTGATCCTTGCCCGCATAGGCCACGGACAGCACCTCGCCGGTCGCCTTGGGGCCGGCCAGCCACACGGCCGGGTACTTCATCGTGAGGCGGGAGCCGATGTTGCCGTCGATCCACTCCATGTGACCCTCGGCCTCGACGTAGGCCCGCTTGGTCACCAGGTTGAACACGTTCGACGACCAGTTCTGGATCGTGGTGTAGGTGACGTGGGCGCTGGGCTTGACGATGATCTCGACCACGGCCGAGTGCAGCGAGTCGGAGGTGTAGACCGGGGCCGAGCAGCCCTCGATGTAGTGCACCTTCGAGCCCTCATCGGCGATGATCAGGGTCCGCTCGAACTGGCCCATGTTCTCGGCGTTGATCCGGAAGTAGGCCTGGAGCGGCATCTCCACCTCGACCCCCGGGGGCACGTAGATGAAGGACCCACCCGACCACACCGAGGTGTTGAGGGCGGAGAACTTGTTGTCGCCCATCGGGATGACCTTCCCGAAGTTGGGCTTCACCAGCTCGGGGTGCTCCCGCAGGGCGGTGTCCATGTCGCAGAAGATGACGCCCTGCCGCTCCAGGTCCTCGCGGTTGCGGTGGAACACCACCTCGGACTCGTACTGGGCGGTCACGCCGGCCAGGTACTTCCGCTCGGCCTCGGGGATACCCAGCTTCTCGTAGGTGTCCTTGATGGCGTCGGGGAGGTCCTCCCAGGAGTCGACCTGACCCTCGGTCGGCTTGATGTAGTAGTAGATGTCGTCGAAGTAGATCTCCGACATGTCGCCGCCCCACTTGGGCATGGGCCGACGCTCGAAGTGACGGAGCGACTTGAGCCGGAGGTCGAGCATCCAGTCGGGCTCGCCCTTCATCCACGACATCTCGCGGACGATGTCGGGGGTCAGGCCCTTCTTCGGCTTGTAGACGTAATCCTCGGCATCACTCCATCCCAGCTTGTAGCGATCGAGATCGAGGTTGTCGGGGGTGACCGTCATGGCAGCGCCTCCAGCTCCTTGGCTTTGGTTTTCGGCGTGCGGAAGCCGCTCGGGCCCACGCCGCCGAATTAACACTACGTAGATAGTAACAATAGGCGGAGTCGTTCAGGGCCGAGGAATCGGCCGACGCGAGGTTTTTTGGCTCAGGGGCCCGGCGGCCTTGAATTCATCGTGTACTCGTGCTGCGCACTCCACCTACCCGCTCAGCTCTCAGTCGAGACGGCGCATCTCGGCTCGGAACCGCCGCGACCGCTCCACGTACGATTCGCACGCCTCGATGATCATGGCCTGGTCGGCGGCATCGGGGCGGATCTTGGCCGGAACCCCGAGGGCCAGGGCCTTGGGCGGTACCTGGGTGTCGTTGGTGACGACGGCGTTGGACCCGACGATGGCGCCGCTGCCGATGACGGCCCGATGGAGCACGACCGAGCCGTTGCCGACCAGGGCACCGTCCTCCACCGTGCATCCCTCCAGGTGGACGATGTGGCCGATCACGCAGTCGTCGCCGACGGTGGTCGGATCGTCGAGGGTGGTGTGGAGCACCGTCCCGTCCTGGATCGACGAGCGGGCGCCGACCACGATGCGACCGTCGTCGCCCCGCAGCACCGCACCGGGCCACACCGAGGACTCGGCGCCGACGGTGACATCGCCGATGATCGTGCAGTCCGGGTGGATGAAGGCGGTGGGGTGGATCTGGGGCTCGACGTCGCCCAGCGCGTAGATGGCCATGGGCCGGAAGGGTAACCGGGGGCGCCTGGCCGGGGCTAGGTGAGATCGCGCAGATCGAGGACGAGGGCGCTGACCGAGAGCACGACGAGGGCCCCGACGGTCACATAGGCGAGGGGCACCAGTCGGGACACGTCGACACGGGCCCGGCCGCCCGGCCGCAGCCGGCCGAGCAGTCCGTCGACCGCCGCCACCACGGCGTGGGAGCCGTCGAGTGGCGGGAGGGGCAACAGGTTGATCACCCCGACCGCCGTGCTCAGAATGGCGAACCAGCGCAGGGTCGACACCAACCCTCCGGACACCGCCACCGCCGACACCTCGGCCTGGGCCACCGGCGACATGAACCGCACCGGGGCCTGGGCGGCGCCCGGGTCGGCCACCGCCTGGAAGTACTGGCCGAGGTTGGCCACCCAGGTGCCCAGGGCGTCGGCCGTCCCCGCCGTCACGAACCACACGTCGCCGACCCCGGCGGTCAGCGCCGCCGCCGGGCCCGCCCCCTCGAGGAGGGCGGCGACGGCGAAGGCGACGACGGCCATCGAGAGGTTCACCGCTGGGCCGGCGATGATCGTTGCCAGTCGCCCTCGGGCCGAAGCGGCTCGGAAGGTGCCGGATTCGTCGAAGTCGTCGGGGATGTCGGACGAGGGCGTCATGCCGTGGATCTTCACGTACCCGCCGACGAAGGCCACCCGCAGTCCGTAGCGACACGTGGGGCCCTGATAGGCCACGATCTCGGGCCCGAACCCCCAGTAGTACTCGGTGGGCACCATGCCGGCCCGCCGGGCGACGAGGAGATGGCCCGCCTCGTGGGCGGAGATGACCACCCCGAGGAACAGCAGCAGGAGGAGGCCTGACGGCACCCAGACCGCCAGCGCCGTCACGCCGAGGACGGCAGCCACCGCCCACCGAATCGACACCGTCCACGCCTGCACGTGTTCATCCTCCCACGAGATCAACGCTTTACGTGAGAGGGAACCACCCTGTGTGACCTACGGCGATGGGTGAACCAGCTTGCCCGGACAGGGCGCTCGGCCCAGATGCCGCCGCTCCGGCTGCTCCCGGGAGCCTCCGGGAGAACCCCTAGCCAAACGTGCCGTAGCCGCCCTGGAAGAAGACCATGGGTCCGGCGTCGCCGTCCTCGCCGAGGCCGAGGTGCATCACCCGGCCGACGACGAGGTTGTGATCGCCGAGTTCCACCACCTGGTCGAGCCGGCAGTCGATCACGGCCTGGACGCCGGGAAGCATGGGGGCGCCGCTCCACGGGGCCGGCGCGGTGTCGACGTGATCGAACTTGTCCTCGGCTCCCGAGGCCATGACGCCGCACAGTTCCTTCTGATCGGCCCGCAGCACGTTCACGCAGAAGTGGCCGGCGCTCTCCATCGGGGCCCAACTCCCCGACCGGGTGCCGAGGAAGAAGCCGACGAGGGGCGGCTCGAGCGAGATCGAGGCGAACGATCCGATGGCCACCCCCACCGGCCGGTCGGCGCCGGCGGCGGTCACGACGGTGACCCCGGTCGGGAAGTTCCCGAGAACCTGACGGAACTGGCCGGAATCGATGTCGGGGTCGGTGGCCTCGCTCATTGCTGGTTGCGTCCTCTCTCGCCGGATTCGGTTCGAGCCCCGGCACGGCTCCGCCGGAGCCTAACCGACGGCGATGGCTCAGGCCCCGGAGACCATCGACGTGCCCTCGGCGGCGGCCAGCACCTCGACGTCGCCGCCTGCCATCTCCTGCAGACGGTCGCGCTGGTCCTTGATCCACTGGTCGTCGTGCGACGGGTCGTGGTGGAACATCACCAGGCGCTTCACCCCGGCCTGGCGGGCCAGCTCGAGGGCGAAATCCGGCGTGCAGTGACCCCAGTTGCTCCTGTAGACGAACTCCTCGGCGTCGTATTGGGTGTCGTGGATCAGCACGTCGGCACCCCGGCAGGCGTCGACCACGTCGACCGGCACGTCGAGCGAACCATCCTCGGGCTGCTGGTGATCGCAGATGAACACGACGGAGCCGGTACCGGCCTCGATGCGGTACCCGTTGGTGGGGCCGACGTGGCGCACCGGGAAGGCGGTGACGCTGGCCGGCCCGATCGTCGTCGTCTCCTCGTGCAGGGTGCGGTAGGTGATCTCGCCGGGCAGATCGGTGAGGGCCACGGGGAACACCGGTGGACTGATGCACTCGGCGAAGGCGTCGGCCAGGCTGCCGGCCTCCTGGGGAGGCCCGATCAGGTCGACGGCGGCTCCGGGGCGCAGTAGCGGCCGGAAGAACGGCAGGCCCTGGATGTGGTCCCAGTGGAGGTGGCTGACCAGCATCGTTGCCCGAAAGGCGTCGGTGTCGATGTCGTCGCGTTCGAGAAGATCCTTGCCGAGGTAGGTGAGGCCCGTGCCCATGTCACAGATGATGGGCGCCGCTCCCGGGACTTCGATGAGCACACAGCTGGTGTTGCCCCCGAACATCCGGGTCGTGTCGTCGCAACACGGTGTCGAGCCTCGCACTCCGTAGAACGTCACCGTTAGCAATCCGGACACTCCGTCATAAGGCGCTTGCACTCCCCGACCAGGGACAACAGTGTCCATCGAACGGGCCCCCTTCCCCCCCCGGGATAAAAAGGGTTGACGAACCCTAGTACGACCCACGGTGAAGGTGAACTGAGTGTGAAAGTTGTCTCAGCCTGTCCCGGCTGGTCGATCGGCCTCGATCACCGTCCGTGCGTGCTTGCCCGTCCGGTCCCGGTTGGTGGAAGCTGACACGATGACGTCGCCCCCGAAACCGGCCCTCCCCGATGGGATCGTGGCCGTGGTCAAGAAGGACTGCCCCACGTGCGTCCTGGTCGCACCGGTGCTCGAGGATCTGGCGGGGCGGGGCACGCCCCTCACCGTGTACTCCCAGGACGATCCCGACTTCCCGGCCATCGACGGTGTGGTCGACGACCGCCTGCTCGAGGTGTCGTGGCACCACGACATCGAGACGGTTCCGACGCTGCTGCAGGTCGACGGCGGCAGCGAACAGGATCGGACCGTCGGGTGGTCCCGCCAGGAGTGGGAGGCCTTCACCGGCGTGGCCGATCTCGGCCCCGACCTTCCCGAGCAGCGCCCGGGGTGCGGATCGCTGTCGGTCGATCCGTCGCTGACCGACGAGCTGACCGTGCGGTTCTCCGGTTCGTCGCTCCGGTCCCGCCGGATCGAGATAGCCGCCCTCGAAGACGAGATGGAGGCGGCGTTCGACCGGGGCTGGTCCGACGGGCTGCCGGTGGTGCCCCCGACCGAGGCTCGGGTGCTGCGGATGCTGGAGGGTACGACCCGGGCTCCCGACGAGGTGATCACCGTCGTCCCGCCCGACCTCAATGCGGTGACGGTGGAGCAGGTGGCGATCAACGCCGTGCTCGCCGGCTGCAAGCCCGAGTACCTACCGGTGGTGCTGGCGGCGGTGGAGGCGGCATGCACCGATGAGTTCAACATGCACGGCCTGCTGGCCACGACCTACTTCTCGGGGCCGATCGTGGTGGTCAACGGGCCGATAGCCGAGCGGATCGGCATGAACGGCGGGGCCAACGTCCTGGGTCAGGGCAACCGGGCCAACGCCACGATCGGTCGGGCCCTCCAGCTCGTCGTCCGCAACCTCGGCGGAGGGCGACCGTCCTCGGAGCCCGGCGGTGTCGATATGGGTCTGATGGGCTCGCCCAGCAAGTTCGGCATGGCCTTCGCCGAGCGGGAACACGATTCGCCGTTCACGCCGCTGGCCACGGCCCGAGGGCTGGAGCCGGGCACCGATGCCGTCACCCTGTTCGCCGGCCAGGGGCCGACCGCCATCGCCGACCAGCTGTCACGCCAACCCGAGTCGCTGGCCCGGTCGATGGCCATGGCGTTGCGGGCGGTCGGACACCCCAAGCTGATCATCGGGTTCGACGCCATGCTCGTCGTCGGCCCCGAGCACGGTCGCATCCTGCGGGAGGCGGGTTGGGATCGCGACCACCTGGCCCAGGAACTCGACGATCTGCTGCAGACGGAGGCCGACACCATCCTGCGCGGTGTCGGCGGTATCGCCGAGGGCATCCCGGAGGGGATGGCCGGGGCGACGGTGCCCAAGTTCCGCCCGGGCGGTCTGCAGATCGTCCACGCCGGTGGCGACGCCGGTCTGTTCTCCGCCATCCTCGGCGGCTGGGTCGGCGGCCCCAAGGGCAGCGAGCCCGTAACCAAGGCCATCACGGGGGTCCCATGAACACCACGAGTCCACACCGCTACCGGAAGGGGGTTCGACCATGACGGTCGTGCTCGATCCAACCGCCGGCCGCACCGCCCAGGCGATCGAGACGGTCCCGAGACCGACCTCGATCGAGGGGCTCCGCGTCGGCCTGCTCGACATCTCCAAGCCGCGGGGCGACAAGTTCCTCGATCGCCTCGAGGAGCGTCTCACCGGCATGGGGGCCGAGGTCACCCGCTACATGAAGCCGACGTTCGCCAAGCCGGCGCCCGTCGACCTGCGCCACGAGATCGCCACCAGCTGCGACGCCGTGATCGAGGCGTTGGCCGATTGAGGCAGCTGCACGTCGTGCAGTGTGCACGACATCGCCGATCTCGAGCGCCGTGGGGTGCCCGGGGTGTTCGTGGCCAGCGCCGTCTTCGTCGACGCCGCTCAGGCCCAGGGTGAGGCCCTCGGCTTTCAGCCGGCCCGGCTCTTCGTCGAGCATCCGATCCAGGATCGGACCGACGAGGAGATGATGACCATCGCCGACAAGGCGGTGGACGCCCTCCTGGAGAAGCTGCTCGAGCCGTAGCCGGAGAACCTCGGGACAGACCGCCCCAAACCTCCCGCGGGGGGGGGGGGGCGCCCCCCCCCGGGGGGGGGCCGGGGGGGGTGGGGGGGGGGGGTGGGGGGGCCCCGCGGCGGGGGGGGTGGCCCCCCCGGGGGGCGACGCACCGGACCGGGGCGACTTGTCGGGGTACGTGACCGGCTCACCGACGACGATCGCGCCCACCCGGGTGGGCGACGGCTAC
>JBCCRO010000081.1:0-6269 GCA_039201605.1 Actinomycetota bacterium
TCGACTACATCGAGACCTTCTACAACCGCACCCGACACCAAGCCCGACTCGAGCACCGCACCCCAGCCGAGGCCTACGCTGCCTCACAAGCAGCCTGACAATCTGACAACAACCCCTGTCTCACCCAGCGGGGCAACTCCATCATGTGATGTCGATTCGGTGCGCCCCGGTTCGCATTTCGTTGGAAGCTATGGCGATCGAATGGAGGGCGTCTTCTACGGCTCGGCCCTCTAGCTGAGCAAGCCACTCCTTCGCTAGGTCGAGCGGTGGGCGGCCGAAGTCGAGGTGTACCGTTGTGTGTAGGTCGCCGAAGTTCGCGAACTTCCGCTCTGCAAACTCGGCTGACTCTTGACTCTCAAAGGTGAGCATTGCTAGCCAAGCGTTGCTCCCAACCTCAATCCGTTCAAGACCGGGCAGTGCTTCTAGCTCGTGACGAAGCCCAGCAGCGCTAGTGAAGGGCGATATTCCCTGAATAGAGATAACTGATTCGTTTCTTTCGAGGGCAATGGACAGTTGAAACTGCTGCCGCTTGCCGGTAAGGAGTCGGCGCAAGTTTCCCTCCACATGCGGCCTGGTTGGGAGGTTGAACGCTCCAAGCGCCTTAGTGAAAGCGCTGTTCGTTAGCCGCCGGTCGTCTTGTGCCAACTTGAGCGAGTCCAGAACACCTTGCAGTGTGAAGGGTGGGAAGGTGCCACCTAGCCCCAGGCTCCCATGCAACAGCAGGATGGGGATCGCGGAGCCTTCTTCGACCACGACCCTTCCGGCTGGAGTTAACCCGAGGCTCACTGACCCTAGTTCCGCAGGAGGCCAATCGGGGCCCAAATTGCCTAACGTCTCGATAACGGGCAGCGGCGAACAAGGCGTTGCGGCCATCTGTCGAAGCGCAAGAACAGTGACAAACTGTCCAAAGCCCTCCCTCTCTAGTTGATGGATGACGTCGGCAGCGGTTGTCGCCGAGCTCCCGCCCTTTGTGAGTTTCGCTACAGCGGAAAGGACGGACTGCTCAATCACTGGCAACTGGAAGACCATCCGCTCATGCTAGCGAGATGGCTGAATCGCCTCGTTCTGTTGCCATGCCGAGGCTGGGCCGGGGTCTCGTCCTTCATTCGCAACCGGGACCGTTTGAGAACCGGAAGCGGTCAAACTCTCGCTGACTTCTGCTCACCGTTCGGAAGAGCCTGGCAGCGGTCGGCCTGGGCGTCCGCAACTTGGCCGGGCCGTGCCTCGCTGCCGGGACTCAGCTGTGTCTGCACCCCGTGGCTCGGGACCCGCCTGGGGCCGGGCGGGCACGCACCTGGATGGTCGCCGGTGCACTGCGATGCACAGCTTCCGGGCGGTTCGGGTGTGCTTAACGCAAGGGATCTAGCACCAGCGACCGCCCGCAGATGAGATCGCCGGGCGACAGTCTGGTCGAGATGAGCGATGCAGCCGCATCAGGTCTCGGGCTCGTGCGTGCTCCATGGCTCTGCGCACATCGGATAGGCGTGCAAACAACGTGTGGGCCCTGGCTGGGTCCCAGTTCGACTGCTTCCGTGTCGCAGAGATCCTGACCTGTGGTCGGCGCGGGCCTCCTGTGCGCAGGTTTTTGAATATCAGTGGATGTGGCGAAGTACTCCAGGCGCGAGTCCACCTGTTTGGTTGTTGGGTTCGGCTAGACCGTCGGGCAGCTTTTGAGCCAGGGGAAGCCGTTCAGCGAGCCTCTACTTCGGAAACACAGGCAGCCCTAAAGCGGCTGGTCGTTGGGCCGCGTTGACTGCTGCTCGGGCCTAGTCCGAGTAGAGAACCAGCGGGGGCTCTCTGTCGGGGGCTGTCGCCCTTACGGTCAGTCGCGAGTTCCCAGTGACGTTGAGGAACCTCGGCGATGGCATGTCGTAGATCTCGGCCGGAAGGGTCGAGAGATCGTTCCCAGAAACGCCTAGTTGCTGCAGCTTCCTGAGTGACGTTACCTCTGGGGGCAACTCTCTGAGGCCGCACTCATCCAGGTAGAGATACTCAAGTTCTCCAAGTTCGGCAAGGAACGCTGGTAGGTGCGCAATCCGGCAGCCTCGTAGCGACAGTGCTGACAATCTCTGAAGCTTGGTGATCTCGACGGGTAGCTCCGTGATCGTTGTGTAGTCCAAGGCGAGAGTCCGCAGCTGTTCGAGTTCGCCAATGGTGGGAGGTTGTGAGGAAATCGGGTTCTGGTCGAGAGCCAGGACCTCAAGTTTCGCAAGCTCCCGAATTCCGCTCGGGACCGAATCGATCTGATTGCCCGTTAGGACAAGTCGCTCAAGCGCCGTGAGTCGAAAGAACGAATCGAGTGAGTGGATGATGTTGTCGGACAAGTCCACGTCCGTCAGGCGATCCAAAGCCCCGTCCACTGTTGAGAGGTCGGAGATCTGGTTACCGAACGCTTCGAGGCGGCGGAGCTTCGGCAGGGAGGCGAGTTCCCCGGGCAGCTCTGTCAAGCCCTTCTTGTTCAGCTTCAACCACTCGCGGTCCGACTGCCTGGTGCCCGTGATGAGCGACTCAACCGATCTCCAAGGCATTGCAGCAGGCTGCCGGCTGGGGTCAGGGGGCCTTGGCGCGGTCGAGCCTCAGGCCGATCCGGGCCTGATTGGATCTCTGTGCCAGGGCCTAAGCCTGTTACCAGAACCGTTGTCGGGTCGAATTCTGGTTCTTCATGTCGTTGATTCCCTTAGCTCGACAACACGTTTCCCCGGTCCGAGCGTCAGGCGACAAGCTCCCGGTTCGTGCGGTGGCCTGCTCGAGATCCTCAGCGATGGTCTCGCAGGATTGCCGTCGTGGACGATGAAGAGCGAACCAAGGTCGAGGCTCGGCTGGGCATCCTCGAACGTCAGCTTGGAGCGCTGAGATCGGGGAGTGCAGTTGTCGACTGTGTCTGGAAGTCATCGGATCGAGTTGCGGCTCCTCGGCTGCTTCAATCGGAACTCGGGTTCGACGAGATCGTTGCCCACTACGTGCTGGATATGCCGACAAGTCGCACGACCCGCCAGGCCAGAGCGCAGATGGCCGAGGAGGCAGCGGAGTTGGGGCGGCAGTTGAGACGTGATGCTTGATCGTCGTCGCAGGCTCGATAAAGCCCGACCTGCGCAATCGGGTCTCATGCTTCTTCGAGGGGTGCCGCTCGGTATGCACGCTTGAACGAGCGGCGATGCAGCTAGAGAAGGCCTTGCGATTCGAGCTGGCTTCGGGTCAGCTCCTCGAGGTCGCTTCGATCGAGATCGATCTCGAACCGGCACGGCTGGCGGATCGGCCATGGTGTGTCGACGAAGAACTCCACCCGCCCGCCTTCTGGGTCGTGGACATACAGCGACCACGTCGAGCCGTGGCTGACGGTCTCGATCCGGTCGGGGCCGAGGCTCCGATTGGTGGCGAGCATTGCTCGCAGATCGGCCAGTGTCTCGATCTGGAAGGCGACGTGATCGATCACCTCGGTCGGTGCGCTCGCATTGCTGCTCTGCCGCAGTACGACCTGGTGATGTTCCGAGTCGTCGCTGGTCATGAACACCATCTCGCCCTCACCGGCCTGATCGCTGCGATCCGTGACCCAGAATCCGAGGTTTTCGACCCAGAACCGCTCCATGAGCATCACGTCCTGGACGGCGATCTCAAGGTGGTTGAGCCCTGCCATGTCACGCACGGTAGTGCACGTGCCTTCGCCGGCGACAGGTGACCTTCGCCACCGACGCCACCCGGCGGGCGGCGATGGCTCCCGGCGCGTCGGCCCGTTCAGCGGCGCGCCGGTTGCGGCCGAGGGTCGGCTGTCAGCCTTCCGAGTACTCGAACTCCAGGTCCTTCACTCCGTCACCGATGAACAGCTGCACTCGATCGTCGGTGCAGAGCTGCTCGACCAGCGGGCGGAGCTCGTCGGTCGTGCCGAACGAGACGCTCTTGAAGCCGACGACCCCGTTGGGGTGGACGAATCCCTCTCGGCCCAGATCCGTATCACAGGTGCCGAAGAACGGGATCTGCATCTCGTCGGGCATCACGCCGACGAACCGCAGCTGACGACCGTTCGGCTCGGTACGTCGGGCCCGGAACTGAAACCAGCCGTGTCCAGCGTCCTTCAGCCTCCGCTTGGCCTCATCGAGCTGGTCGGACTCGACCTCCAGCGCCAGGCCGATCAGTCCTTCGGTCGCCTCGTCCCACGTGGCGAGCCGGGCGATGAAGGCCCGCTTGCCGAACAGCTTCAGCAGCGTCTTGGCCCACGATGGCATCCCGGTTCGGCCCAGTAGCTCCAGGTACGAGCCGTCGGCGAAGTAGGCCAGGGCGTTGTTCGGCTTCTCCGCCCGCCCGTACTCGACGTCGAAGCCATCCCGTCGGTACTGCTCGACCGCAGCGTCGAGGTCGGACACCTTGTACAGCACGTGGCTGATTCTCATCTTCCTGTCGGCCTCCGCTGCCCGCCGGACCTCCCTCGTGCGGGCCTCGACCCATCACTACCGGCGATCGACTCGTGTGGATTCATCGCCGCCGACCGTAGTGGGGCACGGGGTGGGCCTCAAGGGTCGGTCGTCACCGCAACCTCCGGCAGGGTGGGCGTGTTCGGGTTCCACATCAGCAGGCGGGGTCGACACCGCCGAGCTCACCATCGCCAGGACGGTCGCCGCTATCCGAGCCGAGGCCGCCCGGTAGGCGACCCCCCCCGGCGCCCGAGCGACAACCACGGCGACGAGCGCCACCACGAGCACCGCGGGCGACGAGCACCGCGGGCGACGATCGCTACCACGAGCGCCGCGGGCGACGAGCACCGCTGGCGACGATCGCTACCACGAGCGCCGCCGGCGACGAGCACCGATGGCGACGAGCACCGCTGGCGACGAGCACCGATGGCGACGAGCACCGCGGGCGACGAGCGCCGCGGGCGACAACGATGGCGCAGCACCGTCGATGGACCGGGTCGGCGGGCCCCGCGTCAATGGTGATTTCGTGGTCCGCCCCCACCCTGGCCGCCGAGTTCCTTAGGGTTGGGCCATGACCGAGCCTGTCCGAGTGATGCTCGAGCGCGGCAAGAAGAAGCGCGTGGTGGCCTGCGCTTTCGACTGGCCGGGCTGGGATCGCAGCACCGCCTTGGGCGGCGACGTGCTGTCCGTCCTCGAGTCCTACCGTCCCCGCTTCGCCAGGGTCGCCGAGCTCGCGGGCTACGGCGACGAGTTCGCCCGCCTGGGCCCGCTCGACGTCGTCGAGGAGGTCGACGGCATCGGTATGACCGACTACTACGGCGTCTCGGGGCGGACGGCGACGGCGGAGACCGAGCCCCTCGGCGATCCCGAGTTCGAACGAAAGCTGGCGCTGCTCCGGGCCTCGTGGGCCACCTTCGACGAGATGGCGGCCAGGGTGTCGGTCGAGCTGCGCAAGGGTCCCCGAGGCGGGGGCCGGGAGAAGGACCACATCATCCGCCACGTGAACGGCGCCGAGATCGACGAGTTCGCCCCGAAGGTCGGGGTGAAGGTGCCGATGGAGACCCGGGAGGACCCGGACGCCCTGGGCGCCTACCGCCACGCTTTCGCCGAAGCGATCCGCGACCACCACGCCCGAGGTGAACCGGCCCGCTCGTGGGCTCTGCAGTTCCTGATCCGACGCTGCGCCTGGCACATGCTCGATCACGCCTGGGAGCTCGAAGATCGGGACTTGACCGGTACCGAGTCCGACCCGCCCTCGGCGTGACGGGGGCGTCGCCCGCCCGGGGTCGAGCGAGCGGCACAGGCTACCGCCCGCAACCCGTCGCACACGGGAACCCACCGGGAACTCGGGTGCAGGGTGGCCGGTCGGGCGCTCGAATCATGGCGTGCTGGTGATGCTCGACCTCGACAACACCCTCGCCGACCGCGCTGCGGCCGTCGCCGCCTGGCTCGACGAGTTCAGCGTCGAGCACAACCTCTCCCCGGATGATCGAACGTGGATCCTGGGGCTCGACAACGACGGGTACTCCGATCGCCGCCAGGTGTTCACGGCGATCAAGCGGCGATTCGACCTCGACGCTCCGGCCGAGCACCTGCAGGCGACCTATCAGCAGCGCGTGGTCGAACTGGCCGTTCTCACCGACGGCGCAGCCGACTGCCTCCGGCTGATGCGTCGTCGCGTCGCCGGAGCGACCGAGCCGCTACGCCAGGCGCGCCTCGGCCGCGGCGGCCAACCGCTCGGCCGCCTCGGTCGACATCGAGAACCACAGCGCCGGATCGACGGTCTCGAACTCGATCAGGGAGACCTCGTAACCGATGACGACGTCGATCCGGGCGTAGAGCAGGGGCTGGGGCCCGGCGGCA
>JBCCRO010000082.1:0-5642 GCA_039201605.1 Actinomycetota bacterium
CCACGTTCATCCACTCGCTGGGCGACACCTTCACCCTCGACGACCGACTCGGCCTGACCGACGCCGTCGACCTGGCGTGGGCCAACCGCGACCTGCGCCCCGAGTCCTTCGTCCGCCTCAGCATCCCGGTGGAGAACTACGAGACCTCGGGCGGGGCCCAGGTGCTCCTGCCGACGGCGTCGTTCGCCGACGTGCTGGCCCAGGCGGGCTGAGCGAACCCTCGACTCGACCGCTCCCCAAGGGCGGCCGAGAGGTGCGGTCGACCCCGGCCTGCGCGGTCGACGGCGATCGGGCCGCTACTCGCCGAGGTAGGTCGCCCGGAGCCTCCGCTTGTTGATCTTGCCCATCGTCGTCCGGCCCAGATCGTCGACCACGTCGTAGCTGCGGGGGCACTTGTAGGCCGACAGCCGCTCACGGAGCCAGGCCGACAGCTCACCGGTGTCGGGCGGGGCGTCCGGGTCGGCGGCCACGATCAGGCCGAGCAACTCCTCCCCCATCTCCGGGTGCGGCACCCCGATGCAGGCCACGTCGGCCACTGCGGGGTGGTCGATCAGGAGCTGCTCGGCCTCGGCCGGGTAGATGTTGACCCCGCCCGAGACCACCATGTCGCTGAAGCGGTCGGTGATGTAGACGTACCCGTCGTCGTCGATGTAGCCGATCTCACCCAGGGTGAAGAGGCCGGGCTCGGGGTTGGAGGCGGCCGTCTTCTCCGGGTCGTTGGGGTAGATGATGCCCCGGCCGGTGGCGTCGCGGAAGAACAGGCGGCCCTCGGTACCGACCGGCACCTCCACACCGTCCTCGTCGAACACGTGGGCGGTGAAGGGGGGAACGGCCTGGCCGACCGAGCCCCGGTGTTCGAGCCACTCCTCGCTGGTGATCGTGCACACCGTCCCGACCTCGGTCGCCCCGTAGGCGTCGCGGAACACCGGTCCGAACCAGTCGATCATGTCGCTCATCACCTCGACCGGCAGCCGCGAGCCGGTGGTGGCGACGATGCGGATGCTCGACACGTCGTAGCGGGCCCGCACCTCCTCGGGCAGGGCCAGGAGGCGGACGAGGTGAGTGGGGACCATGATCGTCGTCTCGACGTCGTAGGTGTCGATGGCGCCGAGGGTCGCCTCGGCGTCGAACTTGCCGAGGATCACCGACGACTTCCCCGCCGCCAGCAATCGCATCCCCGACAGCGGCCCCGTGTGGTACATCGGCCCGACGACGAGGTTGGCGCCCTTCTCCGGCGCCATCCGGCTCTCTGCCAGGGCGGCCACGTGGTCGTGCATGGTGTCGCCGCCGGCGAACATCGTCGGCGGGAGCTCGGTGCCCTTGGGCCGACCGGTGGTGCCCGAGGTGTAGAGCAGGTTGGGCCGGGGGCGGACGTCGGTCGGTGGGTCGGCCGAGTCGCCGACCGACAGCCACTGCTCCCAGTCGAGCACGATGGGCCCGTGGTCGGGCCAGACCAGCTCCTCGCAGCCCCAGGCGACCACGGTGGGCACGCCGGCCCGGGTGGCGGCCTCGACCGCCCGGTCGAGGTTCTCCGGGCCGGTGAAGACGATCCGGGCGGCGGCGTCCTCCAGGATGAAAGCCGCCTCGTCGGCGGTGAGGTGGAAGTTCACCGGCACCGACGAGGCGCCTCCGAGCAGGGACCCGAGGTGGGCCAACGCCGTCTCGGCCCGGTTCTCGGCGTAGACGGCGACCCGACGGTCGGGGCCGAGGTCGGTGTCGAGCAGGATGTTGGCGCTGCGATTGAGGGCGTCGTCGACCTCGGGCCAGGTCAGGGTGCGGTAGGGGTCGACGAGGGCGAAGTCCTCGCTGGTGACGCCCTCCGGTCGGGCGAAGTTGGGCATGGCCGTTCTCCTCTGCCGATCAGGCCCGGTAGGCCTCGAGGCGGCGCTTGATCGACTGGACGAACCGGGCGGCCGGGGCGCCGTCGAAGGCCCGATGGTCCCAGGTGAGGCTGAGGGTCAGCGTCCTCGCCCGCTCCGGGCTGCCGTCATCGCTCCAGGCGACGTCGTCTCGCAGGCGACCGACGCCGAGGATGGCGGTGTTTGGGGCGTTGATGATCGGGGTGAAGGCGTCGACGTCGAACATGCCGAGCGCCGTGACCGAGAAGGTGCCGCCCTGCATCTCGTCGACGGTGAGGTTGCGCTCTCGGGCGGCGACGGCCAGACGGGTGGTCTCGGCGGCCAGCGCGTCGATCTCGTAGCCGAGGGTGTTGTGGATCACGGGCACCAGCAGGCCGTCGTCGACGGCGACAGCCATGCCGACGTGGACCGCCGGGAGCAGGGCCACGCCGTCGTCGGTGACCTGGCTGTTGACCTCCGGGTGCTCGATCAGGGCCTGGGCGGTGGCGGCGATGATGTAGTCGGTGTAGCCGGGGACGGCGCCTCCGTCGTCGGTCCGCTGCTTGCGGTCCTGGCGGTCGGTCACCACGCCATCCATGTCGACGTCCATGGTGAGGGTGAGCTGGGCCATCGAGTGGATCGACTCGCTCATCCGCTGGGCGATCGTGCCGCGCATGCCCCGAAGGGGTACGACCGACGACGGGGTCTGGGACGCGGGCGGCAGCGGAGCGACGGCGCCTCCGGGCGCCGGAGCGGCCGGTGGAGCCGGAGCGGCCGGTGGAGTCGGGGCGGCCGAAGACGGAGCGGCCGGTGGAGCCGGGGCGACCGGTCCGGCGACGAGGCGGGCTCGGACGTGGGCCGCCACATCCTCCCGGTCGATGCGGGGGTCGGGACCGGTGGCCGCCACCTGGGCCAGGTCGACGCCGAGGAGGGCGGCCAGGCTTCGGGCGGCGGGGGTGGCCAGGAACTGCCCGGACGGGCCGACGGGAGCCACGGCACCGATTCCCGGGGCGCCGGGGGCCGACGGCGGCGCAGTCGGTGGCACGTCCTCGGAAACGATGCGCCCGCCCGGGCCGGTACCGGCGACCAGGGCAAGCTCGATGCCCCGCTCGGCCGCGATCCGGCGGGCGTTGGGCGAGGCCAGGATGCGGCCACCGACACCGGTGGCCGCCACCGGGTGGGCGCCGTTGGCGGCCGGGGCCGGTGAGGGGGCCGTCGGTCGGCCCCCGGGGGCCGAGGGCGGCGGCGGTGGTGGAGGAGGAGGGGGATCGTCGCTCGACGCCCCGGAGGTGGCGGGGGGCGCCTCACCGTCGGCCAGGAACCAGCCGATCCCCTCCCCCGACGGGTACTCCTCCCCCACGACGCCCAGCTGGTGGAGTCGACCGGCGCCCGGTGCCTCCACCTCGGATTCGACCTTGTCGGTCTCGATCACCAGCACCGGCTGCCCGACGGCGACGTCGGCACCGTCCTCGACCAGCCACGACACGATCGTGCCCGACTCCATGGTGAGCCCCAGCTTGGGCATCACGAACTCCTCAGCCACCACCTACTCCTTGTGCCGCACCCGTCGGGTTCGTCGTCGTGTCGTCGTTGCTCGTCGCCGCCGCCAGCGTCGCCGCCGGGTCGATCACCCATGGGCCGTCGGCTTGCACCCGGATCGTGGCCCGATCGGCCGGTCCGAGCATGCGGTCCCGTTCGCCGTCGAAGCTCAACGTGCCGGGGCCGTCCCAGACGACCTCCTCGCCGCACCCCAGGCGACGATGGCCTCGCAGGGCAACGTCGTCGTAGCGCCCGGGGGCGACGGGGCACCGGACGGTGCGGGCCGCGACCTCGCCGTCGGCCGCCACATCGACCACCACGGCCCCGGGTTCGTGTCGGCCGAGCGGGTCGACGGCGGCGGCGATGGCGGCGAGGCCGACCGAGCCCGGCTCGGCCATGGCCGACACCACCGAGCGGATCGACGACGGCTTCCACACCGCCCGGCTGCCGGTGAAGCGGGACGTGATGTGGGCGACGTCGACGAGGGCCAGATCGTGCTCGACGGCTCCGTCGGCTTCCGCCCCCCGCTCGATCCGCACCTCGAGCACCTTGGCCTGGCGGGCGATGTCGACCAGGCGCACCCGGCCGGCGGCGACCAGCCCGGCGGCCTCCCCCGCCGTCGTCGCCTCCAGGGCCCGGGGGAACACGTTGTTGGTGCCGGTCGAGACCGTGACCATCGGGGCCTGCCGCCAGCCGACGGCGACGTCGCGATGGGTGCCATCGCCGCCGAGGACGACCAGGGCCGCCACACCGGACTCGGCCATGGCCGCCGCCGCCCGCTGGGTGTCCCGACCGGTCGACAGCAGCGGCTGCTCGACCACCTCGTAGGCCAGGTCGACCTCGTCGAGGGCCCGTCGGGCCAGGGCGTGCCGATCGTCGGCCACCACGAGCGCCGTCGCCCCGCCCTCGACGGCGCCGATGGCGGCTCGGCGGACGATGCCGATCTTGGCCATGTCCGAGGTCGGCGACGCCGCACTGATCAGCCGACGGATGTCCTTGCCGGCGGCCGGATTGGCGATGATGCCGACGGTGGCGGCCGGGGAGGTCACGCCCCCGGGCGGGCCAACGTCTCCCGGATGCCCTCGGCGATGCGTTTCGGGCTGGGGACGTAGTGGGCCTCGAGCGCCGGGCTGAACGGCACCGGGGAGAAGGGGGCCGCCACCCGCCCGACCGGGGCGTCGAGGTAGTCGAAGGCGTGCTCGGTGATCTGCGCGGCGATCTCGGCCCCGAGGCCGCCGAAGCGCACCGCCTCGTGGACGACGATCACCCGGTTGGTCCTGCGCACCGAGTCGGTCACCAGGTCGATGTCGAGCGGCTGCACGGTGCGGAGGTCGATGACCTCCACCGAGATTCCCTCCTCGGCGAGCTTCTCAGCCGCCGACATCGACTCCGGGACCATCCGGCCGTAGGCGACGACCGTCACCCCGTCGCCCGGCCGGACGATCTCACCCTTCCCGATCGGCACCTCGTAGAGGTCCTCCGGGACGGGTCCCTTCACGCCGAGCATCCGCTTGTTCGATACGAACACCGTCGGGTTGTCGTCGCGGATGCAGGCGGTGAGCAGGCCCTTCACGTCGTAGGGGGTGGAGGGCATGACCACCTTGAGACCGGGGATGTGGCACAGCAGCGCCTCCAGGCTCTGCGAGTGCTGGGCGGCGGCCGACAAACCGGCGCCGCCACTGGTGGTGATGGTGAGGGGCAGGGTGGCCTTGCCCCCGAACATGTACTTCAGCTTGGCCGCCTGGTTGGCGATCTGGTCCATGGCCACGAGGACGAAGTCCATGAACATCAGGTCGACGACAGGGCGGAGACCGCTGACGGCGGCGCCGGTACCGAGGCCGATGATCGCCTGCTCGGCGATCGGGGTGTCGAAGCACCGCTCGTCGCCGAACTCCTGGGCGATACCGGTGAAGTGACCGAACACGCCTCCGGCGGGGCCCACGTCCTCTCCGGCCACGAACACGTCGGGGTCCTCGGCCATCACCTGGCGGAGGGCCTCGTTGAAGGCGTTGAGGTAGGTGAGCTCCCGGGGCTTGGCGTCCTCGGTGTCGGCGGTCGGCGTCGGGTCGGTCGTTGTCACTGTCCGACCCCCTCGGAGACGGTGTAGACATCCCGGGTCAGCGAGTCGGCGTCGGGGGCCGGCGACTCCTCGGCGAAGGCGAGGGCGGCGTCGATGGCCGCCCCCACCTCGGCGTGGACCGCCGCGATCGCCGCGGGGGACTTGATGCCCAGCTCGGGGGGGCGGCCCTCCCGCCGTTCGATCGG
>JBCCRO010000083.1:0-5610 GCA_039201605.1 Actinomycetota bacterium
CAGGAGCACATGCTCCCGGGTCTGGGGCATCGGCCCATCCGCAGCGCTGACCACAAGGATCGCACCATCCACCTGCGCCGCACCAGTGATCATGTTCTTGATGTAATCGGAATGACCCGGCATATCCACATGGGCATAATGCCGATTGTCGGTCTCATACTCCACGTGCGACACGTTGATCGTGATACCACGCTCACGCTCCTCCGGAGCCTTATCGATATCCTCGAACGCCGTCGCCGAAGAACCCTCGATACGGTCCGACAAGACCTTGGTGATCGCCGCCGTCAGCGTCGTTTTACCGTGGTCGATGTGACCCATCGTCCCCACGTTCACGTGAGGCTTATTGCGCTCGAACTTTTCCTTGGCCATTGGCGACGTCCCTTTCTAGACGCTGACATGCGAGCACCGCCCGACGTGGGCGGTACCTACCGGCCCGGACTTCGGCCCGGAACCGACGTGCGCCGCCGGCTGTTGGACAGCGGTGGCGCGACGACTGTGGGTAGCGACGGTCGGACTCGAACCGACGACCTCTCGATTATGAGTCGAGCGCTCTCACCGACTGAGCTACGTCGCCACGACCTGACCGGGACGTACCGGACGGGCGGGGTTGCCTCCGGCGGCGCGGAGACCTCCGAAGCGTAGCAACCGGTCCACAGGACAACTACCGGATTCGAGACGGGTGACCGGTGTTGGAGGGAAGCTCGCCGAAGTGCGTCCGATAGTCGGCGGCGAAGCGCCCGAGATGGGGCAGTCCGCTGGCCATGGCGGCCTGGGTCACCGTCGACGAGCCCTCGGTGAGAAGGCGGCGGGCGTGGTTGAGCCGGAGCAGCTTGCGGAACCGTCCGGGGCCCATGTCGACGCACTCGTCGAAGGCGTGTTCGAGCGTGCGCCGGGACACACCGAGCCCGGCCGCGATCTCGTTCACCGGTCGGCTGAGGGTGAGGTCGGCCACCATGTCGGCCCGGGCCCGACGGAACAGCTCCAACGACGATCGCCTCGCCTCGCTCCCCACACGGGCCGCCGTCAGCAGGTCGAGCATCAACACTTGGACGGCGGCGTCGGGAACGTCGACCGACCCGGGCGCCGCCTCCCACGAGGTGACGACATGGCGGGTCAGCTGGCGGAACCGGTCACTGATCACGGGATCGGCCACCCGGCGGACCGACCCGGCGTGCCGGTTGGCCAACGGGGCGATGGGCAGGGTGGTCCGGCCATCGATCGACAACGAGAACACCGCCGGCGCCGCGCCGGCGCCGGTGATGGCGTCGTAGGACCCGCCGGGCCCGACGAGGAGCACGTCGCCGGCCCGGAAGTCCTGACCGTTGGCCCGGGCACCGGTGGGTGGGGCCTCGGCCAGGACGACGGCGCTCACCGCACCCGAGGGTCCGGCGCCCTCCTGATGCAGGGCCCGGTCGGTCCGCTCGACGAAGACGCCGACCTCGGCCGACTCGGCGGCCAGGAACGAGCCCGAGTAGTCGCCGGGCTGCACCTGCTCGTACCGCTGGTCGAACCCGGTGAGCTGCTCGGCCTGGGCGTCGATGCAGGTGAAGCGTTCCAGGGAGGCGCCGACTCGCACGAGAACGACCGTACCGCCGGTGTCGGGGCCGGTTCCACGGACGGTTGCGCAAAACGGACAGCGCCTCACCGCCATCCGGTTCATGGTGATCAGCCACCACAACAGCTGCATGCGAAGGGGATCCAATGGGATCGATCACCACCAACGACGGCGTCACGCTGCGCTACACCGAGGCCGGCGATGGCGATCCGCTCATCCTGATCCACGGGTGGAACCAGACCGCCGCACTGTTCGAGCGACAGGTCGCCGGGCTCTCCGACCGGTTCCGGGTGATCGCCCTCGATCTGCGGGGCCACGGCGACTCGGACGCCCCGGACTTCGGCTATCGCATGTCGCGCCACGCCATGGACCTCCGAACCGTGATCGACGAGGTGGCGGGCGGCGAGGCCCACGTGCTCGGTCACTCGATGGGGTGCTGCGTGCTGTGGTCGTACCTCGACCTGTTCGCCGGTGACGGCATCGCCAAGGCGGTCTTCGTCGACATGGCGACCCACCCGATCGTCAACCCGGCCTTCGACGAGACCGAGGTCGCCGATTTCGGGGCGATCATGCCCGCAGAGGACCTCTTCGGGATCGTCAACGGCCTGGCCGCAGGAGCCGGGGATCAGATCGTGCCCGGCCTGGTCGAGCACATGATGACGCCCGGCATCGCCGCCGAGGACAAGGCGTGGATCCTGGCCGAGAACGCCAGGATGGCCGGGCCCCACTCGGCGGCCGAGTTCTTCTCCGACATCGCCGCCGACTGGCGCGACGTGCTCCCCCGGATCAATCGACCGAGCCTGTACGTGGCGGGGGAGGCGTCGTTCGTGCCGATGTCGGCCACCAAGTGGGCGGCCGACAACACGCCGGGAGCCCGGTTCGAGTCGTTCGGCCCCGATGAAGGCGGGAACCACTTCCTCTTCATCGAGAATCCGACCAGGTTCAACGCCCTGGTCGCCGACTTCCTCGCCGGGTAGTCCTCACCCGGACACCGGCGGGGTCAGGTCGCCGCCGGGGCGGGGTAGGCGGCGTCGATCATCACCGTGGTGAGGATCCCGTAGGCGGCGGCCCAGGCCTCCTCGACCTCGGTGGTGAACCCGTCGCCCAGCCCCTGACCCAGCGTCCAGAGCAGGGCCTCGCCGACGACGGTGTAATGCTCGGCCTCCACGCCGTAGTCGACGTGGCGGACGGCCATGGCCTGGGCGATTGGCACGATGGCGTCGAGATCGTTGAGCCCGTCGACCACGATGCCGAGGGTTCGCATCAGCTTGCGCCCCTGCGCCGTGAGGTCCTCCTTGAACATCCCACGGGTCTGGGGCGCGAGCTCGAACACCCGGCCGTAGAACAGGGCTGCCGCCTGGTCCGCGATAGGTGCCACCTGGGCGAACGAGTTCTGGACGAGGGCGATCTGATTCGGGGTCATGGGCTTCCTCCACTCGATGAGGGTGTCGTCTGCCCCTTCAACCGAAGCCGACCGTCGTGTCGGCTCCGTTGCCCCCTTGTTGACGCTCCGTGAGCAGCGGTTCTCGCCGCCCAGCGGCACCGTGCGCCATCTGTGCGGGTTCTGAAGCCGAACTGACACCGGCCGTACGGTGACCCACCGGTCCGCCGGCCCATCCCCGCCCTCCACCCAGCCCGGTCCCGTCCCGCCCCGCCCTCCGCCGCGCCCAACGATGATGGGTGAAATCACCCAATCGAGTGCCGGCCATCACAAAAGGGCGCTGCCTCGGACCTGTACGGGGATAGGCGACTCTCGGGATCGAGTGGGGCGATCCCGAGGGCGTCACCAAGGCGGAAAGGTGCCGACGGTGGAGATCCCTGCTTTTGAGTCCTGGCCCTGGCGGGGTCGTAGCGCGCTCGTCGGCGTCGTCCTGACGGCGGCGGCCATCGTGTTCGGCCTGGCCATCGTCGCCCTCACCGGCGACGGCGGCGGCGAGACGATCAGCGTGGACACGCCGCTCGCCGCCCCAGACGACGGCTTCGAACTCAAGACCGGGGAGCTCGACGGGCCGGACCCCGAACCCGGCGGCACCCTGCCCCCGACCGGGCCCGAGTCGACGACGACCGACTCGACCGAGCCCCCGTCGAGCACCTCCACCTCCACCTCCACCTCCACCTCCACCTCCGAGGGGTCGGCGACCTCGGGAGTCCCAGCCGACCACGGGTCGGCCGAGGGGTCGACCACGGTGGCCCCGACGACCGAGGCCCCGACGACGACACCGACCACGGCCGACACCACCACAACGACCGCTCCCCCACCGAGCGCCGCCGTCGTCGCCGGCCCGGCCACCTTCCACGGCGTCCGCGACTTCGCCAGCTTCTCCCAGGGCACGCTGCGCTACGACGCCTGGACGAGCGGCGAGGTGGCGTTCTACGCCCCGGCCGGCCAGGTGCCGCCCGAGGTCGGGCTCCGGTGGGTGGAGTGGTACCGCCGGGTCGACGATCTCTACCGAAAGCTGTCGACCAAAGACGACTACGAGACCTACTACCGGCGCGGTGACCCGAACTTCGGATCGGTCAAGGTGCTCGGCATCGTCGAGACCTGCGGCGCCGGCTGCGGCTCGAAGCAGCAGGCCGAGGCCGACCCCGGCTACCTGCCCAAGATGTTGGCCGACCCCGAGGACCCCGACGAGCACTGGATCTTCTTCTACGAGATGGGCCGGACGGGATCGGTCGGCTTCTTCGAGGACTTCTACGCCAAGGCGACCTGGCCGACCAACACCTTGATCGTGCCGCACATGATGGCGGCCGTGGCCTACTACGAGCTCGGCGGCGAGAACCTGCTCCGGACCGGCAACACCAAATTCCTGTTCGAGGAACTCGACCGGTGGGAGGCGGCCGACATCGATTACGTCGACAACTTTCCGATCGCCGACCAGCAGAGTCAGAACGGCTACACGTCGCATCACCTGATGCCGGCCATGCTGCTCGAGATCATGGTGGACACCGACCTCGACACGCTGGAACGGATCCTGGAGAACATGGCGAACGAGCCCGACGCCCAGAACGCCACCCAGGCCATGTGCGACTTCCAGGACGCGGTCAACGCCGCCACCGGCGGGGCCTACGCCGCTCGCATGAAGGGCGAGTGGGGGCTGCCGGACAACTGCCCGTAGCCGAGGCGGTCGCCGCATCGGCGTCGATCGCTCCGGCGGGTGCTGAACGGATGACCCGGCGGCGACTGGCTACGCTCCCGTCGATGGCGGCGAATCGACGACTGCTCATCGGCGCGATCGGCGCCGCCCTCGGGTTGGTGGTCGGCGCCGTGTCGCTGCTGGCCCTGTCCGGTGACGACGACGTCACCGCCACCGATGCCTCGACCACCTCCTGGTCGACGACCGCTCCGATCGATGACGGCGTACCGAGCGAGGCGGGCGCTGCCTCCTCGTCGCCGTCGACGACGACCGACGGGGCGAGCGGATCCGACCGGCCCGGCCAGGCGGCGGCCGACGGCGCCGATCCGGCCGACGGTGGCGCCGATACAGCCGACGCCGATGGCGACGCCGGGTCGGCATCCGCCGGTGCCACCATCGATCCCGGCGACGCCCCCGAAGCCCCCGGGAACGCCGGCGAGGGCGCGACGACCACGATCACCGCCGGCGCCACCACCGCACCGGTCGCCCCGAGCGGGGATTCCCCGGCCGGCTTCACCGCCGGGATCGCCACCTACTACGACGCCACCGGCGCCGGGGCCTGCATGTTCGATCCCTCCCCCGGCGATCTCCGGGTGGCGGCGCTCAACGCCCCGCAGTTCGGGACGGCCGACCTGTGCGGCGCCTGGGTGGAGGTCAACGGCCCCAACGGCTCGATCACGGTGCGCATCGTCGACCTGTGCCCCGAATGCGAGAGCGGTCACCTCGACCTGAGCGAGCAGGCGTTCGCCGCCATCGGGAACCCGGTCGACGGCATCATCCCCATCGAGTGGCGGGTGGTGGAGGCAGCCGTGTCGGGCCCGATCGCCTTCCGGTTCAAGGAGGGCAGCAGCCAGTACTGGACGGCGGTCCAGGTCCGCAATCATCGGCACCCGGTCGCCACCCTCGAGTATCAGCTGGCCG
>JBCCRO010000084.1:0-5427 GCA_039201605.1 Actinomycetota bacterium
CGTCGGGTGCGGGCCAGCTCGGTGACGACGTCGGCGTACTTGGCCACGGATGAGAGCGATGGTGCGTCGTGCATGGCCTGGATGAACAGGACCCGCAGGTCTTGGGCGCCGTAGCGGTCGACGAAGGTGCGGCCGAGTCGATCGAACATGAGGATGTCGTCGGGGCGGAGGTCGGCCTGGGCCACGTCGATGGCGGCGCCGATGATGGTGCCGTAGTCGGGGGAGCAGTCGGAGGGATCAAATCCGTCGAGTGCCGGGAGCGCTTGGGGGCCGTGCATCAGGAGCGCGCCGAGTAGGCCGCGTTCGGCCGGTGCGTCGTAGGACACCGGTTCGAGGAAGTGGCCGGTGCCGTCTGTGTCGGTTGGCCGGGTTCCTTGGGTGGGTTGGCGGTTGGTCATGTCCGCCCCCGTCCCGCCGGGCGGACGCCTCGATGGCCGGTGGCATGGCCTGTCATTGGGCGGCCATCTGTTTGGCCGGAGCCTTGCGTGGCCGCTCCGCAACAGGAGGGAAGGTCCCGGTCGGGTTGCCGGTGCGCTCGCCACGCTCGGTGAGAGCCGGCAGACACGTACCGGCGGGTCCCGTCGCTCTCCTGACGCCTGGGGCTGGACCGAGCTAGCGGAGGTAGCGCAAAACGGGGGACCCCCTCGGAACCCCCGATTTGGGCCGTTTCGGGCCTTCGGGTCGAGGTGCTACCACCGCTACCTTTCGGCGACACCCCGCTCCAGGAGCCGGAAATCGAGGTAGCGGGATAGGTAGCGGCTCCGCTACCTATCTCGAGCTCCGCTACCTCTGCGCTACCTCCCCGGATGCGCCAGATGCCATCCCGGAAACGATTGGCGGTAGGGGCGGCAGTGCCACGATCAGTGGCGCTCGGACCGACAACCGGATGTCTCCGAAGGGGCTGCGAGCGGTCGGAGACGAAGGGCCCCGACTCGCCGCTTCGACAGCGCGCCAACCGGCCATCTACCGGGCCCAGGTCGCCAACAGACGGCCAGCGACCGGCCATCGCATTGGCGATGTGTCCGGCCATCGGTGACCGGCCATGGGCTGGCCAACCACTCGTGATGGCCGCTGGTGTTTCGACGAAAGATCCGAGAATCGGGCGAAGGGTCAAGCGGCCTGCTTCCACATGGTCTCGGGGTACGAGCCGTACCACCGGTCGCTTCGGACTGAGTCGACGCCGCACTCGGGTGAGACGCAGCCGACCTCGTCGCACCAACACACGGTGGCGAGGTGACCGAAGTAGCCGAGGCGGAGCACGGCCCACTGGTCGAGGCCGCTGGCCGGGTCGAGCCGGTCGGGTACGAGGCCGCCGCAGCAGTAGCGGCAGAAGCCGGCGCCCTCACACGTTGAGCACAGTCGCCAGGGGACGATGGCGTGGACACGCCGACAGAGGCTGTTGGTGCAGTCGGTGACGCCGCACCAGGTGCAGGTGCCGGCGGCGTTGAGTCGTTCGGGTCGTCGCATCACGCCGCCTTCTGGCCTGCCTCAGCACCGGGCTTGCGCCAGAGAGACTCCGGGTGAGCGCCGAACCAGTTCGGGCTTGGGGCGACGCCGGGGCCGCAGTCAGGCGAGGTGCAGCCGACCTCGTCGCACCAGCAGATCGCTACGTTGCCGCTGAGCACGGTGTCGAGCCGGACCACGGCCCAAAGGTCGATGCCCCTGTCCCAGCCGAGTCGGCCTGGCTGCACGCCGTTCCAGCAGCCTCGGCACCCTTGGCCGCCGCATTGCTCGTGGGCGGTCCAGGTGACGGCGGCGTGGAGCTGGTGGCACAGGGGGAGATCGCAGCCGATCTCGTTGCACCAGGCGCACACGCCTGCGGCGTTGATCATGTCGGGTGGCCGAGGGGCCACGGGGAAGGCGCCGGCCGGCGGCGGATAGCGCAGCGGCATGGCGAGAATCTGGGCGTGGTCGGTCATCGCTGGTCCTCTCGGGTGTGGTCGGCTGGTTGAGTGGTTCGGAGTTCGCCGAGCTCGTGGACGAGTACGGCGGTGACGAGGTACCGAGCTCGCGGTGGGAGGAAGGCCACGGCGGCGAGGACCTCAGTGAGGGAGTCGCCAGTGGTGAAGCCCGATGACTCCGCATGCGCGCCGTCGGTCTCGACTGAGAGCATCCAGTGATCCCGGTGGCGGCCGGTCGGTTGGCCGTCGTGTGTGATGTTGCCGGGCGCCCAGCACGTCACGTCGAAGCCGGGCCCAGAGAGCGTCCACCCTGGGCCGTGGTAGGTCAGTGCTTCGCCCCGTGTCGCCACCGCTTCGGCGGTCGTGGTGGTCGGTTCGTTCTGCATTGGGATCAATCCAAGCCCGTGGATGAGCCGCAAAACAGGGCCAATCTCTAGGCCATTCGCACGAACACGAGCGGGGCATCATGGATGGGGGCGGATGGCTGCGACTAGCGTTGTGGACGTGCTGCCGCACCCTGATAGCCCCAGACCCCTGGCCGAAGTACTCCGGTCACGACGGGATGAACTCGGGCTGAGCCAAGCCGATTTGGCTGATGCTGTGTGCCGAATCGACCGGCCGACGGTCACCGGCAACGACATCGCCAGATGGGAACGAGGCAAGCGCATCCCCCGCACCGGTGCTCGTCGCGCTCTGGAGATCGCCCTCCAGTTGCCGGTGCTCCACCTCGACGCAGCCGCTGCGGCTCAACGAGCCGTGCGGGCGCCGGCCACCGAGACCGTGGTCCTGCCCCACGAGTCCGCCGTCAACCCGGCCATCGACCGGGTGCGAGCCTCCCTGCTCGATTCCAGCCTCGCCGCTCTCCATCTGGGTGATGGTGGCGACGGCCCACCTCCGCCACTGGCGAAGCTGAACCGAGACCTTGATCGGGTGATGGGCCACTACCAATCGTCTCGGTTCGACACGATGCTCGCTGAGCTTCCCGATCTCATCCGAGGCGCCCACATCACCCCCGACCGCCCCGGTGGAGCTAGCAGCCGGAAGGCCAAGCGAACGCTCGCCCTGTCGAACCAGGCCGCCGCCATGGTCCTTACCAAGGTCGGCGAGCACGACCTCGCCTGGATCGCCTCAGAACGGGGCCTCGCAGTCGCAGACCAGGCGGACGATCGCGCCACCTACGCATCGCTCCGCCGCTCGGCCGTACACACCCTCCAGTCGCAGGGGCGGACAGAGGCCGCCACCAAGCTGGCCGAGCGCACCGCTGATGAACTCCGCTCGGATCTCGCCGTCAGCTCATCCGATGAGGAGGTCGCTCTCTACGGGACCCTTCTCCTCGCCGGGTCCATGGCCGCCACACGCCGAGGCGACAGCGCAGGGGCGACCGAGTACCTCGACGAAGCGGACCACTACGCAAACCAACTCACCAGCGGTACCGACCACCTCTGGACTGCTTTCAGCGCCGCCAACGTCGCCGTCCACCGAGTCGGCGCCGCCGTGGCCCTCGACGACATCGCCGCCGCCGAGGAGCACGTCGGCCTGGTCGACGTCGACGCCCTCCTCTCAGAGCGGCGAGTCCGGTTCCTGTTCGACAAGGCCATGATCGCCGTGCGACGAGACGACACCGAGACCGCCACCGCCGTGATGACCGAAGCCGAGGCGCTCGCACCGGAACAGGTCCACAACCACCTCATGGCCCAACAGATCGTCGCCCACCTCCGCAACACCAAAGCCGGCCGCCAGGACCCACGACTCGCCCAGCTCGACCAGCGCGCTCGACGCACCCGAGCAGTAGCACCTGGGTCTAGCTGACCAACGAGCAGTCACCAGACAGCGCTAGCGTCGACAGGGATGACCGACGACGACCCGACGCTGAGCTTCGTGACTCCACGAGTTGCCGCCGGCGCTCTCTTCCTCGACGAGACCGGCGAGAAGGTCCTCATGGTAGTCCCGTCCTATAAGGACTACCTCGACATACCAGGCGGCTACGTCGAACACGGCGAGACGCCGCGCCAGGCAGTCGTCCGAGAAGTCGAGGAGGAGCTAGGTATCCGCCCGCCAATCGGCGACCTACTCGTCACCGACTGGTGGCAGGACAGCCCGGAGAGCAACGGCGGACCAAAGGTCCTGATGGTGTTTGCAAGCGAACTCAGCCACGAGTTGGAAGGTCAACTCAAGGTCGACGGACGGGAGATCGTAGGCTACCGCTGGTCACCGCTCAGTTCTTTGGAGGAAGTGACTATCCCACGGCTTGTGAACCGTCTCCGACGCGCAGCCGCAGCCCAGTTGAGCGGCTCGATGACTTACCTGGAGAACGGCGAGCGCTAGTCGACGGCGGGAACTCGGACCTGGGTTTCCCCTGTGCTACCGCAGGTCCGACGACCCGGGCGCTCGGCCTCAGGGAACTCATCGATCTTCACGAGCGTTGTCATGTGGATGGAGACGGATTACGTCTCCGAGCAGGTCCAGACCTAGGTTTAACGGAACTTGAGTCTGACCAACCAAGCTCTGACACGTCGATCGGAGTTCCCCGTTGCGGCAAAGAGATCGAATTCTCGGTATCGCTGGCTCACTTGCAAGCCTTATCGGAGCCCTAGGCTTAGGGTTCGAGGCGTTCGGCCAAGAGTTCTTCTGGACTGCAGCCATCTTGACGGGTCTAGGAATGCTGCTCTATGCGTTCAGAGAACCTCTCGGGAATCTCGCCGGAGTGATCACCACTTTTGGCAGTCGATGGCGTGTCACCAACGGCCAACTCGTGATTGGTAACACGGTGAACGTCGCCCTGAGAGCCCAATCGGTTCAGTCGATCCTTAGGTCAAGCGCGCAAGCGCTACCGGAGTCAGAGCGCCAGAAGGCTGTCCACGAGTGGGGCCGCCTTTGCGGCTCCGGCTTCGGCGAGGATCTTGAAATGGAACTACGGGGAAGGCGGATCGACTCAGTTGCCGTGCCAACCGCAGATACCAAGACTGCCGCGACGAAGCTGAAGATCTGGGCGAGCTATGACTCAACTACCGGGATGGGCGAGTTCGAGGTACAGGACGTCAACTTCCATGAGGGCAGGTTGAGCTGTTCGGTTGAACTCCGACACTCCTTCTTGGCTTACCGGGTGTCCCAGAACTCGCCGGCCTGTGGGTTCATCGCCGGGTACCTCGAGGGTGTTGTCGAGCACATCTGTCAAGTCAGTGTTTCAGTCACAGAGGTGCGTTGTAGCGCACAGGATCCCTCCCCAAACTGTCGCTTCGAGATCTCCGCTCCATCTGACGGCTAACGACCGGATCGCACACCCATCGCACACCGTCGCAATCCGAGGGCGTCCAGCCAGTCGCCAGCGGACCCGCCGAGGCGCTAGCGGAGCGGTCTGGACAGTGGCGGACGGCGCCGAGCACAACTGCTAAGGAGGTGGCCCTTCACGGGGCCCGTGGGTTCAAATCCCACCCTCTCCGCTCCACCCGAGACCCCGCCCGGCACCCGCTGGAGCGGGGTTTCGTCGTCTCAGGCCGAGCGAGGGCTGGTCAGGCTGACCTGGGAG
>JBCCRO010000085.1:0-5257 GCA_039201605.1 Actinomycetota bacterium
ACCAGCGTCACCAACTGACACACCACCAACGCCAACTCCAACGCGCTCGCGCCCCCGTCCCAGCGCAAGCACCCACGCCACACATCACCCACCGACTCGATCAGCGCCTCCCCAATCACCAAACGGTGGATCCAGGCTTAGGCTCGCAGCCATGGCCGCTCCTCCAGCTCCCCTCGCCGTCGGCACCCCGGCACCCGACTTCACCGCCACCACGTTCGACGGTACGACCGTGTCGCTCGCCGATCACCGAGGCGGGATGGTCGCGTTGTACTTCTACCCCAAGGACGCCACCCCCGGGTGCACGAAGCAGGCCTGCAATCTGCGCGACAACCTCGGTCTCCTCGCCGAGCACGACATCGCCGTGATCGGGGTCTCCCCCGACGACGACGCCAGCCACGAGCGCTTCGTCGCCGACCACGAGCTGCCGTTCCCCCTCATCGCCGATCCCGATCGGAAGATCATCGACGCCTACGGCGTGTGGGGCGAGAAGAAGAACTACGGCAAGACCTACCTCGGCCTGCAGCGGACGACGTTCCTGATCGACGCCGAGGGCACGATCGTCCACGTGTTCAAGCGGCCCCGCACAGCCGACCACGCGGCGGAGATCGTTTCAAAGCTGTAGGGGAGCGGTTGATGCTCTCCCGTTAGCGCCCGGTTATCCACCGGGCACAAACTCGCTTCCAGCAGCCGAGAAGGAAAGGGAGCGAGATTCCATGCAGACGTTGGACCCACGTTCCGATACTCAACGGGGAGCCTTCAACGCCGTCATCACCGCGATCCACCACGAGTGGATCGTGCTCGATCAGACGAGATTCGATCCCACCCACAACGGTCGGCAGTCCGACCTCGGGTTCATCGAGAGCGTGCCCGTCGTCGGCGTCGCCGAGGAGGGCATCGGCCTGTTGCACCGGGTCGATGATCCGCACGCCACCCAGGGCATGCGGATGGGTCAGGTCGTCCGGTGTCGCATCGATCTCGATCGCCGCTGCCGGCTGATGCGACTGCACAGCCTCCAGCACCTGCTGACCCTGGGCTATCAGGCGTCGATCAATCGAGCGGAGCGTGGTGTCGGAACCGTCACCGACCAGCGGACGACGGTTGAGCTCCGCGATTCGAATCGTCCACCCGAGATCGACGTCGTCCGCCTCCAGCGGTGGGTCGAACGGGTGATCAGTGATGACCTGTCGATCAGTTCCCTGACCAAGCCTCCCGAACCGGGCCGGAGATTCTGGCAGGTCGACGGGGTGGGGGTGCTGGCGTGCGAGGGCCGCCACCTCACCAGGACCAGCGAGATCGGGGCCGTCCGCCTCGAGGCCGAGACCAGGGGTGAATCCACCGTTCTTCTGACGGGAGCCCTGCTCTAGGTGTAGCTTGCGGGTGTAGACACGATGTCTAGTTTCCGCAGGTGCCGTCGATGCCTCCAAGTGGATTCCCGGTACGTGTCCTCGGGGCGATCGAGGTCGGGTACAGCAACGCCAAGAGCCAAACACCGCTGAGCCCCGCCAAGCAGCGGCTACTGGCGGCGCTGGTGGTCGCCCGAGATCGTGGCGTGCCGTGGCACGGCGGCCGCGAAGGCGACGCCGGGGGTGACGAGGAGTCGCTCCGGGCGGCGTTTCGCATGTCGGTGTCCCGCCTGCGGAGCCATCTGCCGCCGGGGTCGATCGAGGACATCGGCGACGGGACGGTCCGCCTCCTTCTCGACGTGGCCGACGTCGACACCTGGATGCTCCTGCACCTGGCCTCGACCGACACCCCGTTGGATCAGGTGTCGGCCAAGCAGTTGCTCCACCTGTTGCAGCCGGTGGAGCCGTTCATGGGGGTGCAGCTCGACGCCCGCTACGAGTCGGACGTGCGGGCCATCTACGACGCCCGCAATGCACTGATGATCCGGGTCGCCAACGAGCGCCCGGATCTGCTCCGGGGCGATTTCGTCTCGTTCCTGCGTGGCCATCTCCTGGAGGATCCGTTCAACGAGCGCCTGCTGGCCACCCTGGTGATGGCCGAAGCCCACGGTGGTGATCGCCGTCGGGCGCTGCGGACGTTGCGCAAGGCGATCGACGACTTCGCCGAGGTCGGGCTCGAGGTGTCGGCCGAGGTGGCCAAGCTGGAGGACGACCTCCTCGACCCCGAGGCCCAGACCCGGTTCGAGTCCTATGTGCCCGAGATGCGCCCGCCGGTGCCCCAGGCCCTGCTCGACATGCGGACTCGGGCCCACGTCGGCCACCGGGGCGAGCTGCAGCGGCTGGTCGATCTGGCCAAGAAGGGAACGGGCCAGGCCGTGGTCCGGGGCACCTCCGGTGTCGGCAAGTCGCGCCTGCTGGCCGAGCTGGCCTTCCGGGCGGCCGAGGTCGGGATCCCCGCGATCTTCCTCCGGCCCGGCCCGCAGGGTTCCGACAGCACCTACGATCCGCTGCTGACGGCCCTGCCCGGGTTCCGGGCCGCCGCCCTCCCGATCCTGACCCAGCCCCCCTCGGGCGGCACCAGCTCGCTGCTGCTGGCCACCGCCATCGACTGCCTGGCCGAGCGGGCCGGCGACGGCACCCTGATCCTCATCGCCGACGACGCCCACCTGCTCGACTCCGGCACGGCCCGCCTGCTGGCCCAACTGCCCTCGACCGATGTGGCCGAGCGGATCGTGTTGGTGGTGGCCGCCACCGACCAACCCGACCAGGATCCGGACACCTCGCCCACCAGCATTCTGGCCGACTCGGTGATGGCGCTGCGGATCGATCTCGGCCCCGTCACCGAGACCGACCTGCGGGACATGGTTCGCCAGCAGTGGCCCGACACCCTCGAACCCCTGGTGTGGAATCTGGCCCGCCAGCTCTACGACATGTCGAGCGGCCGGGCCGGCGTGGCCTCGATCCTGCTGGCGTCGTTCACCGAACCCGACGTGATCCCCGACCTGTCGAACCTGCGGGGGGTGCGCCCGATCATGCAGGTGGTCCAGGCCCTCCCCGGCGACGTGGCCCGACTGGGGGCCGCCGCCGCCGTGCTCGGCCAGGATTTCGACCTCCGGGCCCTCCGTGCCGTCACCGGCCTGAGCACCGAGGAGATCCGGCCGCCGCTGGACGACCTGCTCAGGCGTCAGCTCCTGCGGGAGACCAAGGGCCTGCGCTACGAGGTCGCCCACGCTCTGGTGACCAAGGCCCTGCTCGATGCGGCCGACCCAGGGCAGGTCGGTGAGTGGAACGAGCTGGCCGCCCGCCACTACGCCGACAACGTCCACAGCTTCGCCATCCACGCCTTCGCCGCCGGCGACCGCTTCCCCCGCCAGGAGGTGCTGTCGGCGCTGGAGGCCTCGGCCCAGCGGCACCTCGATGTCGGCTCCTACTGGGAGGCCGTGGTCGTGTTTCGCAAGGCGCTGCTGCTGTCCGACGACGGCCGCCTCGGCCCCAGCCTCGAGGGCCTCATGGCTCGGGCGTTGGAGCTGTCCGGGCTGCTCGCCGAGGCGGCGCGGGTCCGCAGTCGGGCCCTGGAGGACGTGTTCGCCGTCGGCGACCACCGCACCGCGCTCGACATCACGGTGAGCGGGCTCCCCGAAGCGGAGGAGGTCGAGGGCGACGGCGGGATCGTCAACCGACTGGATCGGATCGACGCCGACAGGCTCGACCGGGTCGACGCCTTTCGGCTGGCCAGTCATCGCTCCCGTCAGCTGGCCATCGCCGGACGCTACGAGGACTCCCGGCAGCGGGCGTTGGAGGCGATGGAGCTGGCCGAGGGGCCGAGCGAGCGGGTGCAGGCCGTGATCACCAACCGCTTCACCATGTCGTGCACCACCGACCCCAATGAGCGCACCGCCCTGCTCGACACGATCGACGGCGAGGCCCACGAGGGCGACAGCACCCGGCTGGCCAACTACTACATGGTGCAGGCCATCGACTGCTACGAGGCCGGGCGGACCGACGACGCCCGAGTATGGCGCAGCAAGGTCGACGACGTGCCCGATGTACCCCTGCTCTACCTCTGGCAGGGGATGCAGTTCGACACGATGGACGCCTTCGACCAAGGTCACCTCCAGGAATCGCGTCGGCTTCGGGAGGAGGCCCTGGCCTTCGGGCTCCGGGCCGGTATCCACGGCGCCTCCGCCGCCAACAGCGGGGCGGTCTTCGTCGACCTCTGGATCACCGGCCGGCTGGCCGACTTCAGCGAGATGGTCGACGATCTCGTCGGACCGGGCAGGCTCATCGACCCGAACGCATCGCTGTTCCACCGGTCGGGAAGCGTCCCCGTCTACCTGGCGGCCGGTCGGACCGAGGAGGCGGTGGCCATCGCCGAGGGCATCGCAGCCGAGGTGACGTCCCGCCCGGTGGCCCAACGGTCGACGGCGCTGCCGATCGTGGCCCAGGCGCTGGCCCTGTCGAAGCAGAGCTGCCTGATCGGGGCGGCCCGTCGACTGCAGGAGAAGCGCGGCTCGTCGTCGGTGGTCCTCGGGGCCTGTGTGGCCTGTGTCGGTCCCATCGATCTCTATCTGGCCCGCCTCGCCCCCGATCACGAACAGCGGACCGCCCACCTCGACGCGGCACTACGGGTGTCGGAGGAGGCCGATCGTGCCCTGTGGGAGGCCTACACCCTGGCCGAGATCGCCCGGGTCAACGATGACGCCGACGGTCTGGCCCGGCTGCAGGAGCGCTACCACGAGACCGAGCTGATCACGATCGTCGGCGGCTGAACAGCACGTCGAGGAAGGCGAAGCGAACCAGCCACAGCACGGCGTAGACGGCGAACGTGGCGGCCACCAGCGTGCCGTCGCCGGCGCCTGCGGCGTCGAGGCGGGCGGCGGCCGCCGAGGACAGGGCCACGTTGAGCACGGTGGCCGCCCAGTAGGGGAGGATCTCGGATCGGAAGGCGCTGGCATCCCGCCGCGACCACACCCAGCGCCGGTTGAGGATGAAGGTGGGCACGGCGATGGTGACGGCGGCCGCCAGGTTGGCGGCGATGGCGGGCCAGGTGGTGAGAGCCAGTAGGAGACCGTAGAGGGCCAGGTTGCCGGGCGAGGCGATGAGGGTCACCACGGCGTAGCGGATCAGCTTGGTCCGGTTCGACGGTCCGTGGCCGCCGATGGAGTCGGCGACGGGGAGATCGATGGTGAGCGGTCCGGCCGTCGCCGGGCCCGAGGTGTCGAGATGGTTGAGCGATGTGGTCATGGCAGGCCTCCTGGTTGTGGGGTGAGGTCCGTCGGGGGGGGCCCCGGGGGGCCACCCCACCGGGGGACACGGGAGGGCCGCACACGCGGGCCGCGGGGGGGGGGGGGGGG
>JBCCRO010000086.1:0-4991 GCA_039201605.1 Actinomycetota bacterium
AAGGCCTGAGGCCCCGCCGCCACCCCGAAAGCCGAGCGCTACGGGCGTTCGCCGAACTCCGGACCCGCGGTGCGAGTCCTCTTGACCTCCCAGAAGCCCGGCACGGTGGCGCACGCCACGTAGCCGTCCCACAGTCGCAGCGACTGCTCAGGTGTGGGCACCCGGGTGATCACCGGCCCGAACAGACAGACACGGTCACCGTTGTCGTCGTCCATGGCGATGAGCGGCGTACCGACATCGTCCCCGGAGAGGTCGAGACCGGCCTTCATCCGCTTGGAGATCTCGGCATCCCACGACTCGTCGTCGAAGGCGGCGGCGTGGGCGGTGTCGAGGCCGACGGCGCTGAGCGCCTCCGCCGGTTCGAACTCACGGTCCTTGTCGTGATGGATCCGACGGCCGTACTCCCAGTACAGGGCCTGGATGGCGTCGTCACCCTCGGCCGCTCGCACCGACTCCATCACCCGAAGCAGGCGATGGGTCCGATGGACCGGCTCGTAGTAGTCGGAGCCTTCTTCAGGCTGGTTTTTCATCAGCAGCGAAATCGGCTGCCACGTGATGGAGATGTCTCGGTGCGGCTGCACCTCGTCGACGACCCAACGGGCCGTCACCCAGCACCATGGTCATATGGGATCAACCCAGAAATCGATGTTCATGGCGTGACGCTACCGGGCCGGGGCGACCGATGGGTAAACCCGGTACCGTCGGAGCCGGCATCCCCCGTTCGTCGTCTCCCACGAGGGGTGCCCGATGGCCCGTCGACCCCCGCCCGACGCCCGTCCCGACGGCTGTCAAGCGCTCCCCGACCGTCCGGTCCTGCTGCTGGCCCACCCCGTGACGGCCATGCGACCACCCCGATTCCGGCTGGCCACCGGGCCTGCCGACGTCGCCGCCGAGGACGACGACCCGTGGGACGGCGGGCCCGGCGATGGCGGTCCGGACGATGGCGGGTCGGCGTCGTGGCCGGCGATCCGCCGGGCGGCGCACCTGGCCGCCGCCGAGGCCACCGTTCATCGCTTCCGGGTAGATCGGGGGCCGGACGAGGGCGCACACCTCGTCGTGGTCAGCGGCGGACCGGGCACGGCCGCCGTCGTCCTCGAACCGTCGGCGGTGCTCGGCCCACCGGGCGACGGGGTCACCACCCTGGCCCTCGTCGCCGACGATCGGCTGGCCGTCGTGGCCCGCACCGCTCCCTCGTCGCCGACTGCATCCGGTCGACCGGCGAGCACGGTAGAGGCGGTTCGGGCCCTGGCGGCCCGACTGCTGGCGCTGGCGGGCACCCACGACCCCTCCGGCGAGCGACCACCCGTCCTCCGGTGTTCGGTGCGGGGTCGATTCGCTATCTTCGAACTCGAAGGACCGTGATGGCATGACCGGCGACGCCCCCGACAGCTCGAATCGTTCCGAACTCACCGTGCGCTTCGTCGGCGAGGTCTACAAGCCTGCCTCCGAGCTCACCTTCGGGCGGCACGCCGATCTGACCCTCGACGAGAACAACTTCCTGCACCGGCGGGCGGGCAGGTTCCGGCTCCGCGACGGCACGTGGTGGCTGGAGAACGTCGGCGGCCGCCTGCGGTTGACCATGGTGTCCTCCGACGGCTCCCTCCTCGATCTCCAGCCGGGCTCGTCGAGCCCCCTTCTGGGCGACTCGGGCGAGATCTCGGTCACCGCCGGACCGACCCGCTACAGCCTCGAGTACGAGCTGCAGCACATCCAGATGGCGGTCACCGATTCGGCGTCGTACCGGATCAGCGGCGCCGACACGATGACGTACGGCCCGATCCTCACTCCACGCGAGACCGACTTCGTGGTCGTGATGGCCCAGGGCCGGCTCACCGGGCGGCTCGGGCCCATCCCCTCCCACGGCGAGATCGCCGAGATCTGGGGCGTGTCGGCCAAGACGGTCGACAACACCCTGCAGCGCCTGCGGACCAAGCTCCGCAACCAGAACATCAACTCCGTCACGTCGTCGGAGACCCTGATCGAGTACCTGGTGACCCAGGGGCTGGTGTCGATGGCCGATCTGGAATGGGCCTGTCTCGATGCACCGGAGGGCCCCCGGCCGGCCGCCACCCGCTCCCGTTGAACCCGTTCGGGAGGTGCGCCCGCCGACCAGTCGTTAGTCTGACGGGCGGGGCAACAACCAGGTGACTGCACGGCGACCATGCCTTCAGGGGCGACAACGGTCGGAGAGGCGGGAGTGACTACACAACCGAACACCATCGCCGACGTGTTGCTGGCGTATCGGCGAGGGGAGTTGTCCCCGGTCGATGCGGTCGAGGATCACCTCCGGGGTATCGCCCGAATGCAGGGCACGCTGAACGCCTTCGTCGCCGTCGACGTCGACGGCGCCCGAGCGGCGGCCCACCGCAGCCGGACCCGCTGGCTCGAAGGGACGGCCCGCCCCCTCGAGGGCGTCCCGATCTCGATCAAGGACATCGTGGCCATGGCCGGCTTCGCCACCGGCGAGGGGTCGCGGACCACCTCCGAGCTGAACGCCCTCGTCGACTCACCCCCGGTGGCGCGCCTGCGGGAGGCGGGAGCCGTCCTGATCGGCAAGACCACCACGCCCGAGTTCGGTTGGAAGGGCATCACCGACTCGCCGGGATGGGGGGTCACCCGCAACCCGTGGAACACCGATCACAGCTCGGGTGGCTCCTCCGGCGGCGCCGCCGCCTCGCTGTCGGCCGGTGTCGGCCTGGCCGCCCACGGCACCGACGGTGGCGGCTCGATCCGTATCCCGGCCTCCTACTGCGGGCTCATCGGCCTCAAGCCGACCTTCGGCCGAGTACCGCAGGCCCCGGTCACCAGCCCCTACTCCACGCTGGTGGCCAACGGCGCTCTGACCCGCTCGGTCGAGGACGCCGCGCTGATGCTCAACGTATTGTCGGGCCCCGACCTGCGGGACTGGCACGCCGTCCCCTACGACAATCGGGACTGGCGCATCGGCACCAACGACGGGCTGCGAGGCCTGCGCCTGGCCTACACCGAGACCTTGGGTGAGGCCAAGGTCGACCCCGAGGTGGGGCAACTGTGCCGGGCCGCCGTCGATCGCATCGCCACCGAGGGCGTGCCCGTCATCGAGCTCGACACGGTCATCCCCCCGCTGCAGTCCCAGTTCGAGAAGTACTGGCAGGCCGGCTTCGCCCACCGGCTGCGGTCGATCCCGCTCGAGCGACGCGACGACCTCGACCCCGGCTTCCGGTCGCTGGCCGAGGCCGGACTCGACGTCGGCGTCGAGGCGCTCGACACCGCCTACGCGGCGCGGGCCAAGCTCACGGCCACGATGCGCCGACTGCACCTCGACTACGACCTGCTGGTCACGCCGACGATGCCCACCACCGCCCCACCGGCGGAGATCGTCTACCACTCGGCCGACTTCGATCGGTGGGAGCACGCCGTGCCCTTCACCCTGCCGTTCAACCTCACCGGACAGCCGGCGATCTCGGTGCCCGTCGGGCTCGCCGGTGACGGTCTCCCCGTCGGCCTCCAGCTCGTCGCCACCCACCACCGCGAGGACCTCCTCCTGCGGGCCGCCCGGTTCCTCCTCGACCTCACCGGTTGGTCGTGGCCGGGCAACACCCTGGCCCGTCGCCTGGCCATGCTTCCGGCATCCTGACCATGCTCACAGCCCTGTGACCAGGGGTGATGGCCGGTCGGCGCCAACCCGTCGATAGCCTTGGTTACCCACGGGTACTAGGTTCCCGGACCTGGCGAGGGGTGGGAGAACTGCTCCCTCGGTAGTACCGGCACGGCCGCGGAGTTGGGCTAACTTTGGACTCGGGTGCAGAGGGCAATGCGAAACCAGGAGGAGAGTTGCTGGTGGATTGCCCGCCGGGTGGGGTTCCATCGAGTGACCAAGGGGCCCGATGACCACAGCTGAGGATCTCGGAATACAGGGACTGGATGACGTCGAGGCCCTCGACGTCGACGGGTCGGTGATTTTTCGCGCCCGCCAGGCGGCGCAGGGACGAGACGTCGTGGTCAAGATCCTCGACGCCTTCCAGGAGCCCCTGATCCCCCGCCGGTTCGATCTCCGCCGCAAGGCGCTGGCCAAGTTCGCCGAGCGGAGCGGGGTGGTCCCGATCTACGAGGTCGGCACCACGCCCAAGGGTCAGCAGTACCTGTTGATGCCCCACTTCACCGCCGGGTCGCTGGCCGACCGCCTGGCCCAGGGGTCGATGCCGTGGCGGCAGGCGGTCGAGCTCTTCGCCCGCACCGCGACCGTGGTGGCCGAGGCCCACGACCTCGGGGTCGTGCTCGGCGACCTGAAGCCGTCGAGCATCCTCCTCGACGACGCCTCCTCCCCCAGCATCGCCGTCTACGGCATGGCCACCCGTCGCTTCGACGACGGCCGACCGAGTTATGCGGCCCCCGAGAATCAGCCGGGCTCGCCTCTGACGCCGACCGCCGACGTCTACAGCCTGTGTCTGTCCCTCGCCGCCCTGATCGCCGGCCGCCATCCGGGCCGGGGCCGCCCGACCTACGACTTCCAGGCCGCCTACCGCAGCGAGTCGCCGTCGTGGCTGGTCGAGGTGATCGATTCCGGCCTGTCGGCCGATCCCGGCGACCGCCAGGCCGATGCCCGGGCGCTGTCGATCGCCCTGCAGAACGGCCTCCGGACCCCGACCGAGCAGCCGACGAACGAACCGGCCGATGCGCCGGGTCTGACGCTCGATCTCGACGGGCTCCTCGGCGACGCCGAGCAGGGCGACATCGTGCTCTCCGGCCTGGGCCGGTCGACCAAGGACGACGACGACCCGGCCGATCCGTTCGACTTCGAGGCCCTGCTCGAACTGCCGATCCGCCCCGATGACGACCCCGCCCGCCCGAAGATCGGGGTCGACGAGTTGCTCGACCTCGACGACGTGCTCGGCGTGGCCGAGGTGGCGGCGACGCCGGTGCTGGAGGAGCCCGGCACCGCCGAGGCCGGCGACGACGGGGCCGCCGCCTCGGATGGCCCGGCCGATGAGGGTGCCGACACCCCCGCCGGT
>JBCCRO010000087.1:0-4944 GCA_039201605.1 Actinomycetota bacterium
ATGGACGGTGGCCCCGGCCACGGCGTCGATCCGGCGATGGTTGACGATCGGCGTACGAGTCACCACATCGGCCAGCCGGACGGCCGCCGCTTCAACGTTGTCGATCGTCAGCACCGACCTCATTGTGGCCGCCCGATTCCCAGCCGCCACCACCGTCGGGGACGCTACACTCGGCACACCCTGGAGAGGTGACAGAGTCAGGCCGATTGTGCCTCCCTGCTAAGGAGGTGGCCCTTCACGGGGCCCGTGGGTTCAAATCCCACCCTCTCCGCTTCGGCCAGGAGATCCTCACACCCCAACTGACAAGTGCATTCGCGCACTCTAGGTGGGGTGGAGGTCTCCCGGGCCAACCAAGGGCGACATCCGGGGGCATCGCACGAGTGATTGCACATCCATCGCACAGGGCCCCCGATGGGCAACATCTCTAGCGGTCGAGGGAAGCTCGACTCGGCGGTGATCTCGGTCGCGATCTTGATCATTGGGGGCGCCGGCCTCACCCTCGACCCGACCAGCGCGCTAGACGTCCTCAACGGGAGTAGCGACTTCGACACGAGCCGCGAGATAGGGGTTGGGTTGCTGACAGGCGGCCTCGTCGGAGTTGCCCTCCTGATCATCGACGAGAGACGAGAATCCCGCCGGGACGAGCACGACGCCGACCTATCGGCATCACAGCGCCGTCACACATTGGCGGTGGCGCTGGCGATCAAGGAAGACCTGCGAGAGATTTGCCTGGCCAACCAAGACCTGCAAGGCGTCGTGCTGGTTGGACGGGATCTCCGAGGAGCCGACCTAGTTGATGTCGACTTTCGTGATGCGCAGCTAGGTCTTGTGGACTTCACCGACGCTGCGCTCGGCGGGTCAAATCTGGAGAGCGCAAACCTCTCGGGCTCGCAGCTGACTGAGACGGACCTGAGCTCGACCAACCTTCGCAGCTCGAATCTCGCAGGGGTTGTGATGACGAACGCATCTCTCGCGGACGCAGACTTGTCGAGTGCGAACTTGGCTGGAGCGACCCTGTCGTTCGTGCTTCTGACTGGCGCAGACCTGAGCGAGGCTCGCAACTTGGAAGCTGCCCAGTTCGAGAACGTTCTGTGGGATCCGTCGTCACCTCCTCAATGGCCGGTCGGGTTTGCAACTCCGACCAATGCCTGGTCCTAGGTCAGTTCCGTCGCTTCCCCGAGCTAGTCGACTTCTTCGCCTGGCTCTTTTTTGGACCGAGAGATGAGACGTACTCAGCAGCAATCGCCGTCAGCGGCTCGCCTAGTGCTTCACGGAAGTTGAAGCCCAGTAGCTGGAGAACGGAGATCGTCTCGACGGAGAGAAGGGACTTGATGATCTCGGTTGACTCTTCGGAGTCGTCAGCCGATCCGCCAGACAGCCTAAGGAGCAGAGGAACGACTGTCTCCGAGATGTACTCGATCTCACCTGGGCTAATCCTGCGAGCGCCCAACTCCTCCTGGTAGGCCTGTGCGATTCTGATCAATTCAGCTCGATCATCTATCAGGGAGCTAATGATCTCCTCGAGTTCGGCAATCGTCTCGCCGTCCTTCTTCGCTTTCTTCTTGGCGTCGACTCGCTGATACACGGCGCTCGCCGTATTCTTCGCAGCCACTGCTGTCAGATCAGCTGCCAGTGCTGTCGTTGTGGGATCCAAGATGAACCTCCGAGATCTTTCGGCGCCGCCGGCGACAGTACCAACTCAGCCCGAGTGAGTGAGTTCAGCGAGCCTCGTCCTCGCCCCGCCAGAAGTCCCGACCGACCTTCTCTGCTGATCGCCTGCTCGCCGAGTCAGACGCGTGGGCATACAGGCGCAGCACCAACGACGGGTCTGCGTGACCGAGCCAAGCCTGGACCGTGCGCACGTCGACACCTGTAGCAACCCATCGCGTTGCTGCCGAGTGGCGGAGCCCGTGGAACGTCAGACCGTCGAGCCGGGCAGCAGCAGCGGCGGGCCGGAAGATCCGGCGGCGGAACCGTGACCGCCGGATCGGCTGGCCATTGACGTCGGCAAAGAAGAGCTCATCGCCAACGAGTCCCAGCAACTCGACATGAGCCGCCAGCTCGTCAGCCATAGGACCAGGGAGCACAAGCGTACGGGCGCTGGCTGAACTCTTCGGCGCTGCAAACTCAACCCGCTGGCCGACCTCGGTGAGCGTACGGCGAACACGGAGCTCTCCTCCCTCGACCAGATCGACATCGGACACCCGGAGCGCTGCAACCTCGCCATAGCGGAGGCCAAGAACGCCAGCGAGATAGACCGTGCATCGCCAGCGGTCGGCCATGGCGTCGGCCAGGCGGTGCAGCTCGTGGGGCTCGATGACCCGACGATCGTCAGCCCGGTCGGCTGGCAGTCGGATCGCCCGACATGGTGAGCGACCGATCAAGTCACGTTCGACGGCGTGCTTCATCGCCGTGCGGAGTGTGCCGTAGAAGGTGCGTACGCTCGATGGAGCGTACGTGTCGGCCATGTTGTTGACGGCTGCCTGAATCAGTCGGGGTGACATCGAGGCGACCGTTTGGTGACCGAATCGAGGCTTCCAGTGGACCTCCATCGCCATCCGGTGCTTCTCCACCGTCCGTGGACGCCACGAGTGCTCCATTGCGCTCAGCCACTCGGCGGCCCACGCCGCGAAGGTGATCTCGCCGGCCTTCGGGTCGAGCCAGTTGCCTCGGGCCCGATCGGCCAGTTCGGTCGCTCGGTACCGCTCCGCCTCGCGCTTCGAGCGAAAGGTCTTCGAGTACTGCCGACCGTCCGGGTAGCGGAGGCGGACGTCCCAGCGGACCTCGCCGCCCTTCGTTACTCGTCGCTGGACCATGAGGCGGACATCAGCTCCTCAACGAAGGCCAGCAGGACAGCTCGGGGGATGAGTCGTCGAGTGCCGAGCTTGACGTACTGGACTCGGCCGGCGGTCATCAGTTCGTAGAGCTGGCTTCGGCCGATGCCGAGCAGCTTGGCGGCGTCAGGGACGCTGTAGAGGAGTGCCGGCTCGGTCGACGCAGCTCCGGTTCTCGTAGCGGTTCGGGTGGTTGTTGCGGTGCTCACGCTGGTGTCCTCTTCGGGTCACGTTGGGTGGTCGGAGGCTCGGTTACGGGCCCTCGGTTTGGGTGGGGCTCGTGACCGGGTTTCAGTGGTCGGTCGGAATCGTTTGGGCTGGTCAGGCGTCTGGGTGGTTACGGACCCTGGGTGGGGGGCTCGTAACCGAGGGCTCGTAAGTCCGGCGCCTGGTGGGGTCGCGGGTGGTGGTGGCGTCGGCTGCCGGGCGGTTACGGGCCCCGGTACCCAATGGGCAAGGGTTCGTAAGTCGTTTTCGGTGCGTCTGCGCTGGTGGGAGTGGGTGCGGGTTACGGGCCCTCGGTGGGCTCGTAACCCTGGGCAGGGTTCGTAAGCCGATGGCCGGGAGCTACGGAGGTTCGGCGTCGGGCGGGAGGCTCCAGGTCGAGGGGCGACCTTGGACGTTGGGGTTGCGTTCGGCGACAACGCGAAGGCGGTCTCGGGCGGTGCGCAGTGTCTTGTTGGTGATGCCGTGTTCTCGGGCGAGGCGTTCGACGTCGACCCGTGGTTGGGGGCCACCGGCGAGCACGTTGTAGAGCCAGTCGAGAGCGTCGGCGATCATCGTTCGCTGCTCGGGGTCGGCGGGGGCGAGGAGCTGGTCGGGTTGGTGGCCGTCTTCCTCGCCGATGATCGCGACGCCTGCGGTGGGGATGGGTTCGTCGGGGTTGGCGGGGTCGTCGACGGTCTGGGACTCGATGCGGTAGCGGACGGCCTTGACGTCGGTCTTGCTGGTGTTGTTGGCCTTGGCCAGGAGGCAGAGCCGGTCGTTCTCGTTTTCGGGGTGGGGCCCGATGGCGAGTACGGAGCGCACGGCGGTGGAGAACCCGGATGAGCCGGACACTCGGGTGAGGAGGTCGTTGAGGCCGGTGTTCTTGTTGAAGTGGGCGAGGCCGAGGGCGCCGCAGCGGAGGTCTTGGACGAGGTCGGAGAGCTTGCCGATGGCGGCTTGGACTTCGCCCTTCTTGTGGGAGTCGACGCCGCCGAGGTGGGCGTCGAGTGGGTCGATGACGATGAGCCCGACGTTGAGGTTGGCCAAAGCGGCGGTGAGATCGTCGAGGTGGGTGTCGAGGGCGAAGGTCTCGTGGTGAAGGTCGACGAAGTGGAACCTGTCGACGTCGGCGCCGGCTGCGATGAGGCGGGGTTTGATGATGGTCGAGCGGTCGTCCTCCAGGCCGACGTAGACGACGTCGGAGGCGATGCCTCGGAACTCGCCGGGCAGTTGGCCTCGGGTGAGCCGGGCGGCGAGCCAGCACACGAGGAGTGTCTTGCCGTGGCCTTCTCGGCCGGCCATGAGGGTGACGCCTCCGACGGGTATGCGTTGGTCCCAGACCCAGTGGGGGCGGGCGGCGTCGACGGCGGCGGCCTTGGTGAGGGTGAGGCGTCGGCTGCCGGTATCGGTGCGGAGGGTGGCGAGGCGGTCGAGGAGCTCGGGGGCGTGGTTGGCGTCGGGGTGGCGGGCGAGGTCGAGGGCGGCGGCTTGGATGCGTCGGGTGCGGGCCAGCTCGGTGACGACGTCGGCGTACTTGGCCACGGATGAGAGCGATGGTGCGTCGTGCATGGCTTGGATGAACAGGACCCGGAGGTCTTGGGCGCCGTAGCGGTCGACGAAGGTGCGGCCGAGTCGGTCAAACATGAGGATGTCGTCGGGGCGGAGGTCGGCCTGAGCCACGTCGATGGCGGCGCCGATGATGGTGCCGTGGTCGGGGGAGCAGTCGGAGGGATCGAATCCGTCGAGTGCCGGGAGCGCCTGGGGGCCGTGCATCAGGAGCGCGCCGAGTAGGCCACGTTCGGCCGGTGCGTCGTAGGACACCGGTTCGAGGAACGGGCCGGTCCCGTCTGTGTCGGTTGGGCGGGTTCCTTGGGTGGGTTGGCGGTTGGTCATGTCCGCCCCC
>JBCCRO010000088.1:0-4655 GCA_039201605.1 Actinomycetota bacterium
GCGACATGGCCACCCTCACCATCGACCAGCTCAACGCCGCCGCTCACTCGCTCAACACCCGACCTCGACAGACACTCGACTGGATGACACCATCACAAGTCCTCAACCAGGTGTTGCCCTGACCCATTGAGACCAAGGCACCCCTCGCGCACTCGGCAACGACGGGCTCGGGACGGTTGATACCACCGACTGTGGCGCTTCTGGCAGAAGCGAGCGAGACCACCGTGTGCGCTCGCGTTCTTGGGCGGTTGTGGCGTCCGGAATCGCCGGTACTGCGTGGACTCAGTATTGGCGGGTTAGGCCATAGTGCTCGCCATGCGCTTCAGGACAGTGGGCTCGACGAGGTAGCCGTGCACAAGGTACATCCTGCCGTTCTCTTCCCATGCGAGTGTCGTAGCTCCATCCTCAAGCGAGGAAACCTCAAGGCCCGGCGTGTAGCGAATCTCCTCGTCTTCGATGATCACGAGATCTCGTTGCCGGACCCAGTCAAGGTTCCACTCATCGCTCACCGGAGCACTCGAAACCGATACGAACCCGTCACCCGAGTCCGCCTCGAACCCTGTCGTCAGCTCCCCCCAGCCCGACTGACTGATCCACGGATCACCCTCGGTAAAGCCGTCCAGCGAGATCGTCGGCAGTAGCACTTCGCTAAGATCGACCAGCGGCGCCGGATCACTCGTGAGGTCATCGATGAACACCCGCTCGTCGAGAGGCCGAGCGAACGCAATCGCCAGCCGCCAGCCATACCCAACCGCGGTGCACGACTCGTTCCCCGTTAGCTCTCCGCGGTCACTTGCCCCCAACTCAAAGAGCGCGACCTCGACCGAGTCTTGGTTCTCCTGGTGCACGAACTCGTAGTTCCGGACGCAAAGGCCTTCGGGCTCGCCCTCCGGTCCACCCACAAACGCAATCTCAACAGTGAGGCCATCCCGAGCCAACATCGCCGTCTCAACGGGCAGCTGCCTACGCACTGCCCACCCATCCGGTGGACGATAGCTAGATCCAATACCCGGCACCTCGGGCTCACCGAGCTCCGAAAGCGTCGAGGTAATCATCGTGGTCGGGACCGATGTGACGACGTCGTCTTCCGAAGCCGTGACCGCCAGCTCGCCGGTTGACTGACCACAGGCCAAGAGAACCAACGACGCAGCGACGGCGAAGACCACTCGCAGATGCATAGCTCACCAGCTTCCCACACCCACCCAACCGACTGGCCGCACCGCCCAACGCAGAACGGCACTCCTCGCGCACTCGGCAACGACGGACTCGGGACGGTCAACGCCACTCACCGTGGGTGCTCCGGCCGCAAAGGAGCAGACCGCTCTCTGTGATTGTGTTCTCGGGCAACGAGGTCCTCCACCCTCAGGTAGCGGAGAGCCAACGCCGCGGTCTTGGCTGGCGGTGGGCGTCCTCCGGACCCAGACAAGCAGCGTGCCCGACCGGCAAATTGCCGATCGGGCGCTACTTCATAGCGGTGGAGCGGAGAGAACCCCTGACCACGCTGCAGGTTGTGTGGGTGCTTGGCCGTCAGCGCCGCCCCACCGGCCGAGTGACTCGTCTCCGCATCAGTCGATGTCGGCGACCATCCCGTTGAACTCGTTGGTCAGTGGCTGGTTCATGATGGCGAAGGTCTGCTCCAAGCCGGCCGTGCGGTGATGCGTGCCCGCCTGCCACGTGGGGTCGGAGGTCAGCGCATCGAACGTCGCATGGCTCGGGAACAGGTTGATACGGACTTCGTCCCACACCCCGACCGGACCCAGCGTGGTCGCCTCAACCTTGAGCCGTACGACCGGCTGAACCCCGAGCGGGCCGGCGACGCTGTCGGCGTTCTCGGTGTAGAGGTCAACCGCGTCACGACCGGAACGGTTCGAGTCGGCGTCGGCGTCGCCGGGCTGATACTCCGCAGTGTCCCGGTAGTCGAACACGTGCATGAGGGCCATGACCGTGTCGTCGTCGGTCGCCGGGAAGGGCGGGTTCTCGAGCGGCGGCGTCTCCGACGTTTCGATCAACGTGGTCGCCAGAACCAGGGTGTCGAGCACGCCGGCGTCCTTGTGGATCGACATCTCCTGGAACTCCGGGTCCTGCGACATCTCGCTGAAGGCTGCCCGGCTCGCGTACCGCACCACGGCGACCTGGTCCCACGCTGTCCCGCCGATCAGGTCCCCTTCGACGTCGGCGGTGTACATCACCTTGTGGCCATAGCGGGGCAGCATCGTCTCACCCATGAAGTTGCCATAGATCTCATCGGCTTCCTGTCCCGTGAGATCCGTCTCGCGGCCGTCTGAATACTGGGCCTGATCGCGGTAGCGGATCATGTTCACCATGTAGAACGGTTCGCCGTCGTCGTCTGGGTCCTGCAGGAAGGCAAGGAGTTCGGTCGTGTTCGTCTCCCCCATCTGTGCGCCGAACCGGGGCGCTTCGTCGTCGGAGAGTCGGACGGTGGTGATCGGCGTGGTCGCCTCGTCGGGAGCGGGCGCCTCAGGCGCGGCCGTCGTGTCCGTGGTCGGTGCTGCCGTGGTGGTCGGCTGGGTGGTGGACGTCTGCTCCTGGGCCTCCGGAACCTCGGCGGTCTCGGAAGCGGCTGCATCGTTCTCCTCGCCTCCTCCGCATGCGGCGAGGATGAGGGCCATCGCAGTGACAGTGGCGATTGCGCTCCGCCTCGCTCGTTTCTTTCCTGTCGGTGTGGTCGTTCGCGGTGTGTTCATGCCCTGATCATCCGTCGCAGGGGGCCGCCTCGAATCCCACTGCGGGAGGCTACGCATCTACTCCCTCTGGAGTAGACGTCGTACAGAGACGCGAAAGGCACAACCAACGACGACGGCCCGTCGCCAATCCGAGGTCTCCTTGCCCATCCGTCGCAACTCGTGGCCGCAGCGCACACCAACGGACGTGACCGGGGATCGCAGCAGCCCGAGGCCGGTTACTCGCCTAGCTACTCACTGGGCGAGAACGCAAGAAGCCGGCCCCGTGGGACCGGCTCTGACCTGCGGTTTTACGTCGGGCTGGGGAGATTTGAACTCCCGGCCTCTTGACCCCCAGTCAAGCGCGCTAACCAAGCTGCGCCACAGCCCGTGGCCCAGCGATGGTACCCGATCGAGCCCGCTCCCCCACCGCGATTTCCCGCTCACCGGCAGGCGGATCGGCTACAGCATGCCCCCGAGGAAGGCGACGCCCTGGATGAGCCGCCACCCGAGGTAGGCGACGAGAGCCACCACCATCACCCAGAAGTGCCAGGGCGCCTTGACCGGGGGTTCGCCGGCCCCGAGATCGCCGGTGTCGGCCTTCGTATCGCACGTCGGGCAGGTGCCGTCGGGCTTCATGGCGTTCGGCGCGAGGTACACATCGCACTCGTCACACCAGGGCACGCCGGCCGCTCTTTCTCACCCTGTCAGCATGCCCGAACCACACGCCGTTGAGGCCACCGGACGCACCCATAAGGCCCGTGTGCCGCCTGGCGACACAGCGGCGCCGGGATCAGGTTCGGCGGACGACCAGGATGGCCAGATCGTCGTTGATGTTGCCGCCGGCGAAGTCCCGGGCCGCCTCGACCAGCTGCTTGGTCAACACGTCGGGCGACGCCGTCGGGTCCCGACGGATCATGCTCGCCACCCCGTCCTCGCCGAACAGCACATCGCCGCTGCGGGCCTCGGCCAGCCCATCGGTGTAGAGCACGGCCACATCGTCGAGCTCCCAGGCCAGCTCGCGCGAGTGGAACTGCGAACGGGCCTCCAGCATCAGCAGTGGACCGGTGGCACCCAGGGGCCGCACCTCACGCCCGTGCCACACGAACGCCGTCGGGTGACCGGCCGAGGCGTACCGCAGCGTGCCGGCGTCGGTGTCGAACACCAGCACGCACAGAGAGATGAACTCCTCGCCCCGCTCCAGCACCGACATCTGCGCGTTCAGCTGCTCCAGGGCCTGACCCGGGTCGCGGAACTGCAACAGGAACGCCCGCAGCAGGTACTTGGCCTGCAGGGCCGTGATCGATGGCTCGATGCCGTGACCGGTGACGTCGCCGATGACCGCGGCCACCCGGTGCTCGTCGACGTTGAACACGTCGTAGAAGTCTCCCGACATCGCTCCGCTGCCGGCCTGGTACTCCTGGCCGATCTCGAACCCGGGGAAGTCGGGCAGGTCGGACGGCGCCAGACGAGCCGCCCACTGCAGGGGCGCCAGCTCCTCCTGGCTCAACACCTCACGGGCGCGCCGCTCCACGTCGGCTCGGGCGGCGGCGATCCTGGCGATCTCGGTCTGCGAGGCCCGCCCGGCCAGGGCCATGGCCGCCGGCACGGCGAGCAGCGACACGGCGATCGCCGGCCACAGCCCGATACCGGCGATGGCCACCACCACGAGGGAGATGGCGGCGATGGCGGTGAACACCGCCGACTGGAAGTCCCGCCGATAGTCGTTGTTGGCCAGGCGCCACAGATCGGGGTCGATGTGTTCGGAGCTGAGGCGCGTCGCCACCCGCCGTCTCCCGAGGGCCGCTCGAGCCCAGGTGACAGCTGCTGCCCCACAAACGACGGCCGCCAAGGCGGGAATCAGCCGTTCCATAACCCGACCATCGTAGCTCTGATGGTCGATCCCTAGAAGGGAAACCTTGTCCCGGCTTGAACCACCTGGTCAGGCACAAACCTTCTGACCAGGCCAAACAA
>JBCCRO010000089.1:0-4312 GCA_039201605.1 Actinomycetota bacterium
ACCGAACGGGCAGGCACTTCGTTACTCAAGCCCCACCGACCAACACGATCAGCTGGCAGGCACTTACTGGAGCCACACCCGTCCGGCCCCTCGAAGCTACGGCCGACAGCCCCGATGCCGTACCAGCATCCAATCAGGCACTACTTGAGCGCCCTTCAGTGTCCGGCGCTGGAACGTGGGACGCCGTGGCAGGATGGCAACGTGTCAGCCTCGGTTCGGTAGCCCGGCCCTTCCACTGGGGTGTCCTGATCGTCGGCGATCGCTATGACGCTGCCCTACCTGACCTCGGCCCGGGACCAACCATCGGCGTCGGAAGATGCTCCATCACGATCCCGGTCCGGCACGCCCAAGACACGGACTCCACAGACTGCGGACCTTTCGCCGTCAACGTCACCTGCACACTCATCGACGGTGAGTACCCGGCCGGTGCGGCCGAGGCCGTGGTCAACCTGCCATCGGGCGTGCTCGCTATCGGTGACGCCGACGAGGCTGAGTACCTGGACGTCCAGCCCGGGCTATGGCGAATCGTCGTCGATCTCCACCCCACTGATCATCCCGAGGAAGTCAAACTCTCCGTCAGCAAGGCCTGACCGAGCGGCTGAGGACCACCCGGATTCGGCTCCGATGTTGCGCTCGACAACGACGGCCAGGACCGGTCGACATGGACGCCCTCCAGGTGGTCAGCGACATGGGCCCGGCGCTACCCCGACGATCGGGCACGTTATCGAGGCGTCGTTGTCGCGCACTCGATCCGGGCCAGTACGCCGGTTTGTGCGCAGTTACGCAAGGGCGATTAGTGGCCGGCAACGATCGGGGTTCGTTCAAACCCAACCCCACCACAAGGGGGCGGCAACCTGCTCTCACACCAAGAAGGCGTCCACGTTGCGCCTCACGAATGCGATCCTGGTACCCGTCGCCATCTCCCAGGCAGCGTCATACTCCTCCAGGGCCATCGAACGCTCGGCGAGCAGGCTGTCTAGGCGTGGAGAGGGCCCGGTCTCCGCAAGCTGCCGCCACTCTTGACCAAGCGTGTCAAGGAGCAGCGAGCGGAGGCCCTCTGCAGCCGGCTGGGCGCCGATCGTCTCAAACGCTAAGGCAACAGCGTCCAGGTGCTCCCTGAACCTCCCCGGGGATTGCGCAGGCTCTTACCTCTGAGAGGATTGAGCTATGACAGAGCAACGACGGCCGGGGAGGTATCCGGTCGAGCTGCGTGAGCGAGCGGTCCGTATGGTTGCGGAGGCGACGCCGTCGCATCGGTCGCAGTGGGAGGCGATCTGTTCGGTGGCCGAGAAGCTCGGGCCGACACCGGAAACGGTGCGTAAGTGGGTCCGGCGGGCCGAGACCGATGATGGCCAACGGCCCGGGCTGACCGGCCGTGTCCCGTGGGGTGGTGGGGTTTCGAGGTGTGATGCTCGGTGTGGTCACCCGTCCAATTCGGGGGTGACGGGGTCAGTGTCGCGCGTCTGGTCGAGGAGATCCATGGAGGCTTCGGAGAGGTAGCGGCGGGCGATGGCCCATTCGTCGTGCTGGTCAGCCAGGACCGCTCCGATGAGGCGGATCACGGCTGGGTCGTTGGGGAAGATCCCGACCACGTTCGAGCGGCGCTTGATCTCCTTGTTCAGCCGCTCCAAGGGGTTGTTGGACCAGATCTTGCGCCAGTGAGCCTGCGGGAACGCTCGGAAGGCCAACACGTCGGTCCGGGCCGTTCGCATCGATGTGGCGGCCTTGGTGAACCCGTGTCCATCGAGCAGGTCGGTGACTTCGTCCCAGCGGTGCTCGATCTCGGTTGGGTCGGCGAGGGCGAAGATCGATCGGAACGCCGCGGCGACCATCTGTTGATGAGCGCGTGGGATCTTCGAGGGCAGGTTGCGGGCGTAGTGGACTCGGCACCGCTGCCACGACGTTCCCTGGAAGCACCGCCGGATGGCTGCCTTCAGTCCTTCGTGGGCATCGGAGATCACTAGGCGCACCCCACCAAGGCCTCGCTTCTTCAACGACCGTAGGAACCTTGTCCAGAAGGTCTCGTCTTCGGAGTCACCGATATCGACCCCGAGGACCTCCCGGTTGCCGTTGGCGGTGATCCCGGTGGCCACGACGACCGCTCGAGAGACGACCTGGCCCAAGTCGTCGTCGCGGACGTTGAGGTAGGTGGCGTCGAGGTAGACGTAGGGGAACCCGACATGGCCGAGGGTCCGGTTGCGGAACGCTCCGACTCGTTCGTCGAGGCCGGCGCAGATCCGGGACACCTCGGACTTTGAGATCCCAGTGTTGATCCCCATCGCTGTCACGAGGTCATCGACCGAGCGGGTGGAGACGCCGTTGACGTAGGCCTCCATCACCACCGCATACAGGGCTTGGTCGATGCGGCGGCGAGGCTCCAGGATCTCGGGGAAGAACGAGCCTCGCCGGAACTTCGGGATCCCGACCTCGAGATCGCCAGCCTTGGTCGACAACACCCGCGGTCGGTGACCGTTGCGGTGGGTCAACCGCCCGGGCGAGCGTTCCCACCGATCGGCGCCGATGACCTCGGCGGCCTCGGCCTCGATCAGTTCCTGCAACGCCCAGCGGGCGAGCTCACGGACCAGATCGGTTCCATCCCCAACACTGAGCGCGTCGAAGAGTTCGTTCAGGGCAGACTCATCAAGAGCCATCGGCGTGATCTCCTTGGTGTGCACTTTGAGCGGTACACACCGAGCCTCACGCCGGTGGCTCACCCCATGGTGGACCCGGCCCCAAAACCCACCACGCCAAGGGACTCATACGGCTGACCACTGACGAACGACAGCGGATGAAGGACCTGGAACGTGAGGTACGCGAGCTGCGACGAGCGAACGAGATCCTGAAGTCAGCGTCGAGTTTCTTCGCGGCCGAGCTCGACGGCCGTCATCGATGATCGCCTTCATCGATCAGCACCGGGATCGATTCGGGGTCGAGCCGATCTGCCGAACGTTGCAGTTCGCCCCATCGACGTACTGGTCAGCGAAACGGCGGCCTGTCTCGGCACGTGCTGAGCGTGACGAGACGCTGAAGATCGAGATCACCCGGGTTCACGGCGAGAACTTCGGCGTCTACGGCGCACCGAAGATCTGGGCCCAGCTGAATCGCGAAGGCCACCGAGTCGCTCGTTGCACGGTCGAACGACTGATGCGTGACCTTGGTCTGCGAGGAGCGGTTCGAGGCAAGCCCCGGCGCACGACCATCACCGATGAAGCGGCCGAACGGCCTCGTGATCTGGTCGACCGCCAGTTCACCGCGCCGGCACCGAACCGGCTCTGGGTCGCCGACCTCACCTACGTCCGGACGTGGTCAGGGTTCGTTTATGTCGCGTTCATCACCGACGTGTTCTCAAGAAGGATCGTCGGCTGGCAGGCCTCACGGTCGTTGAAGACCAACCTCGCCCTGCACGCCCTCGAGCAGGCGATCTGGGATCGTCAACAAGCGGGCGCAGACCTCGACGGCCTGGTTCACCATTCAGATCGCGGGGTTCAATACGTCGCGATTCGCTACACCGAACGCCTAGCCGAGAACGGCGTGGTTAACTCCGTCGGCAGCCGAGGAGATTCGTTCGACAACGCACTGGCCGAGTCGATCAACGGTCTCTACAAGACCGAACTCGTCCGCAACAAAGGCCCCTGGCGCGGACTAGATGACCTCGAACTGGCCACCCTCGAATGGGTCGACTGGTTCAACCACCGGCGACTCTTCCACGAACTCGGACGCATCCCACCCGTGGAGTTCGAAGACCAGCACTACCGTCAGATCGAGTCACACCGAACCGGCGAGACTCAAACCAACACGCCTGCGTGAAACCCGGGGAGGTTCACCCCTGAGGCTCCGTTCGCCAGGTACAGCTCAATGCCGTCGAAGGCCACACCCCAGTCGAACTCCGCAGAGAGCGCGAACGCAGAGACCTCTGGAACCTCGATGGCACGAAGCGCAGCGTTGGTCTCCCCGTATATCCGGTAGATCCTGGACGAGAGAAGTGACTCAACCTCATCATCTGTGAGCTCTCCCGAGATAAGCGAATCACGAAGGAGCGGCTTCTTGGAAAGCTCCCAGACCAGGTCTTCACCCACATGATCTCCAATCACTGGGACTAGCTAGGGCGCCGGGCGTGATGAGAACGACCGCCATTGCGTGCGCAAAGGTAGCGCCCTCGCACCATCCGATAACGGCCTTGGTCTCAATGGGTTGACGCAACACCTTGGTGAGGGACTACGCGTAGTCACTTGTCGAGAGGGGTTGTGGTGGGTCGTCGGTTCACAGATGCAGAGCGGTGTGAGGTGTGGGATCGCTGGCAGGGTGGGGAGTC
>JBCCRO010000090.1:0-4269 GCA_039201605.1 Actinomycetota bacterium
AAGCGGGCCAGGAGGCGCGAGATCACGACCCGGCGGGCTCGGTGTCGTCGTCGGCGGGGTCCGGATCGTCGGCCCGGTCCGGGCTGCCGGGCCCGCCGTGGTCCCCGTCGTCGGCCGGGCCCCCGGTGGGGCCATCGGCCATGCCGTCGCCACTCGGCTCGTCGCCTGCGCCTGGGTCGGTGGGCTCGGTCGGAGTGGGGGTGACCACTTCGTCGTCGTGGCTGAGGGGCACCGAGGCGACGTCGACCGCCTCCAGGGTGGTGAGCTCGACGTCGGTCGGGTCGTCGATCTCGACCAGGCGGGTGGCGTGGCGGGCGACGGCGGCCTCGAACAGGTTGCGGGCCAGGCGGCCGTTGCCGAAGCCCCGGTCCCGCACGTGTGACCCGAACCAGGCGGCGGCGGCGTCGTCCGCCTCGTCGGTGAGGGTGTAGGCGCCGCCCTCGGCGATCAGCTTGAGGATGGCGACCAGCTCGTCGTTGTCGTAGTCGGGGAAGAAGATCGTCTTGGGGAAGCGGCTCTGGAAACCCGGGTTGGTGGCCACCAGATCGGCCATCTCCTTCGGGTAGCCGGCGAGGATGACGACCATCGTGTCCCGCCGGTCCTCGACCTGCTTGACGATGGCGTCGATCGCCTCCCGGCCGAAGTCCTTGGCCCCGCCCCGGGTGAGGGAGTAGGCCTCGTCGATGAGCAGCACGCCGCCGTCGGCCGAGTCGAACACGCCGCCGACCTTGGTCGCCGTCTGCCCGACGAAGCCCGCCACCAGCCCACCGCGATCGACCTCGACCAGGTGGCCTTTCTCCACCACGCCGAGACTGCGGTAGATGCGGGCCAGCAGGCGGCCGACCGTGGTCTTGCCGGTGCCGGGGTTGCCGCTGAAGATCAGGTGCTTGTTGGCGTCGACCACCGGGAGGCCGCGCTCCTCGCGGAGCTTCTGCACCCGCAGGAGGGCCGACAGGAGGCGCACCTCCTCCTTCACCGAGTCGAGTCCGATCAGCTTGTCGAGCTCGGCCAGCACATCGTCGAGCTCCTCGGGTGGGCCGAGCTCCGGCTCGGGTTGGGCGGCGGCCCCGTCGGCCTCCTGGCCGTCCACCGGGGCGCCGTCGCCGGCGACCTGCCCCGACCCGGCGGCCGGGCGACCGGGCGAGGGGAGCGCCGCCATCAACAGGCGCTGCCAGGCCACGATGGCTTTCAGCTCGGCGTCGGAGGGGTACTGGTCGAGCGAGGCCACGGTGTGGGCCAGGGTCATCGCCTCGTCGTAGTAGGTGCGGGCCAGCTGGGAGTTGCGGGCCTCATCGACCTGGCGAAGCGTCTCGAACACGTCGGAGGTCCTGGTCAGCCAACTCCGCTTGCCGGCGACCAGGTCGGAGCGGCGCAGGCTCTCCGGTGTCGACACGCCCCGCAGGAACCCGTGCTGGGCGAAGGCGGCCACCAGCGCCCACAGTTCGTCGTCGGTGTGGCGCTCGTCGACGTCGATGAACGCAACCGCGAGGTTGAACGCCTCGAGCAGCGCATCGTCGGCCATCCGGTCGGCGTCGACCGATGTTCCGGCCGCCGCCGTCCGCAATGCCGTCCCCACCTCGGTGGCGAAACGTTCCACCGCTCGTGTCAGCCCTCGATCCATCGAGCACCGAGCGTAGTCGCCCCGCTCGCCCACGCACCGCAGGCTGCTCACCCTGCGGGTCGTGGGCACGGGGAGTGACCGAAACCGTATTGACCCACTGGTCAAGAGTCGTTGTACGGTGGTCGCCATGACGCATCGTTTCGACTCCGTTGATGCCGTGCGCGAGGGGCTTCGAAAGGTCGAGTACCTCGCCGATGATTCCATCGCGGGTATCGCCTACCTCGCCGATCGGCTCCAGAAGCCGGTCCTGATCGAGGGCCCGGCCGGCACGGGGAAGACCCAGCTCGCCAAGTCGGTGGCCGAGATGTCCGGGGCCCGGCTGATCCGCCTCCAGTGCTACGAGGGGTTGGACGAGGCCAAGGCGCTGTACGAGTGGAACTACAAGAAGCAGTTGCTCCGCATCCAGGTGGAGCGGGGCGAGGGCGACAGCGGCGAGTGGACCGAGATCAAGGACGACATCTTCTCCGATGAGTTCCTCCTGCCCCGGCCTCTGCTGGAGGCGATCACCGCCGACGATCCGGTGGTCCTGCTGATCGACGAGGTCGACCGGGTCGAGCTGGAGACCGAGGCGCTGCTGCTGGAGATCCTGTCCGACTACCAGGTCTCGATCCCCGAGCTCGGCACGATCGAGGCCAAGCAGATCCCGCTGGTGTTCCTCACGTCGAACAACACCCGCGAGCTGTCCGAGGCCCTCAAGCGGCGCTGTCTCTTCCTTCACCTCGACTACCCGTCGATGGAACGGGAGAAGGAGATCGTCCTCACCAAGGTGCCCGACATCACCGAGAGCCTGGCCGACCAGGTGGCCCGCATCGTGCGGTCGGTCCGTCAGCTGGAGCTGAAGAAGCACCCGTCGGTGTCGGAGACCCTCGACTGGGCCCGCACCCTCGTCCTGCTCGGCATCGAGCACGTCGACGAGGCCGAGGCCACCGAGACGGTCAACATCCTGTTGAAGTACCGCTCCGACATCGAGAAGGCGGTCAAGGAGTTCAGCTCCAACTCACAGGTCCACTTCGAGGCCAAGTCGTAGCCCCATGACCACGATGCCTCCGGCCGACGCCGACGCTCCTGGCTCCGACCAGCCCCTGTTCGACCTCCTCGAGGGGTTCGTCCAGGAGCTGCGCACGGCCGGGCTGCCGGTGTCGCTCTCGGAGAACATCGACGCCGCCGAAGCCGTCCGCCACATCCCTCTGGAGGATCGGACGGCGTTCAAGTACGCCCTGGCGGCGACGCTGGTCAAGAACAACGCCCACTGGAAGACCTTCGAGACCCTCTTCGAGGTGTACTTCTCGCTCCGGGGCAAGGAGTACGCCCTCGACGGTGACGGCGACGGCCTCCTCGACGATCTCGACATCGATCCCGAGGAGGGCGAGCCCGGCCCACAGGGCGACGGCGGCCAGGGCGGCGGCGAGGGCATGTCGCCCGAGGAGCTGGCCGAGCTGCTCTACCAGGCGCTGCTCCGGGGCGATGAGACCCTGATGCGGGCCATCGCCCGTCAGGCGGTGAAGCGGTTCGCCGGGATGGAGCCCGGCCGGCCCGTCGGTGGCACCTACTACCTGTATCGGACGCTGCGAAACCTCGACCTCGACGGGGTGATGGAGCGCCTCATGGAGAACGCCCAGGAGCAGTCCGACGACGGGCTGACCCCGTTCGAGGAACGGCTGGAGCGGGACGAGTTCGAGACCCGTGTCGAGCAGATGCGCAAGGAGATCGAGGCCGAGATCCGGCGCCGACTCGTGGCCGACCGGGGGGCCGAGGCCATGGCCAAGACCCTCCGCAAACCCCTGCCGGAAGACGTCGACTTCATGCACGCCAGCCGGGAGGAGATGACCCAGCTCCGGCGGGCCATCTACCCCCTCACCCGCAAGCTGGCGGCCCGACTGGCCCGCAAGCGCCGCCACAAGCGCCGGGGCCCGCTCGACTTCCGCAGCACGGTGCGCCACTCGCTCAGCTACGGCGGCGTGCCGGCCGAGCCCCGCTTCCGTCATCCCAAACCGGCCAAGCCCGAGATCTTCGTCATCGCCGACATCTCCGGCTCGGTGGCCGCCTTCGCCCGCTTCACCCTGCACCTCGTCTACGCCATCTCCAGCCAGTTCAGTCGGGTGCGGTCGTTCGTGTTCATCGACGGGCTCGACGAGGTCACCGAGTACTTCGAGGGTGTCGACGACATCGCCGAAGCCATCCACCGGGTCAACACCGAGGCCGACGTGGTGTGGGTGGACGGCCACTCCGACTACGGGCACGCCTTCGAGGTGTTCTGGGAGAACTACGGCAAGGACATCGGCCCCAAGACCACGGTGCTGATCCTGGGCGACGCCCGCAACAACTACCACGCCTCCCAGGCCTGGATCACCAAGGAGATCCAGCAGCGGGCCCGGAAGCTGTTCTGGCTCAACCCCGAACCCAAGGCCTACTGGGACACCGGCGACTCGATCGTCGGCGAGTACGGGGCCCACTGCGACGGCACCTTCGAGGTGCGGAACCTCCGCCAGCTCGAACGCTTCGTCGACAACCTGGTCTAAGTCGGAGCTGCGGAGCAGCTCCTTCACGAGTTTCGGCGTTGCCGAAACTCTTCCGGAGTGTGCGCTCGTGTGGGTGAGGGCGTTGGTCGGAGCTGTGGAGCAGCTCCTTCACGGGTTTCGGCGTTGCCG
>JBCCRO010000091.1:0-3139 GCA_039201605.1 Actinomycetota bacterium
CCCGCTGCGGCGCCGTCCGGGGTGGGGTTTGCTGCGTGGGTGGTGGGGGCGGCGGGGGGCGGGGGGTCGGTGGCGGCGATCTGGTCGAGGGGGGTGGTGGGGCCGAGGGCGGTGTCGACAGCGGCCGCCACCTTGGCCGGCAGGTCGAGGGCTCGGGCGAAGTCGTTGCCGGTACCGACGCCCACGATGCCGACCTCGACGTCGGCGCCGGCCAGGGCGGGGAGGGCGTGATGCACCAGGCCGTCCCCACCGGCGATCAACAGGCGGCGGGTCCCGGCGGCGGCAGGATCGGTGGCGGTGGCGCCCTCGGATCCGCCGACGGCGCCGGGATCGGGATCGGCGGCCAGGGCCCGGGTGATGGCGGGGGCGACGTCGTCGATCCCGGTGGGGCGGATGTCCTCGACGGTGTGGCCGAGGCGATCGAGGTGGGAACGGATGGCCTCGTCGACCCCGCGGCGACGGGTCCGGGCCGGGTTGACCAGGAGAAACACGCCAGACATAGGGACGTCACGCTAGTGGCGGCCGGGGGGCCACGCCCATGAATGGGGTCGGGCCCCTATTTACCGTTCAGGCTGGAGGTCGGAGGATGCACGTCAAGACGGAACGTCACCCAGCGCCCGCAGGTGGAGCCGGGTTCCGTCAACAGCTTTGGCAGCATCGATGACCGCAACTCTCACCCCCATCCCAACCAGGCCCGCACCCGTCACCCCGGCATCCCCCAACGCCGAACGGGACCGTTCCCGGCGGACAACGACGTCCGTCGGGAACGGACGGGTCGTGTGTGGCGAGGGGCGGGCGGACTTCGACGACTTCTACCACCGGCAGTATGAGCCGATGGTGCGCCTGGCGTCGGGGCTCGTCGATCGACGGGTCGAGGCCGAGGAGATCGTGCAGGACTCGTTCCGCCGACTGTGGCAGCGCTGGGACGCGGTCTCCGCTCCCACCGGCTACCTCCGTACCTCGGTGGTCAACGGCTGCCACAACGAGCTGCGACGCCGCCGGGTGCGGCGGGACTCGTGGCACAAGCTGATCGACATCGACGACGAGGCCGCCGGCGACTACCTGGCCGACGCCCTCGCCGACATCTGCGAATCACGGCGAACGGCCCTCGTGCTCCGCTTCTACGGCGGGCACACGATGGGCGAGATCGCCGAGGTGATGGACATCCCGACCGGAACGGCCAAGAGCCTGATCCACCGGGGCCTCGCCGACCTGCGAGCCGACCTCCAGGGGGCGATCGCCTGACCTCGGGGCGGCGGTCCCGGGCAGTGGCCGCCGTCCCCCCTCACAACCGCCGAAGGACGACAACACACAACAACGACAAGGACTAGGAGTCTCACCGACCCAGGCCACCATTGCGGGATGGGCGGTCGGAGGGGCTTCCGGAAGGGTCGGGTTCGCCGTGGCGGCGGCTCGAGCTCGACCCGTCAATCGCCCACCGGATCGGCGGACCGGTGGAGGGGTGGCGGGAACACCCTCTTGGTGGGGGGCCGGAAACCTGCGCCGGCCCCCCACCAAGGCACCCTCGCCATCGCCGCTTGGTAAAGCGGCCTGGAGGTGCGACGCCTCAGCGGTCCGTAGTCAGCGGACAAGTGGGAACTGCAGCTCGATCACGGCGGTGTCGACGTCACCGTCGGGGATCTCGATGCACACCTCGCGCTGGGGCGCCCCGATCTCGACGTCGTTGGCCTCGGCCCACCGGCCGACCTGGTTGAAACCGCGGCGCCGCATCGGCCTCCGACACCATGCTCGCCCACTCGTCGATCTCGCCGAAGCGGTGGGCGGCGACCTCCCACACCTCGTCGATCGGCTTGTCGATCTCGATCTCTCGCATGATCTGCATGACGTGCTCCTCGTGCGACTGCGACGGCGTCTGCGTCGTCGAGAACCAACGCTGACAGCTGACGTCGCCTCACCCGCAAGGGGAATGCGTATGGCCGCTTTCACGACGTTCGGGCCGGCGACTCCGCCCCGATCCGCTCAGCCGCGGTCGGCTCGGCGGCGGTCGACTGGGCGGCGGTGGGCTCGGTGTCGCGGATCATGGCCACGCCGACGGCGAGTAGCCACAGGTTGAAGGCCGTGCCACTCAGGATCACGGCGGCGCCGGGGTCGACGCCGGCCAGGTCGATCAGGGGGACGGCGACGACGGCGGCCACCACGGCCCCACTGATCACGAACCACCCACCCCGGTGGCGGCGGCCCGGGCCGAGGGCGGTGACGGCGAGCCAGACGACGGCGAACAGGCCGACGCCGAGCAGTTCGCCGATGGCGCCGCCGTAGTTGTTCACCGCGTCGAACTGAACGGCGATGATGGCCCGCTCCGCGTCGTCGGCCACCTCCCATGACTCGGCGAGGGGGAACATCGTCGACAGCCAGCGGATGATGCCGATCGTGCGCATGCCGCTGGAGACGGCGGCGGCCCCCATGGCGATGAGCGCGAGGGTGGACAGCGTCGCTCTGGCGCCGCCGTCGGCCCAACGGGTGACGGCGATGCCGACCGGGAGCAGCAGAACGCTGTAGCCGAGATAGGCGAGGTAGCCGAAACGGACGGCTCCCTCGTTGTCGAGGAGACGGGGCAGGGCGTCGGCCGCCGGATCGCCGAGGGAGGCGGGCCAGTCGATGGCGGCGCCGAGGACGACGAGGGGGACGAGGGCGAGGAAGCTGGCGGTGATGGTGAGCAGGCCGCCGGTTCGATTGGTCATGGGTCTGGGGTCCTTCGTGGGTGGAGTGGTCGGTCGGTGCTCGGGGAGCCTCAGTGGCAACCGGCGGTGTGGGCGATGGCGGTTTCGAGATCGGTCGGGGCGAGGTCGAGGGCGGCCTCGGCGGCTGCGGAGTCGACGACGAAGTCGTGGGTGAACTCGGGGAACATCTCGACGGTCTCCCGGACGTCGGCGTTGAAGAGGCCTGCCAGGCGGAGCATCGCGCGGGAGATCCTCTGGATGCCGGGGTCGACGCCGAGAGCCTCGGCGGCGATGGCCACGACCTCGGCCTGGGCGACGGCGGGGGCCGTGGGGGCGATCCAGGCCCGGCCCCAGGTCGCCGGTCGTTCGGCCACACGGACGAGGGCTTCGGCGTAGTCGGGCACGTAGGTGATCGAGTGCCGGGTGCCGGGGTCGCCCAGCACCTGGGCCTTCTTGCC
>JBCCRO010000092.1:0-2682 GCA_039201605.1 Actinomycetota bacterium
CGGAGGACCGGGTCGTCGTCGCCGTCGTCCCGCCCGAACCCGACGACGAACGGGTCGTCGCCGTGGTCCCACCGGAGCCGGACGACGGGTTGCCGCCGCTGGAACCGGAGGTGGTGGTGGCGGTGGTGCCGCCGCTGGAGGACCGGGTCGTCGTCGCCGTCGTCCCGCCCGAACCCGACGACGAACGGGTCGTCGCCGTGGTCCCACCGGAGCCGGACGACGGGTTGCCGCCGCTGGAACCGGAGGTGGTGGTGGCGGTGGTGCCACCGGACCCGCCGCTGGGAGCGGTGGTGGGCGTGGTGCCCGAGCCGGGGTCGGTGCCGTCGGTCGGGTCGGTGGTCTGGCCGCCCTCGCCGGGGTCGGTGGCGCCACCACCGGCCTCGGTCACGGTGAAGGCGGCCACGTAGGCGTCGCCCAGGCGGACGTCGGGCTCGGTCGTCGACACCGCCTCCACCACCAGGCCGTAGTCGCCGGCCGGGAGGGTGGTGGCGAGGTCGGCCACCATCGTGGGATCGGTGCCCAGGGTGAGGGCGCCGCGATCGTTGGTGAACACCTCGGCCTCGGCCACGGTGACCCCATGCTCGACGACGGCGTAGATGCCGTCGTCCTGGATGGCGACCAGGGAGGCCTCCCAGCTCACCTCGGTCTCGGCCAGTTCCTCGGGGGTGTTGATGGTGACGGTGGCCTCGACGGCGTCGGTGGTGGCCGAGGCCAGACCCGTGATCGAGACCAGCTCGGCGATGGGCGACTCCTCGCCCTCACCCGGCCCCTCACCGCTGAGATCGGCGCCCACGGCCCGGCCGGCGTTGAGGCGGGCCGACGACGGGGTGTAGCCGGCGAAGGCCGGCACCACGTCACCGGTGGCCACCAGGTGCTCGATCAGTTCGGTGTCGCTGGCCGACGGCTTCTGCTCCAACACGAGGGCGGCCGCACCGGCCACCATCGGCGCCGCCTGGCTCGTGCCGCTCATGAAGGCGTAGTGGCGGCTGGACATCGTCGACAGGATCAGCACGCCGGGGGCGAACAGGTCGACGGCGGTGCCGTGGTTGGAGAAGCCGGCCCGGGTGTCGTCGGGCATGCTGGCCCCGACGGTGAGCACGTTGGTGGCGTCGACGCTGGCCGGGTAGACGGCGGCGTTGTCGAGGTCGACACCGGCGTTGCCGGCGGAGATCACGAGCAGCACGCCGTTCTCCTCGGCGTAGTACACGGCGTCGATCATCGGGGCAACGGCCCGGGGGTCGGTGCCGGGGGCGGAGCCGAGCGAGAGGTTCACCACGTCGGCGCCGTTGTCGACGGCGTAGCGGATGGCCCGGGCCACGGCGGAGGTGCGGATCGAGCCCCGGGAGGAGACGCTGAGGTCCATGATCTGCACGTCGGGGGCGACGCCGGCCACGCCGACGTCGTTGCCGGCGTTGGCGGCGATGATGCCGGCCACGTGGGTGCCGTGCGGGTGGTGGTTGCGGGAGTAGGTCTGATTGTCGTTGTCCTCGAAGTCCCAGCCCCGGCAGTCGTCGACGTAGCCGTTTCCGTCGTCGTCGATGCCGTTGTCGCAATCCTCGTCGTCGTTGATCCAGCTGCTGCCGACCAGATCGGGGTGCTCGAAGTTGACGCCGGTGTCGACGACGGCGACCACGACGCCCTCGCCGGTGGCCATGGTGGCGGCCTCGGTGCCGTCGACGTCGGCGTCGGCCACCAGGCCGATGCGGCTGGTGACCCGCCGGAGGTTCTCGCCGTGGTTCTCCAGCCCCCACTGGTACTCGTAGTAGGGATCGTCGGCCATGGCCAGGGGCAGGTCGTCGGCCACGACCAGCCCCTCCACGGAGGTGACGGCCTCGGCGTCGGAGGCGACGACGGCGTAGGTCCCGTCGCCGATGTCCTCGATGCTGCGCACGGCGCTGTCGGCGTCGAGGGCGTTGAGGGCGGCGTGCTCCCACGGGCCGGTCGGAACCTCGGCCATCGGCGGCTCGGGCTCGGCGTCGGGCGTCGGGCCGTCGACGGGGACGAACTCGCCGTTGGTGTCGTAGTAGCCGGGGCGCCCGTTCTCGAACACCAGCACGGTGTCGGGGCCGACCTCGTCGATGCGATCGGGGTGGATCGACCACAGCGAGCGGGAGTCGCCGTCGCCACCACCGAGCAGATCGCTGACCTCGGCACCGTCGGCGCCGGTGGTGCTCACCGGGGTGACCACGAACCGGTGGAGGCCGTCGTCGGGGTAGCTGGGGATGGGGTTGGGCATCTCCAGCACCTCGGGCGGCGGCGGCACGACCGCCTCCTCCGAGCCGGTGATGGCCGAACACCCCGATGCTCCCAGGGTGACGGCGACGGCGGCGATCGCCGCCCTCGTGGACTTCGCTCCTCGGTTGATGACGGACCCCTCACGTGCGACGGACGCCGCGAACCTTGCGGCATCCGTTGCATCGACCGGAAGGGGTCGCGTTCTTTAGATCATCGAGATCACGATGGTCAAGGGCCGATCAAACCATCCGACGGCCCTGGGCGCGGGTGCGGCCAGCCGTTCGGCGGCGGCGGCCTCAGTCGAGGGGGTAGTCGAACACGCCCCCGCAGTGCAGCCACTCCGACGACTTGAAACCAGGCGCACACGACCCATCCCACGTCCCCGTCGACCGCACACCAGAACCCTCCGACTCCAAACGCACCCCACCAAACTCAACCCAATCAACC
>JBCCRO010000093.1:0-2548 GCA_039201605.1 Actinomycetota bacterium
CCGCCGCCGAGGCTCCGGCGGCGAAGGCCCCGGCCGAGGCCGCACCCTCCTCGACGGCCGGTGCGCCGGCCAAGGGCGCACCCAAGCCCCCGCCCGGCCGCCCTCCTGGCGCGCCGACCGGCCGAGGTGGCAAGCCCATTCCGCCCCCTCCGGGTCCGCCCCGGAGCCGTGGCGGCAAGCCGATCCCGCCTCCCCCCGGTGGTGGACCCCGCTCGCGTCCCGCCGGCGGTGGCCCCGGTGGCGGTGGCGGCGGTGGTGGTCGTCCCGGTGGCGGCGGTTTCCGCTCCGGTCCCCCCGGTGGCGGTGGCGCCCCCGGTCGTGGTGGCCCCGGTGGCGGCGGTCCCGGTGGTGGCCCTGGTGGTCGTCCCGGCGGTCCTGGTGGTCGTCCCGGCGGTCCCGGTGGCGGCCGTGGTGGTCCCGCCAATCGCGGTCGTCCGCGCCGCAAGAGCCGTCGTCGTCGCTCGTTCGAAGAGCTCACGCCGATGGACGTGCCGACGTACTCGGCCGAAGACGCTCCGGTGCCCGAGGGTACGATCGTCGTCGAGCGTGCCTCCACCGCCCAGGATCTCGGTCCCAAGCTGAACCGTACGGCGGCCGACGTCGTCCGTTTCCTGCTGACCAACGGTGAGATGGTGACGGCCACCCAGTCGCTCACCGACGAGATGATCGAGCTGTTCGCCGAGGAGATCGGTGCCGAGATCAGGCTCGTCGATCCCGGTGAGGAGCAGGAGGTCGAGCTCCGCAAGATGCTCGACTTCGACGACGGCGAGGAAGAGGTCGATCCCGATTGGCCGGTCCGTCCGCCCGTCATCACCGTGATGGGCCACGTCGACCACGGCAAGACGCTCCTGCTCGACCGCATCCGCTCGACCAACGTGGTCGAGGGCGAGGCCGGTGGCATCACCCAGCACATCGGTGCGTACCAGATCGAGCGTGAGGGCAGGGCCATCACCTTCCTCGACACCCCGGGCCACGAGGCGTTCACCGCCATGCGGGCCCGCGGCGCCGACGCCACCGACATCGTGGTGCTGGTCGTGGCCGCCGACGACGGCGTCATGCCCCAGACCCTGGAGGCCCTGGATCACGCCCGGGCGGCCGAGGTGCCGATCGTGGTGGCGATCAACAAGATCGACCGCGAAGGCTCTGACCCCCAGCGGGTTATGACCCAGCTGGCCGAGCGCGATCTCATCCCCGAGGCGTGGGGCGGCGAGACGATCATGGTGCCGCTGTCGGCCATGACCGGCGACGGCATCGACGACCTGATCGACAACCTGCAGATCGTGGCCGAGGTCGAAGACCTCCGGGCCACCCCCGACGATCGTGCCGCCGGCACCGTGCTCGAGGCCCACCTCGACATCGGCCGGGGCCCGGTGGCCACCGTCCTGGTGGAGCGGGGCACCCTGCGAGTGGGCGACCCGATGGTCTCGGGCGCCGCCTGGGGCCGCATCCGGGCCCTGATCAACGACAAGGGCGAGAACGTCAAGGAAGCCGGTCCGTCGGTCCCCGTGCAGGTGCTCGGCCTCAACGAGGTCGCCGAGGCCGGCGACAACTTCATCGTCGCCCCCAACGAGAAGGTGGCGGCCAAGGTGGCCGACACCCGTGAGCACTGGCAGCGTCTGGCCAGCCTCGGCCGAGACGCCTCCGCCACCAGCGGCGGCGCCAAGCTCGAGGACATCTTCAAGCAGATCCAGGCCGGTGAGGCCGCCACGCTCAACCTGATCGTGAAGGCCGACGTCAACGGTTCGCTCGAAGCGGTCACCGATTCGCTGAAGAAGCTGGAGCGGGACGAGGTCAAGCTGGCCTTCGTGCTGCGAGGCGTCGGCGGGATCACCGAGAACGACGTGCAGCTGGCGGCGGCGTCCAACGCCACCATCCTCGGCTTCAACGTCCGACCCGATCGCAAGGCCCGTGAGATGGCCGAGCAGGAGAAGGTCGAGATCCGCAGCTACGAGATCATCTACAAGCTGCTCGAAGACATCGAGAACGCCATGCTCGGCCTCCTCGCTCCCGAGTTCGAGGAAGTGGTCACGGGCGAGGCCGAGGTGCGGGAGATCTTCCGGGTCCCCCGGATCGGGGCCATCGCCGGTTGCATGGTGCAGAACGGTGTCATCACCCGTGGCTCGAAGGTGCGCTTCCTGCGGGAGGGCACCATCATCTGGCACGGTGCGATCCAGTCGCTGCGACGGTTCAAGGACGATGTGCGTGAGGTCCAGTCGGGCTTCGAGTGCGGTATCGGTCTGTCCGACTTCCAGGACCTGAAGGAAGGCGACATCATCGAGACCTACGAGGAGCGCGAGATCCCTCGCACCTGATCCGACGGCTCACCGCCGTCGCAACGGGAATCCCATGCACGTCCTGATCATGCGGGCCGATCTCCATCTGCCGGCCAGCCAGTCGCTGAAGGCGAAACGCTCGGCCGTCACACCCATCGTGCGTCACATCGACGCCCAGAACGGGGTGGCGGCGGCGGAGGTCGACTTCACCGACAAGTGGCAGCGGACGGCGTTGGGGATCACCGTGGTCGGGGAGTCGGTGGGACATCTCGAGC
>JBCCRO010000094.1:0-2043 GCA_039201605.1 Actinomycetota bacterium
ACCAGGTGCCACTCGTTGGCCACACCGTCGACGGCCCGGTACTGGCTCATCGGCGAGACCACGATGCGGTTCTTGACCGTGATGCTGCGGAGTGTGAACGGCGAGTGCAGTCCAGGCATGCGACGGACGCTAGCGCCGGCGACCCGGGTTGAGAATCCACGCCGCGGGCGAAGGCAACGGGCCGGCGGTGCCCTCGGACCGGCCTAGTTGCGCCTCACCGCTATCAGGACTTGATCCGCCACGAAGGACAACCGGTGGGAACGCTAGCTTGTCAGCGGGAGGCGGAGCGTGGGTTGGAGATCTTGTTTGGCGGTCATGCTGCTCGTTGCCGCGGCATGCTCCGATGCTGGCGGCAGATCGGAGGTCAACCCTCTTGTCGACGTCTCATTCGACGCAGACGTGGCCCGGATATCGGTGATCGATGATGGCCTCGCGCTCGTCGAACTCCTTTCCCATGAATCGAATAGTCAGCGAATCGCGGCGGTCGACCTCCAACGCGGATTGGTGCTGTGGGAGCACGTCGCTGGTCATGACTTCCATCCTTCGACGATCGGTCTCGCCGATGGCATGGCGCTGCATTACCGGCCCACCGGAGGAGCGTGGGAAGTCATCGCCCGCGATGCGGAAACAGGCGCCGAACTGTGGCGAAGAGACGCGGCCACGGCGTCACTGGTCGATGGGAGGGTCGTGATGCTCGCCCCCGCAGGCGTGTCGGTCGTCGACCTGGCCACTGGATCCACCCGCTGGGAGGCACCCAACCAGTCGGCGAGGGAGATACTGGACGACAAGGTCTTGCTCAGCAGCCGCAACAAGGACCCGGCGTTTCTCGAAATGCGTGATCTGGCAACCGGAGAGACCCTCTGGGGTCGGTGGGCACCCGTCCGTCCGGCCCTCGGCGCAACACTCAGCACGAAGGCCGCCCCGGAGACGCTCATCGTCGCGACGGATACCGGCGCCCTCGGGGTCGACGCTGCGACGGGTGACCGTCTCTGGACCACCTATCTGGACCCGGCTCCGATCTTCCCGAACGGCCTCGTACAGGTCGACGGCGGATTCGCAGTCGCGTGCGTGACCACCCCCGAGGGCCCCGAGACCTGGATTCTCGACCTTGCCGACGGGACGACACGCTTCAGCCTCACCCCTGACCCAGGCGCCGTCGTGATCGCTGCCACCGAGGAGGTCCTCGTAGTCAGCGAAGGCGCGTCCGAAGAAACCTGCGTTACCGGCCGAGGAATAGGCCCCCACCCCGGACCCCTCACCGCATACGACACGAATGACGGCACGCAGCGTTGGACTGCGTCGGACCACGACTCCATCCAGTTCGTCACCTATCGCCGGAGTGGGCAGCCCAGCGGGCCCGCCGACGTACTCGCCAGTCTCCACGTCGAGCGAGGCGGTTCCGTCATCACCCGGTTCTACGACTTCGATCAGGGACAGGTCATCGCCGAGAGCGAACCCGGGAGTGACCTCCTGCTGACCGAACGTCACCACGTCGAACTGCGGCACGGTCCGGGTTCCAACACGCTCTGGATCGACGGTCGCTCGGCGGGCGACGTCGCGGAGGAGGTCCTCATCAAGGCCATGGACGACGAGAACCTGCTGGCAGTTACGATCGATGCTCGGCTCCTCGTCTTCGCGTCCGGCTCGGCTGTCACTTGAGCAGCCCACGCACTGGACCCAAGGCCCTCCGAGCACCCATCTGACCGATGGGAATCGGCCGAATACGAAGGGACCGGATGACGGAGTGGGTATCTGCGAGTAGCGGCGGATGTCGGTGTCCGAGGTGGGGCCGCCGCCGGACGGTGGCTCCGGCATGGCATTGTGGCCGTTGTGGACAGTTCGAGGGGTGACGACCGGCGACCTTCACGGCGGTACTTGGGCCGAGCGGCGTTGGCGGTCGCTCTGCTCGTCCTCTCGTCATGTTCCTCCATGCCGGCCGCCTCCGAACCCGCCAACCCGCCGATTGTTCTGGAAGCCCAGCGATTGATGATGTTGGCCGAGCGGGCGGAGAACACGTTCATCCGCGACTGCATGTCGGAGGCC
>JBCCRO010000095.1:0-1943 GCA_039201605.1 Actinomycetota bacterium
CCCGAGCCCGCCAGGGCCTGCTGGCCGCCGCCGATCAGCCGCCGTTGGCCGCCCTGCTGCGGGCGTCGGCCCTCACCGGCCTGGTTGAGGTCGACCCCGACCACTACGACCCCGTCCGGAACCGCCTGCTCCACCTCGGCTAGCCGCATCGTCGATCGGTGCGCCGGGGCCCCGACCTGGCCGTCCGTCGGTTCGGTGTCCGCGTCGCAGCGACAAGGTGGACGGCGTCGGCGGCCCGTTGTCGCTACGACGCGGAGACCTACCGGGAACCCCACCCCCGACGCGGCCGAGACCATCGTTTCGACGGCCGGCGTCAGCCGATCGTAGATTGGGACGGCGCGTCGGCAACCGGTGCGATGCCCTCCGTGAGCAAGCCCTGAGGAGACGAGTTGATGACCGACGGTACGACGTCACCCGAGACGATGTCGCACGGCGGCCGCCTGGCGGCCAAGGCCCTGAAGGCGGCCGGTGTGGAGTGCGTGTTCACCCTCTCCGGCGGCCATGTGATGGGCATCTACGACGGCTGTATCGACGAGGGCATCAAGGTGGTCGACGTCCGCCACGAGCAGGCCGCCGTCCACGCCGCCGACGCCTGGGCCCGCCTCAATCCGGGGCAGGTCGGCGTGGCCATTCTCACCGCCGGCCCCGGCGTGACCGACGGCGTTACCGGCGTGGCCAACGCCTGGCGGGCCAATTCGCCGATCCTGGTGTTCGGCGGGCAGGGGCCGTTCAACAACCTGCGGCGGGGCTCGCTCCAGGAGATGGATCACGTGTCGGTCATGCGCCCGATCACCAAGTGGGCCGATGCCTGCTACCAGACCGAGCGCATCGGGGAGTACGTCGAGCTGGCGGTCCGCACCGCCCTCAGCGGCATCCCCGGTCCGGCGTTCCTCGAGATCCCGATGGATGTGTTGATGGGCCCGGTCGACCTGGCCACCGCCCCCCAGCCTGCGTTTCGCGACTACCGGGTGAGCCACGCCGCCGCCCCCGCACAGATCGAGACCGCCATCGAGGTCCTGGCCGACGCCGAGCGGCCCATGGTGATGGCCGGCACCGCCCTCAAGTGGTCGGAGGGGGCCGAGGCGCTGCGCCGCTTCGTCGAACAGGTCCGCATCCCGTGCTTCACCAACGGCATGGGTCGGGGCCAGCTCCCGATGGACCACGAGCAGTTCTTCAACCGCAGCCGCAAGCAGGCCCTCTCCTCGGCCGACGTGGTGGTCCTGGCCGGCACCCCGCTCGACTTCCGCATGAAGTTCGGCGGCTCGATCCCGGCCGGGGCCAAGATCGTGCAACTCGACCTGGACGAGACCCTGATCGGCCAGAACCGGGCGGCCGACGTCGGCCTGGTCGGCAACCTCGGGGCCAATCTCGACGCCCTGGGCGAGGCGCTCGACGCCGCGGGCACCAAGCTCGACTTCAGCGACTGGTCGGCCGAGCTGCGGGCCCAGGAGGACGAGGCGGAGACCGCCCTGGCCTCCCAGCTCGGCTCGGACGAGGTACCGATCGATCCGCTGCGGTTGTGCGCCGAGATCGCCTCGTTCATCGAGACCGACGACTCGATGATCGTCATCGGTGACGGCGGCGACATCGTGGCCCAGGCGTCCAAGGTGCTCAAGGTCCCGCCCCGGGGCACGTGGATGGACCCGGGGCCCCTCGGCACCCTCGGCGTCGGCATGCCCTTCGGTCTGGCCGCCCAGCTGTCCGCCCCCGACCAGCGGGTGCTGATCGTCTACGGCGACGGGTCGTTCGGGCTCAACGGGTTCGAGTTCGACACCGCCGTCCGCGTCGGGCTTCCGATCGTCGGCGTCGTCGGCAACGACGCCGCCTGGGGCCAGATGATGCGACCCCAGGCCATGCTGTACGGCTCGGAGCGGCTGGTGGCCACCGAATTGAACTACACCCGCTACGACCTCGTGGTCGAGGCCCTCGGCGGCCACGGCGAG